>NZ_JBQUZT010000002.1:0-165393 GCF_056313705.1 Pinisolibacter sp. DMC100 | reverse complement strand
CGGAACATATCATGAACATGGAAGGATGGAAGCCCGGATTGCGCGCGATTCGTCGCAGGCCCGCGGCCCATGTCGACCATCGCCGCGGTCAGCTCGCCCGCTCCGGCACGCCCACCACGGATCGCCTCGCCGCTTGCGTGGATCCCCGCCCTGCCGCATGCTCCGCCGCCCGATCGACCCTCGAGAGACCCGCCATGACGAGCCCCGCCCCCGCCGCCGACCGCCTGTTCGACGTCGCCGTCGTCGGTGCCGGTCCCGCCGGCCTCGCCGCCGCGGCGCTCTTCGCCGAGATGGGCCTCGTCACCGCGCTTCTCGCCCCGCCGACCCGGCCCGACGACGTCCGCACCACGGCGCTGCTCGGCGGCTCGGTCGACTTCCTCGAGACCCTCGGCGTCTGGGAGAAGATCGCCGCCGCCGGCGCCGACCTCGCCACCATGCGTCTCGTCGATGCGACCGACCGGCTGATCCGCGCGCCCGAGGCGACGTTCCACGCCAGCGAGATCGACCGCCCCTCCTTCGGCGTCAACATCGTCAACCGCGACCTCACCGCCATCCTCGACGCCAAGATCGCCGGCCATCCGCGAATCGTCCGCGTCGCAGAGCCGGTCGAGACCGTCCGCCCGCTCGTCGACCGGGTCGAACTCGTCACGCCCTCGGGCGTCACCGTCTCCGCCCGCCTCGCGGTCGCCGCCGACGGCAAGCACTCGCGACTGCGCGAGGCGGCCGGCATCGGGACCAAGACCTGGGCGCATCCCCAGTCGGCGCTGGTGCTGAACCTCTCCCACGAGGTGCCGCACCGCGACGTCTCGACCGAGTTCCACACCCGCACCGGCCCCTTCGTGCTGGTGCCGCTGCCCGGTGGCAACCGCTCCTCGGTGGTGCTGATCGAGACGCCGGACGAGGCCGAGCGGCTGAAGGCGATGCCCGACGCGGAACTCGCGCGCGAGCTCGAGCGCCGCTCGCGGTCCGCCTACGGCAAGATGGCGGTCGAGCCCGGCCGTCAGGTCTGGCCGCTCGCCTCCCTCATCGCCGAGCGCTACGGCGCCCGCCGCATCGCGCTGATCGGCGAGACCGCCCACACCTTCCCGCCGATCGGCGCCCAGGGGCTCAATCTGACGCTTCGCGACGTCGCGAGCCTCGGCGAATGCGCCGCCAAGGCGCTGGCCGAGGGCGACGACCTCGGCGGCGACGCCATGCTCGGCCGTTATGAGCGCGCCCGCCGCCTCGACGTCGAGACCCGTACCCGCGGCGTCGACGTCGCCAATCGGGCGCTGATGTCGGATCTCCTGCCGGTGCAGGCGGCGCGCGCGCTGGGCTTCTTCCTCGCGGCCCGCGTCGGCCCGCTGCGTCGCCTCGTCATGCGCGAAGGCCTGACGCCGAGCCTGATCGCCCCGGCGATGATGCGCGGCGGGGCGTTGCCGAAGGCGTGAGGGTCGCACGCGACGACGTTGCGAATTCCGTCGCCGATGCTTTGAATGCGGTCGCCGCATCGTTCCCTCCCCCCGCGAGGGGGAGGGACAGGGAGGGGGGCAACGGCGGCTCCCCGTCGACTCAAATCCCGATCGCGACGCAGCGCCCCCCCTCTCTGTCTCTCCCCCTCGAGGGGGGAGAGGACCGGATGCGAGGGTCGTCGGATCCGCGAAGGCCGAGACGAGCCGGGAGACCGCGTCCGCGCCTCGCCGTGCTGCCCTCAATGCCCGACGACGACGCCGATCCCCAGCGGATCGTGGGTGACGAACCACAGCGCCGCCGTCAGTGTCGCGACCGACACCAGCGTGCCGATCAGCACGATCGCCGAGGCCGTCGGCACGTGCGAATGGTACTGCTGCGCCAGCACATAGACGCCGAGCGCCGGCGGCAGGCTGGCCATCAGCAGCGCCGTCATCGTCCAGATCGGATCGATCCCGCCGATCCACCACAGCGCCGAGAAGACGACGATCGGGTGCAGCACCAGCTTGATCGTCAGCACCACCGGGATCTCGGCGGTGATCCGCTCGAGCGGGCGCAGGCCCACCGTCACGCCCATGGCGAAGAGCGCGCAGGGGGCGGCCGCCTGCATCAGCGAAGTCAGCATCTTGTCGACGAAGATCGGCGGACGCAGCCCCGTCACCGCCGCCCCGACGCCGACGATGGTGGCGAGGATGAACGGGTGCAGGAAGATGCGCCTGGCGATGATCTGCGCCGTCGACCACGGGCTCTGCCGCTCGCCGGCGATCGCCATCAGCAGCGGCACCATGATGAAGAAGATCGCGTTGTCGAAGCAGAAGACCAGCGCGGTCGGCACCGTCGCCTGCGCCCCGAGCGTCGCCAGCGTCACGCCCGGTCCCATGTAGCCGATGTTCGAATAGGCCCCGCCGGTCGCGGTGATCGCGGCGGCGCGCATGTCGCCCTTGTTGAAGAGCATGCCGACGACGAAGGCGAGGCAGAACATCGCGAAGGTCGAGGCGGTCGTCGTCGCCACGAAGCTCCAGCGCGTCAGCTGCTCGACCGGCGTGCGCGACAGCAGCTGGAAGAACAGCGCCGGCAGCGACACGTAGACGATGAAGAAGTTGAGCCAGCCCAGCCCCTCGACCGGCAGCACGCGCAATTTGCCGCACGCCCAGCCGATGAAGATCAGGCCGAAGAACGGCATGGCGAGATTGACGACCTGTTCCATGGGGCTCCGGCGGGGAAATGTCGAGAAATCGGCGCGGGTCGCCGGCATTCCCGCCATGGACCGAGGCCGGACGATGGCGTTTCGCCCCCGCCCCTGTCAACGCCGCCGAGCCCCGAAAGCCCCGTCCGACCCATGCGCGGCGCGCCTATCAGACTTTCAGTCAGTTGTGCGACGCATCGGACCGATCTAGGACCATTCAAACGTTTCGCATTGCAGCGCAGCAAGAGACTGATCCGGAGGACGCCGCCATGACCGAGAAGACCCCCCGCGCCTTCTTCAAGCCCCTCGCCATCGGCGCGCCGGAGCCCTTCCGCGAGCTGCCGGTGACGCTCGAGCGCATGATCCACTTCGTGCCGCCGCACATGGAGAAGGTCCGCGCCAAGGTGCCGGAACTCGCCGCCAAGGTCGACGTGGTGCTGGGCAACCTCGAGGACGCCATCCCCGCCGATCAGAAGATCGCTGCCCGCAAGGGCTTCATCGAGATGGGCAAGGCGACGGACTTCGCGGCGCTGGGCACCGGTCTCTGGACCCGCATCAACTGCCTGAACTCGCCCTGGGTGCTCGACGACGTCACCGAGATCGTCGCCGAACTGGGCGACAAGCTGGACGTGATCATGCTGCCGAAGGTCGAGGGCCCGTGGGACATCCACTTCCTCGACCAGCTCCTCGCCCAGCTCGAGGCGAAGCACGGGGTGAAGAAGCCGATCCTGATCCACGCCATCCTCGAGACCGCCGAGGGCGTCAAGAACGTCGAGAAGATCGCGACCGCCTCCCCCCGCATGCACGGCATGAGCCTCGGCCCGGCCGATCTCGCCGCCTCGCGCGGCATGAAGACGACCCGCGTCGGCGGCGGCCATCCCGAATATCAGGTGCTGCAGGATGCGAACGGCGACGCCCCGCGCACCCGCTTCCAGCAGGATCTCTGGCACTACACGGTGGCCAAGATGGTCGACGCCTGCCAGTCGGCCGGCATCAAGGCCTTCTACGGCCCCTTCGGCGACTTCTCCGACCTCGCCGCCTGCGAGGCGCAGTTCCGCAACGCCTTCCTGATGGGCTGCCTCGGCGCCTGGTCGCTGCACCCGACCCAGATCGACATCGCCAAGCGCGTCTTCTCGCCCGATCCGGGCGAGGTCGCCTTCGCCAAGAAGATCCTCGACGCCATGCCCGACGGCACCGGCGCAGTGATGATCGACGGCAAGATGCAGGACGACGCCACCTGGAAACAGGCCAAGGTCATCGTCGATCTGGCGAAGCTCGTCGCCTCCAAGGACCCGGATCTCGCCGCCGCCTACGGTCTGTGAGACATCGCGTTGTTCGCCGCCGAACAAGACGACGAACGCCCGTTTACCCCGTCCGAGCCCTCGGACGGGGTAAATTCTTACGCTTCATGCAAGAGATTTCGCATTTCAATCGGTTGAGACACGCCCACATCGCGGCGAGCGCTTGACTCTCGCGCCCCCCTCGTGAAGTTTTTGCTGCGCAAATTCGCGTAGAGCGCGCGCGGCCCCCTCGAGGGCGCCGAGGCACGCGGGAGTGATGCGTTGACGGTCGAATCCAAGATCCGCTTCGCCAAATACGGCATCGGTCAGGTGGTCCGCCACCGGGTCTACCCGTTCCGGGGCGTCGTCTTCGACGTCGATCCGATGTTCTGCAACACCGAGGAATGGTGGGAAGCGATCCCGGAGGACGTCCGTCCGTCCAGGGATCAGCCGTTCTACCACCTCTATGCCGAGAACGCGGAAAACGAATACGTCGCCTACGTTTCCGAACAGAACCTCATCCCCGACGACACCGGTATGCCGCTCAGGCACCCGCAGGTCGAGGAGACGTTCTTCGAGGCCGACGACGGCTCGCTCCGCGTCCGCCACCAGCCGGTGAACTGACCGCGCGATCTTCGGCCATACACCGAGACATCGACGCCCGAAGGCAGGCCTTCGGGCGTCGTCGTTTCAAGCCGTCTTCACGCCTGCGGCGGAGGAGCCGGCGGCATCGGCGGCACGTAGGTGCCGCGCAGGATCATCGCCAGCGACCGCCCGGCGAAGAGACCGATGATCAGGTTGGCGACGAGGAAGAGGCCCGGTGCCAAGAGCGCCGCGGTCGGCGCGCCGGCCTCGGCGAGGCGCATCGCCCCCGTCGGCAGCGCCGAGACGCCGAACGACCACGCCCACCACGGCGCGCCGAAGGGCTGTTCCGACACCCAGCCGAAGTTGCGGACCGCCACCGCGGCCCACAGAAGCGCCACGCCGAAGAGCACCAGCGCGATGACGTCGACGTTGCCCCCGTTGGCCGCCAGATAGGCGACGAGACCGACGGCCGGCGGCGCCATCTCGATACCCATCGACGCGCGCAGCGGCACCGGCAGCGCCGGTCCGTGCAGCAGCCGCTGCCAGATCACGCCCTCGATCACCAGCCAGGTGACGAAGCCGATGCCGAAGGCCATGGCCGAGGCATCGCGCAGGCCGAGGGCCGCCAGCGCCATGCCGGCGACGAAACCGCCGCCGACCGTCGGCAGGAACAAGACCGGCGTCGCCGTCGCGATCTCGCGCCCGCCCTGCAGCAGCCGCCCGACGAACCACGTCGCGAACAGGCCCTGGAAGACGAGGCCGACGATCATCAGGACGATGCCGAGCGGCGCGACGACCGGCTGGATGGCGATGCCGGCGACCATGGTGGCGACCCCGGCGAGCGCGACGAAGCCGCCCATCACCGGATGCGCCAGCTCACCGCGCGCCGCCGTCCGCGCCTTCACCCATTTCAGCACGACCAGCGTCGCGACGCTCGCCCAGACGAGGAAGGCGACCACCGCCAGCGCATCGCCGACGAGGCTCGGCACGCCCCACAGCCGCGCCGCCACCCGCCAGCCGTTGGCGAGCCCGCCGATGCCGAGCACCGCGCCGAAGAGCGCGGTCGGCACACGGGCGACGAAGGGAGCGGCGGGAGCCGGCGAAGGAGCAGAGGCAGGCGTTGCGGCGGTGTCGGTCATGGCGGATCTCGCGCGAGAGGACATGCGTGACCTCTCATAGGCATTTCGCCACCTCTGCGCCAGTCGTTCTCCCCCGCCCCTACCCCGCCTCGATCGCCCGCAGCGCCATGACGGCGGCGGAGGCGCGATTCTCGACGCCGAGCTTGGCGAAGACCGTCTCGAGGTGCTTGTTCACGGTGCGGGGCGACAGGCCGAGAATGTCGGCGATGTCGCGGTTCGGCTTGCCGCGCGCCACCCAGAGGCAGACCTCGGCCTCGCGCGCCGTCAGGCCGAAGCGACGGCGCAGCGCCGCCTCGTCGCCGCCGACCTCGTCGCACATCAGCCGCCACAGCCATTCGTCCTCGCCGGCCCGGCCGAGCGGCGTCAGCTGGATGCGCCGGTTGCCGCTCTCGCCGATCGGCACGAGGTCGGCCACCGCCGCACCCGCCGCCATCGCCGCCACCAGCCGTTCGCGCACCGCCATGGGAAGGCCGCCGGCCTCGCCGCCGATCTCGCCGATCAGCTTGACCGCCTGCGGCGTCGCCCAGGCGATGCGGCCGGTCGCGTCGGTCGCGAGCAGGAACCGCCCCGCGCCGTCGAGCGCCAGCCGCGCCGAGCGCTCGCGCCGGGCATTGGCGAGATGGACGCGGATGCGCGCCGTCAGCTCGTCGAGGACGATCGGCTTGGTGACGTAGTCGACGCCGCCCGCCTCCAGCCCCTCGACGATGTGTTCGGTCTCCGAGAGCCCGGTCATGAAGATGATCGGCACGTCGGCGGTGGCGGCGAGCCGCTTCAGCCGCCGCGTCGTCTCGAAGCCGTCGATGTCGGGCATGACGGCGTCCATCAGGATGACGTCCGGGGTGATCCGCTCGACGATCGCCAGCGCCTGCTCGCCCCCCGTGGCGACCAGCACCATGGCGCCCTGCCCCTCCAGCGTCTCGGTGAGGAAGCCGAGCGTGTCGGGGTTGTCGTCGACGACGAGGACGATGTCGCGGCTCTCCGCCGGTCTGTCAGCAGCCATCGTCGGTCTCCAGCAGCGCGACGAGCCGCGCCATGTCGAAGGTCTCGGCGGCCCGCGCCAGATCGATCATCCGCCGCCCCGGCTCGCCGCCCGCCGCGCGGATCTCCGCCTCGATCGCCGCGAGCTTGCCCGCCACGCCGCGAACATAGCCGATCCGCGCCCATTGCAGCAGATCGATCGCCTCCGCCGCCGTCGGCCGATCGTCGGCGGGAGGCGTCGTGGCAACGGCGGGCGCCGGCGCGGCGGGCGCAGCAGTGACAGCCGGCTCCTCCCCCGCCTCCAACCAGACGAGATCGAGGTGGAGCTGCAGTCGGTCGAGCAGACGAGCGAGATCGAAGGGCTTCGCCACCACGTCGTCGTGCGGCGCCACTTCCACCTCCGGCGGCCGGCTGTCGCCGACGTTGGCCGAGAGGATGACGATCCGCCCGCCGTACCCTCCCGCGCGCAGCGCCACCGCCACCTCCCAGCCGGTCATGCCCGGCATCGAGATGTCGAGCAGGATCAGGTCGGGCGGCGCCTTCCGCACCGCGTCGAGACAGGCCGCCCCGTCGACCGCCTCGGCGACTTCGAAGCCGATCGGCACCAGGACGCGCTTCAGCAGATCGCGGTGATCGTCGTTGTCGTCGACCACCAGGATCGACCGCCGCCGCCCCTCGTAGCCGGTGACCGTCGGCACCGCCGGCAGCGCCACCGGCCGGGCGACGACCGAGAGATGCATGCGGACGCGGAAGCGCGCGCCCTCGCCCGCCCGGCTGTCGACCCGGACGTCGCCGCCCATCACCGTGACGATCATCTTGGTGATGGTGAGCCCGAGGCCGAGACCGGGTTTCTTCGCCGCCGCCGCGCCGCGCTCGAAGGGATCGAAGATGCGGTCGATCTCGCCTTCGGCGATGCCCATGCCGGTGTCGGTGACGGTGAAGGTCGCGATCTCGTGGCGCATCGCGACGTCGAAATGAACCTCGCCGCGCGACGTGAACTTGACCGCGTTGGAGAGCAGATTGACCAGCACCTGCCTGAGCCGCTTCTCGTCGGTCGCCACCACATCGGGCAGTTTCGTCGGCCGGGTGAAGCGGAAGGCGAGGCCCTTGGCCTCGGCCTGCGGCCGGAACATCTCGACGAGGCTCTCGAGGAACTCGGCGAAGCGGATCTCGTCGCGGGCAAGCTCGAGCCGCCCGGCCTCGATCTTGGAAATGTCGAGGAGCCCGTCGATCAGGCCGGAGAGATGCTCGGCCGAACGGCGGATCACCTTGACCGAATGGGCGCGGCCCTCCGACAGCCCGGCGTCGCGCTCGAGCACCTGGGCATAGCCGAGCACGGCGTTGAGCGGCGTGCGCAACTCGTGGGAGAGCCCGACGAGATAGCGGCTCTTGGCGAAGTTCGCCGCCTCCGCCGCCTCCTTCGCCTTCTGCAGCTCGGCGTCGGTGCGCTCGTGCGCCTCGATCTCGTCGAGCAGCAGGCCGGTCTGACGCGCGGATTCTTCTTCCGCGACGCGGCGGCTCTCGTGCGCCAGCACGAAGAACCAGGCGACGACGCCGGCGACGATGATCAGCACGAAGAAGGCCGCCCACAGCGCCCGCGTCAGCGCCGCCTCGATCGCCGGATCGCGCGGGTCGGACTGGAAGTGGATGACCAGCAGCACGAGGCCGATCGCCGCGACGATCAGCGACAGGATGGCGACGTACTCGAGCAGCCGCGGCGACAGGCGTCGGGCGATCGGCTCGGGCAGCAGCGTCCGCGTCCATTCCCGCGCCTGCGCCGAGATGCGTGCCTGCGGCTTGCACTGGTCGCGGCAGCGGGCGTCGAGCGAGCAGCACAGCGAGCAGATCGGCGCGTCGTAGGCCGGGCAATGGGCGCTGTCCTCGGGCTCGAAGTCGTGCTCGCAGACCGAGCAGCGGATGGTCGAGCGGCTCGCCCAGTCCTTCTCCGGCTCGCGGGCGAGATACCACCGCCCGCCGGTCGCCCAGGCGAGGAACGGCACCGCGACGAGCGCCGTGGCGAGCGCCACGAAGGGGGCGAAGGCTTGGGCGATCACCCCGAAATGGCCGGTGACGGCGATCAGCGCCAGCGCGGTGGCGAGCCCCATCGAGCCGAGCCCGACCGGATTGACGTCCGGCAGATGCGCCCGCTTGAACTCGATCCCCGGCGGAGCGAGACCGAGCGGCTTGGCGATGCCGAGATCGGCGGTGATGGTGCCGAGCCAGGCGACGGCGACGATGGCGAAGAGACCGAGCGTCTTCTCCAGCGCCTCGTAGATGCCGAGCTCCATCAGCAGCAGCGCGATCGCCACGTTGAACACCAGCCAGACGACGCGGCCGGGATGGGAATGGGTGACGCGCGAGAAGAAGTTCGACCACGCCAGCGACCCGGCATAGGCGTTCATCACGTTGATCTTGAGCTGCGACACGACGACGAAGGCCGCCGTCAGCACCACCGCCGCCTCCTTCGACGGCAGCATGTAGGAGAAGGCGACGTCGTACATCCACGCCGGCTCGCCCGCATGGCTCTCGGGAACGCCCATGCGCAGCGCCACGACGGCGAGCAGCGATCCGGCGAAGAGCTTCGGCGCGCCGAGCACGATCCAGCCCGGCCCGGCGAAGAACGTGCCGATGCGATGGGCGCGGCCGGCCTTCTCGACGCGGGCGGGCAGGAAGCGCAGGAAGTCGACCTGCTCGCCGATCTGCGGCATCAGGCCGAGGATCACCGACGAGGCGAGGCCGAAGCGGACGACGTCGAAGCTCTCGAACAGCGACCCCGGCTGGCCGCCGGCATGGACGCCGCCGAACTGCCACCACGCCGCGATCTGCGCCGGGTCCTTCCACAGGATGAAGGCGAAGGGGGCGACGTTGAGCACGATCCAGAACGGCTGCGTCCACAGCTGGAAACGCGAGATCGCGGTGATGCCGTAGACGACGAGCGGGATCACCGCGAGCGCCGACAGGATGTAGGAGAGCCACAGCGGCCAGCCGAAGGCGAGCTCCAGCGCCGACGACATGATCGAGGCTTCGATGGCGAAGAGGATGAAGGTGAAGCTCGCGTAGATCAGCGAGGTCACCGTCGAGCCGATGTAGCCGAAGCCGGCACCGCGGGTCAGCAGGTCGATGTCGACGCCCCACTTCGCCGCGGCGCGCGCGATTGGAAAGCCGGTGACGAGCAGCACGATCGACACGACGACGATGGCGGCTGCGGCATTGACGAAGCCGTGGGCGAGCGTGATGGCGCCGCCGATCGCCTCGAGCGCCAGAAAGGAGATGGCGCCGATCGCCGTCTGGGCGACGCGCGGCGCCGACCAGCGCCGGGCGCTCTTGGCGGTGAAGCGCAGCGCGTAGTCTTCGAGCGTCTGGTCGGCGACCCAGCGATTGTAGTCGCGACGGACGGGAAGGATGCGCTGTCGACCGGCCATGCTCTCCGCGTTCCCCCCTCGCCGCGATGCGTCACGCCCGGTGTCGCACGCGCGGGCGCCGCGGTCGAGAGACCGGGCGAGTCGCGGACGTGGGCAGCGCGTAAGCGAGCAAGAATCGTGCGAGCTTCCGGGCACGACTTCGCGCAGAGGCCCTTCATGTTGAGGTGCTCGGCGAAGCCGAGCCTCGAAACGCGAAGGGCCGAGAGGCACCGCCCGTCGTGGCTTCGCCCTTCGAGGCCCGGCGTTGCCGGGCACCTCAGGGTGAAGCCGAACAGGAGGCAGAGATCGGGAGCGTTCCCCTCAGGCGACGCGGGCCGAGCGCTTGACGTGGTCGCCCTTCAGGAAGCCCGACACGACCATCAGGTCGGCCGTCGCCTGGTTGAAGGCGCAGAGCACGTCGTAGACCAGCGCCAGACGCAGCAGCGCCTTGACGTCGACGTCGTGCGGCATCGGCGTCAGCGGGTCGGGGAAGAAGACGAGGAGATCGATCTCCCCTTCCGCGATCATCGCGCCGATCTGCTGGTCGCCGCCGAGCGGGCCGGACTTGACCGTCCGCAGATCCATGTCGGGCAGCGCCTTCTTCACCAGCGAGCCGGTCGTCGCCGTGCCGATCAGCCGGTGCGGGCGCAGGGCCTCGGCGTTGCGCACCACCCAGTCCACCAGGGCGGGCTTCTTTTCGTCGTGGGCGATGACGGCGATCGTGAGCGACATGGGACCTCGTCGGTTCGGCGGCAGGCGGCCGGATCGCCGCATGCGACTTTCGTCGAAAGATTGATACGCGATCCGCACGGCGTCGACCAGTCTCGGCGACGCCGCCCCGATCCCCGCACGGTGCGGATCTCGGTGGAATTCCGCCCTCTGCCCAGCAAAAGGGCAGCAGTCTGCACCAATTCTTCGCATGCCGGCCGATCGGGCAGAACCTGCGTCATATGACGTATGGGCCGTTCTGCTGCGGCGCGTTCAACTCCCTTCCCGAGCGGACCCGACGGCGGGCTCCGTGATCCGAACAGGGTTCCATCCCGGGGGAGATATTCATGACTGTGAACGAGAAGCTTCTGGGCGCGATCGTCGGCGCCGCCATTTCGGCCGGTGCCTTCGCCTCGTCCGCCAATGCCGCCGACACCATCAAGGTCGGCGTCCTGCACTCGCTCTCCGGCACCATGGCGATCTCGGAGACGACGCTCAAGGACACGATCCTCTTCCTCATCGACGAGCAGAACAAGAAGGGCGGCGTCCTCGGCAAGAAGCTCGAGGCAGTCGTCGTCGACCCGGCCTCCAACTGGCCGCTCTTCGCCGAGAAGGCGCGCGAGCTGATCGCCAAGGACAAGGTCTCGGTGGTCTTCGGCTGCTGGACCTCGGTGTCGCGCAAGTCCGTGCTGCCGGTCTTCAAGGAGCTGAACTCGATCCTGTTCTACCCGGTCCAGTACGAGGGTGAAGAGTCCGAGCGCAACGTGTTCTACACCGGCGCCGCTCCGAACCAGCAGGCGATCCCGGCCGTCGACTACCTGATGTCGAAGGACGGTGGCGACGTGAAGCGTTGGGTGCTCGCCGGCACCGACTACGTCTACCCGCGCACCACCAACAAGATCCTCGAGGCGTATCTGATCTCCAAGGGTGTCGCCAAAGAAGACATCATGATCAACTACACGCCGTTCGGTCATTCCGACTGGCAGACGATCGTCTCGGACATCAAGAAGTTCGGCTCGGCCGGCAAGAAGACCGCCGTCGTGTCGACCATCAACGGCGACGCCAACGTTCCCTTCTACAAGGAACTCGGCAACCAGGGCATCAAGGCGACCGACATCCCGGTCGTGGCGTTCTCGGTGGGTGAGGAAGAGCTCGCCGGCATCGACACCAAGCCGCTGGTCGGCCATCTGGCCGCGTGGAACTACTTCCAGAGCGTGAAGGACCCGGCGAACGACGCCTTCATCGCCAAGTGGAAGGAATTCACCAAGAACCCGAAGCGCGTCACCAACGATCCGATGGAAGCCTCGGTCATCGGCTTCAACGCCTGGGTCAAGGCGGTCGAGAAGGCCGGCACCGTCGACACCGACAAGGTCATCGACACCCTGCCGGGCATCGAGACCCCGAACCTGACCGGCGGCATCGCCAAGGTCCTGCCGAACCATCACATCACCAAGCCGGTGCTGATCGGCGAGATCAAGGCCGACGGCCAGTTCGACGTGGTGTGGAAGACCAAGGACCTCGTCCCCGGCGACGCCTGGACCGACTTCCTGCCCGGCTCCAAGGACCTCGAGGCCGACTGGGTGTCGCTCAAGTGCGGCAACTGGAACACCGTCACCAAGAAGTGCGGCGGCTGATCCCCGCCCTCCGATCGTCGTGATGTTCCCCTTCGACGATCACCCCGACACGCACCCGGGCCACGGCCCGGGTGCTCCCTTCTCCTCCCCATCACGGAAGCGAGACGAATGACCGCCCACGTCCGCCGCCTCGCCCGCTCGGGCCTCGTTCTCCTGCTGTTGGCCTTCGGCTCGGTTCTTCCGGCCGCCGCGCAGGACATCTCCGCCGCTCTCGCCAAGCTCGCGACCGACAGCTACGCCGACACCGGCGAGGCGATCGGTCTGCTCTCGACCTCCGGTCACCCGCGCGCCGGGACGATCGTCGAGGCGCTGCGCGACGGCGCCCTCGAATTCGACGCCGCTTCGAAGACCGTCGTCATCCGCGCCGGCGGCAAGGTGGTCGACGCCGCCACCGGCTCGGCCGTCGCCGCGCCGCCCGCCGGCCTCTCGCCCGTGCGCCTCAACAATCGCCTGCGCTCCAGCGTCGCCGCCGCCATGGGCGCGCTGACACTGATGTCGCCCGACCCGGCTAAGCGCCACGAGGCGGCCGACGCCGTCTTCAAGTCGCGCGACCAGAACGCGCTCGCCACGCTCGATGCCGCCATCGCCAAGGAGGCCGACGGCCGCATCCGCGCCTCGCTCCAGATCGCCCGCGCCGCCGTGATCCTGACGAAGACCGACGCCGGCGAGGACGCCCGCGTCGAAGCCGCCCAGGCGATCCGCGAACGCGGCGATCAGGAGGCGGTGTCGCTGCTGCGCTCGCTCCCCTCCGACACGCCCAAGCGCGTACAGGACGCGGCCCAGACCGCCGCCAAGGCGATCGAGACCGAACTGGCGCTGTGGAACTCGGCGCAGAACGCCCTCTACGGCGTATCGCTCGGTTCGGTGCTGCTGCTCGCCGCGATCGGGCTGGCCATCACCTTCGGCGTCATGGGCATCATCAACATGGCCCACGGCGAGCTGGTGATGATCGGCGCCTACACCACCTTCGTGGTGCAGGAGGTGATCCGCACCCATGCGCCCGGCCTCTTCGGCTGGTCGCTGGCGATCGCCATTCCGCTCGCCTTCCTCGTCTCCGGCGCGGTCGGCGTCCTGATCGAGCGCACCGTCATCCGCTGGCTCTATGGTCGTCCGCTCGAGACGCTGCTCGCCACCTGGGGCATCTCGCTCGCCCTGCAGCAGACCGTCCGCTCGATCTTCGGCGCCAACAACCGCGAGGTCGGCGCGCCGAGCTGGATGTCCGGCTCGATCGATCTCGGCCCGCTGACGCTGACCTCCGGCCGCATGTGGATCATCGTCTTTTCGCTCGCCGTCTTCCTCGGCCTGATCCTGATCCTGAAGAAGACGTCCGCCGGCCTGCAGATGCGCGCCGTCACCCAGAACCGCGCCATGGCGGCGGCGATGGGCATCCGCACGCCGATGGTCGACGCGCTGACCTTCGGCCTCGGTTGCGGCATCGCCGGCATCGCCGGCGTGGCGCTCTCCCAGATCGACAACGTCTCGCCCAACCTCGGTCAGAGCTACATCATCGACAGCTTCATGGTCGTGGTCTTCGGCGGCGTCGGCAATCTCTGGGGCACGCTCGTCGGCGCCCTGACGCTCGGTGTCGTCAACAAGTTCCTGGAGCCCTTCGCCGGTGCCGTGCTCGGCAAGATCCTGGTGCTGGTCTTCATCATCCTGTTCATCCAGAAGCGTCCGCGGGGCCTCTTCGCCCTCAAGGGCCGGGCGGTGGAAGCATGATCACCAACTTTCTCGTCAAGGCCCTCGACCGCCGCGTCTCGCTCGCGCTCCTGGCGATCCTCGCCATCGCCGTGCTGGTGCCCGTGCTGAACCTCGTCGTGCCGGAGGGTTCGCCCTTCCACGTGCCGACCTATCTCGTCACGCTCTTCGGCAAATACGCCTGCTACGCGGCGCTCGCCCTGGCGCTCGACCTGGTGTGGGGCTGGTGCGGGATCCTGTCGCTCGGCCACGGCGCCTTCTTCGCGCTCGGCGGCTACGCCATGGGCATGTATCTGATGCGCCAGATCGGCACCCGCGGCGTCTACGGCAATCCGATCCTGCCCGACTTCATGGTGTTCCTGAACTGGAAGGAGCTGCCCTGGTACTGGACCGGCTTCGACCATTTCCCCTTCGCGCTGCTGATGGTGGTACTGGTGCCGGGCCTCCTGGCGCTGGTCTTCGGCGGCCTCGCCTTCCGCTCGCGGGTGACCGGCGTCTATCTGTCGATCATCACCCAGGCGATGACCTATGCCCTGCTGCTCGCCTTCTTCCGCAACGACATGGGCTTCGGCGGCAACAACGGCCTCACCGACTTCAAGGACATCCTCGGCTTCAACATCCAGGCCGACGGCACCCGCTCGGTCCTCTTCGCGCTGTCCTGCCTGACGGTGGCGCTGGCGCTGTGGCTGTCGGCGGCGATCGTCAAGTCGAAGCTCGGGCTGGTGCTGGTCGCCATCCGCGACGCCGAGAGCCGCACCCGCTTCATCGGCTACCGCGTCGCCGCCTACAAGACCTTCGTCTTCGTCGTCTCGGCGATGCTGGCGGGCCTCGCCGGTGCGCTCTACGTGCCGCAGGTCGGCATCATCAACCCGGGCGAATTCTCGCCCGCCAACTCGATCGAAGCGGTGATCTGGGTCGCCGTCGGCGGTCGCGGTACGCTGATCGGGCCGATCGTCGGCGCGGTGGCGGTCAACTGGGGCAAGACCTGGTTCACCGCCGTGCTGCCCTCGCTCTGGCTCTTCGCGCTCGGCGCCCTCTTCGTCCTCGTCACGCTGTTCCTGCCCAAGGGCATCGTCGGCACCATCGCCGACTGGAACGCCGAGCGGAAGGCGACGCCCACCCCGCCGGCCGGCCCCGCGCCCGCGCCTGCGCCCGCCGAGTGAAGGAACCGACGCCATGGCTCATGAAGTCGCCTCCCAGGCGCTGCTCTATCTCGACGACGTCAAGGTCTCCTTCGACGGGTTCAAGGCGCTGAAGGGCCTGAGCCTCGTCATCGAACCGGGCGAGATGCGTGCCATCATCGGCCCCAACGGCGCCGGCAAGACCACGATGATGGACTGCATCACCGGCAAGACCCGCCCCGACGAGGGAGAGGTCCTGTGGGACCGCGGCGCCGTCGATCTGACGACGCTGGACGAGGCGGCGATCGCCGAACTCGGCATCGGCCGCAAGTTCCAGAAGCCGACGGTCTTCGAGAGCCACACGGTCGAAGACAACATCTATCTGGCGCTGAAGGCCGATCGCGGCCCGCTCGCCACCCTGTTCCATCGCCTCTCCGGCGCCGAGGCCGCCCGCATCGACGAGATCCTGGCCACGGTCAAGCTCGCCGACCGGCGCGCGGAACTGGCGAAGAACCTGTCGCACGGCCAGAAACAGTGGCTGGAGATCGGCATGCTGCTGGCCCAGGAGCCGCGCCTGCTGCTGGTCGACGAGCCGGTCGCCGGCATGACCGACGCCGAGACCATGCAGACCGCCGCCCTGCTGCGCGAGATCAATGCGTCGGGCAAGTCGGTGGTGGTGGTCGAGCACGACATGGCCTTCGTCCGCGAGCTCGGCGTCAAGGTCACCGTGCTGCACGAGGGCGGCGTCCTCTCCGAAGGGTCGATCGACCATGTGGCGAACGATCCCCGCGTCATCGAAGTCTATCTGGGGCGCTGAGCCATGCTGAACGTCGACAACGTCGATCTCTTCTACGGCGCGGCGCAGGCCCTGCGCGGCGTCTCGACCAAGGCCGAGATCGGCAAGATCACCTGCGTTCTCGGCCGCAACGGCGTCGGCAAGACCTCGCTGATGCGCGCCATCGTCGGCCAACAGCCGATCGCCGCCGGCTCGATCACCTGGGAGGGCAAGGATCTCGGCCGCAGCGCGCCCTACGATCGCGCCCGTGCCGGCATCGCCTTCGTGCCGCAGGGCCGCGAGATCTTCCCGCTCCTCTCCGTCGAGGAGAACCTCCAGACCGGTTTCGCCGCCCTGCCGCGTGACCAGCGCGAGATCCCCGACGAGGTCTTCGAACTCTTCCCCGTGCTCGGCGACATGCTGCGCCGGCGCGGCGGCGACCTCTCCGGCGGCCAGCAGCAGCAGCTCGCCATCGGCCGCGCGCTGGTGACGCGCCCGCGCCTCCTCGTCCTCGACGAACCGACCGAAGGCATCCAGCCCTCGATCATCAAGGACATCGGCCGGGCGCTTTCCTATCTGCGCGGCAAGGGGACGATGGCGATCGTGCTGGTCGAACAGTATTTCGACTTCGCCCGCGAACTCGCCGACCACTATACCGTGCTCGACCGCGGCGAGGTGGTGATCGAAGGCCCGGCGGCGGACGTCGACGCCGAGGCGGTGCGCGCCAGGATCGCGGTGTGAGCGACGCCCGGGACCGAGACACGAAGAAGGGCCGGAGGACGATCCTCCGGCCCTTCTCTTCTGTTCGGCTTCACCCTGAGGTGCCCGACGAAGTCGGGCCTCGTGAGGCACGAAGCCACGACGGGCGGTGCCTCTCGGCCCTTCGCCCTTCGAGGCTCGCTGACGCTCGCACCTCAGGATGAAGGGCCTCTGCGACGAGTCCGCTCGGACGGTCCTGCGCCCTCACTTCGCCAGAGCCACCCCGAAGACCACCGCGCGGGCTTCCTTGCCGGCGGCCTCCGCCGCTTCGGCGAGGCTCTGCTCGGCCTTGGCTTCGACGCCGGCCGCCTTCAGCTTGGCGATCAGCGCGTCGGGCGTGGTCTTCAGCACCGGCGCGACCGCCGAGATCGGCGCCTCGGCGATGGCGCGGTACATCGCCAGCTGCGGATTGCCGCCGGCGTTGCCCCCCGTCAGTGCCGGCACCGCGAAGGCGACGCCCGCCGCCAGCGACACCGCCAGCGGCCACATCAGCCAGCCGCGCGTCATGTAGCCGACCAGGGGCCACCAGTTCTTGTAGACATGCAGCACGAAGGGCACGATCAGCACCATGCTCAGCCACTCGTGCATGCCACGGAACGCGGCCTGGCCGACATGGAAGAACAGCGCCACGCCCGAGACGAGCGAGACGACGAAGAGACCGGTGGTGAAGGGGGTCGCGTAACGATTGACCCAGTCGCGGAACATGGTGGACACCTCGAATGAACGTTCGAACCGCCGGAAGACGGCCCGTGCCCACGGGATGCCCCCGCGATCACGCGAGATCAAATGAACTCGCGGAAAGGTTGGCGGCGGCTTCGCCGCGCCCCTGAAAAACGCACGAAAAACGCGCGCCGGTCGCCCGACGCGCGTCTCGATGTCGCAACCCCTGCGGCGCGCGACGGCGCCGCGATCAGTTCTTCGGCGCCTCGGCCGGCGCCTCGCCGCCGAGCTTCTTGGCGGCCTCTTCGGCGCGCTTCTGCAGCTCGGACTGGAGTTCTTCCTGGCTCTTCTGGCTGGCGGTCGGGTCGACGCCCGGGCCTTCGGCGGCCGTCTTGTAGGACGACAGCACGAAGGGGAAGGACATCGGCTTCTGCTGGATGTTGAGCGAGGTCACGATCAGTGCCTTGCCCTTCTTCATCTCGGCCACCATCGCGTCCGCCACTTCCATCTCGGCGTAGCAGGCGTTGGGGAAGCAGATCGTGTACTTGGCCTCGAGCTGCTTGCCCTTGTCGACCTGGACGCGCATGCCCGGCTGGATCAGCACCACCGGCGGCACGGCGATCAGCAGCACCTTCTTGGGATCGCCCTCGATCTCGCGCAGCGCCACCGAGGCGACCAGCTGGCCCTCCTGCGAGCGCACTTCCTTGGCGACGAGACAGACGTTCTTCTTCTCGGCGTCCTTGGAGCAGATCTTGACCCAGGGCAGCGGATCCTCGGGGGTCGCGGCCGCGGCGGCGTCCTTCGGAGCCTCCTTCGGCGCTTCCTTGGCCGGAGCGGCGGCAGCGGGGGCGGCCGGCTTCGGAGCCGCGGCGGCGGGCGCTGCCGGCTTCGGTGCGGCGGCGGGCTTCGGTGCAGCGGCGGGCTTGGGCGCCGCCGCGGGCTTCGGCGCCGCGGCCGGGGCTTCCTCTTCCGCCTGCGCCGCCGCGATCGACGGCACCGCGACGAGCGCGAGCACGGCGATCACGCCGGCCGCGACGCCGCCGCGCAGCGTGGAGAGAGCCGAACGAAGGGTGCTTTCAGCCATGGATACCACATCCTCGAAATGATCCGCCGCGACGGCACGGGAAGAGATCGGTGCGATCCGATACCCCCGACCGACGACGACGACAATCCCTCATCCGTCGGTCTCGCCCCGAAACCGCGTCGGACGGCTCCCGGCGTGACGACGGTTCACCGGCGGGAATGCCGGTCGATCTGGGCGAAAGCGTGTCCGCCCGGCGTCGCACGATCCATAGCCGCTCGCACGCCCGATTTCCACCCTTCGCGAGGCGATCCCCGGCGCTTTCCGCCGCCCCGTCGCACCGCGGCACGGGCAGGCGCCACGACCGTGCTAGCATCGCGCCGAAGAATCGCCCGACGGTCGGAGACACGACGCCTTGATCGGCCCGAAATCAGCGCCGGATGACCGGTCCCGACGCCCGCGACGGTGGTCGCAGGCGTCGGCGCTCGCCCTCGCCTTCCTCGCCGCTCTCGCGTCCGGCCCCTTCGCGCCCTCGGCCGAGGCGGCGCCACGACCGGCGATCGCCATGCACGGCGAGGCGGCGCTTCCCCCCGGCTTCGACCATTTTCCCTATGCCGACCCGGCAGCCCCCAGGGGCGGGCGGGTGACGCTCGGCGTCGTCGGCTCGTTCGATTCGCTGAACCCCTTCGTCTTCAAGGGCAACCCGGCCGCCGGCTTCCGCGGCGGCGCGGAAGGGTCGAACGTCTACGAGAGCCTGATGGAGCGCGGCCTCGACGAGCCCTTCGCGCTCTACGGCCTGATCGCCGAGACGATCGACGTCGCCGACGATCTCTCCGCCGTCACCTTCCGCCTGCGCCGCGAGGCCCGCTTCTCCGACCGTACGGCGATCACGCCGGAAGACGTCGTCTTCTCCTTCGAGACGCTGCGCGAGAAGGGCCTGCCCTACATGCGGGCGAACTATCGCGACGTGAGCGCGGTGGAGAAGGTCGACGACCGCACCGTGCGCTTCCGCCTGAAGTCGGCGGAGAACCGCGAGCTGCCGCTGATCCTCGGCCTGATGCCGGTCCTGCCGGCGCACGACTGGAAGGACCGCGAATTCGAGGCGACCCGGCTCGATCCGCCGATCGGCTCGGGCCCCTACCGCGTCTCGACGGTCGAACCCGGTGCCCGCGTCGTCTTCACCCGCGATCCCGACTACTGGGCCAAGGACCTGCCGGTCCGCCGCGGCCTCTACAACGCCGACGAGCTGCGCTTCGAGTATTTCCGCGACCGCAACGCCATGATCGAGGCCTTCAAGAAGGGCCTGCTCGATCTCGCGGTCGAAATCGATCCGGGGCGCTGGACCAATGCCTATGCCTTCCCGGCGGTGACGGACGGCCGGGTGCTGAAGGAGACCTTCGGCCTCGACCTGCCGCGCGGCATGACCGGCTTCGCCCTCAACACCCGCCGTCCGCTCTTCGCCGACCGGCGCGTGCGCGAGGCGCTGACGCGGCTCTTCGACTTCGAATGGGCGAACCGCAACCTGTTCTATTCGCTCTACGAGCGTCAGGTCGGCTATTTCGACGCCTCCGAGCTCTCGGCTTATGCCCGTCCCGCCGACGCGCGCGAGAGGGCGCTGCTCGCCCCCTTCCCCGGCGCCGTCGCCCCCGCCTTCCTCGACGGGACGTGGCGGATGCCGAAGACGGACGGCTCGGGCCGCGACCGCCGGGCGCTCGCCGCCGCGCTCGATCTCCTGAAGCAGGCCGGCTGGCGGCTCGACGGCGCCAAGCTGGTCGATGCGGGAGGTCGCCCCTTCGCCTTCGAGATCCTGACCCAGACCCGCGAGCAGGAGCGCCTCGCCATGGGCTGGCAGCGCACCCTGGCGACGCTCGGCATCGATGCCCGCATCCGCACCGTCGACGCGGCGCAGTACGAGATGCGCCGCAAGACCTTCGACTTCGACGTGACGATGTGGGTCTGGGCGGCCTCCGCCTCGCCCGGCAACGAGCAGATCCACCGCTGGTCGTCGCGCGCGGCGAACGACGAAGGGTCGTTCAATCTGCCCGGCGTGCGGGTCCCGGCCGCCGACGCGGCGATCGCCGCACTGATCGGTGCGCGCACCCGCGACGACCTCGTCACCGCCGCGCGGGTCCTCGATCGGGTCCTGATGTCGGAATTCTTCGTCGTTCCACTGTTTCATCCACCCGGACAGTGGGTCGCCCACTGGACGCGAATCGAACATCCGGCCAAGACTCCGGGATCGGGTTGGCATCTGCCCGCGTGGTGGGTCCGCGCCGGGGAGAGGCAAGAAGGGTCGAAGCCATGATCGTCGCACGCGAGGACGAATCCCGCGCTCACGCCGCCACCGGCGCCTGGGGCCGCGTGACGCTCGACCAGATCGTCGCCCGCAATGCCGAGACCCGCGGCGACAAGGTCGCCGTCGTCGACGTCTCCGACCGCCCCGACTGGACCGGCGGTGCCGCCGAGAGCCTGACCTGGCGCGCGCTCAACACCCGCGTCGAGGCGCTCGCCGCCTTCTTCGCTGCGGTCGGCCTGCAGCCCGACCAGGTGCTGGTGTTCCAGATGCCGCCGACGGTCGACGCCGTCGTCGCCTTCCTCGCCGCCTCGCGCGCCGGCCTGATCGTCGCGCCGCTGCCGCTCTCGGCCCGCGAGGCCGACGCCATGGTGCTCGCCCGCCGCCTCGGCGCCCGCGCCATCGTCACCGTCGCCCGCACCGAGACCGAGACCCACGGCGAGCGCATGCGCGACGTCGCCGCCGAACTGTTCCAGATCCGCTTCGTCTTCGGCGCCGGCGGCGAGCTGCCCGACGGGCTGGTCGACCTGTCGATGGTCTTCGAGGAGGCCGCCTCGCTCGGCGCCGCCCCCGACATCGGCCGCAAGGGCAACGCCGCCGACCACGCGCTGACCGTCGAGGTCGTCGCCATGCCGGCCGAGGCCGGCGAGACCGCCGCCGCGGCCGTCGCCCGCAGCGAGGCCGACGGCGACAACGGCCGCATGATGCCGCTGCCGCGCTCGCACAACCACTGGATCGCCACCGGCCTGATGACCCTGCTCGAGGCCGGCATCGGCGCCGATTCGGTGGTGCTGTCGCCCTTCTCGCTGTCGGGTTCGACCGGCATCGGCGTCGCCGTCGTGCCGTGGCTGGTCGCCGGCGCGACGCTGGTGCTCGGCCTGCCGCGCTCGATCGACGGGCTCGCCGGCGAGGCCGCCACCCGCGAGGCGACGCATGTGCTCGTGCCCACCCGCTTCGCCGCCCGTCTCTCCGACCGGCTGTCGATGCGCCGCGTCGCCCCGACCCTGCTGGCGATCGCCGACGACGAGCCGCGCGACCGCCCGATGCCCTCCGGCGTCGACGTCGTCGACGTGACGCCGCTCGGCGCCTACGGTCTCGTCGTCCGACGCCGCAAGGAACCGAGCGGCCCGGTCGCCCTGCCGATCGGCGCCTGCGGCGCCCCCGCCGGCACGCCCTCTGCGCCGATCCTGATCGAGATGCGCCTCAAGGCGATCGCCCAGACCGCGGCGCAGATGGCGCAGGGTCGCCCACTCGGTGGCGAGCTGCAGCTGCGCGGCGCCATGGTGCCGCACTTCAACTGGCCGACCACCGCCCAGGAGCGCCGTCACCGCCCGCGCGATCCCGAGGGCTGGATGGCCACCGGGCTCGGTGCCCGCGTCGTCACCGCCCAGCCGCCGACCTTCGAACTCGCCGGCCGCATCGACGACGCCGTCCGCATCGGTCAGGCGCTCTACGACCTCGCCGCCCTCGACGAGCTCTATCGCGGCGTCGAAGGCGTGGCCGATGCCGCGGCCCTGCTGGTCGAGACCGCCGAGACCGGCACCGCCGTCGCCGCCGCCGTGGTGCCCGAGCCGGGCAAGCGCTTCGACGAGACGCTGTTCCGCGCCGCCGTCGAGAAGTCCCGCGTCGGCCTCGCCGAGATCCCGGTCAAGGTCTTCCGCGTGCCGGCGATCGCCCGCGGCCCGTCGGGACGCGTGCTGCGCGCCGGCATGGTCCAGCACCTGCTGCACCGCAGCTGACCGGCGGCGCGCAAGGCCGTGCCACGTCCGATCTCCGTGTCGGGGCAATCCCTTCGCCCCGACGACGTCGATCTCTTAACATCTCGTAAACCACGTTCGTGCGAGGATTCCGCCATTCGGAGATCCTCGCTCATGTCCTATCGCGGCCGCGTCCTCGTCATCGAAGAAACGCCCCGCCCGGAGACCCGTCGTCTCTGGGACGGGATCCGGGCCGACGGCTGGGACGTCCGCGCCCTGCCGCTCGCCCGCACGCTCGATCGCGGCGCCGTCGAACATCCCGACGTGGTGGTCCTGAACTTCGCCGGCACCGACGGCGAGGTCGACCGCACCCGCTATCTCGACGCCGCCGCCCGCATGACCATGCTGCGCGGCGCCCGCCGCCTGCCGGTCGTCGCCGTCGACGAGGAGGTCCACCCCGACGAGCGCCCGATCGGTCTGTCCGACGTGCTGCGCGCGCCCTGGTCGGTCGGCCACGTCTCCGCCCGCCTCGGCTCGCTCGCCCGGCTCGCCACCATGCGCGCCGAGATCCTGCGCCGGCTCGACACCGCCTCGCGCTTCGGCCTGTCGCGCACCGAGCCCGACCTCGGCGCCGGTCTCGCCGACGCCCATGTCCTGGTGGTCGGTGCCGGCATCCGCTACTTCACCATCGAACGCGCGCTGTCCAAGCGTTCGACGCTGATCGGTGCCTTCACCATCGACACCGCCGTCGACTATCTCGAACGCCGCGCCTTCGACGCCGTCGTGGTCAACCTGCCGCTCGAGGATGCCATCGACTTCCTCGAGGTGCTGCGCCGCAACCCCGACACCTTCGCCCTGCCCGCCGTCGTCCTGACCGGCGAGACCGAGCCGCGCCTCGTCGAGGCGGTCCACGCCGCCGGCGCCACCGACCTCGTCTTCGCCGACGAGAGCGAGAAGGTCTTCTCCGACCGGGTCGAGGCGGCGATGACCGAGCACCGCCTGCGGGCGACGCTGAAGGCCGCCTACGGCGATACCCGCCACGACCGCACGCTCGATTCCGTCACCGGCCTCTACCGCCGCGCCTTCCTGATGGAACATCTGACGTCGCTGATCGACGACGCCCGCGACCAAGACGAGCCGCTCGCCGTCGTCGGCTTCCGCCTCGCCGAACTGGCCGAGATCAATGCCGAATGGGGCTGGGCCGCCGGCGATCACCTGCTGGCGCAGGTCGGCCGGATGATCGCCCGTCTGGTGCGCGGCGAGGACACCGCGGCGCGGGCGGGCGGCGATCGGCTCGCCATCGCCCTGCCGGCGACCGACGTCGAGACCGCCCGTCCCGTCGCCAACCGCATCGCCGGTATTCTCGAGACTACCGCCTTCTCGGTCCCCGGCGCCCCCGGCCCGGTGTGGATCACGCTCGACGTCGCCATCGTCGAGCCCGACGACGACGAGGACGCCGCCGCGATCCTCGCCCGCGCCTTCGGTCCCGTCGTCTGATCTCAGTCGAGCGCCCGCATCCGGACCACGTCGACGCCCGCCGCCGCGAGCGCGGCGGCATAGGCGTCGCTCGCCAGGAAGGCGAATTCCGCCCGCCGCGCCCGATCGATCGGGTCGGCCGGGTTCGCCGGTCCTTCCGGATGGGCGGGATGGCACATCACCAGCGGCCGTGGCCCGAGATGGTCGAGGAAGGTCGGGAAGACTTGCGGGAAGCGCTCGGGCTCGAAGGCGGTGATGCCGCCGAATCCCTCGTTGACGGTGATGCCGCGCGCCCGCGCGGCACGCGCGAAGCCGCTCGCCAGCGCGGTGATGAACAGCGCCTTGCCGGTCTCGATGCCGCGCGCGACGATCCGTCCCGGCCGCTCGCCGCTGTCGCGCAGCCAGGTCTTCGCCGGATCGAGGATGCCGCGGTCATAGGCCGCGAAGACCGCACGCCGCACGCCGGGGAAGATCTGGACGTGCTGGTGACCGTC
Source organism: Pinisolibacter sp. DMC100 (assembly GCF_056313705.1). Taxonomy (NCBI): domain Bacteria; kingdom Pseudomonadati; phylum Pseudomonadota; class Alphaproteobacteria; order Hyphomicrobiales; family Ancalomicrobiaceae; genus Pinisolibacter; species Pinisolibacter sp. DMC100. The sequence continues at coordinate 141,039 of NZ_JBQUZT010000002.1, read as the reverse complement.
GAAAAAGTCGGGATCTCGCCCGAAGGCCGCCCTGAAACGAGCGACCTGACGCCCGATCTCCGCCGTCATCTCCTCGTAGTCGAGACGCAGGAGAAGCGAGCGGCCGAGCACCCGTCCGAGCGAGACGGGCCGACCCTCGGGATCGATGGATCGAACCGGCTGGACGGGCGGAAGATCGGTGAGCGCGAAGTGCAGACCCACGTCGATCCGATCGGCGATCGCCGCGAGTTTCGCGGCGTCGGCCTCGAAGGCCGGGCCCGTCACCATGCAGCCGGTCGCGCCGAGGCGGCCCAGCGCGACGAGTTCGAGAATGCCGCGATCGATGGTTTCGGAGAGCCCGAAATCGTCGGCGCAGAGGACGAAGGACCGCTTGCCTGTCATTCCTGCTCCGAACCGCGGCCTCGCCCCGCGGTCGTCAGCACGGCGACCCGACCCGTCGCCGATCCGTTTGCTCTCGCGCGAAGCCTGCCCGTCTTCGCCATTGACGCCCCGCGAGATTGAGGCGAAGTCTTCTCGCCGAGCGCCGGGTTCATCGCATACACGACCCATCGCGTCCTTGAAAGGATTTCGACCATGACGTCCGCGCCGGAGACCCTCGAGCGCTCCGCCCTCTCCGCCTCCCTGGTCAGTGTCGTCCTGCCGATGCACAACGAGAGCGAGGGCATCGCCCCGCTCTTCGCCCGCCTCGTGCCCGTGCTCGAGAGCCTCGGCTGCCCCTTCGAGATCGTCGCCGTCGACGACGGCTCGCGCGACGACACCTGGGCTCGACTGAAGGCGGCGCGCACCACCGTGCCGGGTCTCAAGGTCGTCACCTTCTCGCGCAACTTCGGCAAGGAGATCGCCGTCACCGCCGGCCTCGCCCACACCCGCGGCGACGTCGTGGTGGTGATGGACAGCGACCTCCAGCACCCGCCGGAGGCGATCCCCGAGCTGATCGGCCTGTGGGCGACGGGCGACTACGACGCCGTCAACGCCCGCCGTGTCGATCTCGACCACCAGTCGATGCTGCGCTCGGCCTTCTCGACGGCCTTCTACAAGTCGTTCGAGTTCATGTCCGACGTGCCGATCGACCGCGAGGTCGGCGACTTCGGTGCCTACGACCGCAAGGTCATCGACGCCTTCCTCGCCATGCCCGAGCGCAACCGCTTCAACCGTGGTCTCTTCGCCTGGGCCGGCTTCCGCACCACCACGGTGCCGGTCACCATGGGCGAGCGCACCACCGGCACCTCGCAGTGGGGCTTCTTCAAGCTGCTGCGGCTGGCGATCGCCGCCATCACCTCCTTCGGCACGCTGCCGCTGAAGATCTGGGCGGTGATCGGCTCCTTCGTGTCGCTGTCGTCGCTGCTCTACGGTGCCTATGTCGTCGCCAAGACCCTGATCTTCGGCGCCGACGTGCCGGGCTTCCCGTCGCTGATGGTGGCGATCCTGTTCTTCTCCGGCGTCCAGCTGATCGGTCTGGGCATCATCGGCGAGTATCTCGGCCACGTCTTCTCCGAGGTGAAGCGCCGGCCGCTCTACTTCGTGCGCGAGGCGATCGGCTTCGACGAGAAGCACGTCGCCCCCGCCGCCGCCCCCACGGTGGAGGTCCGTCGTTGACCCTCGCCGATCCCGCCGGCCGCCGTGCCGCCGATCCCGGCCTCCGGGTCGTCTTCGTCGTCGTCGTCCTCGTCCTCGCCTGGGTCTTCCTGACCCGGCCGTGGCTGTTCGGCGGGTTCACCGTACCCTGGGACGCGGAGGCCCATTTCCGCGCCCAGCTCGGCTTCCTCGCCCATTCGATCCACGAAGGCCGCGGCATCACCTGGAACCCGTGGATCTTCGCCGGCTGGCCGCAGATCTCCGATCCGCAGTCGCTGATCTTCGTGCCCGCCTTCTTCGTCCTCGCCCTCCTGGTGCCCGATCCGAGCGCCCAGGCGATGGATGCCGCCGTCTTCGCCCAGCTCGGCCTCGGCGGGCTCGCCCTGGCGCTGTGGTTCCGTGATCGCGGCTGGCACGCCGGCGGCGCCGTCGTCGCCGCCCTCTCCTTCGCCTTCGGCGGCTCGGCCGCCTGGCGGCTCCAGCACACCGGGCAGGTGATGAGCTACGCGATGCTGCCCATCGTGCTCTTCTGCCTCGACCGTATGATCGCCCGCCGCTCGATCGCCTGGGGCCTGTGGACCGGCATCGCCGCCGGCTTCCTGGCGCTCGGCCGCGACCAGATCGCGTTGCTGTCGCTCTATTTCCTCACCGGCCACGCGCTGTGGGAGATCTTCACCCGCGAAGCGCCCGTCCGCCATTTCCTGCGCACCCTCGTCCCCGGCCTCGCCGTGGTGATCGGCGGCCTGCTGGTCGTGGTCGTGCCGGTCGTCATGACGCTGCTTCTCGCCGAGCATTCCAACCGGCCGGAGATCGACTTCGTCGGTGCCGGCAAGGGCTCGCTGCCGCCCGAGGCGCTGATCTCGGCGGTGATCGCCGATCTCTTCGGACAGGGCGCGCAGGACGTCGACTACTGGGGGCCGCCCTCGCCCGCCTTCGGCTACACCGACGTCTTCCTCGCCCAGAACATGGGCGCGGTCTATGCCGGCGCGATCCCGATCCTGACCATCCTGGTCGCCGGCCTCGCCCGCGGCCGTCTCTTCGTCAAGGAGATCGGCTGGCAGACCATCGCCGCCGTCTTCTTCCTGCTCTACGCCGTCGGCTGGTACACCCCCGCCTTCCGCGTCTTCTACGACACGCTGCCCGGCGTCGACCTCTACCGCCGCCCCGCCGACGCCACCTTCATGATCGGCTTCTCGATCGCGGTGCTCGGCGGCTGGCTGACCCATCGGCTCCTCACCGAGCCGCGACGCCCGCGCGCGCCGTTCGCGGTGATCGCCGCGCAGATCGCGCTCCTCGCCGTGGTCTTCGGCGCACTGCCGATCGCCTTCGGCCTCCACGCCGACCGCCTCGCCCTCGTCTGGAAGCCGCTCGTCACGGCGCTCGTCTTCTCCGGCCTCGCGCTCGTGGTGCTGCTCACCGCCCGCGCCTTCGTCCGCGATCGTTCGCCTCGCGGCGGCGTGCTGGCGGTCGGGCTGCTCGCGGTCTTCACCACGGTCGACCTCGCCTGGAACAACGCGCCGAACGAATCGACCGCCTACCCGTCGGCGACCTTCGACGCGCTCGACAGCGCGACGAAGGATCCGGTCGTCGCCTTCCTCAAGAAGCAGGTGGCGGAGAACGATCACGGCGACCGTCGCGACCGCGTCGAGCTGGTCGGCATCGGCTTCCACTGGCCGAACCTCGGCATGGTCCACGGGCTCGAGCACACGCTCGGCTACAACCCGCTGCGCACCGCCGAATATGCCCAGGCGACCGGCGCGATCGACCACATCGCCATCCCCGAGCAGAAGACCTTCTCGGCGCTGAACCCGTCCTACGATTCGCTCCTCGTCGACATGCTCGGCCTCAGGTGGATCGCGACGTCGCTGCCGATCGAGAAGATCGATCCGAAGCTCGCCCCCGGCGGCCTGACCGAGGTCGCCCGCTTCCCCGCCATCCCCGGCATCTATCCCGCGCCCGGCCGGCCGGAGACGTGGATCTACGAAAATCCGCGCGCGCTCCCCCGCGTGCTGGTGGTCGACCGCGCCCGCGCCGTCGCCTTCGATCAGATCCTCGCCGAGGGCCGCTGGCCGGACGGCTTCGACCCGCGCCGTGAGGTTCTCGTCGCCCGCTCGGGAGAAGGTGCGATCGACGGCCCGTTGCCGGCGGCGAGTGCCGACGCCACACCCGCCGGCACCGCCACCATCGCCAGGTATCTGAACTCGGAAGTGGTGATCGACGCCGACATGGCCCGTGACGGCTTCCTCGTCCTCAACGACGCCTGGCATCGCTGGTGGCAGGTCGAGATCGACGGCAAGCCGGCCGAGGTGGTGCGCGCCAACCTGCTCTTCCGCGCCGTCGCCGTGCCGGCCGGTCACCATCGCCTGCGCTTCACCTTCCACCCGTTCGAAGGGGCGTGGCGGGACTTCCCCGGATTGATGCGGGATCTCTTCGAGTGAACGTCGGGGGTTCCACCGAGCCCCCGAAACCCGGTAGACTGACCGCTTCTCGCCGCCGCCTCACGAGGCGGCGGTTCCCTTTCGCGACCGGACATCCCGCGCCCGATGACCCTTTCCGCCACCGAGATCCTCGCCCGCCTCGTCGCCTTCGACACGACGAGCCGCAACTCCAACCTCCCGCTGATCGAGTGGGTGGAGGCGATGCTCGCCGAGTACGGCGTGCATTTCGAGCGGGTGCTCGATCCGACCGGCACCAAGGCCTGCCTGTGGGCGACGATCGGCCCGCGCGACGTCCCCGGCTACGTCCTCTCCGGCCACACCGACGTCGTCCCCGTCGATGATCAGGACTGGGCGACCGATCCCTTCGTGCTGACCGATATCGGCTCGCGCCTCTACGGCCGCGGCACCTCCGACATGAAGGGCTTCGCCGCCGTCTGCCTGTCGCGCCTGCCCGAGATGGTCGCCGCCCCCCTGAAGCAGCCGATCCACCTCTGTCTCTCGCACGACGAGGAGGTCGGCTGCATCGGCGTCCGCAACGCCCTCGCCCGCATCGACGAACTGGCCCCGGCGACCCCGCTCGCCGCCTTCGTCGGCGAGCCGACCAACATGGCCGTCGTCGTCGCCCACAAGGCCAAGTGGTCCTATCGGGTGACGGTCCGCGGGCATTCCTGCCACTCGTCGCTCGCGCCCTCGGGCGTCAACGCCATCGAGGCGGCGGCGGAGGTGATCGCCGAGATCCGCGCGATCGGCCGGCGCTTCGAGACCGAAGGCCCGCGCGATCCGCTCTACGACGTGCCCTTCTCGACCTCCCACGTCGGCACCATCCACGGCGGCACGGCGCTGAACATCGTGCCGGAGCACTGTGTCTTCGAGTTCGAGTTCCGCATGCTCGCCGGCGTCGACCACCAGCCCTTCGAGGACGAACTGCGCGCCCATGTGGCGACCGTGATCGAGCCCTGGATGAAGGCGCGAGCGCCCGAGACCGGCGTGACGATCGAGCGCGTCAACGGCTTCCCCGGCTTCGACACGCCGCCCGAGGCGGACGCGACGGTGCTCGCCAAGCGCCTCGCCGGCCGCAACGACCACACCAAGGTCGCCTACGGCACCGAGGCCGGCCTCTTCGTCGCCATGGGGCGCATGCCCACCGTCGTGGTCGGCCCCGGCTCGATCGGCCAGGCGCACATTCCGAACGAGTTCATCGAGAAGGTCGAGCTCGACAAGTGCGGCACCTTCGTCGACCGGCTGATCGAGCATTGCCGGGGGTGAGGGGGATGCGGGCCGCCGAGCCGGCGGTCGCCGCACCGTCGTGCGCGATGCTTCGAGACGCGGGCCTTCGGCCCGCTCCTCAGCATGAGGCGTTTGATTTTGCTCGATGAAACCCGAGGCGCCTCATGCTGAGGAGCGCCGAAGGCGCGTCTCGAAGCATCGCGCACCCTGGCACCGAAACAGCTGCGCCCGAACGAAACCCCGCCTCACTTCATCTTGCCCGACGAGCGCAGCACGAAGGAAATGACCTCGGCGACCGCCTTGAACAGCGTCTCGGGGATCTGACGATCGAGCTCGACCGCCGACAGCGCCTTGGCGAGCAGCGGGTTCTCCTCCACCGCCACGCCCGCCTCCTCGGCGCGCGCGACGATCTGGTCGGCGACGTGGCCCTCGCCCTTGGCGACCACGGTGGGGACACCCTGCCCCTCCCACTTGAGGGCCACCGCCAGTTTCTTGTCGTCGGTCTCGTTCGCCATGGAGCCCTCAGAGACTGACGTCGATGAAGTGGCCGGACGTGCTCTGCGCCTCGGCCCGCGTCGCCGGCGGCTCGCCGGCCGAGACATGGACCGCCTCGAGCACGCTGCCGCCGTCCGCCAGCGCCGAAGTGAGCGAGCCGATGTCGGCGGCGAGCTTTTCCGCCATCTCCGGCCGCTCGATCCACAGCCCGACCGAGAGATGCTCACCCGACAGGCCGATCTGCGCATGAACCGGCCCGATCGGCTCGACGTCGAGGGCGAAACGCACCCGCCAACCGACCTTCGCGGTCTCACCCGACTGTCCGCCCTGCTTGCCGTCGCGCTCGACCGTCATCTGCACGATCGACGTTCCGTCGCGGGTGGCGAGCGGCAGCTCGGCCGTCCATTCCTTGCCGCCGCGCTGCACCGACGCCGCCGCCTCGCCCGAGGTGTCGAGCACCGCCCATTGCTCGAGGAGAATGCGCTGCAGCGCCCCGTCGGCGCGCTCCAGCGTCTTGCGTGCCAGCTGTTCGACCGCCTCCACCGTATCGGCGCGTTCGCCGACCGACGGGTCCTGGGCGATCGGCGGCGCCCCCTTGCGCGGCGGCGGCGGCGCCTTGCCGGCGCGTTCGCGGGGGGAGGCCACGATCCCCGCCCCGAGCGACGCCGCCTCGTCGGCCGCCCCTTCGGCGAGACCGAGATCGGCGGCGACCGCCCGCACCAACCGGAAGGCCGCCGCCAACGCCTGTTCGTCGCCCTCGGCGGCCGGCGCCACCACGACGACGTTCGGATCGGTCGCGGCTGTCGTGCTCGCCGTCGCCGGCTTGGGCGTGCCGTCGGGAGCGATCTGCGGCTGCCCGCTGTCGCGAATCAGCATGACGCCGCCCGTGGGTCCGGCGATCGCCGTCGGCCCGTGCGCCGGCGTCTGACCCGCAGTCGGAACCTGCGCCGCACCGGCCGGAGCGGCCGAAACGGTCGTGGTCGTGGGCGCCCCGACATTCGTGGCGACGGGCACCGTCCCCGACGGGGGTGGAGTCGTGTTCGGCGTCGCGGTCGCGGCCCCGGCATTCGGCACCGCCGCATCGCCGGAAGGCTGCGTCGAGGGGGGGACCGTGGGAGGCGCCGTGGGAGGCGTCGTCGGCGCCGTCGTGGTCGCCGGGGCCTGGGGCACGGTCGGCGCCACCGCCGGCATCTCGGGGCCGTCGACGACGGCCGGTGCCGTCACGGTCGCCCCGGCGCCCGGTGTCGCCGCAGGCGTGGGTGCGGGCGCGGGCGCCTGTGCCACCGGGGCCGCCGACGGGGCCGGGTTCGTCGTGTCCGAAGGTATCGCGGGCGCGGCCTGCGTCGCAGCCGGACTCGGCGGCACGGGTGATCCCGTGACCGGCGGCGGTGAAGCCGGTGTCGCGGCGGCGGCCGTCGTCGTGGGCGCCGATGCGCCACTCTGCGGCGTCGGCACGGCCGCACCGCTCTGTCCCGCGCCCGGCGGCACGGCGACCCGCGCGGCCGGCGACGGCACGCCATAGGCTGCGGCGGCCAGACGACCGCGGCCATCGGGCAGAACGTCCGGCGGCACCTGGGTCCGGCCGGACGAGGTCGGCGCGGTCTGGGGCTGGCCGGAAGTCTGCGGCTGAGCCGCGGCGGCCGCCTGCGCCGCCCCGCCATAGGCCGCACGCACCGCGAGCCCACTCGACGAGGCCGGCGCCTCGCCGCCCGTCGCCGCACGCTGAGCCGGCGTGCCCGCCTGCCCAGCCGCGGCGCCGCCCGTCGTCGCCGACGCCGTCGAAGCTGCTGCGGCGGTCCCCGCCGTCGCCGATCCGGCCGGCGCGGCGTTGCCGACCCACTTGGTGAGCGCGTCGCGCAGTGAGGTGAAGACCGCCTTCAGATCCTGATCGCCTGCGGGCGCCGCCACGCCGCCGCGCGCCGCGCGCGTCGACTCCGTGAAGAGCCCGGAATTGCGGAAGGCCGCCGCCACCGAGGCCGCCGAGACCGACCCCGACGCGGCCAACCGCCCGCCGAGGATCTGGTCGACGATCGAGCGAACCGGATCGGGCACGTTGCCGGCCGGCGCGCTCGACAGGCCGGACAGCGCACCGTAGAGCGGTGCCAGACCGCTCTGCGCCGTCACCGCCCGCGCCACCGCCCGCCCCAGCGCCGCGCGCGCCGGATCGACCGCGGGAGCCGTCGCTGCCTGCGTCGTGGTCGGTTGTTCGTTCGGCAGGAGTTCGAGGCGGATGCCGCTCTTGCCGTCACCGCCCGGCACCGCCTGCACTTCGAAGCGCAGGACGTCGCCGACCGCGACCTTGGCCTTGCCGAGATCGACTTCGAGCGTGCCGTGACGACTCGCCAGCGTCGCCATCTGACCGGCGAGCGCCGTCACCCGCGCCTCGAGCTGGCGACCGGTGGACAGGCTCGACAGATCGAGACCGCTCGCCGCCGCACCCGTGGCGGGGCCGATCGTTCGGGAGGAATCGACGACCATGGGCGTCTCCTCTGACCCGTCCCTCGTCAAATCTGGCTCGCCGCCGTCGTGACGACAAGAGGAGCCGCGTGCGAATCGTTCGAGTCGTGGGATTCGAGTGTGCCGGAGACGCCGCACGAGCGACAGCACCCCCGTCACACGAACAAATTTCCGTGTGCGTGGTCGGTCGCTTGACGTTCGTCACGTCGATGTCACGATTCTCGTGTTTCCAACACGCACCCTCCGGTTTCCGTCGCGTATCGGGATGTTCGGCATGACCGCTCTGTCTCGTCTCTTCTCTCGCCTGCCCTCGATCACCGGCTTCGACGCCTTCGTGCTCGTCTGCCTCATCGCCATGACTCTGGCGGCGCTGTCGTTGCGCTGAGGTCGCTTGCCTTCCTCCTCGAGCGATCGCACAGTTTCGTGCCCCCGTCGCGATCGAGGACGACATGACGACCAGCGAGACCCAGTTCCCGGCCTCCGGCCGCCGCCACGGCATCGACCTTTCACGCCTCGCGGCGCTGACCGCGCGCGAACGCGCCCGCTTCGCCGAGCGTCGCCTCCGCTCCGCCGCACTGGCACGCGAGGCGGCCGAACACTGGCTCGACGGCGTGCCGCTCCACTGGATGACCGACTGGGGCCTGCCCTTCCCGCTCTTCGTGAGCGAGGCCCACGGCTCGACGCTGATCGACGTCGACGGCATCGCCCACATCGACTTCTGCCTCGGCGACACCGGCTCGATGTTCGGCCATGCGCCGGCGCCCGTCGTCGCCGCGATCGAGCGACAGGCGGCGCGCGGCATGACGGCGATGATGCCGTCCGCCCTCGTCCCCGAGGTCGGCCGCATGCTCGCCGGGCGCTTCGGCCTGCCGCGCTGGCAGATCACCATGACGGCGTCGGACGCCAACCGCTCGGTGATCCGCTGGGCGCGCGCCGCGACGGGCCGGCCCGACATCCTGATCTTCGACGGCGCCTATCACGGCGCGGTCGACGACACCCACGTCCGCTTGAGAGACGGAAAGCCGATCCTGCGCCCCGGCCTGATGGGCCAGGTCTGGCCGCTCGCCGAGCACACCCGCGTCGTCCAGTTCAACGACACGGCCGCCCTCGAGGAAGCGCTCGCCGACCGCTCGGTGGCGCTGGTGCTCGCCGAACCGGTGATGACCAACATCGGCATGGTGTTGCCCGAGCCCGGCTATCACGAACGCCTGCGTGAGATCACCCGCCGCCACGGCACGCTGCTCGCCATCGACGAGACCCACACGATCTCCTCCGGCCCCGGCGGCTACACCCGCGCCCACGGGCTCGAACCCGACTTCTTCGTCGTCGGCAAGCCGATCGCCGGCGGCCTGCCCGCCGCGGTCTGGGGCTTCACGGAAGAGGTCGAACGCGCCATGCGCGCCGCCCGTGCCGCCACGCCCGGCTATTCCGGCATGGGCACGACGCTGACCGCCAATGCCCTCGCCGTCGCCGCCATGCGGGCGAACCTCGCCGAGGTCATGACGGAGGAGGCCTACGCCGGCATGATCGCCCGCGCCGGCCGCCTCGCGCGCGCCCTCGAGGGCGTCATCGCCCGGCACGGCCTGCCCTGGGTCGTCACCTCGGTCGGAGCCCGGGTCGAATTCATGCTGTCGCCCACGCGGCCGCGCACCGGCGGCGAGGCGGCGCTGATCGGCGACGCCGAGATCGAGGGCGCGCTGCGCCTCGCCCTGATCGAGCGAGGCCTCGTCATCACGCCCTTCCACAACATGATGCTGATCGCGCCTTCGACCACCGACACGCACGTCGATGCCCTCGTCGGCGCACTCGATGGGCTGCTCGGCGAACTCACCGGCGGCTGAGGAGGTTTCATGGCGAAGGATCCCCGCTCCTTCATGCGCGATCCCGGCCGTCTCGGCGCAGCGGCACTGGTGCTGGCGCTCGTGGCGATCGTCACCCGCCAGGGCGTCGGCGCGGCCCGCGCCGGCGAACTCGGCCTCTTCGTGCTGGTCGCGGCGGGTGTCCTCGCCGTACTGCTCGCTGCCGGCTGGTGGCTCGGGCGGGACCGGGGCGACCGCCCGAAATGAGGCGGACATGAAAAAGACGCCGCCCGAAGGCGGCGTCTTTTTTCGACGGATCGCGGCGCACAGAGGCGCCGGACGCGATCAGATGATCTGGCCGAGATAGAGAACCGCGTCGGTCACGGCCAGCACGGCGATGATCGCCAGCGCGGCACGAACGAGGCGGCGATCCCGCCGCGAAACCCGAATCTTCTCTCCGCTGTCGACCATGCTCACGACGACGCCTTCCCCGATGACAGACATGAAAAACCCTCGAATTCGGCAACACACGGCTCCGACAGGATCGAATCCTTCACGTTACCGAATGGTGAATCTCTGGCCCCAGAAAGGGGAATAATTCGGGCGTCACAAGCCCCCGATCCGCGGTCGGCAGACATCGACGATGCGTAGTTGCACTCTTGCATCACCTTGCCAGTGGTCCAGACCGAGCGCACCCACCACGTGCAGCGTCTCGCCGCGTGCATCCAGGATGGTCCGACCGATCGGCTCGTTCGCCGCGCGGAAGGCGATCGCCTTGAGGGTCGAGCCGTTTCCCGCCGCCAGCGTCGCCCGCACGTGCCCCTGCCCCACTTCGTCGGCGAAGGTGACGCGGTGCGCCGGGAAGGCGAAGAGCGGTTCGGGCTGACCGGCACCGAAGGGCCCGGCCCGTTCGATCGTCTCGACGAGGTTCACGGTGGCGCCCGCCGCCGTCAGCGCGCCGTCGATCGCGAGATCGCGCCGCTCCAGCGCCGCCTCGACGCCCGCGGCGATCCGCTCCGAGAGGAAGTCGCGCACCGCGTCGAGCCGGTCGCGCGAGACCGTCAGGCCCGCCGCCATCTTGTGGCCGCCGCCCTTGACCGCCAGCCCCGCCTCGACGGCGGCGCGCACCGCCGCGCCGAGATCGACGCCGGCGACCGAGCGCGCCGAGCCGGTGCCGAGATCGCCGCGATCGAAGGAGACCGCGAGCGCGGGCCGGTGCCAGCGCTCCTTGAGGCGCGAGGCGATCAGGCCGACGACACCGGGGTGCCAGTCGGGCGAGCCGACGACGACGATCGGGCCGGGATCGGTGCCGTGGCGGGCGACGACCTGGGCGTCGGCCTCCTCGACCATCGCCGCCTCCATCACCTGCCGCTCCTTGTTGAGCCGGTCGAGTTCGGCGGCGATGCGCTCGGCCTCGACCGGATCGTCGGTGGCGAGCAGCCGCGAGCCGAGCCCGGCATCGCCGATGCGCCCGCCGGCATTGATGCGCGGCCCGATCAGGAAGCCGAGGTGATAGGGCGACAGCGGCCCGTTGACCCGCGCCACGGCGGCGAGCGCCGCGAGCCCGACGTTGCCGCGCTTGCGTGCCACCTGCAGGCCCTTGACCACGAAGGCGCGGTTGAGCCCGAGGAGCGGCACCACGTCGGCGACCGTGCCGAGCGCCACGAGGTCGAGCAGCGTCAGGAGATCGGGCTCCTTCCGCCCCGCGAAGAAGCCGCGACGCCTGAGCTCGCGCGACAGCGCCACCATCGTCACGAAGGCGACGCCGACGGCGGAGAGATGGCCGAGGCCGGAGAGATCGTCGTGACGGTTGGGATTGATCACCGCGAGCGCCGGCGGCAGATCGACGCCGCACTGGTGGTGATCGATCACCACCGTCTCGAGCCCGAGGGCGCGGGCGTGATCCAGCGCCTCGAAACTGGTCGAGCCGCAGTCGAGCGTGACGAGGAGGCTCGCACCGGCCCGCGCCAGCCCTTCGATCGCTTCCGCGTTCGGCCCGTAGCCCTCGATCAGGCGATCCGGCACGTAGACCAGCGGCTCGAGCCCCAAGCGGACGAGATGGCGCTTCACCAACGCCGCCGAGGTCGCACCGTCGACGTCGTAGTCGGCGAAGAGCGCGATTTGCTCGCCGCGTTCGACCGCATCGGCGAGCCGTGCCGCACCTTCGTCCATCGCCGTGACGGTCGAGGGATCGGGCATCAGGGCCTTGACGGTCGGATCGAGGAAGTCGCGCGCCTCGTCGACACCGACGCCGCGACCGGCGAGGACGCGCGCGACGATCTCGGGCAGGTCGAGCCGCTGGGCCATGCCGAGCGCGGCTTGCGCGCCGGCGACGTCGAGCCGGTCGCGCCAGGCGCGGCCGGATGCGGACGCGGTCACGCCGAGCACGGCGCGCGCGTCGTCTTCCTCGGCAAACCCGGTCAGTCGCATGGCTCGTGCCCCGCGGAGAATCGGTGTCGCCCGCGATCCTGCCGCGAGACCGCACCGCGGCAAAGCCCGCGGCACGCCCGGCGGCCGGTCCCGGTCACACCTCGAACTTGTCGGAGTGCATGTGCCGCGCCCGGATCCAGCGCACCGTGCCGGAGGACGAGCGCATCACCACCGTGTGGGTGGTGATCTGGCCGCGGCCGAACTTCACCCCGTTGAGGAAGTTGCCGTCGGTGATGCCGGTGGCGGCGAAGAGCACGTCGCCCCGCACCATCTCCTCGAGGCCGTAGACCTTGTGCGGGTCGGTGATGCCGAGATCGCGGGCCCGCGCGATCTTGTCGGGCCGGTCGAGCATCAGCCGGCCTTCCATCTGCCCGCCGATGCAGCGCAGCGCCGCCGCCGCCAGCACGCCCTCGGGCGCGCCGCCGATGCCGAGATGGATGTCGATGCCGGTCTCGTCCGGTTCGGTCGTGTGGATGACCGAGGCGACGTCGCCGTCGCCGATCAGCCGGATCGAGGCGCCGACCGCCCGCACCTCCTCGATCAGCCGCGCGTGGCGCGGCCGGTCGAGGATGCAGGCGGTGATCTCGGAGATCGGCACGCCCTTGGCTTCGGCGAGTGCCCTGATGTTCTCGGCCGGCGTACGGTCGAGCCCGACGAGGCCTGCCGGATAACCCGGACCGATGGCGATCTTGTCCATGTAGACGTCGGGCGCCTTGAGCAGGCTGCCGGCCTCGGCCACGGCGACGACCGAGATCGAATTCGGCAGGTTCTTGGCGCAGATCGTCGTGCCCTCGAGCGGCACCACGGCGATGTCGACCGCCGGGCCCTTGCCGGTGCCGACGGTCTCGCCGATCCACAGCTCCTCGACCTCGTCGCGCTCGCCCTCGCCGATGACGACCGTTCCCTCGACGGGCAGGCGGTTGAGCTCGCGCCGCATGGCGGCGACCGCCACCTTGTCGGCGGCGATCTCGTCGCCACGGCCGCGCAGGCGGGCGGCGGCGACGGCGGTGCGCTCGGTGGTGCGCGCCAGTTCCAAGGTCAGGATCCGATCGAGCGCCACGGCCTCTTCGGGCCTGTGCGTCTTCGTCTTGGCCGACGGCATCGGCTGTCTCCCCTGTTCCCGCCTCGGCGGGCTTCGAGCCTCGTTCAGAAGGTCTCGATACGGATGAAGCGCGGCGTCGAGGCGACGTGTCCGTCGCCCTCGATGTCCGAAAGCGCTGCGCGAATGGCGGCCTCGGTGGTCCGGTAGGTCAGCATGATCACCGGCTGCGGCTCGTTCGGCGTGACCGCGTCGGGCGCATCGGCGGAAGGCCGGCGGGCGCGCTGGACGATCGATTCGAGGCTGATGCCGCGCTCGGCCATCCGCGTCGCGATCGCCGCGAAGGCGCCGGGACGGTCGTGCACCTCGAGGCGGACGTAGTAGCCGCCGGAATGGCCCGAGCCGTTCGACGAGAGATACGGCGCCATGTGCTCGGACGGCTTGCCCATGGTCGACAGCGCCGTGCCGCGGGCGATGTCGGCGATGTCGGAGACGACCGACGAGGCGGTGGCGTCGCCGCCCGCCCCCGGGCCGACCAGCATCAGCTTGCCGACGTAGTCCGCCTCGACCGCGACGGCGTTGAGCACGCCGTCGATGCGGGCGATGGCCGAGGACTTCGGCACCATGGTCGGATGGACCCGCTGCTCGATGCCGCCGCCGGCCGCGCGCTCGGCGATGCCGAGCAGCTTGATCTTGTAGCCGAGCTCGTCGGCCTTCTCGATGTCGTCGAGGGTGATCGCCTCGATGCCTTCGATCGCGATCCGATCGGCATCGATCTGCGTGCCGAAGGCGAGCGACGTCAGCAGCGCCAGCTTGTGGGCGGTGTCGAAGCCGCCGACGTCGAAGGTCGGATCGGCCTCGGCATAGCCGAGCCGCTGGGCTTCCTTGACGCAGACGTCGAAGGTCAGCCGCTCGGCCTGCATCCGCGTCAGGATGTAGTTGCAGGTGCCGTTGAGGATACCGAAGACCCGATCGACGCGATTGCCGGCGAGGCTCTCGCGCAGCGTCTTGATGATCGGGATGCCACCGGCGACCGCCGCCTCGAAGTTGAGGCTGACGCCCTTCTCTTCCGCCAGACGGGCGAGTTCGACGCCGTGCTTGGCGAGCAGCGCCTTGTTGGCGGTGACGACGTGCTTGCCGGAGGCGAGCGCCGCACGCACCGAAGCCTCGGCGACGCCGCCGGCGCCGCCCATCAGCTCGACGAAGACGTCGATGTCGGGGCTCTCGGCGAGCTTCACCGGGTCCTGGAACCAGTTCATGCCCGAGAGGTCGACGCCACGATCCTTGGTGCGGTCACGGGCGCAGACGGCGCGCACCGTGATCTTGCGACCGCAGCGCTGCGACAGGTCGGCCGCGTGTTTCTGCAGCACGCCGACCACGGAGGCACCGACGACGCCGAGACCGGCGATGCCGAGACGGAGAGAGGATTGCATGTTCGGCTTCCATCGAGGTGCCGGGGGCGGTCGGCGACCGCCGCCCGGGCCGAGATCTTGACGAGCGCGGTCGATCAGCCGTTCGCGCTCAGCGGGATGACGTTGTGCAGCGTCTGGTCGGCCGTCTCGAAGAAGCGGCGGATGTTGCGCGCCGCCTGACGCAGGCGCTGCTCGTTCTCCACCAGCGCGACGCGGACGTATTCGTCGCCCTGCTCACCGAAGCCGATGCCCGGCGCCACCGCCACGTCGGCCTTTTCGATCAGGAGCTTGGAGAACTCCACCGAGCCGAGGTGACGGAACTTCTCCGGGATCTTGGCCCAGGCGAACATCGAGGCCTTGGGCGCCGGAATCGGGAAGCCGGCGGCGTTGAAGGCCTCGACCATCACGTCGCGGCGCTTCTTGTAGACCTCGCGGATCTCGGCGATGCACTCGTCGCCGGAGTTGAGCGCATGGCTAGCCGCCACCTGGATCGGCGTGTAGGCGCCGTAGTCGAGGTAGGACTTGACCCGCGTCAGCGCCGCGATCAGCCGTTCGTTGCCGACGGCGAAGCCCATGCGCCAGCCCGGCATCGAGAAGGACTTCGACATGGAGGTGAACTCCGCCGCCACGTCCATGGCGCCCGGCACCTGCAGCACCGAGGGCGGCGGCGTGTCGTCGAAATAGATCTCGGAATAGGCGAGATCCGACAGCACGAAGAGCTCGTGCTTCTTGGCGAAGGCGATGACGTCCTTGTAGAAATCGAGATCGGCGGTCACCGCCGTCGGGTTCGACGGATAGCACAGGATGACGGCGATCGGCTTGGGGATCGAGTGGATGACCGCCCGCTCCATCGCCCGGAAGAACTCCGGCCCCGGCTCGATCGGGATCGAGCGGATGACGCCGCCGACCATCAGGAAGCCGAAGGCGTGGATCGGATAGGACGGGTTCGGGCAGAGCACCACGTCGCCCGGCGCCGTGATCGCCTGCGCCATGTTGGCGAAGCCTTCCTTCGAGCCCAGCGTCGCGACGATCTGGGTGTCGGGATTGAGCTTCACGCCGAAGCGGCGCTCGTAGTAGTGCGCCTGGGCGCGCCGCAGACCGGGGATGCCCTTCGAGGTCGAATAGCGGTTGGTGCGCGGCTTGCCGATCGTCTCGATCAGCTTTTCCTCGATGAAGCGCGGGGTCGGCAGATCGGGGTTGCCCATGCCGAGATCGATGATGTCGGCGCCACGAGCTCGTGCCTGTGCCTTGAGACGGTTGACCTGTTCGAAGACGTAAACCGGCAGTCGCCGGATCTTGTGAAACTCGTCCATCGGTCCTGACCTTCTCGTCGGCGTCGTCGCGTCGCCCATGTGTCTTCGGCGCGCGGACGACGAAGTCACGTCGTCACGTCCGTTCGTGCCGATCAGCTCGCGCGAGGCCTCCTGCCCCGGCGAACCGGCACGATTCGCGGCGCCCCGACCGGGCGTCCTGCCCGGCGAGGGGACCGCCTTTTAGCAGATGTCGATGAACTTGGCACCCGCCGATGTCGCCTCCGCGCGCGAAGAGCTCGACGCCCTCGCGTACGGTCCGGGCGTCATTCCGGCACGGCGCCGGATTCGATCAGCTTCTCGGCGTCGGTCTTGGAGCGACGGCCGAGGTCCTTGAGCTCGCCGATCACCGAGGACGGCGCCGAGGCGTCGGCACCGGCGCGCTGACGGGCGCCCAGCGCCAGGAGCTCGGCCTCGAGCCTGTCCTGGTCGGCGGCGTTGCGCACCGGCGTGCCGAGGCGGCGCGCGGTGTCGACGTTGATGTTGGGATAGCCGTCCTGTCCGGTCGCGCTGGAGAGACCGGCATTGGCGTTCCCGGGCGTGTGGACGAAGGCCGTGGTCGGCGCACCGCCCGGCACCTGCGGCACGGCAGCCGGCGCGGCCACGGCCGTGCGGGTCGTCGGCGCGGGCACCGAAGACGAGCCGACGACGTAGTCGCCGGAGGAGCAGCCCGCGACGAGACCGGCGATCAGCGATGCGCCGAGCGCGACGATCGGCACTCGTCTTTGTGCTATGAGATTCTGCGTTGCCCGTTTCGTCACGACCTGCGAGCATCCCGTTCAGACAAGGGTTCCATGCGATCATACTCGTTCGGCGACACATGTCACCAGAACCAGAGGTCGCAGACGGCCCGACGTGGTGAACAATGGGTTCCGACGGCCCGGCCACGGAAAGAAGCAGATCGACCGTCGGAAGGGAAGAGAGACGTTCATGGCCGAAAACGAGCAGAATCCGCTTCTGCGCTATTTCGTGAACAACCCGGACGCCTTCGCCACGAACATCGCGCGCGCGATCGAACAGGCCGGGCGCGCCGCCGCCGCCTATATCGAGCCGCGCGAGCAGGGCAAGCTGAAGTCCGACCTCGCCGAGGAGCTCGCGATCGTCACCAAGACCCTCGCCCATGTCGGCGAGTGGTGGCTGGCCGATCCCGCCCGCACCATCGAGGCCCAGACCCGTCTGGTCGGCGGCTGGATGGACCTGTGGTCGGCGACGCTGCGCCGCATGTCCGGCGACCATCCCGACCCCGTCGCCTCGCCCGACCCCAAGGACAAGCGCTTCGCCGATCCGGAGTGGCAGGAAAACGCCTTCTTCGACTTCCTGAAGCAGTTCTATCTGATCACCTCGCGCTGGGCCGAGGATCTCGTCCAGCAGGCCGAGCTCGACGAACGCACCCGCACCAAGGCCGAGTTCTGGATGCGCCAGATCACGGCGGCACTGGCGCCCTCGAACTTCCTCGTCACCAACCCCGAGCTGTTGCGCGAGACGCTGTCCTCGAACGGCGAGAACCTCGTGCGCGGCATGCGGATGTTCGCCGAGGACATCGTCGCCGGCGGCGGTGATCTGAAGATCCGTCAGTCCGATCCGAGCCGCTTCAAGGTCGGCGAGAACCTCGCCATGACCCCCGGCAAGGTGATCTGGCAGAACGACGTCTGCCAGCTGATCCAGTACACGCCGACCACCGAGACGGTGCGCAAGCGGCCGCTGCTGATCGTGCCGCCGTGGATCAACAAGTTCTACATTCTCGATCTCAACCCCGAGAAGAGCTTCATCCGCTGGGCGGTGGCGCAAGGGTTCACGGTCTTCGTCGTCTCCTGGGTCAACCCGGACGAGCATCAGGCCAAGAAGTCCTTCGAACACTACATGAAGGAAGGCATTCTCGAGAGCATCGACGTGATCGAGAAGGCGACCGGCGAGCGCGAGGTCGACACCATCGGCTACTGCGTCGGCGGCACGCTGCTGTCGGTGACGCTCGCCTGGTGCGCCGCGACCGGCGACGACCGGATCAGGTCGGCGACGCTCTTCACCACCCAGGTCGACTTCACCCATGCCGGCGAGCTGATGGTCTTCGTCGACGAGGACCAGATCGGCATCGTCGAGGCCAAGATGGCCGAGCACGGCTATCTCGAGGGCCGCTCGATGGCGACGGCCTTCAACATGCTGCGCTCGAACGACCTGATCTGGCCCTATTTCGTCAACAACTACCTGAAGGGCAAGGAGCCCTTCCCCTTCGACCTGCTCTACTGGAACTCCGACAGTACGCGCATGCCGGCGGCCAACCACAGCTACTACCTGCGCAACTGCTACCTCGAGAACAACCTCACCAAGGGCAAGATGGAGCTGGCGGGCGTCAAGCTCGACCTCTCCAAGGTGACGATCCCGATCTACAACCTCGCCGCCCGCGAGGACCACATCGCCCCGGCGAAGTCGGTGTTCGAGGGATCGAAGTTCTTCGGCGGCGAGGTCCAGTTCGTGGTCGGCGGCTCCGGCCACATCGCCGGCGTGGTCAACCCGGCCGACAAGCCGAAGTACCAGTTCTGGACCGGCCCCAGGGTCGAGGGCACCATCGAGGGCTGGTATGCGAAGGCGACCGAGCACCCCGGCACCTGGTGGCCGCACTGGCGCGACTGGCTGTTCTCGCTCGCCCCCGAGATGGTGCCGGCGCGCGAGCCCGGCGGCGGCAAGCTGAAGATCATCGAGGACGCGCCGGGCTCCTACGTCCGCGTCAAGGCGTGATCGCGCAGGGCGCCCGCCCGGAAACGCTCCGGCGTTGAGACTATCGCAAGGTGGATCGTGACACGCTCGCGGCTCGAAGCCCCTCCGGGTTTCGGGCCGCGACGCCGTCGCGCCCCTCGCCTCTCGCACGCCGGCCCGCCATGCCCGATCACGCCTCCTCGCCCGTGCTCGCCTTCCTGCGCTCGCTCGCCGTGCTCGCACCGCCCGTGCCACGGGCGAAGGTGCCGACGGCGACGCTCGTCGCGACCGCAGCCCTCCTCTTCGCGCTGCTGGCGGCGAGCGGCTCCCGCGTCCTCGGCGATCCCGATTCGATGTGGCACGCGACGATCGGCAACTGGATCCTGACGCACCGCGCCTTCCCGACCGTCGACCTGTGGTCGCACACGGTCGCGGGCGAGCCGTGGATCGCCAAGGAATGGCTGAGCCAGGTGCTCTTCGCCCTCGCCTTCCGCCTCGCCGGCTGGGCGGGCGTGGTGGCGCTGACCGCCGCCGTCGCCACCGCCGCCGTGCTGGTGCTGGCACGCGAGGCCTTCGCCCGCCTGCCGGCGCTGGTGACGCCGCTGGTGCTCGCCCTGGTCTACATGCTGATGGCCGGCCAGATCCTCGCCCGGCCGCACGCGCTCGCCTGGTTGCCGACGGTCCTGTGGACGCTCGGCCTCCTCCGTGCGGCGGAAGAGGCCCGCGCGCCCCGCCCCGCACTCCTCCTGGTGATGGTGGTCTGGGCCAATCTCCACGCCTCCTGGCTCTTCGGCCTCGGCGTCGTGCCGATCGTCGCGCTCGAGGCGCTGATGCGGGCCGATCCGGCCGATCGCCGCGGTCTCGCCCTGCGCTGGGGCCTCTTCGGCCTCGCCGCGGCGTTGGCGACGCTGGTGCATCCCTACGGCTGGGGCACCTGGAAGGCCGCCTTCTCGGTGATCGGCATCGAGGGGCTGCAGGATTCGATCATGGAATGGCGGCCGCAGAGTTTCGCCGGCTTCAACCCGCTGGAAGCGGTGCTGCTGCCGGTGATCGCGTTGCTCGCCACGGCGGGCGCCCGCATCCCGCTCGCGCGGCTGCTGCTGCTGCTCCTGCTCTTCCACATGGCGCTCGCCCATGTCCGCCACACCGCGCTGCTGACGCTGGTCGGCACGCTGGTGGCGATCGAGCCGATCGCCGCCCGCATCGGCCGGCCGGACGGCGACGTCCCGCCCCCACCGCGGGCCCTGACGATCGGTGCCCTCGTCCTCGCCCTCCTCGCCGCGGCGACGCTGCCGCTGCGCGACATCGCCCCGCCGCGCGACAATGCCCCCGCCGAGGCCCTCGCCGCCGCCCGTGCCGCCGGCGTGACCGGCGCGGTGCTGAACGACTACGGCTTCGGCGGCTTCCTGATCGCGCGAGGGGTCCCGACCTTCATCGACGGCCGCACCGAGCTCTACGGCGGCAAGCGCGTCGCGCTCTATCGCAGGGCGGTGTCGCTGCAGGGGCTGTCGAGCTTCGACAAGGTCTTTTCCGATCCGAAGATCGGCTGGACGCTGCTGTCCACCGGCACGGCGGCGATCGATCTCCTCGACCGCTCGCCCGGCTGGCGCCGCGTCTACGCCGACGAGGTCGCCGTGGTCCACGCCCGCATCGTGCCCTGATCGTCGGCGGCGCGCTGCCCCCACGCCTCTTCGAAGACGAGGTCGTCGAGCGACAGCCGCTGCCGCCATCCCCGCTGCTCCAGTTCCGGCGAGGCGAAGGCGGCGTCGACCCGGCCGAGACAGAGGCAGGCGACGATCTCGATCGCCTCCGGAATGCCGAGCACGGCGCGCACCCGGTCCTTGTCGAGGATCGAGACCCAGCCGACGCCGATGCCTTCCGCCCGAGCCGCCAGCCACAGGTTCTGCACCGCGCAGACGCAGCTGTAGAGATCCGTCGCCGGATCGGCGCTCCGCCCCAGCACCACCGGTCCAGCCCGATCGCGGTCGCAGGTGACGACGACGACGACCGGCGCCTCGCGCAGCCCCTCGAGCTTCAGCCGGCGATGGATCGCCGCCCGGTCGTCCGGGAAGAGCGCCGCCTCGCGCTCGCGTGCCTCGAGGAAGGCGTCGTGGAGCTGCGCCCGCACCGCCGGATCGCGCAGGACGAGGAAGTTCCACGGCTGCATGAAGCCGACCGACGGCGCCCGGTGCGCCGCCTCGAGCAGGCGCCGCAGTACATCCGGTTCGATCGGATCCGGCCTAAACTCGCCGCGCACGTCGCGCCGCGTCGCGATGGCGCGGTAGACGGCGGCGCGATCGGCCTCGTCGAAGGCGGAGAAGTCGGCCATGACGAGACCGTCGCCCTCGGGCGGGACGGCGGACGACGACGACGACGGCGACGGCGACGGCGACGCATGATCGCCCGCGGCGGCGGGCGCGAAGGTGGTGCGCGACATCGATGATCCCCTCGTGTCGACGCGACCCGGCGCCGACCAGACGCTGGGACCTCTTCGGCTCGGCCGGTCTCCCGACTGAGGATCACCCCGCTCCGACGCCTTCCCGGTCGCCCGGTGGCTCTCCCCTCGCGGGGTGTCGGAGCAGTCCCCCTTCACGGTGTTGGGCACGTCGCGGACTTCCACCGCGTTCCCGATTCTCCCGCGTGGGCGGGCACCGAACCGCCGCGAGGGATGCCACGTCCGCGGGGTTTCCGGAAGTCCGAAACGAAAGAGCCCGCCCGGATCGCTCCGGGCGGGCAGGTCTTCTCGGGAGAAGGTCGACCGATCACTCCGCCGGAGCGGCCTCGGTCTGGTCGGCACCGGCCGGGGCGGCGACCGCCTTGGTCGGGTTCAGCGCGGCGTGGAGCTTGTCGCGATCGAGCTCGCCCTCCCACCAGGCCACGACCACGGTGGCGACGCCGTTGCCGATGATGTTGGTGAGCGCGCGGCATTCCGACATGAACTTGTCGATGCCGAGAACGATCGCCATGCCCGGGACGAGGCGCGGATCGACGACGGCGAGGGTGGCGGCCAGCGTCACGAAGCCGGCGCCAGTGATGCCCGAGGCACCCTTCGAGGTCAGCATGGCGACGACCAGGATGATCAGCTGCTGCTGGAAGGACAGGTCGAAGCCGAGCGCCTGGCTGATGAACAGCGTGGCGAGCGTCATGTAGATGTTGGTGCCGTCGAGGTTGAACGAGTAACCCGTCGGAACCACCAGACCCACGACCGGCTTGGAGCAACCGGCACGCTGGAGCTTGGCCATGATCTGCGGCAGGGCGCTCTCCGACGAGGAGGTGCCGAGCACGATCAGCAGCTCGTCCTTGATGTAGGCGAGGAACTTGAAGATCGAGAAGCCGGCGATGCGGGCGATGGTGCCGAGCACCAGGAAGACGAACAGCGCGGCGGTCAGATAGAAGGTGGCGATCAGGCCGGCGAGATTGCCGAGCGCCTGCGGGCCGAACTTGCCGATGGTGTAGGCCATGGCGCCGAAGGCGCCGATCGGGGCGGCCTTCATGACGATGCCGATGACACCGAACACGCCCATCGCGACGTCGTCGATCAGGGTGCGCACCGGCTTGCCCTTGTCGCCGAGCATCATCAGCGCGAAGCCGAAGAGGATCGAGAACAGCAGCACCTGCAGCACGTCGCCCTTGGCGAAGGCGCCGACGACGCTGTCCGGGATGATGTTCATGACGAAGTCGACCGACTTCTGCTGCTTCTCCGGCGCGGTGAACTGGGCGACCGCGGCGGCATTGCCCTGGCCGTGGAAGCCGTGGCCGGGAGCGACGATGTTGCCGACGATGAGGCCGATGGCGAGCGCGAAGGTCGAGACGATCTCGAAGTAGATCAGCGCCTTGACGCCGACGCGGCCGACCTTCTTGGCGTCGTCGATGTGCGCGATGCCCGACACCACGGTGCAGAAGATGATCGGCGCGATCACCATCTTGATCAGCTTGATGAAGCCGTCGCCCATCGCCTTGATCCACTCGTTGGTGGCGAAGGCCGGGAACAGCCAGCCGACGACCGCGCCGAGCACGATCGCGATCAGCACCTGGACATAGAGGATCTGGTGCCAGCTCTTGCGCACCTCCTGCGGCATCTCCGGCAGGATGTGATCGGGCATGTGGATCTGCATGAAGGTCTCCCCCTCTCGGTCGTCACCCCGCGACGGCGTCCCCGCGACCCTCGTCGGTCGTCTCGACGCATGCGAGAGCAAGATGTCCGCTCCGCGTGCCGCGCATGGGAAGTCGCCATACGGCGCGCACGGCGACGTCTCAATTGCGGGTTTCCACAGATGCGACGGCAGCGCGCCGAATCTTCGGGAAATTTCAACGGATTGAGCAAACCCCTTGGAGACTTGCGGCTTTCCACGATCGACCAACGGTCTACGACGAAAGTCGTATCGATTGAATTGGATCGCGTCCAGCCATGCGACGAAGAAGGGCCGGCGTCGCCGCCGGCCCTTCGATGACGTCGCGCAGAGGTGGGTCGATCAGGGGAAGACGCCGACCGTCTCGATGCCGAGATCTTCCGGCCAGCCCATCATGCAGTTCATGTTCTGGATGGCCTGGCCCGAGGCGCCCTTCACCAGATTGTCGATGGCGCACATGACGATCGCCCGGCCCGGCCGCCGATCGGCGAAGACGCCGATGTAGGCCCGGTTGGAGCCGCGCACGTGGCGGGTCTGCGGCGCCGTGCCGAAGGGCAGCACCTTGACGAAGGTCTCGCCGGCGAAGCGCTTTTCGAGGATCTCGGAGATCGACTGCGGCGTCGCCCCGCCCACGAGCTTGACGTAGACGGTCGCCAGCATGCCGCGGTTCATCGGCACCAGATGCGGCGTGAAGGAGCAGAGGACCGGCCGGCCGGCGGCGCGGGAGAAGCCCTCCTCGAGCTCCGCCATGTGGCGGTGATGGCCGACGCCGTAGGCATGGAAACCGTCGGCGACCTCGCAATAGAGGTTCGCTTCCTTCAGCGAACGCCCGGCGCCGGTG
This sequence comes from Pinisolibacter sp. DMC100, assembly GCF_056313705.1. Taxonomy (NCBI): domain Bacteria; kingdom Pseudomonadati; phylum Pseudomonadota; class Alphaproteobacteria; order Hyphomicrobiales; family Ancalomicrobiaceae; genus Pinisolibacter; species Pinisolibacter sp. DMC100. The sequence continues at coordinate 117,195 of NZ_JBQUZT010000002.1, read as the reverse complement.
ACGCCCGACTTGGCGTCGATGACGATCTCGTCCGGATCGATCGCGCCCGCCTCGATCAGCGGGATCACCGGCAGCTGGGAGCACGTGGTGTAGCAGCCCGGATTGGCGACGAGACGGGCCTCGGCGACGGCCTCGCGAGCGAACTCGGTGATGCCGTAGACCGCTTCCTTCTGCAGCTCCAGCGCCTGATGGGCGTGGCCGTACCAGTACTCGTAGGCGGCCGGATCGGAGAGGCGGAAGTCGGCGGAGAGATCGACGATCTTGATCCGCGCCGGCACCGCCTTCAGCACCTCCTGGGTGGTGGCGTGCGGCAGGGCGCAGAAGACGAGATCGACGCCCGCCCAGTCCACCTCGGCGATGGTGATCAGGCGCGGCAGGTCGCAGCCGACGAACTGCGGGAAGGCTTCGGCGATGGTGGTGCCGGCCTTGCGATCGGCGGTGAGCGCGGCGATGCGGACCTTCGGATGGTTCAGCAGGAACCGCAACAGCTCGGCGCCGGTGTAGCCGGACGCACCCAGAATGGCGACGTTGATCGTGTCGGACATGGGAATTCGATCCTCGGAAGACTGGTCGGGACGTATGACGGATTTCGACGACGAGGGGAAGACGGCGGCCGCGCGGGGCCGCCCTTCCGTCAGCGTCGTCGCTTCTCCGCCTCGAGCCCGAGCCAGGTCTGGGCGACCGCCGCGCCGGCGATCGCCGTGAGGTCGGCGTGGTCGTAGGGTGGCGCCACCTCGACGACGTCGCCGCCGACGAAGTCGATGCGGCCGAGTTCGCGCAGGATCGCCAGCGCCTCGCGCGAGGTGAGCCCGCCGGCGACCGGCGTCCCCGTCCCCGGCGCGAAGGCCGGGTCGAGGGCGTCGATGTCGAAGGTCATGTAGGCCCTGGCGTCGCCGACGCGGGCGTAGATCCGCGCGACGACGTCGGCGATCGACAGCGTCTCGAGCTCGTAGCTCCAGACGATCTCGAGGCCGCAGTCGCGCGGCGCATGCGTGCGGATGCCGATCTGGATCGAGCGCGACGCGTCGATCACGCCGGCCTCGACGCCGCGCCGGACGAAGGCGCCGTGATCGGTCCAGTGCCCCGGCCCCGCCTGCCCCTCGTCGCCCCAGGTGTCCTGATGGGCGTCGAAATGGACGATGGCGAGCGGCCCGTGCTTCTCGGCGTGCGCCACGAGCAGCGGATAGGTGACGGAATGATCGCCGCCGAGCGAGAACAGCTTGGCGCCCGAGACGACCACCTCGGCCGCCTGCGCATGGATGCAGTCGTGCGCCTCCCACGGCCGGGCGTAGTCCCACGACACGTCGCCGCGATCGACGACGTTCAGCACCTCGAACGGGTCGAAATGGAACGGATACTGCGGATCGCCGTCGAGAATGGCGGACGCCCGCCGGATCGCCTGCGGCCCGAAGCGCGAGCCCGTCCGATTGGAGACGGCGGCATCGAAGGGAATGCCGAGGATCGCGACGTCGACGCCTTCGAGGTCGCGCGAATAGCGCCGCCGCATGAAGGAGAGCACGCCGCCGTATGTCGGCTCCGCCGCCCCGCCGGAGAGCGGGCCGAACACGGCATTGTCGGTCGGCCGCGGCCGAAGGGGATCACCGGTTCCGGTAGCCATCGTCTCGTCTCTCCGCGCTCCACCGCGTCCTACGCTCCGCCTCTCGTCCGGCTGGACGACGGCGGGGCGCACACCCTACCATTCGATCGTCGGTCGGTCGCGCCTCGCGCGCGACCCCGACATGCGCTCGCTCCGCGACCTCGCGGAACCGCAGGAGGACGTGCCCCATGTCGATCCCTGCCCTCGCCCGTGCGACGCTCGCTCTCGCCGCCTTCGCCGTCCTGGCATCCGGCGCATTGCCCGTCGCCGCCCAGAAACTCGACCGCACCTGCGTCGTCTCCGACCCGACCGGCACCCAACTCAACGTGCGCGCCGATCCGAACGGCAAGATCGTCGGCACCATCGCCAACGGCGTCTGGGTGGCGGTACGCACCCGCACCACGGTCGCCGGCAAGAGCTGGGCCTACATCCACGATTCCGACATGCACGGAACCCTCGGTCCCCCGCTCGGCTGGGTCTTCGACGCCTATCTGAAGTGCCTGTGACGGCAAAGGCGGAAGAACCGAGCCCGAAACGCAGAAAGGGCGGCCCGGAGGCCGCCCTTTCGAAATCCGGAACTCGTCCGCGCGATCAGCGCTTGGAGAACTGGAACGAACGACGAGCCTTGCGCTTGCCGTACTTCTTGCGCTCGACCACGCGGCTGTCGCGGGTGAGGAAGCCGTAGGGCTTCAGGACGGCGCGCAGCTCGGGCTCGAAATAGGTCAGAGCCTTGGAGATGCCGTGACGCAGAGCGCCCGCCTGGCCCGACAGACCGCCGCCCTCGCAGGTGGCGATGATGTCGAACTGGCCGTCGCGATCGGCGGCGAGGATCGGCTGCAGGATCAGCATCTGGAGGACCGGACGCGCGAAGTAGGCGCTGAAGTCCTTGCCGTCGACGGTGATCTTGCCGGTGCCGCGGGTCAGCCAGACGCGGGCGACCGCGTCCTTGCGCTTGCCGGTGGCATAGGCGCGGCCGTACTGATCGACCTTGCGCTCGTGGACCGGAGTGGCCACGGCTTCGGCCTTGGCGGCACCGACGGCGGCGCCCAGTTCCTCGAAGGACTGAATCTCGGCCATTGTCAGACCCTCGCGTTCTTGCGGTTGAGAGCGGCGACGTCGAGCGCCGCCGGCTGCTGCGCCTCGTGCGGATGCGTGGCGCCAGCGTAGATCTTGAGGTGCGTCAGCTGCTTACGGGCGAGCGGCCCGCGCGGCAGCATGCGCTGCACGGCCTTCTCCAGCACGCGCTCCGGGAAACGGCCCTCGAGGATCTTGCGCGCGGTGCGCTCCTTGATGCCGCCCGGATAACCGGTGTGCCAGTAGTAGACCTTGTCTTCGTACTTGTTGCCGGTGAAAACCACCTTGTCGGCGTTGATCACGATGACGTTGTCACCGAGATCGACGTGCGGCGTGAAGGTCGGCAGGTGCTTGCCACGCAGACGCATGGCGATCAGCGAAGCCAGGCGACCGACGACGAGACCCTTCGCGTCGATGATCACCCACTTCTTTTCGACCTCAGCCGGCTTGGCGGAGAAAGTCTTCATTGTCTTACCTCGTGCCGGTCGATCGGCCCGGCACCGGCGATCCAGTCGCCCGCTCCGAAACCGTAAAAGACGAGGGCGGCCCTTCCGGACCGCCGCCTCGGGTGTCCTCATAAGCGAGGTCATGCGGTCGGTCAAGCGGATTTTCGCGAAATGAAAATCGCGGGCGAAGAAATTCGTCAATAAATTCCGTGACTTGCCTAGCGCGGTATCATAATACGCATATCATGGTAACATCATACCGCATCATCGCTCTTCGGAATCGAGTAGGTGAGCACCGCATGGGCGACCGGTTCGGCCTCGCCGTCGGAGAAGATCAGGCAATCGACCACCACCAGCCGCTTGCCGCGCTTGAGGAGCCTCGTCTCGGCGACGAGGTCGGCGGGCGTGGGCTTGCGCAGGAAGTTGATGTTGGCGGAGGTGGTGACGGCGAGCCCGATCGGCCCGATCGCCACCAGCACCGCGATGAAGGCGGCGACGTCGGCGAGGTAGAACTGCGTCGGCCCCGACACCGTGCCACCGGGCCTGAGATGTCGCCCGTCGACGCCGAGCCGCACGCGGGCGTGGGCGCCGTCGGCCTCCTCGATCGTCAGCTTGCCGACGCCGTCGGCGACCTGCGGGAACTCGCGCTCGATGAAGGCGGCGACCTCGGTCGCGCTCATCACGCCCTTCGGTCGTGCGGCCCGCGTCGCGGCTGTCGTCATTCCCCCCTCCCCCTGTTCGGTGCTCGATTGTTCGAGGCTCGACCTCCGTCCGGGTCGACCGGCTCGTCTCATCGATTAGAATAGACCGACGTGTACGAAAAGAAGAAGCCCTATACGAGAGGATCGCCCATGTCTGTCACCGCCCCGATCACCATCGCCGATGCCGACGGCCTGCGCCGGATCACGCTCGTCGACGCCGCTCGCCGCAACGCGCTGTCGATGCGGATGATGACGGCGCTCGCCGCGGCGATCGCCGATGCCGGGGCCGACGGACGCGTCCGCGTGGTGATTCTGGCCGCCGAGGGCCCGGCCTTCTCCGCCGGCCACGATCTGAAGGAGATCACCGCGGCACGGACGAACCCCGATCGCGGCCGCGCCTTCTTCGAGGAGACGATGAAGACCTGCGCGAGCCTGATGCAGGCGATCGTCCGCTGCCCCAAGCCGGTGATCGCCGAGGTGGCGGGCGTCGCCACCGCCGCCGGCTGCCAGCTCGTCGCCTCCTGCGATCTGGCGGTCGCCGCGACCGGCGCCAGGTTCGCCACGCCCGGCGTCCACATCGGCCTCTTCTGCTCGACGCCGATGGTGGCGCTGTCGCGCAACGTGCCGCGCAAGAATGCGATGGAGATGCTCTTGACCGGTGCGCCGGTCGGCGCCGAGGAGGCCGCCCGCATCGGCCTCGTCAACCGCGTCGTCGCCGCCGAGGCGCTGACGGCGGAGACCGAGGCGCTCGCCCGCATCATCGCCTCGAAGTCGCCGTTGACGCTGAAGATCGGCAAGGAGGCCTTCTACGACCAGATCGAGATGGGGCTGGCGGACGCCTACGACCACGCCGCCCGCGTCATGGTCGAGAACCTCCTCGCCCGCGACGCCGAGGAAGGCATCTCCGCCTTCGTCGAGAAGCGCCATCCGACCTGGGAAGGCCGCTGAGGCCCGACCGGGAGACCCGAGACGACGAAGGCCGCGGATCGCTCCGCGGCCTTCGGGAATTCTGCGGGGTTGCGAACGGTCAGCGACCGGAGCCGCGCACCATCATCATGAAGCGCGCCTGTTCGGCCGAGTCTTCCTTGAAGACGCCGGTGAACTCGGTCGTCAGCGTCGAGACGCCGGCCTTCTGCACGCCGCGCATCGACATGCACATGTGCTCGGCCTCGATCATGATGGCGACGCCGCGCGGATCGAGATGCTCCTCGATCGCGGCGACGATCTGCGCCGTCAGGCTCTCCTGCGTCTGCAGGCGACGGGCATAGACGTCGACGAGGCGGGCGAGCTTGGACAGCCCCACGACGCCGTTCTTCGGGTAATAGGCGATGTGCGCCTTGCCGACGAAGGGCACCATGTGGTGCTCGCAGTGGGAATGGAACGGAATGTCGCGCACCAGCACGATCGATCCGTAGCCCTCGACTTCCTCGAACACGCGGTCGAGAACGTCGGCGGGATCTTCGCGGTAGCCCTTGTAGAGCTCCTCGAAGGCCTTCACGACCCGTTTCGGCGTATCGACCAGGCCCTCGCGGTCCGGATCGTCTCCGGCCCAGAGGAGCAGGGTCTTGACTGCGGCTTCGGCGTCTTCGCGGCTGGGCCTTGCGACCGGCGCGAACTTCGCGGAGCCCGCCTCGCGGCGGGCGTCGACGACGGCATCCATGGATGCGATCTCCTTGTGGTGGACCACTTCACCCAAATCTACGGTTCCGCCTTCTGTCCGGATCACCGGATCTGGGGATTCTCTCCGACGCGTGGCAGAGGCCCCGATTGGACATCCTGCCACGACCACCGTTTCGGACTATATAATGAAACTTCCGCCTTTCGACAGGGGCGGGCTGCGACGGTTTTTCACGATGGTCCGTTCGATGAACGCGGACCAGCCACCCGCTCGGTGCGGGGGCGGACGACGAGGCAGGGACTTTCATGATCGACGACGTCTACAACAAGCAGATCCTGGCCCTCGCCCTCGACATCCCGCGCATCGGACGGCTTCCCGCGCCACAGGCCACCGCCTCGCGCCATTCGCGCCTGTGCGGCTCGAAGATCACCGTCGATCTCGTCCTCGACGGTGACCGGGTCGTCGACTACGCCCACGAGGTCAAGGCCTGCGCGCTCGGCCAGTCCTCCGCCTCGATCCTCGCCCGCCACGTGATCGGCGCGACGACGGCCGAGATCCGCGCGGCGCGCGACGCACTCTCCGCCATGCTGAAGGAGAACGGCCCGGTGCCCACCGGCCGCTTCGCCGACCTCGCCCTGCTCGAGCCGGTGCGCGACTACAAGGCCCGCCACACCTCGACCCTGCTTCCATTCGACGCGACCGTCGAGGCGATCGAGCAGATCGAGGCCGAGCGGGGGGCGTGATGAAGGCGCACCTCTCGCGCCACATCTCCGCCTGTTCGGCTTCATGCTAAGGGGCGAGCCTCGTCCGACCAGAGACTCACGACGGACGTGCCACTCGGCCCTTCGCCCTTCGAGGCCCGGCTTCGCCGGGCACCTCAGGATGAAGGACCTCCGCTCGAGGCACGGGACAGCCCCGGCGAAAGGTGACGCGAACGAAAAAGGGCGCCTCTCGGCGCCCTTCCGCATTTCAGATCCGCTCGCGCCTCACGCGGCGTCGCGCTCGCGCTTGACGCGGTCTTTCTCACGCGACGTCGCGCTCGCGCTTGACGTCCGGCGGGGTCGCCTCTTCCCTCAGCTCGGCGATGACGTCGACGAGCGACTTCACGGTGTTGGCCTGGCTGCCGAGACGGCGCACCGCGACGGTGCCCTCTTCCGCCTCGCGCTTGCCGCAGACGAGGATGACCGGGACCTTGGCGAGGCTGTGCTCGCGGACCTTGTAGTTGATCTTCTCGTTCCTGAGATCGACCTCGGCGCGGAAGCCGGCCTTGCGCAGCTTCCTGTGCACCTCGGCCGCGTAGGCGTCGGCATCGGAGGTGATGGTGGTGACGACGACCTGCGTCGGCGCCAGCCACAGCGGGAAGTGACCAGCGTAGTTCTCGATCAGGATGCCGAGGAAGCGCTCCATCGAGCCGCAGATGGCGCGATGGATCATCACCGGTTCCTTCTTCGAACCGTCGGCGTCGACGTAGAAGGCGCCGAAGCGCTCCGGCAGGTTGAAGTCGACCTGCGTGGTGCCGCACTGCCACTCGCGGCCGATGGCGTCGCGCAGGGTGTATTCGAACTTCGGACCGTAGAACGCGCCCTCGCCCGGGTTGATGCCGGTCTTGATGCGGCCGCCCGACTGCGCCTCGATGGTCTTCAGCACCTCGGTCATCACCGTCTCGGCGCGATCCCACAGGGCGTCCGAACCGACGCGCTTCTCCGGCCGGGTCGACAGCTTGACGACGATCTCGTCGAAGCCGAAGTCGGAATAGACCGAGAGGATCAGGTCGTTGATCTTCATGCACTCGTCGGCCATCTGGTCGTCGGTGCAGAAGATGTGCGCGTCGTCCTGGGTGAAGCCGCGCACGCGCATCAGACCGTGCATGGCGCCCGACGCCTCGTAGCGATGCACCATGCCGAATTCCGCAAGCCGCATCGGCAGTTCACGGTAGGACTTCAAGCCGTGCTTGAAGATCTGCATGTGGCCGGGACAGTTCATCGGCTTCAGCGCGAAGACGCGCGCGTCGGCTTCCGGGTCGTCCTCGTGGGTGAAGGCATAGGCCGACTTCACCGCGAACATGCTCTCCTGGTACCAGCCCCAGTGACCCGAGGTCTCCCAAAGCGACTTGTCGAGGACCTGAGGCGCGTTGACCTCCTGATAGTCCTCGGCGAGGCGGCGGCGCATGTAGGCGGTGAGGCTCTGGAACAGCGACCAGCCCTTGGCGTGCCAGAAGACGACGCCCGGCCCCTCCTCCTGGAAGTGGAAGAGATCCATCTCGCGGCCGAGCCGGCGATGGTCGCGCTTCTCGGCTTCCTCCAGCATGGTGAGGTAGGACTGCAGGTCCTTGTCGTTCAGCCACGCCGTGCCGTAGATGCGCGACAGCATCGGGTTGTTGGCATCGCCGCGCCAATAGGCGCCGGCCACCTTCATCAGCTTGAAGGAGGTGCCGATCAGGCCGGTCGAGGGCAGATGCGGGCCGCGGCAGAGGTCGAACCACCCACCCTGGCTGTAGATCTTGATGTCCTCGTTGCCGGGGATGGCGTCGATCAGCTCGACCTTGAATTTCTCGCCCAGCGCGGCGAAGCGCGCCTTGGCGGCCTCGCGCGGCAGCACCTCCTTGGTGAAGGGGGCGTTGCGGGCGATGATCTCGCGCATCTTGGTTTCGATCGCCGGCAGATCGTCGACGGTGAAGGGCTTCGGCGCCCCCTGATCGTCGACCCGGTAGAAGTCGTAATAGAAGCCGTTCTCGATCGACGGGCCGATGGTCACCTGCGTGCCGGGGAAGAGCTCCTGCACCGCTTCGGCCATGACGTGCGCGGCATCGTGGCGGATCAGCTCGAGCGCCTCGGCGCGATCGTCCTTGGTGACGAAGCGCAGCGTCGCATCGCGGGAAATCGGGTCGGCGAGGTCGGTCTCGACGCCGTCGACGACCATCGCCAGGCACTTCTTGGCCAGCGACTTGGCGATCGATTCGGCGATCTGGAGGCCGGTGACGCCCGGCTCGAACTGGCGCGACGCGCCGTCGGGGAAGGTGATCGAGATCATGCTTCTTCTCTCCTCGAGGCTCACTCCCGGATACGAGCCCGGGTAAGCGAGGGGGTGGTACGATGGGACGCGGGCCTCAGAGCCGCGTCGTGATGTGACGGCCGGTCCAGCGGCCGTAGCGCCACGGTCTATACCAGCGGGATTCGGGCGGCAACACGGTCGGAACCGGGTCCCAGCCGTTCGGCCCCCAGGGGTGACATCTCAGGATCCGCGACAGCCCGATCCAGAACCCGGCCCACAGGCCGAAACGGGCGATCGCCTCCTCCGTGTATTCCGAACAGGTCGGAAAATAGCGGCAGGTGCGGCCCATGAAGGCCGAGAAGGTCAGCCGATAGGCCCGGACCATCAACCGCGCGATGAGCACGTGCGGCCGCCGCCACGACGCCGCGAGCGGCGGCAACGGCTCGGCCCTCGGCGACGCCCCCTCGCCCGCACCGGAGCCCTCCGCGGCGGCGGAGCGCTCGTCGGGGGCGGCGTATCGAAGTGGGATCCGGCAGAGGTGGCACATGCGACGTTCTGGCCTACGGGAAACGACGGTTGCGGAAAACGGCGGAACGGTTCATCATGTTGCACTGCACCATAACAAATTGTCGTTCGTCGAGACTTATCCCATGACGCCGTCGCCGACGAGCCCGGATCGCGCCGGGCGCCCTCTCACGCCGCTCGCGCGGCTGGCCCATGCCGCCCATTGGGCGGCGGCGGCCCACAAGGACCAGCAGCGCAAGGGCATCGACGCCGAGCCCTACGTCAACCACCTGCTCGAGGTGGCGGAGCTCGTCCTCCATGCCGACGAGCCCGGCGACGTCGAGGTGGCGATCGCCGCCCTCCTCCACGACACGGTCGAGGACGTCGGCGTCACCGAGGCCGATATCACCGCCGAGTTCGGCGCCCGCGTCGCGACGCTGGTGATGCACGTCACCGACGACAAGACGCAGTCCAAGGACGTGCGCAAGTGGCGGCAGATCCAGCACGCCCCCGGCCTGCCGCGCGACGCCAAGCTGATCAAGCTCGCCGACAAGACCTCCAACCTGCGCGCCCTCGTCCGCACGCCACCGAAGGGCTGGGACCTCGCCCGGCTCGCCGACTACGTCGCCTGGGCGGCGGCGGTCGTCGAGGCCTGCGGCCCGGTCGACGCCGGGCTGGAGAGCGTGTTCTGGCAGGCCCATGCGGTCGCCGCCGAGGCCTATCGCACCGAGCCGATCGCAGCGCCGGCCAGCCGCACGGCGTGACCGCGCCGCCGCCACGGCCGCGAAATCGCCGCGCGCCCGTGCTTTTCCGTGGACGGCATGTGGACGACCGCGTGAACGGGGCGTGAACAGAGTTTCCGGTGCGGCCCCCGCCGTGCCATGATGCCCGGTGATTCGGGGGGCGATCCGCCCCAAACCGACCGACACGACCCGACCGACAAGAGTGGACATGGCGAGCGACGATCTCTTCGGTGGTGCGGCCGCGCCCGCGGCGAAGCGCGAGACGGCGAGCGCGAAGGCGGTGGCCGTGAAGGCGGCGCTGTCGACCGCGGTCAAGCGCACGACGCCCGGCGAGAGCGACTACGACGCCTCCCACATCGAGGTACTCGAGGGTCTCGAGCCGGTCCGCCGTCGCCCCGGCATGTACATCGGCGGCACCGACGAGAAGGCGCTGCACCACCTCTTCGCGGAAGTCATCGACAACTCGATGGACGAGGCGGTGGCCGGCCACGCCACCTTCATCGAGGTCCGCCTCGACGCCGACGGCACGCTGACCATCGTCGACAACGGCCGCGGCATCCCGGTCGATCCGCACCCGAAGTTTCCGGGGAAATCCGCCCTCGAAGTCATCATGACCATGCTGCACTCGGGCGGCAAGTTCGACGGCAAGGCCTACGAGACCTCCGGCGGCCTGCACGGCGTCGGCGTCTCGGTGGTCAACGCGCTGTCGGAGCTGCTCGAGGTCGAGGTCGCCAAGAACCGCCACCTGTGGCGCCAGCGCTTCTCGCGCGGCCTGCCGCAGGGCGGTCTCGAGGACCTCGGCGAGGTGATGAACCGCCGCGGCACCACCGTGCGCTTCCGCCCCGATCCCCAGATCTTCGGCGAGGACGCCCGCTTCAAGGCCGAGCGGATCTTCCGCATGGCCCGCTCCAAGGCCTATCTCTTCGGCGGCGTCGAGATCCGCTGGTCCTGCGCGGCCGAATGTGTCTCGGCCGCCGATCCGGTGCCGGACAAGGCGGTCTTCCACTTCCCCGGCGGCCTCAAGGACTTCCTGCGCGAGCGCCTCGAGGGCGAGCGACTGGTGGTCGAGGACGTCTTCGCCGGCAAGACGGCGCAGACGAGCGGCCACGGCGCGGTCGAGTGGGCGGTCGCCTGGTTCGCCGGCGACGGCTTCGTCTCGTCCTACTGCAACACGGTTCCGACCCCCGAGGGCGGCACCCACGAGGCGGGCCTCCGCCTCGCCCTGCTGCGCGGGCTCAAGTCCTACGCCGATCTCGTCGGCAACAAGCGCGCGGCGCAGCTGACCACCGACGACGTGATGACGTCGGCCGGCGCCATGCTCTCGGTCTTCATCCGCGAACCCGAGTTCGTCGGCCAGACCAAGGACAAGCTGGCGACGGCGGAAGCCACCCGCATCGTCGACGGCGCCATCAAGGACGCCTTCGACCACTTCATCGCCGCCTCGCCGGCCAATGCCGCGAAACTGCTCGAATGGACCATCGAGCGCGCCGACGAGCGGCTGCGCCGGCGCCAGGAGAAGGAAGTCCAGCGCAAGACGGCGGTGCGGAAGCTGCGCCTGCCCGGCAAGCTCGCCGACTGTTCCAATTCGGCGGCGCAAGGCTCGGAACTCTTCATCGTCGAGGGCGACTCGGCCGGTGGCTCCGCCAAACAGGCGCGCAACCGCTCCAATCAGGCGGTGCTGCCGCTGCGCGGCAAGATCCTCAACGTCGCCTCGGCGACGCGCGACAAGCTCGCCGCCAACCAGCTCCTCTCCGATCTCGTCCAGGCGCTCGGCTGCGGCATGCGCGGGCACTATCGCGACGAGGACCTGCGCTACGACAAGATCATCGTCATGACCGATGCCGACGTCGACGGCGCCCACATCGCCTCGCTGCTCGTCACCTTCTTCTGGCGCGAGATGCCGAACCTCGTCAGGAACGGCCATCTCTATCTCGCGGTGCCGCCGCTCTATCGCATCACCCACGGCGCCAAGACCGCCTATGCCCGCGACGAGGCCCATCGCGACGAGCTGATGCGGACGATGTTCAAGGGCAAGAAGCCCGACATCGGCCGCTTCAAGGGTCTCGGCGAGATGATGCCCGGCCAGCTCAAGGAGACGACCATGGACCCGCGCTCGCGGACGCTCCTCAAGGTCGCCATCCTCGACGAGACCGAGGAGCCGACGGCGGATTCGGTCGAACGCCTGATGGGCAACAAGCCCGAGGCCCGCTTCGCCTTCATCCAGGAACGCGCGGCCTTCGCCGACGAGGCGGTGCTCGACATCTGATCGCGCGCCGCGGGCGACGCGGCGGCAGGAACGGCCGCTTGACCGCCCGCCCGCGCGCGCCTATCGACGATCCATGACCGAGAATGCCCCCTTCCCCGCGCCCTCCTCCGACGCCGATGCGCTCGAGATGGGCACGACGCTCTCCCCGCGCTTCGACGCCGCCGGCCTTGTCACCGCCGTGGTGGTCGACGCGATCGGCCGCGACGTGGTGATGCTCGCGCACATGAACGCCGAGGCACTGGCCAGGACGATCGAGACCGGTGTCGCCACCTACTGGAGCCGCTCGCGCCGGGCGCTCTGGGTCAAGGGCGAGACCTCCGGCAACCGTCAGCTGGTGAAGCGCCTGCGGGTCGACTGCGATCAGGACGCCGTCGTGCTCGAGGTCGAGGTCGAGGGCCACGGCGCCTCCTGCCACCGCGGCTTCCATTCCTGCTTCTACCGCGAGGTGCCGATCGGCCCGGCGGGCGGCCCCCTCGCCTTCGTCGAGGCGGCGCCGGCCTTCGACCCGACCGCGGTCTACGGCACCGCGTCCGGCCACGCTCCCCACCCGCCCGGCTGCGACTGCGGCGAGGACCACGGGACGAAGAAGGGCTGAACGGACGGAAAGCCGCCGGAAGGCACGGCGCCCCTTCCCTTCTCCCCATTGCACAACGCGGCCGAGCCGATTTCGACGCCGTGCGCGATGCATCGAGACGGCGTTCTTCGAACGCCTCCTCGGCATGAGGCGTTTGTTTTCGCAGAGACAATCTCCGACGCCTCATCCCGAGGAGCGCCGCAGGCGCGTCTCGAAGGATCACGCACGGCCTCGCCCCCAAGACCAAGGTCCGTCTTCATCATTCATTGATTCAAATCGATTAATCTCCATATCGAGAAGAGATCCGAAGGAGGATCACATGCTCGAAGGTGTGACGAGGCGTCTTTTCGGCACCAACGGCAACGACGGCGGCCCCGAGCCCCTGCCGCCGCCCCGGCGGCCGAAGATCGGTCTGGCGATCGGCGGCGGGGCGGCCCGCGGATGGGCGGCGATCGGCGTCGTCCGACGCTTGAGGGAGGCCGGCATCGTCCCCGACGTCGTCGCCGGCACCTCGATGGGCGCCGTGGTCGGGGCCTGCGACCTCGCCGGCCGCCTCGACACGCTGGAGGACTTCGCCACCCGTCTGACGCCGCGCCGCGTCTTCTCGCTGCTCGACGTCCATCTCGGCGGTTCGGGTCTGGTCGGCGGCGGACGGCTCGCCGATCTCCTGATCTCCCACATCGACGACATCCGCATCGAGGCACTGCCGCGCCCCTTCACCGCGGTGGCGACGGAACTGGCGACCGGTCACGAGATCTGGCTGTCGTCCGGCCGGCTGATCGACGCGCTGCGCGCCTCCTATGCCCTGCCCGGCATCTTCGAGCCGGTGCGCATCGGCAAACGCGTGCTGGTCGACGGCGCGCTGGTGAACCCGGTGCCGGTCTCGGTCTGCCGGGCGCTCGGCGCCGACGTGGTGATCGCCGCCAACCTGTCGACCGACACCTTCGCCCGCGGCACCGTCGTCCAGTCGCTGCCCGCCGACATGGCGACGCCGCTGCCCGAGCCGAACGAGAGCCTCGGCCAGAACCTCTTCCGCCGCATGTTCGGCGCCGGCGACGACAAGCCCGGCCTCACCGGCGTGATGATGCAGAGCTTCAACATCATCCAGGACCGCATCACCCGCTCGCGGCTGGCCGGCGATCCGCCCGACGTGATGATCGCGCCGCGGCTCGGCCACATCGGCCTGTTCGACTTCCACCGCGCCCGCGAGGCGATCGCCATCGGCGCCGCCGCCGCCGATCGCGCCCTCTCCGACATCGCCGCGATGACGGCCGAAGCGGCCCGCTGACCAGCGATCAAATTCCGAAATAGCAACGAAATAGATCACCCAACGAAATAATGGAAATAATGAACCATATAACAAAAAACACTATGCCAAACGGCGAGAACGCCCTCCTCGTCCCCTTCTCGTTTTGTCGAAACGTATTATCTATATAATCTAGGCCAATTTCATTAACGGAATTCAAAACACCAGCACGAAAGTCATCTTTCTTATCAATTCTAAATCTTAGCAAACCAATTTCCTGACCGGCTTCATGCTCCTTTCGCATGATTTTCATCTGCCACCAATCAACAGCTTTCGCCCTATGGTTGATAACCGATAAAAGCTTATTCATCCAAAAAACGCCGCCCAGAAGAAGCGCGAAGAACAAAGAGAATAATTCCAGCTTCTGGAAGATGGATGAAACAGATATTTGTACAGAAATGGTCGTCACGCCAGATGCGATGAACAATGCCTCAGACACAACAAGGAAATTTCGATAGTTTTGAAGCAAGGACTCTTGCCACTGAAGACCTGCCATCAGATAGCCTAGCAAGAACCGATCACCATCCACGGCGGATGGCTTTGCAGAGTCAACCATTGACGCCTCCATCATGAACCGAGGCGAAGTCTACGATGCACCGAACAACACCAAAAGGTGCAATCCGTCACATCATACTAAATGGTTGATTTGCCGCCGCCAGTCTCCTAGCGGCGGCAGAGTAGCCTTCAATTTGGCTTCCGCCTCACGCCGTGGCGATGTAGGCCCGCATCTCGGCCGCCTCGCGCTCGGCGAGCTCGATGCGCCGGGCCACCACGTCGCCGATCGAGACGACGCCGATGAGCCGGTCCTCGCGCACCACCGGCATGTGGCGGAAACGGCCGGTGGTCATCCGCGCCATCACCTGATCGGTGGTCTCGCTCTCCGAGCAGGTGACGACCTTGGTCGACATGTAGGCGTCCGCCGGCCGGTCGAGCGCCGCGGCGCCCTCGGTGGCCAGCGCCCGCACGATGTCGCGCTCCGACATGATGCCGGCGATCCGCCCGTGCGCGTCGATCAGCACCACGGCGCCGATCTTGTGCTCGGCGAGCGTCTCGCAGACCTCGCGCAGCGGCTGCTTCGGACCCATGGTGACGACCTGGCGCCCCTTGCGCGCCAGAATGGCTTGAACCGTCATGAATGTTCCTCCCGTGAACGGGTTCGCGATCGAACCGATTAGATCGATCTCCGGCGCCGCCCTCTGACGGGGCATGTGATCGGTTCGTCCGGAGGCATGCGGTCATGATGCTTCCACCCGCCCCCCCGTGCAAGGGGCAAGACCGCCGCCGCCCTACAATTCCCGGTAACGAAGTCGCGCGGCGTCATGACACGTCGACGGGGAGTCGCCGACGTCGCTCGAACAGCGAAAAACCGAGGAAACCCGCCAGAAAGCCGCCGAGATGGGCGCCCCAGGCGATGCCGCCGTCTGCGCCGATGATGCTCGCGCCGCCGAAGACCAGGACCAGATTGGCGATCACCAGTGCCGCGATGGAGCCGCGCACGCGCGGGTTGGCGAGCGATTCCACGATCCCCGGCGTCGGCATCCATGCCGGCCGGAAGACGAAGCGCAGCAGCGCGCCGAGGAGGCCCGTCGCCAGCCCCGACGCCCCCAGCATCGGTGCCTCCGAACCCCATTCGACGGCGAGATGGCCGAGCGCGCCCGCCACCGTCACCACCGCCGACAGGGCGAGGAAGCGCGCCGAACCGAGGCGTGCCAGCACCGCCCGCCCCAGCGCCGCGATCATCGCCACGTTGAGCAGGACATGCGCCCAGCCGTCGTGCAGCAGCGCATGGGTGAGGAGAGTCCACAGAACGGCCCCCTCGCCGCCCGGCCAGCCCGCGGGTTCGATCTCGCGCAGCGGCACGAAGGCGAAGGCATAGACCAGCCACTCGTCGAGCCGCGGATCGAGGAACGGCCGGATCGCCGTGATCGCGATCGGCACCAGCGCCATCACCACCAGCAGCCGCGGCAACAGGAAGACCGGTTCGCCCGCCGCTCCGCGCTCGAAACCTTCGCCGCCGTCGCTCGCCATGTCGTCTCCTCGCCGGATGCGGCCCGCCGATGCCCGGTTTCGCCCTTCGTCTCCGCCGATATGGGCCGCGCGCGCCCGCGCGGCAAGCGGCGTTTCGTTTCGGACCGGGCAAACCGGCACGACCTTCGCAAGTGTTGACGAGAAGTGAATGCGCAAGGCGCGTTTTCGTCCCGTTTCGGCACATCCGTCGTGCCGTATCGGGCACGGCGACGCGAGGAGCGCCGGGAAATCGGCCGTCGTCGGTCGGCGAACCGACGAGGGCCCCTTCGAGGCCACCCGTCCCGTCCTGGGGCAGGCGTCTCGATCGGGGACCGACGTGCCGACAGGGGGATTGCAATGAAGCATGCCGCCACGCGGGAACTCTACGACTATTGGCAGCGGTTGCGGGGCAGCCGGCCGGCACCCGACCGTACCGAGATCGAGCCCTCGGACATGCGTCGCATCCTCGGCGACACCTTCATCCTCGAGGCCGACCGCCGCGACGGCTACACCTTCCGCCTCGCCGGCACCCGCGTCTGCGCCCTCTTCGGCCGTGAGCTGAAGGGCCGCGACTTCCTCGACTTCTTCCAGGGCAAGGACCGCGAGGCGATCGCCACGCTGCTCGCCGCCGTGTCGCAGGACGCCGCCGCCGCCGTCTTCGGTTTCGAGGGACGCTCGGCCCACGACCGCACTCTGCCCTGCGAGGCCCTGCTCCTGCCGATCCGGCAGAAGGGCGAGGGCTTCACCCGCGTGCTCGGCTCGTTGGCGCCGATGAGCGATCCCTATTGGATCGGCATCCACCCGTTGATCGCGCAGAAACTGTCGAGCCTGCGCCTGATCTGGCCGGACGAGCGCCCGACCTTCCTGCTGCGCGGCGACCAGGTCGACCACGGCTCGGTCCGTCACGACGCCGTCGACTTCGTCGCACCCGCCCGAGGCGATCGTCCGCCGACCGTCTTCCGCCCGATGGTCCCTCCGCCGGTCTCGCTCGCCGGTGAACGCCGCGTCGGCCATCTCGTCGTCCTCGACGGCGGAAAGTCGATGAACGATTGACCCGAGGGCAGATATTGCTGCCCGAAGGCAACCCCCGGTTAACCACCCGAGCCTAAGGTCGTTGGCGAAACACGCTGTCGCCGAGGCCGCCCATGCGCTCCGTCAACCCTTCGATCCGTAGAGAGCCGGCTGCGGTCACCGACCGCCGCCGCCATCAGCGGGTCAAGGTGAACGTCCTCGGCCGCTGCATGCTCGAGGACCGCCGCGAATTCCCCTGCCAGGTGGTCGACATGTCGCCCGGCGGTGCCGCCGTGATGATCCCGGCGGTGGCGCGTCTGGGCGAGCGCGTCGTCGCCTATCTCGACCACATCGGTCGGGTCGAGGGCCGCGTCGCCCGCCTCATCGACGGCGGCTTCGCCATGACGCTGTCGATGACCGACCGCAAGCGCGACAAGCTCGCCAACCAGCTGACCTGGCTCGCCAACCGCCACATCCTCAACCTGCCCGAGGATCGTCGCCACGAGCGCTTCAGCCCGCGCAATCCCTTCTCCAAGCTGGTGCTGGCCGACGGCACCGAGCTGCGCTGCCGCATCATCGACGTCTCGCCGTCGGGCGCCGCCGTCCATCTCGACCAACGCGTCGAGGTCGGCACGCCGGTCATCCTCGGCGTCATGCGCGGCCGCGTCGTGCGCTCCTTCGACGAGGGCGTCGCGATCGAGTTCTCGATCGTCCACGAGGTCGAGACGCTCAGGACCTTCTTCTCCTGACGATTGCGCCGCCCGCGGCAGCACTTCGTTCACGAAGACCGCCGGAGACCTCGCGTCACCGGCGGTCTTCTCGTTTGTCACATGTCGACACAAGTCATTGAAGAACATGGAGAAGATCGGAGCGAACCGGCGTTGTCCGGCGATCCGTCGCATTTGAGGCGAATTCGTCGAAAAACCTCCGCCCGATCTTCAACCGGGCGCAAGACGGCCCTGTCATTCTCCCCCATGTCGAAGGAGACGAGCGGCCAAGAGCCCCGGCCCCGGAGACACGAGGAGAGGAAGAGTTTCCTAGCGCGGGTCCGGTCGCGTCCCCACCCTCCCCGTCCCCAGTCGATCGGGTCCGCAACGAACGGGCCGGCATCTCCCCGATGCCGGCCCGATTCGTATGTCTCACGCCTTCTCGAGCCCCGCGGCGAAACGGGCGGCGTTGCGCACGTAGCCCTCGGCCGACTTGCCGATCCGCGCCACCGCCTCGGCGTCGAGTGTACGGATCGCCTTGGCCGGCGCGCCGACGATCAGCGAATTGTCGGGATATTCCTTGCCCTCGGTGATCAGCGCCCCGGCGCCGACCAGCGAGTTGGCGCCGATCCTGGCGCCGTTGAGGATGGTCGCGCCCATGCCGATCAGCGTGTTGTCGCCGATGGTGCAGCCGTGCAGCGTCACCCGGTGGCCGATGGTGCAGTTCGCGCCGATGACCAGCGGATAGCCCATGTCGGTGTGCAGCACCGACTGGTCCTGGACGTTGGAGCCCTCGCCGATCTCGATCCACTCGTTGTCGCCGCGCAGCACCGCGCCGAACCAGACGCTCGCCCGCGACTTCAGCCGCACCCGACCGATCAGCTCGGACGACGGCGCCACCCAGGCCGTGCCGTCCGGCGCCAGTTCCGGGGTGATGCCGTCGAGCTTCCAAATCGTCATCTCACTCGCTCCTCGTCCGATCGCGACGGAGCGAGAGTGAGGCGCACGCGCGCCCCCCGCAAGCGGGAAAGACGGCGAAGCCGTCAGCGTCGGCGGGCGATCAGCCGGTCGAGTTCGGCGACGACGGCGCCCGAGGCCGCGTCCATCGCCGCATAGGCGGCGGCGGCTCCCTCGCGATCGCCGCGCAGCATCGCGTCGGCGACCCTGCGGCCGTTCTCGTGGACCGCCGCATGCGGTTTCTCCAGCGCGGCGAAGGCGGGGTGACGGCGGATGCTCTCGTCGACGACGGAGGCATACCACTTGCCGAGCCGGCACTCGCGGTGATCGCCGAGTTCGGTCGGCTTCAGCGTCTTGATGCCGACCATCACTTCCGCCAGCCGCTTCTTCCACAGGAAGTGGTCGGCCTTGGCGCGGTAGAGCACCATGTCGGGGATGTTGAAGCCGTCGGTCAGCTCGAACTGCTCGATCACCGTGCCCTCGCAATGGCCGATCGAGCGGTTGACGCCGTCGGCGTGGCCGCTCGCCTCGCGGGCGTGACGCTCGATGGCGTGGACGCCACCGGAGATCTCCTCGACCGCCGCCGACTGCTCGCCGAGCACCCCGGCGATGGCGTCCATCCGCCCGGCGCTCTCCGAGACCGAGCTGCGCAGCGCCTCGATGCGCTCGCGCGCCATGTCGGAGCGGCCGACGCTCTCGTCGACGAGACCGGCGACCTGCTCGATCGAGGCGGCGAGTTCGTGGACGTGCTCGTCGAGCCGGGCGATGCGCTGGCGGATGTCGTCGGTCGCCTTCTGGGTCTGGCCGGAGAGGTTCTTGACCTCCGAAGCGACGACTGCGAAGCCGCGCCCGGCTTCACCGGCGCGCGCCGCCTCGATGGTGGCGTTGAGGGCGAGGAGATTGGTCTGCTGCGCCAGCGCCTCGATCGTCGCCACGAAGGTCGAGATCTGGCCGGCGGCGGCGACCAGCTGTTCGGAGGCCGCGTTCATCCGGCCGAAACTGTCGCCGATCGAGCGCGAGGCGTCGGCCGCGGCCAGGCTCGCCGCGACGCCTTCCGACGAGGCGGCCGAGGCCTCGTGCATCGCCTGCGACACGGCGCCGGCATTGGCGGTGATCTGGCGGATCGACGCGGTCAGTTCCTCGACGCCGGCGGCCATCACGCTCGCCCGTTCGGCGGTGTCGCGCACCGATCCGGTGATCATGGCGGCGGCGGCCATCGCCTCGGAGGCGTTCATCGAATAGGCGACGGTGTTGGTCAGCATCGCGCCGTCGCGGGTGGCGACCGCCGCGTCGAGCATCCGCATCGCCTCGACCACCATCGGCGGCAACGTCACGGCGTCCGGCAGGGGCCGACGGGCGGCGACGGCGGCGAGCGCGGCCACGACCTCGGTCGGATCGATGCCGCGCGGGGTGTCCTCCCACGCCGGCTCGTTGCGAACGGGAGACTTGGTCATACGCGACAAGAGCGACATCTTATTCTGGTTTCCTTCCCCGGTGACGCGCGCCTTGATGGGCGAGACTGGTTGACGAATCGTTTCCAAATCGCCCGGAGATTTTAGTCGACTTTGTTTTTTGTCGCTCCGTCCCCGACGACGACGCGTCAGGCAAACGAAGAGAGCGGCCCGAGGGCCGCTCCGCATCGCATTCGAGATCGGAAATATTTGCAGGTCTCAGAGAAGACCGTTTCTCATGGCGAGCGCCAGCTGCACCACGACGATGCCCGAGCACAGGCTCCAGCCCGCCGCGATGGCCGTCGAGGCGACCAGCCAGCCGACCGGACGCTGCTCGATCATGCGGCCGCGAATGGCGTTGCGCATGATGATGAAGGGCCCGGTGAAGGCACACAGCACGATGTTGACCACGCCGCGCCAGAGGTTGCTCAACTCCACCGCGAAGCTGACCGGTCGATCGGTCACCAGGGTGTAGAACGAAGACAGGAGGCCGGCGGCGACGAAGCCGCAGGTGGTCGCATAGGCCGCGATCGCCAACTCGAACAACATGGTGCCTCGATACGCAGAGTTAACGCTTTATTAACGTCTACCACGCCCCTCTCGTTTCGTCGCCCCTCGTCTCGGGCTCGAGGCTCGCGACTTCGCATCAGGGTTAACTTGCGCACCGCCCGCCGGGACCGCTGCCGCGATGACGAGGACCACCTGGATCTCCGCCGCCGTCGCCGCCCTCCTCGCCGTGGGCCTCGCCCTGTGGCGCGCCGATCTCGGCCGCGAGACGACCGAGACCTCGCCCGAACCGATCGCCGTCACCGTCGCCGGCGTCACGCTGCACGTGCCGAAGAACGCCGTCCGCTTCCCCGCCCAGCGCCGCGCCGGCGTGCAGGAACGCCTCGACCTCGCGCTGCTGCCGCCGACCTGGACCGGCCGCACGGCCGCCGACGCCGAACGCTTCGACGCGCCCGCGGAGAGCTCCGACGTGGTCTGGGTGACGATCCGCCCGGCGGGCGAGACGCAGGATTCGGCCGAACGGCTGGCGACGGTCCATGCGCGCCTCTTCGTCGACGAGCCGCTCGCCGCCGATCCCGATCTCGGGCTCGTCGGACGCAAGTTGTCGCCGAAGGCCGGCTATGCGGGGGAGGAAGTGTGGTTCGAACCGGGCGCGGTGCGCCCCTTCGCGGTGCGCTGCTATCCGCTGGCGCCCGACGCGCCGCCGGTGACCTGCATCGGCGACGAGAAGCTCGGGCCGCTCCTGGTGGAGAAGCGGTTTGCGCGCGCGTCGCTGGGCCGCTGGCGCGAGATCCGCGACGGCCTCGCCGCCCGCCTCGCCGACTGGGGGCTCTCCCCCGATCGATGAGGCGCGACGGCGCCGTCGGATCAGCCTTCCAGGTCCATCTCGAGGATGGCCATCTGGAGGTTCCAGGAGATCTCGCCGTCTTCCTCGTCGCGATAGATCACCGCCACGAACTCGTCGCCGATGAAGACCTCGGCCGAGTCCTTCTTCTTCGGACGGGCGACGACCTTGATCGTGTCGAGTTCGAACTTGCCCCGAAGGTAGGTCTGCAGCTTGGCGAGTTCGGTCTTGTCCACGGTAGGGCTCCGATCGTGTTGGTGGGCCGCGCCCGACGCGGGCGGCGGCTCCGGGGGGCAGCTTTTGGCACGCGCCGCCGCCCCAGTCAAAGGGCTCCGCTGCCCGAAAGACGGGCGTCCGATCGCGAACGACGCGAGAGGCCGCCCGCTCAGTCGTCGGCGAGCATCTGATCCATCGCCCGCGCCGGCTCGGAGCAGGCGACCTCGCCGACCACGCGGGCCGGCACGCCGGCGACCGTGGTGCGCGGCGGCACCGGATGCAGCACCACCGAACCCGACGCGACCCGCGCGCAATGACCGACCACGATGTTGCCGAGCACCTTGGCGCCGGCGCCGAGCAGCACGCCGCGGCCGATCTTGGGGTGACGGTCGCCGGTCTCCTTGCCGGTGCCGCCGAGCGTCACGCCCTGGAGGATCGACACGTCGTCGTCGATCGTCGCCGTGGCGCCGATGACGATGCCGGTGGCGTGGTCGAAGAACAGGCCGCGGCCGAGCGGCACCTGCGGATGGATGTCGACCTGGAACACTTCCGACGACCGGCTCTGCAGATAGAGCGCGAACTCCTGCCGCCCCTTCGTCCACAGCCAGTGGGCGAGACGATGGGTCTGGATGGCGTGGAAGCCCTTGAAGTAGAGGATCGGCTCGATCAGCCGTTCGCAGGCCGGATCGCGGTCGAAGACCGCCTGCAGGTCGACACGGAAGATCTCGCCGATCTCGGGAGCATCGGCGAGCGCCTCCTCCCAGGTCTGGCGGATCAGCGCCTCCTTGACGGTCGGATGGCCGAGCCGTTCGGCGACGCGGTGGACGATCGCGTCCTCGAGCCGGGAATGGTTGAGCACCGTCTCCCAGGCGAAGCTCGCCAGAGCCGGTTCGCACGCCGCCATCGCTTCCGCCTCGGCGCGCACGCGCGTCCAGATCGGGTCGACGGAGGCGGCGCCCTGCGCCGGGATCATCTGGGTCTTGGCCATCACTTCGTCCTTCGGCGGGGGTCCGCGCGGGTCCCCGAACATAGTACTTCTCCCGTGAATATCCAATTGACGACGACGCGAGGCGGGCCGATAGCGGTCGTGCCCCTTTCCCGAGGAGACCCGCCATGACCGAGACCGCCCCCCTCCGCCAGCTGCCGTCGAGCGATGCCCGCATCCGCGTCGAGGTCGAGGGACCGATCGGCCGCATCGTCGTGGCCAACCCGGCGCGCCGCAACGCCGTCTCGCTCGACATGTGGAAGGCGATCCCCGGCGCGGTCGCGGCCCTGGTCGCCGACGAGGCGGTCCGGGTGATCGTGGTGCGCGGCGACGGCGACCTCGCCTTCGTCTCCGGCGCCGACATCTCCGAATTCGCCACCGTGCGGAAGGACGCGGCGTCGGCCCGCGCCTACGAGGCCTCGAACGCCGAGGCCTTCGCCGCGCTGCGCCATGCCGCGAAGCCGACCATCGCGATGATTCGCGGCTTCTGCCTCGGCGGCGGCATGGGGCTGGCGGTCGCCTGCGACCTCCGGATCGCCTCCGACGACGCCGTCTTCGGCATTCCCGCCGCCCGCCTCGGCGTCGGCTATCCGCCGGACTGTATCGCCGACGTCGTCGCCGCGGTCGGCCCGCAGCGCGCCAAGGAACTCTATTTCACCGCCCGCCGGCTGACCGCCGCCGAGGCACTGGCGATCGGCCTGGTCTCGGCGGTCCACCCGGTCGAGGCGTTGGAGAACGAGGCGACCGACCTCGCGACGACCATCGCCCGCAACGCGCCGCTGACCATCCGCGCCGCCAAGGCGGCGATCGACGCCGTGGTCGACGGCGCGCTCGCCGAACGCCGCGACAAGCTCGTCGCCCTGACCGACGCCTGCTTCGCCTCCGCCGACTTCGCCGAGGGCCGCACCGCCTTCCTCGACAAGCGCGAGGCGAAGTTCGAGGGCCGCTGAGCGGCGGACCGCCGCGCGGGCGCACCTTGACGCGACGTCGCCGCGCTTGCGTGATCTGTCGATTTTGTCCATTGAAGGCGCCTCGTCGTGTCGTTTCCTCACGACGCGACGAGGCGTGACACACGACACTGTGTCGATCGGAAACGACGACTGACGTCGCATCCACGATGCGTATCCCGGAGTTCAAGGTGTCCAAACCCACGATCGGCAGCGTCCTCAACGGCGAGACCGTCGAATTGATCCGGCGCCTCGCCGCCGATCAGGGCACGCGCCACCGCTGGTCCTACGCCTTCGCCTTCGTCTGCCTCGGCCTGATCGCCGTGACCACGGCGGCCTCGGCCTGGCTGATGCGCGACGTCGTCGACAAGATCTTCATGGAGAAGCAGGTCTGGGCGATCTGGATCCTGTCGGGCGCCGTCGTCGGCCTCTATCTGGTCAAGGGTTTCGCCACCTACGGCCAGATCGTGACGCTGTCGCGCATCGCCAATGCCGTCGTCGCCACCGTGCAGACGCGTCTGTTCGATCACCTGCTGCGCCAGTCGATGGCCGACTTCTCGAGCCAGCGCTCGGCCGAGGTCATCACCCGCCAGGGCTTCATCGCCAACTCCGCCGGCTCGGCGCTGAACCTCATCGTCACCTCCCTCGGGCGCGACCTGCTGTCGGTGATCGGTCTGGCGGTCGTCATGCTGATCCAGAACCCGCTGATGTCGCTCTCCGCCGTGGTGGTGATGCCCGGCGCGATCTGGGGCGTGCAGAAGCTCGTCCGCCGCGCCCGCACCATCATGCGCACGAGCTACAGCCAGTCCGTGGTGGTCACCGGCCTCAACCAGGAGACCGTCCACGGCATGAAGGTCGTCAAGGCCTTCGCCCTGGAAGACCACCAGCGCGCCCGCATGGGCGCCGCCGTCTCCGAGGTCCGCGCCCAGGCCGACAAGCTCGCCCGCGTCGCCGCCCGCACCGCGCCGCTGATGGACACGCTCGCCGGCTTCGCCGTCGCCGGCGTCATCCTCTACGGCGGCTGGCGCGTCATCGAGGCCGGCGAGACGCCCGGCACCTTCATGTCCTTCATCACCGCGCTGCTGCTCGCCTACGAGCCCGCCAAGCGGCTGGCGCGCATCCACGTCGACCTGTCGTCGCATCTGGTCGGCGTGAAGATGATGTACGACCTGCTCGCCGAGCCGACGCCCGAGGGCGAGGACGCCGATCGTCCGGCCCTGACCGTCACCGGCGGCCGCGTCGCCTTCGAGGACGTCTCCTTCGCCTATCGCCCCGACGAACCCGTGCTCCGCGGCCTGACGCTCGTCGCCGAAGCCGGCAGGACCACCGCGCTGGTCGGCCGTTCCGGCGGTGGCAAGTCGACCACCCTGTCGCTGCTGCTGCGCTTCTGGGACCCGACCGCCGGCCGCATCATCGTCGACGGCACCGACATCGCCACCGTCTCGCGCCGGTCGCTGCGCGGCGCCATCGCCTACGTCGGCCAGGACGTCTTCCTGTTCGAGGGCACGATCGGCGAGAACATCGCCCTCGGCCGCCCCGGCGCCACCACCGCCGACGTCGAGGCGGCGGCACGCGCCGCCTATGCCCACGATTTCGTCATGGCCTTCCCCGACGGCTACGCGACGCAGGTCGGCGAGAACGGCACCCAGCTCTCCGGCGGCCAGCGCCAGCGCATCGCCATCGCCCGCGCCATCCTCAAGGACGCGCCGATCCTGCTGCTCGACGAAGCCACCGCCGCGCTCGACACCGAGAGCGAACGCGCCATCCAGAAGGCGCTCGAGGACCTGTCGAAGGGCCGCACCACGCTGGTCATCGCCCATCGCCTGCAGACCATCGAGAAAGCCGACGCGATCTGTGTCGTCGAGGGCGGCCGGGTGGTCGAACGCGGCACCCACGACGAGCTGATCGCCGCCGCCGGCCGCTACGCCGCGCTCCACCGCGC
Organism: Pinisolibacter sp. DMC100; assembly: GCF_056313705.1. Lineage (NCBI taxonomy): Bacteria > Pseudomonadati > Pseudomonadota > Alphaproteobacteria > Hyphomicrobiales > Ancalomicrobiaceae > Pinisolibacter > Pinisolibacter sp. DMC100. The sequence goes on along the minus strand of NZ_JBQUZT010000002.1, from coordinate 91,801 downwards.
CCACTTCGTCTGAGCCCTCGTCGGCTTCATGTCGAGGTGCTCGCGCCGGCGAGCCTCGAAACACGAAGCCTCGACGGGCCGTGCCACTCGGCCCTTCGCCCTTCGAGGCCCGACTGCGTCGGGCACCTCAGGATGAAGGGCCTCCGCATCGGGGATGCGCGACGTCGACGTTCGGACGCTTCTCAGCCCCGGTCGACCGCGGCGAGGAAGGCGAGGACGCCCTGCTTGTAGACCTTGTCGCCGACCGCCAGCATGTGGTCGCGATCCGGGATCGGCAGGTACTCCGCCCCCGGGATCAGCTCCGCCAGCGCCTCGGGCGAGCCGGCGACGTCGTCGCGCGTACCGACCGCGATCAGCACCGGCAGATCGAGCGCCATCAGCCCCGTCTTCTCGACCGGCTGGCGCGAGCCGCGCATGCAGGCGGCGAGCGCCAGGAGATCCGACCCGGTCTGCTTGGCGAAGGCGCGATAGGCGCGCGCCTTCGGGCTCGTCACGTCGGCGTCGTTCTCCGCCTCCAGCGCCTCGGCGATCGAGGTCTGGCCCTTCAGGCCCTCGACCATGGCGTAGGCGAGGCCGCCGAAGATCGCCGAGCGCAGCCGCTCGGGATGACGCACGGCGAGATGGCCGGTGATCCACGCCCCCATCGAGTAGCCCATGACATGGGCCCTTTCGATGCCGAGATGGTCCATCAGCCGGCGGACGTCCTCCGCCATGTGGGTGCCGGTGCCGTAGACCTCCGGGTCGTGCGGCCCTTCCGAGGCGCCGTGGGCGCGGTTGTCGATCGAGACGACGCGGTAGCCCGCCCCGGTCAGCGTGTCGACCCAGCCGGTCGACACCCAGTTGACCCGGGTGTTGGAGGCGAAACCGTGGACCAGCACGATCGGCGTCGCCTCGGCCGGACCGGTATCGAGATAGGCGATGCGGACGCCGTCGGACGAGAAGGACTGCATGGGCGGCACCGATCGGGCGGGGGAACGGGAGAGAGGCACGAGCTTCATGGGGTGCGAAGCTAACCGCCCCGGCCGGCGGCGAAAAGCCCCGATCGCCCGCGACGACGTGTGCCGCCCTCGAGGGCGCATATGCTCCTCATTTCCCACTACCCACGGCGCCGCGCGGTGGGTATGGTGCCGGCCTTCGGAAGAGAGCACGAGGATATTCCATGGCGGACGCCGCGGTTCCCCATTTCGCCAACGACGGTGGCATCGACAAGATCCGAATCGGTGCGCGCGAGTTCATGTGCGTCGGCGCCGAGCCGCCGTTCGACCACCCGCACGTCTATCTCGACATGGGTGGCGACGCCGAGAAACTCTGCCCGTGGTGCGGCACGCTCTACGTCTGGGACGAGAGCCTGAAGCCGACCCAGGCAGTGCCCGCCGAAGCCGAGTGGCACCCCGCCGCCGCCGCCGAATGACGCGGACGGGACGCCGCTTCGCGGCCCCCGCCACCGATCCGCAGGCCTCGCGCCCGCGGGATCGGAAGGAGAATCGGTGACACCATGTCTCGCCATGCGCTCATCGTGGCCGGAGGCGGCATCGGCGGTTTGACCGCCGCGCTCGCGTTGGCACGCGACGGTCATCGCGTGACCGTGCTCGAGCAGGCCACCGAACTCGCCGAGGTCGGGGCCGGCATCCAGCTCTCGCCCAACGCCTCGCGCATCCTGATCGATCTCGGCCTCGGCGACGCCCTCGGCCGATACGCGGTGACGCCCGACGACATCCGCATCTTCTCGACCCGCGCCGGCGGCGAGGTCGGCCGCACGCCGCTGGGCGACATTCCCTTCGAGCGCTGGGGCGCGCCCTTCTGGGTGATCCATCGCGCCGACCTGCTCGGCGTCCTCGCCGATGCCACGCGCCGCACGCCCGGCATCGAACTGGTGCTCGGCGCCCGCCTGCGCGACGTCTCCGCCGAGCCCGGCGAGATCTCGGTCCACGCCACCGTCGACGGCGAGGCCCGCGACTTCCGCGCCGACGGCCTGATCGGCGCCGACGGCGTGCGTTCGCGCGTCCGCGTCGGCGTGCGCGGCGGCCCGCCCGCCCGCTACACCGGCCGCACCGCCTATCGCGCCACCCTGCCGATCGACGCCGTGCCGGAAGAGGTCCGCCGCTCGACCGGCCTGTGGTTCTCGACCCGCGCCCACATCGTCCACTACCCGATCCGCGCCGGCCGCGAATGGAACATCGTGGCGATCGTCGAGGACGCCTGGCACGACGAGAGCTGGTCGGTGCCCGCCGACCGCCAGGAGGTCGCCCGCGTCTTCGGCCTCGCCAAGGACCGCTGGCCGCCGCTCGCCCGCAAGCTGCTGGCGACCCCCGCCAACTGGACCAAGTGGGCGCTCTGCGGCTTCGACGGCAATTTCGAATGGACGTCCGGCGCCGTGACGCTGCTCGGCGATGCGGCGCATGCCACCCTGCCCTTCGCCGCCCAGGGCGGCGGCATGGCGATCGAGGATGCCGAGGTGCTCGCCCGTGCGCTCGCCGGCGCGCCCAACGTCGCCGCCGCCTTCCGCGCCTACGAGTCGATCCGCAAGCCGCGCACCCGCGCCATCGTCGACCGGGCGGTGAAGAACGGCCGCATCTACCACATGCCCGACGGCCTCGCCTTCTTCCGCGACACCGCGCTGCGCCTCGGCCTCGGCGCCCGGCTGATCGATCGGATGGCCTGGATCTACGGCTGGCGACCCTCCTGAGGCCCGTCGCGGGCGCATCTGCGGTGGGCATCTCGGCGCCGCGCCTTGAGAGGGCGGCGGCTTCGCGCTATCGAAGCGGAAAGCGGCGAGCCCGAGACGGGAGAAGCGCGACACCGTGAGCGACATCGACACCTCCCCCGCCCCCACCTCCGGCGCCTCCGATCGCATCGTCACCGCCGCCATGCTGGTGATCGGCGACGAGATCCTGTCCGGCCGCACCAAGGACCGCAACGTCGGCTTTCTCGCCGACCGGCTGACCGAGATCGGCATCGATCTGCGCGAGGTCCGCATCGTCCCCGACGAGGAGGCGATGATCGTCGAGGCGGTGCGCGCGCTGTCGGCGCGCTGGAACCTCGTCTTCACCTCCGGCGGCATCGGCCCGACCCACGACGACATCACCGCGGATGCCGTCGCCGCCGCCTTCGAGGTCGCCATCGACCACGACCCGCGCGCCGTCGCCATCCTCGAGCAGCGTTCGCGCGAACGCGGCTTCGTCGTCAACGAGGCACGCCTGCGCATGGCGCGCATGCCGGCGGGCTCGACCCTGATCGAGGTCGACAACGGCATGCCGGGCTTCGTCATCGGCAACGTCCACGTCATGGCGGGCGTGCCGTCCGTCTTCGAGGCGATGGTCGGCGCCGTCGTCTCGCGCCTTTCCGGCGGCCGCCCGATGCTGTCGGAGAGCGTCGACGCCGGTGTCGGCGAAGGCCTCATCGCCACTCCGCTCGGCGCCATCCAGAAGGCGCACCCCTCGACGGTCATCGGCTCGTACCCCTACGAGCGCGACGGCCGCTTCGCCACCAACGTCGTCGTCCGTTCGCGTGACCCGGAGGCGCTCGCCGCCGCCGTCGCCGCCGTCGAGGCGATGCTCGCCGACGTCCGTTCCACCTCACCTCGGAGATGAACCCATGTCGGGTCCGCAGCCGAAAGTCTTCCCCGTTTCCTGGGACCAGTTCCACCGCGACGCCCGCGCCCTGACGTGGCGCCTCAGCGGATCGGGTCCGTTCTCGGCGATCGTCGCCATCACCCGCGGCGGCCTCGTGCCGGCGGCGATCGTCGCGCGCGAGCTCGACATCCGCCTGATCGAGACGATCTGCGTGGCGAGCTACCACGACTACACGACGCAGGGCGAGCTCAAGGTGATGAAGGGCGTCGCCGAGGACCTGACCGCCAAGGCCGGCGGCAACGGCAAGGGCATCCTGATCGTCGACGACCTCGTCGACACCGGCAAGACCGCCCGCGTGGTGCGCGAGATGCTGCCGGAGGCGCATTTCGCCACCGTCTACGCCAAACCGCAGGGCCGCCCTCTGGTCGACACTTTCATCACGGAAGTGTCGCAGGACACTTGGATCTATTTCCCCTGGGACATGGGCCTCACCTTCCAGCCCCCGATTCGCGAGGGCGGTGCCTGAGGCTCCGCTCTCCTCGATCGCAGCGGCGCACCCGAAAGCGCCCCTACCCCGACAACGAAAGGCGACAGCCCGTGAACGATCACACCAACGACAACGACAACGCCGACATGGAAAGCTGGGACGACGAGCAGGAAGCCCATGCCGAGGCCATCCGCGAGATGGTCCTCGACTATCTCGACGAGAACGACGTCGACGAGGGCACCGCCGTCTTCGGCCTGATCGAGATCGCGCTGTCGATCGCCATGTCGGGCTACGTCATGTCGACCGAGAAGCCCTCGGCCGGCGGCCTGCAGATGGAACTCGACCGTCTCGCCAAGGACATTTCCGACCTCGTCCGCGAGGCCAAGAAGTCGGCCAAGACCTTCGTCGAGGAGACGCTGGCCGCCCTCGAGGAAGCCGACGAGACCCCGCGCGGCGACGCCTGAGCGCCACCGCTCGCGTCGCCACCGGCGATGAAAAACAAGACCCCGGCGGATGTTCCGCCGGGGTCTTCATGTTTCGGTCGAGATCGTGGGTCTCAGAGGCCGAGGCGATCGAGCTGCGTCATGGCGAGCAGCAGCCAGCGGCGCACGTAGGCGCGCAGCGTGTAGGAGTTGGCGGCGTCGGAGCCGTCGGCGTTCTTGTTCTCGACGTAGTCGCGGAAGGTCGCCGAGGTGTCGTCGACGGCCTGATAGGCCATCGGGTCGAGCGGCGGGATCTCGATCTCGACACCGCCGCCGGCGAGGAACTCCTCGCGGGTGCGGCTGGCGTCCCAGCGCGCCATCGAGGCGCCCGAGGCGACGTTGCGCACCGCCACGTGGGTGGCGCCGGAGAAGCGCTTCAGCGTCTCGTCGATCTCGGCGACCGACTCGACCGACGAGCCGATCACGTGCAGGAAGACCAGCCGATAGGCACCCTCGCGCGCGTCGCGGAAGATGTGGAGATCTTCCATCAGCGTCAGCACGTCGAAGAAGGTGCCGGCGCGCAGGTCGAGCACCAGAACGGTGCCCTCGCGGGCCTCGGCGAGCGTGTCGAAGATGCGGGCCTGATCGGCGACCTTGGCGGTGTCCACCACCTCGGTGACCTTGGGATAGAAGCGGGCGAGCGAACCGGCCGGGAACTCGGCGTCGAAGGCGGCATGCTGGCGCTTGGTGTCGGCGAGCCAGTGGCAGAGCAACCGCGCCGTGGTGGTCTTGCCGACACCGCCCTTCTGCGCGGCGACGATCACCAGGGTCGGTTTGATCACGGGTTGCTTCGCCATGGCTTCATGTCCCTTCAGGCCGGTTGCCGGCTCCGCCCCCGCGAAGCCCCGTCGCGTCGCGGCCGAGGCCGCGAATCCCCCAATATGCATTTCGTCCGCATCATAATGCGGCGCGACGATAAGGCACGAAGGTTCTCGCCGAGGTCAAGGCTCCAATTGCCGCGTTTTTCACGCGTGGTGAACGTCGAAGACGAACGAGCGCCGGACAGATCTTCGGTCCGACGCTCGCCGATGACGCAGAGGAAGGCGCGACGCAACTCGCCGCGTCAGCGGGTCTGTTCGCGCAGGAGATTCTCGACCACCCGATCGAACCCGTCCTTGCCGGCCGGCATCTTCATCTTCTCGGCGGCGATGGCGGCGTCGCGCTTGGCGACGAGGGCGCCGAGATCGCTCTGCAGGCGCTTGCGTTCGGCGACCTTGGCCTCGACCGCCACCTTCAGCTCGGCCGCCGAGAGCTTCTGCAGCTCCTCCGGCAGATCCTTGCGATCGACCTTCTCCGGCTCGGCGCGGGCGGCCAGCACGTCGGCGACGAGATCACCCTCGCCGGTCACGACCTTGGCCCGTTCGGCCTCCGACTTGGCGCGGATGTTGTAGCTCGCCATGTCCGAGGCTGCGGGCGCCGGCGCGGCGGCGGCGCGCATCGCCTTTTCCTTGACGTCGGCCTGCCGACGCTGCGAGCCGTAGGGCACGATCGTCCTGTTGAGGCGGATCTGGATCTGGAGGATCTCGTCGTCCCAGGGCGTGTGGATCTGCACCACGCCGCCCGACTGCGGGATCTGCACGTAGTGCCCCTTGCCGAGCTGGGCGATGGTCTTCCAGGCGAGTTCGGTGTCGGACGCGTTGCCGCACTGGAGCGCGTCGACGACGATCTCCTTGTCGGCGGCGATCTTCAGCGTGTCGGTGAAGGGCACGTCCTGCGGATAGTCCATGTGGGGCGGCGCGTCGCCGACCAGGAAGATCAGCCGGCGGGTGTCCTTGCCCTCGGTCCAGGCGAGCTTGTTCACCGCCACGGCGAGCGCCTCGTTGACCGATTCCGGCCAGTCGCCGCCGCCCTGGGCGCGATACTCGAGGAGCTTGCCGTAGACGGCGGAAATGTCGGTGGAGAGGTCCCACTTGTCGGTGACGTAGACGTCGCCGCGGTCGCGGTAGCCGACGAGGCCGAGGCGGATCTCGGCGTTCGGATGCTGCTTGCGCACCTCGTCGGCGATCGCCCAGACCTTGCGCTTGGCGCCGTCGATCAGCTCGCCCATCGAGCCCGTCGTGTCGAGCACGAAGGCGATCTCGATGCGCTTGGGCGCGGCGATGTCGGCCGCCGAGGTGCCGGCGACGCGGCCCGGCTCGGTGGTGACGGCGGCGCCCTGCGGCACGGTCTCCTGTCCGACGGAGGCATTGGTGATGGCGATGACGAGCGCGGTCGCGAGGCCGGACGCCAGGATGAGCCTGTTCATGGTGATCTCCCCACCCGCACCGTCGCCCGCACCGCGATCCCCACGATCACGGCCGCTCCGGAAGGGCCGAGACGAAGGCTCGTCCCCGATCGTGCCCGCCCCTCGGCGGGACCGTGGCGGAATTTCGTCCTTTGCGGACCCTTGTCGTGGCGGAGGGATCGATCGTCGCGGGGCGTGGAGAACACGATGAGGCGCTTGATCGGCCGCCCGCGTGTCGCTACCGGTGAAGGCGGAGCGGGCGTGGCGAAACCGGTAGACGCACGAGACTTAAAATCTTGCGCCGCAAGGCGTGCGGGTTCGAGTCCCGCCGCCCGCACCATGTCGCCTCACGGCACCAGCTTCGCGCAGGTCTTGCCGCCGACCGTCGGGGCGCCGGAGAGCGACAGCGACACCGGCGCGACCAGCGCGTAACCCGCCGCGCAGCTCGCCCCGCCCGAGCCCGGACGGTGGGTGCGGTACTGGCTGTTCACCCCGGCATAGGGTTTGACCCAGCCACCGACCTCCCAGTTGAGACCCGCGTTGACGAACGGCCCCTGCGCGCCGACCGCCAGCACCGGCCGCCAGTCGACCGCCTTGAAGCCGACGCCCGCCTCGCCCTGGACGTATTCGCCGCCGGCGATGCCCATGACGCGGACGGTCGGCTTGTAGAAGTTGAGCAGGCTCACCGGCACCGCGACGTCGGCCTTGGCACCGACCACCGTGCCGGCCGGATTGGTGCGGGTGCGCCGCACGCCGACGACCAGTTCCGGGTTGAAGTCGGCGAAGTTCCACTGCACCCCGACCGTCACCGCCGTCTCGACGTTGGCCGGCCCCGACGTCGCGATCGCCGGCGCGGCACACAGATAGTCGAGGCCGCAGGTGCCCGCCGCCTCGGCCGCCGTCGCCGCGAGCCCGGCCGACACGACCGCGGTCGCCACGAAAAGTCGATGACGCATCCGATCCATCCCTCGCGCCCATCCTTCGCCGTGCCGGCCGGACGAGCATTCCCCGAGGGGAGCGTAGCGAAAGATGGTTTCCCGTTTCTCTCCGCCGTCAGCGCAGCAGCGTCATCAGCAGCGGCACCAGGATCGCCGTCACCACCGCGTTGAGCCCCATGGCGATGCCGGCGAAGACGCCGGCGATCGGGTGGACGGTGAAGGCCCGTGCCGTGCCGATGCCGTGCGAGGCCAGCCCGACCGAGAAGCCGCGCGCCGCCCAGTCGCGGATGCGGAGCGCATTCATCGTCGGCGTCACCATGATCGCCCCGAGGATGCCGGTGATGATGACGAGACCGGCGGTCAACGACGGCAGACCGCCGACCGTCTCCGAGATCGCCATGGCGACCGGCGCCGTCACCGACTTCGGCGCCAGCGACGCCACCACCTGCCCCGGCGCGCCGAGCACCCGTGCCACACCGACCGCGGAGAGGATCGCCACGATCGACCCGACCACCAACGCCGCCGCCATCGGCACGATCTCGCGCACCACGACCGCCCGGTTGCGCCACAAGGGCACGCCGAGTGCCACCGTCGCCGGACCCAGCAGGAAGTGGACGAACTGCGCGCCGTCGAAATAGGTGCGGTAGGGCGTGCCCGTCAGCTTCAGCAGCGCGCCGATGGCGACGAGCGACACCAGCACCGGATTGACCAGCGGATGACGGCCGCACGCCAGCGCGACGTGGTCGGCGGCGAGGAAGACGACGACCGTCACCGACAGCCAGAACAGCGGCGAAGCCGACAGATAGACCCAGAGCGCCACGCCGTTCATGCCTCGGTCTCCTCTTCGGCGCGCCCCTGCAGACGCTTCACCAGCCGGAAGGTCGCCACCGTCGCCAGCATCGCCAGCGCGGTGGAGACGACGATCGAGGCGACGATCGGCAGCCCCTCCGCCTCGATCAGATCGAGATACTGCACCACGCCGACGCCGGCCGGCACGAAGAGGATGGAGAGCGAGGCGAGCAGCCCGTCGGCGGCACGCTCCAGCGGCCGGCCGTGTTCCAGCGGATCGGGCCGATCGGTCTTCGACCACAGCGCCAGCGCGGCGACCAGCAGCGCCATGCCGAGCACCGGTCCCGGCACCGGCAGGCCGAGCGCACGCGACACCACCTCGCCTACGAGCTGGAGCGACAACAGGACGGCGAAACCTTGGATCACGGCGACCTCCGCACGGGCCGTTGAAGAGCGGCGCGGAGATTGCCCGAGGCGCTTCGCCCGGTCGAGTGCCCCGAAACGGGAAGCGGCGTCCCGGAAATGGCGGATCTCGGCCCTCGCGACGCGGGCTTTTCAGGCTCCCCCGACGGCGTCACAATGCCCCCCTCGCCCCGGAGTGCCCCATGATCCTGACGATCGTCCGTTTCCGCCTGCCCCATCCCGTGACGCTCGAGGAGGCGGCCCGCCGCTTCGCCCTGTCGGCGCCGAAGTACCTCGGCCTGCACGGGCTGATCCGCAAGCACTACGTCCGCTCCGACGACGGCTGCACCGTCGGCGGCGTCTACGTCTGGAAGGACCGCGCCGCCGCCGAGGACTGCTATGCCGGCGACTGGGGCGACCGCGTCCGCGTGCTCTACGGCGTCGAGCCGGAGATCGAGTGGTACGAGAGCCCGGTCGGCGTCGACAACGTCACCCACACGCTGATCTGAGGGCCGATCCTTGTCCGAGAACGCCGCCGACACCGTCACCATCGCCTCGGCCGATCTCGAGGCCGAAATCGCCCTCCTCGGCGCCGAACTCGTCCGCCTCGACACCGCGGCCGGCGAGAGCCTGCTGTGGAACGGCGATCCAGCCTTCTGGGCGGGTCGCGCGCCGCTGCTCTTTCCCATCGTCGGCACACTCGCGGGCGGACACTTCCGCCACGGCGGCCGCGACTACACCCTCCCCCGCCACGGCTTCGCCCGCCGCGCGCGCTTCGGCGTCGTCGATCGCTACGCCGGCGCGGTGACCCTGCGGCTCGAGGCGAGCGACGAGACCCGCGCCGTCTGGCCCTTCGCCTTCCGCCTCGACGTCACCCATGCGCTCGACGGCGCACGGCTGACCACCACCGCGGCGGTGACCAACCTCTCCGACGAGGCGATGCCGACGAGCTTCGGCTTCCATCCCGCCTTCCGCCGGCCGCTGCCCGGCGCCGGCCCGGCGGCCGACCACGTCGTCCGCTTCGAGCGCCCCGAGCCCGCCCCCGTCCGCCGCCTCGACGGCGACGGCCTCGTCGACCCCGTCCCGCGCCCGACCCCGGTGTTGGGCGATCGGCTCGCCATCGACGATGCGCTCTTCGTCGAGGACGCGCTGATCTTCGATCTGCTCGAGAGCCGAAGCCTGACCTTCGGCACCGACGCCGCCCGCCTCGCCGTCGCCTTCGACGGCATGCCGCATCTCGGCCTGTGGTCGAAACCCGGGGCGCCCTTCCTCTGCATCGAACCGTGGCAGGGCCATTCCGACCCGGCGGGCTTCGCCGGCACGCTCGCCGAGAAGCCCGGCACGGTGGCGATCCTCCCCGGCGAGACCCGCCGCTTCGCCATGTCGGTCGCGCTCGAACGCTGAGCGGTCGGCGTCTTGCCGGACGATCCGAATGCCCCATCTCCGTCTCGCAGTTGCGAAGCAGCGTCGGCCGGTATATGTGAACACCCTCATATATTCGGCTGCGCGACCGGCGCGTCCCAAGGAGTGAGAGCCCATGTTCGGCCTGTTCGGCAGTTCTTCCATCAAGACCGTGACCCCGCAGGAAGCCCACGAGCTGGCGTCGGCCGGCAAGGCCCTGCTCGTCGACGTGCGCGAGCCCAACGAATGGGCCGCCGGCCACGTGCCCGGCGCCCATCACGCGCCGCTGTCGCGCTTCGCCGAGGCGGCCCCGGCGATCCCGACCGACAAGCCGGTGATCTTCTACTGCGCCATGGGTGGCCGTTCGGCCCAGGCGGTGCAGCTCGCCAAGCGTCTCGGACTGCCGCACGACACCCACATGGGCGGCGGCATCGGCGCCTGGCGCATGCACGGACTGCCCGTCGGCCACTGATCGCCCGCCCCTCTGGTCCCCGGCCGCGCCGGCTTCGACGATCGACCGCTTCGCCTTTCCCGAAAACCGGTTCCCACTTTTCGGGGCGAAGCGGTATGAAAGGCGCGACCCGAGATCGAGGAAGGCCGATGTCCGACCAGCGCCCAACGAGTTCCGACGCCGCGACGGCGAACCTCGTCGCGGCGCTTCTCGTCGGCGGCACGCTGGCGCGGCTCATTCTGGCGATCGTCGTCGAGCCCGGGCTCGACGAGGCCTATGCGCTGGCGGTCGCCAATCTCCGGCAGCTGTCGTGGTTCGACCACCCGCCGATGACCTTCTGGTGGGTCGCGGCGATGCGTTGGGCGGCTGCGCCGCTCTTCGGCCCCGACGTGCCGGCCGTCGTCACGCGCCTCCCCTTCGTCGCCGCCTTCACCGTCACCAGCTGGGCGCTCTTCGACCTGACGCGACGGCTCTACGGTGCCCGCGCCGGGCTCTGGGCGCTCGTCGCGCTGACCCTCGCGCCCTTCTTCATGGTCTCGGCCGGCTCGTGGATGGTGCCCGACGGGCCGCTCGTCCTCGGCCTGGCGCTGGCCGCCCGGCAACTGGCGATCCTGCTCTTCGACCCCCCCGAGCCCGCCCGCGCCCGCCGCCTGTGGCTCGGCCTCGGCCTGGCGCTCGGCTTCGCCGGCCTCGCGAAATACCACGCCGTCCTTTTCGCGCTGGCCGCCTTCGCCTTCGCCGTGGCGACGCCGCATCGCCGGCTGCTCGCGAGCCCCTGGCCCTGGCTCGCCGTCCTCGTGGCACTCGTGACCGTCTCGCCGGTGGTGATCTGGAACGCCGCCAACGACTGGGTCTCCTTCGCCTTCCAGGCCGGGCGACGCGGCGGCGGCGGTCCCTCGTGGATCGGCTTCGGCCGCGCGCTCGCCGGCCAGATCGGCTATCTCGCACCCTGGACGGCCGTCGCCGCCCTCGTCGCCGCCGGATCGGCGCTGCGGTCGGAGGCCCGCCGCGACGGACCTGCCGCCTTCCTCGTCGCCCTCGCCGTCCTGCCGATCGCGATCTTCACCGCCGTGCCGCTCTTCGGCGGCGACAGCCTGCCCCATTGGCAGATGCCGGGCTGGCTCTTCCTCCTGCCGCTCCTCGGCCGCTGGATCGCCCGCGCGGAAGGTGCCGGCCCCGCCGCCGTGCCGCTGTGGGCCGGCCGGTTCGCGACGCTCGCCGCCGTGCTTCTGGCCCTCGCGGCCGTCGTGGTCGGCGCCCTGCGCCTCCTGCCGCCGAGCCCGGAGACCGTCGCTCGCTTCCGCCTCGAGAAGCCGCTCGCGGAAGCCACCTCCTGGACCGGGCTGGCGCAGGCGCTCGAGGCACGCGGCCTGCTTTCCCCCGATGCCGCCGGCCGCAAGCCGATCGTCGTCGCCTTCCGCTGGATCGAGGCCGCCCGCCTCGGCGAGGCACTCGGACCCCGCGCCGTCGTCTCGGTCTTCGACGACGACCCGCGCGGCTTCGCCTTCCTCGCCGACCCGGCCACCTTCGTCGGCCGCGACGTCGTGCTGATCGGCCGCCCCGACACCTTCGCCCGCGGCCTCGCCGAGAATGCCCCCCGCTTCGCCCGGATCGATGCCGAGCCGCCGATCCGCGTCGGCCTCGGCGGTCGCCCGCTGGTCGAGATCGACGTCGCCGTCGGCCGCAGCCTCGCGACGCCGCCCGTCCTGCCCTATCCGAAGCGCGGCGCGCCCGCCCGCTGACGCGACAGAAGAGATCCGCCCATGCGCTTCGCCGAGCCCCTCGCCGCCGCCCGTCTGGTGAAGCGCTACAAGCGCTTCCTCGCCGATTGCGTGATCGAGGCGACCGGCGAGACGGTGACGGCGCATTGCGCCAACTCCGGTTCGATGCTGTCGCTCGCCCGCCCCGGCGCCCGCGTCTGGCTGCGTCATTCCGACGACCCGAAGCGCAAGCTCGCCTGGAGCTTCGTGCTGGAGGAGACGGAGGCCGGCGGCTGCGTCTGCGTCGACACCTCGCTTCCCAACGCCCTCGTCGCCGAGGCGATCGCCGCGGGCGCCGTCCCCGGCCTCGAAGGCTTCGCGACGCTCCGCCGCGAGGTGAAATACGGCAGGAATTCCCGCATCGACATCCTGCTCGAGGACCCGGCGAAGGGCCGCGTCTGGGTCGAGGTGAAGAACACCACGCTGATGCGCACTCCGGGATTGGCGGCGTTCCCCGACGCGGTGACGACGCGCGGCGCCAAGCACCTCGACGAACTCGCCGCCCAGGTCGCTCTCGGCGATCGCGCCGTGATGGTCTATCTGGTGAACCGCCCCGACTGCACGCGCATGAGCCTCGCCGCCGACATCGACCCGGCCTATGCGGCGGGCTTCGAAGCCGCCCGCGCCGCCGGCGTCGAGGCGATCGCCCTCGCCGCGACGCCGACGCCGGAGGGCATTTCCGTCGGCGCGATCGTGCCTTTCGCCGTCTGACGCGCGCCCGCGATGCGAATTCCTTCTGGAAAGCGACGCGGAAGGCTATAAATAGGGGTAACGACGCGCGACCGCCGGCCGCGCCACTCTGTTTCCGGACGGTCCATGGTCTCCTACGTCGACGACGCCACCGCGCCCCTCAAGAACACGGGCGCCATCCGCCTCTATGGCCGCGAGAGCTTCCCGGCCCTGCGCAAGGCCGGCCAGTTCGCCGCCGAATGCCTCGACGCGGTCGCCGACCTCGCCCGCCCCGGCGTGACGACGCAGGAGATCGACGACTTCGTCTTCAAGTTCGCGGTCGATCGCGGCGCCTATCCGGCGACGCTGAACTATCGCGGCTACAACAAGTCGGTCTGCACCTCGATCAACCACGTGGTCTGCCACGGCATCCCCAACGACAAGCCGCTGCGCGACGGCGACATCGTCAACATCGACGTCACCTTCGTCGTCGACGGCTGGTATGGGGACTCGTCACGCATGTACCCGGTCGGCAAGGTCAATCGCGCCGCCGAACGCCTGATCGACGTCACCTACGAGAGCCTGCTGCGCGGCATCGCCGCGGTGAAGCCGGGCAAGACCACCGGCGACATCGGCCACGCCATCCAGACCTATGTGGAATCCGAGCGCTGCTCGGTGGTGCGCGACTTCTGCGGCCACGGCATCGGCCGGCTGTTCCACGACACGCCGAACATCCTGCACTACGGCGAGCCCGGCGAGGGCGTCGAGCTGAAGCCCGGCATGGTCTTCACCATCGAGCCGATGGTGAACCTCGGCCGCCCGCACGTGAAGGTGCTCGCCGACGGCTGGACCGCGGTGACGCGCGACCGCTCGCTCTCCGCCCAGTTCGAGCACATGCTCGGCGTCACCGACACCGGCTGCGAAGTCTTCACCTTCTCGCCGAAGGGACTTCACAAGCCCCCCTACCTCGTCTGAGGATACGCGCAGGACGGGAATCGCCCGTCCGACGCACGAGGGCGAGATGAGCGGTTTCGACGAGGTGTCGCGCGGCACGCCGGAGCCCGACGAGGGCGAGGCCGACCATCGCCACGGCCATCGCGAACGGCTGAAGGCACGTTTCCGCGACGCCGGCCCCGACGCCGTCGCCGACTACGAGTTGCTGGAGCTGCTGCTCTTCCGCTCGATCCCGCGCCGCGACGTCAAGGGGCTCGCCAAGGACCTGATCCGCCGTTTCGGCTCCTTCGCCGAAGTGCTCGGCGCGCCGGTCGAGCGCCTGCGCGAGGTGCCCGGCGTCGGCGAGGCGGTGGCGACCGACCTGAAACTGGTGCGCGCCGCAGGCCTCCGCATGATGAAGGGCGAGGTACGCAAGAAGACGGTGCTCGGCTCGTGGAGCCAGGTGATCGACTACTGCCGCTCCGCCATGGCCTTCGAGACGCGCGAGCAGTTCCGCATCCTCTTCCTCGACAAGAAGAACGGCCTCCTCGCCGACGAGGTGCAGCAGACCGGCACGGTCGACCACACCCCGGTCTACCCGCGCGAGATCGTCAAGCGGGCGCTGGAACTCTCGGCCTCGGCCATCATCCTGGTGCACAACCACCCCACTTGGGCTTTTTGATCACTCTCAATCACGCACCATCATACTGAAACACAACGCCTTTTAGACTTGTCGTAGAGTCGGTCATTGTGGCATATTGGGGGCGGTTTTAAGGGGATCAAGCTCCTTTTGGACCCCAGTCGCCGACCCCACGAACCCATCGCGCGACCCCACTTGGAAGCCGACGGAGAACCCCAATGCCGAGCCTTTCAGATGGAGAAATTCGCAAGGCACTAAAGCAGGTGGAAGCGACCGGTAGGCAGATCAGCCTCGTTGACGGCGAGGGCCACGGAACCGGACGCCTCGTCCTCGTGCTGAAGCCCATGCCCACCCGCGTGACCGCTGACTGGATGGCGCAGCAGTGGCGCGATGATAGGCGCCTCAAGAAAAAGCTCGGCTCATATCCGTCGATGACACTCAGCAAGGCGCGCGAGGTGTTCAACCGCGACTTCGCAGAGAGAATCCAGAAGGGCCGCAGCATCAAGATTGCTGGCGATACCCGACCAGGAACGGTTGCCGACCTCTTCGACGCGTATGTCGCCTACCTCAAGGACGGGGGAAAGCCGTCCTGGAAAGAGGCTGAAAAGGGCCTCAACAAAATCGCCGACACGCTCGGGCGCAACCGCCCGGCCCGCGACATCGAACCGGATGAGATCACGGAGATCATCCGCCCCATCTATGAGCGCGGCAAACGCTCAATGGCGGATCATGTACGCAGCTATATTCGATCTGCCTTTAGCTGGGGCCTGAAATCCGAACACGACTATCGCTCCACCGCCGCGCGTCGCTTCCGGCTGACCCTCAACCCTGCCGCAAGTATACCGACGGAACCTAAGACGATAGGAACACGCTGGCTGAGCGAAGAAGAGTTCGTTCGGCTCTACCGCTGGCTGGAGTGCCCCGACACTCCGGTTCATCCTTCCTACGCCCGCGCTGTCCAGATCATCATGCTGACCGGCCAGCGCGTCGAGGAGATCGCCCGCCTCCATGTCGATCAGTGGGACGCCAGGGAGCGGATCATTGACTGGACCAAGACCAAGAACCTTCAGCCGCACGCCGTACCGGTGCCGCCTCTTGCCGCGGAACTAATCGAGTCGATCATCCCGAACGAATACGGCTGGTTCTTCCCCTCCGCCAAAGATCCATCGAAGCCCGTCAGCCACGGCACACTCTATAGCTTCATCTGGCGTCAGCGAGATCGCGGGGTGATCCCCCACGCGACCAACCGCGATCTCCGTCGCACCTTCAAGACCTTGGCCGGTAAGGCCGGAGTTCCGAAGGATATCCGCGATCGTCTCCAAAACCACGCCTTGCAGGATGTCAGCTCGAAACATTACGACCGCTGGAACTACATGGTTGAGAAGCGCGGCGGCATGGCGAAATGGGATAAGTTCGTCCGCGCCATGCTCGCCAAAAAGCGACTGAAGGCAGCGTGAGCCTCCAGCGTCTCATGTCCGCTCCGCGCGCCCAATGCCAGTGAAGTTTGCCCATGATCTCGAGGCCTTCCATGGGCGAGACTGATCACCGTGCGTCCGGCACTGGCCCCCTACTCTCGAGCCGAACCAAGGGCGGAAGCCGCGGCAGCCGATCATGTCTCGGCCCGCGACACGCGAAGGTTCGAGAAGAACGCCTCCGTGCCGATGTCGACGAACAGCCCGATGGCCCCCTCGATCGGATCTGCCTTCGCCTCCGGGATCGACAGCACGACCCGTCCATCGGCCGACGCCGTGACGGATCGCCCGGCGATGTCCAGTCTCAGCGTCGCCCAGTTGTCCGGCCCGATGTCGGCGGCCGCCTCGTAGCGTCCGTCGGGATACTCCGCGCGCAACCGCTCGTAACGCCAGTCGGGATAGGCGAAATACTGCACCGCCCGCTGGCGGCGTGGTGCCGGCGGATTGGTCCTCAGGCCGTTCAGCGGCCGTAGATAGACCGCCTCAAACCGCGTGTCGCCCTCGCCGATACGATAGGCGAGCCCGGCGAAGCCGCGGGCGTAGTCCGGCGCGTGGGCGTTCAGACGGGCGAGAATATCGACGCAGACGGTGCCGTCCGTCAGAGCCACCGGCAACCGCACGAAGGTCGGCATGTCGATGTAGTGGATGCCGGGCCGCCCCTCGAGCGACACCTCGTCGGTCAACGACACCCGCAAGGCTCGTCGCCCTGCGACCACGGCAGGCGTCGCTCGCACGGACCTGAGCGTCGCTCCGGTGGGCAGATCGGCGAGATCGAAGCTCCAATGTTGTTGTTCAGTCCGCATTAACGCCCTTCCTTTGCAGTTCATTGCCAGACTTCGACCGCCCGAACAGTGGTTCGAGCAGCCGAAATCCGCATGGATCACGTCGGACGGCCCGTTCGGCGCGTTCGACCGATCAGAAGCTCACCCAAGCCGGAGCGACCGTCGGACCGCGGCCGAGGAAATAGCCGAAGGCGATGTTCATCATGCCGATCGGCTCGAGATAACGGGCATTGCCGAGCGGCCCGGCATCGACCGGCTCGAACCCGGCCGAGGCCGCCAGTTCCGTGACCTTCGCCTTGGCTGCCGCATCGTCGGCCGCAACGAAGACCTGAAGCGGCCGAGCGGCACGCGCCTCGCGCGGCAGCAACTGGGCGAAGACGGTGTTGAACGCCTTGACCACGACCGCCTTGCCGACGAGCGCCTGGATCTCTTCCGCCGCCGAGGTGGTGTGGCCGATGACGAGACCCGAGAAGTCGGGCTTCAGCGGATTACTGATGTCGACGACGACTTTGCCCGACAGGTCGCCCGCCTCCTTCAACGCCTCGGCCGCCGCACCATAAGGCAAGGCGAGGACGACGATGTCGGCGAGCTTGACGGCGGCGGCAATGCCGCCACCCTGCACCTGCGAACCGATCTCGGCCGCGAGCGCCGCCGCCTTTTCCGGCTGCCGAGCGCCGATGACGACCTGATGACCGGACGAGGCGAAGAGGCGAGCGAGGCCGGCGCCCATGTTCCCGGCTCCGATGACGGCGATGTTCATGACGAATGCTCCAATGTGTTCGTGTCGATAGCGCAACCGTAATTGCATGTGATTCATTCAAAAATGGGCGATAAATAGGATCACTAGAAACGGAGTGTTTCAAATGGATCGCCTCACCAGCATGGCCATCTTCGTCAAGACGGTGGACCTCGGCTCGTTTTCGGCCGCCGCCGATGCACTCGACATGTCGTCGCAACTGGTGGGCAAACACGTGCAGGTGCTGGAGAGCCATCTCGGTGTTCGCCTCCTCAACCGAACCACGCGGCGGCAGAGCCTGACGGAGATCGGCCGGGTCTTCTGCGAGCGCGCGCGCAACATCCTCGCCGAGGTCGAGGCCGCCGAGGCGCTCGCCGCCGAGACCCGCGTCACGCCGCGCGGCAAATTGCGCGTCAACGTACCGGTGACCTTCGGCGTCCATGCCTTGGCGCCGAACCTCACGGACTATCTCGACCGCTACCCCGAAGTTTCCGTCGACCTGGTCCTGTCCAACCGCTATGTCGACGTGATCGAGGAAGGCTACGATGTCGTCTTCCGTGTCGGAAAGCTGGTCGACAGCAGTCTCATCGCGCGACGCCTGCAGCCCTATCGCCTCGTACTCTGTGCCGCCCCCGCCTACCTCGCCCGCCGGTCGCCCCCGGCGACACCGATGGATCTGAGACACCACGTTTGCCTCGGCTTCAGTTTCGGCACGCTGAGCACGCATTGGGAACTCGATGGCCCGGACGGCCGCATCACGGTGCTGATCGATGGTCGCATCACGATGGACGACGGCGAGGCGCTGCTGTCCGCCGCTCTCGCCGGCCTCGGCGTGCTTCTGCAATCCTCGGAGATGGTCGAACCGTTGATCGCGGCGGGCAAACTCGTCCGCTTGTTGCCAGACTACGAGGCGCCCGCAAGACCGTTCCACCTGCTCTACGCCCCGGACCGCCGCCCGACGCCGAAGCTGCGCAGTTTCGTCGATTGGGTGATCGAACGGTTCGCCGATCCGCCGAAAAAGTGAATGTGCGACCGGGGATGTCGAAGCACTCGGAATGGAGCCGGGTCGGCTTCCGAAGGGGTCAAGCCGATCGTGCGGATCGGCTCATTGCGATGGCCATGTCGAGCAGATTCTTCAGTGCGGGATTACGATTGTGTGGTGACCAGACGGCGCTGAATCGAGCCTGTTCGACCTCGTCGGTGATCGGGCGAAATGCGATGCCGGAAACCGACATATGCTTGGCCGTCTCGCTGGCGGGAGCCACGCCTTCGCCGGCCGCGATCATGTGCATCAACGTATCTCGCTCCACGTCGCAGCGACGGATGTGGGGAGATTTTCCGCACTCGACGATTCGGCATACGACATGTTCGAAAAGCTGCGGGCCTGCTCCTCCGGTGCGGATCAGAAACGTATTCGGTGCGAGGTCCAGCCAAGAGACGCTTTCGTTGACCACCAACGGATGATCGGCCGGCAATGCGACCAGGAACGGTTCCGACCACAAGCGTTTCGAATGGCAATCGGGCGCATCGACGGGTTCGAGAACGAAGGCCACATCGAGCTTACCCTCCCGCACCAGAGAGATCGTTTGCGCCGAGGGACCTTCCACCACGATCTGCTCGACATCCGGATAGGTCTCTCTGAACCGGGCTCGCAGGTTTGCGAGGAAGCCGCCCGAGATGGACGAAATCAGACCGATGGCGAGATGGCCGACCACACCGGACGACGCCGCACCTGCGGTCTTGATGGCGAGGTCCAAATGCGCGATGCCGGCCGAAACCTCGACCACGAATTGCCGTCCGACTTCGGTGAGGCGAACACCCCGATGACGTCGTTCGAACAAGAGGATGCCGAGGGTCTCCTCCAGCGCCTTGATCCGGGCGCTCACGCTCGACTGCGTGACGCCGAGTGCATGGGCCGCATGGCGGAAGTTCAGATATTCGGCGACGACCAAGACCTGCATCAGAGAGACAAGGGAGATGCGCCCGCTCGAAGGAGCCGCTTTTCCAACCCGAACCTCCCGGCCAGATTTTTGAGCATACCGCCGCATCGCAACCGCCGCCAAGAAACACCAAGCGTCCAATCCGAAATTCAACATATGCCATACGATTCAATTCATTATATCGATCTCCGAATGTCGATTCCATCTCGTGAATGCCGATCGCCGTGCGCTACTGCGCGGGCGTTGCCGAGCGTTTGTCTGCCCATTCCGGCGGCGCGCCGACCTTGTCGGCGACGGCGCCCACGAGTCCGGGCGCGCGGCCGAACGCGTCGCAGGCCTCGTACTTGGGCTTTCCGCCGAACCACGATTGCAGACGCTGCCCCGATGGCAGCGACAGGTCCAAGCCCTCCGGCTCCTTGCCGATCTCAAGCATTCGTGAAAACTCGTCCCCGAACTTGACTGCGAGACCATAGGCGTCGCCGACCTCGGAAACCCGAGGGTTGTTCTGAAGCGAGTTGGCGCCGCGCGCCCAGACCATCGCCGCCCGTTGGACCCCGGCAACGTCCACGGCTTCCGCCTCGACGGCAAGCCCGCCCAATCCCACCGGGAGGCGCGGCACCCCGACGGGGAGGACCGCGCTGCTTCCGAGCGACACCGCCGTCGAGACGCCGGCCATGGTCTTGCTGGTGGGGACGATTTCGGTGACGACTGCCCGAACGGTCAAATCGGCGGTCCGGCCGGCGGGCAGCATCTGATACTTGTCGCTGAGGGCGATGCAGAGCGCGCGATCGATGGCATTGGCGACGAGAACCCGGTCCGCCTCCGTTTCGACGTGCGACGACGCACCGGATGAGAAAGCCGTCGGCACGATGCGGGCGGTCTTCATCGACGCCAAACCGGCACCATCGACGTAGGTGCGGGTTTTCGACAAGTTTCCTTTAGGCTCACCGAGCCTGTCGTATGACGACAGTGTGCCGCCTTCTGTCAAAGGCACCGAGGCACAGCCGGCGATCGCCAGTATCAAGGGCAGCACGGAGCCCAGAACTCTCAGCTGAATCATCGGCGGTTCACCCGACGACCAGCAGGAATGGGTCAATCGAAGGATTGCGGCTCATGTCTCTGGTCTCCATCGCGGGCGTTCTCGCGTTGGAGACTGCGGGGGAAGAATTGCCTCAACATTACGTCCTGCTCCGGACGGTCACTCAATCGGGATAGGAAGTCAACCGACAGCAGGAAGGATGGACTTCCCATCCGAAAATCACGATCAACGGCACCGTTTCACTCCACGGAAACAGGCCGGCGGCATTCGTGTCGACATAGATCCCCCCTGCCACGGCCGAGATGAAACTCGCCCAAAACCGCCTCTGCATGAGTTAGAGCCGAATCCTGACGGTTGTTCCGCTCGAGCCGCTTTCCATCGTGACCTCTCCACCGTGATTGGCGACGACCTGTCTCACCAGGCTCAAGCCGAGCCCTGCCCCCTCGCTTCGTGGAGCGACGCGATAGAACGGTTCGAACACCAGTTCGAGATGTTCGGCCGGAATGCCCGGCCCTTCATCGGCGACGGCGATCTCGCCGTCCGCCGCGACCGATACAGAGATCATTCCGGCGTTGCTGCCGTGATCGATCGCATTGCGGACCAGATTTCCGATGGCGCCGGAAAGGGCGAACCGGTTGCCCGGGCGCTCGAGCCTGTCCGGCTCGTTCGTGAACGCGATCTCGTATCCCGCCGCTATCGCGAGCGGTGCCAGGTCTGCGACCACGTTGCGCGCGACATCGACGAGATCGACTGTATCCTGACGGTCGGTTGCCTGATCGTTGCGTTCGAAGTCGAGAAGTTGCTCGGCGGTCGCACCCAGCCGAGCCACGTCACGCAACAGCCGTTCGCGGTCCGGTCCATCGGCCATGCCTTCGATGCGTGTCTGCATGATCGCAATCGGCGTGCGGAGTTCGTGGGCCGCATCGATCAGGAAGCGCTGGCGTTTCCGGAATTCGCGCTCGAGCCGATCGAGAACGCCGTTGAACGCCACCACGAGTGGAGCGATCTCCTTCGGGATGCCCTTGGTGCGGAGCCGCGTGTCCTGACGGCGCGGCTCGATCTCGGAGGCCTCTCGGGCGACTTCTCTCACGCCGGCGAGCCCACGACGCACGACCCGAGGAATGGTGAAGAACACCGACGGCAGCGAAATCGCCAGCAGGGGAACATAGATCGGGTAGAGCTTCCTGAGCATCGTCAGCATGTTGTCGGTGGTGTCGGTGTTTCCTCCGTACATCACCCGAACCTCGCCGAGAGACGTCTTGAAACCGTCGATGGACGCGGTCTCCTGCGTGTCCTTGGCCCCGCGTATGTCCGCATCCTTCATCAGCCGCACATATGGTGCCAAACCGGCATACTGCGTCGGTACTGCACCGTAGGTGACCACCTCGCCATCGGACGTCGCAGCGACGAACCAGAGCCGGTCGTTTTCCGTTTTGAACGCCTGGAGGCGTGGCATGTCGCCGACGACGATCCGGCCCCCGGGATCCCGCGTGAGGGCCTCGTCGAGCGCGGTGGCCAGTTTGTCTTCCAACGCCACGTTCGGCGACAGAATGACGGCTCCGTAAGCGGAGAGGCCGACGATCACCACGGTGACGACGGCGACGAAGACGAGGCTGAGTTGCCAGCTCAGTTTCCACCAGAGCGACGGGTTCGGGGTGTTCGTATCCGCCATCAGTTTTCCTTCAGGAGATAGCCGACGCCGCGGATGTTGTGAATCGTGACCCCGGCCCCGGCATCGAGCAGACGCTTGCGCAGCCTGGAGATGTGCGCATCGAGCGCATTCGACTGGATCTCTTCTTCGTAATTGTAGACCGCCGCTTCGAGGACCGAACGAAGAACGGTCCGACCTCGGCGCTTGGCCAGCGTCACCAGAACCAGTAGCTCGCGGCGCGGTAGCTCAAGAGGGGTCGCCCCGACGGCCACGCTCAGATGCAACGGGTCGATGACCATCCGCCCGGTGACGATCTGCGGTTCGATGAGTCCGGCGGGGCGTCGCAGGACGGCACGCAACCGGGCCAACAGTTCCTCGACCAGGAACGGTTTGCCGAGATAGTCGTCCGCGCCCGTGTCGAGGCCCGTGACCCGCTCGCTCGGTTCGTTGTGCGCCGTGAGGACGATGATCGGCGTCTCGATGCCGCTCCGCCTCAACTTCGGAATGAAATCCAGCCCCTCGCCGTCCGGCAGACGCCGATCGAGCAGGATGGCGTCATAGGTGTTCTGGCGCGTCAGTTCCGCCGCATCGGCGAGACACATCGTGTGATCGATCACGACGCCCTGCTTACCCAGCGCGGCAGACAGGGCTTCCGCCATCTCTTTTTCGTCCTCGACCAGTAGTATTCTCATGTCTCTCGCGCCCGTCCCTTGTTCTTCTTGTCGACCATAAGGGTTGCGGCAACATTGCGCGCCCCTGAAAACCTTCGGGTAATGCTGCTGCAACGGTCGAGCGCTACCGGTAGCGACAAATCGGTGCGCCGAGATGGCATTTCCTGCGCGAATGTCGCGGTTCGAGGAAAATCGTCTGCAGGCGCCCGGGCTTCCTGTCGATCGCGTGAAGAAGGACCGAGCCGCATGGCGCGCAAATGGGTGAAAGGGTTGATAGTCGGCACCTTTCTCGTCGGCGGACTCTCTACCGGCCTCGTTCATTTCGACCGGCGCGGCGGGACACTCGATGCGATTGCCGCAGGCCGTGTCCCCGGAGAAACCTCCGTGTCGGCAAACCGTGAGATCAAACCGCTCGAGCTGGCAACCGTCGAGGTCGTCACGGTGAAGCCGACTTCGATGACGGAACGGGTGCGTGCGAGCGGCGAATTGAAGCCGATCGACCGCGTCGTCCTCAGATCGAAGGCCGCCGGGACCGTCACGGAAGTGAACGCGCGCGCGGGCCAGCGGATCTCGGCCGGAGAGGTGCTGGTGAGATTCGCCGTCGAGGAATTGACGGCGAGTCTCGCACTACAGGACAGCAACCTCGACGGCGCCCAGGCAGAACTCCTCCGAGCCGAGCAGACACTCGATCGCGTCGAACTGCTCGTGCGCAAGAGCATCTTGCCGAGAGATCAGCTCGAGAAGGCTCGCAGTGATGCCACGAGTGCCCGGGCCAGAGTGCAGGGGCTCTCCGCACAGATCGACATCGCGAGAACCGCCTTGCGCAATGCCAAGATCACGGCGCCTTTCGACGGGATCGTCGCGAGCCGCGCCGTCGACCCCGGTACCGCGACCGCTTCCAACGCCGAGCTCATGACCGTCGTCGACACATCGGCACTGGAGGCCGAAGTGCTCGTCTCGACGCGGGACATATCCCGCCTCGAGACCGGCCAGACAGCAGAACTTCAAATCGACGGACGGGAAGACGGGCCGGTGATCGGAACCGTCGATCGGATCAATCCCGCCGCCAACGAGGGGTCGCGTTCCGTGGCCGTCCATGTGCGCCTGGACAATGCCGAGAGGCACCTGTGGGGTGGGATGTTCGCGACCGGCTCGATACTGGTCCGCGAACGCAAGGACATGTTCGTCCTTCCCGCGACGTCGCTGCGCGAGGATGACCGAGGGGCCTTCGTGCTCACGCTCCATGACGGCAGGCTCGTCCGCAAGGCGGTCACGATCAGGTCGCGCTGGCGCGGCGGCACCGAGGTCGAAGTCGGTGGCGTCAACGCCGGTGACGTCGTCGTCGCCTCCCCCCTTCCCGAAATGAAGCCCGGCGTGGCAGCCGTCGTTGCACAGGCGGACTGACATGTTCCTGACCCGCATCTCCGTCGGCTACCCGGTCTTCACCACCATGATGATGGTGACCCTGCTCGTGCTCGGCGTCTTTGCGTTCCAGCGGCTGGGCCTCGACCAATATCCCAATGTCGACGTTCCCATCGTCCTGGTGACGACGACCTATCCGGGAGCGACGCCGGAAACCGTCGAGACCGACGTCACCCGCCCGATCGAGAACGCACTCAACGCCATCAGTGGGCTCGATGAGGTCACCTCGACGTCCTATGAAGGCCGCTCCGTCGTCAGGGCGAGCTTCAAGCTGGAGGTGCATGGCCCGATTGCGGCGCAGGACGTGCGCGACAAGGTAGCGGCGCTCGAGGCGAGCTTTCCCGATGGCATCGACAAGCCGATCATCTCGCGCGTCAACCCCTCGGATCAGCCCATCCTCTCGATCGCCGTCGTGTCCGATTCTCTCGGCATCGCAGCCCTCACGACCATTGCCGACCAGCGTGTCGTCCGTCAGCTCACGACGGTATCCGGCGTCGGGCAGGCAACGCTGATCGGGGGACGGAAACGCCAGATCGACGTCGGAATCGACGAGATGCGGATGCGCGCGCTCGGTGTCGGAATCGACGAAGTCGCCAAGACCCTGCGCAACGGCAACGAGAACGTGCCGGTCGGCAGCGTCATCCGTCGCTTTTCGGAGAGCGTGATCCAGGTGCAGGGCGGGATCGACCGGCCCGAGGATCTTCTCGACGTCGTCGTCGCGCGGCGTGGCGGCGCTCCGGTCTACCTGCGTGATATCGCGATCGTTGCCGACGGCGCGGCGGACGCCGAAAGTCTCGCCATCTACAATGGCCGGGCGGCGCTCGCGATCGATATCGTCAAGGTGCAGGACGCGAACGTCGTGCAGGTGGTCGCCGACGTGCGGCAGCACCTGGATCGGCTCAATGCGGAACTCGCTTCCCAGAATATCCAGCTCCGCGTGATCTCCGATACATCCACCTCGATCCGAGAATCCGCCAACCAGGTCCAGGCGACACTGATCGAAGGGGCGGGACTGGCCATCGCCATCGTCTTCCTGTTTCTCAATTCGTGGCGTAGCACCGTCATTACCGGTCTGACGCTGCCCATCGCCATGCTCGGCACGCTCGCCGTCATCGGTTTCCTCGGCTTCACGCTCAACACGCTGAGCCTGCTCGCGCTGACGCTCTCCATCGGCATCCTGGTGGACGACGCGATCGTGGTGCGCGAGAACATCACGCGTCACCTTCACATGGGCAAATCCCATCTGCAGGCCGCTCTCGACGGCACGAACGAGATCGGGCTCGCGGTCATGGCGACGACGGCGACGATCGTCGCCGTCTTCCTGCCCGTCGCCTTCATGGACGGCATCGTCGGCCGCTTCTTCTACGAATTCGGCGTGACGGTCTCGGCTGCGGTCCTGATCTCGCTCTTCGTTGCCTTCACGCTCGATCCGATGTTGTCGAGCGTCTGGTATGACCCCGACGCCCATCCGGACGCCGAGCGCGGACCGATCGGTCGCCTCGTTGCGCGCGTCGATCACGGCTTCGATGCGCTCGCCGAGCGATACCGCCAGGTGATCGTCTGGTCCCTGCGCCACCGCCTCGTCACCCTGTCGGCGACGATCGCCGTGTTCCTGGCTAGCATCTTAATGATTCCCCTCGTCGGAACCGAGTTCGTCCCCAATGCCGACGAAGGCCGTCTTCAGATCAGAGTGACGACGCCGGTCGGCTCCTCACTCGACTACACCGCCGCGAAAGTCCGGCAGGTCGAAAACGCATTGCACGCCTTTCCTGAAGTCTCCACGCTCTATTCGACGATCAACACCGGCAATGCCATCGGCAAACACCGGGCCTCCGTTCTCATCACGCTCGTGCCGCTCGAGGCGCGTGTGCGCACGCCCATCGTCCTCGCCGATCCGATCCGCGAACGCCTCTCCGTCATACCGGGCATCGACATCGCCATCATCCAGATGGGCCTCGGCGCCGGCAGTAGCCCGATCCAGCTGAGCGTGCTCGGCGACGACATGGCGGTGTTGGAGAAGACCGCGACCGAACTCATCGCCGCCATGGGCCGAATCCCCGGTCTGGTCGACATCGCCTCCAGCTCCAAGGAGCCGACGTCCGTCCTGTCGGTGCGCCTGAAGCGTGAAGCGGCGAATGATCTGGGCATCGGCGTCTCGGACCTCACCGGCCTGCTCGCCCCGCTGGTCGGTGGCAAGAAGATCACCCGTTGGACCGACCCGCGCGGAGAAACCTACGACGTGGTCGTCCGTCTGCCGCACGAGCAGCGCTCCGACACGAGCGCGATCAGCGATCTCATGCTGACGACCGGACGCACGGATGCGAACGGCGGCCCCGTCATGGTTCGGCTCGACCAGGTCGCAAGTATGAGCGCGGTCCCGGCCGCTTCGGAAATCCGCCGCTTCGACACGCGCCGGGAGATCCTGGTTTCGGCGAACATATCCGGTCGGGCTCTCGGTGCGGTGACACGCGAACTGGAAGGGCTCGTCGCTCGACAGGGCCTGCCCGAGGGCTATCGAATTCGTTTCGGTGGCCAATCAGAGAACATGCAGAAGACCATGGGCCACATGGTCACGGCCCTCGCCATGGCAGTCGTCTTCATCTACATCGTGCTCGCCTCGCAATTCGGCAGCTTCGCGCAACCGCTGGCCATCATGATGGCCTTGCCGCTTTCTCTGGTCGGCGTCTTGCTCGGGTTGATCGTCAGTGGCAGCACGATCAACATCTTCTCGCTGATCGGCCTCATCATGCTGATGGGGCTCGTCACCAAGAACGGTATTCTGCTGGTCGACTTCACCAACAAGGAGCGCCAACGGGGTCTTCCTCTCGACGAGGCATTGATCAGCGCCGGCGTCATCCGCTTCCGCCCCATCGTCATGACGACGCTCGCGATGATCTTCGGCATGATTCCGCTCGGAATGGCGATCGGGGGTGGCGGGGCACAACGTGCACCCATGGCCCATGCCGTCATCGGCGGGCTCATCAGTTCGACGATTCTGACACTGGTCATCGTGCCCGTCATGCTGTCCTACATCGACAGTGTGACACGGCGTCTCGGTCGCTTCCTGCCGAAGGCGCCGATCGATGGCGGCGAGATCGCCAGTTCTCCGACGTTGCCGACGACCCGACCCGACCCCGACGGAGCCCAGGTCTGATTTTCACCCGAACGAAGAGGCGAGACGCCCGATCTGGTCGGCAAAGAGACGGCAAACGACAGTCAATCGAGGTCGGCTCGACGCGTAATGCTGTCGCAATCCTGGCCCCGCACAGTCCCCCGCAGTTGATGACTCCGGCGTCATCCCGGTCAGAACGAATTTGGGGATTTGCGAATGCAACCGTATCGACATCGTCAAGAAGGCGGCAGACTCCCGCACAGGGGAACGGTGCGGGTGAAGATCGTCGCCCTTGCAGCAGCGGCGCTGTTCGCCCCCGCCGCCGCCCGCGGCGCCGATATCGGCCTTGGTTTCGACAATGCTTCGACGCCTGCCGCCACGTCTGATCAAGCGCAACCCAGCCGCATAGACCGCGCATTCTCGGTTCTCCACGAGTGGAAGGTCGTCATCGGGGCGGCAGCCGTCGTCCTTCCGGAATACGAGGGATCGGACAAGTTCAGAGTTCTGCCGTTCCCCATCGTTTCCGCATCCTATGGCGACTGGGCTCACCTCGACACCAAGGGTCTCACGGTGGACCTGTACCGGCACAATGGATTTCGTATCGGCGTGAAAGCCGGATATGAATTCGGCCGCAAGGAGAGCGATTCCGACTACCTCAGAGGAATGGGTGATATCGGCGCCGGCGGTGTCGTCGGTGGGATCGTGAGTTACGAAACCGGGCCGCTCAAAGTCTATGCCGAAATCGACAAAACACTCGGCGGCAGCGATGGTCTCACCGGCACGCTGGGAGCATCCGCGTCGCACAGGTACGACCGCTTCGTCTTCTCGGCCGATGCATCCGCCACCTTCGCGGACGACAAATACATGGAAGCGTATTTCGGCGTGAATGCCGGCCAGTCGGCGCGTTCGGGTCTTCCCGAATACAAGGCGAAGGCGGGATTGAAGCGTGCCGATCTGAAGGCCTCCGTCACCTATCTGGTCACCGAGAATTGGTCGGTGACGGCGGCGGCGGGTGCGGGCCTTCTCATGGGAGATGCGAGGAACAGCCCGGTCGTCAGGGACAAGATCCAGCCCGTCGCAAGACTCGGTGTGGCATATCGGTTCTAGTGGAGCGCAAGAAGCCGCGGGGCAGCTTGCCTCGCGCTGCTGCGACACCCCCACGCTGCCTGCACGATCGCTCTCATCCTCTTCTCTGATCTCGTCCATTCTCTCTCGACGTCGTGACCCTCGGGACAGATACCCGCCGGACTGGACGCGGCCGGTAGTCTTCGGTGTAGCCCTTCGCGCACAGGTCTCGAAGATTGCACTCCAGATTGTGCTTGGAATGCTCGACCATGATTCTGTCGACTCCCGCACTCGCCCGCCGCCTCTGACGCAGGAACGCCCGCTCCAGAGCTTCGACGTCCACGCTGTCGATTGGTTCGGTTCTGTATCCCCGATGCAGATCAAGGCGAGGCATCGAAGTCACAACGGACTTCGACAATAGGGTGGGGCACGATCGGCGTCGATCGCGCCCCTTGTACGTCTCGAATTCTGTTGCCCTGTCAATGCACCATCCCGACGTCACGGCGAGATCCGGGCTTTGTGCCGACAACACTCGGCTGGTAAGTGCACCTCTCATGTCAGGGCAAGTCCGTAGGACGGCACTTTCCGACGTCACGTCAGTGGATCAAGATCTCCCGCCGCATCGCCCGATGAATGGTATTGGCGACGCTTTCGGGAATGCTCGCCTTCTCTGCGTAAGTCGGCCAGTCCTCCACCTGTTCGTGCATGTCCCGAATGATACCTTCCGCCCTCTTGGGCTTCATCCCGCAGAAAATGCCGAACTGAACGAGGTCGGAAAATTCGAAATTGTCGCGCTTCCCAGCGAGACTCATCTGGTGCTGGCTGGTCCAACCGCCATTCGGATTATAGGCGTAGCTGACGTCGAAAGCCGGCGACAGGCGCCACTCGCCCTTGCGATTCATGAGGAAGGCAATGTTCTTGACGTGATCGTCCTGATTGCGGACCAACACATTGAACACGGCGCGGCGGAATTGCTGCTCGACATCATAGGCGGGCAGCCCCAGCAGCCGGATCGTCTCCACGGCCTGTTCATAGGAATAGGCACCCGCCGCATTGAAATCGTAGTGGCGCAACGCCGCGAGCGACTGCATGTGCAGCTTCTGGCCGCTCGAGCTGCGATCGAAACGGCGGGTCATGAAATGCGCCCGCCCACCTTCCCGGTGAATGCGGCATTCGCTCATGTCGATGCCGGCCGCGACCGCCAGCAGATGGAAGCCGTATTCGATCAGCCCGAACCCTCGAGGGTCCGCCAGCTCTTTGTCGCGGTTGTTCGAGATGCCGTCGAATTTCATGAGCCAGTAGGTGAAACCTTCGCCGGCCTTGATCTGCCCGGAACGGAACTCTCCCGTTTGCGCGTTCCAGGCGAGAATGGCCTTCGCCCGTGCGCCGCCGGCCGAAGTTCCGACGCGCAGGATGTCCTCCAGTGTTTCGTGATCATCCTCGCCCTTCAGCACACCGGCGATCTGCGCCCGGCTGCTGAGGACATCATTGGCGAGCCTGGTCAGGGCATCGATCTCGAGGCGCCGCGATTTCCGTGCCCCCGCGAGAATAGTCGGATGGAACTCGAGCGCACCCATGCCGCGCGTACCGACGTAGCAGAGACGTTCGACCGGGTTGAAGCCGGAGGCCGATCGGCCCTGCGCCGCGAGCCAGACATCGATCAGCGCGTTGCCGAACTTGTCCGGCAGCGAGTCGGCGAGCATCCCGGGAAGACCCTTGAACGCGTCCCGGGGCAAACCGGGAAACACGTAGGGATCGCGGCTCAATGGCATCATGATCGGCGCCAGTTGAATGGCGCTGTCGGCGAAGTCCGGCATGTACTGAAAGACGGCGAGCTCCCGATCGGCCAACCAGCTCACGGCACCGATGTCTTTGCCCCACAGTCGGACGGTGGCGTCCGTCATTTCTCGTCCTCCTCGCCCCATGCCCAGTCCGTCGCCTTGGTCACGGCGCTGCGTCCGCGCGCGCGCTGGCGCTCATGGCCTTCTCGCCTTATGCGCTCGACCGGCCGAACGTCGGGATCTGGCAGGATGGTGCGCAAGTGATCCTCCATATCGAGCGCCATGAGCACGCGGATGAACGTATCGAGCGAGATGTTCTCCCCTGCCTCGAGACGTTTTATGCTCCGGACGGAAGCACCTGCCTCCTGGGCCAGATTGGCCTGCGTCAGATTTCGACTGAGGCGTATCCTTGCGATACGCGCACCGAGATCGCGCCGATGACCCTCGACGGTCACAAAAGCAGCATCATCATTAAGGGTCATATTTGTCACCATATCGGTACTCATCCATTTAAAGGGTATGATATGACCCTTTAAATGGCGTTTTCAATACCCTTCAGCAGAGGGCTACATATGGCCCCATAAATAGGAAATTTGAAGTTTACGTGCCAAATATGGCCCTATAAATCACTTTTTTCTTTCCATCGCGAAATCGGCAGCATTCGTCCGGAGAGGGTCCGGCACCGGAGCCGGCAGGATGCCCCCGATGGTCAGCCGATCCCCCGTGCAGGGCAACATGAAACGCTCCCACATCGACACGATCGGTCAGACTGGACCGACGGACGGGTGCCCCGTTTCGCGACCGTGGATTTTCACGAGAGCGGATCTGGTCACGATGGAGAGAGGGGTGTCAGGATCCCGACGATCAGACGCCCCGGGGGATGGAATTCGGTCACGACTTTCCGATGTTCATTCCGAACGCCCAGCGCTCACCGCCCCGCCTTCGATCTCCTGAACCCCCGATCCGTCGCCATGAACCGCTCGATCATCGGTGCGATCAACTTCGCCGGCTCGGGCGCCACCTGCCCGGTCTCTCGTGCGAGCGCCTCGGCATAGGCGACGAGATCACGGTGCACCGCAGCCGGCAGCTCGACCGTGAGCTTGACCGGTCTATCGTCGGAAAGTGCTCCGAGCTTCAACTTGGTCATGGCATCTGCCCTCCGTAAGGCGCCAACACGAGATCACGATTGACGATGACCCGGACCGGGAACCCCGGCCGGATCGTCAGGGTCGGCTGGATGTTGAGTTGACGCTGCACGACCTGCTGGCCGGTGTTGTTGATGCTGTCGGCGGCCCCGTTACGCACGGCCCGCACCAGATCGCTCTCGGTGCCCGACGAGCCGAGCTGGGTTCCGACCCCCAGCAGGGTCGAGAGCGCCGCAGCCTTGGCGAGATCCCACCAGTGATAGTCGACCTCGTCCTGGAGCCCGGAGAAGCCGGTTGCATCCGCTCCCTGCTGGCGCTCCAACACGATCGACTGACCGTCTGGGAGAAGCAGCCGGTTCCAGACCAGGAGGACACGGCTCTGCCCAAAGGCGACCTGGCTATCGTATTGACCGACGAGACGAGAGCCCTGCGGGATGAGCAGGAACCGGCCCGTCGGCGTGTCGTAGACGTTCTCGCTCACTTGGGCGGTGATCTGGCCGGGGAGGTCGGAGCGGATGCCGGTGATCAGCGCCGCCGGGATCACCGTCCCGGCCTGGACGACGTAGGGCGAGGCGACCGGAGCGAGTCTGTCGGCCGAGACGGTGCGACGATCGACGGTGCCGTTGACGAAGGCGAGCTGCCGCTCGGCCGCACTCGGCGTCGACGGCTGCGGCGCGAGACCGAGGGCCGCAAGATCCGGCGTCACCGGCTTCGCCGTTACGCTCTGGCTGGTGGAAGCCGAACCGGCAACCGGCTCCCGCATGACGTTGCGGGTCTCGGTCTGGGTGAAGAGCCGGCTGATGCGGGCCGCCTCGCTCTCCTGCGTGCGGCGTTGTTCCTCCTGGCTGACGCCGGGCACCGGCATCGGGTTGGGCAGCGGCTGTCCCCTGCCCTGAGCCTCGAGGATCGGCCGCCCGAGATCCCCCGGCAGCGCCGGGCCGAGCTTCGGAATGCCGGCATAGTCCTTCGGCAAGGTCGCGAGCCCGTCGGCCGGGGCGTGGTTGCCGGTGGCATAGAGCTCGTCGCCGCCCGAACGACCGCTGCGGCTCTGAAGCGCATAGACCAGCACGCCGGCGATCACCAAGGCCGAGACGCCGCCGAGCCCGATCAACACCTTGCGCGACAGACGCGTCACCCGCGACCGTTCCCCGCGTAGCCGCAGGTCCGGCGTGACGATACCGGCGCCGCCCCTGCCCTTGTCGTTGCTCCCCGTCATGACCGCGGTCTCCCATCGGTGCGGACGATGCGGACGCGCCGTTCGCTGTCCTTGTCGCCGAGGCGGAGTTCGGCGGCGGCGAAGAGGCGATCGACGACATAGTAGTTCTGGCGGGCACGGTAGTTGACGAGTTCCGAGCCGCCGCCGGCGCCGATCACGAAGAGCGGCGGCATCTCGCCCTGGCCGATGCCCGAGGGGAACTCGATGAAGACCTTGGAGCCGTCGTCGAAGGCGCGCAGCGGCCGCCACGGCGGCGTATCGCCCTCGATCTGGTAGCGGAAGTTCAGCTTCGAGACGTCGATCCCGGCCGCGACCGGCTGGACCGCCTGCGCCTCGGTGTTCTGACGGCGCAGAGCGACGAGCTGATCCTGTGGATAGGACCAGGAGACCGAGGCCATGTAGGCCTTCTCGGTCGAGCGGAGTTCGAGGTGATAGGTGCGGCGGTCGGTGTTGACGACGAGGTTGGTGGTGAGATCCGGCCGTGTCGGCTTCACCAGGATGTGGATCTGCTTCGACGTCCCCGTCCCGCTCTCGGTATCGCCGATGATCCAGCGCACCGTGTCGCCGGCGGCGACCGGTCCCGAGCCGACCAACTGCTCGCCCGCCTGAAGCGCGATGTCGGTGATCTGGCCGGTGGCGGCATAGACCTGATAGAGGGCGCCGGCGGTGAAGGGATAGACCTGGATCGCGTTGATGAAGCCGTTGCGGACCGGCTCGACCCGCGCCGCCGCATTGGCCTCGCTGACCCGGCTGGTCGGATCGGCCGCCTCCGGCGGGCTCTTGCCGCCTTTGACCGGCTTCATCTGACCGGGGAGCGGCAGCGGTTTGGGGAGCACCACCACCTCGACCGGCAGCGGCGGGTCGGCGGCGACGACCGCGGGTGCGGCATCGTCGTAGTCGATGTCGGGCGGAATGAACTTGTCGGAGGCACACCCGGCGAGCACGGATACGGACAGCAAGAGAACCGGCAATACGGCTCTGTGTCGATCCGTGGAACCGGATCTCCGGTTCTGCGGATCGGCGGCGATCAGGCGAGCCGGAAGGCCGGCTCCGTGGGATTGCGGCCGGGTCATTGTCCGAGCTCCTTCGACCAGTCGATGGCATTGACGTAGATGCCGAGGGGGTTCTTGCGCAGCCGATCGGCGTCGCGCGGCGGTTGGATCACGATCGACAGGATGGCGGTCCAGCGAGAGGTCTCAGCCAGCGCCCCATCGGCGTAGCGCCGCTCGACCCACGCGACCCGGAAACTCTCCGGCGAGGCACGAATGACGCTGGAGATGTCGACGGCGATCTGCGCCTTGCCGACCTTGGCGAAGGGATCACCGGCACGGGCCTGATCGTTGAGGGCGAGGGCACCGCGATCGGTGGTGAAGTCGTAGGCACGCAGCCAGTTCTGGCGCAGGATCACCGGGTCGGCGGGGATCGAGCGGACCTCTTCGACGAAGTGGGCGAGGTGCCAGGCAATTTGAGGATCGCTCGGGCGGAAGTCGGCGGTGGCGGCGGCGACACCACGAGCCTCACCGAGCCGATCGACCTCGACCACCCAGGGGACGACGGTGCCGCGCGCCGACTGCCAGACGAGGGCGCTTGCAAAGCCGGCAGCGAGCGCCAGACAGCCGAAGGCCATCAGTCGCCAGTTCTTCGCCTGGACGCGGGCCGAGCCGATGCGCTCGTCCCAGACCTGAGCGGCCTTCTGATAGGGAGTCTCCGGCACCGGTGTGGTGGCGTAGCGGACGGAGGGGCGTCGGAAGACGGACATCACGGCTCCTTCTGGGAGAGATCGACGGAGGCACCGCCGCCATGGGCGTCACCGGAGCGAACGGCATGGGTGACGGTGGCGGCGCCATGGTTCAGCGTCTGGGCGCGCTTCATACGCTTCGCCCAATCCGGTGTGCCGACGGCCCCGGACGAAGAGGGTGACGAGGCCACGCCGCCGTCGGCGCCCGCCCCCTCCCCACTCACCGCGTGGTGACCGGCCGCGAAGCTCGAGTGCAGACTGGCGGCGGCATGCCGCAGCGGCGCGGAGACTGCCGCAGCCCCCTGAGCGGCGGCGGTGGCGAGCACCCCGGCGGTGCCACCCGAGCGATAGGCGGCGGTCGCACCGCCGGCGAGCGTCGCACCGGTTTGCGCCGCTGCCGCAGTGCCGGCGCCGAGACCACGTACCGCCATGCCGGTGGCGGCACCTCCGGCGAGCGCCATGCCGCCGGCAGCGAGACCGGTGCCGACGGCGGCTCCCGCCCCGAGCTGCGGGCCACCGGAGATCAGCCCGTTGGCGATGCCGGGTCCGAAGATGCCGAGGCCGAGGAGGGACAGGGCGGCGAGGACGATCGCCATGGCGTCTTCGATGGTCGGCTGGCTACCGCCGAAGCCGGCGGTGAACTCGGAGAACAGGGTCGAGCCGATGCCGACGACGACGGCGAGCACCAGCACCTTGACGCCGGAGGCGACGACGTTGCCCAGCACCCGTTCGGCGAGGAAGGCGGTCTTACCGAAGAGGCCGAAGGGGATGAGGACGAAGCCGGCGAGCGTCGTCAGCTTGAACTCGATCAGGGTGACGAAGAGCTGGATGGCGAGAATGAAGAAGGCGAGGAGGACGAGCGCCCAGGCGAAGAGCAGCACGGTGATCTGCAGGAAGTTCTCGAAGAAGGCGACGTAGCCCATGAGGCCGGAGATCGCCTCGAGGATCGGCCGACCGGCATCGAGCCCGACCTGCGCCACCTTGCCCGGCCGCAGCAGATCGGCGGTCGAAAACCCGGTGCCCGACGCCTTCAGGCCGAGGCCGGCGAAGCTCTCGAAGACAATGCGGGCGAGACTGTTCCAGTTGCCGATCAACCAGGCGAAGACTCCGACGAAGAGGGTCTTGCGGACGAGGCGAGCGACGATGTCCTCGCCCTCGCCCCACGACCAGAACAGGGCGGCGAGCGTCACGTCGATGACCACCAGGGTCGAGGCGAGGAAGGCGACCTCACTTCCGAGGAGACCGAAGCCACTGTCGATGTAACGGGTGAAGACCTCGAGGAAACGATCGATGACGCCGGTGCCGCCCATGGTCCGCCCTCACTTCGATCCGAGGAAGTGACGACGGCTCTCGCCCCAGACGTCGAGGCAGGCGGCATCACGCGCGCCGGCCTCACCGAGATCGCGGCAGCGGGCGAGTTCGGCCTCGAACCGGTCGGAGGAGAGGCGCGCCGCGGGCGATCCCCTGCCCTCGCCGACCACTCGATCGGACCGGCCGCCGAACTCGATCGCCGCGACCGCGAGCGCCGAGACGACGAAGGCGAGAGCCGCAGCGCGGACGACGATCTTCGGATTCATCGCCGACGCCTCACTGATGGAACATCTGGGCGCTGCCGGCCTGGTAGCCGGCACCGGGGGCGAGGAAGCGGCTGCGCTGCTCGCGCGCCTGATCGGCGGCGGCGGCGCGCTCGGCCGCCTCGAGGCTCTGGGCTCGGGCCTGCGCCGTGACGACCGCTGTCAGATCGGTCAACTGCTGGGTCTGGAGCGCCAGGATCTGGTTGCCGGCCTGTGCCGCCTGGAGCGCGCCGGTCGCCCCCTGGCTCGCGGTCACCAGCGACGACATCTGCGTCTTATAGCTGTCGAGATTGCCGACGACGCCGACCTGCACCCGCATGGTGTCCTGGAGGCCGGCGACCGTCGTCTGCCAGCGCGCCTTGGCCGCATCGATCAAGGCCTGGTCGGAGGCCGAGGTCGACGCCGGGCCGTAAGTGGTGGAGAACGCCTTGTCGACGTCCTGGACGCTGTAGGCGATATTCTGCGCCTGGGTCAGAAGCTGCTGGGTGCGCTGCACCGACTGCTGGATCTGAGCGAGCGACGATGCCGGCAGGCTCGCTAGATTGCGGGCCTGGTTGATCAGCATCTGCGCCTCGTTCTGCAGCGAGGTGATCTGATTGTTGACCTCCTCGAGAGACCGGGCGGCGGTCAGGATGTTCTGGCTGTAGTTCCAGGGGTCGAACACCGTGATGGCCCGGACCGGCACCGACATCGACACCGACACCGCGATCGGAGCGGCGAGTGCGGTGGCGGCGAGGAGCGCGATGCGCGCGCGGGAGCGAATGCGGGTCATGACCGGACCTCCGTCGTGACGATGGGTTCGAGATTGGTGAGATCGGGGATGAGGTCGGCCGCCCAGGCGACGTCCTTCGCCCGGAGCCAGGCGTCGACGAAGCCGTCACGGCCGTGCTCGGCGAGAATGTCGGCGATCGCCGCCTGATCGGTCTTCGACGAGGCGGCGGCGAAGGCGAGCGCCACCTCGCCCAGTCCGAGTTCGAACAGGCGGTTGCCGCGCCGCGACTGGCAGTAGTAGTCACGCTTCGGCGTCGCCCGCGCGAGGATCTCGATCTGACGGTCGTTGAGGCCGAAGCGGCGATAGATCGCGGTGATCTGCGGCTCGATCGCCCGCTCATTCGGCAGCAGCAGCCGGGTCGAGCAGCTCTCGATGATGGCGGGAGCGATGGCGCTGGCGTCGATGTCGGAGAGCGACTGGGTGGCGAAGACGACGGAGGCGTTCTTCTTGCGCAGCGTCTTCAGCCATTCGCGGATCTGGCCGGCGAAGCCCTCGTTGTCGAGGGCGAGCCAACCCTCGTCGATGATGAGCAGTGTCGGCCGCCCGTCGAGGAGGCCTTCGATGCGGTGGAAGAGATAGGCGAGCACCGCCGGCGCCGCCCCGGTGCCGATCAGACCTTCGGTCTCGAAAGCCTGGACCGAGGCGCCTCCCAACCGTTCGGCTTCGGCGTCGAGCAGTCGGCCATAGGGCCCGCCGAGACAATAGGGTTGCAGGGCTCGCTTCAGCGCCGTCGACTGCAGCAGCACCGACAGGCCGGTGAGCGTGCGCTCGGCGATCGGCGCAGAGGCAAGCGAGGTCAACGCCGACCACAGGTGATCCTTCACCTCCGGAGTGATGGTCGTGCTCTCGCGCGCCAGGATCGCCCCGACCCATTCGGCCGCCCAGCCGCGCTCGGCGACGTCGTCGATGTGGGCGAGCGGCTGCAGCGCGACCGGCTCGTCGCCGGCCTCCGACAGAGCGCCGCCGAGATCGTGCCAGTCGCCGCCACAGGCGAGCGCCGTCGCCCGGATCGATCCACCGAAGTCGAAGGCGAAGATCTGGTTGCGGCGATAGCGCCGGAACTGTAGCGCCATCAGCGCGAGGAGCACCGATTTGCCGGCGCCGGTCGGTCCGACCACCAGGGTGTGACCGACGTCGCCGACATGGAGCGAGAAGCGGAACGGCGTCGCTCCCTCGGTGCGGCCGAAGAACAACGGCGGGGCGGAGAAGTGCGTGTCGCTCTCGGGTCCGGCCCAGACCGCCGAGAGCGGGATCATATGGGCGAGGTTGAGGGTCGAGACCGGCGGCTGGCGGACGTTGGCGTAAGGATGACCCGGGAGCGACCCGAGCCAGGCCTCGACCGCATTGACCGTCTCGACCATGCAGGTGAAGTCGCGGCCCTGGATCACCTTCTCGACGAGCCGAAGCTTCTCGTCGGCAACGCGCGGGTCGTCGTCGAAGACCGTTACCGTGGCGGTGACATAGGCCGCGCCGACCTGATCGGCGCCGAGCTCCTGCAGCGCCGCATCGGCGTCCGACGCCTTGTTGGCGGCGTCGGTGTCGACGAGAACCGAAGCCTCGTTGGTCATCACCTCCTTGAGGATCGCCGCGATCGACTTGCGCTTGGCGAACCACTGGCGGCGGATGCGGGTCATCAAGCGCACCGCATCGGTCTTGTCGAGCATGATCGCCCGCGTCGACCAGCGATAGGAAAAGGCGAGGCGATTGAGTTCGTCGAGGATGCCGGGCGTGGTCGCGGTCGGGAAGCCGACGATGGTGAGGACGCGCAGATGCGTCGATCCGAGCCGTGGTTCGAGCCCGCCGGTCAGCGGCTCGTCGGCGAGCAGCACATCGAGATGCATCGGGATCTCGGGAACGCGGACACTCTGACGCGTGGTCGAGACGCAGGCGTGCAGATAGGTGAGTGTCTCGCCGTCGTCGAGCCAGCCGACCTCGGGCATGAAGCCTTCGACCAGTTGCAGGACCCGTGTGGTGCGGTCGACGAAGCCGTGCAGCACCGCCTGCGCGTCGGCACCGGTCGAGCGGTCGCGCCCCTCGTAGAGGAAGCGTTCGGCCCGTGCCGCTTCTTCCGCCGGCGGCAGGAACAGGAAGGTCAGGTAGTAGCTCGACTCGTAATGTGCCCCCTCCTCCTCGAACTCGGCCTTGCGCTCGGCCTCGACCAGCGCCGAGGCGACATCGGGAAAGCGGCTCGCCGGATAGCTACCGGCGGGATGACGTTCGGCTTCGACGAAGATCGCCCAGCCGGAGCCGAGGCGACGCAGGGCGTTGTTGAGACGGCCGGCGACGCCGACCAGTTCGGCGGGAACCGCACTGTTGAGATCGGGTCCGCGGAACCGGGCGGTGCGCTGGAACGAACCGTCCTTGTTCAGCACCACGCCGGGGGCGACCAGCGCCGCCCAGGGCAGGAAGTCGGCGAGCGCGGTGCTGCGCCGGCGATACTCGGCGAGGTTCATCATGATGGTCGTCCCCTCAGATGCCGAGGTGGGTGGGGATGCGCAGATGGCGGCGCACCACGTCGACGAAGGCCGGGTCACGCTTCGCCGCCCAGACTGCGGCGGCGTGACCGACCGCCCACAGGACGAGGCCGACCAGCCACAGCCGCAGGCCGAGGGAGACGGCGGCGGCGAGAGTCCCGAGCAGGATCGCGACCGAGCGCGGCGCTCCACCAAGCAGGATCGGTTCGGTCAGCGAGCGGTGGACCGGCACGGTGAAGCCCGTGACAGCCATGTCGTTGGGATCGGCCATCAGACCAGCGCTCCACCGGCGAAGGAGAAAAACGACAGGAAGAAACTTGAGGCGGCGAAGGCGATCGACAGGCCGAAGACGATCTGGATCAGCCGGCGGAAGCCGCCGGAGGTGTCGCCGAAGGCGAGCGTCAGACCAGTCACCACGATGATGATCACGGCCATGATCTTGGCGACCGGTCCTTCGACCGACTGCAGGATCTTCTCCAGCGGCTGCTCCCACGGCATGCTCGAGCCGGAAGCCCAAGCCGAAGGCGCGAGAACGATGTTGAAGGCGACGAGGGCAGTACCGACGGCGAGGTGGCGGCGCAGAGCGGTGACACGACGGATCATGCGGGGTCTCCGTTGACGGGCATGGAGGGACGCGAGGAGGACGGCTCGACAGCGCCCGCGACGACGCGGTAGTCGCCGGTCACCGGATCGAGACCGGTGACCACGCCGAGTTCGACGAGGCGGCGCGCGGCACCACGGCCGGCGAGCACCGCGACGAGATCGATGGTCTCCGCGATGAGGGCGCGGGGGACGGTGACGACGGCTTCCTGGATCAGTTGCTCCAACCGCCGGAGCGCCCCGAGGGCCGATCCGGCATGGATGGTGCCGATGCCGCCGGCATGACCCGTCCCCCATGCCTTCAAGAGATCGAGAGCCTCGGCGCCGCGCACTTCGCCGATCGGGATACGGTCGGGGCGTAGGCGCAGCGATGAACGGACGAGATCGGAGAGTGAGGCGACGCCGTCCTTGGTCCGCAGCGCCACCAGATTGGGCGCCCGGCACTGGAGCTCGCGGGTGTCCTCGATCAGCACGACGCGATCGGAGGTGCCGGCGATCTCGGCGAGGAGCGCGTTGGTCAGCGTCGTCTTGCCGGTCGAGGTGCCACCGGCGACCAGAATGTTCTTCCTCGATACGACCGCCGCGCGGAGCACCTCGGCCTGAGGTGCGGTCACGATGCCGGCGGCGATGTAGTCGTCGAGGGTGAAGACGGCAACGGCCGGCTTGCGGATGGCGAAGGTCGGTGCCGCGACCACCGGCGGCAGCAGTCCCTCGAAGCGCTCGCCGGTCCCCGGCAGTTCCGCCGACACCCGCGGCGCCCCGGCGTGAACCTCGGCACCGACGTGATGGGCGACCAGCCGAACGATGCGTTCGCCATCGGCAGCCGAGAGCCGCTCACCGGTATCGGCGAGACCGGTCGACAGCCGGTCGATCCAGAGCCGCCCGTCGGGGTTGAGCATCACCTCGACGATCGACGGGTCGTCCAGGAACCCGGAGATGGCGGCCCCCAACGCCGTGCGCAACATGCGCACGCCGCGTTCCGCCGTCTCGGATCGTCGCTGGATGAGTGCCATGTCGTCCCCGTTCTCTGCGGGCCACAACCGGCGGCCCTGGATCGGGGATGATTAGAAGAGGCAGGAATTGGGGCAGAGCAACAACCGAAATGAGACCGGGGGCCACAGAGTAGAAATGGCGAGGATCGGCGGCTCTACTCTGGAGAAATCAGATCGGCAAAAGGAGCAAACGCCGGACGGCTACGCTCTCATCCGCTATGGAGTTCTTCATCGGAATCGACCCGAAGCGGAGATTCGAATCGACGGGCCTCCAATAGATCCGGCGCGGCGCGGCCGGCCTATCCGATCGGCAGGAGGGGCGCTGTTCTCGAGGACAACAAATCGAGCTCCGGAGCCGAGCGCTTTCACGACGCCTCTTTGCCGTCAACGCGAAAGTCCTGGTCTCGGCCGGTCCGAGACGACAAAGGTGTTCAGCGGGTTACATGCTCGGATCTCCGATCCGAGCGCCACAGTTTTGGTTGCTTCGCCCTGGCCGTGCTCGCCGCATGCAGCACATGTTTGTCGCCGAGGCCATCTCACGTGCGGCAGGTCCTTGGGGGCGTCACCCGAATGCCGATCGGGGTATCGGCTTTCCCGAACCAACAGCCTCGCGTCATTCCGGCGGAGTTCACGAGAATCTGCGCCGCTTTCACTCTGCCGCTGAAGCGGGTTTGGCTTCCGAGATCGGAACGGCCTTCTCCCACATGCGATCGAACGATGCTCGAAACCCCTCGACCAGTCGCGGGGCTCGCGTCACCACGAGATCGTTGTCCTGCTGCTTCAAGCCGCTCGCCGTGAGGTTCGCCGATCCCGATCGCAACAGTCGGCCGTCGACTGTGTAGGACTTCAGATGCATCAGTGGTCCCCGACGCTTCACGCGGATGTCGTCGGTCAACGGCCGCAGTCTCTCGAAATCCGACCTCTGCGATGGATCGAGTAGAATGCGCAGCGCCACACCACGCTCCTTCGCGTCGATCAGCGCCTCGATGATCGGGCGATCGGTCAGAATGAAGGCGGCGAGATCCACCGTGTCGCCGGCTTCGGCGATCAGATCGACATCGACGTGCTCGAGGTTTTCGACCGGCGCGTAATGGATCTCGAGCGCCTCCGCAGCGATGCCGACGCTCGGCATCAGCAGGGCAACGGCCACCCCGCCGGCGCGCAGGAAAGTTATCCCCGCATCCAGAAGGCGTGGCATCATCGATGACGAGGTAATGGAGAGCAAAGGCATGACGGAAAGATCCGAGTCGGCGGCGCGAATGATCACGGTGACATTGAAGGAACTCGTCCGCATCGCCGACGAGGGCGAGTTGCCGATGCTTTCCTACATGCTCGGCATGGCATTGATCGAAGCGCGAGCGCAAGGAGGAGGAGACGAGAGCCTTCCAGACAACGTCGTGCCCTTCGTCAAGAACTGACAAGCCCGGGCTCTCCCGTCTCCGAGCCGACCGACAACCACCGTAGCAGTGCATCCTGGGACGTTCACTGATGTAGTGCACAACATCTCGTCATACTATTTTGGTTGCGTTCGATGCTTGTGGGGTAGCCGGTCATGGCCAGACGTCGTGGAAGCGGAGGTGCCTCCTTCTCGGCTTGGCCGTTCTCGGTGGGCTGTTCGGTCTGGGAAAGGGCAGCGATCCGCCGAAGACATCTTTGCCAACGACGCCGGTGCAGACAGCTTACTCGCTGCAGCCGGTTTCGACCGAAGTCACTCCGACAGCGCCGCTCTACACCCCGGCGAGCACCGCCGCGACGAGTCCCGCCGAGCCGGCGCGCCTCGTCGTCTCGGGGCATGACGTTTCGTTGAGGAGTGGTCCAGGCCCGAAGACCAAGATCTTGGATCGCCTTCGTCAAGGAAGCGAGGTTTTGGAGTTGGAGCGCGAAACCGGCTGGGTCAAGGTTCGCCATCCCGTCACGGGCACCGACGGATGGGTGAAGGCGAGCCTCGTCCACTCGAAAGACCGCACAGCAGCGGAGGTGCCGCACGAAGCCCGCGAAGAGATCCGCCCACCCAAAGCCCCCATGGTGGCGACGTCGGTCATCGTCGCCCGTCTTCTCGCGGAGAGCCGCGCGAGCTATCCCGGAAATTGTGCCTGCCCCGACGACGTCGACAAACGTGGTCACCGGTGCGGAGCCAGAAGCGCCTATTCGCGCCCCGGCGAATATGCGCCTCTCTGCTATCCGCGCGACGTGACGGCGAAAATGATCGCCGAATACCGCAAGACACAAACGGCATCGGCTCAATAGGAGAAAGTACTCCTCCTGAGGTTGAGGCTGGGCTCGATTCACGGCCGCATCTCCAAGCTAGGAAACGTCGGCGTCCGGAAAATGCTGATTGAGCAGCCAGGTCGGCGAAGAACGCCCGCAGCGCCCCTGGGCGGTCTCCGAACGGGTCAGCGCGACCAGAGCCGCCACCGCTACGATCATTGCAACAGACCGGAAACTCGCAACATTGATAGAGGATCGTTTTGTGTCTAGGTGACGGCCTGCGACCCAAAGGGGACACTCGCTCACCGGCAGCGAGTAGGCAATCAGGGAGCCGAGCGCATGGCTCCTGCATTCC
This sequence comes from Pinisolibacter sp. DMC100, assembly GCF_056313705.1. Classification (NCBI taxonomy): domain Bacteria; kingdom Pseudomonadati; phylum Pseudomonadota; class Alphaproteobacteria; order Hyphomicrobiales; family Ancalomicrobiaceae; genus Pinisolibacter; species Pinisolibacter sp. DMC100. The sequence continues at coordinate 48,308 of NZ_JBQUZT010000002.1, read as the reverse complement.
CGCCCGCGATCGGAGTGCAGCCTCACGATACTGTCGTCTTGTTGAGCGCGCTTCGATCGCTGGACGGAATTCAGGGGGTCTCTCGCGACTACCCCGTGAGGCTTCGGCCCAAAGATCGCGACCACCGGCCCTGCAAAAGGGTTGAACGCAAAAAAATGCCAGCCTGCAGCGCGCCCCGTTCCAGTGGAACGTTTCCCTTATCGCTTGAGCCAACAGGAAATTTCTGCTTCGATATATTATGCAGACGAGGGCGACTTTCATATCGGGTGAAGCAGTCAGGGGGTGGATCGGCCAGTTCGATCCGGCGGACCAAGCTGTCGCGGTCGAACTTCTTGAAGAGATCCGCTTCGTAAGCCAGGTCGAATTCGTCGAGCGCCTGCGCACGCTGATTCTGAGGCGTGGGCGCGCGGTTGAAGGAGCCATCGGGCTCTATGCAGAGCGCGAGCTGAACCACAGGGGCGGCAGCCCCCACCGGCTCTTCAAAGAAACTGAAGGCAAGGTTAAAAGGGCGTATGGTGCCGGGCCTGAAGCGGTCCGCCCTCTCAGGGCCTATGATCAGAATGTTGGCAGCGAAGGTATTGTCGCGCAGCTAATCTCGGAAGTCTGCCGCCAGTACCCGTCGAAATTTTTCTCTCACCCCGGTCCAGACCAGATACGCAAAAAAAGTATCCGGAGATTCGTCATCGTGACGGATTTTATCGGTAGCGGTAATCGCGTGCGTAGGTACTTGGGGGCTGCCTGGAAGGTACGATCTGTCAGAAGCTGGGTTTCTTCCAAGCAGGAGACCGGGCTGCGGATGGAGGTGGTTGCCTACTCCTCGACCCGTTCCGGACGCTGGTCGGTTGAGTCACACCGCTCCCAGCCAGAAGTTTATGTTGTTCGAATCTGCTCAACAATACACGACACGTACAACTGGCAAAAACGGCAACGTCTGACTAAACTTTGCCAGAAGTATGATCCAGCGGGTAAAGGTGGATTGGAGGCATTGGGATATGAAGGTGCCGGAGCGCTGGTCGCGTTTGCGCACGGAGTGCCCAACAACGCCCCCCGAATTCTCCATACCTCAGGGAAAAGCTGGATTCCCCTCTTTCCGGCACGGATCACCGCAGAGGTACGGCAGAATTTTCCAAACGACGAAAACGACCCATCTGTGATTGCGAACAAGCTGGTGGCGATGCGTCAGTTACGTCTGGCCAGAGTGACGTGGCTGAAGGGAATACGACCGCATTTGCGTGCAACGTTGTTGGTTTTGGCTGCACTGGCGCGCGCGCCTCGTGACTGTGAAACTTTGTCTTGCCGTACGGGACTTGCGATCGCTGATGTTGAAGATGCCGTTTGGCAGGCTTTTCGGATTGGCTGGATCGACGGCCACCGACGTCTAACTGATCGAGGGCACGCGGAATTGAGAAGCGCCCGTCAATTTGCCGCTCCTGAGAAAGCACTTCCGGAACCTCCTGAAATACCTTACTATCCAAAATCGCTGAGGGAACCAGTGCGAGTGTCTAGATGATGCCGGTAGCACCGGCGCCAACGGGTGACCTGCGGGTCATCTGTTTGTGGAGCGCAGATTCTGCGTCTTCGTGGACTAGCGTCCGCTCGAAGCTAAGGCATGCCGCGCGATGCCCGCCGCAAGCGGCGGTTCGGGGCGGTGTCTTGCTCATCGCGCGGCATGTCTCACCCCTTGGGTGTCAAAGTAGATGACTCACTGGAGCCCTCAGCAATATCGTGCAGAAGCACGGAGACAAGGTATTGATGCGGATGTGATCGCTCACGCTCTTGCGACGGCAGACGTCATTCAGGGCGTTCACCCGAATTTGCCACCAGTCTTCTCTTTAAGGCATCTCGCGCATCTTGCTGATGCTGATTATGGACTTCTCCGCAGCATTGCTTCACGTGTTCACGATGAGCCCTATCGCCTGTTCCGTATACGGAAGCGGCCTTCTTACGACGGTGAAGTGCGCTACCGTGTCATCGCTGTGCCCGATCCAGGATTAAAAAAGACGCAGCGGTGGATTGCCCAGAGCATCCTCTCCCACATTCGGCCACATCCTGCGAGCGTAGCCTTTTCCAAGGGCAATCGACTGGTAGATGCTGTTAAGCCCCATTGCGGAGCGCGCTGGATCGTAAAAATGGACGTCCGCAATTTCTTTGAATCGGTGACGGAGATATCCGTCTATAGGGTCTTCCATTCCTTAGGGTATCAGCCACTCGTCGCTCTGGAGATGGCGCGCATCTGTACGCGGCTTGGCTCGCAAACCCTTACTCGCAGGAAACCGCGCTGGCTCAGTCACCACCACTACGATAGCATCATCAGCTACAATGAAGCTCGACTTGGTCATCTGCCGCAGGGGGCTCCCACCAGTCCGATGCTGGCCAATCTTGCGGTGCAGGCATTCGATCAATCTATTGAGGAAGTGGCCCGGCATTTCGGCGTCATTTATACCCGGTATGCTGACGACCTCACATTTTCTACGGATGACAGGGGTTTTGACAGGGGCCGGTGCCGGTCGCTCATCGGTCAGACGAGCTATGTCATGGGGCGACACGGCTTCTCACCCAACGTCACGAAGACGTCGATACAGACGCCGGGCTCGCGCAAACTTGTGCTTGGTCTTCTGGTGGATGGCCAAGCCCCCCGGTTAACGCGTGAATTCAGGGAGAAGATGCGTCAGCATCTCTACTACCTCTCAGCCGAGGGCGCAGGTCCTTCCGCCCACGCTCGGCATCTGGGCTTTGCCGCCATCCGAGGGCTGAAAAATCATGTTTATGGTCTCGCCATGTTCGCTAGACAGATCGAACGCGCCTACGGCGAAGAATGTCTCGCAAGACTCAATGCGGTTGAATGGCCGGTTTAGGATGGGTTATGGAACAAATTGACGAATATTATTCGCCACGCCACTTTCTTAATTGATGAAAATACTTTCACCTGGCAATAGCCGAGAACGCTCCTGTGACCCGCGAACGGGTCTATTGCTACGAACCATATCACCAAATGCTATCCATCTGGCCATCAAATACACAACTCGCACTGAGCGGAGAGGTAGACAAGGCTGGCCATGGAATCCTACGCCAACTCGGCCTCCGGGCAGCAATCCCCGATCTGCTTGTCCACCTACCAGGTTACATGGAGCGCAACCATGCCATCATTGATGGTCAAGCCCGTCAGCGCAAGAACAGAAGGCATCAAGAAGGATATTGCTACCCTCTCGGAGCTTCGCATACGTGTCGGCTATCAAAGGGCAATCTATCTCTTTTGTGGCGGCATCGACATAGACGCGGTCGAGGCGATCGCTGATGATTACGAAAGATTGGCACCAATCGAGCTGTGGGATCATAAGGCGCCGGGGGAGAAAGCGGAACATATTTGTGATATTTTACGACAGTATCGACTGCTCTGTATTGGTAGATACTTCCAGAATCGATATAATCGCGCTCATCTCCGCTCGCTATCTGCGAGCAGAACTAGAAAACGGACAAGGAGGAGACGGTGTATATTTCCGAGATCTATGCGAACGGCTTTCGGTGTTTTGCGCCAGCCGCTCCGTTGCAACTTAAGCTCTCGCCGGGTCTCAATGTTCTCGTGGGTCCAAATGACTCTGGGAAGAGTGCAATTATAGACACCGCTCGTTACGTCCTTTGGACACGTGGTGATGACTACATCCGCCCGGATGAACATGACTTCCACGTCGGTGCCGATGGCGAGAGGGGTTGCGACTTCGTTGTACGATGTACTTTCGATGATCTGAGCGCGGACGAGGAAGCCCGCTTTCTGGAATGGTGCACCAACGAAAAGGGGAAGCTTCGTCTGCACGTCTGTATGCGGGGCGCTCGGCGTGTTTCTCCTGGCGGTGGCAGTATCATCTCAAGCCAGCATCGCGCCGGCGCCGAAGGCGAAGGCCTGCCGCTCGACGGTGAATTGCGCGAGTACCTGAAGGCCACCTATCTCAAGCCGTTGCGGGACGCCGAACGCGAGTTGCGAGCAGGGCGGCGGTCTCGGCTGTCGCGCATTCTGGGTGCGATGCCCACGATGGGAACTCAGAGCAAGCCAGCCACACCGGGCGCCAACGATACGCTTCACGATACGCTCGCCGCTGCAGACGCGGCGGTCCGGGGCAACTCTGCAGTCGGCAGCGTCGCCAGCAGCGTCAACACGGATTTCCTGGACAAGCTGTCTTTCGCGGACGACCGCCTCGTTGCGACGCTCGACCTTGGCGCAGGCGGGTCGTTCGACCAAATCCTCGAACGATTTGAACTCTACCTCAATGCTAAGGCAGGCGCCGAGCGCGTACAGCGCGGGCTCGGCTACAACAACCTTCTATTCATGGCGGCGGAGCTGCTGTTGCTCCAGTCGCATCCCGATCAGGTGCCGTTTCTGCTGATTGAGGAGCCGGAAGCGCATCTGCATCCCCAGCACCAAACGCTCTTCATGGAAGTGCTTGCGGCCCGTGTCGTCAAGCAACCTCCCGACAAGGGCGAGACCCGCCAGTTGGTTCAGGTCCTGCTCACCACCCATAGCCCGCAACTCGCGGCCGGTGCCGAGCTTGAGACCATGACGATGATCGTCGGTCACCGCGCCTTTCCGCTGGGCGCTGCCCATACCCGGCTCGAAACCGACGACTATGAATTCCTTCGTCGGTTTCTCGACGCGACCAAGGCCAACCTGTTCTTCGCCCGCGGTTTGATTGTGGTCGAGGGTGACGGCGAACACTTGTTGCTGCCGGCAATCGCTGAGAAGCTCAACCGTCCACTCAGCCGCCACGGCGTGTCGATCGTCAATGTCGGCCACCGTGGCCTGTTTCGCTACAGCCGGATTCTGCAGCGTAAGGCCGGGAACGCGATCCCGGTACCCGTGGCGCTGATCCCCGACAGGGACATCCCGCCACCCGAAGCGAAAGGCCTAGTCGGCGACCGCAAGACCGAGAACGAGCTGACCCAGGAAGAGATCGCTGCGCGGCTGAAGACACTGCGGCGCGACGTCGGAGATCCCGTCGACGCATTCATCGCCGATAGCTGGACACTTGAGTTCGATCTCGCGCTCAGGCCCGAGATTGCCGAGAGCGTACACCAGGCCGTCCAACTCGCTAAGACGAGCAGTCGTAAGCCTGAGTGGCTGGAGAAGATCGTGAAGAAGGCCAGCGAAACCTACGCAGGCTGGAAGGAGGCTGGACTCTCCACGACCGCGATCGCCGTCAAGATCTACCAGCCAGTCCATGACAAAGAGGTCTCCAAGGCCGAGGTCGCTGAGCAACTCGCCACCATATTGCGCAAGCGCACCGATACGCCGGAGCAGATGCGTGATCGGCTCCCGCCCTACCTGGTGCGCGCGATCGACTACGTGACGGGTGGCTATGTCCCGGGGACGCCGGCGGTTACCCCGGAGCCGGAAATCGAGGATGAAGAGAGCGGGGGCGCCGGGATGGAAGGCGCAGCAGCAGTGGAGGCGTAGCACCATGTTCGAGATCTTGCCGCTCACCCCCGAGCTGCTTGCCGAACTCGGCGACGAGCTGGGCGGCTGCGATTTCACTGATCCGAGTCAGACCGATTTCCTAGCGAAGGCCACGCCGTGCGACGTTCAGGCGGCGCCCGGCAATGGCAAAACGACGCTGCTCGCGGCCAAGCTCGCGCTGCTTTCGCGTAACTGGGCGGCCCGCAGACGAGGCGTCTGCGTCATCTCGCACACCAATGCGGCGCGGACCGAGGTCGAAGATTTGATCGCCCGTCACCCAACCGCGGCGCGGCTCATGGCCTATCCTCATTTCATTGGCACGGTCACTGCTTTCATCAATCAGTACCTCGCCTTACCCTACCTTCGGGGATTGGGCTGGACCATGCGCCAAATAGACGACGATGCCTTCGAGGCTGAGGCATTGCGGCGGTATCAGTCCTTCTGGGCACTAAAGAACCAAGCCAAACGTGCTGAAGCGACCGTAGAAAAGTGGGTAAGAAAGCTAAGCCTCGATCCGTCATTTGAATATAGAGAGATTGATCCCGATAGCCTTCCTGTATCGAAACAAAAGGGACAGCATGGGGCAGACACAAATTGCGGAAAAGCTTTGGCCAAACTGAAGGCCTCGATGGTCAAAGACGGTCTATATCGCTTTTCCGATATGACCGCACTCGCATGGCGCGCGCTCGCCGAAACCCCGGCTCTTGCTGAGCGGCTTCGCGATCGTTTCCCTCTTGTCATTCTGGACGAGGCGCAAGACACCCATGGCGGCCAGCTCCAACTGCTTGAACACGTCTTCAAGCAGGACGGGACAGCGTTCCAACGCCTTGGGGACAGCAATCAAACGCTCTATGAGGACGAAGGAACACCGCCAGCCTATTGGACACCGGGTCCCAGTTGTATCCCTCTCGATACGAGCCGCAGGTTCGGTGGCGAGATTGCAGGTTTTGCAAGCCGACTGACCATGCGCCAGGCTCAGACGATTGTGGGTCTGGGCACGCGGCCCGCATCGCGGGTGATGTTCCTGTTTGACGAGGTTTCGATCGGCGGGGTTCTCGGAGCCTTCGCAGAAGAAGCGCGAGCGCTGTGGGGCGACGATTGCAGCACGCGCGACATCTGGGCGGTCGCATCACGTCACAATCTGCCCGGCAAGAAAGGAGCTTGGCAGCCGAAGAGCCTTGTCAATTACCACCCCGCATATCGCAGTGAAGGTGGGTCGCACGGGAAGGCCAACCTTCTTTGCCGGCAGCTTCAGAAGGCTGCGGTTCATCATTCTGCATCACGCCCTCCCGCCGAGGTCAGCGAGATGCTCGCGATCGGCATTTCCGGCTTGGCGCGCGCCCATGGTTGGAGAGCAGCGAATGATCGTCCTATTGTCGCACACAACGTTTGGGCGGCACTATCGCACCGCGACCTCGCATTGCCCCGCACCGTACGTCGATTGCTGCGGGACCATGTGCTTGATGGTGCTGCGGTTTGGCAAGAGGCGGCGTGGTTAGCGTTCAGGGACGCTTTGCTACCCTTGTTCAGTCCGGTTCCCCTAGGTTCCGAGGGTGATATCGCGAATTTTTGCGCTTTCGTTTCTGAACAAGAGGTCGATCTTGTCGATCCCGATCGCCGCTCCACGAAGCAGGTGCAATTCGACGATCTCACGCTACGATTGGGATCAATTCATTCCGTTAAAGGCAAGAGCGTTGACGGGATTCTCATCGTCGAAAGTGAGGTGTGGAAAGGAAACAGCGCAGATGAAAAATGTTTCGATCTGCCAACTGTCCTTCCTCGCGCATTTGGCGTCACAAACGAACCCTTTAATGGTGTGAAGCTCACCGCCGCGACAAATGTCTTCGTGGGGGCAACCAGGCCGCGGGAATTGCTGGGTTTGGCGCTGCGCAAATCTGAAGCAATTCCCCTGATTGGACCCGCCACGAACCAGGGGTGGAAGCTTGTCGACCTGGTCGCTCAAGCAGCGGACCCAACGAAGTGAGTGCGGCAATGGCGCGGCTGATTCCGAAAAGTCCGTTCTCCAATCCAATTTCAATTGTCGCGGAGAGACACGCGACTAAGGAATCCGCTGGCCAACTTTGCTCGACAAGTTGGCTTCGACTAGTCTCCGTGGAAGAGAAGGTGACTTAGGCTGTCCACCTACAAACGGTTGCTCTTATACTCTAACTGCCGTCTTCCTTCAGCCCCGATCACGCCAGCAGTTGCCCGTCCCGAGACGGCGGCTTTCGGCGCGTTGCAGTCAATGACGGCTTGCGACCCGAAACGGAATGTGAAATCTCCGGCGACCGTCTTCAGCGCTTTGTATCGGGTAATCGGGCTTCATTGAGGAGCCACTCGGCAAACGCCTGAAGCGGCCCTTCGCTCGACCGCATCGCCTCCGGCATGACGAGGCAAAAGGTCTTGGAGATCGACGTTCCCTCCGGCCAGGGCGCGATCAACCGGCCATCGGCAATGTCCGCTTCGACATAGAGACGCGGCACCAGCGCGATCCCGAGGCCGGCGAGCGCGGCCTCGATCAGCATGGCGTGAAGATCGTAACGCGCGCCAATCGCCGGGTTGGTCAAGGTGACCCCGGTCTCTTCGGCATAGAGCCGCCAGGCGTCCGGGTTCTGGCGGCGATGGAGGCGCGGCAGTGCATCGAGGGCCGTCGCCGGGTCTCGCCCCGCGATCAGCGTGGGATGACAGACCGGCACCAGCACCTCGTGCAGCAGGCGGTGCGTCCGCATTCCCGTCCAGGCCGGATGCTCGAAATGGATGGCGGCGTCGAAGCCGCTGCCGGCGAGAACGAACGGTTCCATCCGCTCGGTGAGATGCACGGTGATGTTCGGATGCCGTTCCTGGAACCGCTTCAGGCGCGGGATGAGCCAGCGGGTGGCAAAGGTCGGCAGGGTGGCGATGTCGAGGCTCGCGCCGTCCTCCGGCTGGCCCATCAGATAGTGGCTGTCGCGTTCGAGCCGGTCGAGCGTTTCGCGAACCTGCGCCGCATAACGCTCGCCGTTCGGCCGGAGCCGCACGCGATTGCCGATCCGCTCGAACAGGGTGACACCGAGAAAGGCTTCGAGCCGGCCGATCTGGCGGCTGATCGCCCCTTCGGTCAGCGCCAGTTCGTCCGCCGCCCGCGCGAAGCTGCCGTGACGGGCCGCCGCCTCGAACGCCATGAGTGCGGAATGACTGGGAATCTTGCGGCGCATGGGCGTCTCCATGGTCGTCGCCGGGACGCAGTCCCTTCACCATGATGTTTGATCACTGAAGGATGACCATACATCGATATGTGACCGAAGATCGCACGGCTACCATGATCAAACATCAACGAAAGGCAAGCCGGTCACATCACGCGACCGGCCGAGGGCGATCCGATGATCTACACGGTGGAATGCAGCTTCGCCGATCCCGAGAGCGAAGCGGAGTGGAACGACTTCTACAGCCTGGACAAGCTGCCGGCGCTCGTCTCGGTGAGCGGCTTTCACACGTCGCAGCGGTTCAAGGCTCTGCGCGGTGGTTGCCCCGTCTATCTCGCCCTACACTCGATCGACGGCCTCGATGTCCTGACCGGCGAGGAATACCGCCGGAAGGGCGGCGGCAACTTCGCGCGCTGGCAACAGCACATCACCGACTGGCACCGAAACCTCTATGGCGGCGTCGAGCGTGCGCCGGCCATCGGAGAGGGCGAATATCTGGCGTCGAGCGCAAGAGGCCCCGAGGCTCTGATCCGGCTGGGCCTCACCCCCTACGCCATGCAGGCCGTCGCCATGGAGAAGGTCCCGGAATTCCGCTGGCTCGCCAAGGTGGAGCGCACCGGGATGCCCGACCTCGCGCATTCGCCGGAAGGTGTTCATTTCTATGCACCGATGACGGCGCAATTGACGAAGGACACTGCCTTCGACGAGGCACGGTAACGCCCGATGCCGAATGTCACGATCTACATCCCGGCAGGCGAGATGCCGTCGGACGAAACCCTCGCGGACCTCACGGTGCAATGCACCGAACTCTGCACGGGTATTCTCCGGGCCGCATTGGTGAACGTGCATGTCGTCTATGTCGCGGTTCGGCTCGGTCGCGGGCACCCGGCCTTCGCGGAGATCCAATATCGCCTCGAGCCCTTTCGGACGCCGCCGGTCATGGAGCGGTTCATGGAGGGGCTGGACGACGCCCTGAAACGCACAATCGGCCTCACCGCGCGCATCCGTTGCTTCGGCCATGCGGCGTCGAGCCTTCACGCGCGAAACTGAGCCGATGCCCGGAGAAAAAGCGATGTCCGATCTTGCATTCCCCAATCGACAGATCGGTGACCTGACCATCACTGCGATCAGTGACGGCTATCTGACCGCCAGCCTCGACTTCCTCTCGAATATCGACCCGGCCGATGCCTCGCGGATGCAGGAGAATGCGGGGATGAGGGATCCCGGTTCGATCCACATCAACTGCTACCTGGTGCGGGGCCGCGGTCGAACGGTCCTGATCGATGCGGGCGCGGGTGGGTTCAAGCAATGGGGCGGCCGGCTCAAGACCAATTTGCTCCTGGCCGGCGTCCGCCCTTCCGAGATCGACGCGATCCTGTTGACCCATGCCCATCCCGATCATGTCGGAGGACTGGTGAGCGCTTCGGGTGAAACCGTCTTCCCGAACGCCGAGCTCGTCGTCCACCGTCGGGAAGTCGCGTTCTGGCGCGACGACGGCAATCTGAGCCGCGCGCCCGAGCGTGCTCGCGGCAATTTCCACGTGGCGCGTCAGGCGTTCGACGGCTATCGCGACCGGCTGCGCACCTTCGAGGCCGGCGAAGTGCTTCCCGGCATGACGGCGGTGCCGCTTCCCGGCCACACCGATGGGCACACCGGCTACCGTCTCGAATCCGACGGTCGGAACCTGCTGGTCTGGGGAGACATCGTCCATTTCCCCCGAATTCAGATTCCGCGCCCGGATGTGACGATCGCCTTCGATCAGGATTCCCGGCTCGCCGCCGAAACACGAATGAGGCTACTCGACCTCGTCAGCTCGGATCGGCTGTTGATCGCCGGTATGCACCTGGGCGAACTCGGCTTTGCACACATCGAGCAAACGGGAGGAAGCTACGGCATCGCTTATGAGGAGTGAGTGTATCGCGCCCGCCATCTGGCCGGCGGGGCGAACTGTTCCTTTCGGCACGATGTGGGCGACGCCCCTCGACCCGAAGCGGACGCTCGAACCATCCGATTGGAACGGCAACTTTGCGCCCCATCCCAGTCATTCCTCCGTCCCTATGTCGCCCCCTATTGCGGCCGTTCGCGGAGACAATGTGCCGGCCGTGATCGTTCGCAACCGCGCTGCCGCCAAGCGCCTGAGCGAACAGCTCTCCAACATCCAGATGAGTTCAAATGCGTGCCGGACGCGACCCTGCCGGCCAGTATGATCTGCCAGGGTCTCCTCAAATGAGAGCGGCTGTCGCTGGCTAGAGCTGGCGCGGTCCGCTCGGCGTCATTGTCCAGATCGGTTGCCCCGGAAAGGCCGCGCGGACCGCATCCAGCAAAATCGGTGCAACTGCGATGGTTTCCTCCGGGCCATATGGTCCAGACACGACGAATTTCTGGCGGACCAAGATATTAGCCGGGTTGAGCACGAAAATGCCGATCGGCTTGGCGCCACGCACCCGCCATTCATTGTATGTACCCGGTGCGACCTTGTCGATCGACATATCGAAGGACGCACACGACAGCGCCTCGCCTAACGATTGATTGGTGCCTTCATCATCGTAGGCCCCGGCATCGCCGTGATAAACCCGCAGCACATCTGCGATGCTCCTAGGCTCCAGCATCACGCCGACCGACCCCGTCACATCCATCAGGTGGCCAGGCGTCAGGACCGAGCAGGACAAGGCCCATGGCTTCTGTTCCGCCAACACTTGCTGAAGGTCGGTCGGAAAGTCCAGGCCTTCGCGCATCACGGCATGGGCGGAGAAATGCACGATCAGCGCTTGCCGTGCGTCGAGTTTGGCCTGCAGCTCTGCGTAAGTCATGTCGCCCAGTCTCTATGATTGTCGCCGCACAAATCGTCCAGTCCCGTCGGGAATGCGGCCACCACGTTCATTGCCACTTCGTCGATTAGCATCCAACTTCATTTTTGATAATGTTCCTTCATCAAACGATAGGAGGGGTGCATGGCAGAAGACCCGATTGTCCCACCGGTAGCTTTCCCTCGACGGGCGATAGGCCGCGCGGTTGCGGAGGGCGTGGTAGAACTGATCCCGGGCGCGAGTCTTCTGACGAACATCTACGCGGTTACCCATCCCCGGATCCAAGACGTAGATCGGACGCGATGGGAGCGGGATATCAGCGCTCGCTCGAACGAGCACAACGAGACTCTGAAGCGGGTCGTTAGTGCATTCTTGAGAATGCAGGCCAATCACCAACAGGCGAATGCCGCCCAAAAATTGTCCTTCATTCGAGGAGGCATGATTACCACCCTCGAGGCCATTGCCCGTGATGGGCTCACTCCCGAGCTAGAAACCGAACTGCGACGTAAGTTCGAAAGCACTTCAGCGAATGTCGAGCAGCTTCTGGATGGGTTGGACGCAGCACTTTTTGCCATGAGCTCAGCTGGCGACAATAGTCAGTTCAGGGATATACTGTGGGAGGCGGTCTTCGGTTCATTCGGGAAGTCGACCATCCGCGACAGCATACAGCATCTGTTGGGGGCACGCAGTGATCCGATCGAGCATCAGAAGCTCATAGCGGGGGACATCTGCAACAACATCGATCATTTCAATGCAAGCTTGATGATGTTGAGTAACTACGCGACAAGCTCGGTTTCGTTGTGAAAAACATCGTCAAAGTTAGTAATGCGACCAATATGGGCAACCACAATCTTCAAGGTGCCTGCATCACAGCGTACTTAAAGAACGATTGCACGCTTCAGCGCGCTGCGACTACAGAAAAATACAGTTCAACGCGGACCGCGCAACTTAATGAACGTAGGTCGGACGATGTTACGGCGGATCAAGTCGAACTGTTCCAAATCTAGGTAATAGCCATGGGCACAATCATCTCCCTCGAAATCGCAGGCATCTCCTTGGGTGCCGCGAAAAACCACATGGGGATCGATCATGGCCACCTGTTTCAGGCCGGGGATCTCGCCAGGCGACGTTCCGATCAAATAGACTACACCTACTATGAAGACAACCCAGATGAGGTTCCTGACGACAGCGAAGAGGCCTTCTGTAGGCCGTTGTCCCGCGTCCTGCCGCGGCTCGATCTCCTAGGGTCAAGCATCGAAGTGGCGCGGGCGGAATACGACGCTTTAGTGGAGGAAGAACGCGGTTTTCGCGAAAATACTGGTGAGGGGGAAATCCATTTCCTCACCTTCGATCAATTTTGCGACTTTGCATGCCGGCGTCCACTAAGCGAGCTTAGGCATGATACGAACTTCAACGCTACGCAAGAGACCTTCCGTGATCGGTTTCCCGACGATCCGGCGCTGATAGCCAGACTCCCCAACCCCAAATGCGATGATCTGTTTTGGTCGGAGGGAAGCTATTTCGGCGCCACGACCTGTATCCTGAGCGCATATTCGATGATGCAGGTTTTCGCGAAGCTCGAAGCCAATCTTGATGCTGAAGTGGTGTGGCAGTTCGGGCCTATCGTCACATCGGGCTGGGTCGAACGAATCGCGTTTAAGGCAGGACCGAGCCGACGCGAAACCACGTTGATCGCCACCGAAGGGTCGTCGGACGCTTATCTGTTGAAGCATGCGTTGAAACTCAGGCGCCCTGATGTTGCGGATTTCTTTCGCTTCATTGACGTTACCGAGAGCCACCCATTCTCCGGCACGGGCAGCCTCAGAAAGTTCGCAGAGGGTCTGGTTCGGATCGATATACAGAACCGGGTTATCATCCTGTTGGACAACGACGCTGAAGGGGTGGACGCATATCGGAAGCTACAGACTATTCGTATGCCGTCCAATATGACGGCCGCCTTGCTTCCTGACCATGAGAGCCTCAAATCTGTCCTTGCGCGGGGGCCTGAGGGAACGGCGTTCAGCGACCTAAATGGTCGCGCGGCGGCCATCGAATGTTATCTAGATCTCAACCTACCAGATAGGCCACCGGCCATCGTCCTCTGGAGCAATTACAAGGCTGATATCGACGCTTGGCAAGGGGCGCTTGAATACAAGTCGACATACGCGGAGCGGTTCTTGGCGCTGACGCCGGAAACAGCGGCAGGCTACGACTTCCGCCGCATCGATGCCGTGCTCGACCATTTGGTGAGAGTGGCGATCGATTTGGTGCACGCCGATTGAAATTTGACATAGCCGGAAAAATGCCAGATTTCGGGTGGCTACGGCGGCAGGCCGAACGACGCCGGTGAGGTCGGCTGCGGAGCGGCAGCTATCTGCTCAGCGTCAGCCAAAACCGGCCAGTCCGCTCCCGGCCCCATTTCAGTCGCTCAAGCACAGCACGCGCAGCTTCCGCTTTCGGCGCGATACGGTCAGCAGCGGCCCGCGACCGATTTTGTTGAAAAACCGACCTTCGGCTCACCGAGAGCACTTCCGTAGAAATTCAGTTCATTCACGCTTTGCCGCAGGAACCTAAATCTACTAACAACACGACCTTGAAACATTGTTCTCAACAAAGACTGCCTTTCTGACTGGCGAGGAGTTATTCAACAAAATCGGCGCAATGTGGCCGCTCGTTGCCACTCCCACCTTACTCTGGACTACCAGGGAGCACGAATGCCTCGTCCGACCCGTCCATCTTCTGTGATTCCGCCACCCTCGCCCCACCGACATCACGCACCAACTCTTTGATGAACCGCTCGCCGGTGGCGAGCCGCCGCCCCAACGCCTCGACGAAACTCTCGAAACGCTCCAGTCCCTTCGCCCGGGCCGAAGCTTGAGCACTCTCAGGCAACGGTGGCGTGATCGTCAGCCAGAAGCGGATGAACAGCGCAACGGTCTCTCCGAGGACGGCGTGATCCCGATCGAGCGCCTCGATTTGGCGTGAAAGCCGATCCAGACGCCGAGCAAAGGCGGCTTCACGACGATCCGCAGAATCGGCTGACAGGAAGGACGCGACGGCGGCTTCGATCACCGCCGATTTCGAAATGTTGCGGCGGAGTGCCAGAGCTTCGACCCGTTTCAGGAGATCCGGCTCGAAATAGACGTTCATGCGGATCTTGGTCTGCATGGGAGGCACCTCACAGTTCGATGCCGTCGGCAGGATCGAGCGCCACCTGTCGCGCGACGAAGCGCATTCCCTGGCGCATCTGCCGCGCTCTCGCCGCATCGACATCGGGCTCGTCGTCGAGCATGTCGAACTCGTGATCCGACGGTGGTTCCAGAGGCACGATCTCTTCGTGCTCCGGGAGCTCGGGCTCGCGACGAACGCCGCCGTTGACGGGATCGATCTCGGCGACAACTCCGCCTGCGGTCACATGGTCGCCTCCTGCCGCAGCAATGACCCTGCCGTGCCAATCGTCTTCTGCCGGTGCCGTGAGTGCTGCCGCCCGTGCCGGCGGTGGCGCGATGCGCTCCATGAGACGCGGATCCTCGAAGTAGCGGACCTTCTTCGCCCGGACCGGATGGATGCCGGATACGAGCAGCAACTCGTCAGCAGGTGGAAGCTGCATCACCTCACCGGGTGTCAGCAGCGGCCGCGCCGTCTCCTGACGCGACACCATCAGGTGGCCGAGCCACGGCGCGAGGCGGTGTCCGGCGTAGTTGGTGGAGTCGCGCATTTCGGTGGCGGTGCCAAGGGCGTCGGACACACGCTTCGCTGTTCGTTCGTCGTTGGTGGCGAAGGCGACGCGGACGTGGCAGTTGTCGAGAATGGCGTTGTTCGGGCCGTAGGCCTTTTCGATCTGGTTGAGCGACTGGGCGATCAGGAAGCTCTTGATGCCGTAGCCCGCCATGAAGGCGAGCGCGCTCTCGAAGAAATCGAGCCGCCCGAGTGCGGGGAACTCGTCGAGCATCAGCAGCAGGCGATGTCGCTCGAGCACGGCGGTCAGCTCCTCGGTCAGTCGACGACCGACCTGATTGAGGATCAGGCGGATCAGCGGCTTGGTGCGGTTGATGTCGGACGGAGGAACGACGAGGTAGAGGCTGACGGGACGGCCCTCCGCCACCAGATCGGCGATACGCCAATCGCAGCGCGCCGTCACGGCGGCCACGACGGGATCACGATAGAGGCCGAGAAAGGACATGGCCGTCGACAGCACGCCGGAGCGCTCGTTCTCGGACTTGTTGAGCAGCTCACGCGCCGCCGAGGCGACGACCGGATGGACACCGCCGTCACCGAGATGCCGCGTGGTCATCAGGGTGCGCAGGGTCGCCTCGACCGGGCGCCTCGGATCGGACAGGAAGTTGGCGACGCCTGCGAGCGTCTTGTCGGGCTCGGCGTAGAGAACGTGCAGGATCGCGCCGACGAGCAGGGAGTGGCTGGTCTTCTCCCAATGGCTTCGGCGATCGAGCGCGCCCTCGGGGTCGACCAGGATGTCGGCGATGTTCTGGACGTCGCGGACTTCCTTCTCCCCGCGGCGCACCTCCAGCAAAGGGTTGTAGGCGGTCGAGCCGGCGTCGGTCGGATCAAACTTCAGAGCCCGGCCGAAGCGCGCGCGGAAGCCCGCCGTTAGCCCCCAGTTCTCACCCTTGATGTCGTGGACTATTACCGAGCCGGGCCAGGTCACCAGGGTCGGCACGACGAGACCAACGCCCTTGCCGGAGCGAGTCGGCGCGAAGCACAGAACATGCTCCGGTCCGTCGTGACGGAGGTAGCTCCCATCCAACCGGCCGAGCACCACGCCGTCGGGCGCGTTCAATCCGGCGGCCTCGATCTCTTCTCGTCCGGCCCAGCGCGCCGAGCCGTAGGTCTCGACGTTGCGCGCCTCCCGCGCGCGCAGGATCGACAGGGCAATGGCGGCGGCAATCGAGATGAAGCCACCGGAAGTCGCGATCGCCGCGCCTTCGAGGAAGATCGACGGCGCATAGGCGTCATAGAAGTACCACCACCAGAAGAAGGCCGGCGGCAGATAGAACGGCAGTCCTCCGAGCGTAAACCAGGAAGATCCGAGCTGCGGCTGGAATCCGAGCCGCCACGCCGTCCATTCGGTCGCCCCCCAGATCGTCACCGACACGATGAGGAAGACGACGGTGATCTGTCCCCAGAGGACACGGGTTCCCGACATGCTGGCTCCGATCGGCGAGAGGCGTGGAGCCAATCAGAGAATAGGCTGACTAAGGACGGGCAAGAGCAAAGCTGCGCGATCGCGCCAACGGATACCACGGCGCGCAAATCGGCGGGGTGACAGAGAAATCAAGATCGGCTCTTCGCTGCGGCACTCTGTTCCAAGAGGCGGCGATAGCCTTGCTTCGTCATCCAATGGGCGCGCGCGAGATGGGTTTCCCAGCACCGCCGGGTTCGCGCCTCGTCCACCGCCGGATCGCGATGAAGCACGATGCACGCGACCTCGGCCCAGTCGGCCCCAGCCGCTTCGGCATCGAGCAGCCGCAGGTAAGTGACGAGGCGGGCCTCGTCGTATCCGGTGAGGTCGGGAGCCGAGGGAGCTTCGTCGTCGACTTCGGGATCGAGTTCCAGCTTCAAACACATGAAGCACTCCCCTCCCCATCAACACGACAAGAGAAATCCTGAAATGGGATAATCCTGTTCCAGGATTACCGGAAAAGCTCACTGTCTACAACGGAGAGCTTCACCGGATGCCGAAGTCCCTGCGGTCGCCTCGGCAGGCGTTGCTCCAGGCACTGCTCATCGAAGCACGCAAGGGCAAGGGCCTGACGCAGGCCGACGTCGCCGGCGCGCTCGGAAAGCCCCAATCCTATGTCGCCAAATATGAGAACGGAGAGCGCCGACTGGATGTCGTCGAACTCATCGACATCACAATGGTTCTAAATATTTCGGTAGCAGACGTATTGTACAGACTGCAAATGTTACCACATTAGAACAGCAAATATGATCTTACTTATATTTACAACAATGCAGAATTCAAAATTTTTAGTTATTCAATAATCGATCACACCATTCACATAAAGAAGCGCGGACGTTTAGCGAGATCGAAGAGATCGCGAGCATCTCTCACCCTCAGATCCCCAACCCTCGCGTCTTGCCCAACTGCCAGGAGATCGACGTCCCCTGGACGATGCCCATTACCTCACGACCGAGACGGTCGTCGATCACCGGCCGCCAGGGCACCAGCGTGAATTCCCTGGCGTTCTCGACGAGAGCGTATCGACCACTCGCCAGTGAGACCGTCCGCCGGAAGGTCCCCTGCACTGTTTCGCCATCCACAGATGCCCGGAACGACACGGGTCGTTCGAAGGCGAGTTCGCGACCCACTCGTGCGACCTCACGGGTCTCCAGCGTCGCAAGCAGGTTGCGGCGATAGGCGATCTGGCCATCCGAGCGACGCAGGGCGTCGCCCTGCGCGATCAGACGCTCGCGGCGATGTTCCATCGCGCGGTCGACAACCTGTCCGAACCCGGAGGGAACGAGATCGGACGTATTGCGCCCGATCAGGCGGCGGTCGAGCCAGGTCGCGCCGTCCGCCGAGATCTGGGCTTCCAGATCGAGGGTCGAGAGCGTGCGGATCGTCGCCTGTCGACTCCGGGCGGCATCATCGGCGGCAGCCCGGCTCTCGAAGTCCTGCGGAATGCGCCAGTGATCGGCGTCGATCCGTTCGACGATGCCGGCGCGACGCAGGGCTTCGAGCCGGCGGACATGGGCTTCGACGAAACCCTCGGCATCCCCCCCGTGAACAGCCCCTTCGAAACGAGCCTGTTCGAGATGACGGCTCGGTTGATAGATCCCGCCCTCCACTGATGCGACGATGGTGCGATCGGCTGGTCGAGGACCGGCCTCTCGTGGCCCGACTTCGATGATCGCACCGATGGATATCTCTTCGAGGCGAGCGGGATCGAAGCCGGAGACATGATGGAGACGACCGTCGATGCCGTCGACGATCACGGCGACGCTGTCGCCGAGTTCGTCGGGCAGATGCTTGCCAAGAAGGCGGCCGATGATCGACGTCGACGGCACGTCATCGTGGATCCGGAAGCTCGCCGGATCGCGTTCCTCTCCTTCGACCCGCAGAGTTCGCTGCATCGTCGCGACGATGTCGCCGCGCTCACCCAGTTGGCGAAGAGTCGGCTCCAGGCGGTTGCTCAGGGACCAGATCCCTGGCGCCTGTTCGGTCGCGAGCCCCATGCGCCCGAGCTTCTTCAGTCGCCCGAGACGCGAGGCACGGTCCGCGATGTCCCGTTGGTCGGCCGGCGCGTGGCGAAGGTCGAGAAGCCCCTCCCGCACCTCTTCGATCAGGGCGCGATCGATCCGGGTGAAGCGATCCTGGTCGAGCTCGACCGTCAACTTCTGCTGTCGTTCGAGCTCGCTGACCGGCCCGAGTTCCAGGGTCACCAGCTCGCTCGCCCGCTCTCGGACGCCATGCGCAACGTAGGCGCCGTTGATGACCAGGTCCTCGCCCCGTTCGTCGCGTCCGTTGACGACGACATGGACGTGGGGATGGCCGGTGTTGAAATGGTTGACCGCCACCCAGTCGAGCCGGGTGCCGAGATCCTTCTCGACCTCGGCCATCAGGTCGCGTGTGAAGCCGGTAAGATCGTCGAGGGCGACCCCATCCTCGGGCGCGACGATGAAGCGGAACTGGTGGCGATCGTCTTGGCCACGCGCGAGGAAGGCATCACCGTCGGCGCGATCCTCGCTCGCCGCATAGAGCTGGCCGCGCTCGCCATCCCGCGAGGTGCCGTCGCGCTGGACGTAGCGCAGATGCGCCGCCGCGCGACCGCCCTGCCCGGCCACCCGGACGAAGCGCGCCTTGACCACCACCCGGCGCGCACTGGGCTTCCGATGGCTCCAACCGCGACCGAGATCGCAGGCCCGGACGAAGGCTGCTCCACGCCCACGGGCCACTCCGCGACCGGCCGCACCACCGAGCCTCGATGCAGGCGAGGCTACTCCCGAGCCGATCGATGACGAGGACGAGCCACCCATCCCGTTCCGCCGGGCGACCTTGCCGACCTTGGTGAAGAAGCTGGCCGTGGCCTTGCCGTCGCCACCACGCCCCACCCGGCCGGGCTTCGGTCGAAACCGATGTTCGTCGTCACGACTCACGGTCGCCACTCCCGTCCACACACGCAGAACCGACCGAACCCACGGAATGGTGCCGCCGAAAAGGCCACATTCGGTGGAGTTCCGGGAAGGAGCGGCACCATGGCTCGTTGCCGGCAGTGCCACTCCTTTCCTTCCAACCCATGTGCAGACAACGGTAATTCGCCGTGATGGGCCGGAACGGTGCCGCCGGCTTTTATCTTGCCCTCCCCCACCGGCCCTTCCTCCTTCACCTTTCGCGTGCTTTTCCCGAGGTTCGAGCTTTCGGTCTGCCCTCTGAGCAGACGGTTCGCGTTCAACGTCCAGGACCGGCCGGCGCGCGGGAAACGAAGAGCGAGGCCCTGGTCTCCGCCGCATTCGATCGACGTCCCACCGACGGTTCCGCAATCACGGCCCCCGCAGCGGATCGCTCGACCGATCGATCCTCGGCCGGCGGCCGATCGGCGTTCGGTCCGATGACGACACGACCGATGAACAACGGCGCCGTCGCCCAGGTCGACTCATCGGAACGGTTAGTAGTCGCGACATCGGTCGACACGGTTCCGACCAGCGGCAGGAGATGGGCGACGCGGATCTGCACCTCCGGCGGCAGCGGCCGACCGGTCTTCAGATGGTCGTCGTAGCGTCGAGACCCGACGATATAGGCGGCGAGAAACCCCTCCGCCCCGTAGCGATCAAAGAGCTCGCGCAAAAGGGCCGCTCCCGCCATGATGTTGTCGTCGGGGGGGTAGGGATCGTTGCCCAGATGGTAGCGGGCGCGCAGCTCGGCCCAGGTCTCCGGCGGGATCTGCATCAGCCCGATCGCCCCCTGCGGTGAGGTTGCACGGGCATCTCCACCGCTCGCGACCTCGATCACTGCTCGAATCCAAACAGCGGGGATTTCGAAGCGCTGAGCGGCGTCGCGGATCGCGCCTGCCAGAGGATCCGTTGCAGACGACGTGGTGATCGGACGATCGGCCGCTTGCGCCGCCGCGACGGCAGGAAGACAGATCGACGTGATCTGCAACGACGCCATGACGACGGCGCTGCGCAATACGGCGCCGGCAGCGCCAGCACCGACACGACAGGCGCTCTCCACTGTGGGGAGACGCCGCCGATCGGGAATATCGGTGGACGACGAGCCGTGTCGCATCATCGGTCGCACCCATCGCCGTGTTCTACGATCCACAGCGGATCGGCGCGACCGAGGATCATGCTCGTCGACGTCGGGCCGAAATAGCGGCCGTCCAGACTGTCGGCGACCTCGGCATTCATCAGGAAGATTTCGCCTTCGGCGAGGGTCCGGCATCCGCTCCAGATCGGGAGATCGTGCCCTCGATCGTCCTGCGACCGGGCCGCGCCGACCGAGACGCCGTCGACGGTGAGGTCGGCGCCGTCGCGGCACACGGTCTGCGACGTGAGCGCCCGTACGTGTTTGAGGAGCGGCACGCCCAACGGCAGACGACCGCTCTCGGCGAGGAAGCGCGCGACCCGATCGGGCGGTGTCATCGCGACCAGATCGCCGACGTGCAGTCGGTCGGTCGGCCGCAATGCGTAGAGACCGATCGGCGTACTGGCCGTGGCGTTCCACAGCAGCCGCGGCACCGGAGACGGGACGATCGAGGCGCCGATCCCGAGCACCGCGGCATAGGTCACCATCACGAAGCCGAAGCGCGTCACGGATCGATCCTCCGGCGTTTCAGCCAGGCGGCGTGCTGCTCGCGGGTGTAGATCCGTGGCTCCTCGCCGGCGACGATGCGATTGTGGACGTGACGCCAATAGTCGGGCATCACCTCGACCGCATCGATGCCGAGGGCTTCCACCGCATCGATCACGCCGAGCACCCGCTCGACCTTGGGCCAGCTATCGATCCGCAGCAGGATTTCGCCGCCCGGCCGCACGAAGGGCAGCGTCTGGTAATCTTCGCTCGCCGTGACCGTGCGCAGGATGTCGATGCGCGACAGGATGGTGCCGAAGTCGTTCGATGCCCAGCGGACGAAGGCGAAGACGGTGCCGGCGGCGAAGCTGGCGATGCGTCGGCGCCGGTCGAGCTTCAGGCTCTCGACCGGATCGCCGAAACGGATCCAGTGTTCGATACGGCCTTCGACCCAGGTCAGTTCGACATGGGTCAGATGTTCGCCCGCGCGATCGGGTGACGGCCATTCGGCCTTTGGAGAACGAATGTCGTTGTCGTTCATCGAGGCTCTCCTTCGATGTCGGGAAACTCCCGCGCGAGCAGGTCGCGCAGCATGTCGGCGACGGTGACGCCGCGCCGAAACGCCGTGACCTTGATGCGGCCGCGCAGATCGGGCGTGACGTCGATGGTGAGGCGGGCAGTGAAACCCGCCGACCGAACCGGCTCGTCCCGAGGCGCCGGCTCGGTGGTGCGGATCCAGGCATCGGCATCCCCCGGGCGGGCGGCGAAGCCGCGACCACGGCTCCGGTCGGTCATGGCGCGAGCCTCCCGATCTCCACGGCGAGTGCGGCGACCTCGCGCGCCGCCGGACCGGCCTCGTCGATCTCGAAGACGAGACGCCCGATCTGTGCCGCATCGGCATAGGCGACGCGTTGGCCGATGCGGGTGGCGAGCAGTGGCGGATCGCGATCGGCCAGCGTCTCGGCCGTCTCGCGCGCGATGATCGTCCGCGCGCCGCAGCGGTTCAGCAGGAAGCGGGCGCGCAGCTCGGGACGGAACACCCGCGCTTCTTCGATGAGCCTCAGCATCTCCGCCGAGGCCCAGCCGTCGAACGGCGACGGCGTGGCCGGGATGACGACGAGATCGGCGGCGAGCAACGCCGAGCGCATCAGCCCGGCGACGCGCGGCGGCCCGTCGATGACGACGTGATCGACGGTGCGGGCGAGCTCGGGAGCTTCGCGGTGGAGCGTGTCGCGGGCGAGCCCGACGACGCCGAAGAGCCGTGGCAGCCCTTCCCTCACCCGTTGCTCCGACCAGTCGAGCGACGACCCTTGCGGATCGGCGTCGATCAGGGTGACCCGCTGGCCCTGTCGAGCCCAGGCCCCGGCGAGATGGAGCGCCAGCGTCGTCTTGCCGACCCCGCCCTTCTGATTGAGGAACGCGACGATCATGGCGCACCTCGCCGCATGGTGCCGGCACCATGGGTGCGATGCTCGCGCGCAACAGAAGAAGAGTTAGACTCTCTGTTAGAGTCTGAGTTAGCAGCGCCGATCTGGTCGGCCGGCCAAGGGGTTGCGCTACTTTCCTGCGCCTGATGTGCCGATGGGGCTGCGCCCGATGTACCGATACCGCCTGCGCCCGATGTGCCGATGGGTTCCACAGGTCTATCCACAGGCACTGTGGACGAGTTCGTCGGGCGAATTCTCAGTCGCTCCGTCGCGCCGAGGCGCTCGATCGCGAGCCGGTAGCCCGGCAACGGCTGGCGTGATGCGATCCGGCGCAGATCGAGGGCGAAATCGGAAAGCCGCGCCAGGCTGCCCGACTTGGCGTGAAGATGGGCGACCTCGAAGAGCCAGCCCTGCGGTTGGCGGCCGGCATGTTTACGGGCGACCCGATAGAGCCAGCGCTCGATGCCACCGGTCAGTCGGAAGTAGGCCGGATCGATGGTGAGGACGAGCGCACGATCGAGGATGCTGCGGTAGAACCATTCCGGCAGGACGAATTCCATGCCCTCGACCCGCCCGGTCCGCGTCGCGATCTCCTCCCATTCGTTGATCCAGGAGAACTGCTGGCGTCGCCAATTTGGCCCGGTTCGGATCGTCGTGGCGACGACGGTCGACTGCAGGCGCGACAGAGCCGCCTTCAGCAACAGGTACTGCCTGTTGCCGGTCGATCGCCCGACCCCGCGCAGCAGCTGATAGGGGGTGAAGCGCACGAAGCGCGAGGTGCGCAACCCGCGGTTCTGCGCCTCGACCAGCTGGCTCGCCGCCCAGATCAGCACGTCGGCATCCCAGATCGTCGCCATCCCGTGCTCGGGCATGCCGAAGACCTGGACCTCAATGTCGGCGGTGGCATAGAGGATCGGCGTGGTACGCCGTGACTTCGACAGCGAGAAGAACGGCCGTTCCATCAGATCGCGCTGATCGCGGGGACGGGCGTCGCCGCCGATCACGACGAAGGGTACGAGCCGATTGCGTTCGCTGTCGCGCGATGCCGGCTCGGTTCCGGGTTTGCTGGAGAGCACCATTTCAGCGAGCTCCCCGTTCGGCCGGCGTCAACGGTCGCGCCGGGAAGACGCGCCGAGGCGTGTCGTCGGAGGTCGACCTGCGCGCGCCGATCGCCGTCCAGGCCTGCAGATCCTCGACGGCATAGACGACACGCCCGCCGATCTTCCGGTACATCGGGCCGGTACCATAGGTGCGGTGCTTCTCGAGGGTGCGGATCGAGATGCCGAGGAAACGCGCCGCTTCGGGCGTGCGCAGGAAACGTGGCGGCAGACCCGCCATCGGATCGGGCATGGAGACCTCCGGTTCGCCATTCGCGCAGTCGAGGGCGACCGCGCGTCCTGGCGAACCGTGGCGGAGAACAGGAGGGGACCGGCATGCCGGATATCGCCCCCTGCGATTCCGGCACTCCCTACGAAACGGCATGTGGATCCGGCGGCGGCTCTCTCCCCGGTACGCCCGAAGGTCCGACTCCGTGCGCCGCGTCGATGTACGATGAGAAAGCACGCCACCATGATCGACCGACCCGTCGAACCCCGGTGCGACGAACGGCGGCGGCGGTCTCGTCGACGAAACGATCGGCGCTGCGGTTTCTCCGCATCGGTGCGATTGCGCGCAGACCTCACACGCTCCGCGAGATCGCCATCTTTCTGCGAGAACCAAGGGTGTCGCGGGAGCGACACACGGGGCTCGGGCGGAAGACGGTCCCGGCAATCATTTTGGAGCCGCACCGGTTTCCGTCGAACGTGATCACGGAGTGGCAAGCGCCCCCCTTCGGGGCACGTGATGGACTCCATGCCCCCCCGAACCTCGAGATCCGAGCCGAAGCCGCTGCGCTCGTCCCATCCCCCTCGATGCAGGAAACCGACCGATGCCGCATTCCGGAAGCAACGAACTGGACGCCTTTCGGTTCTTGGACCAACCGTTCTGTCACAATCGCAATGTCGGCGTGGTCGAAGGACGGACGGTCATCGTGAACGTCCAATTCAGTGAGACCGACGACAACGGTGGCAATCCCCTTCGCGAAAGGGAATTCGATGCCTTCGTCGTGAGGGCCTTGAAGGAAGTCATCGCCAGGACCGAGCGTGGGGTCTCCGCGTCTCTGTGACCGAGGTCCGCCTTGGGGAAATTTGATAGACTGCCCTCGAATCCATGAGAGCCGGCGAAACATGACCGACCACCCCAACGACCTGTTCATCGATCTGACCGTCGGCATCGTCTCGGCCTACGTCGCACACAACACCCTGCCGGCATCGCGGCTGGCCGATCTGATCGCCGAGGTCCACGCAGCTCTCGGGAGGACCGTCTCCGGTCCGGCTCTGCAGCCGAAACCCGAGATCGTGGCACCGGCGGTGCAATTGCGGAAGTCGGTCACCCCGGACTTCATCGTCTGTCTCGAAGACGGCAAGAGGTTCAAATCGCTGAAACGCCACCTGCGCACCGCGCACGGCCTGAGCGCGGAATCCTATCGCGAGAAGTGGGGGCTACCGGCGGACTACCCGATGGTGGCAGCCAACTACTCCGAAGCCCGGTCGACCATGGCAAAGGCGATCGGGCTCGGTCGACCACGGGGGCGTCGCGCGGGTTGATTGCCCGGCGCCCACGCGTCTCATCGAGGCGACCCGAGCCGAGCAACGAAAGGTCGAACGCCGTCGTTTTCTATCGGGGGCCACCGCATCGTTTCACCGGATGGTGGAGCAACTGGAGATATCCGCCGCGCATCAGGCGCAAGGCATCGGCGACGAGACGGCGCGTGCGGTTCTTCAGCGGATCGATTTCCCAATCCCGCTTGGTCCGGCTGCGAAACGCGAACATCGCTTCGGCAATGGTGCGATAACTCGCCCCCGTCAACCGAGCGTCCAACGCCCGCAGCATCAGAATGTGCCGCTGCCGTGTCGTCTCGGGCAGAGGCCGTAACGATCCGCCCGGTGGCAGTCCGGCGAGAGCCCTCCAGAATCGGCGCGCCGCGTGAGCCCGCAGTTCGAACAAGGCATCGAGCGGCAGCACCACGACATATCCGGCACAGACTCGCGGTGGCAGTGCCTTCAGCCAGAATTGGTGATCGTTCCCACCGTGACGCCAGACCGCATGCCAGTCGTCACCGGCGTTTCGCAGATCGACACCCGGTAGATTCGACAGTTGGAGCGGCCTAACACCTCCCGCTTCGCTGGGCGGCGTAGGCTGGATCAGGATCGCCTCCGGCTGAAGGTCCGGCATCCAGAACAGCGAGGCTTCATCGGCCGGAACTCTCGGATCTACGGGGAAATCGAAGCCCCCAACGCCGAGAGAAGGCGTCGAGGACATCGTCTCTCGGGCGCGCCACATCGGCGTTGATCCGGACGAAATCCCACTGATAGTCTCGATCGCGGCGCAGATACTCCCATGCGAAGCCGGCAGGGGGAATGTCGCGGGCATGCGTGTAGGCCTCTGGCGAACGCCAGTCGATGTCCAGCATGGCACACTCCTGTTTCGAGTGGTGCGTGAGAAATACCCGCCCTGCCTGTAGATCTTCGGAAGAGCACTCGGCGACGTGAAGCCGGAAAGTTGCGATACCTCGATCGCCGAATCCGAACGCAGTCGCCCCGAAGTCGCGACGACTCCATCGAGAAACCGGCTTGCCGTCGATCCGTCTTTCAGGATCGGCGACAAGCCGGAAAGGCGACTTCGCGGGAATACAGGCCGCATCATGCGGCCCGCTCCTCGGCGAGCTTCGGCTGATGGCCATGCAGGAAGTCGACCGCCCGGCTGGCATGCGATGCGGCGGTGAAGACGAAGCGCTTGTCGTCTTTCAGGACTTTGATCCAGGACGCGATGTAGGCGGCGTGGTCGGAACGCGGTTCGGGGGTGAGCCCGAGGTCTGCGGCAAGAAAAGCCGCCCCGAGTTCGGCGACCAGTTCCTCACGGGCGTAACCCGCGTCGCCGAAGCGGGTGCGGCCGAAGTCACGGTCGAGGCGGGAGGGATGCCGGGTCCAGTGGACACATTCGTGTCCGAGGGTCGCATAGTAGGAGACGGGATCACGGAAGCTCTCGAAGAGCGGCATCTGCACGTGGTCGGAGCCGACCGCGTAATAGGCCTGGGCACCGCCGTGACGAATGTCTGCGCCGATGGCGGTGAAGAAGGCATCGGCACGGGCATCACGGGTGATCGGATCGAGAGGGTCGGTGGCCGGCGCGTGAAACCGATCGGGCAGCCCATCGATCTGGTCGACGCAGAAGACGGTGTAGGCCTTGAGGAAGGGGATCTCGCGCTCGACTTCGTCGCCGCGATCGTCGGTCTCGGTGCGGCGGATGCGATCGGCATAGACGACGGTGGAGCCGGTCTCGCCCTTCCTGACGTGACCACCGAGTTCGCGCGCCTGTCGGAAGGTCATCCAGGTCGGCGAGGAAAAGCCACACGCGACCGCTTCGGACCACAAGAGCAGGACGTTGATGCCGGAGTAAGGCTGACCGTTGTGGCGCAGCGGCCGAACGATGCGGCCTTGGGTGTTGCCCGCCGACCAGGGCCTGATCCAGGTCGGGACCCCGCTCTCGAGGTCGGCGAGAATGCGATCGGTGACGCGGGCGTGGATGTCGGAGCGGGCGGAGGCGTTGGTCTTCGGTGCCATGATCGGGATCTCCTTCGTCGTGACCGCCGGGAGTGGCTTCGTCACGGCGACCGAGAGGCCAGGGCGTCGGGGGACGGGCGCACCCGAAGGGCCGAAACGCCAGTGGAGGACGGCAACGCCGTTGCACCCGTCCCCGCCTCGGCCAGGATCGCCGCCCATCAGACGAGGCCTTCCCGAGCGGACACCGGGAGAGAGAGCGCTGGCCCGGAGGCACCGATCTGCCCGCTTGGCGCTCTCCCGCGCGAACGTGCATCTCAACGGACGCATTTCCGGGGGGGAAGACACGTCAGGCCCGGTACGGCTCACCTGCCGTCGTCGGGATCGGTGCCGAGCCGGCAGCCTCGGGCTCCACGTCACGTGGTGGCCGGACCGGCGAATGCCCGCCTTTGCCGAAACGCTTCCGCGGCTGCGTCTCAGGTGGCATGAAGGAGATCGTGAAGCTGTTCGAATCCGTCGTTCGGTGCCGACGCTCCGCGCATCGAGAAGGATCGGGCGATGGACCAGAAGACCCCGCACCGTTCGACCCATCGCCGCATCCCGGCCGGGATCTGGGCGCTCGGCTTCGTCTCGCTGCTGATGGACGTCTCCTCGGAGATGATCCATGCACTGTTGCCGATCTGGCTGGTCACCGGACTGGGCGCCTCGACATTGGCCGTGGGTCTGATCGAAGGCATCGCCGAAGCGACGGCGTCGATCACCAAGGTGTTCTCCGGCGCGATCTCCGACCGGCTCGGCAAACGCAAGCTCCTCGCCGCCATCGGCTACGGCATGGCGGCCTTCACCAAACCGGTGTTCCCGCTCGCCGGCTCGCTCGGCTGGATCGTCGCCGCCCGTTTCGTCGATCGCATCGGCAAGGGCATTCGGGGGGCCCCGCGCGATGCGCTCGTCGCCGACCTGAGCCCGCCCGAGCTGCGCGGCGCCAGCTTCGGGCTGCGCCAGACCCTCGACACGATCGGTGCCTTCCTCGGCCCCTTCCTCGCCATCGCCCTGATGGCGGCGAGCGGCGGCGACATCCGCCTGGTCTTCTGGGTGGCGGTGATCCCGGGGTTCCTGTCCTTCGCGCTGATCGTCTTTGCGGTGCGTGATCCTGAACCGTTGAAGGACGCCGAGGGCCGCCCACCACTGCGCTTCGCCGAGATGGCCACCCTCCCCTCCACCTTCTGGTGGGTCACCGGCCTTGCCACGGTCTTCACGCTCGCCCGCTTCTCCGACGCCTTTCTGATACTGCGCGCCCAATCGATCGGCCTGAGCCTGTTGCTGGTGCCGCTGATCATGGTGGTGATGAACGTCGCCTATGCGCTCTCCGCCTACCCGGTCGGGGTGCTCGCCGACCGTTTCGATCGGCGGATCATTCTGGCCACCGGCCTCGTGCTCCTCGTCGGCGCCGACCTCGTGCTCGGGCTCACCGGTTCGGCCGTCGGCCTGTGGATCGGCGCGGTTCTATGGGGACTGCACATGGGCTTCACCCAGGGGCTCTTCGCCACCCTGATCGCCGACACCGCGCCACCGGCTCTTCGCGGCACCGCCTTCGGTCTCTTCAATCTGGTGACCGGTGTCACCCTCTTCGTCGCCAGCCTGATCGCCGGCGCGCTGTGGCAGGCGATCGGCCCGACCGCCACTTTCCTCGCCGGTGCCGGCTTCGCCGTGGTGACGCTCGGCGGTCTGTGGAGTGTCGTGCCGAGGGCGACGATCGACGGATCGAGGCTCTGAAGCCGGATCAACCCGGATCATCCACCGGGGAACAGAATCGCTTCGTAGTCCATCGCCCCGGACAGCACGTGGAGCACCACGAGTGCTTCCGCCTCGACCCGATAGAAGATCAGATAGCGTCCGTGAACGGCACGGCGGACGCCCCTCGCCTCCCAACGAGGAACGAGACGATGTGCCGATGGTTGATCGACCAGAGTGAGGCAGTGAGCCTGCAACTCTCCGACGAATGAGAGGGCACGCGTCGGGCTGTCCTGCGCAATCCAATCGCCGATCCGGATCAGATCCCGTCGCGCTTCTTCGGTGAAGACCAACTTCATGGGCGAGGGTCATCCGACGATGCACCGTAACGGTGCTTCAGTTCGGCAAAGACGTCTTCGGCGGCGAGGACACGACCGGCATCGGCATCGGCGAGACCTCGCGCGAGTGCCGCGTCGAGAACGGCCAAACGTGTCTCGCGTTCGTCGAGCAGACGCACGCCCTCCCGCAGCACTTCGCTCTTGGAGTTGTAGCGGCCACTCTCGACGAGACGGTTCACCACCGCCTCGAGGTTACCGAGTTCGACACTGTGCGCCATGATCCGACCCTCCATCCGCATCAGGATCGCACCGTCGATAACAGTTATCAAGGCAGATCCCCCGACCCTTCGGCCGGGGGATCGTGGATCAGGCGGTGATCCGCCCCTTCCGCCGCGCCTCGTCGGCGTAGGTATCGAGCGTTTTGTCGGCGCGGAAGTGCAGATCTCGTTCGACCGGGAGCCCGAGCCGCCCTCGGACGGCGGCGAGTTCCGACAATCGGACATGGCCGAGTTCGGGGCAGCCTAGACCGAGGTCGCAGAGCCCGAAGGTGAGGTCGGGATCGTCGGGGTCGAGTTCGCTGAGGAGCCAGGTCGCTCCGGCGTCGGGGGTGAAGAGCTTCGCCACCGGTCGGGGATCGAAGGCGCCGGTGTCGCGGGACTTCGCCCCATTGGCGAGAAGCCGGTCGCGGAGGGTCTGGGGAATGAGGGTCATGAGGTCGTCTCCATTGGTTGGAGGAGGAGAGCGCCCCGCCGGGTGGCGGGGCGCCGATCGCCTCAGTCGCCGTTGCGGCGGGACCAGATGAGGGAGAAGCCGTCAGTGCCTTCGACCTCGACCAGCGAGGCGTAGATCGGGGCGGGAAAGCTCGGGTCGTCGAGCTTGACGGAGAGGTAGTCGCGGTTGTCGCGGGAGGTCTTCTTCCAGGCCGCGCCGAATTCGGTCTGGCCGGCGAAGATACGGTAGTCGGGGGCCTTGTCGCTGTCGCTCTCGGCCGGGGTGAACCGGGCCTTGACGTTGAGGGTGAGCGTCTTGACCGCGCCGGTGTATTCCGCGCCGGACTTCGTGAAGGTGCCGATGGTCGCCATTGTCGTGTTCCTCGTCTGGTCTCGGCCGCGCCCATCGCGGCCTCGATGGCGACGGGAAGGCCGGGGCCGAGCAGACCGCACCCTCCGGGCCGAAGCGTCAGCGGAGGACGGCGGACGACGACTTGTCTTGCGTCGCGAGGAATGCCGCGTCGAGCTCGCCCGACCGGCAGGGGAAGAGAAGTCGGCGATCGCCGTTGCGGAACATGCGAGAGGCCGGGAACCGGCCGTACCTCGGCCAGACACGAAAGACGAGAGGACGCCGTGGGCCGGGACCGATCACAGCAGAAGACAGACAATTCGACGATCGACAGAAACGATGAAACGAGGCAGAAGGATCGTCAAAGTCAGCGCTCCTTGCACATCGAGGCACCCTCCGGCCGGCATAGAGCGACGACGAGGCACACTCCTGCGTTCGCCGCCTCCGACTGAGGCGTTGCCGAAGACCTCCCCGTCTTCACCGCCACGCTCCACACGCACGAAAGCCGGTCGACCCTTGCGGATCGACCGGCACACGCTGTTCAACGGCGATCACTCGGCGGCGATCGTCAGATCCTCGGCGCGCTCCTCCGAGACGAAAGCATCGGTCGCTGCGTCGGCGGGGCTGTTCACCTCCACCTCGACCGGCGTGACGACCGGATGCCCCCTGGTCCGCAGCATCGGCGGCAACCAACCGATCGGACGCAACAGGCGTTCCGCTTCCGCAGCCATCTCCGTCTTCTTGAGGCCGATGATCCGTTCGGCTGCCGCGCGGCCGGCACCTTCCTCGACCGCCTCGACGATCCGCCCTTTGGTGACGCGCGAGAAGTAGCTCTCGGCGGTCGCCTCCCAGAAGCGCGTCATGTCGAGACCGAGCGCTTCCGCCAGACCATCGGCATGGGTGAGCGCGCACGGACGGCGATCCCACGGCAGGCGCAACGCGTTGACGGTGAGCCCGGCGCAATGGGCGAGGAGATCGAGCACCGCCGTCTCGTCGAGACCCATGACGAAGGACCAGAGATCGTTGACATCGGTAGGCAGGCGCGAAGCCCAGGCGCCATGCCGTGCGGCGATCCGCCGTTCGGTCGGGGTATCGCCGATGCTCGGAGCGTGACCCACGAGCCCCACCGTCTTCGGCTCGATCTCGAGCGCGGTGCCCGAGACGTAACGGAAGAAGGTCCGCGCAGCGAGTGCATGGACGACGGCGCGCAGGGCGATACGCGGGGCCTCGGTGAGCGCATCGCGAAGGGCGAGCGTGCGATGCGCCGAAAGTTCGGCCGTGAGCTTGTCGGAGAGCATCGCCAGCGCCGAGGCATCGTCCGGCTCTTCGTTCTCACCGTTGCTCGCGCCGGCGGATTCGCTCTCGTGAGCCGTGCCGGGAGCACCCTCCCCTTCTTCCTCCGCCTCGGCGGTGACTATCACCGGCTCGTCCTCCGCACGCACGAAGCCACGCTCGATCCGCACCGCACCATCCCACCCGAGCGAGACGAACGCCCCGGCGATCGACCGATCTTCCGCAGCGAACTCCGGCTGCGGCTGCAACGCCGTGATCTCGTCCTCGATCCGCTGCCATGCCGCTTCCGCTTCGTCGGAGAGTTCGCCGTCCGAGATCTCGGCGAACCGGGCCTTCTCGACCTCGAGTTCGGCGATCCGCGTCGCCGTCTCTTCGCTCGCCTCGAGCGTCCGGGGGTAGAGCCGAAGCAGTCCGGCGGCGAGGGCATGCGGATATTCCGGATCGACCTCGACCCACTTCCAACCCTCGGCCCGAACGCGCGCGCCCTCCTCGTCGAGCCGTGTGCGAACGAGCCTATCGAGCAGCGCCACATCGGCGAGCCAACCGCCGCTCGTCTCGTCGAAGAGATCGCGCACCACGACGCCTCCCGCCGCCTCATAGGCCTCGACGCCAACGAGCCGCACGCGCCGATCCCCAGCCGGAACATGCGCCGTCGTCAGGGCGCGACGGATGGCGTCCTTGCTCTTGTTCCAACCGAGCTCCGCCCACACCCGTTCCTGCGCGGCGTGATCGTCGGTGACCGCGAAGGCCATCAACTGATCGAGTGAGACCTCACCCTCGCGATAGAGCGCCATCAGCTTCCGTGACACCGCACCGAGCTTCATCCGTTGGCGCACCACGGTCGCACTCACGCCGAAGCGGGCGGCGATCGCCTCGACGCCCCTTCCCGCCTCGACGAGCCGGGCGAAGGCCTCGTACTGGTCGGCCGGGTGCATCGGTGCCTGGGTGATGTTCTCGGCGAGACTGACCTCCTCGCCGTCCTCCACGGCCACCACCTTGCACGGCACCGCGAAGGACTTCGGCAAACGCTTTTCCTTCACCAAGAGCTTCAACGCGGCGAGACGGCGACCGCCCGCCACCACTTCGAAACGGCTCGCCCCCTCCTCGTCGCCGCCGACCGGCCGCACCGTGAGGTTCTGCAAGAGCCCGTGCGCCGCGATCGAGGCGGCGAGTTCGTCGATCCGCGCGTCGCGGCCGGTCTTGCGCACGTTGGCGGCACTCGACACCAGCCGAGCGAGCGGGATCTCGATGAGCATCGTGGTCATGGTGGTCTCTCCTCGTGGTCCTCGGACACATGCGCGAGGTCCCCGCGCATGTGTCCCGGGGGCGCGTGAGCGCGCGGGGAGAGAGGGGGGCGAGTGTGGTCGCGCGGGACCGGGCTGCCGAGCCGAGCGGGACGGATCGAGGGGATCGGCGAGGTGTCCACGTTCGGGCGGCCTGCGAGCGAGCGGCCCTGTCCCGCTCAGCGACCGCACTCGCGGGGGAGAGCGGGGTCAGACCCCGTTCTCCCCGATCGGAAGGTCGGATCGATCGAGTGGAAGCCGCATCTTTCATTCGGATGCGTCGATCTCGTCATGCTCGGAGGAGGCACGAAGACACCGCGCTCAAGCGGAGCGAACATCCTGCCTTTGCGTAGGGCCGCACCGTCGCTGTCCCTTTCGAAGGTCGGGCGCCCGTCTACTGCCCATGAAAATGGAAACCCCGTTGCGGGGCAGGCGTGCCGAGATCCGCGATCCGGCTCGATCGACACGCCCGCTTCGAGACGCACCCGACGAACCGTCGAGTACGCGGCGGACCGAAACCTCGGTCGACCTGATGGGCTCCGGGCGGGGTCGCCGCCATCCCCATCGCCGCGCTCGATCCGCCTCACCGTGCGGCGTCTCCCGCGGTCCCCGCGTTTGTCGGGTCCGGGTCCCCATTGTCCTCACTCGGCGGCGGACTTGGCGTCGCCAAAACTCTCGATCCCGGCGATCGATTGGAATTCCGTCAGGTACTCCGGGCGATGCTGCGTCAACCAGCGAACGATCCGCCCATTGGCGAGCAATTTCCGCACATAGCCGCAGGTAACCATCAACTGGAGATTATCGAGGCCGTAGCTGTCCTCGACAGATTTAACCTGCGTCTGCAGACTCAAGAGCTCTCGTTCCATTCGAGCAATCTGATCAGCCGTGACACTATCTACATTTTTCTTACGGAGGACGACCAATAGCTTGGGAGGAGTGGTGGCCAGCAGAACCTTCGCAAATACGGCCGTATAATTGTTCTGGCCGATCATCAGCTCCGCGGCCTCGACCTGACGGATCGGTGCCATACGACGGAGCATGTCGAACACCGAGAACGGGCATGGACTGTCCTTCAGAAGATCGACGGCATCCGGACAGATCCCCTTCAGCATTCGTGCTCGCCGCCGGATCGAGACCGCATCCAGCCCGAGAGCCTCGGCGAGGCGTTCCTCCGGCACGCCGCGTTCGATCGCCCGGGTGATCATTCGGTGTTCCTGAACAGCCGCCAGCCGATTAATCCTCTTGTTGTAGGTGTAGGTCTCGTCGTCCGTCGACACGAGACACTCGACCTCCTGGATGCCGAGGTCCTTCAACGCCTCGACCCTGAGATGCCCGTCGAGCAGGAAATACCGACCTGGGTGTTTGGGGTCGGGCGCAACCGCCGGAGCTTCGACGAGGCCGATCGCCCGTACCGAGCCCAAGATCTGGGCATACTTCCGGCTCTCCTTCATTCCGGCGCGGAGGGTCTTGAGCGGCACCAGTTGGCTGATCGCCACGACGATGCTCTGCCGTTCGAACGACAGTTTGACGTCCCGCCCCTTGTCTTCGGCTTCGATCATCGGACCACCTCCCCGGGAATACGGGCCACCAGCGCGCGAGGCATGGTCGCCAGGTCCTCGGCACGCAGCAGCGTGCTGAACCCTTCATCGTTCAAAAGATCCTTGAGCGCTTCGATCATGAAGAGAAGCTTGGTCTGGGCAAAGTTCGAGCGCTTCACCAGGAGGCGCTGCTTGTCCGTCTCTCGCTGGTAGACGCGGACGAGATCAGCGGCCGTCACACGCCGTGGCGCGTTTCTCGGACCGAAGCCGTTGTCGGGAACTGTCTTGCTCCGCTTCAACCGTTGGTCGATCATTCGACGGACCGACGCCAATTTCTTGCCCTTGATCTTACCGGCCGCGTAGGCGTCGATGAGAATGTCCTGGGTCTCGGCATCCTCGGCGCGAGCAATATCGATCGCGAAGCTGATCGGGATGAGCCCCGTTTCCACCGCAGAGACCAGTCGCTCCTCACCGCGCTCCAGCAACACCACGATCATGTTGACCCAGCTCGGGGTGCAGCCGATCTTCCGCGCGATCTCGCCGTCACTATACCCGCGTTCGTGCAGGGCTCCGATCTCCTGCATAATGTCGATCGGGCGATGCTGCCGCCGAGCGATGTTCTCCACGAGGCTCATCACCAGACCGTCTCTCTCCGACACTTCGACGATGATTGCTGGGATCTCCGTCGCGCCCAACATGCGGAAGGCTTCCAGACGCCCCTCGCCGCAGATGAGTTCGTAGCGGACCGATCCCCCATTTCCCTTCCGGCTCACCGTGATCGGTCGCTTCAGGCCGACAACCCCGATGTTGTCGACGATCTCTCGGTGTTGCTTCTTGTTGCGCGCACGCGGATTCAGCACGTGGATGAGCGCGATCGGGATCATCTCGATAGTCTGGGACCGCAATGGTGAGGTCATGCTGCCTCCGTGATGCGCACCGGCATCGCCAAGTCGTAGAGGAGGTCGAGCGTCTCGAACCGGTAGGCATCGAGACCCAACCCATTGTCTTCGGCGAGGTTGAGCTTGCCTCCGCCGACGTCGAACCGGGGGAGCAGATAGAAGTCGAAGGGATGCCGGTTCTCGGCATCCATCCGTACCGCCACGGTGATGTCGGGCTGCAATCCGGCATCGAACCGAAGGCGCCACCGGAACCCGCCGGTCGGGAGTTGCCGGCAACGCGCGATCACCACGGACACCGCGAATTCGCCGTTGATCATGATCAGATCGGTGTCCGGTTGCCGCAACACGGTGGCGCCGACGCCATCGAGGCCGGCAACGATGGTCTCGACCACCTCGGGATGAAGGCGGCGCAGGGCGCGATTGATCTCGATGTATCGATAGTCTCGACGGGGGGCGTAGCCGACGAGGCTGTAGGCACGCAGCAAGCTGCCGAAGCGAGAGCCGTAGGCGCTACTCGACGGAAGCCCTTCTGCTTCGTCGATGACGAGGCCCGACAGCATCCCCTGCGTCTGGAGCAAGGCGTGGAGAGCTCGTAGCATTTCCTCGTCCGAAAGCCGAAACGACCGCGCCCGAATGATGGATTGGGCCGCGTCGAAGAGCGGCCGATCGATGATTGCCGGAAAGACCCCGTCGGCCCGGATCCACATCGACGGCTCATTGTGAACCCTCTTCTTCTTCAGCTTGAAGGACATGCGGTTCCAGACGTTGTTGCCGATGTACTTCTCGTTGATGAGGATCTGGTGGACGGTTCCACGTGACCAGGGGCGCCCGAGATCGGTCACCGCCCCCCGTGCATTCAGAGCGTCGGCAATCTGTCGCTCGGTTCGATCCGCAGTGACGAAGGTCCTATAGATCTCCGCGACCAGGGCGAGCTCCGCCTCCGGCCCCGGTCGCAGCACGACGCGATCGGTCTGGATGCTCTTCTGCTCACCACGCGTCAGCTCACCCTTGGTGGCGCCGGCCTGATCGATGAGCACCCGGCGCAGACCGAACCCCGCCTGTCCGCCTTGTCGGTAGCCGTGCTCGATCAAGCGACATTGACCGGCAAAGACCTTGGTCGACAATTCGCGACTGTATTCGCCGGCCATGGCCCGCTTGACGCTCTTGACGACCGTTGCGATCGGGCTGCCATCATTCTCGAACTGCTCGGCGCAATAGTGCACCGCAATGCCGGCGCGCTTGCAGATGTATTCGTAATAGGCGCTCTCGTCGGCATCCTGAAAGCGCCCCCAACGGCTGACGTCATAGACGAGAATGGCTTGGAAATCGGTACGGCCACTCGCGACATCATCGATCAGGAGTTTCAAGCCGTCACGACCTTCGATGCGAAGGCCACTTTTACCTTCATCGGCGTAGGTTCTGACAATGTCGATATCACGAGTGGCTGCATACTGACGGATGGCATCGGCCTGGTTCTCGGTCGAGTACTTCTGATGTTCCGTCGACATCCGGACATATTCGGCCGCCCGAACCCTGATCGTCGGGTCGCTCGTCTCATCTTCACGATGTCGGCTCCAATCCGCCACGACACGCCATCCCCAACCGGCTTGTATTCGAGGACGCCGACCGCGCAGCCCCGAACAGAACAAGGCGGTTCGGGCGAGGTCTGCCGTCTCCGCATCGACAGCAGTCTAGTTGTGGAGGGCCGGCAACATGTTGCCGAAAAGGGGCAGGATTCTACCGGGTCATGCGGCGGCGGTTCGGTCAGCGACCGACTTTGCCAACGCCGTCGCGAGGGCGCTGCAATCAGAGCTCGGAGATACCCACCGGGCCGTCAAGACGGTCATGAAATGGACAGGTGCCAGTGAGCGGGCCGCCAAGAATTGGCTCGAAGGCTCGGCCGGTCCGAGAGGGCATTATCTCATTCGCCTGATTGCAGAATCTGATCTCGTCTTCGAACTCGTCATCGATGCCGCCAATAGAACCGTCACAGGAGAAGTGCCTTCGATCGGAGGCAATGGGATCTCGAACGAGAAGGCCACGGCCGGCGGCAAGGACCCGGCACAAAGCCGACGAAGCTCGGGATCGGCCACCAGTCAGGAGGCACCGAGAGCCATGGACGGCATGTCCGATGTCCCTGGAAAAGTCCCTATAAATGACCCAGGAAATGACCCTGGAAACGTCGAGTGGCTCGGGATCTTGAACGATCGCCAACGGTGGTTCCTCGGCGAAATGGCCGTCCGCGATCGACTGCGTTTTACCGATATCGTCGTGCGCTGGGAGGTTGCAGCAAAGACCGCCAAGCGGGATATCGCCGGCCTACGAGCGACAGGCCTGATCGTCTTCGTCGGCTCGAGGAAAACAGGAAGATATATGGTCCGGCCGAGGCCTGGCGCCGCGTGAGCGGAGGCGACTGGCCCCGCTTCACTCAGCATGGCCATGCCATGGGGAACATTTCTCAGGACACCGCATCCCAGTGGGGCCATTCGAGCGGAATGCCTCAGGCAACCTTTGCGGTCCTCCCAATCCAATCGGCGAAAGCATCGAGGAAGGTTTTCATGAACGCCTCGGGCTTCGGATCGGCGAAACCGCCATCACGACCGAACATCTCACCGGCATGGCCGAGATAGGCCTCTGGCTGCTGGAGTGTCGGCACGTCGAGGAAGACCAGCGACTGGCGCAGATGGCGATTGGCGCCGAAGGCGCCGAGAGCCATTAATGTCGCCCCGAGTTCAAGCGGGGACAGACAGACGTTCCCCATATGGGGTCGATTAAGAGAGACGTATTTCAGGTTGATTCAACAAATACTTGTTATCGCGGTAGCGTTGAGCACAAATACAGAAGAACAACGAAGGAAAACCCAAATCTCTCGCGTTGGAAATTCAT
Organism: Pinisolibacter sp. DMC100; assembly: GCF_056313705.1. NCBI lineage: Bacteria > Pseudomonadati > Pseudomonadota > Alphaproteobacteria > Hyphomicrobiales > Ancalomicrobiaceae > Pinisolibacter > Pinisolibacter sp. DMC100. The sequence goes on along the minus strand of NZ_JBQUZT010000002.1, from coordinate 10,070 downwards.
CAAATCTATTTAGATTGAAATTTCCTGAAGAACGCTTCTAGAGTCCCATTCTCGATTATTTCAAATATATACCGTTTACACTCTTCTTCGGATTTAAAGAATTTTTTCCCGGTCACTTGATTTACCGTCAGCCTAAAATTTTCTGATACTTTTTCGAGTGAAATATGTTGCCCCTTTTGCATGAGGCTTAAGAGCCCATCTTGGTTGCGTTTCCATCTTGAGGACGAAATAAAGCGACTTTCGCGTAAAGCATAACGCCTCTTTGAATCCATATAGTCGCTTGCTTCGGAGGTCTGTGTGAGATGATCGCAGCAGATCTCCCCAACCTCCATCGCAGGCCATTTTTCGTGCTGCACAAAAAATACGTAACGTATCTGCGTGCCGCATAAATCGCATTCGCCCGATAAATCCCCAAGATCGTCATCGCCGACACAGACCCATCCTTGGAAAGGGCGAACTATACCGTGTTCTGATGCATGACATCCTCGGCAGAGAGTCTCACAATACCCGTATGGGTATTCCCATGGCATCTTCCCTGGCAGATAAGTTCTGTGGTGAACTTGTAAGATCGCTCCTTGTAGCGGGCCGCGGCCACATCGACGGCAGACGCCGCCATCGAGTTCGATGACTTCATCTCGAAATTTCTGCCAATCTTTGCGGTAATAGTGACGCATCGCCATCGCCAAGCGAACAACGCATGTTGCTGAATGGTAGCATCAAGCTGCGCGCCCCTACAGGTCGTCGCGTCCCGAAAAAACGAAACACCTACATTTTTGTATTCCGGGTTTGCCCTCTAGGATCTCCTGCCGCAGCTTCGGCCCCTTGGCGAGCCGTCGGCCGAGAGCGGTGACGAAAGCGTCGTAGCGCGGCGGGTTGCGGACACAGCTCTTTCTCTATGGACGACATCCATCTATTCCGGCCCAGGGGCGGAAAAGGGCAAGCTGCTTCAGAGCATCGTACAAGTTCCGGATAGAAATACGGGCAAGGGGTGAACCTTAGCGGCGCACATATCGATCCGATCGATCGTAGTTTGGCGAACCATATTGGCCAAAGGCATTCCACATGAGATCAAAAAGGGGCCTGAGCTCAATCTCTGGCGCATTTTCTGCCCCCGCCGCGTCAATGGCAAGTTCGGGCAGCATGATGCTGTCGGAGCGGTGAGGATAGGCAATCCCGCCACGCCACTCGTCGATCGGTGCCGATACACCACGCACGCCAACAAGGCTCAAAAAAACTGTATAGGGCGCGGGGATAGATCGTCTTTTATACTCGCCGAGAATCTGGCAAAGGCCCCTGATCACCTCTTGTTCTATGCCGGTCAACGATATGTTGCGCTGACCGTCCTTGTTTCCTACACGCACGCCTGCCACGGCTTCAGCAATGCCATTGCGAAAGAGGGCCGAAAACGCACGGACGGTTTCGAAACGTTCCTCCGGTCCAGAATAGCTGATCAGACCATCAAGCGAGTACATCGAATTGGCGCCACTTCCCCCGCCGAGCGGCCATGGCCACATCGAACCACCTCGTTCGTCAAACGAAAGCTGAATGCCGTCCGTAAACGCCGTCCGGGGCACGACATGCATGATCAGCCGCGCCTCGCCCTCCTTGCCGACACTGAGCGGTCCTTCATTAACGGTTAGGGTTCCAAGGCGTTCAATCCGGAACCGCCTGATCCTTTCCTCTACCTCGGAAGCGAATAGGAAGGCACGGCGCAACTCCTCTACCGACATCGGGTGTTTTCCATTTTCGTCCCGGACGAAGAAGCGATAGTCCTTGGCGACAGTGACGCGATGGGGAGCGCTCCAACTCCGCGTGATTTTGATCACCACAACACCACGTGCGGCCTCGATTGAGACCCACTTGACCCTGAATTCAATAAGCGGTGGTTCGAGCGACGCGCGAATGGCCTCGCTGATCGCGCGAACCAACCCGTCGGGATCCGGCGCCTCAACGCCGCAAACGCTCGAAGCAATCCCGTTGCGTTCATCGACACCAATAAGCAGGTATCCGCCACGCGCATTGGCTATGGCGGAGACATCGGCGGCAAACTCTCGCCTATCATCGTCCTTGCGGCCATAGTGATCGCGCTTGAATTCAAGCTGCCTGCCTTCGGGGATTCCCTCGTCGACGAGCGCCTGGATATCCCTCAGTGAGATTTCGTCGAATTCTTTCGCAAACATCGAATCGCTCTTGGGATTTGGCATTCAGTTTGTCGTATCTGGGAACTCCCAATAATAACCGGTTGTCGCATCTACAACCCCAATCCCCGTCGGCGGCTAACACACCAGTCGATGCCGCCGTCGTCACGGGCGATACCGGAAACATGACGGCCGATCTGTTTTTCGAGGGAGGGCGTCCAGGGGACGAGCTGGAAGCCGAGACCGTCATCGATCATGGCGAAGCGGCCGGAGGCGAGCGTGAAGCGCTGACTGTAGGAACCTGCGACATAGTCGCCACTGCCCGCCCGATTGAACGACCGGCAGCGCGCGATGTTCAATCGACTCCTCGAAGGCTTCGACGGCAAGCTGACATTATCGAAATGGGCCAAGCTCACGAAGGTCTCGCCCGACACCGCCCTCCGCGACATCACCGACCTCGTCGCGTGCGATATCCTGATGAAGGATGAGGGGAGGAGGAAGCACAAGCTGCTCCCTGAAGTCGGTGCAGCCTGATTTCCGAGCCCTCGCCGCAGGTGGCGACCACAACCGCCGCCGCTATCCGATACTATGAAAAAGGCCCGCTTCGATCCTCTGCCCCTGGCAGATCTCGCACCGCGCGCGACAGGCCAACACACCGCAAGTTTAAGATGAAATCCAGCCCCTGCATCGGTCCGTCCTGTTTGCGGCCGGGAACCGCCTTCTCTCCTATACCAACAGAGAAGAGCTTCCCAAGACGACAGGTCGTACCGCATTTGTCTTCGTGACAAAGCAGGAGCCACCGGAGTTCGACAGGCCCCGCCATGATGAGGAGTGACGGCAACACGCGTATATTCGCTTTCACTCTGGACCGGTAGCACGCGATTGGTGAGACGGCGTCGACCAACGTTGTCAAAAGGAGGCAATATGGCGGAGAGTAAATATCTCACAACAGAGGAAGTGGCGGAGCGCTACCGAGGTGGAGTGTCCGTTGGTACACTCAGAAACTGGCGAGCAATGAAGATTGGCCCTTCATTCATAAAGATTGGCAAGGCCGTCCTCTATCCCATCAACGAGCTCGAAGCATGGGACAAGCAGAACAAGGTACAATGCCGTGCATCGAAGCATTTTTCAGCTTACACACCCGATAAGCAGTGATAATAACGATCACTCATCTCAGATATACACTATTTCCGATACCAGCTTCAATCGGAAATAAATTATATTATTAAACCGCTTAAAGGGAGACTCTTGTGGTTGTGGATCACCCTCCAGCCGTTTGCCTCATCGAGCAGACCGCCGAATGCGCAAGGGCAGCTGGCGGAATCGTCACCATCCAGATCCGCGACGGCATCACCATCACGTCGGAGGTAAAACGGAACGCCGATGACGGACCTCTATCCCGGCATCGGGCTTGAAGCCAGGAATCGGAAAAATGTCGTGACGTGCGGCAAAACGACTCGAAATGAGAGGGGGGGATCGACGGTGACAAACCGCAGGGGTCGGCAAAATCTCCGATCCCCAGAACCTACCCCAACCGAATCCACAACCACAGATAAACTATTGTTTTCAATCACTTAAGTGGACCATCATCCTGGTCCACAACCACCCGTCCGGCGACCCGACGCCCTCGACCGCCGACATCCAGATGACGCGTCAGATCGTCGACATCGCCAAGCCGCTCGGCATCCTCGTCCACGACCACGTCATCGTCGGCCGCGACGGACACGCGAGCCTGCGGGGGCTGCAGTTGATCTGAGGTCGTCGCGGTCCAGAATGAACCGAAGGTTGCAGCCCCGCAACCATGGGGAAGGCTCCGCCTCACCCCGGCATGCCGCCACCACCCGTCGCCACCCGCTCGGCGACGCGCTCGCGCATCAGGCGGAGGATGGAGCGGATGAACTCCGGGTCTTCCCAATCGTACTCGCATCTGAGCGACGACCACGCATCCGAGACCACCTCCGGCGGCGAGGCGATCAGAAAATCCAGCCATTCCAGCAGCGCCGGGCACTGGCTCTGAGGGACGATCTCGACGCCGAAGCGGGCACAATCCTCGACCGTGTGACCACCGGATTCGAGTGCATCCCGTAGAAGCACTCCGATGCTCGTTGAAAATAGGGAGGGATGTTCATCGAAACCTCCTCGCTCGCGGGATGCCGCGCGCAGCCGCATTCCGATACGGCAAGAACGACGGTCCGTGCGACTGCACTCCTCACCTCATGCGGGATCTCCTCCACGCCCCGTGGCGACGCGGTGGGCGGTTTTCTCGCGCATCAGGCGGAGGATGGAGCGGATGAACTCCGGGTCTTCCCAGTCGTACTCGCATCTGAGCGACGACCATGCATCGGAGACCACCTCCGGCGGAGAGGCGATCAGATGGTCCAGCCATTCCAGCAGCGCCGGGCACTGGCTCTGCGGCACGGAGGCTATCCCGAAGCCGACACAATCCTCGACCGTGTGACCACCATACTCGAGTGCACCCTGATAGAAGCACTCGCTGGCAAGCTGAAAATAGGGAGGGATTTTCATTTTGCACCTCATCAGTCGAAATTCATGGGATAGGCAGTATGGATTCGAAATCCGCGATTGCTTCCGGGATCGTGAATTAGGAAAATTCCAACTCCATATGTGTTTCTGTATTTAATCGAGCCGTTTCCGACATTCACTACCGCTTCCCTACCGGTAACACGACCGAAATTTACATAGATCGCCCTTGCAGGAACAGTTGCTGATGATACTCGAAAGACAGTTGGAGAGGCCATCCCAAGAGCTTCGTTGACGAGTTCATTGGCTCGATCTATCGATTCGAAAGTTCCCGCCCTGGCATCACCTCGCCGTTGCGAGATCTTGCTTGTCAGGTTGACCAAGGCCAACGCTGCCAACTCATTGTCAGACTTGCCGACATGCCGTTCGACGGGATGACCACCGATGATGTCCCCATCCCACCGCAGATCGATCGGCCCCCAGTCGAACGGCCCGGCCACCCGTATCCGTTCGTCCTTCGGCGCCGGATCGGCCTCGGCATTCGGATCGGTGATGCGGAACGTCGTCGAGCGGCCGATTTCCGCCCATCGTCCGAGCTCGTCGCGCGGCTGCGCCGGGTCGAAGTGCGCGCGCCGTTCGAGCGCGAGCAGGACACGGATGCCGGCGAGGATCACCCTATCGCCGGCGAGTTCGCAGCGCAGCGCGCGAACCCGTGTCTCGAGGTCTCGGGGGTCTTCCAGTCTCATGCGAATGGTCCTCGGTTGGAACCCGTCCGCATCATCATGACACGCGATTCAAACCCAGAAGACAACTTCTGATTTATCCGCACCTGCCTCCCCTCGCTGCCCCCTCTCCGCATCCGCCCCGTCGCGCCGCTGCCTCCTTTGCCGCCACGGCTGAAACCGGGAATTCCGCCCACAACTTGGGCATCGCGCCCCAAGCTTATGCAAAATCGGCCGAAATACGCATTTTCCTGCCGATGCAAGCTGCTTGCGCCTCTTTGCGAGGCAGCCGAATATGACTTCACCGTGGTGCTTCGGCACATGTCCGGAAAAGGAGACCAGACGGTATGGTGGCCTCGGCGTTCGACGAAATGTCCGCCTTCGGATCGGATATCCGATCCGGTTACGAGATCGTCGCCGGTTGGTTGAAGGACACGCCCCCCGACCTCCTGACGCAGCGCCAGCACGAGGCCGAACTGCTGTTCCGCCGTATCGGCATCACCTTCAACGTCTACGGCGACGCCGAGGGCGAGGAGCGCCTGATCCCCTTCGACATCGTGCCGCGCGTCATCACCCGACCCGAGTGGGACCGCCTCGCCGAGGGCCTCGAACAGCGCGTCACCGCGCTCAACATGTTCCTCAAGGACGTCTATTCGAAGGGCGAGGTGGTCAAGGCCGGCGTCATTCCGGAAGACCTCGTCTACCAGAACCCCTGCTACCGGCCCGAGATGCAGGGCATCCAGCTGCCGCACGACATCTGGGTGTCGATCGCCGGCATCGACCTCGTCCGCGTCGATCCCGACACGTTCTATGTGCTGGAAGACAACGCCCGCACCCCCTCCGGCGTCTCCTACATGCTGGAGAACCGCGAGGTGATGCTGCGCCTCTTCCCCGAACTGTGCTCGCGCCACCGCATCGCGCCGGTCGAGAACTATGCCGACGAGCTGCTCGCGACGATGAAGTCGATCGCGCCGCGCTCGGCCTCCGCCGACCCGACCGTCTGCCTGCTGACGCCCGGGCCGTTCAACTCGGCCTATTACGAGCACTCGTTCCTCGCCGACAAGCTCGGCGCCGAACTGGTCGAGGGCTCCGACCTCTATGTCCGCGAGAACGTCGTCTACATGCGCACGACCGAGGGTCCGAAGCGCGTCGACGTCATCTACCGCCGCATCGACGACGACTTCATCGACCCGCTCGCCTTCCGCCCGGATTCGATCCTCGGCGTGCCCGGCCTGATCTCGGCCTATCGCGCCGGCAACGTCACGCTGGCCAATGCGGTCGGCACCGGCGTCGCCGACGACAAGGCGGTCTATTCCTACATGCCGGAGATCATCAAGTTCTACACCGGCAGGGACGCCATCCTGAAGAACGTGCCGACCTGGCGCTGCCGCGAGCCGGAAGCGCTGAAATACGTCCTCGACCACCTGCCCGAACTGGTGGTGAAGGAGGTCGACGGCTCCGGCGGCTACGGCATGCTGGTCGGCCCGAAGGCCGACAAGGCCAAGATCGAGACCTTCCGCAAGAAGCTCCTCGCCCATCCCGAGAAGTTCATCGCCCAGCCGACGCTGGCGCTCTCGACCTGCCCGACCTTCGTCGACGAGGGCGTGGCGCCGCGCCACGTCGACCTGCGCCCCTACGTGCTGAACGGCGCCGACGGCGTGCGTCTGGTCCCCGGCGGCCTCACACGCGTCGCGCTGACCGAGGGATCGCTGGTGGTCAACTCGAGCCAGGGCGGCGGCACCAAGGACACCTGGGTGGTCGATCCGCTGCCCGATGCCCGCATGGCCCAGCAGCAACAGCAGCAGCAGGCGACCGCCCGCCGCTGATCCGCCCTCCTCCGGCGCGCGCAGCCCCGCGCCGACCACGGCCGCCTCCGGCCGATCTGCAGGACCGAACCGATGCTCAGCCGCACCGCCGACAGTCTCTTCTGGCTCTCCCGCTACATCGAGCGGGCCGAGAACACCGCGCGCATCATCGACGCCGCCTCGCGCCTCGCCACCCTGCCCTCGGGCTACGGCACCTCGACCAACGAGTGGGAATCGGCGCTCGCCGCGACCGGCTGTCTCGCCGCCTTCCACGACGTCTACGGCGAGGATCCGACGGCGGAAGCCGCGGTCGACTTCCTCGCCTTCTCGCCGCAGAACCCGTCGTCGATCAAGAGCTGCCTCGAGACCGCGCGCTTCAACGCCCGCGCCGTGCGCACCGCCCTGACCGCCGAGATGTGGGAGACGATCAACTCCGCCTGGCTCGAGCTGAAGGGCTACGGCCCCGGCGAACTGGACCTCGCCCAGCTCGCCGACTTCCTGCGCTTCGTCAAACGCACGTCGCTCGCCTTCGACGGCTCGGCCTATCGCACCATGCTCAGGAACGACGCCTACTGGTTCTCGCGCCTCGGCGTCTTCATCGAGCGCTCGGATGCGACGGCGCGGCTCCTCGACGTGAAGTATCACGTGCTGCTGCCGCCGGAGACCCTCGTCGGCGGCGGCGTCGACTATTTCCAGTGGTCGGCGGTGCTGCGCGCGGTCTCCGCCCAGACCTCCTATCACTGGGTCTATCGCCAGAGCCTGAAACCCTGGCTCGTCGCCGACCTGATGATCCTCAACACCCAGATGCCACGCTCGCTCGCCGCCTGTTACGAGAGCCTGACGCGCAATCTCGACCAGATCGCACAGGTCTACGGTCGCCAGGGCTCGTCCCAGCGCGCGGCGCGGGCGATCTACACCAAGCTGGTGGGCACGGACATCGACACGATCATCGCCGGCGGGCTACACGAGTTCCTGTCCGACTTCATCACCGAGAACAACCGCCTCGGCGGTCTGATCACGGAACAGTATCTGCTCTGACGGCGGCCGGCCCCGCGCCCCGCCTCCCACTCCGGTCCCGAGCCATGCGCCTCGCCATCGTCCACGAGACGGTCTACCGTTTCGACACCCCCGCCACCCGCGCCATCCAGACGCTGCGCCTGACGCCCCGCACCACCGAGGCGCAGCTGGTCGACAGCTGGCGCATCGACGTGTCGCAGGACTGCCGCCTGTCGCCGGTCGAGGACGCCTTCGGCAACCTCACCCATTCCTTCTCGATCGACGGACCGATCGACGAGCTGTCGATCGTCGCCTCGGGCGAGGTGGCGACCGAGGACACCGCCGGCGTCCTCCACGCCACGCGCGAGCGCCTGCCGCTCGCCGTCTTCCGCCGTGCCACCGACCGCACCCCGATCGAGGCGACCGTGCGCGACTTCGCCCGCACCGCACTCACCGAGAGCGGCGGCGATCCGCTGTCGGCGCTGCATCTGATCATGGGGCGGCTGCACGAATCGATCCCCTTCGAGCGCGCCGCCGCCTCGCGGGCGCCGCACGAGGTGCTGGCGGGCGGGCGGGCCGGTACCGAGGACATCGTCCATCTCTTCGCCGCCGCCGTGCGCGCCCTCGACATGCCGGCGCGCTGCGTCTCCGGCTGTCTCCACGACGAGGCCCTGCCCGAGCGCGACGCGCCGCACTATTGGATCGAGGCCCATCTCGGCAACGGTCTCGGCTGGGTCGGCTTCGACGCGATCGCCAACGCCTGCCCGACCGATCGCTGGGTCAGGCTCGCCGCCGGTCTCGACACGCTCGATGCCCAGCCGATCCGCGGCGTACGCACCCATTTCGGCGCCGAGACGACGACGACGCGGATCGCCGTGCGCGAGATCGCCCGCGCCTGAGGCGCGAAAGCCACGCGGCGTCGCACCGCGCGTCCGCACGGTTGCGCCGTTCCCGCCCCTTCCCTATGGTCGCCCGCGCGCCCGCCCGCGGCGCGACCCCAACGAGGATCCCCCGAGGGTGAAGCGATGACCTATTGCGTCGGAATTCTGGTCCGTGACGGCATGGTGATGATCGCGGACACGCGCACCAACGCCGGCCTCGACAACATCGCCACCTTCCGCAAGCTCAACGTCTTCGAACGGCCGGGCGACCGCATCGTGACGATCGCCACCGCCGGCAATCTCGCCATCTCCCAGTCGGTCATCTCGCTGGTGACCGAGGGGCTGGAGAACCCGGAGACCGGCGAGGTCGAGACCATCTGGACCCAGACGTCGATGTTCCGCTGTGCCCAGTTGCTCGGCCGCGCCATCCGCGAGGTCTGGCGCATCGACGGCAAGATGCTCGAGAGCAAGAACCTCGGCTTCGACGTCACCATGCTGCTCGGCGGCCAGATCGCCGGCGGGCGCCTGCGCCTCTTCATGGTCTATGCCGCCGGCAACTTCATCGAGGCGACGACCGACACGCCCTATCTGCAGATCGGCGAGCACAAGTACGGCAAGCCGATCCTCGATCGCGCCGTCAACTTCGACTACAGCCTGCAGGATGCGCTGAAGCTCGGCCTGATCTCGATGGATTCGACCATGCGCTCGAACCTCGGCGTCGGCATGCCGATCGATCTGGCGGTGATCCGCCGCGACGCCATCTGCGCCGAACTCAGCCACCGCATCGAACAGGGCGAGCCCTATTTCCACGACCTGCGCGAACGCTGGTCGGCCGCACTGCGCAAGGCCCATCAGGACATTCCGCGCCCGCCCTACGACGTCGCCTGACGCGCGCGGGTCCCGACAACGAAAGAGCCCCCGACGCGTCGCGCCGGGGGCTCTTGGTTTCGTGCGTTGCCGTTCGTCAGGCGGCGGCGGCGAAGTCGCGGACGAAGTCTTCGACCACCCGCTTCAGATCCACCGCCTGGCCCGACAGGCCGGTCGACA
>NZ_JBQUZT010000001.1:532203-1920762 GCF_056313705.1 Pinisolibacter sp. DMC100 | reverse complement strand
CATCGTTTCGAGCATTCATTCGATTTTTTCACCCTGCGCCCTTCAAGCAAATATTGCAATCGATTTCGGATTTATTTCGAGACGACATCAAAAGAACACAGAATTCATCCACCCTCCGGCAAGATTTTCGCATTCGTCGCTTTCCACCTTCGACAGCAACGAGTGCGTTCGAACCGAGGATCTCGGGACGATCGACGACGAACCGCCCCGCACGACGCCTTCGAGGCGACCGGGCTGCGTCGCTCGAACCAACGGCCGACATCGCCGCCGACGGGTCGCACGACACCCGTATCGGCCGCCACCGGTCGCTCTTCGCTCGGATCCGATCCCGACCTCGACTGCACGACCTCCGAAGGAGCGCGTCATGAACGACCAATTCCGCCTGCAATGCGCAGAGATTCGGCTTCGCCTCCACGACGTCGACAAGACGATCGAGCACATTCAGACCGGCCCGCTGGCCATGAACGACGGTGCGCGCGAGAAGACGGTCGACCGGATGGGCCGGATGGACGACCTGATCTCCGACGGCCTGCAGGGCGTCGCCGACGCGCGGGCTCGGGTCGAAGCCTGGATCGATCACGGCCGGCCGCAGGCCGACGCCCGCGTTTCGGCCTGGAAGGCGGACGCGCGAGGGCTCGACCTCAACGCCCGCGCCGACGACGTCGAAGCCTATGCGATGGCGGTTCTCGAACTCGCCGCGGCGGCCGCGCGCGAATGCGCCCATGCCGTCCTCGAGGCGGTCCTGGCACGGTCCGACGCGGATCGCGCCTGTCTGAGCGCGGGGCGATGAGACGCCTCGACGCAGACCCATCCGATCAACCAAGGAACATGAACATGAAGACGAAATTCCTGGCCGGCCAAGAGGCCACGTGGACCCCCGCCCCCTCGGCGCGACCGCAGCGCTGCACCGTGATCCGAGTCATGCCGAGCGAGAACGCCCCGCGGACCTACCGCATCAAGGGCGCCGCGGAATCCTGCGAGCGATCCGTTCCGGAAGGCTCGCTGTCCGCATTCCATCCCTCCGAGCGCGATCGGCTCTTCGGCAACTGAGGTGACCGTCATGTCCAAATGGTTCGTTCCCCCCATCGTGGTCCCCCTCGGGCTCCTGCTCGTCGTCGTCGCGGCCGCACTGCTCAGGATGCCGTGAACGCAGGAACACGGACGCGACCGAGAGGCTCCCGTTCCGCGGTTTCGGGCGTAGACTGGTCTTTCCTCGATGCGTCGCCCGGCGGCGCACCGGCAGACCGGTGCGAGGAGGCCGATCCATGAAGACCTGGTTCGCCACGGACGTGACCGCACCGCAGGACGTCGCTCCCCCCTCCCCGACCGAGATCGCCGGCGCGCCGATCGCCGACGTCATGGCCCTGCTCCGCAGTCGCCCCGGCGGCCTCACCGCCTCCGAGGCGGCGGCCGGTTTGCACCGCCACGGCGCCAACCGCATCGACACCGCCAAGCGGCGCCACGTCCTGCGGGCCGTCGCCGAGCGATTCCGCAATCCGCTCGTACTCGTCCTTCTCGGCGCCGCCGGCGTCTCCGCCTTCACCGGCGACATCGCGAGTTTCGTCATCGTCACGGTGATCGTCGCTCTGTCGATGACGCTCGACGTGGTGCAGGAGCATCGCGCCGAGAACGCCGCCGAGGCGCTCGGCGCCGAGGTCTCGCTCACCTGCGAGACGCTCAGGGACGGCATCTTCGTCGCCCTCCCCGCCGCCGACCTCGTGCCCGGCGACGTGATCCGGCTCGGCGCCGGCAATCTCGTTCCCGCCGACGCCCGGCTGATCGACGGTCACGACGTCTATGTCGACGAGGCGCTGCTCACCGGCGAGGCCTTCCCGGCCGAGAAGGAGATCGATCTCGCCGGGCGTGATGCCGCCGCCACGGCCTATCCCCGCAACCTGATCTTCATGGGATCCTCCATCGTCTCGGGGCGGGCGACCGCGATCGTCTTCGCCACCGGACGCCGGGCGCAGATGGGCCAGCTGGCGGAGAGCCTCCTGCGCGCCGCGCCGCCGACCGCCTTCAGCCTCGGTCTCCACGACTTCGGGATGATGATCCTGCGGCTGACGGTGCTGCTGGTTCTGTTCGTGCTGCTGGCCAATCTGTCGATGCATCGGCCGCTGCTCGAGAGTTTCCTCTTCGCGCTGGCGTTGGCGGTCGGCCTCACGCCGGAACTGCTGCCGATGGTCGTCTCGGTGACGCTCGCCCATGGCGCCCTGCGTCTCTCGAAGCGCGGCGTGATCGTCAAACGCATGGGCGCGATCCACGACCTCGGGTCGATGGACGTGCTGTGCTCCGACAAGACCGGAACGCTGACCGACGCCCGGATCGCCCTCATTCGCGAAGTCGACATCGACGGCGTCGACAGCCCCGGAGCGCTGCACTGGGCCGAGATCAACGCCGCCCACGAGACCGGCGTGAAGAGCCCGCTCGACGAGGCGATCCTGGCGCGCGGAACGATCGATCCGGCCGACTGGAAGAAGATCGACGAGGTTCCCTTCGACTTCGAGCGCCGCCGCGTCTCCGTCCTCGTCGAACACGAAGGCCGTCGTCTGCTCGTCGTCAAGGGCGCGCCGGAGGACGTGCTCGCCCTCGCCGATCGACGCGAGACGGCCACCGGCACCGTCGTCCCGCTCGACGCGGATGCGCGCAAGCGTGCCGTGGCGACGTTCGACGGCCTCGGCCGCGACGGTTTCCGTGTCCTGGCGGTCGCCTGGCGGGAGGTCGGGGTCGATCTCGCCCACGCCCACGTCGGCGACGAGGCGGCGCTGGTCTTCGCCGGCTTCCTCGGCTTCCTCGACCCGCCCAAGGCGGGCGCGGCCGCGGCGCTCGCCGAACTCGCGAGCCTCGGCGTGGCGGTCAAGATCGTGACCGGCGACAACGAGGGCGTGACCCGTCACGTCGTCGCCGAACTCGACCTCGCCATGGGGGCCGTGCTGACCGGGCCGGAGATCGCCGACCTGTCGGATGCCGCGCTCGCCGGACGACTGGAGGCGACGACGCTGTTCTGCCGCGTCACGCCGGCGCAGAAGTCGCGCATCATCGCAGCCTATCGTCGCAAGGGGCACGTCGTCGGCTACATCGGCGACGGCATCAACGACGCGCCGTCGCTGCACGGTGCCGATGTCGGCTTCTCGGTCGACACCGCCGTCGACGTCGCCAAGGAGGCGGCCTCGATGATCCTGCTGCGCAAGGATCTCGGCGTGCTGGCCGAGGGGGTGCGCGAGGGACGGCGGACCTTCGCCAACATTCTCAAGTACCTGATGATGGGAACGTCGTCGAACTTCGGCAACATGTTCTCGATGGCCGGCGGCGTGCTGTTCCTGCCCTTCCTGCCGATGTTGCCGACCCAGATCCTGCTCAACAACCTGCTCTACGATCTCTCCGAGACCGCGATCCCGCTCGACAGGGTCTCGGACGCGATGATCGCGCGGCCGCGGCGATGGGATCTCGGCGTCGTGCGCGCCTTCATGTACGTGCTCGGTCCGGTCAGCTCGCTGTTCGACTTCGCCACCTTCGCGCTGCTCGCGATGGTGTTCAGCGTCGACGAGGTGACCTTCCACACCGGCTGGTTCGTCGAATCCATGGCGACGCAGGTCCTCGTCATCTTCGTCATCCGCACCGCCCATCCCTGGCGCGATCGACCGCATCCGCTGCTGTTGGCCTCGACGCTGACGGCCTTCGGCACGGCCGTCGTCCTGCCGTGGACCCCCCTGGCGCCGTGGCTGGGGTTCACGCCTCTGCCCGCCGCGGTCGTCGCGGCGCTCGCCGGGCTGGTCGTGGTCTATCTGGGGGTGGTCGAGTTCGCGAAGCGCCGGCTGTTCCACCGCTTCGGAATGGACTGAGCGGTTCGCATCCCGGGCGGGAGGAGACCGTCGTCGCGGTCCCACGTCCGTCGGCCGTGACGCCCTGCGACCGCACGCTTCTCCGAGCAGAGCCGAACGAGCCGTCGACGATGCGAAAGATCCGCGGCGATGAGACATCGCCGCGGATCGCGTTCGTCACATGTCAGAGGCTGCCGCCACCGTGGCCGCCGCCGTGGCCGCCGTGGCCGCCCTGACCGCCATGGCCGCCCTGACCTCCGCCGTGGCCGCCCTGGCCGTGGCCGCCGCCGTGGCCGCCCTGACCCTGACCGCCGCCGTGGCCGCCCTGGCCGTGGCCACCACCGTGACCGCCCTGACCGGGACCACCGCCGTGGCCGCCCTGGCCGTGGCCACCACCGTGACCGCCCTGACCGGGACCACCGGGGCCGCCATGACCGCCCGGTCCACCATGACCGCCCGGTCCACCCTGACCATGTCCACCACCGTGGCCTTCACCGTGACCGCCCTGACCGGGGCCACCCTGACCGGGGCCACCGGGACCACCGTGCCCCGGGCCACCGGGACCACCGTGCCCCGGGCCACCGCCGTGCCCACCCTGACCGTGTCCACCGCCATGGCCTTCACCGTGGCCGCCGTGACCGGGGCCACCGGGACCACCGGGACCACCGTGACCACCGTGACCTTCACCGTGGCCGCCGTGGCTGCCGTGGCCGTGTCCACGATGCCCGCCGTGACCTCGGTGGTCACGCTCGTGCCGGTGCCTGGGGTTCACCGGCGTGATGTCGCTCGGATTCAAGGGCAGGTTCGCTTGGGCCATCCGGCACCCGATCCTTCCCAGGCACGTGTTGCCCATCAGGTCTTCGGCGGATGCAGCGCGCACGCCGGTCAAGGAGAGCACGAGTGTTGCGGCACCGAAGAAGTAGACGATTGGCGCTTTCATGATCATTTCCTCATGACCCCTACTACCCGGTATGGGCTTTGTTACATTTGAGGTCATGGTTTAATTGGATAATCGCATTTTTTAATATTGCAACATTTATTTACAATTATTTAAGCAATTACACAAAGCCAATACTGTAAACATGGAAATACATGGTCAAAGCTGTGCCTTGGCCATTTTTTTTCTTGTTTTGTGCTTGTCTCGACGCGCCCACCGAGCATGCGCAAGCGACGCAGGCCGATATCGGGGGGAAGCGCAGGCCCGGAGCCGGCGGGTCGGTGACGTTCACCGACCGGCGCGACGGGTCACCGGGCTTTGGAAGAAGCGGCCGAACGTGCCGTCGCGACGCCACCGACCGTGTCGTCGCCTTCGATCGCCGGGGCGTCGTTCGGTTCGGCCGCGCGGTCGACGTCTGCACCGTCGGTCTTCGCGGGTTCGGCCTCGAGTTCCCGCTCGATCGCTTCGGCGAGAAGACCCTCGATCACCAACGAGGCGTCGATCGTGCGAATGGTTGCCATGTCCGTCTCCATTTCGTTCGAGGGGCAACGGGTGTGTCGACCCGATCTCCAGAGCGCACGGGGGCTCGCGGGGCGAAGCCCCGTGCAGGCAGAACGGTGAGTTCGAAAGGTCGGTCCGGCGCTCGTCCATCGATCGGGAAGCATCCTGATCGGCGATCCGTGCAACGTCGGAACATCTCGATCCGAGCACGAACCTCATCGACGTCACAGACTCGGAATCTACTCGAGAACGTTCGGAATCTCGCCCTGGACTACGGTCGGACGGGACGACTGAGCCGTCCGCATCCATTCTACGAACGTCTCCAGCCAATGGACGAGGAAGAGACGACCGGGTTCGTCGATGACGCGGTCGGCGGCGATCGCGCAACGGCCGGGACGACCGGCGCCGATCGCGATCTTCGGCATCACCGAGACGTCGAGCGTGCCGAGGGATCGGCGGAGGCAGGGATTGGCGTCGAAGCCGTCGATCGCGCCGAGCGAGATACTGACGACCCCTGCCGGCTTGCCCGCCCAGACGTTGCGATCGTGGGGCGGCGAGCCGATGTCGAGGGCCGTCCTCAACGGGGCGGCGACGGAATGGTCATACTGCGGAGAGACGAAGAGGACCGCATCCGCCGCATCGACCCGGCAGCGAAAGTCCCGCCACGACGCGGGCGGCGGGGCGCCGGCGGCGACGCGGTCGTGGTGCCCGAGGTCGATCGTCTCGACGATCTCGAGGTTCAGGGTCGCCGGCGCCAGGCGGCGCATGTATTCGGCGATCCGTCGGCTGCGGCCGGCGCGCCGCCGGCTGCCGACGAAGACGGCCACGTCGTAGGCGCGGATCATGGCGAGCTCCCTTCGGCGGTCGGGCGTGGAGAAGCATGCGCGGCGCGCGACGGCGTGCCGGATTCGCGTCGATCTCGGGGGCGCGCGCGCCTCAGCGCGGCGGCAGCGGCGGCGTCTCGACCAGTCTGAGCCGCCCATCGGCGGGCCGCGACGCTTCGAACAGCGGGATCACGACCCGGTCGAGGCCGGTGTCGCAGAACCGGGGAAAGCACCGGCTCGTCGAACGCCCGCGCAGGGCGAAGACCAGAACGACGGCGCTGCTGCGCCCGTCTTCGTCGACAGGAGCGCGACACGGCGGCTCGCGGGGGTCGTCGATCGTCGGCATCTCTGATCCTTCGGGGTTCGGCGACCCGTGGTCGACGGGCGCGGACGGACGTGTCGCATCCGTCCCGACGGACGGTACGAAACGCATCCTACGGCGCACCGCGTCGTGGCGGGGAGATTCGGAAACTACTCGAGGGCCGCCATCGCTTCGGTCGCCGCCAAGGTCGACTGCACGCCGGAGAGGCTGCGGCCGTGGGTGAAGCGGGCGGAACGGGAGAACCGTGAACTGCGGCAGGCGAACGCGATCCTGGGAAAAGCGTCGGCGTATTTCGGCCTGGCGGCGTTCGACCGCCGACCGAAGTGATGGTGTCGTTCATCGACGACCACCGAGACGTCCATGGGATCGAGCCGATCCGCCGTGTTCTGCCGATCGCCCCGTCGGCGTATCGCGCCCACGCCGCTCGCCGGCTCGATCCCACGACGGCGCGGTTCAGGATGGTCAAGGTGATGTCGGTTGCCACTCGTGCGTACTGACCTGCGCGGAGCCTTCGGCCGGCTCACCGGCTGGCATCGCGCCGGAAGCGGAAGCTCGGCGCGTCTTCGGGTCCACACGGTCGAGACCTGGAAGGCCGGGCAATACCGGTGACGGCAAGCGACGCCGTGTCGTGATCGCCTGCTGCGAGAAGTCCGAGCCCTCTGCGGCCACAGGACTACCGCCGGAGGGACGATCGGAAGACGTCTGCCCACGGCGTCGTCGGACGCGGGGCGACGTCGTTTCCGGTCGATCGCCCGATACCGCTTCGGCGCCGCACACGGTATCCCGCGGAACACCGTGACGAAGGCCGACGGCGTGCCGCAGGAGAGATCGGGAGCGGCGGGTTCGGCGAACCCGGGGCGAAGAGGGCGCCGCTCCTCCCCGGAAGATCCGTGGGAAGAGCGGCGCCGCTTCGAGTGGCCCCACGTCGATCGCTGCGATCGCCCGTCAGGCGTCGATGCTCTCGAGTTCGGAGCGCAGCCGGACGCGTTCGATCGGACCGACGATCACCAGGTAGGCGAACATCGCCAGCACGCAGTGAGCGGCGACGAACCACAGCGCGAGATCGAACGAGCCGGTGGTCTGGACGATCGATCCGATCACGATCGGCGTGACGATGCCGGCGATGTTGCCGATCCCGTTGAAGATGCCGCCGGTGAGACCGGTCAGCGCCTTGGGCGAGGCGTCCGAGATCACGGCCCAGCCGATCGCCGAGAGCCCCTTGCCGAAGAAGGCGACGGTCATGAAGCCGACGATCATCCACGTCGTGTCGACGAAGTTGGAGAGCACGAGGGTCGAGGCGAGCGCCATGCCCAGGACGAAGGGCGTCTTGCGGGCCGTCGTGACGGAGTGACCGCGCCGCAGCAGCGTGTCGGAGAGCATGCCTCCGAGCAGACCACCGGAGAAGCCGAGCACGGCCGGCAGGGCGGCGACGAAGCCGACTTCCATGATCGACATGTGGCGCCCCTTCACCAGATAGATCGGGAACCACGTGATGAAGAAGTAGGTCAGAGCCGTGATGCAGTACTGACCGATGTAGACGCCCACCAGCATCCGGTTGGTCAGCAGATCCATGAAGTCGGAGAAGGCGACGCGCTGGACGATCTTCTTGCTCGAGTCCATGTCGACGAGCGCGCCGCCCTTGGTGATGTGATCGAGTTCGACCGCGTCGACGGCAGGATGCCGGCTCGGCGCATGCATGAAGGCGATCCAGGGGACGAGCAGGAAGAAGCCCAGACTGCCCATGAGAACGAAGACCCAGGGCCAGCCGAATGAATGGACGATCCAGCCCATGATCGGCGCGAAGACGACGACCGCGGCATATTGCGCGGAATTGAAGATCGACGTGGCGATGCCGCGCTCCGCCGTCGGGAACCACGCCGCAGTGATGCGCGCGTTGGCGGGAAAGGCGGGGGATTCGACCCAGCCCAGGATGAACCGCAGGATGAAGAGCGTCAGCACCACGGCGGTTCCCGGCAACGAGCCGACGAAGGCCATGGTGAAGGTGCAGAGCGACCACAAAAACAGGCTCGCGCCGTAGACCCGCTTCGATCCCATGCGGTCGAGCAGCCAGCCGCCGGGAATCTGTCCCGCGGCATAGGACCAGCCGAAGGCCGAGAACACGATGCCGAGCGACATCGCGTTCAGTCCGAGTTCGCTGAGCATCGACGGGCCGACCATCGAAAGGGTGGCGCGGTCCGCGTAATTGATGACGGTGATGGCGAAGAGCATGGCGAGGATCTTCCATCGCACATGCGTTCCCTTCGCCGAGGGAACGGTATCGGACATGTCTCTCTCCTGATGTTCGTCGTTTTTCGACGTTTCTCTATTTCGGTGCCGCACGGCGGGCGATGAGGTGCCAGTCGCCGTCTTCGAGCCTCCAGACGAGGGTCGTGCGCAGCCGCGGCCGGACGGGCTTGCCCGCCGACATGCCCTCGGCCGCGAAGGTCTGGTCGACCACGGCGACGTCGCCGAAGCGCGAGACGACCTCGTCCGACGTCTCGATGACGTGGAACGCCGATCGCCCCGAGGTCAGGGCGTCGACGTAGTCGCCGCGCGACTGCAGCCGTCCGTCCGAATGCCCCCAGAGACAGTCGGGGTCGAGCAATGCTTCGAGCGCCGCGCGGTCGGGTGCCTGCATCATGGCCGTCAGGCGACGGCACGCCTCCATCGGGTCGCCGACAGCGACCCCGAACTCCTGCTTCATCGCACTCTCCCGGTTCTCGGAGCGACTGTTGAAACTGCTAAACTGAGATAGCAGTTTTGCAGTTTGCGCAATAGGGAGCTCTACGAGAGCGTGGCGCGAACTCGCATCACGTCGCCGCGACAATTTGAAAACGGAAGCAAAAACAATTATTTGATTTCTAGATGTCGTACGATGTCGCACGCTCCACCACGGAGATAGGTGTTATCACTTATTGTCGCCGAACCGCATCTGCGATAGCAGTTTCGCCATGTCGATCGTGTCCCTTCCCTCACTCAATGCGTCGGACCTGCCCGTTCTCGGTGAGCGGGTCTACATGATCCTGCGAGAAGCGATCGTGGACGGTACGCTCGCCAGCGGCGCCAAGTTGTCGGAACGGACGCTGGCTGCCAGTCTGATGGTGTCGCCCCAGCCGGTGCGCGAGGCGCTGCGACGGCTGGAGGCCGAGGGACTGGCGGAAAGCCGGCCGCGTTCGGGGACCTGGGTCGCCGAGCTGAGCGACGATCGCCTGATCGAGATGGGGCGCATCCGCGCGGAACTCGAGGGCCTCGCCGCCGGCATCGCCGCCAAGCGTCGCTCGCCGGTCGATCAGATGGCGCTGCAGGCGCGCCTGATCGCCGTCCACACGGCCTCCGCCTCGGGCGACGAGGAAGCTCTGGCGGCCGCGAATGCCGCGCTGCACGACTGCATCCACGCCATTGCCGGCAACAAGCTCCTGACCCGGAGCCTGCAGGCGCTCAAGGCCTATCACCTCATCAGCACGCGACGCATTCTGGTGAAGGAGAACCAGATCGCGCAGTCGCTCGGCGAGCACACCGCGATCACCTCCGCGATCGTGGCGGGCGACATCGAAGCCGCCGAAAAGCTGATGCGCGCCCATACCCTTCGCTCCATCAAGGTCGCATTTCCGGACGCGAGTTTCTGACTTCGACGGAACCGACCGCGATCGGCATACCCGAACAGACGAGACGACCGGCGGCCCCCGCGCCGACCGGTTGCCGACAGGGAGTAACTTCATGACCGAGACGAAGGCCGACTGAAGACCACCGGCGGCGAGACGGCCGCGACGGTGCTCCACCCATTCCATACGTCAGACCGCGTCATGATCTTCGCGGCCGGCCGTTCGCGGGCCGGTCGGCGACGGATCCTGCGCGCCCGGAACTGATCGGGCGTCCGCTCCGGACGTGGGCCGAACGCGCCCGATCGCCCCTACGCCCCCCGCCGCATCGGGCTCCTCCCGTGTGTTGGCGCTCATCATCCTCGCACCGCGCGGTGCGGCGGGGTGCGTACCCGTGACCTTTCCGAAGCTCCGAGACACGACCGCGAGAAAGAGCGGCCGCGAACGACGGACCGTGTCCGGCGCGAGAGCCCCATGCCCCTGTCCCGAAAGGAAGAACGATGACGGACGTCCATCCCCCCGAATCCGAGAACGACGCGTCGTCCCGCCGGCGCATCCTCGTCGCCCGGCGCGTCCCGCTGGCGGTCGCCGCACGCGCGTCCCGCGAGTTCGATGCCCATGTCGTCGAGCAGGATCTCGACGCCGACGGTTGCGTCCGGTTGGCCGGCGAACTCGACGTCGCGGCGATCCTCTCGGGGCCGCGCGTCAAGCTGACGGCGGCGCATGTCGAGGCGCTTCCCGATGGTCTCAGGATCATCGCCAATCCCAGCGCCGGCTACGATCACATGGACGTCGCCGCCGCCAAGGCGCGCGGCATCGTCGTGACGAACGCGCCGGACGGCCTGACCGAATGCACCGCCGACCTCTCGTTCCTGCTGATCCTCGCCGCCTGTCGGCGCGCCGCCGACTACGTCGAGATCATGAAGCAGGGTTGGCGCCGCGGCTTCGGCATGCCCGACAATCTCGGCATGCGCGTTTCCGGCGCGACCCTCGGCATCGCCGGCATGGGGCGGATCGGCCGTGCGGTCGCCCAGCGCGCACGCGGCTTCGGCATGAAGATCCTCTATACCGACATCGCCCGCCTGCCGCCGGAACTGGAAGCCGGCGCGACGTTCGTGCCGTCGCTCGACGAACTCCTGCCGCTCGTCGACGTCGTGTCGCTCCACATGCCCGGCGGCAACGGAACGGTGATGACGGCTGAGCGCTTCGCGCGGATGCGCAAGGGATCGGTCTTCGTCAACGCCGCCCGCGGTTCACTGGTCGACGAGACCGCGCTCGTCGATGCCGTGACGTCGGGCCACCTCTTCGGCGTCGGCCTCGACGTCTACGCCAAGGAACCCGACTACGACCTCAGGCTCCGCGACCTGCCCAACGCGTTCCTGACGCCTCACGTCGCCAGTGCGACCATCGAGACGCGCAACCGCATGGGCTTCGACGCTCTCGACAACATCGCGGCGGTCCTCTCTGGCCGCCCGGCAGTCAACCCGATCTGATGCTCCGACGATGATCTCCAGGGAGGAGATACGAAGATGTCGACAACGACCACGGACGTGACGACGCCGGTCGACGGCGCCCCGAGGACCCGCGTGCGCGTGTGGATCCTCATGCTGATCCTGTTTCTCTCGACGGTCGCCTATGCCGACCGTTCGATCCTGTCGATCTCCGGATCGGGGATCAAACAGGAATTCGGCCTCTCGGCCATCCAACTGGGCTACATCCTCTCGGCCTTCTCGTGGGCCTATGTCGTCGGCCAGATCCCCGGCGGCCTGATCCTCGACCGCTACGGGACCAAGGCCGTCTATGGCGTGACCCTCGTCCTGTGGTCGCTGTCGACGTTCCTCATGGGCGTCGTCGGCAAGTTCGGCATCACCACGACGGCCGCCGTGACGGTGTTCTTCTTCCTGCGGCTGATGCTCGGCCTCATCGAGGCGCCGAGCTTTCCGGCCAACGCCCGCGTCGCGGCGATGTGGTTCCCGAAGTCGGAGCGCGGTCGGGCGTCGTCGCTCTTCGCCTCGGCGCAGTATTTCGCCGTCGGCATCTTCTCGCCGCTCGCCGGCTGGCTGGTGTCGCAGTTCGGCTGGCCCTGGCCCTTCTTCGTGCTCGGGACGATCGGCTTTCTCGCCTTCTTCGTCTGGCAGGCGTTCATGTACGAGCCGCGCCGCCATCCCCTGTTGAGTGCGCGTGAGTTGGACTACATCGTCGCGGGTGGCGCACTCGTCGACGTCGACGATGCCAAGGAGCTCTCGTCGAAGACCCGACTGACCAAGGGCATCGTGACGTCGCTCGTCTCCAATCGCATGCTGTGGTGTGCCTACATCGGCCAATATTGCGCGATTGCTCTGAGCTACTTCTTCATCACGTGGTTTCCGGTCTACCTCGTCCAGGCGCGCGGCATGACCATCCTCAACGCCGGCTTCGCCACCGTGGCGCCGTCCCTCTTCGGCTTCCTCGGCGGCATCTCCGGCGGCATCGTCTCGGACTGGCTGATCACGCGGGGGTGGTCGGTCTCCTGGGCGCGCAAGCTTCCCTACATCGTCGGCATGCTCGTCGCCGCGACGCTGGTGCTCGCCGCCAAGTCCGACAGCAACGTCATGGTCATCGCCTTCATGTCCTTCGCCTTCTTCGGCAAGGGCGTCGCCGCCGGTGCCGGCACGTGGGCGGTCGTCTCCGACACGGCTCCCAAGGAGGCGATCGGTCTGGCGGGATCGATCTTCAACTGTGTCGGCAACATCGCCGGCATCGTGACGCCGATCGTGTTCGGCTACATCGTGGCGGCGACGGGAGGATACGAGACCGGTCTCTACTTCGTCGGTGCCCACTGCATTGTGGCAGCGTTCCTCTTCGCCTTCGTGATGGGCGACATCAAGCGGGTCGGTTCGAAGGCCGATTGACCGGCGACGACCGAAATCGCGACGACATTCGACCGGCGGGGCATCGAGTTGCCCCGCCGGTCGATCTTCGAGCCGAGCCGCACTCGACCGCGCGATCACCAGCCGCAGCCATGCCGAAGGATGGCGCACCGGGGCCCGTCAGTGCCGCTCCAGACCCGAGGGAGCGGTCGGAGCATCCGGCGCGCTCGACGACGAAGTGCTGGTGGCAACCGTCGGAGGCACGGAGCAGGCTCTGGTGATCCTCAATTCGCGCGCCAATACGCGTCCGATCGCCTGCGCATCCTCGAAGACGTGCGACGGCGGCTGAAGAACCGCCTGCCCTGCCCGATCGCGACCGGCCTCGTCGAGGCCGCCGTCGACGTCCCACGCGTCTGGCTGGCCGAAGCCTGGCTCGATCAGATCGTGCACGGGGCGTGGATCGAAATCGAAACCGCCTCCTGCCCCGCATCATTTCGAGCGCTTCGGGCCCTACGATCAACTGAAACGAGACTACCAAGCCAGTAACAACGCGTCGTTTCGTCGGGTCCGCGCACCCTTGCAGAATCTCTGCCGGGTCAGACAATCGTCCCGAAAGTCCATCAGCTCCATTGAGCCGGTCTCGAACGGCTAGACGACCCAAGCCATTGAGATGCCTCGTTCCGAGGCCCCCACCGGACGATTTCGTCCCGGCGCGTGCCGCGCCGGGACCGGCAGGGAGGCCGAGATCGGAGCGGATGCCCCTCCGGCCCCTCGCGAGGCTCGGGGCGTTCGAAGCTCGAAATCGTCCACCGGACGATTTCGTCCCGGCGCGTGCCGCGCCGGGACCGCTTCTCACCCATTCACCCGCGTCGCCGAGGCGATGATCGGCTTGGCGCGGAGCTGGTTGATGATCCGCGTCAGGTGCTTCAGGTCCCACACTTCCAGATCGATCAGGATCTCGTGGAAGTCCGCCGCCTTCGGGATCATCTTGATGTTGTCGATGTTGCCGTCGTTCTCGGCGATCACCTGGGCGATCTGGGCGAGCGAGCCCGGCTCGTTCAGCGAGTTCAGCGAGATGCGCGCCGGGAAGCGCGACGGCGCCGCCGGGTCGATGTCCCAGCGCACGTCGAGCCAACGCGACGGCTCCTCGTCGAACTCCTTCAGCGCCGGCGACTGGATCGGGTAGATCGTGATGCCCTGGCCGGGCGTCAGGATGCCGACGATGCGATCGCCCGGCACGGCGCCGCCGTTGGGGGCGAAGCGCACCGGCAGGTCGCCCGACAGGCCGCGGATCGGGATCGAGGTGCGATCGTCCGAACCGCCGTCGGGGACGCGGAACTTCATCACGCCCGAGGTCGAACCGGCGTCGAACCAGCCCTCGCCCGAAAGCACCGGACGCGGGATCTGACGGCCGCGGTCGTCGAAGAGTTCCGGGTGGACGGCGCGCAGCACCACTTCCGAGGCGATCTCGCCGCGGCCGACCGCGGCCAGCACTTCGCCGACCTGCTTCTGACCGAGACGCGAGACCGAACCGGCGAGCACGGCTTCCGAATATTCCTTGCCGACGCGCTGGAAGGCGCGCTCGAGGATCTGCTTGCCGAGGCCGCCGAACTGCTTCTTCACCGCGTCGCGGGTGGCGCGGCGGATGGCGGCGCGGGCGCGGCCGGTCACCGCGATCTGCTCCCAGGCCGCCGGCGGGATCTGCGCCTTGGCGGTCAGCACCTCGACCTCGTCGCCGTTGGCGAGTTCGGTCATCACCGGGCGGACGCGGCCGTTGATCTTGGCACCGACGCAGGTGTTGCCGACGTCGGTGTGGACGGCATAGGCGAAGTCGATCGGCGTCGCGCCGCGCGGCAGGGCGATGATGCGGCCCTTGGGCGTGAAGCAGAAGACCTGGTCCTGGAACAGCTCGAGCTTGGTGTTCTCGAGGAACTCTTCCGGGTTGAGGTTGGGATCGTTGAGGCGCTCGATCGTCTCGCGCAGCCAGGCGTAGGCGCCCGATTCCTTGGAGAGATCGGCGATGTTGCGCCCGCCGGAGATCTTGTCGCCGTCCTTGTAGAGGGCGTGCGCCGCGATGCCGTACTCGGCGAAGCGGTGCATCTCCTCGGTGCGGATCTGCAGCTCGACGCGCTGGCGGCCGGGGCCGACCACCGTGGTGTGGATCGAGCGGTAGTCGTTCTGCTTCGGCGTCGAGACGTAGTCCTTGAAGCGGCCGGGAACCATCGACCAGGTCGTGTGGACGATGCCGAGCGCGTGGTAGCAGTCGTGCAGGCTCTCGACGACGAGGCGGAAGCCGAAGATGTCGGAGAGCTGTTCGAAGGACAGGCCCTTGCGCTGCACCTTGTTGAAGATCGACCAGGGCCGCTTCTCTCGCCCCTTCACCCGCGCCGGAATGCCGTCGGAGGAGAGTTTCTCGGTCAGCGCCTGTTCGATCGCCGGGATGAGGTTCTTGTTCTCCTCGCGCAGCAGGTCGAGCCGCGTCACGATCGAGGCATAGGCGTCGGGCTGGAGGGTGCGGAAGGAGAGGTCCTCCAGCTCCTCGCGGACGTTCTGCATGCCCATGCGGCCGGCGAGCGGCGCATAGATCTCCATCGTCTCCTCGGCGATGCGCACGCGCTTGTCCTCGCGCATGTGATGGAGCGTGCGCATGTTGTGGAGGCGGTCGGCGAGCTTGACCAGCAGCACCCGCACGTCGGCGGCGATCGCCAGCAGCAGGCGGCGAAAGTTCTCCGCCTGCTCGGTCTTCTTGGAGACGAAGTCGAGCTTCTTCAGCTTGGTCAGACTGTCCACCAGCTCGGCGATCTCGATGCCGAACTTGGCGGCGATGTCGACCTTGGTGGCGTCGGTGTCCTCGATCGTGTCGTGCAGCAGCGCGGTGCAGATCGTGGCGTCGTCCATCCGCATCTCGGTCAGGATGGCCGCGACCTCGAGGGGATGGGAGAAATAGGGGTCGCCCGAGGCACGCTTCTGCGAGCCGTGCTTCATCATGCCGTAGACATAGGCCTTGTCGAGCAGGGCCTCGTCGCAACGGGGATTGTATCGCTTCACCAGATCGACGAGTTCGTACTGACGCATCATGGTGGGGGCGATGACCTCGGATCGATCGTGTTCGGTGAGCGCGTCGGCGATCTTACAGACGGGAAACGGCCCCCGCCAGTGCGTCGCGCATGCATTCTTCACGCGGCAGAGGGCAGCGAGGCGCTCGTCGGGGCGAAAACCGGGGGTTCACGACGCCCGGCGGGCCCGAAAACGAAGACGCCCGCGAAGCGCGGGCGTCGGAACTCTCGGAAGGAAGGGCGGGAGGAGATCAGTCCTCCTCCTCCTTGTCCGGCGGCACCAGGCCTTCGAGGCCGCGCAGCAGCTCTTCTTCCGACATGCGGTCGAACTGCATTTCCGAATCGTCGTCGGACGAGGCGGAGATGGCGACGAGCGGCACGGCCTCCGGCTCCGGCTCGTCGACTTCGACGAACTTCTGGAGCGAGTGGATGTACTCCTCGTTGAGGTCTTCCGGGCTGACGGTCTCTTCCGCGATCTCGCGCAGCGCCACCACCGGGTTCTTGTCGTTGTCGCGATCGATCGTGATCGGCGAACCGGACGAGATCATGCGCGCGCGATGGCTCGCCAGCAGCACCAGCTCGAAGCGGTTCTCGACCTTGTCGATGCAATCCTCGACCGTGACGCGGGCCATTCTTCTCTCCTGACGGGGCGCGGGGGATTCGAAAGCGGACACATAAGGCGATCGCGGCGGAAAAGCAACGTCGAATCGCCCTGCCAGGGCAATCGCCCGAAAGCGATTGCCCAGATTCCGGCTTGCCTCAGTCGCCGGCGGCGGCATCCGCCGCCTTGGCTTTCGCTTCGCTATGCGCCTCTCGACGTGGAATACCACGCCGAGAGGCCCGCTGCGCGCGGCGCCAGTCGGCGCCGGAAGCCGCAAGTGCGGCTTCGAGCGATGGCCCTGTCGGCTCCCCTCACGCGGGGTCGATCCCCTTCATCGCGACGAAGGATTTGACGATGCCGAGGAAGCGTTCGTCGACCACCGTGGCGCCGGGAAAGAGGAAGGCGAACTGGGCGCGCGTCAGCAGCGTGGCGTATTCCATGACGCCCATCGCCTCGCCGACGTCCTTCGACTTCGGCGTCCAGCCGAGCGGGCGGCGCAGCGTGATCGCGATGCGGATCGGCTCCGGCAACCAATGGAAGATCGGCAGGCCGTAGTGCGGCTCCCAGGGGAACCAGTAGTTCGGCGTCTGATGGAACCAGACGTCGGCCATGCGCATCGCCTCGTGGGCGTAGGTCTTCTTCTGCTGCCAGCCGAAGACGTGCTCGATCACCGAGTTGGAATGGGAGATGTCGAAGGCGCCGTCGGCGAAGGGCAGCGTGCGGCCGTCGCCCTCGACTGCGGTGAAGATGTCCGGCCGGGTCGGCGCCTTGACGTCGTCGGGGAGGTTGAGGAGCGTGATCCGGACCTTCAGCCGCGCCAGATCGTCGGCCGGCACGATGTTCCAGTAGCGCTCCATGCCGCCGATATCGAGGATCGACACCGAGCCCTTCGCGGCCGAGATGCGCTCGATCGTCTTCAGGAGCGGCGCGAAACGCCGCCGCCGGAAGCGCGAGCCCAGAGACTGCGCGTCGTCGTAGTTGCCGATGATCTTCTCGATCCCCATGAACTCTTCCTCTTCGATCGCGCCGACCCGTCGGCGTCGACCAGCGGTCCGTGTGTCGATTACCTTGCGGAACTATAGAGCGAGACGCTGCAGCGATCCACTGCCACGTCGATCAGACCGCGAAGTCCGATCGAATTCACGCCAGAATTTCGTTTACCCTTCACCACCACAACTCTTCGTTCATGCATATTTACGTGAGGGAAAACATTGCCACGCGAATGACTACTGGTGGCGTCGCTGCAATTCGGTTAAGAAGGAGCGCCTGCTGCTTCGAGAAACCCCCGTTTTCGGTCCTCGATGCTGGCGCAAGCAGGCATTTGTCGCCCGTCGGCCGAATTTCACCAGAACGAATGCCGGCGGGTCGTTACCACCCGAATACGGACGTCATCTCATCATGATCGACCCCCGCGAGAAAGTCGCGCTGTTCATCGACGGCGCCAACCTCTACGCCACCTCCAAGGCGCTCGGTTTCGACATCGACTACAAGCGCCTGCTGCAGGAGTTCCGCGCGTCCTGTTATCTGCTGCGGGCCTTCTACTACACCGCGCTGATCGAGGATCAGGAGTATTCCTCGATCCGGCCGCTGATCGACTGGCTCGACTACAACGGCTACAAGGTCGTGACCAAGCCTACCAAGGAGTTCTTCGACGCCGCCGGGCGCCGCAAGCTCAAGGGCAACATGGACATCGAGCTCGCCGTCGACGCGATGGAGCTCGCCGAGCACATCGACCACATCGTGCTGTTCTCCGGCGACGGCGACTTCCGCCGTCTGGTCGAGGCGCTGCAGCGCAAGGGCAAGAAGGTCACCGTCATCTCGACGCTGCAGACCCAGCCGCCGATGATTTCCGACGAGCTGCGCCGCCAGGCCGACCTCTTCGTCGATCTCGCCACGCTGCAGAACCGCATCGGCCGCGACCCGTCCGAGCGCATGGCCCGCATGGCCGAGCGCGACGCCCAGCAGCAGCGCCGGCCGCAGCCCGAGGCCGACGACGAGGACTACGAAGACGAGGCTTGATGCCAAAGGTCGGAGGTGCTGACGCACCCGACCTTTGAAGACACGCGAATTTCCCATTTGCATCGGAGCAATGAGAAATTCGCGTGCGGAACGCCATCGGTCATTTTCAATGCCCGATGGCGTGAGCCACCGGGCTCCCTCGCCTGCCCTTCATCGACGCGCGCGTAGTTCTCGCCTCGCGCGCATCGTCGTATGTAGAGCCTCCCGCCTCTCCACCGACGAGTCCCCGCGATGCCCTCGGCCAAGCTCCTCCTCGATCCGGCGCGCGACTGCGCGCTCTGCCCGCGTCTCGTCGCCTTCCGCGAGGACTGGCGCGCCAAGGAGCCGACGTGGTTCAACGCGCCGGTGCCGAGCTTCACCGGCAGCGATCCGCGTCTGCTGATCGTCGGCCTGGCGCCGGGCGTGCGCGGGGCGAACCGCACCGGACGGCCCTTCACCGGCGACTATGCCGGCGACCTGCTCTACGAGACGCTCTCCGACTACGGCTTCTCGCGCGGCACCTTCCGCGCCGATCCGCAGGACGGGCTGGCGCTCGTCGGCGCGCTGATCACCAACGCGGTGCGCTGCGTGCCGCCGGAGAACAAGCCGACGCCGGCGGAAGTCCACGCCTGCCGGCCGTTCCTGGTCGCGACGCTGGCCGCCCATGCCGGCCTCACCGACGTCCTGGCGCTCGGCCGCGTCGCGCACGAGACCTTCCTGCGCACGGTCGGCGAGAAGCCCTCGGCCCATCCCTTCGCCCACGGCGCGATCCACCGGCTGAAGAACGGGCTCCGCCTCCACGACAGCTACCACTGCTCGCGCTACAACACGAACACCGGCCGCCTGACGCGCGAGATGTTCCGCAGCGTGTTCGACGGGATCGCCGCGGCCATGCGCGGGTGAGACGGCGACGAGCGGAACAAAAAAACCCGACCCTTCGGATCGGGGTTTCGCCTCACTCCTTGTACTTCATCAACCGCGACTTCTCGCGGTTCCACTCGCGCTCCTTCTCGGTCTCGCGCTTGTCGGCGGCGTTCTTGCCCTTGGCGAGCGCGAGCGTGATCTTGGCGCGACCCTTCTCGTTGAAGTGGATGTCGAGGGGGACGAGCGTCATGCCCTCGCGTTCCACCGCGCCCATCAGCTTGTTGATCTCCTTGCGGTGGAGCAACAGCCGGCGGGGACGACGGGTCTCGTGGTTGAAGCGGTTGGCCTGAAGATATTCCGGGATGTAGCAGTTGTAGAGGAAGATGTCGGTGCCGTAGGGCGCGGCATAAGCGTCGGTGATGTTGGACCGGCCGCCGCGCAACGACTTGATCTCGGTGCCGGTCAGCTGGATGCCGGCCTCCCAGGTGTCGACGATGTGATAGGAAAACCGCGCCTTGCGGTTCTCGGCGGCGAGCTTGAAGCGCTCGCCGCCCTTTTCGGCCGCCATGACGGTCGCCTTTCGGTCAGAGGATGCCGGCGACTTTCGCGGCCGCCTCGAGTTCGGCGCGGACCGAGGCGGAGGCCTCGACCAGCGGCAGGCGCAGTTCGTTCTTCATCTTGCCCAGCACCGAGGCGAGGTACTTCGGACCCGCCGGGTTCGGCTCGAGGAACATGGCGCGATGGAGCGGCATCAGCTTGTCCTGGATCGCCAGCGCACCGGCATAGTCGCCCTTCGCCATCGCCGCCTGGAACGCGGCGACGAGGCGGGGCGCGACGTTGGACGTCACCGAGATGCAGCCGACGCCGCCCTGGGCGTTGAAGCCGATCGCGGTCGCGTCCTCGCCCGAGAGCTGGACGAAGCCGGGGCCCGACACCATGCGCTGCTGGGCCGGACGGGCGAGATTGCCGGTCGCGTCCTTCACGCCCTTGATGTTGCGGCCGTCGCGGAACATCCGGTCCATGGTCTCGACCGAGATGTCGACGACCGAGCGGGGCGGGATGTTGTAGACGATGATCGGAATGTCGATCGCCGCGTCGATCGCCATGAAGTGGCGATAGAGCCCTTCCTGGCTGGGCTTGTTGTAATAGGGCGCGACGACGAGGACGCCGTCCGCCCCCGCCTTCTGGGCATGGGTCGCCAGATCGATCGCCTCGGCGGTGTTGTTGGAACCGGCGCCGGCGATGACCGGGATCTTGCCCTTGGCCACCTCGATCGTCAGTTCCACCACGCGCTTGTGCTCGGCATGGGAGAGCGTCGGGCTCTCGCCGGTGGTGCCGCAGGGCACGACGCCGTTCGTGCCTTCCGCGATCTGCCAGGCGACGAAGTCCTGCAGGGCTTTTTCGTCCACCGCTCCGTTCGAAAACGGCGTGACGAGTGCGGTGATCGAGCCCTTGAACATCGTGGAACCCTTTCGGAACCTGGAAAAATCGCTCGCGCGCGAGCATCATGGTCGCCCGACGCGGGCGTTGCCCCCGAGCGGACGGGCGGCGACAATAGTCCGAGGCGGGCCGGCACGCAACTCGGACGCCCCGTCGCGGGGGCGGCGAAAACCGCGGGTTCCGCGGCGTTCGACGAGCGAGTAAGGTTTTGTTCACCGTGCGCGACCTAGGGTCGGACATCGCCTCTCATCGCGCCCGCCGGACACGCCGTCCGGTCGTTCGGTCGCGAGTATTGGCATTGGACGGATCCGGTCACGGCGGAAGCCCGCCGGAGCCGCAGACGAGGACCCATCGATGCCGGCCCTGACCAGACGGATCGCTCGCGCCACGTGCCTCGGACTGGCCGCCCTCGCCGGCCTGGCCGTCTCGATCATGCCGGTTTCGGCCGAGGACCTGACGCGAGCGCTCGCCGCCGCGGCGCGCGGCGACGTCTCCGCCGTCAATTCGATGCGCTCCGATCTCGACCGGCTCGATCAGAAGATCGTCGACTGGTACCTGATCCGCATGGGCTCGGGCCTGCCGGCCCAGGCGATCACCGCCTTCGCCATCGCCAATTCCTCCTGGCCCGATCCGGAACTCTTCCGCCGCCGCGCCGAGCAGGCGCTGGAGAAGGAACGCCCCTCGCCGGAAGACGTCATCCAGGCGTTCCAGGGTTCCAAGCCCTATTCCAACCGCGGCAAGATCATGCTCGCCCGGGCGCTGATGCAGACCGGCCGCAAGCAGGATGCCGCCCAGTGGGCGCGCTTCGCCTATCGCGACGACAAGCTCGCCGACGACGAGCAGAAGATCATCGAGAACGAGTTCGGCTCGCTGCTCGGCCAGGGCGACTACAAGGCGCGCTTCGACCTCGCCATCCTCAAGGGCCATGCCGGCGACGGCATGGAGGCGGCGAAGAAGCTCGGCGGCGGCTACGAGACGCTCGCCCGCGCCGTGCTCGCGGTCGAGAAGAAGCAGGGCAACGCCGGCTCGATGCTCGATTCGGTGCCCGGCGCGCTGCGCGACGATCCGGTCTACGTCTTCGCCCGCGCCCAGCACGCCCGCCGCGCCGAGCGCTGGAAGGAGGCGGCCGACTGGCTCGTCAAGGCGCCGAAGGACCCGCGCCAGATGGGCCGTCCCGACGAGTGGTGGGAAGAGAAGCGCATCGTCAGCCGCAAGCTGCTCGACATGGGCGACGCCCGCACCGCCTATCGCATCGTCCAGGGCCACACCGGCTCGACGCCGGCCAATCAGGCCGAGGCCGACTTCCACGCCGGCTGGTACGCGCTGCGCTTCCTCAAGGATGCCGGATCGGCGATGCGCCATTTCGCCGCCGTGGCGGAGGACAGCGCCAAGCCGGTGACCCGTGCCCGCGCCTACTACTGGCTCGGCCGCGCCTCGGAGGCGGGCGGCGGCGGATCGTCGTCGGAATATTATCGCAAGGCGGCCGAGTTCGGCTTCACCTTCTACGGCCAGATGGCACGCGCCAAGCTCGGCATGGTCGATCTCGGCCTCGACCGCACCATCCCGGTCTCCTCGGCCGATCAGGCGGCGATGGACCGCGACGATCGCTTCGAAGCCATGCGCCGGCTCGCCCGCATCGGCCGCAAGGACCTCGTCACCGTCTTCGCCAAGCACATGGCCGAGACGCTGAAGTCCTCCGGCCAGATCGCCTCGGTGATCGACATGATGGAGAAGCAGGGCTGGATGAACCTCGCCGTCTCGGTCGGCAAGGCGGGCGCCCAGCGCGGCATGGACATGGAGGTCCGCGCCTTCCCGATCGGCGTCTCGCCGAGCGTCGACACCTCCGGTCTCGAGAAGTCGCTGGCCTTCGCCATCATGCGGCAGGAGAGCGAGTTCAATCAGGCGGTCGTCTCGTCGGCGGGTGCCACCGGCATCTTCCAGGTGATGCCCGACACCGGCCGCGACGCCGCCAAGTATCTGAGCATCTCCTACGATCGCGACGCCTGGCGCAACAGCCCGGCCTACAACATCCGCCTCGGCGCGGCCTATGTGAACCGGTTGGTCGAGAACTACGACGGCAACTACGTCATGGCGATCGCCGGCTACAACGCCGGTCCGGGGCGCATCCGCGACTGGGTGCAGGCCTACGGCGATCCGCGCACCGGCGACGTCGACATCGTCGACTGGATGGAGCGCATCCCCTTCTCCGAGACGCGCAACTACGTCCACCGGGTGCTCGAGAACCTGCAGGTCTATCGCTTCCGCCTCGACGGGCAGAAGCTGCAGATCGCCAACGACCTCAAACGCGGCATCGGCGCGCGGCCGTCGCAGACCGGCTCGGTGCCGAAGGCCTCGTCGTCGGGCGGCGGCATCGGCTCGTGGTTCGGCAGCAACTGAGACGGCTTGCCTCGCAGGCATCATTGGGGGCACCGTGAGGTGCCCCTTTTCGTTCGGAGAGCCTCGTTTGACCGCGCCCGCCCCTCTCCCGTCGCCGGAGGCCGCATCCGGCCCCTCCGGCATCGCCTTCGGGCCGACGACCCGCGACGGGCTCGGCACGCCGCATCGGCCGTTCCGCTTCTTCTCAGCCGACGGGCTGGTGCTGGCGGGGCGCGACTATGCGCCGGCGCGGCCGACCGATCGACGGCCGGTCCTCTGCCTGCCGGGGCTGACGCGCAACGCCCGCGACTTCGAGCCGGCGATCGCCCGGCTGGTCGCCGGCGACGGCGGATCGCCGGCGCGGCGCTGCATCACCCTCGACTTCCGCGGCCGCGGCGCCTCGCAATATGACCCCGATCCCGCCCGCTACACGCCGGTGCAGGAGCTCGAGGACACGCGGGCGGCGCTTGCCGGGCTCGGCATCGCGGAAGTGACGTCCTTCGGCACCTCGCGCGGCGGCATCGTCACGATGATCGCCGCGCTGGTGGCGCCCGGCCTGGTGCGCGCCGCGGTGCTCAACGACATCGGGCCCAGAATCGAACTCGCCGGGCTGATGCGGATCAAGAGTTACGTCGGCCGGGCGCTGCCCGATGGCATCGACTGGCCGACCATGGTGGCGGTGCTGGCGCAGGCCAATCGCGACGAGTTCCCGGCGCTCGACCGGGCGGCGTGGGAGCGCTATGCGCGGCGGCTCTTCCGCGACGTCGGCGGCAGGCCCGCGATGGACTACGACCCGGCGCTCGCCCGCACGCTCGACGCGGTGACGCCGGATACGCCGATGCCGGATCTCTGGCCGTTCTTCGAGGCGCTCGGCGACGTGCCGACGCTCTGCGTGCGCGGCGCGCTCTCCGACCTGCTGACGGCCGAGACGGTGGCGGACATGGCGGCGCGGCATCGCGCCTTCGAGAGCCTGACCGTCCCCGATCAGGGCCATGCGCCACTCTTCGACGACGACGCCTCGCTCGACGGCCTCGTCGCCTTCCTCGACCGCGTCGGGGCGTGAGGGGCGCGGCGCAAGCCGCGGCCCCTTCTTTGCGAGCTCAGCCCTTCCTGGCGGCGATCAGCGCCTTGGCCTGACCGATCCAGTCCTCGCGCTCGATCCGGCCGGCGAAGGCGAGATACGAGCCGACCCACTTGGCGTTCTCCGGCGTCCAGGCGGCGATCTGGGCGAAGCTCCAGATGCCCAGAGCGTTGAGGCGCGCGTGGTTCTGCGGCCCGATGCCCTTGATGATCTCGAGATCGTCGATCTCCGCCCCATGGGCCTCGAAGGCACCGGCCGGCCGCTCGCCGTGAGCATCGGCGGCGGCGGCGCGGGCGAGATCCTCGGCGCTCGGCGGCGGGGTCGCACCGGCGGTCGGGCGTTCGGCGGGAGCCGCGGGGGCCGGTGCGGGAGCGGGGGGCGGGGCCGGGGCCGGTTCGCCGACCGGAGCAGCAGCCGGGGCCACCGGAGCGGCGACCGGCTTCGCGACGGGCACCGCCTCGGCGGCCGCCTTCAGCCGGGCGCGTTCGGCGGCGTCGAGCAGGGTCGGCGCGGCCGGCAGCACGGGGGCCGGCGGCTTCGCCCCGCCCTCGCGCAGCCAGGGCTCGTCCCAGACGCCGAAGGGACCGAAGGCCTCCTTGAACATCCGGCCGAGGGCCGAGCCGAGGAGGGCCGAGATCAGCATCAGGACGAAGGTCTCGAGGATCAGCATCAGCATGGCGATCGTCCCCTCATTCCGCGTCGGCGCCGGAGCGACGCCAGTTCAGCACGAGGCCGACGGCGAAGGCGGCGACCATGTAGGGCCAGAGCATCGTGATCAGATAGGTCATGTCGGCATCCTTCCTCACTCGACGCGGAATTCGATGCGGCGATTGCGCTGGCGGCCGTCGTCGCTGTCGTTGTCGGCGACCGGGCGGGTGGCGCCGAGGCCGACCGCGGTCAGTCGCCCGCCGGCGATGCCGCCGGCCACCAGATAGTCGACGACCGCCTTGGCGCGCGCCTCCGACAGCGCCTGGTTCGCCTCGGCGTCGCCGAGCGAATCGGTGTGGCCCTCGACGGTGATGCGCGCGTCGACGCACATCAGCGAGGTCGCGACCAACTGGTCGAGCAGCCGCGTGCTCTCCTCGTCGAGCGTCGCCTTGCCGGTCTCGAACAGGATCTTCTCGCCGGTCTGGACGGCGGCGAGCGCGCCCTGACACTCGGCCGGCGCCACCTGGGGCGGCGGCGGCAGCGCGGCGATGCGGGCGGCGGCGACGACCGTGCCGGAGGGCAGCAGCGCCTTGATGCGGCCGAGGATCGCCTCGCCGAGTTCGGCCGTGGCGGCCGACCCGCCGACCTTGGCCGAGGTGCCGGTGAGTTCGAAGTCGAGATCGGAGAGCCGGGCGAGATGGGGCGCGAGCGCCAGCAGTGCCTCGACGAAGCCCGACGGCGCGCCGGGGGCGATGGCGATCCGGTCGTCGACCGAGGCGAAGCGCGCCTTCAGCGCCGTCAGCACCCTGTCGCGCGCCGCGGCGTCGGGCAGGAAGCCGTCGACGGTGGCGGCACCGCCCTTGGCGGAGAGACCGACACGGTAGGGATCGGGTTTCGGCACGAAGAGCGTGTCGAGCGCGACGCGCAGGCCGGCGGGGAGAGCCTTGGTCAGCGCATCCTCGATCGACCGCCAGGTCGCCCAGTCGCGCGGCTCGCCGCCGATCGAGAGCTCGTCGCCGGAGAGTTTCACCGCACCGGTCTTCAGCCCGGCGAGGCGGGCGAGCGCGAAGTCGACACGCTCGGCCCAGGCGGCGGGGGCGCCGCGGGCGAGGGTCAGCTCGTCGGTGATCTCGACGCCGGGCAGGAGCGCCGCCGCCCGCTTCAGGAGTGCGGCACGCGCCGCCTCGCTGGGGACGGCGCCGGAGATCTTCACGCCGTCGGCGCTGCGCTCGACCGCGGTCGGATAGGGCGCGGCGAGCGGCAGGACGGTCGTCTCGTCGGCGACCACGCGGACGCCCCAGACGGATTCGGCGGCCGCGACCGCCTGTGCGCGCAGATCTGGATCGGGGGCGACGCCGGTCAGCGTGACGTCGCGGCCGTCGATGGCGACCGCGACCCAGTCGCGTCCGCCGGCCTTCAGGTCGGCCACGGTGCGGCCCGAGACGTCGGCGGCGATCGGGCCGAAGGCCAGGAGGCCGGCGACGAGCGTGGCGACGGCGGCGATCAGGCCATCGCGAATCAACCAGGAGAAACGACTCATGCGGGGAGACCTCGCTCGGCGTGGGCATCGGCGAGACCGCGGCAACGGCGCTCGCGCGACAGGCGCCGCCGGAGCCCGATCACCGACGACGCGGCGTCAGACTATCACGCGCGCGAGGCGCGACAATCCTCGAGAACCGCTGCAGGGTGCGACGATCGCGCAAGCCTTGCGGACGGCACCGTCGGCCCGAAAAAGAGAAAACCCGGCGGTTGCCCGCCGGGTTTTCCAATTCCCGATCTCGAAAGAGATCAGAACGAGCGCTGGATGCGCAGGTCGAACTGCACCTTGTCCGCGTCGACGCGCGTACCAGCCACGTTGTTCTTGTAGTCGACGCGGCCGTAGCCGACTTCGCCGGCGATCAGCAGGTTGGTGACCGGCTTCCAGCCCAGGGTCGCGCGAGCGTCCAGGAAGGTGAAGTCGTCGGTGGTGGAGGTGTTCTTCGCGGCGGCAGGCGCCTCGAAGCCGGTGTAGCCGAGGCCGACCGTGGTGTAGATCTTCTTGGTCCAGTTGTGGGTCAGAGCGGCGTAGACCGAGTAGGCGGTGGCCTGCTCGACGTTGGTGCCGTTCACGTAGAAGTCACGAGCAACCGCGACCGAACCACCCTGGAAGCCGTTCGAGGCATAGTACACGGCGCCCTTGGAGTAGGTGCCCTGCAGGCCGAACACGTCACCCTCGCCGAGCATCGGCAGGTTGACCTTCACGCCGCCGAGGACGGCCCAACCGAGCTTGCTGTTCACGCCTTCGACCATCGAGTCGTCGGAGTGCAGAACGCCCGAGAGCTGGGCGGAGCCCCAAGCCTGGGTCACGTTGAGGTTGGCAACGAGATCCGGGGTGTGCACGCCGCCGTACGGGCCGGTCGCAGCGAGACCGACGTAGTTGAAGCGACGAGCGGCCTGGGTCGAACCGGCCGGGTTCGAGTTGGCCGAGGTCGACGGATCTTCGATCGACAGCGTGGCGGTGATGCCGTTGCCGAAGGAGAAGGTGTAGGCGAGCAGGTTGACGAGCACGTCCGGAACCGGGCCGGTGCCCGACGACAGCGTGAACGGACCCGACGAGGTGATGAAGTCGAAGTTCGACTGCGAACGACCGGCGGTGAGGCCACCGAACTGGATGAACGCCTTGTTCAGGTAGACGTTCGTGCCGCCGCCGGCAGCGTAGGACACGTTGTCGGCCGAGAACTCGATGTAGGAGCGCAGGAGGCCCAGCTCGGTGTTCGAACGAGCGTCGAACTGGAGGTTGCCGCGAGCGAGGGTCGAGATGCCGTTCTGGCCACGGGTCCAGCCATAGACGCCGCCATGGGTGGTGTTCCAGTTACGGGACGGGCCGTAGGCGGTCAGCTGGAAGCGGGCGAAACCACCGATCTTGAGGCAGGTGTCCGAACCCGGGATGTAGAAGAAGCCGGCGCCGTAGGCGTCGCACACCTTGACGTAGTTGGCAGCGGCCGGGGCCTTCTTGGCCAGGTCGGCGGCCTGGGCGGTGCCGGCGAGGCCGACGAGCGCCGCAGCGGCGAGAGCGTACTTGAAGTTCATGAGTTCCCCCTGTCGAGAAATGAAACCGGCCGAGGCCCTGACCCGACCCGGCGTCGACGATGATCCGCTGGCGAACCTCTCGTCTCCGGTCATCACGACACTATCGAACCATTCGACTTTTGGAAGCGCCCCGAGGTGGTCGGGAGGCCCTCGAGATGCAATCCGGAACAATGTGTTGCAGGAAGACCACGAATTGGGCACGAGCCGGCCAAACATGTGGCGGGCACGGCATTGCGGGTGCGATCGGCGCATCCGGGTTTTCACGCAGCCCCGGAGAATCGGCCGAACGCGTCGGATCGCCCACTCGCTCGGCCACATCACAGCGGTTCGCGAATCGTCGCCGAATCGCCTCGACGGGCCGACGGCACCCTTCATACGGAAAGCCGCGCCGGACGATCCGACGCGGCTTTCGCGGAGGCAAAAAGAAAAGGACCCGGCAGTCGCCTGCCGGGTCCGATTCAGTCCGATCGGGGAACCGATCAGAAGGAGCGCTTCACGCGGAGAACGCCGACCAGAGCCGAGTAGTCGAGGCCCGTAGCAGCCGACGAGAAGTCGACGTTGCGGTACTCGAGCTCGGCGATGACCGAGAGGTTCTTGACCGGCGACCAGGTCACGTTGCCCTGAACGTCCCACTGGTTGAAATCGCCGATCGCGAGAGCGCGGTCGGTGCGATACTGGGCGTAGGACGCCTCGAGGTTGCCGGAGATGCTCTTGGTGAAGCCGTGGGTCAGGCCACCCGCGATCGCCCAAGCGGTGTTCTGCTTGACGTCGCCGGCGACGCCGAAGTCGACGACCGAACCGTCGAAGGACGGCGAGACGTAGGCGAGAGCGCCCTTGCCGTACGAAGCCTGGAGAGCCAGGGCGGTCGTCGGGCCGAGAGCCGGGAGGTTGACCTGCACGCCGGCGCCGATGGCGAAGCCGAGCTTGCCGTTCACGCCCGAGACGGCCGAAGCATCGTCATGCAGCACGCCCATGATCTGGGCGGAGCCCCAGGCCTGCTGGACGTTCACGTTGGCGACGAGATCCGGGGTATGCACGCCACCGTAGATGCCGGTGTAAACCGTCGAGCCCGCAACGAAGAAATTGTTGCGGCGACCGGAGTCATCGGTGGTCGACGGATCTTCGATCGACACGGTGGCGGAGATGCCGTTGCCGAAAGCGAAGGTGTAGGCCAGCAGGTTGACGTTGGCGTCCGAGTGAGCGGCTTCGAGGAACGCGGACTGGGTGTAGCCGGTCCAGAAGTCGAAGAACGAGGTCGCGCGACCGGCGGTGAGGCCGCCGAACTGGATGAACGCCTTCTTCAGCGTCATGCCGTTGCCGACGCCGTAGGAGTTGTTGTTGGCTTCGAGACCGATGAACGAGCGCAGGAGGCCCATTTCGGTGTTCGAACGGGCGTCGAACTCGAGGACGCCACGAGCGCCGGTCGAGATGCCGTTCTGGTTACGGTGCCAGCCGTAAATACCACCGCCGAGAACGGCGTTCTTCGAAGCCCAGTACATGTTGTACTGCGCCTGGGCGTAGCCGGAGATCTTGAGGCAGGTCTCGGTGCCCGGGATGTAGAAGAAGCCGGCGCCGTAGGCGTCGCACACCTTCACGTAGTTCGCAGCGGCCGGCGCCTTCTTGGCGAGGTCGGCGGCCTGAGCGGTGCCGGCGACGCCGAGAGCGGCAGCGGCGAGAAGAACGGTCTTGAAGTTCATGTTGAAACCCCCTGGAGGTATGTTTTCGACGACGGGTCCTGACCCGACCCCGGATCGCCCGACCACTCCCGACGTATGCCGAGGATCACACGATGTCGCCGATCGAGGCCAACATACGCTGTCGTTCGCCGATGGGAAGTCCCTCGAGGCCGTCCGGGGGCGTCGCCGGGCCTGTTCCGGGGGCGATGTTGCATCGTCGTCACACTCGGACTGCGCGAACCCTCGATTTCCCGCAGTTTCTCAACGTTTTGTTCACCTTCTCGGGATCGCCGGAAGGGGCCTCGAAGGGGCTTTTCCGCCCCGTTGAGTGGTCCGGACCCGCCTTCGGAGACCGGGAGGCGCCCCGTCTGCGTATTTAGCCGTAGGCTCGGAAGGCGGTTCGAGGCCGCCTGCGACGACTCGTCCGAGGCGGTCGATCCGAATCGTGAAGCCGTCTAGTGTCGGTCGACGCCCGCCCTTTCGGAGATCGACATGAGACTGCCCGACCGCTCCATCCGCCCGACCGCCGACGGGCTCGTCGAGATCATCGACCAGACCGAACTGCCCCATCGCTCGATCCTGCGGGTGCTCGAGACCCTCGAGGACGCGGCCGAGGCGATCGAGACCATGCGGGTGCGCGGTGCGCCGCTGATCGGGGCGACCGCCGCCTGGGGCATGGCGCTGGCGATGCGGGCCGACGGTTCCGACGATTCGCTCGCCGCCGCCCATGCGCGACTGGCCGCGACGCGACCGACGGCGATCAACCTGCGTTGGGCGCTCGACCGGGTGCGCGACGCCCTCGCGTGTGTGCCCGCGCGCGAGCGGGCGCGCGTTTCCTTCGATTTGGCGACCACGATCACGGAAGAGGACGTGGCGATCTGTTCGTCGATCGGCGACCACGGGCTCGACGTCTTCCGGGCGATTCTGGCGAAGAAGAAGCCCGGCGAGCGGCTGAACGTGCTCACCCACTGCAACGCCGGGCGCCTCGCCTGCGTCGCCTGGGGCACGGCGACGGCGCCGGTCTACAAGGCCTTCGACGCCGGCCTGCCGATCCACGTCTTCGTCGACGAGACCCGGCCGCGCAATCAGGGTGCCTCGCTCACCGCCTGGGAGCTGGGCGAACGCGGCGTGCCGCACACGGTCATCCCCGACAACACCGGCGGCCATCTGATGCAGCACGGCATGGTCGACGTGGTGATCGTCGGCACCGACCGCACCACCGCCGACGGCGACGTCTGCAACAAGATCGGCACCTATCTGAAGGCGCTGGCGGCGCAGGACAACGGCGTGCCCTTCTATGTGGCACTCCCCTCGCCCACCATCGACTTCCGCCTCGCCGACGGCATCGCCGAGATCCCGATCGAGGAGCGCGGCGCCGAGGAGGTCTCCCACATGCGCGGCGAGACCGCCGACGGGCGGATGGAGACGGTGCGAATCGTGCCGAAGGGCTCGCCGGTCGCCAACTACGGCTTCGACGTCACCCCGGCGCGGCTGGTGACCGGGCTCGTCACCGAGCGCGGCGTGCTGCCGGCACGGCGCGACGCGCTGGTCGCGGCGTTCCCCGAGGCCGCCGCTGCGGCGGGCCGTGCGGTCGAGGACCGGGAGGGCGGCCGGTGAGCGTCGACCTCTCCGCCCTGGTCGCCGAGATCGCCGCCGACATGGCGGCGGAGGCGGATCGCGGCGCGGTCGCGACCTACATTCCGCAACTCGCCAAGGTCGATCCGGGGCGATTCGGCATCGCGGTGATCGAGGCGGACGGCACGGTCCATGCGGCCGGCGATGCCGACGAGCCCTTCTCGATCCAGTCGATCTCCAAGGTCTTCACCCTGACGCTGGCGCTGGGCAAGATCGGCGACAATCTGTGGAAGCGGGTCGGGCGCGAGCCCTCGGGCAATCCCTTCAACTCGATCGTCCAGCTCGAGGCGGAGAAGGGCATCCCGCGCAATCCCTTCATCAACGCCGGCGCGCTCGTCGTCACCGACGTGCTGCTCGCCGGCCACGCGCCGAAGGTGGCGATCGGAGAAATTCTCCGATTCGTCCGCCACGTCTGCGACGACGACGACGTCTTCATCGACGAGGCGGTGGCGCGGTCGGAGACGGCGACCGGCCATCGCAACGTGGCGCTCGCCAACTACATGCGCGCCTTCGGCAATCTGGAGCACGATCCGGCGCTGACGCTGGGCGTCTATTTCCACCAGTGCGCCATCGCCATGAGCTGCCGCCAGCTCGCCGCCGCCGGGCGCTTCCTCGCCCTCGACGGTCGGCATCCGACGGTCGGTGGCCGGGTGGTGTCGAGCGAGCGGGCGCGGCGCATCAACGCGCTGATGCTGACCTGCGGCCACTACGACGGCTCGGGCGACTTCGCCTTCAAGGTCGGCATTCCGGGCAAGAGCGGCGTCGGCGGCGGCATTCTCGCGGTCGTGCCGGGCAAGGCGTCGATCGCGGTGTGGTCGCCGGGGCTCAACCGAATCGGCAACTCGCGCCTCGGCACGATGGCGCTGGAGCGGCTGGCCAAGGCCGCGGGGTGGTCGGTGTTCGGGCCCTGAGGCCCGCCCTCACCGCCGATTGCGGACCTGCAGCGCCTTTTCCCAGGCGAGCGCGTGGTCGACGATGGTGTCGAGGTCGTCCCATTCCGGCTGCCACGACGGCAGCTCGGCATGGATGCGGTCGACCCTGGCGACGATCGCCGCGGCATCGCCCGCCCGGCGCGGACCGTAGGTGACCGGCAGCTTCGCCCCCGTCACCCGCTCGACCGCCTTCAGCACCTCGAGCACCGAGAAGCCCTTGCCGTAGCCGCAGTTGGCGACGAGCGAGGGGGCGCCGGCGCGCAGCCGATCAAGGGCGACGACATGGGCGGCGGCGAGGTCGGCGACGTGGATGTAGTCGCGCACGCCGGTGCCGTCCGGCGTGTCCCAGTCGGTGCCGAAGACCTGGATCTCGGTGCGCAGCCCCAGATGGGCCTCGCAGGCGACCTTGATCAGGTGGGTCGCGCCCCTGGTCGACTGACCGGTGCGGCCCTTCGGATCGGCGCCGGCGACGTTGAAGTAGCGCAGCGCGGTGTAGCGGAAGTCATGGGCGGCCGAGGTGTCGCGCAGCATGATCTCGGTCATCAGCTTCGACGAGCCGTAGGGCGAGACCGGCGCGAGCGCGACGTCTTCCGGCGCCGGGATGACCGACGGATTGCCGTAGACCGCCGCGGTCGAGGAGAAGACGAAGTGCTTCACGCCGTTGCGCACGGCGGCGGCGATCAGCTCGCGCGACTTCACCGTGTTGTTGAAATAGTACTTGAGCGGGTCGGAGACGCTCTCCGGCACGATGATCGAGCCGGCGAAATGGACGATCGCCTCGATCGCGCCGTCGGCCATCAACCGGTCGAGCAGGGCGGGATCGCCGATGTCGCCGCGCACCAGCGTCACTTCGGGCGGGATCGCCCAGTCGAAGCCGGTGGAGAGATCGTCGAGGACGACGACCGCCTCGCCGCGGTCGCTCAGAGCCCAGACCAGATGGCTGCCGATGTAGCCGCAGCCGCCGGTGACCAATACCGCCATGATGTCCTCGCCAGAATCGCGTTTCGCGGCATCCTAGCTCAAACCGTGGCGCCAGGGCGGCGCGTCAGGGCTGCGCCGGACGGTTGATCGAGCCGGTCGGCAGCGTGTCGTAGGCGAGGCGCTCGGCCGGCCGCCACGCGAGCGCGGCGAGCACCAGCAGGC
The DNA here is from genome assembly GCF_056313705.1 of Pinisolibacter sp. DMC100. Taxonomy (NCBI): domain Bacteria; kingdom Pseudomonadati; phylum Pseudomonadota; class Alphaproteobacteria; order Hyphomicrobiales; family Ancalomicrobiaceae; genus Pinisolibacter; species Pinisolibacter sp. DMC100. The sequence goes on along the minus strand of NZ_JBQUZT010000001.1, from coordinate 1,887,390 downwards.
CCATCACCAGAATACGCTTGTCGAAAGTCGGCTTCATGGTCGGGCCTCCGGGGAAAACGCCGCCGCGAGCGCCCGCGCGCCGGCGAGCGCGTGCGTCCGAGACGTGGAAATCATTGGGTTTTCGAGGTCGGTGACCTCATGTGTCCGTTGTGCCCGTCGTTTCTTAACGAGACGTGAAGATACGAGGGCAGATTCGGGGCGAATCGGTTCGCATGATCGCCCTCCACCGGCCTGTCCACGACGGAGACGAGGCTGTTGCCGTCAGGCCACGGGCACGCCACGAAGGGGTCGCGTGCGGCCTCATAGCCGATCGGCCGACGCCGCGGTCGACGCCTCGCGTCGTCTCGGTTAGAGAAGTGGCCATGCTCGTCGTCCAGGACCTCACCTTCCGCATCGCCGGCCGCACCCTGCTCGAGGGGGCGTCCGTCGTGATTCCGACCGGCGCCAAGGCCGGCTTCGTCGGCCGCAACGGCACCGGCAAGACCTCGCTCTTCAAGATCCTGACCGGCGACTGGTCGGCGGAGAGCGGCACGGTGCAGGTGCCCAGGGGCGCCCGCATCGGCCAGGTCGCGCAGGAGGCGCCGGGTTCGGCGACCTCGCTGATCGACTTCGTGCTCGCCGCCGACAAGGAACGCGCGAGCCTGCTCGCCGAGGCCGAGACGGCGACGGACGCCGCCCGCATCGGCGAGATCCACGCCCGCCTCGCCGACATCGGCGCCCATTCGGCCGAGGCGCGTGCGGCGACCATCCTCTCCGGTCTCGGCTTCGACCATGCGGCGCAGCTTCGGCCCTGCTCGGAATTCTCGGGCGGCTGGCGCATGCGCGTGGCGCTCGCGGCGGTGCTCTTCTCCGAGCCCGACCTGCTGCTCCTCGACGAGCCGACCAACTATCTCGACCTCGAGGGCACGCTGTGGCTCGAGGAATACGTCCGGCGCTATCCGCACACCGTCGTCGTCATCTCGCACGACCGCGACATGCTGAACGCCGCCGTCGACATGATCGTCCATCTCGATCAGGGCAAGCTCGTCGCCTATCGCGGCGACTACGACGGATTCGAGCGGCAGCGCCGCGAGAAGATGATCCTGACGCAGAAGATGAAGGAGAAGGTGGACGCCCAGCGCGCCCACATGCAGGCCTTCATCGACCGTTTCAAGGCCAAGGCGACCAAGGCGCGGCAGGCCCAGAGCCGGATGAAGGCGCTCGCCAAGCTCCAGCCGATCGCCGCCCTCACCGACGAGAGCGCGCTTCCCCTCTCCTTCCCGCAGCCGGTGACGAAACTCGCCCCGCCGATCGTCGCGCTCGACGACGTCGCGGTCGGCTACGAGCCGGGCAAGGCGATCCTGAGGAAGATCACGCTGCGCATCGATCCCGAGGATCGCATCGCGCTGCTCGGCTCCAACGGCAACGGCAAGTCGACCTTCGCCAAGCTGCTCGCCGGCAAGCTCGAGCCGCAGGGCGGCCGGGCGGCGCGATCTGGCAAGCTGTCGATCGCCTATTTCGCCCAGCACCAGATGGACGAGTTGCGCCCCGAGGAGACGCCGTTCCAGCACGTCGCCCGCCTGGTGCCCGACGAGCCGGAAGCCAAGGCGCGGTCGCGGGTGGCGCGGATGGGGCTGTCGACCAGCCGCATGGACACGCCGGCCAAGGACCTCTCGGGCGGCGAGAAGGCGCGCCTCCTGCTGGGTCTCGCGACCTTCGCCGGGCCCAACCTCCTCATCCTCGACGAGCCGACCAACCATCTCGACATCGACAGCCGCGAGGCGCTGATCCGGGCGATCAACGAATACGAAGGCGCCGTCATCCTGATCAGCCACGACCGCCATCTGGTCGAGGCGACCGCCGACCGGCTGATGCTGGTGGTCGACGGCACGGTCAAGGAGTTCGAGGGTGACATCGAGGACTATCGCAAGCTGGTGCTCGAGGGCTCGAACGGCTCGAGGAACACCGACAAGGGCGGCGACGCCGACGACAAGGGTCGCGTCTCGGCCCTCGATCGTCGCCGGGCCGCCGCGGCGCTGCGCGAGTCGCTGGCGCCGCTCCGCAAGAAGATCAAGGACGCCGAGGCACGCATCGAGAAGCTCCAGAAGGAGCTCGAGAAGCTCGATCGCGAACTCGCCGCCCCCGACCTCTTCACCCGTGACGCGGCGCGCGGCACCAAGCTGATGAAGGCGCGGTCGGACGCCGAGAAGGCGCTGGCCGAGACCGAAGAGACCTGGCTCGAGCTCTCCGCCGAACACGAAGAGGCCGAGCGCGCGGCGCTCGACGAGTGAGGGCGAGAGGGCCGCGGGCCCTCCCCCGCCCGACCTCAGTGCACGAGGCCACGTCCCGCGTCCGCGGTGTCGACCGGTTCGACGCGGCCGCCTTCGGCGCGGGCGAGATAACGCAGGCACTGCTGCTCGCGGTCGTAGCCGAGCAGGATCCCCAGCATGAAGTCCTGTTCGGGCGTGAGGTCGCAGAGCGGCCGGGCGAGCAGCGTCGTGGCGGTGGCGACCGCCGACGGGCGGCCGAAGACCACGTTGACCTTGGCTCGGCACAGGTTCTGGACGTGATGGGCGACGCCGGAGGCGACCAGCTCGGCGATCACCGGCGCGGCTTCGTCCCGCGTCAGCGTCATCATCGCCAAGGGGCGGAGCCCCTTGGACAGTTCGTAGAGATGATGGTGACAGATCTTCAGCGTCGCCGCCTTCAGAGCAGACCGGCAATCCATGCCTCGATCCTCGGATTGGTCTTGGAAGACTGGGTGTCGGGGTCGAGCGCCAGACCGACGAAGCGGCCGTCGCGCTCGGCGGTCGAGGCGATGTGGGAATAGCCGGCGGTGTCGGTGAAACCGACGACCGTGGCGCCGCGCTCGACCACCAGGTCGTAGAGGATGCCCATCGCGTCGACGAAGCTCTCGGGGTAGGTCTCCTGATCACCGGTGCCGAACAGCGCGACGCGCCGGCCGGCGAGCTCGGCCGCCCGCAGCTTGCCGAGATGGGCCTCCCAGTCGGTCTGCAGGTCGCCGTTGCCGTAGGTCGGCGAGCCCAGGATCAGCAGCGAGCAGCTCTCGAAGTCGCTCCTGGTCGCGTCCTTGACGTCGATCGATCGCCCCTGGGCGCGCTTGGCGATGCGGGAGGCGATGCCCTTGGTCGCTCCGCCGTCGGAGCCGTAGATCACGTTCACGCTCATTCCGTCGTCTCTCTCTGCTCGGGCGACGGCGGCCACGTCGCGGCAGCCGTCCTGTCGTGGGCAGATCGAGCTTCGCAATGTTGCGAATGAGTTGCAAGAGCAAAAATGATACAGAACGGCGCCGTGGACGGGCGGGAGCGCGGGAGCGACTCGGGCTTGGAACCTGCGCCGAGCGGATGGCGCGCTCGACACGACATCTGCGCTGCGACTCTCGCGCCCTGCTCACATCTCGATTCGACGGGCGGATCTCCATCGTCCCCTCCCCCCATGAGGGGGAGGGACAGGGAGGGGGGTAAAGGGCCTCTCCCCGCGCGCGGAGCCGAGAGCGAACCGAAGCTGCCCCCCCCCCTCTCTGTCTCTCCCCCTCGAGGGGGAGAGGACCGGAGGCGAGCGTCATCGGACAGCAGGCGCTTCTACGAAAGGAGCCGATGCGAGCCCCCTCGCACCGGCGGCTCGCATGGACGAGAGGTCGAAAACGACATCGGGCGCGGGGGCTCTCGCGCCCCGCGCCCGACGATGGTTAGGGTCGACCGGCTCGGGGCCGGTCGTCTCTGCGTCGGATCACTGACCGGCGACCGCGGCACCCGCCTGGGCGACGGCCATGTCGTTCTCGACCGACGAGCCCGAGACGCCGATGGCGCCGATGATCATGCCGTTCTTGTCCTTGATCAGCTCGCCGCCGCCGAAGACCACCAGACCGTCGTTGGTCACTTCGATGCCGTAGAGCGGCTGGCCGACCTGAGCCAGCGCGCCGAGGTCCTTGGACGGCATGTTGAAGAGGCGAGCGGTCTTGGCCTTCTTGATCGAGATGTCGACCGAACCGAGGAAGGCGCCTTCCATGCGGGCGAAGGCCTTCAGGTTGCCGCCGGCATCGACGATCGCGATGTTCATCAGCGTGTCCTGCTGCTTGGCCTTGGCCTTGGCGGCGTCGATGGCCTTCATCGCCTGCTCGAGCGTGATGTCGCCGGGCAGGACGAGCTTGGAAGTGTCGGCAGCGAGCGCGCCGAGGGTCGTCGCGGCGAGAAGGGCGAGAGTGGTGAGACCGATCTTCATCATGGGGATGGCTTTCCTTGTCGGGACGATGCCCTGATCCGACGTCTCGACGATTCGTCTTCCGCGATCGTCTGCCCACCGATCGCCGAAAGGTTCGGACACGCGACCGTCGCGTCGTTCCCACGACGTCCAGGTCGGTCTCTTCTTCCATTGCCCAAATCGAATCGACACGTCTTCTTTGCGAAAGACGACGTTGTTCGCCGCCGCCCTCCGTTCTTTTTTGTCGCATACGGCCGTCTTCGCCGCTCGACAGCGTCGGTATAGGCCCGAGACCGCGACGAAAGAATGCGTCATCTTGCCGGATGTCGCGAATTTGTACTTTCGGTCGGCCTTGCCGAGACACGACGCGAAGAAAAATCGACTGCAATCCATGCAGTCTATGCATGTCGCAATTTGCGAAATTCTGGATTTTTGGAAATCGACGACGATCGCCGGCGGTTTCAGCGCAGCGGACCGGCGATGACGCGCTCGAACAGCGCCTCGTAGCGGTCGACGGCGGCGGCGACGGAGAATTCGCCGGCGCGTGCCATGCGCGGCGCGGGGTCGCCCGGATCGGCGAGGCTTGCGTCGAGCGCGCGGGCAAAGGCCTCGACGTCGCCCTGCGGCACGATGACGCCCAGTCGGGGATCGTCGAGAATCTCGGTCGGGCCGTCGCAGGCGGTGGCGACGACGGGAAGACCGTGGGCCAGCGCCTCGACCACGACGTTGCCGAAGGCCTCGACCTCCGACGACAGCGCGAAGCAGCGCGCCCGGCCGTACCATTCCCAGGGGGCGGCGACGTAGCCGGGCAGTTCCAGCCGGTCGGCGACGCCGAGACGGACCGCTTCGGCCAGAATCGCCTCGCGCTCCGGTCCGGCGCCGAGGATGACGAGACGGGCGTCGCGATCGCGCATCGCAGCGAAGGCGCGGACGAGGAAGGGGAAGCCCTTGACCGCGACGAGGCGGCCGACGCCGACGACGATCTTGTCGCGGCGGGCGAGCCCCTCGGCAGTCAGCCCCGGGTCGGTGCCTTCGACGGCGATCGGGTTGTAGATGCGGACGCAGCGAGCGGCGACGGCGTGCCAGCGCTCGATCACGTTGCGGCGCAGGCCGTCGGAGACACAGACGGCGGCGAGCGACCACCAGGTCCACAGCCGCGCCAGCATGAAGTGCAGGAAGCCGAAGAGCCGCGATTCGTTGGCGAGATAGCCGTGGAACGAAGTCACCACCCGACGCCGGCCGAAGGGCAGCGAGGCGAGCAGCGCCTTGATGTCGGACCCGCCGATCGCCGAGATCACCAGTTCCGGATCTGTCTCGGCGATCAGCGCACCGAGCGCCAGCACCGAGCGGAAGTGGCGGACGCCGAGCACCCGCACCTTGACCTCCGGCGCGATGAAGCCGCGGTTCTCCGAGGCGTCGAAGTCGAGCGCCAGCGTCACGTCGTGGCCACGGCGCGCGAATTCGGAGGCGAGAACGGCCCATACCCGTTCCGCGCCGCCGCCCGACAGCGATGTCGTGTAGAAGACCAGTCGACGCCGGATCATCGTCCCCGCCCGGGAGGGCGCCTCGTGCATGCCGCGTTGCGCGACGGGCGGCGATCCGATGGCTCGGTGGCTCAGTCGGCCCGTACGAGATCGAATCTAAACCGCGGGTCGGCGCGCCACAACGTCGAAGCTCGACGCGTCGCTATCGATTCGAATTGTTGGTTTCCGTTTCATGCTCTCGATCAACGACCGGCGAGGAAGGCGGCGACCAGACGGCGGGCGAGATCGGCCGGCGGCGTGGCGGTGACGAAGCCGAGCTTGTTCTTCTGCGCGAGCGCCGCGATGCCGTGGACGGAGGCCCACAGCACCTCGACGTCGGCGCGCGCCGCCGCCGGATCGCTGCCGCCGAGGAGGGGCGCGGCGACCGCCGCCACCGAGGCGACGAGGCGTTCGATGCGCGCGACGTGCCAGGCGGGCGTCGGGCGATCGTGGCCGGGCTCGTGTTCGAAGACCAGCGCCCAGATCCGGCCCTCGCGCTCGGCGAAGACGACGTAGCGCAGGGCGATCTCGATCAGCGCCGCGGCCGGCTCGGCCGGGAGCGGCGGACCGAAGAGCGCCGCCTGCATGTCGTCGACGACGGAGGCCGCGACGTGCAGCACGAGGTCGTCGAGATCGACGAAGAGATTGTAGAGCGAGCCGACCGAACAGCCGAGCTCGCCGGCGACGCGGCGGGCGGTGAGCGCCGGGATGCCGCCTTCGGCCACCGCGGCGCGGGCGGAGGCGACGGCGCGGGCGCGCATCTCGTCGTGATCGTGGGGCATGCGGCGGGGCATCGGCGGGTCCTCTCGAGGCCGCCATCATGGTGAGCGCCGTTCACCACCGCAAGGGGCGAAACGGGCGCCGTCGCGGGAGGGACGGCGCCCGTTCGGGGGACCCGCGACGCGGCGGGAGGGTCGTCGATCGTGCGTCGCGGGGCGCGCGGTGCGTCCGGGCCTGCTCGGGGGATGAACCCGGACGCCCGGTCTCAGAGCCCCATGGCCTTCAGCGCCTCGGCCGTGGTCAGTACGCCGTTGGCGATCATCGAATAGTCGACCAGCGCCGCCTTGTAGGCGTCGGCACCGGGCGCGCCGACCGCGTCCTTGACCACCCAGACGCGGAAGCCGTTCTCCATCAGCGCGCGCATGTGGCTGTCGACGCAGAGGTTGGCGACCATGCCGCCGAGCACCACCGTGTCGATGCCGCGCGAGCGCAGCTGGTAGACGAGGTCGTTGCTCTCCGGGCCGTACATCTTGTGCGGCGCCACGACCACGGTCTTGCCGTCGTGGATGTAGGGCTTGTAGCGGTCGAAGAAGTCGGCGCCCGAACCCTCGAAGCCCTTGGGATCGGCGAGGGCGGTGCGATGCAGCGCCTTCATGTCGAGGAGCTGGCGCTGCAGCGCGCCGGCGTTCTTCCAGGTGCCGTCGAGCTCGGTGTAGACGAGCGGATCGACCGCCAGCGTCATGCCGATCTTCTTGGTGCCGGCCATCAGCTTCTCGATGTTGTCGACCGTGCCGAGCTCGGCGAGGTTCTCGGCGAGCAGCTTGTGGAGCTTGCCCTTCTCCGAGAGGAACTCGTTCTGCGGATCGGTGATGAGGACGGCGGTGTGTTCCCTGTCGAACTTCGGCAGGGGCGCGTCGCCCGCCATCGCCGCGGTGGCGAGGACGACGGGCAAGGCGACCGCGACGGACTGGAGCAGCTTCTTCATGACGTGACCTTTCGCTTGGCTCGCCGGACGCGGCCGTCGCCCGGCATGCGAGAAGGTCTAGGCCCGTCACCCCTCGTCGGGATGTGACCGAAGTTCCGGTGCGACGCCGACTTTGGGCGCGCGACCGACGGTCGCGGCAAGGCGGAGGGCTCAGCCCTTCTTCGCCCAGCGGCCGCGGTCGTCCTGTATCCAATAGGTCGGGGCGACGCCCGCCGCCTTGACGGTCTTCCAGTTCTCGCGCGCATCGACGAGGGCTTCGGGGTCGTTGCCGTCGAAGAGGAAGACGAGGCGCTGGTAGACCGTCCAGTCGCCCGGCGGGGCGGCGCGGTCGACGAGGAAGCGCACGGCGGCGCCTTCGGCCGGATCGGCCTCGGCGGTGAGCCGGACGGCGGTCTCGGTCAGCTCCTCCGGGCGGATGCCGTGGGGCAGGAAACTGTCGTCGGAATAGGCCCAGAGATGGGCGTCGAGCGCGTCGCGGCGCTCGACCGATCCCGCCTGCACCACCGTCTTCCAGCCGCGTTCCAGGCATTTCTCGAGCAGACCCGGCAGGGTCTCCTCGAGGCTGCGGGTCTGGAGATGGTAGAAGAGGACTTCGGTCATCGCGGGCTCCGAGGGGGCCGGGAGGCGGAGACCGCCTCCCGAACCCGCCTCACTTCTCCCAGTGGTCGGCGACGAGGCGGTCGAGCAGGCGCACGCCCCAACCCGAGGTCCAGGCCTTGTTGAGGTCGGTCGCGGGCGAGCCCATCGCCGTGCCGGCGATGTCGAGGTGGGCCCACGGCACGTCGCCGACGAAGCGCTTGAGGAACTGCGCCGCGGTGATCGAACCGGCGTCGCGGCCGCCGGTGTTCTTCATGTCGGCCCAGGTGCTGTCGATCAGCTTGTCGTACTCGGGGGCGAGCGGCATGCGCCACACGGTCTCGCCGGTGGCGAGGCCGGCGGCGGTGATGTTGCCGGCGAGCGTGTCGTCGTTGGAGAAGAGGCCGGCGTTGATCTTGCCGAGCGCGATCAGGATGGCGCCGGTCAGCGTGGCCAGGTCGACGATCGCCGCCGGCTTCACCTTCTCCTTGACGTGCCAGAGCACGTCGCAGAGCACGAGACGGCCCTCGGCGTCGGTGTTGATGACCTCGATGGTCTGGCCCGACAGCGACTTGACGATGTCGCCGGGGCGCTGGGCCCCCGCGTCGGGCATGTTCTCGACGAGGCCGATGGCGCCCACCACGTTGGCCTTGGCCTTGCGGGCGGCGAGCGCGTGCATCAGGCCGGTGACGACGGCGGCACCGCCCATGTCGCCCTTCATGTCCTCCATGCCGGCGGCCGGCTTGATCGAGATGCCGCCCGAATCGAAGACCACGCCCTTGCCAACGAAGGCGATCGGGGCGGCATCCTTGTCGCCGCCGTTCCAGCGCATGACCACCACGCGCGGCGGACGCTTGGAACCCTGCGCGACGCCGAGGAGGGCGTTCCAGCCGGCCTTCTTCATGTCCTTCTCGGTCAGGATCTCGATCTCGACACCGAGCTTCTCGAGCTTCTTCGCCCGGTCGGCGAATTCCTCGGTACCGAGCACGTTGGCGGGTTCGCAGATCAGATCGCGGGTCAGGGTGACGCCGTCGGCGATCGCCTCGCCGCGCGCCTTCCAGGCCTTCTTGGCGGCGGCGTGGCCGGCGAGCGCCACGGTCAGGGCGAGCTCGACCTCGGGTTCGTCGTCCTTCTTCTTCGCCTTGTAGCGGTCGAAGGCATAGGCGCGCATGCGGGCGCCGAGGGCGACGTCGACGGCCTGCGCCGCCTCGACGGCGACGGCGTCGGCGCGCTCGAGCAGGACCGTCGCGGCGGCGGCCTTGAGTTCGACGAGCCTGCCGGCGATCACGCCGCCGAGGCGCAGCCAGTCCTTCTCGACCCATTCGGCCGGCTTGCCGATGCCGACGAGCAACACGCGGTCGAGCTCGGTACCGACGGGCGCGACGACGTCGAGGGTGGCGAAGCCCTTGCCCTTGAAGGCGGCCTTGGCGACGGCGCGACCGATCGCCCCGCCGATCGCGGTGTCGAGGGCCGCGGCCGTCGGCGACAGGACCAGATCCTCGGCGACGAGGGCGACGAGGACGCCGGAGGCGGGAGCCTTCGGTTCGGCGAACGAGATCGAGGGACGAGACATCGAGGCGACACTCCTGGGAAATCGACGGGCCCGGCGCGAGCGGCCGGAGAGAAGTCCGAGGCCGAAGATCGGCCGGAGAGACGAGATCGGCCGGAAAACCGGTCGGGAGGCGGCGTCGCGCCGCGAGGCGGGCGACGAGTTCGATGGAATGTGGCGCGCGCGAGCCTCCGGGGCAAGCGTCTCGCCGCCGATCGCGCCGCGCGCGACGACACGGGAAAGTCGGGTTTGCCGCGTTAACCATGTTTCCAAGCGATGCGTTAGGCATTCTCGGCGTTTGATCGATCCTTGGGGACAGACGACGTTCCGGGGTGAACAAGCCGCGCGAAGCGGCTATGTCGTCTCGGTGGAGGCCGCGGCGCGCGATCCGTGCCGGCGGACGGTGGAGGACGAACGGAAGAGAATGAAGCTCGTCGAGCGCTACATCTTCCGTCGTGCGGCCGGCGCCTTCCTGATGTCGCTCGGGGCGCTGATCGGCGTCGTCTGGGCGACGCAGGCGCTGAGGCAGATGAACCTCGTCACCGCCAAGGGCGCCGCACTTCTCACCTTCCTCAAGATCACCGCCCTCGCCCTGCCCTTCCTGACGATCGTCGTCGCCCCCTTCGCGCTGTTCATCGCCTGTCTCCAGACGCTGAACTCGGTCAATTCCGACAGCGAGCTCGTCGTCCTCAACGCCTCCGGCGCATCGCGATTCGTCGTGCTGAAGCCGCTCCTGGCACTGGCGGGGATCGTGGCGGCGACGATGATGTTCCTCTCGGTGTGGGGCTCGCCGACCTCGCTCCGGGTGCTGCGCGAGAACCTCGCCCGGATCAACGTCGACCTGGTCGCCAACATCGTCCAGCCCGGCCGTTTCATCTCGATCGACAAGAACCTGACCTTCCACATCCGCGCCCGCGCGCCCGACGGCTCGCTCGGCGGGCTGTTCGTCGAAGACGCGCGCGATCCGGCGGTGTCCTTCACCTACATCGCCGACAAGGCGTCGATCATCGAGATGTTCGGCAAGACGCTGCTCGTCATGCGCGACGGCGTCATCCAGCGGCGCGCCACCTCGGACGGCAATCTGTCGCTGATCGACTTCCAGTCCTATGCCTTCGACCTGTCGGCGCTGACGCCGACGACCTCGGCGCCGGTCTTCCGTCCCTCCGAGCGCTCGACGCCGGAGTTGTGGACGGCGGGCGGGCCGAAGCCGGACGACTATGCCCGCAACAACGCCGGCCGGCTGCGCTCCGAGCTGCACGACCGGCTGACCCAGCCGTTCCTGCCGATCGTCTTCGCGCTCTTCGCCTTCCTGGCGCTCGGCGACGCGCGCACCACGCGCGAGAATCGCGGTCTGCCGATCATCGGCGCGATCGTCGCCGTCGGCGTGCTGCGCGGCCTGCATTTCGCCGCGACCTCGGCTGCGGGCGCCTCCGACGCGGCGCTGGCGATCCTGTGGGTGCTGACGCTCGGAACGATCGGCTGGTGCGTCTTCGTGGTGGCGACCGATCGCCGCGTCGAGGCGCCGGCCTTCGTCGACCGGGCGATCGACGCCGTCGGCGAACGGGCGTCGGGCCTCGTCGGCCGGATCGTCGAGAAGCTCGGCCTCTCCTCCAACCGCGAGGAGGACGCGCCGTGATCGGACCGACGCTCGGACGCTATTTCGCCAAGCGCACCTTCCTGGCGGTGGCGTCGATCTTCGCCATCGCCTTCCTGATCGTGTTCCTGTTCGACTTCCTCGACATGGTCCGCGCCAACATCGACCGGCCGAACTTCCGCTGGGGGACGGCGCTCGCCGCCTCGCTGTTCCGGGTGCCGGCCTTCTCCGAGCAGGTGCTGCCCTTCGCCACGCTGTTCGGCATGATGGCGGGCCTGCTCGCGCTGTCGCGCAAGCTCGAGTTGGTGGTGGCACGTGCCGCCGGCATCTCGGTGTGGCAGTTCCTCGCACCGCCGCTCGCCGTGGCCGTGGCGCTCGGCATCGTCGCGACCGTCGCCTACAACCCGGTCGCCGCGCATCTGAAGGGCCGGTCGGAGGAGTTGCAGGCCGAGCTCGCCGGCAACGCCCAGCGGCGGTCCGAAGACAACGCCCGCGAGGTCTGGCTGCGTCAGAGCGGCGAGGACGGCGAATCGATCGTCCATGCCCGTCAGGCGACCCGCCGGGGCCTGCACCTGTCGGGTGTGACGATGCATGTCTTCGACGCGCGCGGGCATTTCCAGAGCCGAATCGAAGCCGCCGTCGCCGACCACGAGCCCGAGGGCCGCTGGCGTCTCTCCGACGTCGTCGTCTCGCGTCCGGGCGAGGCTCCGGAGCATCACGACACCTGGCTCGTGGCCACCCGGCTGAAGGCCGAACAGATCGGCGAGAGCCTCGTCGAACCCGACACCGTGTCGTTCTGGGCACTGCCGTCCTTCATCGAGACGGCGCGTGCCGCCGGTCTTCCAGCGTTCCAGTTCGAGCTTCAATATCAACTGCTTCTCGCCCGGCCGCTGCTATTGGTCGCAATGGTCCTGATCGCCGCGACGGTTTCCTTGCGAGTGTTCCGGTTCGGCAACATAGGACGCATGATTCTCGGTGGCGTCGCGTCCGGCTTCGTGCTTTATGTCGCCGGAGAGGTGGCTCGGGGAATGGGAGGCGTGGGAATCGTCCCACCTGTCCTGGCTGCCTGGACACCGGCTGTGGTCGCATCTTCGATCGGTTTCACGATTCTGCTTCACCAGGAGGACGGCTGACATGACCCGCACCGTCCCCGACGGTAGAACCGTGTCGATCGTCGCCCGCCGGTCGGCCCGCCTCGCGGCGGGCGTCTCGACGCTTCTTCTCGCGCTTCTTCTCGCCCATCCGGCGACCGCCGCCTCGTCCAAGGGGACGGGCGGATCGCTGAACGTGGCGCCCAAGGTCTCCGCGCCGAGCCTGCCGCCGGGCGATCGCATGGTGCTCGAGGCCGATCAGGTCGTCTACGACGACAAGGCCGACACGGTGACGGCGATCGGATCGGTGGCGATCTACTACCGCGGCAACGTGCTGACGGCCCGCCGCGTCGTCTATGTCCGCTCGTCGCAGCGCGTCGTCGCCGAGGGTGACGCCCGCATCGTCGACAAGGACGGCAACGTCATGACGTCGCCGAAGATCGACGTGACGGAGGGTTTCTCCGACGGTTTCGTCGAATCGCTGCGCATCGACACGATCGACCGCTCGCGCTTCGCCGCCGAGAGCGCCAAGCGTTCCGAGGGCAACAAGACGGTCTTCGAGAAGGGCGTCTATTCGGCCTGCCAGACCTGCGTGAACGAGCCCGACAAGCCGCCGTTCTGGCAGATCAAGGCGGCCAAGATCATCCACGATCAGCAGGAAAAGACGATCTACTACGAGGACGCCAAGCTCGAGCTCCTCGGCACGCCGATCGCGTGGGTGCCCTTCTTCATGCATCCCGATCCGTCCGAGCGGCGCAAGACCGGCTTCCTGCTGCCGCGCGTGATCAATTCCAATTCCCTCGGTCTCGGTGTGCAGGTGCCCTTCTACTGGGCGCCCACGGCGGATTGGGACGCCACCTTCTCGCCGGTCGCGCTGTCGCGGCAGGGTGTGCTCGCCGACGTCGAGATGCGTCACCGCATCGATTCCGGCCTGATCACCGCACGCGGCTGGGGCATCTCGCAGATGCATCCGGAGGCCTTCGTCGCCACGTCGGGCGATCGTCGCGAGCGCGGCGCCTTCAACACCACCGGCACCTTCTCGCTCTCCGACAAGTGGAGCTGGGGCTGGGACGTCACCGCGGTCTCCGACCGTCGCTTCCTCGACCAGTATCACCTGACCACCAGCGCCCAGGACCGTTCGATCTCGACGGTGTTCCTGCGCGGCGAGGGGATGAAGTCGTGGTTCGAGGCGCGGGCCTATCGCTTCACCGTGCTGAACGACGACAACCCGCTCGATTCGGCCGGCAACAACATGCTGTTCGGCGCCGGCACCCAGCTGCAGGACAAGCAGCCGGTCGTCCATCCGGTGGTCGACTGGGACAAGGTGGCCGACAATTCGGTGCTCGGCGGCGAGCTCTCGCTCAAGGCCAACCTCACCAGCCTGTCGCGGTCGAAGACCGACATCGACACCGCCGGGCGGGTCTACGGCATCGCCGGCACCTTCTCGCGCGTTTCGGGCATCGTGGCGTGGCGACGCCAGTTCATCGATCCGTTCGGTCAGGTGTTCACGCCGTCGGTCAATCTGCGCGGCGACGTCTTCTACAACCATTCGAACGACGAGCAGCGGGTCGGCTTCGTCACCGACGGCACGCTCGGCCGCGTCACGCCGACCGTCGCCTTCGACTATGCCTATCCCTTCGTGATGGGCACGACGATCGGCGCCCACACCTTCGCGCCGATGGCGCAGCTGGTGCTGCGGCCGAACGAGCAGTGGTCGGCGCGCCTGCCCAACGAGGACGCGCAGAGCGTCGTCTTCGACGACACCACGCTGTTCCGCGCCGACAAGTTCTCCGGCTGGGATCGCGCCGAGGGCGGCACCCGCCTCAACGTCGGCGGCCGTTATTCGTTCCACGGTCCGGCCGGCGGTTCGATGTCGGCACTGTTCGGCCGCTCCTACCTGCTGTCGGGCACCAACTCCTTCGCCTATCCGGGCTACGACCAGTTGCTGTCGGAAGCGGCGGCGGGTCGCGCGGTGCCGCTGACCGCCTTCGGCTCGGGCCTCGAGACCAACGTCTCCGACTGGGTCGGCGGCCTCGCACTCGACAGCTCGATGGGCTTCCGGGTCGGCGCGCAGGCGCGTCTCGATGCCCGCAGCCTCGCCCTGCAGCGCTCCGACATCCAGGCATCCGGTGCCTCCGGCCCGCTGTCGGCCTCGGTCACCTGGGCCTACAAGCGGACGCCGCGGCAGATCTTCGATCTGCTCGACGCCTATGCCGCCTCCGGTGCCTACGGCACCACGCCGGTCGCCATTCGCAACTCGCTCAAGGCCGACCGCTCGGAGATCCAGACCGCGGGCAACCTGCGCCTGTCGCCGACCTGGCGCCTGTTCGGCGGCGTGCGCTACGATCTGGTCGACCGGGCCATGGCGGGCGCCAACGGCGGCATCGGCTACGACAACGACAGCTTCTCGATCTCGCTGGCCTATTCGGAATCGACCTATTGGTCGGTCGATTCCGGCCTGCTCAAGCAGATCCACGACCAGACGATCTTCCTCCGCTTCGGCCTGAGGACGCTGGGCGACGGCAGTCTGTCGAACAGCCTCGCCTCGTCCAACTGACCGAACGGCGGATCGACCACACATCCGCCATTTCCGCCTTGCAGGAAGACGGTCGGACCCGCAGACTTCGCATCGCCGTCGGCCATCGGCCGCCGGCGGTTGTGTCGCGTATCGCCCCGAGGAAGCATTTCGATGTCGAGAGCCCGCCGTCCGTTCGTCGTCGCCGCCGTTGTCGCCGCCCTGGCCGGCGGACTGATCGCCGCGACCGTCCCTGCGCGGGCGGCGTCGCAGATCCGCGTCGTCGTCAACAACGAGCCGATCACCTCCAACGAGATCTCGGAACGCGCCCGCCTGATGCAGCTGACCGCGCGCACCTCCGCCGCCTCGGTCGAGCGCATGGCGATGGAGGAGCTGATCGACGACAAGCTGAAGCTCCAGGAAGCCAAGCGCGTCGGCGTCGCGGTCTCCGACGCGCAGGTCGAGGCCGCCTTCGCCTCGATCGCCTCGCGTCTGAAGATCACCCCGGCGCAGCTCGCCCAGGGCCTCGGCCAGCGCGGCATCAGCCCGAAGAACCTCAAGGATCGCCTGCGCGTCCAGATCATCTGGCAGCAGCTGGTCGTCGGCCGCTTCAACCGCACCGTCCAGATCTCCGATTCCCAGGTCGTCGACGCGCTCGCCAAGAAGGAAGGCACCTCCAAGGAGAATGCCGGCAAGAACGACGGCAAGACCACCGAGTACACGCTGAAGCAGGTCGCGCTGCTGATCACCAAGGGCGGCAACGACGGCGGTCGCATGAAGGAAGCGGAGGCGCTGCGCGCCCGCGTCACCTCCTGCGACGGTCTGGTCGACGCGGTGAAGGGCGTGCCGGAGGCGCTGGTCAAGAACCTCGGCAAGCGCACCGCCGAAGAGCTTCCCGAACAGTTCCGCGGCCTCATCTCCGACGTCGCCGTCGGCCACCTGTCGAAGCCGCAGCGCTCGCCGGTCGGCATCGAGATGGTGGCGGTCTGCGAGAAGCGCGATCTCTCGGGCGACTTCCAGATCCGCAACCAGGTCGAGGACGAACTGCGCGCCAAGGAGGGCGAGGTCTTCGCCCGTCGTTACGTCAACGATCTGCGCCGCATCGCCATCATCGACTATCGCAAGTGAGGCTGTCTTGGCCGAGCGTCCCGCGGGCGGTCGACGCCCTCCCCTCGCGCTGACCTGCGGTGAACCGGCGGGCATCGGCCCGGACCTGACGGTGCTGGCCTGGACCCGTCGCCACACCTCCCGCCTGCCGGCCTTCCTGGCGATCGGCACGGCCGATCTCTTCCGCCGCCGCGCCGACCTCCTCGGCCTCGACGTGCCGATCGAGGTGGTCGCGCCGGAAGAAGCGGTGGAGGTCTTCGACCGCGCCCTGCCGGTGCTCGACCTCGGCCAAGACGTGCCCGGCGTGCCGGGTGTGCTCGACGTGCGCGACGCGCCGCTGGTGGTCGCGGCGATCGAGAAGGCGGTGGAACTGGTCGGCGCCGGCCGCGCTTCGGCGATCGTCACCAATCCGCTCAACAAGCACGCGCTCTATGCGATCGGCTTCTCGCACCCCGGCCACACCGAGTTCCTCGGCGCCCTCGCCGCGACGCTGGCGCCGCCGCCCGACGGGGTCGCGTGGCGGCCGGTGATGATGCTGGCGGGGCCGGAGATGCGCACCGTGCCGGTGACCGTCCACGTCTCGCTGGCGCGCGCCGCCGCCGAGCTCGACGCCGACACGATCGTCGCGACCGGCCGCATCGTCGCCCACGACCTCGCGACCCGCTTCGGCATCGCCCGGCCGCGCCTCGCCGTCGCCGGCCTCAACCCGCATGCCGGCGAGAACGGCGCGATGGGGCGCGAGGACATCGAGGTGATCGCCCCGGCCGTCGCGCGGCTCAGGGCCGAAGGCATCGACGCGCGCGGGCCGCTGCCGGCCGACACGCTGTTCCACGCCCGGGCGCGTGCGACCTGGGACGCGGCGCTCTGCGCCTATCACGATCAGGCGCTGATCCCGGTGAAGACGCTCGCCTTCGACGAGACGGTCAACGTCACCCTCGGCCTGCCCTTCGTGCGCACCTCGCCCGATCACGGCACGGCGCTCGACATCGCCGGCAAGGGCGTGGCGCTGCCCGACAGTCTCGAGGCGGCGCTGCGGATGGCCGCCGCCATGAGCGAAGCGTGATGGCCCAGATCGACGACCTGCCGCCGCTGCGCGACGTCATCGCCGAGCATCAGCTCTCGGCGTTGAAGTCGCTCGGCCAGAACTTCCTGCTCGACCTCAACCTCACCGCCCGCATCGCGCGCGCCGGCGGGCCGCTCGAGGACACGCTGATCGTCGAGGTCGGCCCCGGTCCCGGAGGTCTCACGCGGGCACTGCTCGCCGAGGGCGCCGGCAAGGTGGTGGCGATCGAGCGCGATCGGCGCTGCATCGCCGCGCTCGCCCAGATCGCCGAGCGCTATCCCGGCCGGCTGCACGTGATCGAGGGCGACGCGCTGGAGCAGGACATGCCGGCGCTGGTCGCCGAGCACGGCTTCGGCCGCCCCGCCCGCCTCGTCGCCAACCTGCCCTACAACGTGGCGACGCCGCTGCTGGTCGGTTGGCTGCGTGCCGAGCCCTGGCCGGCGTGGTGGGCTTCCGCCACACTGATGTTCCAGCGCGAGGTCGCCGAGCGGATCGTCGCGACGCCCGACGACGACCACTACGGCCGCCTCGGCGTGCTCGCCGGCTGGCGGACGGAGGCGCGCATCCTGTTCGATCTCGCCCCGTCGGCCTTCACGCCGCCGCCCAAGGTGACGTCGTCGGTGGTGCGGCTGATCCCGCGCGCCGAGCCGCTGGCGGTCGATCCCGACGTGCTGGAACGGGTGGTCGCCGCCGCCTTCGGCCAGCGCCGCAAGATGCTGCGCCAGTCGCTGAAGAGCCTCGGCAACGCGGCCGCGCTGCTCGAGGCCGCCGGCATCGAGGCGACGCGCCGGGCGGAAGAGATCGACGTCGCGGGCTTCGTGGCGTTGGCGAATGCGCTGAAGGCGCGGTAGAGTCGCCTCGCGTGGAAACGCCGCCTCACGGGCGGCGTCGGCGGTCGCGACGGAGACCGGCCCATGGATTCCCGATTCGACGTTCGAACCTGTCTGTGGTTCGAGAAGGACGGCCTGGCGGCGGCACGCCTTTGGGTATCTCTGTTGCCCGACAGTCGCCTCGAGACGGCGTGGAACGGCACGGACGAACCGATGGTCGTGCTCTTCACGCTCGTCGGCGTGCCCTACATGATCCTCAACGGCGGGCCGACCTTTCGGCAGACGCCGGCCGTCTCGATCTCGGTCACCACGCCCGATCAGACCGAGACCGACCGGCTGTGGGCGGCGCTCGTCGCCGACGGCGGCGCGGAGAGCCGCTGCGGCTGGCTGACCGATCGCTGGGGCGTCTCGTGGCAGATCGTGCCGGAAGCTCTGCCGCGGCTGCTCGCTTCGCCCGACCGGGAGGCGGCCGGACGCGTGCGCGCCGCGATGATGGGCATGCGGAAGCTCGACGTGGCGGCGCTGGAAGCGGCACACGCCGGCCTACCCTGACGGCGGAAGGCCCTGCCCTCACCCCTCCGTCAGCAACCCGTCGACGAAGCGGTCGAGGCCGGTCTGGCGGAAGCGCTTGAGGCGTTCGGTGCGCAGGATGGCGCGGATGTCGTCGTAGGCGCGCGACAGGTCGTCGTTGACGATGACGTAGTCGAAACGGCGCCATTCGGCGATCTCGACCTTGGCGTTCTCCAGCCGCTTGGCGATCACCGCCTCCGAATCCTCGGCGCGGCGGTGGAGACGGGCGGCGAGCTCCTTCATCGACGGCGGCAGGATGAAGATCGCCACGACGTCGTCGGGCAGCTTCTCCTTGACCTGGACGGTGCCCTGCCAGTCGATGTCGAAGAGGACGTCGCGGCCGTCGGCGAAGGCCTGTTCTACCGCCTCGCGCGGCGTGCCGTAGAAATTGCCGTGGACCTCGGCCCATTCCAGCAGTTCGCCGTGCTCGCGCAGGTTCTGAAAACGGTTCTTCGCGATGAAGTGATAGTGCACCCCGTCGATCTCGGAGGGGCGGCGCTCGCGCGTCGTGACCGAAACGGAAAGCGAGATCTCGCGCTCCTGCTCGATCAGCAGGCGCGACAGCGTCGACTTGCCGGCGCCCGAGGGCGAGGCCAGCACGAGGCCGAGGCCGCGGCGGCCGGTGGTGGGGGTGCCGGGCATCGACGAGGCGGGCTTGGGGGCGGCGATCATGCGGTCACTCGATGTTCTGGATCTGCTCGCGCAGCTGGTCGACCACGGCCTTGAGGTCGAGACCGATGGCGGTCAGCTCGCGGTCGTTGGCCTTGGAGCAGAGCGTGTTGGATTCGCGGTTGAATTCCTGGGTCAGGAAGTCGAGACGGCGGCCGATGGCGCCGCCGCCCGCGAGCATCTTGCGCGCTTCGGAGACATGGGTCTTCAGCCGGTCGAGTTCCTCGCGGATGTCGGCGCGGGTGGCGATCATCACCGCCTCCTGCGCCAACCGCTGCGGGTCGAGCGCCGGGACCGCGTCCATCAGCTCGGCGACCTGGGCGGCGAGCCGGGCGCGGATCGCCTCGACGGTGCGGGCGGGGTGGGTCTCGGCGGCGAGCGTCAGGCGCTCGATCTCGTCGATCTGGCCGAAGAGCACGCGGCCGATCGCCTCGCCCTCGCCGGCGCGCGCGGCGAGAAGGTCGGCGACGGCGTCGTCGAGGCCGGCCAGCAGCGCCGCGTCGAGGGCCGCGCGGGTCTCCTCGTCCTCTTCGGTCTCGGAGGTCTCGAGCACGCCCTTGATCGCGAGGATGCCGTCGAGGGTGGGGGCGGTGGCGTCGATCTTGTCGGCGATGCGGTTCATCGCGGCGAGGACGGCGGCGAGCACCTCCTCGTTGATGCGCAGCGTCGTCGCCGCGGTCTCACGGGCGAGCGTCAGCGTCGCCTGGACGTTGCCGCGGGTCAGGCGGTCGGTCAGGCGCTTGCGGGCGGCGATCTCCAGCCGGTCGAGGCCGGGCGGCAGGCGCAGACGGACGTCGAGGCCCTTGCCGTTGACCGATCGCAGTTCCCAGCTCCAGCGCTGGCCGGCGACCGAGCCGTCGCGGCGGGCGAAGCCCGTCATGGAATAGAGCGCCATCGATCACGACCCCCCGATGCACGGCGGGGGTCGCCGGACCGGCGCCCCCGTCTGATGTTCGACGATGCGGCCGGCCGCGGTTCGGCCGGTCAGTTGGCGCCCGAGCCCTCGGTCGCCTTGCGGTTCTGCTCGATCTGGCGCCAGCGCGCGACGTTGCGGTTGTGCTCCTCGAGCGTCGTGGCGAAGATGTGACCGCCGGTGCCGTCGGCGACGAAGAAGATCTCGTCGGTGCGCGAGGGATTGGCGACCGCCTCCAGCGCCGCGCGGCCCGGATTGGAGATCGGGCCCGGCGGCAGACCGGCGATGCGATAGGTGTTGTAGGGGTTCGGCGAGGCGAGGTCGGCGCGGGTGATCGTCCGCCCCTCGAGCCAGGCCTTGCCGCCGTAGAGGCCGTAGAGCACGGTCGGGTCGGTCTCGAGCCGCATGCCGCGCTTCAGCCGGTTGATGAAGACGGCGGCGACGCGCGGACGCTCGTCGGCCTTGCCGGTCTCCTTCTCGACGATCGAGGCGAGGATCACCAGATCGCGCGGGGTGGCGAGCGGCAGGTTCGGCGAACGATGCGCCCAGACGTCGGCGACGCGGCGCTCCATCGCCTTCTTCATCTGCTCGATGATCTGCTCGCGCGTGGTCGAGCCGATCGAGAACGAATAGGTGTCGGGCAGCAGCGAGCCCTCGTCCGGGATCACCGTGATCTTCTTGCCCGAGATCGTGGCCGTGTCGTTGAGACGGGCGACGATCTGTTCGCTCGACCAGCCTTCCGGGAAGGTCAGGCGATGCTGGACGGTGCGGCCTTCGGCGATGTCCTCCATCACCTCGCGCATCGAGGCACCGGGGGCGAACTCGTATTCGCCGGCCTTGAGCTTGTCGGTGGTGGCGCCGAGCTTGGCGGCGAGCGAGAAGGTGGTCGCGTCGGAGATGACGCCCTTCTTCTCCAGGATGTCGGCGATCACGCCGGTCGAGGCGGCGTTGGGGATCAGCACCACGGCCGGGGCGGTCAGCGGGCCCTTGGCGTCGAAACGCTGGCGCGCCAGCCAGGCGAAGCCGCCGAGGCCGAGAACGATCACCGTCAGCACCGTGAAGATGCCGTTGAGGAAGTTCACGGTCGAGGAACGCGCCCTCTTGGAGCGCTTGGGCGGCGGCGGCACCTCGGTCGGCTCGATCGCGGCGCGCGGGCTCTTGGGCACCGTGCGGGCGGGCTCTGCGGGCGCGGCCTCCGGCGCCGCCGGAGCGGCGGCGGGCGCAGGAGTCGGAGCCGGCGCCGGCGTGGCGGCCGTCTCGGCGGTGGAAGCGGGAACTTCGGTCGAATTCGGCAGAGGAACGCCCCCGGCGCCGTTCGACTCGTTGTTGTCAGACGTCATGACACCTCGCGGCGCGAATGGCCGAATCGACCCGTGGTCGGCGACGACACAACGGGAGGAACATGGCAAAACCACGTTCCGCGGGCGGGACGGCGGGGCGGACCCCGCCGCAGGCTCGTCCGAGGGGGCGTGCCCCCTCGCCGGCTCATTCCGGTTTGCGGAAGATCACGGTGGCGTTGGTGCCGCCGAAGCCGAAGGAATTGGAGAGGACCACGTCGATCTTCTTCTTCTTCGGCACGTGCGGCACGAGGTCGAGCTTCGTCTCGACCGAGGGATTGTCGAGGTTGATGGTCGGCGGGCAGATCTGATCGCGGATCGCCAGGATCGAGAAGATCGCCTCGATCGCGCCGGCGGCGCCGAGCAGGTGGCCGGTCATCGACTTGGTCGAGGACATCGCCGCCTTCTCGGCATGGTCGCCGAGGATGCGCTCGACGGCGCCGAGCTCGATGCCGTCGGCCATGGTCGAGGTGCCGTGGGCGTTGATGTAGTCGATCTCGGAGACCGCGATGCCGGCCCGCCTGATGGCCGCTTCCATGCAGCGATAGGCGCCGTCGCCGTCCTCGGACGGGGCGGTGATGTGGTGGGCGTCGCCCGACAGGCCGTAGCCGATGACCTCGGCGTAGATCTTGGCGCCGCGCGCCTTGGCGTGCTCGTACTCCTCGAGCACGACGATGCCGGCGCCCTCACCCATCAGGAAGCCGTCGCGGTCCTTGTCGTAGGGACGCGAGGCGCGGGTGGGCTCGTCGTTGTAGGAGGTGACCAGCGCGCGGGTGGCGCAGAAACCGGCGATCGACAGGCGGTTGACCGCCGATTCGGCGCCGCCGGCGACCATCACGTCGGCATCGCCCAGCGCGATCAGACGCGCGGCATCGCCGATGGCGTGGGTGCCGGTCGAGCAGGCGGTGACGACGGCGTGGTTCGGGCCCTTGAGCCCGTGCTCGATCGACACGTAGCCGCCGGCCAGATTGATCAGGCGGCCGGGAATGAAGAAGGGCGAAATGCGGCGGGGACCGCGTTCCTTGAGGGTCAGCGAGGCCTCGTAGATGCCGCCGAGACCGCCGATGCCGGAACCGATCAGCACGCCGGTGGCGAGCTGGTCCTCACGGCTCTCGGGATGCCAGTCGGCGTCGGCGAGAGCCTGCTTGGCGGCGGTCATGGCGAAGACGATGAACTCGTCGACCTTCCGCTGCTCCTTGGGATCCATGAAGAGGTCGGGATTGTAGGTGCCGTTCGTGCCGTCGCCGCGCGGGATGCGCGCCGCGATCTTGCAGGGCAGATCGTCGACCTCGAAATCGGTGATGCGAACCGCGCCGCTCTTGCCGGCGAGGATGTTCGACCAGGTCTCCTCGACACCGCAGCCCAGCGGCGTGACCATGCCCAGACCCGTGACGACCACTCGACGCATCGCGACCTCGCTTCTCTTCTCCCGCCGATCGTCGACATGCATCCGCGCGCGGGCGGACCGGGGAGGAGCATCGGAGGAACGCGACGGAAGGGTCGAAGCGCACGTCGCTCGGCGGGCGGCGGGAGCCCCGACGATGCGATCGCGGTCGACGCCGTCCGCGCCCGTGGGCCCGAGCGAGCCGATCGAAAGGACGATCCGCCGCAGGAAGCACGAGGCATCCGCGACGGTTCGGCGATCGGGCGGGCGCCCACGGCAGGGATCACCCGACACATGCACGCCGGCCACGGGGGCCGGCGCGCGGATTCTCGTCAAGAAACGCCTTGGTCCGCGGGAAGCGGACCCGACGGGATCAGGCCGAAACGTTCTTCTCGAGGAACTTGACCGCGTCGCCGACGGTCAGGATGGTCTCGGCGGCATCGTCCGGAATCTCGACGCCGAATTCTTCCTCGAACGCCATGACCAGCTCGACCACGTCCAGCGAGTCGGAGCCGAGGTCGTCGATGAAGCTCGCGTTCTCGGTCACCTTCTCGGCGTCGACGCCGAGGTGCTCGACCACGATCTTCTTCACGCGTTCAGCGATGTCGCTCATGTGCTCTTCTTCCCAGTACAGGATAAACCGACCCCGAAAACACCGACCTCATGCCGGCGCCCCGATGCGAAACTCCAAAGACGCGGTCACGGCTGGCGCCGCTGCCGCGGGCGCTCTCCGCGGAGGAGGAAGGATCTCCCCCCGACCGCCGTCGCGCGCCTTGCCCGTTCGGTCCGCGACGCCCTTCGGCGACCGACCGCTCACGGAATGTTCGACGATCTCGCCCCCCGGCCGAAGAATCGGAACCCTGCGGGTCCCTCCCCCTCGTGATCGTCATGCCGTTCCTTCGAAACGCTGCTCTCGCATCTCGTCCCGAAGGTCCGACGGCCCCGCCGCTGAGGGCGGGACCGGGGTGGTTGCTAGCACACTTTCCCGACCTTGACCAGTCGCCGGAACGCATCGGGAAAACGGCGGAAAACCCCGAAAGCTCGGGAGTTTTCCTTGTCAGATCATGGCCATGCCGCCGTTGACGTGGAGCGTCTGGCCGGTCACGTAGGACGCCTCGTCGCTGGCCAGGAAGACCACGGCGGCGGCGATTTCCTCCGGCGTGCCGAGGCGGCCGGCGGGAACGGCACCGAGGATGCCTTCCTTCTGCTTGTCGTTCAGCGCGTCGGTCATCGGCGTGGCGATGAAGCCCGGCGCGACGCAGTTGACGGTGATGTTGCGGCTCGCCACTTCCTGGGCGAGCGACTTGGACATGCCGATCATGCCGGCCTTGGCCGCGGCATAGTTGCCCTGGCCCGGGTTGCCGGTGACGCCGACCACCGAGGTGATCGAGACGATGCGGCCGTGGCGGCGCTTCATCATGCCCTTCACCGCGGCGCGGGCGAGGCGGAAGGTCGAGCCGAGGTTGACCTCGAGCACCTGATCCCACTCCTCGTCCTTCATGCGCATGAAGAGGTTGTCGCGGGTGATGCCGGCGTTGTTGACCAGCACGTCGAGCCGGCCGAGCTTGGCTTCGACCGCCGGGATCAGGCCGTCGACCGAGGCACGGTCGGAGAGATTGGCGACGAAGACCTCGGCGCGCTCGCCGAGGTCGGCCTTGAGCGCCTCGAGGACGGCCTCGCGGGTGCCGGAGAGGGCCACGGTGGCGCCGCGGGCATGCAGCGCCCTGGCGATGGCGGCACCGATGCCGCCGGTCGCGCCGGTGACGAGGGCGACCTTGCCGGTGAGATCGAACATGGGCTTCTCCTCAGACGTTGGATTCGCCGCCTCGGACGAGGGCGGCGACCATCTTCTCGACGTCGTCGGGCGTGCCGACCGGCACCGCCTCGACGCCCTCGACGATGCGCTTGACCAGACCGGACAGGACCTTGCCCGAGCCGATCTCCAAGAGACGCGTCACGCCCTGGCCGGCGAGATACTGCACGCTCTCGCGCCAGCGCACCGTGCCGGTGACCTGCTCGACGAGACGGCGGCGGATCTCTTCCGGATCGGAGATCGCGGCGGCGAGCACGTTCGACACGACCGGGACCACCGGGCGGACGATCGCGACCTTCGCCAGCGCTTCCGCCATGGCGTCGGCGGCGGGCTGCATCAGCGCGCAGTGGAAGGGGGCGGAGACGTTCAGCATCATGGCGCGCTTGGCGCCGCGGCCCTTGGCGATCTCGACGGCGCGTTCGATCGCCGCCTTGGAACCGGAGACCACCACCTGACCGTCGGCGTTGTCGTTGGCGGCCTGACAGACCTCGCCCTGGGCCGCTTCCGCGGCGACCGCCACGGCGTCGGCGAAGGAGAGGCCGAGGAGCGCCGCCATGGCGCCCTGGCCGACCGGCACGGCGGCCTGCATGGCGCGGCCGCGGATCTTGAGGAGGCGGGCGGTGTCGGCGATCGACAGGCTGCCGGCGGCGGCGAGCGCCGAATATTCGCCGAGCGAGTGGCCGGCGACGAAGGCGGCGTCGCGGGCGACCGAGACGCCCTTCTCCTCGAGCACGCGCAGGGCGGCGAGGGAGACGGCCATCAGCGCCGGCTGGGCGTTTTCGGTCAGGGTCAGCTCGGTCTCCGGACCCTCCCACATCAGGGTCGAGAGCTTCTGGCCGAGCGCGTCGTCGACCTCGGCGAAGACGCGCGCGGCGGTCGGATAGGCGTCGGCCAGCGCCTTGCCCATGCCGACGGCCTGGGAGCCCTGTCCGGGGAAGGTGAAAGCGGTGCTCATGGACGCTGCCCTCGTGGGATCGTTCTTCTTCGTCCGCGGCCACATCGGCCGTCGGGAGGCGACAGGCCCGCCTCGGGAGCGGGAGAGACCCTCAGACGGGGCAAGAGTCAAGTCGAACCGCCGCTCAAGCCGCCTCGACGAGCATTTTCCGACGAAAATCGCATGGGCGGCCTCCGCTCACGTCGTCTCCTGTCATATACGTATTCGTCATCCTCATGCCGGTTCCGATGATGTATGCTGGCATTGGTCGTCATTCTTCCGAGGGGTCGGCATGTCGCTTCCCGAGAACCATCCGCGTCTGTTCAAGCGTGTCTACAGCCAGGGCGAACTGGTCGCCGACGGCGTGGTGCACGGTCTCGCCATCATCGCCGGCATCGTCGCCTTCCCCGTGCTCTTCGCGCGGGTGGTGGCGACGGGGGCGGCGAGCGACGCGGTCGCGCTGGGCATCTACGCGCTCGGCTTCTTCCTGATGTTCGGCTTTTCGTGTGCCTACAACATGACGCCGCCGTCGTCGCTGAAGTGGCTGCTGCGTCGATTCGACCATTCCGCGATCTACGTCATGATCGCCGGCACCTACACGGCGCTGCTGGTCCGGCTCGACGACCGCTTCTGGGCCTGGACGCTGATCGCGCTCGTGTGGATCGGCGCGCTCGGCGGCACCATCCTCAAGCTCGCCCTGCCCGGCCGACTCGATCGGCTGTCGATCGCCCTCTACCTGCTGCTCGGCTGGGTCGTGGTGATCGCGCTCGGACCGCTGATCGCCTCGCTGCCGACGGCGACGATGATCCTGGTGGCGATCGGCGGCGCGCTCTATTCGATCGGCGTCGTCTTCTACAAGTGGGAACGGCTGAAGTACCAGAACGCCATCTGGCACGGCTTCGTCGCCGTCGCCGCCGGCTGCCACTGGGCCGGCATCGCCGTGGCGCTGGGCGGCCCGGCCGGCGCGTGAGCGACGCCTCGTCCGCGAGACGAAGCCCCTCCCCCGAAGAAACGAAGAAGCCGCCGGAGGTCTCCGACGGCTTCTCTGTTTCCCGGCGTCGCGCGACGAGGAGGAAGTCGCGACGTCAGGCTGCGCGAACCGTCGCGAGGAAGCGGTTCAGCACCTCGCGCAGCGTGTCGGACTGGCGCACCAGGCCTTCGGCCGAGTGCATGACGACGTCGGCGGCCTCGGCGGTCTCGCCGGCGGCACGATCGATCGCGCCGACGTTCGAGGTGACCTGCCGGGTGCCCGACGACGCCTGGGTGACGTTGTGGGCGATCTCGCGGGTGGCCGCGCCCTGCTGGTCGACCGAGGCGGCGATGGTGGCCGCGATGCGGTTCATCTTGTCGATCGTGCCGGTGATCTCGACGATCGCGGCGGCCGAGCCCTGCGTCGAGGTCTGGATCTCGCCGATCTGGGTGGCGATCTCGGAGGTGGCCTTCGAGGTCTGGTCGGCGAGCTGCTTCACCTCCGCGGCGACGACCGCGAAGCCCTTGCCGGCTTCACCGGCGCGGGCGGCCTCGATGGTCGCGTTGAGGGCGAGCAGGTTGGTCTGACCGGCGATGTTGGAGATCAGATCGACCACCAGACCGATCTTCTGCGCCGAGTTCGACAGTTCGCGGACCTTGGCGGCGGTGGCTTCGGCGTCGCGGGCGGCGATCGAGGCGACATGGGCCGATTCGTCGACCTGACGCTTGATCTCGCCGATCGAGGCGGAGAGTTCCTCGGCCGCCGAGGCGACGGTCTCGACGTTGACCGAGGCCGCGCCGGAGGCGGTCGCCGCCATCGAGGACTGGGTCTGCACGCGGGCGGTGGCGCCGGTCATGGTGGTGGCGGCATCGCGCAGGTGGCCGGAGGCATCGACGACGCCGGTGACGACCTCGCCCATGGTGCGTTCGAACTCGTCGGCGAGCCGCGCCATCGTGTCGCGACGCTCGGCCTCGCGGCGCAGACGCTCGGTCTCGGCCTGGGCGTTCTTCTCGAGCGCTTCCTGCTCGACGCCGACGCGGATGCGGTCGACGGCGCGGGCGATGTCGCCGATCTCGTCGCGACGGTCGGAACCGGCGATCGAGTCGATGGTCTCACGGGCGGCGAGCTTCTCGAGCGCCGCGGTGAGGCGACGGATCGGATCGGCGATGCCGCGACCGACCAGGGCCATGGCGATCAGCGCGGCGACGGCGACGGCGAGACCGACCATCAGCTGGTTGCGCAGGTCGGCGTTCGACTGGTCGGAGAGGGTCTGCGACAGACGCGCGGCCTCGGCCATGACGTCGGCACGCGGCACGTCGACCATGACCGACCAGGTGTCGCCGGTGCGGCCGAGCGGGATCGGCGCGAAGATGGTGAGGGCGTCGGACGCGGCGTCGTGCTTGATCAGCGCCTTGCCGTCCTTGATCGCCGCGAGATCGGTCGAGGCGTTCTTGTCGATCGCCGAGAGCGGGCCGCCGATCGCGTCCGGGTGCCCCGAGGAGGCGATCACCAGACCGGTCGAGCTGACGATCGTGACCATGCCTTTGCCGTCGTAGATCGAGGCGTCGACCTTCTCGGCCAGACGCTGGACGAAGGAGAGGTCGAAGTCGGCACCGGCGACGCCGGCGAAGTGGCCGCCGACCTTGATCGGAACCGACATGGTGGCGAGATAGACCGCCTTGCCCTGCACGATGTAGGGCAGCGGCGCCAGGATGTTCTCGCGACCGGTCTCCTGCGGCTTCAGGAACCAGCCGCCCTTCATCACGCCGTTCGGGTGGAGGTCGCGGCTGTCGTATTCGACCAGCGGCTGCAGCGCGATCTTGCCGGCGGCGTCGCGCGTCCAGTAGGGCAGCGCGCGGCCGGTGTCGTCGGAGCCGACCTTCTTGGCGCCGACGTTGGCGAAGTCGTTGCCGTCGAGCGCGTTGGGCATCCAGGCGCTGTAGGTGCCGTTGAAGCGCGGGTTGTCCTCGAGCACCTTCAGCAGCAGCGTGTTGAGCTGCTTGCGGCGCAGGCCGCGCTCGGAGCCGCCGCTGGCCTCGTCGGCGGCGACGGTCTCGAGGGCGCGCGCCATGTTGCGGGCGGCGTCGAAGGCGCTGTCGACCTCGGTTCGGATCGTGCCGGCCTGGCTGGCGGCGAGGCGCTCGAGCGACTCGCGGCTGGACCGGTCGAGCAGATCGCCGACCGTGGTGTCGACGTTGCGGGCGCTGCGATTGCCGGCAACGATGCCGTAGCCGAGCAGCGCGCCGGTCGCGGCGAGGACACAGACGGTCGAGAGGACCATGACGCGCGTGCCGATGGAATGAATGTTCATGGTGAGGAATCCGCTGCTCATTGACTTGCCGGATCCTCCGCCCCATTCGATTAACCAATCGTTTACATGATGGTTTCACGTACTGAAATTCCGGGGCTCAGATGATAGTCCATACCAATTGACAATGGAGCGGCGAAGAAATTCGCACGCCCCGTGTGGTTCATACGTAGAATCAAATCGAGAACAACCTCGAATTGCACGAAAATGGTGTATTTGACGTAATCGTCACAATCCATGATACGGGCAACTTGGAGTCCGTGCCGCCTATCCGAAGCGTCATGCATCATGCGCGCGGCTCGGAGCGCCCGCCATGCGTCTTTACGAGCACGACCTGCTGGTAGGCGCGCAGGATCCGGCACGAGCCGGCCTTGATCCGCACCAGCGCGGCGACGGCGGCGGCCGGGTTGTCGAGCGGGTTGCCGTAATAGCGCCAGAGATAGTCGTCGAAGATCATGACGCCGCCGACCTTCAGCGCGGCGAAGGCGGCGAAGGCGTCGTGGACCACGTCGTCGACGAAGTGCGAGCCGTCGACATAGATGAAGTCGAAGCGTTCCTCGTCGCGATGAGCGGCGAAATAGTCGTGCGAATAGCCCTTGAACTTGACGATGCGGCCGGCATGGGGGGCATTGTTGCGATCGAAACGGGCCTCGACGCGGGACATTTCGGCGACGACGCCGTGATCGGCGTCGTGGTGCTCGTCGCCGCCGCTCCAGGTGTCGACGCAGGTCAGGCGCGCCTGCGGCAGGGTGTCGAGCAGGAAGAGGCTCGACATGCCCTCCCAGCTGCCGATCTCCAGCGCCTCGACATGGTCGCGGCGATCGAGCCCGGTCTCGCGGACGACCGACAGCCACATCGGCACGTGGTCGACGAACCAGCGGCCGGAGAAGTCGAGCGTCTCGGTCTTGGCGACGAAGGCCGCCTTGGCGTCGAAATACTCGCGTTCGATCGCCTCGCGGGCGAAGCCGTCGACGAAGTTGCGGGCGACGAGCGGCCAGGGTGCGCCCGTGCGCAGCATGAACCACAGGGTCTTGCGCAGGAAGCGCGAGAGGTTCCAGACCCTCTTGTGCAGCCGATGGAACGGTCCGCGCGCTCTGTTGCGCTTCATGGCGTCTCTCCCCCTCGTCGGCGACGACGGCATGCCGCCCCACCACGTCCCTCGAAACCGATGTAGCGAGAAGCCTCGCGCGCGTACATGCCGCGATCGTCTAGAGCGACGGCGGCGCGGCGGTGCCTTTCCCCTTGCATTCGGCCGAAAAATCCGTAGAACCCACCCATTCCGTCGGACGTTCGGCCGGGGGCTGAACGGACGGTCGTGCCGTTTTTCGGGAGAAATCCTCGAAGAATCGTCGCGGCAGGGTCTCAATCGAGACCCGTCGTCCCGTGTCTCCGCTCTCCGACAGGTCAATGGTTTTCGGGGTCTTCCTCGTGAGGCTCCCCGAGAGGCTATGCGCCGCGATCGACGGAAGACGGACCCGACGGGTCCGTCGAGCAACGAGGAAGGAACATCCATGCCGCTCTACGAGCACGTTTTCCTGGCGCGCCAGGACGTGTCGACGCAGGCCGTCGATACGCTGATCGCGCAGTACAAGTCGATCGTCGAGGGCCTCGGTGGCCAGGTCACCAAGGTCGAGAACTGGGGCCTCAAGTCCCTCGCCTATCGCATCAAGAAGAACCGCAAGGCGCACTACGCGCTGATGAACATCGACGCGCCGGCCGCCGCCGTCGCCGAGATCGAGCGCCAGCAGCGCCTCTCGGAAGACGTCCTG
This sequence comes from Pinisolibacter sp. DMC100, assembly GCF_056313705.1. Lineage (NCBI taxonomy): Bacteria > Pseudomonadati > Pseudomonadota > Alphaproteobacteria > Hyphomicrobiales > Ancalomicrobiaceae > Pinisolibacter > Pinisolibacter sp. DMC100. The sequence goes on along the minus strand of NZ_JBQUZT010000001.1, from coordinate 1,856,970 downwards.
CGTTCGCTGACCATCCGCGTCGACGAGCTCGAGGAAGGCCCGTCCGTCATGCTGCAGAAGCGTGACCGCGACGAGCGTCGCGACGACCGCCGTGGCGGCGATCGCCCCGACCGCGGTGACCGTGGCCCGCGCCGCGATCGCGGCCCGCGTCGTGACGAAGAGTTCGGTGACGAGGAGAACGCGTGATGGCCGAATCGACCCAGCAGGCCCGCCGGCCCTTCTTCCGTCGTCGCAAGACCTGCCCGTTCTCGGGCGCCAATGCGCCGAAGATCGACTACAAGGACGTCAAGCTCCTGCAGCGCTTCGTTTCCGAGCGCGGCAAGATCGTCCCGTCCCGCATCACGGCGGTCTCCGCCAAGAAGCAGCGCGAGCTCGCCAAGGCGATCAAGCGCGCCCGCTTCGTCGGCCTTCTGCCGTTCGTGATCAAGTGACGACGCGCGGCTCTCGGGCCGCGTGACGACATCGGGGGAGCGGACACCGCTCCCCCCTTTCCTCCTCGCGAGGCGGCGAACACGACGGGCCGCAACACGTCGTCGGAACGATCGGGCTGGGGTGCGTGGCGCCTCTAACCGCTCTCGGGCACGAGACGGGACAGCTGGACTTCGATGAAGAACACGAACACCGCAACATCCATCGTGATCGGCGTCGGCGCGGGCCTCGGCTCGGCGCTCCTGTTCGCGTCTCTGGTCGGCGGAAGCGTTCTCACCGTTCCCCTCTTCGCCGCCTCGCCGCTGCCGATCATGGCGGCCGGAATCGGCTTCGGCCCGATCGCGGCGGTCGCCGCGGTCATGGCGGCCGCGCTGGTTCTGATGTTCGAACTGGGCACGCCCGCCGCCCTCGTCTCGCTCGGTGCCGCCGGTCTGCCGGCGCTGATCCTCTCCGGCCTCGTCGAGCGCCACGACAACGACACCTGGTTCCCGGCCGGCCGCATCGCCACGGTCGCCGCCGTCGTCATGGCGATCGCCACGGCGCTCGGCGCGCTCGGCATCGGCTTCGATCCGGTGCGCACCGGTCACGAAGTGGTCGCCGCCTTCCGCGAGATGCTGGTCGCCGCCGGCACGCCGGCCACCCAGATGCCCGAAGCGACGGCGATCGAACCGCTGATCTTCGCCTCCGTCCGGCTGATGCCGGCCTTCTTCCCGGCCTTCTGGACGCTGGTGCTGGCGCTCGATCTGGTGATCGCGCTGCGCGTCCTGCGCCGTTTCGGCCGGGTCGAGCGGCCGCGCGAGGATCTGGCGATGGTCGAGATCTCGCCGATCGTCGGCCTCGTCTTCGCCGCCGCCTTCGCCGGCGCCTTCCTGCCGGGCTCGCTCGGCGTGCTCGCCTCGATCGCCGCGGGCGCCGCCTTCGCGCCGCTGTTCCTGGTCGGCATGGGGCTGCTCACCCACGTGACGCGCGCCACCGACATGCGGTGGATCCTCAGGGCGACGGCCTACGGCCTCGTCCTGCTCTTCCCCGTCGCGGCGCTGGTCATGGCGCTGGCGGGGATCGCCGAAACCTTCCTCGGCCTGCGCCGGCGCCCGACGCCCGGCGACGCCGACCGAACCTGAAATCCAAATCCCTCACATCGAAACGGAGAAGACCCATGGAAGTGATCCTGCTGGAACGTGTCGGCCGCCTCGGCCAGATGGGCGACGTCGTCAAGGTCAAGGACGGCTATGCCCGCAACTTCCTGCTGCCGCGCGGCAAGGCCATGCGCGCCAACAAGGCCAACCGCGCCTATTTCGAGACCCAGAAGGTCCAGCTCGAAGCCCGCAACCTCGAGCGCAAGGCCGAGGCTCAGGCGGTGTTCGAGAAGCTCGACGGCAAGTCCTTCATCGTCGTGCGTTCGGCCGGTGAGATGGGTCATCTCTACGGCTCCGTCTCGGCCCGCGACGTGGCCGACATGGTGGCTGCCGGCGGCTTCACCGTCGAGCGCGGCCAAGTCGAGCTCAAGGCCCCGATCAAGGCCATCGGCCTGCATCAGGTCGCCATCCTGCTGCACCCGGAAGTCGAAGCGACCGTGACCGTCAACGTCGCCCGTTCGGCCGACGAAGCCGAGCGTCAGGCCCGCGGCGAGGAAGTGCTGGTTCGCGAGGACGACAACCTGTTCGAGCGCGAAGTCGGCCCGATCACCGACGAAGAAGGCTATCACAGCGAGGACTGATCGCGCCGGCCGAAGGCCCCCGCGATCCCGACTGTGGGACGAGACGAGAGAGCCGGGCGGCGACGCCCGGCTCTTTTCGTTTGGCGGCGACCGTGCGATGCCGTGGGCGAAGGAGATCCGCCGATGCCCTCCCCCGATCGCGTGACGAGCCGCCCCGTTCCGCAAGCCTCGCGCCTCGCCGCGGCGGCGCGCGACTGGGCCGACTGGATCGACTGCTGGGAAGCACCTGTGTCGCACCCCGAGGTGACGCCGATCGAAGTCTTCCGCGCCACCATCGGGCGCGCGCCGGTCTGGCTCGACGCGGCGCTGCGGCTGCGCGACCGCATCGTCGCGCCGTTCGGCCTCACCACCGTCGGCGCCTTTGCCGACCGGCCCTTGCCGACGGCGCCGGCGGTCGGCGATCGCGTCGGGATCTTCCCGGTCGTCGCGGCCCATCCCGACGAGCTGATCCTCGGTATCGACGACGCCCATCTCGACTTCCGCCTGTCGATCCTGCGCTTCGCCGAGGCCGGCGAGGAGAAGGCGGCGATCGTCATGGTGTTGAAGCGGCACAATCTCCTCGGCCGGCTCTACATGCTGCCGGTCGGGCCGATCCACCGCCGGCTGGTCCGCGGCATGATGCGCCGCGCCGTGGCCGAGGGCGCGATCTGAGGGCGCGGTGATGCGCGCCCCAGGCACGGGTGTCGGCGGCCCCCTGAGCCTCGCTCGCCGTACCCGTCCCTCGCCTCGCGGTGCCCGCGCCTCACCCCTTCGGCCCCTCCGCCCCTCCTACCCTCACGACTTGCTCCCGACCCTGCCCGATGGTCTCGACTCCATATAGTTCGTGTGCTACCTAATTTGTGTCGCACGAACCCGGGAGACCCCGATGGCCGACGCAATCACCCCCCTGCCCTCGCTCAGGCCCGAGCAGTCGCTCGGCTACATGATCCACTACGTCGGCCGCCTGTTCGCCCGCGCCATGGGGGCGGAGGCGGCGCGTCACGGGGTGCAGCTCGGCGCCGTGCCCGTGCTCCTCGCACTGTGGGAGGCCGACGGCCAGACCCAGGCCGAACTCGCCGACCGGGTGCAGATCGAGCATCCGACCATGACGGCGACGCTCGGGCGAATGGAGCGCGACGGTCTCGTGACGCGCAAGACCGACACCGCCGATCGCCGCGCCCGCCGGGTCCACCTCACGCCGCGCGGCGCGGCGCTGAGGCCGGCGATCATCGGCGCCGCCCACGCCATCAACGCCCGCGCCGTCGCGCGGCTGGAGTGCATCGACGGGGCGGTCCTGCTCGACGCGTTGCACGACGTCGCCGCGGCGCTCGAGGCGCCGACCGTTCCTGCGGGAGATCCGACATGATCCGCACCGTCCATCGCATCGCGGCCTTCGCCGCACCGACGATCATCGCGACGTTCTGGCTCTCGACCGTCGGCGCCGAACTCTTCGGCACGCCGGCGACGGTCGCGACCGTCAAGCTCGCCATCGCCTGGTGCCTGCCGCTGCTCGCCGCCGTCATGGCGACGGCCGGGATCACCGGCAAGCGTCTCGCGGGTGCGTGGACGGCGCCGGTGATCGTCGCCAAACAGCGGCGGATGAAGCTGATCGCGGCGAACGGCGCGCTGGTGCTGATCCCCTGCGCCCTCTTCCTCGCGGTGAAGGCGTCGGCCGGGCAGTTCGACACGCTCTTCGCGATCGTGCAGGGGATCGAACTCGTGGCGGGGCCGGTCAATCTCGTGCTCGTCGCGACGAATGCGCGCGCCGGGTTGTCGATGACCGCACGGCGGCGCGTGGCCTGAGCCACCGCCATCTGCAGCCTGCACGGGTCAAGGCGTCTCGAGGGCACGGGCGATCAATCCTGTGGACGAGCGGGTATGACGGCGGGATGACTTCCGCGGGCGGCCGGGCGCGGTTAAGAAACCGTGAACCCGAAAAATGCCGGTCTCCCGAGAAAGCCGCCCGCCCGATGAAGCCGCCCGTCCGCCGCGTCGAGGACACCGTCCCGGCGCTCGCCCGTACCGCTCCGCACAACGTCGAGGCCGAACGCCAGCTGCTCGGCGCGATCCTGGTCAACAACGAGACCTATTATCGCGTCTCCGACTTCCTCGAGGCGGCGCATTTCTTCCTGGAGCCGCACAAAGAGATCTACGAGCGCATCGGATTGATGATCCGCGCCGGCAAGACCGCCTCGCCGATCACGCTCAAGACCTTCTTCCCGGCCGACCAGATCATCGCCGACATGAGCCCGACGCAGTATCTGCTGCGTCTCGCCTCCGACGCGACGACGATCATCAACGCCGAGGACTACGGCCGCGTCGTCCAGGAACTCGCCACCCGACGGAACCTGATCCGCATCGGCGAGGACATGGTCAACATCGCCTATGACGCGCCGGTCGACATGCCGCCGCGCGCCCAGATCGAGGACGCCGAGCGGCGGCTGTTCGAACTGGCCGAGGCCGGGCGCTACGACGGCGGCTTCGTCACCTTCTCGGACGCGCTGCGCGGTTCGATCGAGATGGCGGCGGCGGCCTTCCAGCGGCAGGGCAAGCTCTCGGGCATCTCGACCGGCATCTCCTCGCTCGATGCCCGTCTCGGCGGTCTGCAGCGCTCGGACCTGGTGATCCTCGCCGGCCGTCCCGCCATGGGCAAGACGTCGCTCGCCACCAACATCGCCTTCAACATCGCCGCCGCCTATCGCGCCGAGGAGCGCGCCGACGGCACGCTGGAGACGATCGACGGCGGCATCGTCGGCTTCTTCTCGCTGGAAATGAGCTCCGAACAGCTCGCCACGCGTATTCTCTCCGAGCAGGCCGAGATCCCGTCGAACAAGATCCGCCGCGGCGACATCTCCGACGCCGAGTTCGAGAAACTGGTCGGCGCCTCGCAGATGATGCAGTCGGTGCCGCTCTACGTCGACCAGACCGGCGGCATCTCGATCGCCCAGCTCGCCGCCCGCGCCCGCCGCCTCAAGCGGCAGAAGGGGCTCGACGTGCTGATCGTCGACTACCTCCAGCTGCTCACCGGTTCGTCCAAGAAGGGCGACAACCGCGTGCAGGAGATCACCGAGATCACCACCGGCCTCAAGGCGCTGTCGAAGGAGCTGAACGTGCCGATCGTGGCGCTGTCCCAGCTGTCGCGTCAGGTCGAAAACCGCGAGGACAAGCGGCCGCAACTCGCCGACCTTCGCGAATCCGGCTCGATCGAGCAGGACGCCGACGTCGTCATGTTCGTCTATCGCGAAGAGTACTATCTCAAGAACCAGGAGCCTCAGGAAAAGGGCACCGACGCCTGGTTCAAGTGGGAAGAGAAGTTCAACCGCATGCGCGGCATCGCCGAAGTCATCGTCGGCAAGCAGCGTCACGGACCGACCGGTTCGGTCGAACTGCACTTCGCCGGCGAATACACCCGCTTCTCCGACCTCGCCCGCGAGGACTTCGTGCCCGACCGGCACGAGTAAGGGGGACCGCGTCGCCTCACGCCCCGCGGCGCGTCACCACGCGGGCGGCGGCCAGTTGCCCGACGTGGAGCAGGCCGACGAAGCCGACCACGCCGGCCCAGGCGCCCCATTCCCAGAAATGGCCGCCGAGCGCGCCGAGAACCGACGAGCCGAGGTAGTAGGCGAGCAGGTAGAGCGAGGAGGCGTGCGCCTTGTCGGCCTTCGCCCGCGCCCCGACCCAGCCGCCGGCGACCGTGTGGGCGGCGAAGAAGCCGGCGGTCAGCAGCGCGATGCCGACGACGACGATCGCCAGGGGAGCGGCGAGCGTCAGCAACAGGCCGGCGCCCGACAGCGCGATGCCGGCGGCGAGCACCTTCGCCCGGCCGAAACGGTCGGCGCTCGCGCCCGCCAGCGGCGAGGCGACGATGCCGGCGAGATAGACCGTGAAGATGGCGCCGACCGCCGCCTGACCGAGCCCATAGGGCGGCGCCATCAGGCGGAAGCCGACGTAGTTGTAGACGCTGACGAAGCCGCCCATGGCGAGGAAGGCGATCGCGAAGAGCGCCAGGAGGCCGGGGTCGCGCAGGTGGCGGCCCCAGGCGGCGACGTGGGGCGCGAGCCCGCGGCTCGGCTCCGGGCGGAAGTTGCGCGAGGCCGGCAGGAGCGCGAGGAAGCCGAGGGCGGCGAGGAGGCCGAGCCCGCCGATCGCGGCGAGCGCCATGCGCCAGTCGGAATGTTCGGCGACGAGGCCGGTGACGACGCGCCCCGCCATGCCGCCCGCCGCGTTGCCGCCGATGTAGAGGCCCATCGCCGTGCCGAGGCCGGCGGGCTCGATCTCCTCGGCGAGATAGGCCATGGCGACGGCCGGCGCACCGCCGAGCGCCAGACCCTCGAGCGCGCGCAGCAGCAGCAGCACCGGCCAGGTCGGCGCGAAGGCGACCGCCACTTCGAGCAGCGCCGCGACGATCAGCGAGGCGAACATCAACGGCTTGCGCCCGAGGCCACGCGACAGGGCACCGGCGACGAAGATCGAGGCGGCGAGGCAACCGGTCGAGACCGACAGGGCGAGCGAGCTCTCGGCCGCCGAGAGCGAGAAGACGCGGGCGAGATCGGGCAGCAGCGGCTGGACGCAGTAGAGCTGCGAGAAGATCGCGTAGCCCGAGAGGAACAGCGCCACGTTGATGCGCAGGAAGGCGACGGAGGCGCGCCGCGTCCATACGGGCGCGGCAGCGGACGGTTCGGGCGGGATATCGGGCGTCGTCATGGGCTCTTCCTCGACCCCGAACGGATCATGTTCGCGCGGGCAGGAAAAGAGGCCGCGTGCAGATCCGCTTCCCGCGACGGCGAGATCGGCGCCACTTCGCCTTGACGTCGCCGGTTTTTGGACGCTCCCTCCCGCCATGACCGACGCCTGCCCCCGCCCGACTCGCCTCCTCGTCGACACCGCCGCCATCGTCGCCAATCGACGACGCATCCTCGCCGAGACCGGCGGCGTGCCCGCGGCCGGCGTGATCAAGGCGGATGCCTACGGCACCGGCGCGGCGGAAGCGGCACGCGCGCTCGCCGCCGACGGCTGCGACACGTTCTTCGTCGCCCATGTCGGCGAGGGCGTCGCGGTGCGCGCGGCGCTGGGTGACGCGACGGCGCGGATCTTCGTCCTCAACGGTCTGCTCCCCGGCACCGAGGCGACGCTCGCCGAGCATCGGCTCGCGCCCGTGCTCGGTTCGATGCCGGAGATCGAGGACTGGGCCGCCTTCGGCCGGGCGCACGGCGCGCCGCATCCCTCCGCGATCCATATCGACACCGGCATGAACCGCCACGGACTGAGCCTCGCGGAAGCCCGCGCCTTCGCGGCACGCGGCGATCTCGTCGCGGCCAGCGGCGCCGTCGTGGTGATGAGCCATCTCGCCTGCGCCGACGAGCCGGATCATCCGCTGAACCGCATGCAGCTCGAGCGATTCCGGTCGATCCGGCCGCTCTTTCCCGGGCTCGCGGCGTCGCTCGCCAATTCGGCCGGCGTGTTCCTCTCGCCCGAGTACCACTTCGATCTGGTGCGACCCGGCGTCGCGCTCTACGGCGGGGCGATCCGCTCCGGCGAGGCCTCGCCGATGCGGCCGGTCGTCACCCTCGAGGCGACGATCCTGCAGATCCGCGACGTGCCCGAAGGCGAGAGCGTCGGCTACGGCGCGCGGCGGACGACGACACGGCCGACGCGGCTCGCCGTCCTGTCGGTCGGCTATGCCGACGGCTTCCATCGCACGGCGTCGTCGTCGGATGCCGGCGGCGGCGGACGCGGCGTCCTCCACGGGGTCTCGGTGCCGATCTTCGGGCGGATCTCGATGGATCTCCTGGTGGTCGACGTCACCGACGTGGGCGCCGCGGCGCGGGGCGACCGGGTCGAACTGATCGGGCCGACCGTCACGCTGCAGGAGGTCGCGAGCGCCATGGGCACGATCGACTACGAGGTGCTGACCGGCCTCGGCCGGCGTTACGACCGCGTCCGGCGCTGACGCGTCAGACCCGTTCGAGCCGCGCCCATGGGCGCGGTGGCCGCTCGACCGCGATCCGGTCCGCGGGCCGAACGACGCCACCGACGACGACCAGCCCCATGACGCCCGCCTTGCGCAGCAGCGTTCCGTCTTCGGCGCGATCGAGCACGGCGGCGAGCAGACCCTTGCGGAAATGTTCGATCTGAGCGCAGGGGTTGCGCAGGCCGGTCAGCGTGACGACGGCGGTGGCGCCGATCGTCAGACGCGTCCCGACGGGCAGGGCGAGGAGATCGACCCCGCGCGTCAGCACGTTCTCGCCGAGATCGCCCGGCGACAACACGAAACCCTTCGGCGCGAGTTCGTCGAAGAGTTCGCTCTGGATCAGATGAATCTGCCGGAGATTGGGCTGCGTCGGATCGACGGCGACGCGCGAGCGATGCCGTACCGTCCGACCGCAATGGGCGTCACCTTCGACGCCGAGACCCGCGAGAAGGCGGATCTCCGCCATCGGACGTTTGGAAAAGGCATGGGCGTCGTGCGCCGCCACCGCCAGCACCTCGCCCTCGTCGCCGCTCATCTCGCCCCCCGTCGTCGAACGGGGGCCGTACACCCATTCGACGACGGTTCGACGACGATGATCCGATCACGCGGCGAGCGCTTCCTCGCGGTCGGCCAGCCAGTCGACATAGGCGTCGGCGCTGGCGGCGATCTGGTCGTCGGAGAGGCCCCACATCGCGCCCTGCAGGGTGAAGACCGGCAGATATTCGGCGCGGACGAAGCGAGCGATGCCCTGGATCGGACGCAGCAACTCGTCGAGCGTCCAGGCGTTCTGGGCGCCGGCGCGATAGGCGTCGGCCTTGCCGCCGGTCGAGACCGCGACGCCGATCGCCTTGCCCTCGAGCGCGTCGCCGCCGGGTCCGTAGACGAAACCGTAGGAGAGCACGTCGTCGAACCACTGCTTGAGCAGCGCCGGCGTCGAGAACCAGAACATCGGGAACTGGAAGATCACGCGGTCGTGGGCGCGCACCAGCGCCTGCTCGGCGGCGACGTCGATCTTGCCGTCGGGATAGGCGCGGTAGAGGTCGTGGACGGTGACGTCGCCGAGCGCGTCGGCGGCCGTCGCCCAGGCGGCATTGATCTTCGACTTCGACAGGTCGGGATGGACGAGGACGACGAGGGTCTTCTTGCTCATGGGGCTGCTCTCGCTTCGGATGAGGAATACGGTTCGGGATCGACTTACGGTTCGTATGTCGGTATACATTTGGAACCGATCGACGCACCGGCCGCAAGAAGGGCGAGAAAAGTTCGTCGGTATCAGCGGCGTAACCGAAGGCCGTGATGCCCTGCAGGCCTGCGGCATCGCGGCCGCCGACGGACGGGTGGGGAGGAGAAGGACCATGACGTTGCATCGTTCCAAGGCCTGCGACGCGGAGAAGTGTCCGATCCGCGACGTGCTCGATCGGCTCGGCGACCGCTGGACCGTGCTGGTGCTCAAGGTGCTGGCGGACGGGACGCTGCGCTTCACCGAGATCCGCCGCCGCATCGACGACATCTCACAGCGCATGCTGGCCCAGACGTTGCGGCGGCTGGAGCAGGACGGGCTGGTCAGCCGGACCGTGCACCCGACCATTCCGCCGCGTGTCGACTACGCGCTGACCGATCTCGGCCGCTCGATGCAGGAACCGCTCGGCGCCATGGTCGCCTGGGCGGTGGAGAATCACGCCGCGATCCGCGCCGCCCGCGCCACCTACGTGCCGCCACCGGTCGCGACGGCGCTGTGACGGCGTCGCCTCAGCGGAACGCCGGACCGCGCGGGGCGACGCGCCCTTCCTCGACGAGCAGCCGCACGGCACCGTCGAAACCCTTCCAGGCGGCGGCGGCGAGCGCCCCGCCGAGGCTGACACGGCGGACGCCTGCCCGTGCCAGATCGTCGACCCGGAGATCGGCCCAGAGCAGCACGTTGACCGGCTTCGGCGCCACCGCCGCGACCACTTCGGCGACCGCACCGAGGTCGGAGAGGCAGGGCGCGTAGAGACAGTCGGCGCCGGCCTGGGCATAGGCGACGAGCCGTTCGACCGTGTCGGCCAGCGTCGCCGTGCCGAGCAGGATCCCCTCGGCGCGGCCGATCAGCATCACGTCGGCGCCGGTCGCCGCGATCGCCTCGCGCGCCACGGTCAGCCGTTCGACCGCTTCGCCGGCGTCGTGGAGCCGCCCGCCGCGCTGATCCTCGATCGACAGGCCGGCGATGCCGGTCGCGACCGCCGCGGCGACATTGGCGGAAAGCTCGTCGAGCCCCGCCGCGTAGCCGTCCTCGAAATCGGCGTTGACCGGCAGATCGGTCGCGGCTGCGAGGCGGGCGAGGTGATCGAGCACCTCGTCGCGGCTCACCTCGCCGTCGGCCCTGCCGAGCGACCAGGCGAGGCCCGACGAGGTCGAGGCGACGGCGGAGAAGCCCGCGACCTCGAGCCGCCGCAGGCTGCCGAGGTCCCACGGGTTGGGCAGGACGAAGCAGCCCTCGCCGTGGAGGGCGCGAAAGCGGGATCGTTTTTCTTCCACCGCGATCATCGTCGCCCCCTGTACAAAACAAGAACATCATGCCAATCTCGGCGCCGACGTCAAGAGGAGATCCCATGGCCAAGCGCACCACCCGTTTCGTCTGCCAGAACTGCGGTTCGGTCACCGCGCGCTGGGCGGGCCGCTGCGACGGGTGCGGCGAATGGAACACGATCGTCGAGGAGGTCGACGGCGGCGCGGGCGGCGTCGGCGGCGCGCCGACGGCGATCGCGGTCTCGACCAAACGCGGCCGCGTCGTGCCGCTGGTGGCGCTGTCGGGCGAGGCCAAGGAGGCGCCGCGCATCGCCTCCGGCATCGGCGAACTCGACCGGGTGACCGGCGGCGGTTTCGTCCGCGGCTCGGCGATCCTGGTCGGCGGCGATCCCGGCATCGGCAAGTCGACGCTGCTGATCCAGGCCGCCGCCAAGCTCGCCGACGCCGGCCACCGGGTCGTCTACGTCTCGGGCGAAGAGGCGATCGGGCAGGTGCGGCTCCGGGCCGAGCGGCTCGGCCTGTCGGCGGCGCCGGTGGCGCTCGCCGCCGAGACCTCGGTCGAGGACATTCTGGCGACGCTCTCGGCCGGGCCGACGCCGGCGCTGGTCGTCATCGATTCCATCCAGACGCTGTGGACCGAACTCGCCGATTCGGCCCCCGGCACCGTCACCCAGGTGCGCACCGCGGCACAGGCGCTGATCCGCTACGCCAAGGGCAGCGGCGCGACCGTCGTCCTCGTCGGCCACGTCACCAAGGACGGCCAGATCGCCGGCCCGCGCGTGGTCGAGCACATGGTCGACGCCGTGCTCTATTTCGAGGGCGACGGGGCGCGGCAGTTCCGGGTGCTGCGCTCGGTCAAGAACCGATTCGGCGCGACCGACGAGATCGGCGTCTTCGAAATGTCGGGCGCCGGCCTGCGCGAGGTCGCCAATCCGTCGGAACTCTTCCTCGGCGAACGCGACGGGCGCTCGCCCGGCACCGCCGTCTTCGCCGGCATGGAGGGCTCGCGGCCGCTGCTGGTGGAGATCCAGGCGCTGGTCGCCCCGACGGCGCTCGGCACGGCGCGGCGCGCCGTCGTCGGCTGGGACGGCAATCGCCTGTCGATGATCCTCGCCGTGCTCGAGGCCCATTGCGGCCTGAGGCTCGGCAGCCACGACGTCTATCTCAACGTCGCCGGTGGCCTGCGCATCGCCGAGCCGGCCGCCGATCTGGCGGTTGCCGCGGCCCTCGTCTCCTCGCTCTCGGGCGTTCCCCTGCCGCCGGAGAGCGTGTTCTTCGGCGAGGTCGGGCTCTCCGGTGCCGTGCGGCCCGTGGCGCGCGGCGACGCGCGGCTGAAGGAGGCCGAGCGGCTCGGCTTCCGCGCCGCGGTCGCGCCCACCGGCTCGACCGGCGAGAAGAGCGGCGGCGAGGAGCGCAAGGGGCGCCCCGAGCCCGCGACCAGCCTCGACGTCGCCGAGATCGACGTGCTCGCCGGCCTCGTGGCGCGGATCGCCGCCGGATCGGGCGGGCGCATCGTCCATCGCACCGCCGAGGAGCGGCCGCGCGTGGCGGCGCGGGGCGAAAACATCCGCTCGGTGTGACGGCTCGGGGGCCCCGTCGACGGCTCCTCGCGTCGCAGGAACGTCACAGGGACGCGAGACCGACGTTTTCGGGCTGGACCGGCGGCGCCGCGTCGCGTATCGAAACGTCGGCGAAAGGCGACGGAGGGCTCTCCACCGCCGCAATCGTCGTTGCCTCCGTCGCGGCGCCGTCGCCGACGGGCGGTTCGGGGAACGAGATCGATCGACGGGTCCTGGGCGACCGGGCGGCGATCGGGTCGGACGAGGTCTGAAACGATGGATTTCATCACGCTTCTCGACGGAATCGTCGTCGTCGTCGTGCTGGTCTCGGCGCTGCTCGCGATGTACCGCGGTTTCCTGCGGGAAGTGCTGTCGATCGGCGCCTGGGCCGCGGCCGCGATCGTGGCGGTGCTGTTCTACAAGCAGATGCTGCCGACCGTGAAGGTCTACGTGCCCAACGACATGGTGGCGACGATCACCACGATCGGCGGCCTGTTCCTCGTCACCCTGCTCTTCGCCAGCTGGCTGACGATGAAGATCTCCGACTTCGTGCTCGACAGCGCCTTCGGCGCGCTCGACCGCACCTTCGGCTTCATCTTCGGCGCGGCGCGCGGCCTGCTGCTGCTGGTCGTCGCCATCCAGTTCTTCAACGGCTTCGTTCCGGCCCAGCAGCAGCCCCACTGGGTGGCGGCGGCCAAGTCGAAGCCGATCCTCGATGCGCTCGGCGCCAAGTTGCTCGCGGCCCTGCCGGAGAACGCCGAGGAGATCATCCTCAAGAAGCTCAAGCCCAAGGCGCCGGCCGACGAGGGCGCGCCGGCCGAGCCGGGCGTGGCGCCGGGCAAGACCGGCGAGGCGCCGATCTATCGCAACGGCGAGAAGAAGCAGCTCGAGCAGATGATCGGATCCCAGGGCCGCACGCCCTGATCGGATGCACGAAACGACGGACGCGTCGCTCGGACCCGGGCGGCGCGATCGGCCATTGAAGACGACCCACGGGCGAAGGCGAGAGGCGAGATGACGGATCGCGACGGCTGGACGTTCGGCGACGAGCACGACGACCATTTCCACGACGAATGCGGCGTCTTCGGCGTCTACGGGCACCCGGAGGCGGGCGCGCTGACGGCTCTGGGGCTCCATGCCCTGCAGCACCGCGGCCAGGAGGCGGCCGGTATCGTCACCTACGACGGCCAGCACTTCCACGTCGAACGCCACATCGGCCTCGTCGGCGACAACTTCGCCAAGCCGGCGGTCATCGCCCGGCTCAAGGGCAACCGGGCGATCGGCCATACCCGCTATTCGACGACCGGCGCGCAGGTGCTGCGCAACGTCCAGCCGATGTTCGCCGAGTTCCACGGCGGCGGCTTCGCCGTCGCCCACAACGGCAATCTCACCAATGCCCTGACGCTGCAGCGCCAGCTCCAGCTGCGCGGCTCGATCTTCCAGTCGACCTCCGACACCGAGACGGTGCTGCATCTGGCGGCGACCTCGTCGAAGGGGCCGCTGGTCGACCGTTTCGTCGACGCGCTGCGTCAGATCGAGGGCGCCTATGCCTTCGTCGCCATGTCCGAGAAGAAGATGATCGGCGTGCGCGATCCCCTCGGCGTGCGCCCGCTGGTGCTCGGCGACGTCGACGGCTGCTTCGTGCTGGCGTCGGAGACCTGTGCGGTCGACATCATCGGCGGCACGGTCATCCGCGAGGTCGAGCCGGGCGAGATGGTGGTGATCACCGACGAGGGGCTGGAGAGCTTCCGCCCCTTCGCGCCGACCGCCTCGCGCTTCTGCATCTTCGAATACGTCTATTTCGCCCGGCCGGACTCGGTCTTCGGCGACACCAACGTCTACACCGTGCGCAAGCGCATCGGTGCCGAACTGGCGCGCGAGGCGCCGGTCGCCGCCGACGTCGTCATTCCGGTGCCGGATTCCGGCAATCCGGCCGCCATGGGCTTCGCCGAAGCCGCCGGTCTGCCGTTCGATCTCGGCATCATCCGCAATCACTACGTCGGCCGTACCTTCATCCAGCCGACCGACGCGATCCGCCACATGGGCGTCAAGCTGAAGCACAATCCCAACCGCTCCGTGATCGAGGGGCGTCGCGTCATCCTGGTCGACGATTCGATCGTGCGCGGCACCACGTCGCAGAAGATCGTGCAGATGGTGCGCGACGCCGGCGCCAAGGAGGTGCACATGCGCATCGCCTCGCCGCCGACCACCGACCCGTGCTTCTACGGCGTCGACACGCCGGAGAAGGCCAAGCTGATCGCGGCGCGGATGTCGCTCGAGGAGCTCGCCACCTACATCAATGTCGACAGCCTCGCCTTCCTGTCGATCGACGGTCTCTACCGCGCCGTCGGCGAGACCGACCGCAACGCCAAGTGCCCGCAGTTCTGCGACGCCTGTTTCACCGGCGACTATCCGACCCGGTTGACCGACCGGGCGCTGGCCGGCGACGTGCGTGCGCTCGATCTGCTGGTCGAATCCCAGTGACCGGAGGGCGAGAGCCCTCCCCTCCCCGCCTGCCGGAGTGATCCCGCCGATGACCGACAAACCCCTCGCCGAGCGCATCGCGCTCGTCACCGGTGCCTCGCGCGGCATCGGCTACACGCTGGCCAAGGAGTTGGCGCGGGCCGGCGCCCACGTGGTGGCGGTCGCCCGCACCCAGGGCGGTCTCGAGGAACTCGACGACGAGATCCGCGGCTTCGGCGGCACGGCGACGCTGGTGCCGGTCGACCTGACCGACGGTCCGGCGATCGACCGGCTCGGCGGCGCGCTCTTCGAGCGCTTCGGCAAGCTCGACATCCTGATCGGCAACGCCGGCACGCTCGGTCCGACGGGGCCGCTGTCGCATGCCGCGCCGAAGGACTTCGACAAGGTCGTCGCCGTCAACATCACCGCCAACTGGCGGCTGGTGCGCTCGATGGAGCCGCTCCTGAAGCTCGCGCCGGCCGGCCGCGCGGTGTTCCTGACGTCGTCGGCCGCCCGCCGCATCCGCGCCTTCTGGGGCCCCTACGCCATGTCGAAGGCCGCCCTCGAGGCGATGGTCGCGACCTGGGCGAAGGAGCTCGAGATCACCGCGGTCAAGGTCAACTGCATCAATCCGGGGCCGCTGCGCACCGCGATGCGGGCGGCCGCCATGCCGGGCGAGGACGCCGAGACGCTCGACCGGCCGGACGTGCTGGTGCCGAAGCTGATGGAGCTGGTCGCCCCCACGCTCGACGTCTCGGGCAGGGTCTGGGACCACCCGTCGCAGAGCTGGCTCGCCTGAGGCGACTGCCCGCGATATCGGCAAATGGCGACTTGACCCGCGGCCGGCGAGCCTTCATGGTCCGCCCCGTCGGGGAGTAGTCGCCGCTGTCTTCAGCGGGGCCACGTCAACAGGCTCGCGGGGCGACCCGCGTGGTGTGGCCATCCCAATCGGATGACGAGACCGGCGCCGTCCACGCTCCTTTCCGGGGGGCGGGAACGTGCGCCCGTCGTCCCGGAATGCGGATCTCCCGATGACTCTCCTCTCCCTCTTCGTGCTCGCTCTCGGGCTGTCGATCGACGCCTTCGCCGCCGCCATCGGTCGCGGCGCCGCCAACGGCGCACCGCATTTCGGCGCGGCGCTCAAGGGCGCGGCGATCTTCGGCATCACCGAGATGCTGACGCCGATCATCGGTTGGACGGTCGGCTGGATGTTCTCCGACTGGGTCGAGGCGGTCGATCACTGGATCGCCTTCGGCCTGCTCGCCGCGGTCGGCGGCCACATGGCCTGGCACGCCTGGCAGCGCGACGAGGACGAACCGCCGCCGGCGACCACCCTCCTCGGTATGATCGGAACCGCCATCGGCACCTCGATCGACGCCATGGCGGTGGGCGTGTCGCTGGCGCTGCTCGACGTCGACATCCGCGTGGCGGCGCCGATCATCGGCGCGACCACCTTCGGCATGACGCTGATCGGGCTTCTCGCCGGCCGCCGCATCGGCGAGGCCTTCGGCCATCGCGCCGAGATCGCCGCCGGCATCGGCCTCGCCCTGATCGGCTGCGGCATCCTGTGGAGCCACACGATGGGCTGAGGCCCGCCGTCTGCGCCGTTTTTGCGTCTCGGTTCAACGGACCTTAACGAATTCGTCGTCCAATCGTCGCGGGTGTTCGGGGGAACACGGCGAGGATCGCCCCATGACCAGCATCGCGACGAATCCGACTGCGTCCACCGGGGGGGCGAGCTCGACCGACAAGATCGGCGTGCGCCACGTGCTTCGCGCCGAGGTGGACGAGGGCAAGATCTCGAAAGCCGATTTCACGGCCACCACGACGGCGCTGAAGGCGATCCGAACCGCTCGGGCCGAGCAAGAGAGCGCCGAGCCGACGTCGAGCGAGGGCCACGGTAAGCAGCCGCGTTTCGACGATCTGGTCGCAGCTCAGGTCGAGGCCGGCAATCTGACGGCGGATCAGGCCAAGATCCTGATCGACGCCAAGGCCACGGCGAAGGCGGCCAAGTCGGGCGAACAGGCCGGCGGCACCACGCAGGAGGCAGCCGCCATGCAGCAGTTCGCCGCTGCGCTCCGCGGCGCCGGCACGACGACCGCGCCCTATGACAGCAACGGCAGCAATGCCGCCGGGTCGAGCACCGACGCGTCCTCGGCGCTCCTCGTCGACACGGTCGCCTGATCGCGACGCGGCCCGATCGGACCTGAAGAGCGGCGCCTCAGCGCCGCTCGTTCTTGTCGTGATAGGGGTTGTCGCCGCCGCGCAGACTGAGGCGCACCGGGATGCCGGTGAAGCCGAAGCGTTCGCGCAGGTCGTTGACCAGATAGCGCGTGTAGCTCTCGGGCAGCACCTCGGGGCGCGAGCAGAAGACGATGAAGTGCGGCGGGCGGGTCTTGGCCTGCGTCGCGTAGCGGATCTTGACGCGGCGACCCGACACCGCCGGCGGCGGATGACGCTCGAGCACGCCTTCGAGCCAGCGGTTGAGACGCGAGGTCGAGACGCGGCCGTTCCAGGTCTCGTGGACCTGATCGACCGCCTTGAGGAGCTCGTCGAGACCGTCGCCCATCAGGCCGGAGATGCGGACCAGCGGCACGCCGCGGACCTGCGGCAGCAGGCGGTCGCAGGTCTCGCGGGCGTCCTTCCAGGCCTTGACCCGGTCCTCGATCAGATCCCACTTGTTGAGCGCGATGACGAGGGCGCGGCCCTCCTTCACCACCAGATCGACGATCTGGAGATCCTGTTTCTCGAAGGGGATGGTGGCGTCGAGACAGACCACCACGACCTCGGCGAAGCGGATGGCGCGCAGCGCGTCGGCGACCGAGAGTTTCTCGAGCTTGTCCTGGACGCGCGACTTGCGGCGCAGGCCGGCCGTGTCGAACAGCTTCACCGGACGACCGCGCCACTCCCAGTCGACCGAGATCGAATCGCGGGTGATGCCGGCCTCGGGGCCGGTCAGCATGCGGTCCTCGCCGATCAGCTGGTTGATCAGCGTCGACTTGCCGGCGTTGGGGCGACCGGTGACGGCGATGCGCAGCGGCATCTTGCGGCGCTTCTCGCGCTCGGCGGCCTCGTCGAGTTCATCGTCGGCGTCGAAGACGGCGACGTCGGTCTCGGCCGCTTCGCCGTCGGCGGCCGCATCGTGCAGATCCACGAAGGGCTGGAGCGCGCCGTAGAGATCGGCCATGCCCTCGCCGTGCTCGGCGGAGATGGCGATGGGATCGCCGAAACCGAGTTCCCACGCCTCCCAGGCACCGGCCTCGCCGACCTTGCCTTCCGCCTTGTTGGCGACGAGCACCACCGGCACGTCGGTCCGGCGCAGCATCTCGGCGAAGGTGTGGTCGAGCGGCAGCAGGCCGGAACGGGCGTCGATGACGAAGAGGCAGACGTCGGCGGTGCGGATCGCCTCCTCCGTCTGGGCGCGCATGCGGCCCGACAGGCTCTCGGCGTCGGCTTCTTCCAGGCCGGCGGTGTCGATGGCGGTGAAGGTGAGGTCGCCGAGCTTGGCCTCGCCGGGACGACGGTCGCGGGTGACGCCCGGCGTGTCGTCGACGAGGGCCAGCTTCTTGCCGACCAGACGATTGAACAGCGTCGACTTGCCGACGTTTGGCCGGCCGACGATGGCTACGATTGCGGACATGAACGACTCACTCCCAAGCCGAGAGCGTGCCGTCGGCGGCCAGCGTCAGAATCTTGCCGGAAACGGCGATGGGCGAAATCATCACCGGCTTGCCGCCGGTCTGCGTGCCGCTGACACGGCCGGAGACGGCGTCGACGGCGATCAGGCCGCCCTCGTTGGAGGCGAGCCAGAGATTGCCGCCGGCGAGCACCGGACCGGCCCAGAGGGTGCGCTTCTTCTTGGCCTTGGTGGCCGGAAGGCGCGTCGCCCACAGGACCTCGCCCGACTTGCGGTCGAGGGCGGTCAGCGAGTTGTCGAGGTCGACCATGAAGACGGCGTTGCCCGAGACGACCGGCGTATGGGCCGAGCCGAAGGCGACGTCCCAGACGCGACGGCCGGACTTCAGCTCGATCGCCACGGTGCGGCTGCCGACACCGGTGGCGTAGACGACGCCGTCGGCGACGACCGGGCTCGCCGAGATGGTCGAGAAGCCGGAGACCGCATAGGCGCGGCCGGCGCGGGCGAGGCTGTCGTTCCAGATCGGCTGGCCCTTCTTCTCGTCGAGCGCGACGAGCTCGCCCGAGGTGAAGGGAACGACCACCACGCCGCCGACCACGGCGGGCGAGTTGGTGGAGAGCAGGTTGCCGTTCTCCGGCACGCCGCGATAGTTCCAGACCTCCGAGCCGTCGGCGGCGGAGAGCGCCAGGACGGTGTTCGACTGGGTCACGACGTAGATGTGGCCGCCGGCGATGGTGGGGGCCGAACGCGCCGGCTCGCCGAGCTTCTTCTCCCACAGCTTGGCGCCGGAATCGGCGTCGAGCGCGACGATGTCGCCCCAGGCGGTGGCGGCATAGACGCGGGCGCCGTCGGAGCCGAGGCCGCCGGTGGTGGCCTGGTTCTCGCGGTCGCCCGGACGCAGGGCGGCGGTCCAGGAGGTGCCGCCGGCGAGCGAGACCGCCGTCACGTTGCCGTTGGGATCGAGCACGTAGGCGCGGCCGCCGACGGCGATCGGGCCGACGAAGGCGCGGACGTCCTCGCGCATGAAGGAGCCGGAGCCGACGTTGCCGGCGCGGGTCGACCAGGCGTTGGTGCCGCCCGAGCCGTTGAGCGCGACGTTGCCGGCATCGTTGCCGGCCGGGCCGCCGACCGAGGTCCAGGCGGAGACCGACCGGGCGCCGCCGATCGAGACCGGCTTCTGCTTGGCGTTCTGCAGCGGGCTCTGGTCGGCGAGAACGTCGACGCGATCGCCCGGCAGCGGCTTCTTGCTGTCGCCGAACGGATTCACCGCGGCGATGGCGTCCTGGACGTCGTCGGTGGAGGAACAGGCGGAGAGCGGCGCGGCGAGGGCGGCGAGAAGAGCGAGGCGACGGAGACGGGACATCAATCGGCCTTTCCGGCAGAACCTTGCGCCTTGATCAGCGCGCTGATGACGGCGAGACGCTCGAGAACGTCGCGGGGCGTGTCGGCGGCGGCTTCGAGCTCGCCGATCCGACGGGCGGCGGCGGCGACGTCGCCGGCCTTCCAGGCGGCGAGCACGAGAACCTCGGCGGCCTCGGCGCGATAGGGATTGCCGGCGGCGGCGAGCGGCGTGGCACGGGCCTCGATCGCCGCGCGCTCCTCGACGTCGAGGGCGAGATAGGCGGCGCGGATGCGGGCCATCTCGGCGACGCGCTTCGGCGTCGACGAATTGGCGGCGAGCGCGTCGAAGGCGGCGAGCGCCTTGTCGAGTTCGCCGGCCTCGGCACGGGCACCGGCGGCGCGCATGCCGGCGAGCGCGGGATAGCCGCCGGAGCTCCTGGCGGCGATCGCCAGGAAGGCCTCTTCGGCCGCCTTGGCGTCACCGGCCTCGGC
Organism: Pinisolibacter sp. DMC100; assembly: GCF_056313705.1. Taxonomy (NCBI): domain Bacteria; kingdom Pseudomonadati; phylum Pseudomonadota; class Alphaproteobacteria; order Hyphomicrobiales; family Ancalomicrobiaceae; genus Pinisolibacter; species Pinisolibacter sp. DMC100. The sequence continues at coordinate 1,836,877 of NZ_JBQUZT010000001.1, read as the reverse complement.
CTGCCGGGAGGCCGCGACGAAGGCGTCGCCGAAGCTCTCGGCCTGCTTCATGCGGTTGTGCTCCCAGAAGCGCCAGCCGGCGACGGCGAGAACGATCGCGACGGCGACCACCAGGATGAAGACCCCCCAGCGATCCCAGAGCTTCTTCAGCTTCTCCTGGCGAAGTTCCTCGTCGATCTCGTTGAAGATGTCGGCCATATGCTCCGCCCGTTCGCGTCCGTGCCCCCGTCGGGGGCGAGTTCCGGTGTCGCGTCGCAGGCCGGGATCGGGTCCCGGCGGATACGACGAAATATGTCCGGCGAAGCGTGGCCTGCCGGATGCCGGCGCACCATACCCTTTCCCCACGCCCCCCGCAAACCCGGCGAGACGCGGGGACGAGCCACCCGCGTCGCCTCATTCCCTGCCAATCGCAGCGATTTCGTGGCGAAGGGCGCGCAGGTCGACCTCACGGCAGAGGGGCGATGCCGATCAGCCACAGGTGGCCCTTCCACAGGAGGAGCCCCCAGACCGCGACGCCGGCGACGATCGCGACGAGATCGGCCCGGCCGAAGGGCGGGATCGGGCCGGTCGCCGGCTTGCGGCGGGCGAGCGACAGCCGCGCCGCGATCCCCCAGACGAGGAAGGTGCCGGCGAGCAACACCGCCGGCGCCGAGGAGACGGCGAGGAGGTGGCCGGCTGCCCACAGGACGACGCCGGTCACCATCGGATGGCCGACTCGCCTCGCGATCCAGCCGGGGCGGAACGAGGCGAAGATCAGCGGAAAGACCGGCAGCAGCACCAGGAGCGCCGCATGCCGCAGGCCGACCTGCGGCATCAGCCAGGGGTCGGGTCCGGCGGCGCGGGCGCGGGCGAAGCCCCAGACGATCAGCACCATGCCGAGGAGCGCGATCAGCGAATGGATGCCGCGCCACGGATCGGCGCCGACGCGGGCGACGAGGGCGGCGCGGAGCGGCGGCACCATCGGCACGGTGTGGACGATGACGAAGAGGGCGAGACCGAGGACGAGGAGGGTCATGGCGGGCTCCGTACGCGGCGACGATTGCCCCGAGACGACCACCGCGCCGACCGCCCGGCAAGTCCGAAATTGCGGCATCGACCTTGCTTCGCCTCGCGCGCCGACCCGTCGGCACCACGAGAGGAGACACCGATGTCGCATCCGCCGCCCCCCGAGGAGGGCCAGACCATCCGCCACTTCGTCACCTATTCCGGCATCCGCCCGCCGGTCCGGCTGGTCGAGCCGATCGACGAGGGTGCGATGGACCACCGCAACACCTTCGTCCGCGCCGTCTTCGACGCCGCCGACCGGCTGGTGCGCTTCGACAAGATGGTCTACGGCGCCTCGGAGTTGACCCACGTCTACGTCTGGGGCGACGATGGGCGCCTCGCGTCGGCCGAGATCACCGCCGGCGAGGAGACGACGCGGCTCGACTTCACGCCCTGAGGCGGCCGGACCAGAAGAGGACGACGACATGGCCTGCGCCTGCGGCAGCTCCTGCGCTTCGGAAAAGGCGGCGCCGCGCGGCGTCGATCCGCGTTGGACGCGGGCGCTGTGGATCGCCTTCGCCGTCAACGCCGGCATGTTCGTCGCCGAGATCGGGGCGGGTCTCGTCGCCGGATCGACGGCGCTGCAGGCCGACGCGCTCGACTTCCTCGGCGACGCCGTCAACTACGCCATCGCGCTGTGGGTCGCCTCGCTCGCCCTCGTCTGGCGGGCGCGGGCAGCCCTCCTCAAGGGCATCGGCCTCGTCGTCCTCGGCCTGTGGGTGGCGGGCTCGACCGTCGCCCATCTCGTCGCCGGCACGGTGCCGCAGGCCGAGATCATGGGTGTCGTCGGCTTCGCCGCGCTCGTCGCCAACGGCGCGGTCGCCCTGATGCTGTGGCGCTTCCGCGACGGCGACAGCAACATGCGTTCGGTCTGGATCTGCTCGCGCAACGACGCGATCGGCAATCTCGCGGTGCTCGCCGCCGCGGCCGGCGTCTTCGGCACCGGCGCCGGCTGGCCCGACGCGATCGTCGCCGCGATCATGGCGGCGCTGTCGATCTCCGGCGGCCTCGCCATCGTCCGCCACGCCCGCGCCGATCTCGCCTCCGTCGCCGAGCCGCCGATCGCCGCCTCGGCCGAGTGATCCGCCCGGCATCGAACTTGCTCGTTCCTCGCGGGATCCGACGCGTCTGTCGGACTTGCGACAGGAGGGAGCGATGTTCCACCGGGTGATGGAGGCGTCGGCGCTGGCGGAAGGGGCGATGGAGGTGGTGGCGATCGAGCGCAAGCGCTGGCTGATCGTCTGGCCGACCGGCGGCGAACCGCGCGCCTATCGGGCGCTCTGTCCGCACAACGAATCGAGCCTCGTCGAAGCGAGTTTCGACGGCCGCAACATCGTCTGCCCGCATCACGCCTGGCGCTTCGAGGGGACGAGCGGGGCCTGCGTCTCCGGCCAGCGCTGCGACCCGGTCCGCGCCTATCCGCTGAAGATCGAGGACGGCGGCATCTTCGTCGACGTGCCGGAGAAGAAGAAGCGCGAGGTGGTCGCCTCAGTCTGAGAGCGTCACCGCCTCGACCAGCACCGCGGTGCCGAGCCCGCCGGCCGCGGCGATCGCGACCAGCGCCGTCTCGCCCGGCGCCAGCCGATGGGCGAGGTCGGCGAGGATCACCGCGCCCGAGGCGCCGATCGGATGACCGCGGGCGAGCATGCCGCCGTGACGGCAGGCGACGGCGGCCGGAACGGCGAGGTCTTCGAGGAAGACCATCGCCTGGACGGCGAAGGCCTCCATGATCTCGACCGCGGCGAGATCGGCGATCGTGACACCGGCCTTCTCCATGACCCGCCGCGCCGCGGCGATCGGCGCCAGCGGCGGCATCGCCGGATCGCCGCCGAGCCGCGCCGAGGCGAGGAGCCGCAGGACCTTCGTCGCGCCGAGCGCCTTCGCTCGCTCGGGCGAGACGACGACGAGGGCGGCGGCGGCATCGGCCTCGACCGCGGTCGTCGCGGCGGTCGGCCCGTGGACGGCGTCGCCGGCGATGACCGGCAGGCGCGCGGCGAGCGCCGGCGACAGCGCACGAACGAAGGCGTCGCGGTCCTGCCCTTCCAGCGCGACGATCGCCGGCGAGGGGCCGGCGGCGCGGGCCTGGGCGTGCGAGGCGACGGCATGGGCCTCCTGCGCCACGCGGGTGATGCGACGCGCCGCGGCGAGCGCGGCGGCGGCGTCGAGCATGTCGGGATCGCGGTCGGCGAAGGGAGAGAAGGGCGGCCGGTCGTAGGCGACCGGCGCCTCGTCGCGGCTCTTCGACCGGCGCATGCGGATCGGCGCGCGGGAGAAGCTCTCGACGCCGCCGGCGACCACCGCATCCGCGTCGCCCACCGCCACACGATCGGCGGCGAGGAGCACGGCATCGAGGCCGGAACAGCACTGGGTGTCGAGGCTCGAGGCCGGGACGTGCTCGGGCAGCCCGGCGGCGAGGGCGGCGAGGCGGGCGGGATTGCCGCCGGCGCCGAGCGCGTTGCCGAAGATCACCTCGTCGACCGCTTCCCGCGCGAGACCGGCGTCGGCGAGGGCGGCGCGGATCGCCGGGGCGGCGAGCGCGTGGGGATCCAGCCCGGCGAAGGCGCCGCCGCGCGGGACGACGGCGGTGCGCCGGGCGGCGACGATCAACGGTCGGGCGGAGCGAGCCTGCATCAGACGATCTCCTCGACCTCGCCGCGGGCGAAGGCACGGGCGACCGCCGGGAAGTCGGTCTTGCCCGAAGCGGTCAGCGGCCAGGGAGCGAGACGATACCACCGCGTCGGCACCATGGCAGCCGCCAGCCGCGCCCGACACCAGGCGACGAGATCGGCGCGATCGAGCACCCCCTCCCCCGGCGCCACCACCGCGGCCAGCCGTTCGCCGCGGCGGGCGTCGGTGAGCCCGAGCACGGCGCTGGCGGCGACGCTCGGATGGGCATCGGCGACGCGTTCGACCTCCTCGGGGAAGACGTTCTTGCCCGAGGTGACGATCATCCGCTTCCACCGGCCGCAGAGGTGGAGGAAGCCGCGCGCGTCGAGGAAACCGGCATCGCCGACCCCGACCTCGTCGCCGAAGCGCAGACAGGCCTCGCCGTCCTCGTCGCCGCAGGCGTAGTCCATGAAGACGAAGTCGGAGACGACATGGACGAGGCCGCGCCGGCCGCGCGGCAGCCGGCGTCCCGCCCGGTCGCGGATCGTCACCTCGACGCCGACGAAGGGCCGGCCGACCGAACCCGGCGGCACGTCCTCGTCGCGACGGGCGAGCGCCACGAAGGAGAGCTCGGAGGCACCGTAGAACTCGGCGAAGAGGGCGTTGGGCGCGCGAGCCGCGAGCCGCGGCGTCTCGCGCTCCGGCCATTTGGCCCCCGAGGCGAGGACGAGGCGGAGGCCCTCGAAGGTCTCGCCCGCCCGCTCGGCCCGCTCGATCACGAACGCGATCTGGGTCGGCACGCCCCAGAGCACGGTCGCGCCCCCTTCCCGCACCAGCCGTGCCGCCGCCTCGGGGCGGAAGCGCGGCAGGGCGAGGACGGTCGCCCCGGCATGGAGGCCCGACAGCACCGCATAGAGGAAGAGCGAATGGGTGAAGTGACCGGGCGCGGCGACGACGTCGCTCGGCCCGATCGCGAATTCCCGCCGCTCCGACAGGAAGGAGGCGACCCACGAGCGCTGCGAACGGCGGTAGCCCTTGGGCATGCCGGTCGAGCCGGAGGTGAAGCCGACGTAGAAGGCGCATCCCCAATCGGGCGCGGCGAGCGGGCCCGCCACCGGTTGGGCGAGTTGCGGCCAGTCGGCGAAGGGAAGCCCCGGGGGGACGACATGGACGCGGGCGGGATCGATGCCGCCGCCGGTCCGATCCGCTTCGTGCTCGCCGACCAGCACCGCCGGGGCGAGACGGGCGAGGACGCTCGCCGCGGTCGCCGCCGGCCAGGCGGGATCGAGCACCTGCGCCTCGCGCCCAGCGCGCGCCGCGGCGAGCACCAGCACGATCATTCCGGCCGAATTCGTGAGCCGCAGCGCCACCCCGCCCGGCGGCAGGGCGGCGATCTCGCGCGCACGGTCCTCGACGGCGGCATGGAGCGTGGCCCAGGTCAGGCGGTCGTCGCCGAGATGGAGCGCGAGCGCGTCGGGCCGCGCGGCGGCATGGGCGGCGAGCGGGGCGACGAGGTGGTCCGTCGTCGAAGGCGCGAGCGTCATCCGACGAATCGCTCCCATTCCTCGGGGCGGAAGCCGACGAGGATCGCGTCGCCGCGGGTCGCGACCGGGCGCTTGATCATCGACGGCTGGGCGACCATCAGCGCGATCGCCTTCGCCTCGTCGAGGTCGGCGCGGGCGTCGTCGGGGAGCTTGCGGAAGGTGGTGCCGGAACGGTTGAGGAGCTTCTCCCAGCCGACCTTGGCCGCCCAGCCGGCCAGCCGCTCCGCCGTCACGCCCTCGAGCTTGTAGTCGTGGAAGACATGGGGCACGCCGCGCGTCTCCAGGAAGGTCCGCGCCTTCTTCATGGTGTCGCAGGCCTTGATGCCGAAGATCTCGATGGTCATGCGCGAAGCCCCTGCCGCGGTTGCCGTTGCGGCCCGACCATAGCGCGGCGAAATCCGATTCCAATGCGCGCGTCCCTCTTCCGCGCGCCGATCCACACGCCATAATCGTCGCGGGGCGTCGGACCTCGGGGGGTATCATGGCGAAGTTCGGACTGGTCGCTTTCTCGTTTTGGGTCGCGCTGCCCGCCGCCGCGCTCGCCGGCCCGCCGTCCTTCGACTGCGCGGCGATGAACGGGGCGGCGGAGAAGGCGATCTGCGCCTCGGCATCGCTCTCGGCGCTCGACGTCAAGATCGCCGACGCCTACGGCCGCGCCCGCGCCGGGCTGACCGCCGTCGGCCGCGAGGTCCTGAAGCGCCATCAGAAGATCTTCCTCGACGTCCGCGATCAGGCCGCCCTGCAGAAGGGCGACCTCCAGCCGCTGCTCGCCGAACAGCTCGCCTTCCTCCGGACGATCGACACGCGGCCGCGGACGGGCGTCGGCGGCGCCTGGCGCAACGCCTTCGGCACGGTGACGGTCACGGGCCAGGGCCCCGCCGCGAAGGCCGCGGTCTCGACCGCCGAGCCGCAGACCGGGCGCTGGGTCTGCGAGATCGAGGGCGGCGTCACGGCGACGGCGAACGGCTGGTCGGTGAAGCTCGATCCCGACCTCGCCGAGGGCTGGAGCCTCAGGCTCGCGCCGCACGACGGCGTGCTGCGCGTGGTGGCGCTGCCGCCGAAGTCGGAGACCCCGCAGGCGCCGTTCTGCGGCAATGCCGGCACGGTCGAAGGCGACTATCTCCCGATCGTCGAGTGAACGACGCGCGGTGCCCTACCCGCGATCGTCGTCCGAAATCGAACGATCCGTCGTCGTCCGCCGGGCTTTCGCCGTGGGCCGTGATCGCCGATCGTCCTCGGCAGAAACGCCTGCCGAGGACACTTCCATGCCGCAACTCCTGAACGGTCGCTGGGTCGAGGACGAGGTCGCCGCATCCGAGATGCGCGACGGAGCCTTCCACCGCGAGCCGACCCGCTTCCGCCGCTGGATCACCGCCGACGGCGGTCCGGTCGATCCGAGCCTCCTGACGCCGGAACTCGCCGGCACCTCGCCCGAGACGCTGCCGGCGGAGGCCGGGCGCTATCGCCTCTATGTCGCGAAGATCTGCCCCTGGGCGAGCCGCACGCTGATCTGGCGGGCGCTCGAAGGGCTCGAGGACGCGATCTCGGTCGTGGTGGCGAACCCGGAACTCGGCGAAAACGGCTGGAGCTTCCGCGACGCCGACGGGACCTCGCGCGACGAGGTCGAGGGCATCGACCACCTCTGGCAGCTCTATCTGAAGGCGGATCCGGCCCTGACCGGCAAGGTCTCGGTGCCGGTGCTGTGGGACACGAAGACACGCACGATCGTCAACAACGAGTCCGCCGACATCGTCCGCATGCTCGACACCGCCTTCGACGCCTTCGCGAAACATCCCGTCGATCTCTATCCGGTCGAACATCGCGCGGCGATCGACGGCTGGAACGCCCGGATCTACGGAAGCCTCAACAACGGCGTCTACCGCGCCGGCTTCGCCAAGACGCAGGCCGCCTACGAGGCCGCGTTCGACGACGTCTTCGCCACGCTCGACGCGCTCGACGCGCATCTTTCGACCCGCCGCTTCCTGGTGGCGGAGCGGCCGCTCGAGGCGGACTTCCGCCTGTTCGTGACGCTGGTGCGGTTCGATGCCGCCTATCACGGGCTCTTCAAGTGCAACCTGCGCCGGATCGCCGAATATCCGGCGCTCGCCGGATACATGCGCGATCTCCACCAGTGGCCGGGCGTCGCCGAGACGGTGTCGATCGACGCGATCAAGCGCGGCTACTGGTCGATCCGCCACCTCAACCCGACCGGCATCGTGCCCAAGGGCCCGGCCTTCGACTTCGACGCGCCGCACGGACGCGGGCACTTCGGGTGAAAGTAACCGAATTTCGGTTCATCGAACGAAGAATGATGAATGAACCTGAATTCAATTCATTCGAAGCGATCGGATGCCGCATAGACGGTGAAACGGGCATCGCGGGCGAAGGCGGCGAGGCCGACGCCGAGTCTTTCGGCGAGATCGATCGCCAGTCCCGTCGGCGCCGAGACCGAGACGATGGCGCCGCAGCCGGCGGCCGCCACCTTGTGGACCATCTCGTAGGAACAGCGGCTCGACACCACGACGAAGCCCGTGGCGGCATCGATGCCCACCGTGGCGAGACCGCCGACCAGCTTGTCGACGGCGTTGTGGCGCCCGACGTCCTCGCGCACCATGACGATCCGGCCTTCGACGTCGGCGAAGGCGGCGGCATGGGTGGCGCCGGTGGCGCGGTTGAGCGGCAGGTCGGCGCCGAAGCCGTCGACGGCGCGATGGATCGCCTCGGCCGAAAAGAGCGCCGTCGTCGTCGGCCGCGACACGGGGCGCATCGCCTCGGCGATGGTGTCGACGCCGCAGAGGCCGCAGCCGGTGCGGCCTGCGAGTGCCCGGGTGCGGGCGCGCAGCGCCAGGCCGCGGGCCTCCGACACGGTCAGCCGCACCTCCCAGCCGCGCGTGACCTTCTCGGTCTCGACCGCCTCGCACTCGTCGATCGCCTCGACGATGCCCTCGGTCAGGGCGAAGCCGCGGGCGAAGTCCTCGAGGTCGGCGGGCGAGGCCATCATCACCGCGAAGGCGTTGCGATTGACCACGAGGGCGATCGGCACCTCCTCGGCGACGGTCTCCTCGAGGCGGCGGCGGCCGTCGCCGTCACGGCGTTCGGCGACGCGCGTCGACGAGCCGGCCGCGACGACCGCGGGGTTCGAAGGCCGCACGTCGCCGTCCATCGCTCACTCCATCACGATCCGCGGCCGGACACGGCCGGCGGTGCCGAAGAGACGATCCCGCACGGCACTGGCGATGGCGCCGTAGACCTTGGCGTGCGGGCCTTCCGGATCCTCGACGACGATCGGACGGCCGCCGTCGGAGCCCTCGCGGATCGCCATGGCGAGCGGCACTTCGCCGAGGAAGGGCACGCCCATCTTCGCCGCTTCCGCCCGGGCGCCGCCGTGGGAGAAGACGTCGTGGCGGGTGCCGCAGTTCGGGCAGACGAAATAGGACATGTTCTCGACGACGCCGAGGATCGGCACCTCGACCTTCTCGAACATGGCGACGCCGCGGCGGGCGTCGATCAGCGCGAGGTCCTGCGGCGTCGAGACGATCACGGCGCCGGCGAGCGGCACCTGCTGGGCGAGCGTCAGCTGGGTGTCGCCGGTGCCGGGCGGCATGTCGACGACGAGCACGTCGAGGGCGCCCCAGGCGACGTCGCGCAGCAGCTGGGTGACGGCGCTCATCACCATCGGGCCGCGCCAGATCATCGGCGCGTCCTCGTCGACCAGGAAGCCGATCGACATGACGGAGATGCCGGCGACCTGGATCGGCAGGATCTTGCCGTTCACCATCTCGGGCTGACGGCCGGTCAGGCCGAAGATCTTCGGCACCGAGGGGCCGTAGACGTCGGCGTCGAGCAGGCCCACCTTCAGGCCGAGGCGCGACAGCGCCAGCGCGAAGTTCGCCGAGGTGGTCGACTTGCCGACGCCGCCCTTGCCGGAGGCGACGGCGACGACGTGACGGACGTCGGGCACGAGGCTCGGCTTGTCGGCGGCTGCGGGACGGGCGGCGGCCTGGGGCGCGGGCGCCTGCGAGGCGGCACGCTCGGCGGTCAGCGAGACCAGCGTCGACTCGACGCCGGGCAGCGCGGCGACGGCCGCCTCGGCCGCCTTGCGCATCGGCTCCATCGCCGCGGCGCGGGCCGGATCGACGGCGATCGAGAAGCAGACGCGGCCGCCCTCCACCAGGATCTCCGACAGGGCACCGGAGGCGGAGAGCGAGTGGCTGCCGTCGGGCCCGGCAACGGTGGCCAATGCTTGCAGGACGGCTTCGCGGGTAATGGGCATGGAGGATCTCCGGACATCGGATGCGCATCGGGCGCTCTCGCCTCCGATAGACACTCCCCCGGCGCGGGCGTCAACGGTCGATGCAGCGCGGTGCGTTCAAGTGACGGTTACGTCGAGGTGCGTCCTGCGAAGTTCTACCAAGGGTAAAAGATCGAAGGTCAGCGAAGTCACATGACGCAGGGGCATGTACGGCAAGCTGCCGACCAGACCGGCCATTTCGACGCAGTGCAGCTAATCCTTTTGCATTTGGCCCGACCTCGAGTCAATATTCAGCCAGATGAGATCATGTTTGTCGTCATTTTGAGAAATTTCACAAGAATGCATTGGGCTCATACCTGGGATTCCAAGGCGCTATTTTGATTGACCTCGCTTCAACGCGTCAATAGACAAGAAAATTACATAAAATTCGCCGATCGCACGAGCTTACCCGGGACGTTTCATGGCCCTGCGCGACATTGCACTGAAACTCGGCTTGAGCGTTACGACGGTGTCGCGCGCGCTCGCCGACTATTCGGACGTCGCGGCCGAGACTCGCCGCCGCGTCCGCGCCGAAGCCGAGCGGATCGGCTACGTTCCCAACGCCATGGCCCGTCGGCTGCGCAAGGGGCGCACCGACGCGATCGGTGTGGCGGTTCCCTGCGGGGCGGGTACGCTCGAGGACACGTTCCTGTCGACGGCACTGGTCGGCACCTGGTCACGGCTGGCCGAGTTCGAGCAGGATCTGATGTTGTTGCCGTCGGCGGACGGCGCCTCCTGCGGCGACGATCGCGACAGCCTCGCCTTCCGGCGCGCGGTGGCGGAGCGACGGATCGACGGCATGATCATCGTGCGACCGCGGCGCGACGATCCGCGCATCGCCACCCTGCGGGCGGCGGGCATGCCCTTCGTGCTGCTGGACGGTTCCGCTTGCGGGCACGACGACGTCGCGGCGATCGGCTCCGACGAGGCGCGCGCCGCGCGGATGGTATGCGAGCGGTTGGCAGCGCTCGGCCACACCGGCCTGACCTGTGTCGGTCCGATCGAGGACTTCGACTTCGCCCTCGCCCGTTTCGAGCAGTTCGAGACGGCCGCCGCCGAACTGGGGCTGCGCTTCGACAAGGCGACGGCGCCACTCTCGGCCGCCGGGGGACGCGAGGCGACCGAACGCCTCGTCGCCGGGCCCGGCCCGGTCCCGACCGCCCTCGTCTTCCTCACCAACCGCATGGCGATCGGCGGCATGGCGGCCCTGACGCGGAGCCGACACGAGATCGGACGCGACGTCTCGACGATCACCTTCGGCGACAGCCACGCGCTGCACCACGCGGTGCCGGAGGTCACGGTCGTGCGGCCGCAGACGCACGACATGGCGCGTCACGCGGTCGACGCGCTTCTGGCGATGCGCGACCGGCGTCCCTTCGATCTCATCCGCCACTGGGTGCCGACGCTCGATCTGCGCCAGTCCGACCGACGGATGCGGCGGGAGGCGTGAGGCCTCACGCCCCGTGGCCGCCGTGCTCGGCGCGGTGGATGTCGAGCTCGTCGATGCCGACCTCGAAGGATCCGGCGTCGTCGAGGGCCTGGTCGGGCAGATCCGGCGCCGGCTCGTGCACCCGGAAGAACAGCGCATAGGCGGCCGGCAGGACGACGATGGTCAGGACCGTCGCCGCGAGGATGCCGCCCATCATGGCGTAGGCCATCGGCCCCCAGAAGGCCGACTGGGCGATCGGCAGGAGCGCCAGCACCGCCGCCGCCGCGGTCAGCATGATCGGACGGAAACGGCGGACCGCCGCTTCGATCGTCGCGTGCCAGGGATGGTGGCCGGCGGCCATGTCCTGGTCGATCTGGTCGATCAGGATCACCGAGTTGCGCATGATGATGCCGGCGAGCGCGATGACGCCGAGGATCGCCACGAAGCCGAAGGCCGACTGGGTGACGAGGAGCGCCGCCGCCGCGCCGATCAGGCCGAGCGGCGCCGTCATGAAGACCAGCATGGTCTTGCCGAAGTGCTGCAGCTGCAGCATCAGCAGCACCATCATGACGAGGATCATGATCGGCGCCTTGGCGTTGATCGAGGCCTGGCTCTTGGCCGATTCCTCCACCGCGCCCTGCATCTCGATGGTGTAGCCGGGCGCCAGGCTCTGGCGCAGCGGCTTCAGTCCGTCGTAGATGCGCTGCGTCACGTCGTTGGAGGGCACGCCGTCGGGGATGATGCCGCGCACGGTGATCGAGGGCAGCCTGTCGCGCCGCCATTCGACGCCCGGCTCCATCACCGGCACGACGCGGGCGACCTGGGTCATCGGCACCGAGCGACCGGCGGCGGTCTGGACATAGGTCTCCTCGACCGCGGTCAGCAGGTCGCGCCGTTCGCCGCCGCCGCGAGCGACGATGGCGATGGTCTCGTCGCCGTTGCGGAACTCACCGATCGAGGCGCCGGAGAGCGCCACCTGGAGGGTCTGGCGGATCGCCTGCGAGGTCACGCCGAGGGCGCGGGCGCGGTCCTGGTCGACGACGAGACGCAGCGCCGGGACCGGCTCCAGCCAGTCGTCGTGGATGGTCGAGAGCAGCGGGTCGGCGCGGAAGGCGAGCTTCACCTCGTCGGCGATGCGGCGGACCTCTGCGCGTTCCGGGCCGGTCACCCGCATCTGCACCGCCCAGCCGACCGGCGGGCCGTTGTAGAGGCGATCGACCTTGAAGCGGATCGTCGGGTAGTCGCGGGCGATCAGAGTGCGCAGCGACGTCACCAACCGGTCGCGGGCCTTGAGGTCCTTGGAGACGATGACGAACTGGGCGTAGTTCGGGTTGCGCAGCTGCTGGTCGAGCGGCAGGTAGAAGCGCGGCGCGCCCTCGCCGACGAAGGTGGTGACCATCGCCTGATCGGGGTCCTGCATGATGCGCTTCTCGAGCTCGCGCGCCTTGGCGTCGGTCTCGGCGATGCCGGTGCCTTCCGGGAACCACAGGTCGACGAGAAGCTCGAGCCGGGTCGATTCCGGGAAGAAGCTCTTCGGGATGAACTTGAAGCCGGCGATACCGACGAAGAAGGCGACCAGCGTCAACGCCAGCACCAGGATGCGACGCCGCACGCCCCAGGCGATCGTCGCCCTGAGGGCGCGATAGAAGGCCGTGTCGAAGGCGTCGTGATGCTCGCCGGCGTGGGGGCGCGACTTCAGCACCATGTTGCCGATCCACGGCGTGAAATAGACCGCCGCGATCCACGACGTGACCAGCGCGATGCCGACCACCCAGAACAGCGAGTTGACGTACTCGCCCGCCGTCGACTTGGCGAAGCCGACAGGGATGAAGCCGGCGGTCGTCACCAGCGTGCCGGTCAGCATCGGGAAGGCGGTCGAGGTATAGGCGAAGCTCGCCGCGGAGATCTTGTCGAGGCCCTCGTCGAGTTTGCGCTCCATCATCTCGACCGCGATCATGGCGTCGTCGACCAGCAGACCGAGGGCGATGATCAGCGCGCCGAGCGAGATGCGCTGCAGGTCGATGCCCATCACCTCCATCACCGAGAAGGTGGCGCAGAGCACCGTCGGGATGGTGATGGCGACGACCAGACCGGCACGCAGGCCGATCGACAGGAAGGACACCGCCAGCACGATCGCCAGAGCCTCGAGCAGCGCCTCGAAGAACTCGTCGATCGAATGGGCGACGATCTCGTGCTGGTCGGAGATCTTGCCGATCTCGGCGCCGAGCGGCAGGGCGGCGCGGACGCGGTCCATCGTCTCGGCGACCGAACGGCCGATCTTGGTGACGTTGCCGCCCTTGTTCATGACGAGGCCGAGCACCACGGCGTCGCGGCCCTGGAAGCGGAAGCGGCGATCGGGCGGATCGATCAGGCCCGACGAGATCGAGGCGATGTCGCCGAGACGGATGACCTCGCTGCCTGCGCGGATGCGCAGTTCCTTGAGGTCGTCGAGGGTCTTCAGATTGCCGTCGACGGCGATGCGCACCGAGCGTTCGCCGGTCTCGACGCGGCCGGCGGGCACCTGCGAGTTCTGGCGGGCGAGCGCGTCGGCGATCGCCTCGACGCCGATGCCGCGGGCGGCGAGCGTGCGGGAGGAGACGTCGATGTAGATCTTCTCGTCCTGGTCGCCGAGGATCTGCGCCTTCTCGATGCCGGGGATGCGCAGCGCGGCGTCGCGGGCGCGCTTGGCGAAGGTCTTGAGCTCGGGATAGGAGAAGCCGTCGCCGGTGAAGGCCCACAGGCCGATGTAGGTGTCGCCGAACTCGTCGTTGAAGTAGGGGCCCATCACGCCCGAGGGGAAGCTCGACGAAATGTCCGAGATCTTCTTGCGCACCTGATAGAAGGCGTCGGTCACGTCGCGGCCGAAGACGTCGCCGCGGATCGACACCATCACCACCGCCGAGCCGGCGCGGGTGTAGGACTTGACGTTCTCGAGGCCGGGCGTCTCCTGCAGCTTGCGCTCGATCTTGTCGACGACCTGATCCTGCATCTCCTCGAGGCTGGAGCCCGGCCACGCGGCCTGGACGACCATGACGCGGAAGGTGAAGTCGGGATCTTCCTTCTGTCCCAGCGACAGGACGGACGTGATGCCGGCGACCACCACCAGCACGAAGAAGAAGCGCGTCAGATGGGCATGACGGATCGCCCAACGTGACAGATTGAAGCCCTGACCGGGAACGGAACTGCGCAGCATCGGTGTCACTCGCCGGTTCGAGGGCTCAACGGGTCGCCGCCGCCTGGGCGGCGGCATCCGGCAGGTGGACCTTGCGGCCCGGCACCAGGAACTGGGTTCCGGCGGTGACGATCACCTCGCCCGCCGCGAGCCCCGAACGGATCCGCACGCCCTCGGGCGCCACGGCGCCGAGTTCGACCTCGCGCGGCTGGACGGTGGCGGTGGCGGGATCGACCACCCAGACGCGGGGGTGATCCGGCGCACCGGACAGCGCCGCGACCGGCACGACGATCGTGCCCTCGGCGACCGGCACCGTCGCCTCGACCGTGGCGGTCATGCCGAGGCGGACGCGGGCGTCGTCGTCGAGGGCGACGCGGATGGCGTAGGTGCGCGAGGCGGGATCGGCCGAGCCGGCGATCTCGCGGATGCGGCCCGACAGCGCCAGATCGCGATCGGCGAAGAAGCGCAGGGCGACGACCTGATCGCGGGCAAAGCGGGTCACGTCCTGCTCGGGCACGGCGATCGCCACTTCCTTCTCGCCGTCGCGGGCGAGCGTCACGACGGGCGTACCGGCGGCGACCACCTGGCCGACGTCGGCGCGGATGTCGGTGACGATGCCGTCGCCGTCGGCCTCGAGGGCGGCATAACCGATCTGGTTGACGGCCTGATCGCGGGCATAGACGGCGGCTTCCAGCGCGGCGCGGGCCTGATCGGCCTCGAGATCGGCGCGGTCGAGGCCGCTGTCGGCGAGGAAGCCCTTCTTGTTGAGCGCCTGGGCACGGGCGCGACCGTCGTCGGCGACCTTCACCCGGGCACGGGCGGCGGCGACGTTGGCGTCCGCGGTGCGCAGCTGCAGCTCGAGGTCGGTGCGGTCGAGACGGGCGAGCACGGCGCCGACGGTGACCTTGTCGCCGACGTTGGCGAGGCGCTCGACCATCTTGCCGGGGACGCGGAAGCCGAGGGCGGTCTCGACGCGGGCGCGGACCGATCCCGAATAGATCAGCGTGCGCGTCTCGGATCCGGCCGAGACGGTCATGACGCGGACGGGGCGGATCGGTTCGCCGCTCTCCGCCTTCTTCTCTTCCTTGCAGGCCGCGAGCGGCAGAGCGAGGACGAGGGCGGCGAGCGCGAGGCGCGCGGCTCTGGACGAGGCGAACATGCAGTGGGTCTCCTCGGTTCCGGTCAGGCCGGACGACCAGCGGGGCCGCGCAGGGCGGCGATCAGGAAATCGGCCAGTTCCTCGGCACCGGCCCGTTCGGGGTCGTTGCCGCAATGGACGATCAGGATCGGGTGGATGTGCGAGGCGAAGGCCTGGCGCAGGCAGACGGCGGTGCGGCGGGTGTCGGCGACGGGGGCGAACTCGCCCGTCTCGATGCCGGCGCGGATCATCTCTTCGATGACGTCGCAGAAGTTGGCGAGATGCCGGTTGATCGACGGCCATTCCTGACGGATCGCCACCTCGGCGATCTCGTGGACCTTGCGATCGTGCACCAGCGTGGCGACGGTGTGGGCGTGATCGTCGATCAGCAGACGGCGCAGCCGTTCGGACGGGCTACCCGGCCCGTCGGCGATGGCGCGATACATCCGCCGCCGCTCGGCGAACAGGCGTTCGGCGATGCCCTCGACGATGGCGATCTTGGAGGCGAAGAAGCGATAGACGTTGGCCGGCGACATGCCGAGCTCGCGGGCGATGTCGGCGACGGTGGTCTTTTCCCAGCCGTAGTGGCGGAACAGCCGATCGGCGACGTCGAGCACGCGCGTCGCCGTGTCCACCACCTCGGGAGCGTTCTGAGCCGTCATGCCCGTCTCCGGAACCCTGAATTCTGTGCACTGACGAATTTCATAATTCGTCAGTCGTAAGGAAAGGGTGAACGGGTGTCAACGGGGGGGGGGAAGTTGTTGGAAGAGGGGGCGTTGCAAGACTTCACTCACAGAAATAATAGCAGATCGAAATCCTACCAATGAGGGTCAATGATAACGAATTCAGTAACGAGATTAATTGGCCCCACTAGCCGTTTGGTCTACCGCCAATCACCCATTGGGGAGTTGCTGCCGGGTTGTGAGTTAGCTCCAACGATGGCCTCCTCCGGACACCGCCAGAAACCATGCGATGAACGTCGCCAACAAAAGTGACCAACGACAAATTTCTGGCACGATTCTTCCGACCAACTTACGTCGACTCCCCCTCGGCCGAGAAAGAGCATCAACAACAGAGACCGGATGGCGGGGATCTCTCTTCAATATTTCCAATATAATATCCAGCTTCTCACTTGACCTCATCAGAGCAGATGATAACAAAAATACAATAATAGTACCAAATGACAAAATTATAGACACCAAGTATGGTGAATTTCTTCCATTTATTGCCCCAGCTATCACTAATCCGAAGAAAACCAACATAAAATTTAGCCGCTGACCGACCAGCATTTCAACAAACATACGCTCCTGGCTAATATCCCATCGCGGCGAGATGAGATTTTTTTCTTCTACAATATTTGAATTATCGCGAACTATGCGCCTCGCTTCATCGTAATCCATTACTAAATCCTTTGGCTAAAAATTACATATACACCTCAGGTGAAACTTCACACTGAATTGACCGAAATCGCAATAATATGAAACCTACGTCTAGGGGAGTAGGCAACGGTGTCATCCGGAATATCCTGGACAGAGCCTCACCTCTTCAGCGCGAACAAATGAATTCAATCAGAGGTAAATACTTTGTTTTTCGGCTTGGGACAACAACGGAACTTCGGCTTTGGGTCGCATGCCGTTGGACGCACCGTGCCGAATCCGGCAGGCTGAGCGGAACCCGATCGTGCCTTTTCGTCCTTCCAAGCCCAGGAGGGTGCCCCACCGGCACGGACTAGAATCGAACGGCGAGGATCAGTTGCTGCACGCCGACGAGCCATTGGATCTATCGCCGGGAAGGCGCAAGACGCCGGCCCCAGCAACCATTTCCAAAACGAGTTAGACTCGCCGGAGACGACAACGGAAACCGGATCGTCTCACGACGATCCGCGACCACTCTCTGCCCCTCGCATGGCTCGGGGCGTTCGCCACCGGCCGTCGATTCACTGGATCGACGGCTCGCCGCTTCGCGGCGACCGGTGGCTCATTCCCACTCGATCGTGCCCGGCGGCTTCGACGTCACGTCGTAGACCACCCGGTTGACGCCCCTCACCTCGTTGATGATGCGGGTCGCGGTGCGGCCGAGGAAGGCCATGTCGTAGGGGTAGAAGTCGGCCGTCATGCCGTCGACCGAGGTCACGGCGCGCAGCGCGAGCACATAGTCATACGTCCGGTAGTCGCCCATCACGCCGACCGTCTGCACCGGCAGCAGCACCGCGAAGGCCTGCCAGATCACGTCGTAGAGGCCCGCCTTGCGGATCTCGTCGAGGTAGATCGCGTCGGCCTTGCGCAGGATCTCCAGCTTCTCGCGGGTGATGCCGCCCGGGCAGCGGATGGCGAGGCCGGGGCCGGGGAACGGGTGGCGGCCGATGAAGCTGTCGGGAAGGCCGAGCTCGCGGCCGAGGGCGCGGACCTCGTCCTTGAAGAGCTCGCGCAGCGGCTCGACGAGCTTCATGTTCATGCGCTCGGGCAGGCCGCCGACGTTGTGGTGGCTCTTGATCGTCACCGACGGGCCGCCGGAGAAGGAGACGCTCTCGATCACGTCCGGGTAGAGCGTGCCCTGGGCGAGGAAGGTCGGGCGGCCCTTGCCGTCGGCCTCGATCTTCTTGGCCTCGGCCTCGAAGGTCTCGATGAAGAGACGGCCGATGATCTTGCGCTTGGTTTCGGGATCGACGACGCCCTCGAGTTCACCCAGGAACACTTCCGAGGCGTCCACGTGGACCAGCGGGATGTTGTAGTGGTCGCGGAACATGCCGACGACCTGCTCGCTCTCGCCCATCCGCATCAGGCCGTGGTCGACGTAGATGCAGGTCAGCTGATCGCCGATCGCCTCGTGGATGAGGACGGCCGCGACCGACGAGTCGACGCCGCCGGAGAGGCCGCAGATGACGCGTTCCTTGCCCACCTGGGCGCGGATCTTGGCGATCATCTCGGCGCGATAGGCCGACATCGACCAGTCGGACTTCAGCCCGACGATCTCGTGCACGAAGTTCGCCAGCAGCTTGCCGCCGTCGGGGGTGTGGACCACCTCGGGGTGGAACATCGTGGTGTAGTAGCGGCGCTTCTCGTCGACGGCGATGGCGAAGGGCGCGTTCTCCGAGGTGCCGACCACTTCGAAGCCTTCGGGAAGCACGGTGACGCGGTCGCCGTGGCTCATCCACACCGGATAGCGGCTGCCCTTCTCCCAGAAGCCTTCGAAGAGCGGGCTCGCCTTCAGGATCTCGACGTCGGCGCGGCCGAATTCGGCGGCATGCCCGCCCTCGACCTTGCCGCCGAGATCGGTGCAGAGCGTCTGCTGGCCATAGCAGATCGCGAGGATCGGCACGCCGGCCTCGAACACCGCCTTCGGCGCGCGGGGGGAGCCCTCGTCGGTCACCGAGGCCGGGCCGCCGGAGAAGATGACGCCCTTGGGGTTCAGCTTGGCGAAGGCCGCGTCGGCCGACTGGAACGGGTGGATCTCGCAGTAGACGCCGGTCTCGCGGACGCGGCGGGCGATCAGCTGGGTCACCTGCGAACCGAAGTCGATGATGAGGATCGAATCGTGGGTCATGGTCATCCCTCGGGGTCGCGGGCGCCGGGCGCCGGAAATGGCTGTGGATCGGCGGGCCGTGGGGTCCACCGGGAACGTTGCGGATGGCTCTAGATCAAGCCGGCCTCTCGGGCAAGCGCAGGAAGAGCCGGACGGTGAGCGGTTTCAGGGCGATGCCGAACCAGTGCTTGGCGACGGTCACCTCGCGCGGCGTCGGGTCGGCCTCGAGCATGGTGCGGGCGGAAAGGGCGCAGGCGTCGTCGTCATGCGCGCAGACGACGGCGATGCCGTCGCGGCGGGTGCGTTCCGCCGTCGCCCAGGGCGATTTCAGCCGATCGAACTCGATCAGCATCGACGGGCCCTCGGGCGCATAGAACGAGACGTTGGAGGCGAGATCGAAGGTGCCGGCGACGAAGGCGAGCGGCGTGCCGGCGGCCTCGCGCCAGATCCGGGAGACCTCGCGGCCGAGCTCGGCGCGCGGCTCGACGGCGACCTTCGAACCATGGAGCGTCGTCACGACATCGATCACCGGCGCCGCGGCGATCAGTGCGCTCCAGACGAGACCGACGAGGAGGGCGACGCGATCGAGCCGGAAGCGGCGATCGTCGAGGCCGGGGGTCGAGGTGGTGAGCCAGCCCCAGGGGAACATCAGCGGGAAGCCCCATTGCGAGGAGAGCTTCACCCATTTCCAGGTGCCCAGCGCCGCCATGGCGACGAAGGAGAAGAGGCCGACGCCGAGCACGGCGCGGCGGCCTTCGTCCGAGCGCCGCCAGGAGAAGACGGCGCGGAGCCCGCGCCAGTCGGACCGCGGCAGGGCGACGAGCACGGCGGCGATCATCGGCGCGAGGAAGAGCACCATTGAGAAGGGCAGCCGCACCAGATAGTTGACGAACTGGGCGGTGGAGGCCGCCTGCTGCTTCTCGGCATAGGCGAGCGTGCGGAACTCGGTCGCGACCATCCACCAGAGATGCGGCGCCAGCGCGAGAAGGCCGACCACCGCGGCGGCGATCATCGCCGGCGAGGCGAGGATCGCCCGGCGGCGCGGATCGAGCAGGACGGTGACGATCATGCCGAGGATCAGCACCACCGAGACGTATTTCGACAGCATCGCCACGGCGAGCAGCAGCCCGAGAACGGCGCCGTTGACCGCCGTCGGCGCGCGCATCGCCCTGAGGAAGGCCCAGGTCGCCCAGGGCCAGACGGCGAGCAGCACGGCGTTGGCGTTGAACTTGACCGCGAGGAAGCCCCAGATCGGCGTCAGCGCGAGGCCGGCGATCGCCAGCAGGCGGCGGCGGGCGGAGGTGTCGACGACGCCGGTGAGCGCCCAGGTGCCGGCGAGGCCGACCGCGGCGTTGACGGCGGAGAGCAGGTAATAGGCCCAGTCGGCGCGCGGCAGGAGCGCGAACCACGCCCCCGTCACCCAGGCGAAGAAGGGCGGATGCTTCCAGTAGCCGAGCTGCCACTCGCGGCCCCAGGTCCAGTTCTCGACCATGTCGACACTGTCGGCGAGGTTGTTCTGCGACAGCAGCGGGACGAGCGTCCAGACGACGACGTGGCCGGCGAGGAGCAACAGCACGAGCAGCCAGGCGCGGTCGTCGCGCTCGGCGAAGCCGAAGCGGCGGGCGGCGAGCGCGTCGAAGGCGTCGGCGAGCGCCATCACCCGATCGGTCGCGTCCTGGAGCCTCTCACGCAGCCTCATCCGTTCCTGCTCCGCGTCAGCACGGCGGCGAAGAAGCCGTCGGTGCCGGAAGTGGCGGGCGTGAGCCGCAGGCAATCGCCGAGCCCGGCGCGCGGGGCGACGAAGGGCGCGAGCTTCGCACGCGATTCGCCGGCGAGGCGGGCGAGCGGATCGGCGAGGCGGAAGCCGTCGTGACGGCCGAGGAAGGCGGCGACGCGGTCCTCGTTCTCCTCCGGCAGCACCGAGCAGGTGACGTAGACGATGCGGCCGCCGGGCGCCACGAATCGGGCGGCCTCGTCGAGCACGGCATCCTGATCCTTCATGCGCTCGTCGAGCGCGTTGGGGCGCAGGCGCCACTTGGCGTCGGGCCGGCGGCGCCAGGTGCCGGTGCCGGTGCAGGGGGCGTCGACGAAGACGCAGTCGATCGAACCCTCGAGATCGGCGAGCACGTCGGCGTCGCGCTCCGGCGGGCGCAGGGTGACGATCGAGGCGCCGGCGCGGGCGGCACGGTCGCGGAAGTCGCCGAAGCGGCGCTTGTCGACCTCGTAGGCGAAGATCGCGCCCTCGTTCGCCATCTCGGCGGCGAGCGCCAGCGACTTGCCGCCACCGCCGGCGCAGAGATCGAGCACGCGTTCGCCGGCCTCGGCACCGGCGACGAGGGCGGCGAGCTGCGAGCCCTCGTCCTGGATCTCGACGACACCGTCCTGATAGGCGGCCTCGGAGGGGACATGCACGGGCTTGGCCGTCGGCCCGCCCTCGGGCAGGCGCAGACCGTGCGGGGCGAGCGGGGTCGCGGTCACGGCGAGGCCCGCCAGCGCGACGAGAGCGTCGGCGCGGGTCGCCTTCAGCGTGTTGACGCGGAGATCGACCGGGGCGCGCTCGGCGAGCGCCCTGCCCTCGTCGACCAGCCGTTCGCCCCAGACCGAGGCGAGCGAGGAGACCAGCCATTCCGGCAGGTCGGCGCGGACGTGATCGGGGGCGTCGGCGAGCGCTGCGGCGGGATCGGCGGCGAGGCGCTCGCGCTCGGCGGCGGCGAGCGGCTTCGGCGCATGCGGATCGGCGAGCGCCGCCTCGAGGCCGGCGACGCCTTCGCCCCAGAGGATCGCATAGGTCGCCAGCACCGCGGCGCGCGGGGCCGCATCGCCCATGAGATGGGCGAGCGAGGCCTTGCGGCGCAGCGCATCGAAGGCGAGCGAGCCGATGGCGTTGCGGTCGCCGGAGCCGGCGAAGCGATGGGAGAGGCCCCAGTCCTTCAACGCGTCGGCCAGCGGGCGACGGCGCTTCTCGACGTCCTCGAGCACTTCGATCGCCGCCTGGAGACGGCCGCCGGTCTTCATTGTTCGTATTTCCTGTCGATGCGGCGATTGGCGAGGACGAGGCCGAGCGCGGCGGCCACGAGGCCGAGCGCGGCGAAGAGCCACTTCAATTGCGTGCGGAAGGAGGCGGCGGAGACGGTCGCATCGGCGATCGCATCCGGCGGGCGGCGCAGCATCTCGGCGATCGCCGCGTTCTCGGCGATGTCGAAGGCGGCGGTGGGCAGGACGATCGCCACGGCCAGCAGCAGCGCGTGACGACGCGCCATGCCGGCGTGGACGAGGATCTCGGCGAGGAAGAGGCTGAGCGACACCGCGTAGAGCGGCGCGAAGACGTCGTCGAGGCGGAGCTGGACGAGGAGATAGTCGAGCCGCCCCTCGGGGCCGAGCGCGCGCAGCAGGTCGACCGCGTCGCGCCGATCGTAGCCGAGCACCCGCATGTCGAAGATCGGCAGGCCGGCGGTGACCGTCGTCAGCCGCGGCACGACGACGAAATGCATCACCGCGAAGATCACGACGGTCGCGGTGAGCAGCGCCACCAGCGCGCCGAAGCGCAGGCGGGCGAGATCGACGAGCGGTTTGCGGCCTTCGGCCATGGATCCCCCTCCCCGGTCGGTCGCGCGTCGCCCACCCTCAGGCGCGGACGACGGTCGCGATCATGTCGATCAGCATCACGATCACCGCCACGACGCCGACGAAATAGGCCGGCGCGCGGAAGCGCAAGTCGTTCGGCCCGCAATGGGCGATCGCATGGGCGATGCGGCTCGCCACGAAGACCACCGCCGCCACGACGAGGACCGGGCCGACCGCCTTCAGCCACAGCGCGAGGAGGGCCAGCGCATAGAACAGCACCGGCACCTCGAACTGGTTGGAGAAGTTGTTCGACGCCGCCCGCGCCTGCTTCGGCCAGCCTTCCGGCGAGAGCATCACCCCCGGGCCGACCTTCTTCTCGGCGACCGCGACCTTGCGCGTCCAGCCCAGCCAGAAGCCGACCGCAATGGTCAGGACCATCTGGGCGAGGACGGCGAGGATCAGCAGTCGCTCGAGCGCGGTCATCAGATGTTGCTCGGGTAGTTCGGGCTCTCGCGGGTGATGGTCACGTCGTGGACGTGGCTCTCGCGCAGGGAGGCGCCCGAGATGCGGACGAAGCGGGACTTCTCGGAGAATTCCGGCAGCGTCTTGGCGCCGACATAGCCCATGGCGGCGCGCAGGCCGCCGGCGAGCTGATGCAGCACGCCGGAGAGCGGACCCTTGTAGGGGACCTGGCCCTCGATGCCTTCCGGCACCAGCTTCAGCGTGTCGCGCACTTCCGCCTGGAAGTAGCGATCGGCCGAGCCGCGCGCCATGGCGCCGACCGAGCCCATGCCGCGGTAGGCCTTGTAGCTGCGACCCTGGTGCAGATAGACCTCGCCGGGGCTCTCCTCGGTGCCGGCGAGCAGCGAGCCGATCATGGCGACGTTGGCGCCGGCGGCGAGCGCCTTGGCGAGGTCGCCCGAATACTTGATGCCGCCGTCGGCGACCACCGGCACACCGGCGGCGCGGGTGGCCTCGACGGCCTCCATGATGGCGGTGAGCTGCGGCACGCCGACACCGGCGACGATACGGGTGGTGCAGATCGAGCCCGGACCGATGCCGACCTTGACGGCGTCGGCGCCGGCGTCGATCAGCGCCTTGGCGGCGTCCTTGGTGGCGATGTTGCCGGCGAGGACCTGGGTCGAGTTCGACAGCTTCTTGACGCGCTCGACCATCGCCAGCACGTGCTGCGAATGGCCGTGGGCGGTGTCGACCACCAGCAGGTCGACGCCGGCGTCGATCAGGCGCTCGGCACGCTCGAAGCCCTTGTCGCCCGTCGTGGTGGCGGCGGCGACGCGGAGGCGGCCCTGGGCGTCCTTGGAGGCGTTGGGGTTCAGCTGCGCCTTCTCGATGTCCTTGACGGTGACGAGACCGGTGCAGCGATACTGCTCGTCGACCACCAGCAGCTTCTCGATGCGGTGGGAGTGGAGCAGGCGCTTGGCCTCCTCCTGGCTCACGCCTTCCTTCACCGTCACCAGATTCTCACGCGTCATCAGTTCGTAGACGCGCTGGTTCGGGTTGGAGGCGAAGCGGACGTCGCGGTTGGTCAGGATGCCGACCAGGCGGCCGATGTGGGAGCCGCCGAGTTCGGCGTCCTCGACCACCGGAATGCCGGAGATCTTGTAGCGGGCCATCAGCGCGAGCGCATCGGCGAGCGTGGCGTCGGGGCCGATGACGATCGGGTTGATGACCATGCCCGATTCGAACTTCTTGACCTGACGGACCTGCTCGGCCTGCTCGTCGGGCTCCATGTTGCGATGGACGACGCCGATGCCGCCGGCCTGGGCCATGGCGATGGCGAGACGCGCCTCGGTGACGGTGTCCATGGCGGCGGAGAGGATCGGCAGATTGAGCTCGATCTCCTTGGTCACGCGCGAGCGGACGTCGACCTCGCCCGGCATGACCTCGGAGTGACCGGGCAGCAGGAGCACGTCGTCGAAGGTGAGCGCTTCGGCGGAATAGGAGGGTTCGTAGAAGGTCGCCATCGGCCAACGTCCTCATCAGAAATGCGGAAAGGCCGGCCGGCGGATCACAGGGTCACCCGCAGCCGGTTCCGATATGTGGTTCATCGGAGTTGGCGGCGGTCGTTAACACGGAAATGACGAAAGGGGAAGAGAGCGACGAAATCTCGTGGGTGAAGGTCGGCCATGCGCGGGATGTGGGGGTGGAGAGGAGCACCGCTACCGTGCGGGAGCAAAGCCCACACAAGACGCCCGGGAGTATTTCATTGATCCCGAACGGGAGCATATCTTGACATGGACCGGGTATCGACGTCATCATGATCCCGAACGGGAACGTACGTCGATAAACCCCTTCGAAGGCGATCACCATGCCGTCCTCACCTCGCCTCCCGCTCGCGACGGGCGCCCTGTCCGCCGCCCTGCAGCCGGCAACGCTGGTGGCCGCAGGGCAGTCGATCGCCACCGGTCGGATGCGGCCGGACATGTTCGACCTTCCGGGGACAGATGCCATCGCCTCCCCCGCCGACCTCGGAGCCCTCGTCCGTGCCGTGCGCAAGGCCGCGGGGCTCGACCAGCAGGGGCTCGCCGATCTCGCCGGTGTCGGGCGGCGCTTCGTCTCCGAGCTGGAGAACGGCAAGCCGACGCTCGAGTTCGGCAAGGTCCTGACGGTCGCCGCTGCTCTCGGCATCGACCTCCTGGCGAGAAAGCGGTGAACCGATGGTCGCCCGTCTCCTCGACGTCCGCCTCGAGGCCTTCGACGATCCGGTCGGCCGGCTCGCCTCCGACGACCACGGCGCAATGGCCTTCGCCTACATGGCCGAGCATCTCGCCCGCGCCGATGCCCTGCCGCTGTCGATGTCGATGCCGCTCGGCGACGCACCCTTCGGCGACGTCGCGGCGCGGGCGTGGTTCGACAACCTGCTGCAGGAGAACGACCAACTGGCGCAGGTCATGGCGCGCGAGGGCGTGGCGCGCGAGGACATCGCCGGGCTCCTGTGGCATCTGGGTGGCGACTGCCCCGGCGCCGTGTCGTGCCTACCGGCCGGCTCCGAGCCGACCAAACGACCGGGACGTCTCGACCGCGACTACGACGAGATCGACGAGGCGACGCTGAACGACCTCGCGCGGCGGCTGCACGACCGCGAGCCCCTGCCCGATGTCGCGCGCGATCCCTCGCCGCTCGCCGGTGTGCGGCGGAAGCTGGCGGTGACGGTCGACGGACCCCGCCTCTATCTGCCGAAGCCGGGGAGCCGGGCACCGACCACCCACATCCTCAAGGTGCCGCCGCGCCACGCGCCGCGCGAGGCCGGGCTCGAAGCGGCGGCGACGCTTCTGGCGCAAGAGGCATTTCTCACGCTCGCCTATGAACGTCACGTCGCGGTTCCGGACGCCGCCAACTCGTTCTTCCTCGACATCTCGGGCATTCCGGCGCTGCTCATCCCCCGCTTCGATCGCCGTTTCACGACCGAAGGCGAGATCTTCCGCCTGCATCAGGAGGATTTCGCCCAGGCACTCGGCCTGCCGGCGGGCCTCAAATACGAGCGCGACGGGTCGCCCGGCCGGCGCTTCGATGCCGCGGCGATCGCCGACCTGTTGCGGCGGACGCGCGATCCGGCGGTGGCGATGCGGCAGTTCCTGATCGCGAGCTTCTTCGATCTGGCGATCGGCAACACCGACAACCACGCCAAGAACCACGCGCTGCTGTGGGACGCCGGGCGGACGCCGCGCCTCGCGCCGCTCTACGACCTCGGCCCGACGCTGCTCGATCCGGGCGTCGTCCACGACCTGTCGTTCGCGATCGGCGCGGCCCGGCTTCCCGAAGACGTGAAAGCCGAAGACGTCGCCGCCTTCCTCGCGACCTTCGGCCTCCGACCGGCGGCGCAGCGCCGCTTTCTCCACGACGTCGTGACGACGCTTCTGCGCGCGATCGACGAGGAGGCGGCAGACCTGACGGCACGCGGCATGAAGGATTTCGACGACCTGATCGGCCGCGAGTCCGGTCGGCTCGTCGAAACACTCGGTCTCGCCGTCGACCTGCGACCACGGGATCTCCTCCCCGAAGGCCGCGGCGGCGGCTGGGGCGGCCTCAGCTGACCCCCGCCAGCTTCGCCACCCGCGCCACCTCGCTGTCGAACATCACGACGTGGCGGCGGAACCAGTCGGGGACCAGGTCTTTCGCATAGGCCCGCGCCATCATCGTGCGGCCGGCGGCGATCTGGGCGACGAAGCGGCGGCCCTCCGCCACCACACGACGGTGCTCGGCCTCGTGATGGGCGATCTCCTTGTAGGCGATCGCCTTCATCAGTGCCTCCTCGCGGGCGAAATGCGCCTCGAGGTCGTCGACGAAGGCGGTGAGCTTCTCCAGAAACGCCTCCGGTGCGGCGTCGCGTGCCGCCTTCCAGGCGACGATGGTCCGAGCGTGGTCGTCGTCGATCGCGGCGATGCCGAGAACGAGGTCTTCGAGGGGCGTTTCGCTCATGTCGCATGTCCGACGTCGGAGGGCTCTCGGAGAGGTCGCAGCAAGCGCCGTGCCGCGATCGTTCGAATTGGAGCGATCCGGGCGACGGCTCCTTCACCGCGACGGCGGAAACCCGTGGCGAAACCGCAGTTCCGACGCTGCGTAAACCCGATCGCCATGCCTCCCGCGGCAGGGTTCCGGCAACACGCACGGGCAGGCATACGTTTCACGACACCGGGGGGGGCAGACGATGTTTCAGAAATCCATTCTGGCGATGGGCGCGATGGCGGCGATCGGCGCGGCGATCCTGACGACGCCGGCCAGGGCCGGCATCTTCGGTCTCTTCGAGGGCTCGAGCGGATCGGGCTTCGTCACAGGGCCGGCGCCGACCCGCGTCGGTGGTCATGTCGTCGACGACACCTACGGTGCCCGCTGGCTCGGTGCACCGGGTTGGCAGCGGCCGCAGCGCGCCGTGGTCTCGCCGTGGGCGCGCGCCGACGGCACCATGGTCGGCCCCGGCCGCCACGTCGTCTGCGCGCTCGAGCCGCGCTACGACCGGCGCGAGCGTTACGTCGGATCGCGGCAGGTGTGCTGGAGCGAGGCGCGCTGAGCGCCGATCGATCCCGGACATGCGAAGGGCGCCCGCGGGCGCCCTCTTCTTTTCGACGGTCGGGCCTCAGCCCTTGGTCTTCTCGCCCTTGAGATCGGGCATCCAGGCGACGTGGTCGCGCGGATCGCCTTCCGGATCGATCTCCTCGATCAGGCCTTCGCCGCGGAAGCCCTTGGCGATGACGTAGAGCTCGGACGAGTCCGCACGGCTCGCCGGCGGCTTGATGTGCAGGACCTGGGCGAAGTCGCGCTTGAGGTTGGCGAGCAACTCATTCTCGGTGCCGCCGCGCAGCACCTTGGCGAGGAAGTGGCCGCCGGGGCGCAGCACCGAACGGGCGAAGTCGATCGCCACCTCGCACAGATGCATGATCTTGAGGTGGTCGGTCTTCTTGTGGCCGGTCGCCGGCGCCGCCATGTCGGAGAGCACGACGTCGGCCTTCTCGCCGCCGAGCGCCGCGAAGAGGGCCGCGGGGGCGTCCTCGTCGAGGAAGTCCTTCTGCAGGAAGATCGCGCCGGGGACGCCGCCCATCTCGAGATAGTCGATGCCGACGACACGCGGCGCCGTGTCGGACGACTTCACCCGCTGCGCCGCCACCTGACACCAGCCGCCCGGCGCGCAGCCGAGGTCGACCACCCGGTTGCCCGGCTTCAGGATGTGGTACTTGTCGTCGATCTCGATCAGCTTGTAGGCGGCGCGCGACCGCCAGCCGTCCTTCTTGGAACGGACGACATAGGGGTCGTTGAGCTGGCGCTGCAGCCAGCGCGTGGAGGAGGCGGTGCGGCGCTTGGCCGTCTTCACCTTCACCTTCAGCGCGCGCGGCGCGCCGTTGCCGCCATCGGAGCCATTCTCGCTCACGGTTCGTCCTCTTCTTCCTCGGTCTCAGCCGCGCTTCGGCCAGCGGTTGCCCCGCCGCCAGACGCCGTCGCCGAGCATCAGTTCCGTCAACATGCCCTCGCGCAGGCCGCGATCGGCGACCCTGAGACGATCGGTGCGCCAACGCCGCCGGATCGCCTCGAGAATGGCACAGCCCGCCAGCACCAGATCGGCGCGATCGCCGCCGATGCAGGGGTTGGCGACGCGATCGTCGAAGTCCATGTCGAGCAGGCGTTCGATCATCGCCCCCACCTCGGCGTCGGCGAGCCAGGTGCCGTCGACCCGGCGGCGATCATAGCGCGCGAGGCCGAGATGCACACCGGCGAGCGTCGTCACGGTGCCGGAGGTGCCCAGCATGTGCCAGCGCTCCGGCACGATCTTCTCGTCGATCGCCGTCCACGGCGCGTGTTCGGCGAGGAGCTCGGCGACGTCGGCCACCATGTCCTCGAAGATCTCGCGCCCGACCGCGACGCCGCCGTGGCGTTCCGACAGGGTGACGACGCCGACCGGCAGCGAGGTCCAGGCGCGGATGTGCCGCGTCGGGTCGCCGCCGCGGCGGGCGCCTTCGGAGAAGTCGAGCCAGACCAGTTCCGACGAGCCGCCGCCGATGTCGAAGAGCAGCACGCCCTCGGCGGCACGGTCGATCAGGTTGGCGCAACCGGCGACCGCCAACCGCGCCTCGGTCTCGCGCGTCAGGATCTCGAGCGCGAGGCCGGTCTCGGCGCGGACGCGGGCGAGGAAGTCCTCGCCGTTCTCCGCGGCGCGACAGGCCTCGGTGGCGACGAGGCGCGAGCGGACGATGCCGCGCGCCTGCAGCTTGCCGTGGCAGACCCTGAGTGCGTCGATGGCACGATCCTGCGCGGCGTCCGACAGCCGTCCCGAGCGCGACAGGCCCTCGCCCAGCCGGACGATGCGCGAGAAGGCGTCGACGACGCGGAAGCTCTGGTGCCAGGGTTCGGCGACGAGGAGGCGGCAGTTGTTGGTGCCGAGATCGAGCGCGGCATAGAGCGGCGCGTCGCGCTCGTCGCGCGCGCCCCAGCGCCGCATACGGCCGGAGCGATCGCGATCGCCCGATCCGCGCACCTCGTCGCGTCGATCGGGCCCGCGCTGCGGGCGGGCGGCGGAATCGCGGGTGGACGCATCGCGCGAGGCCGTGTCGGCGCCGCGATCCGTGGTGCTCCGCTCGGAGGCGGCGCCATCGGATGGCGCACGACCGCCCTCACGGCGATCGGCGACGTCACGGTCGGAACCCGACGGCGCCGCCGGAGGCGCTCCGGCGCCGCGACCTCGCGAATCACTCGGCTCCGCGGCGCGCGCGCCCGTATCCGGCGGTGACGGCCGCGCGGGCGAAACGTTCTGTGCGTCGGATGCCGTCTGCGGACCTGCCGTCGTCGGCCGTCCGGATTCGGGGGGGCGTTCGCCGCCTTTCGGCGTCGGCTTGGCCACCGAGGCCCAGCGCGTACGCTTTCCCCGCCGGCGACGGCGTCGGTGCTTGGTCGGCCCCGATCCGCGCGCGCCTGCGTCCGGACGCCCCGCCGCCGGCGGTTCGTCTCCGTTCTCAGCCAAATGTCATCTCCACGCCGCGTCAGCGGTGATCGCGCGCACGGCGTACGTTTCCACAAGTCGGAACCAGTCTAACAGGGGTTTGGCCTCCGACAAAGCGTCGTCGGCGGGAAATGGCCGTGCGCGGGCGAGATTTCACGGTTTCCGCGGCCGGTTCCGGCCCTGCGCCGGGGATCTGGCGGAGCGGTGGAGCGCGCATCGGAGACCTGCGTCGGCAAAAGGCTGACGAGGGCACTTGCGCGGCGCGGTTCGATCGGCTAGTTAGGCCCGCACCGGCCGGCAGCGCTTCGCCGCTCCGCCTGCTGGGGGATAGTTTAACGGTAGAACAGCGGACTCTGACTCCGTTAGTCTTGGTTCGAATCCAGGTCCCCCAGCCAATTTCCGACCCAGTCGAAGAGACGTGTCGTTCGATCGCCAGGGTCGCGCGATCGTCTGCGTTCACGCCCCATGCGG
The DNA here is from genome assembly GCF_056313705.1 of Pinisolibacter sp. DMC100. Classification (NCBI taxonomy): domain Bacteria; kingdom Pseudomonadati; phylum Pseudomonadota; class Alphaproteobacteria; order Hyphomicrobiales; family Ancalomicrobiaceae; genus Pinisolibacter; species Pinisolibacter sp. DMC100. The sequence continues at coordinate 1,806,648 of NZ_JBQUZT010000001.1, read as the reverse complement.
TGCGCCGGACGCTCCCCCCATCGGACAATTCGAGTCCGTCTCTCTTCCGCATCGTCCTGCCGTTCGATCGCAGACGGAGACGTCCAGCTTCGGGTCGCGGGGAAAACGGAGAGCGGTCGCTTCCCACCACCGCCTTCGACGGCAATCGCGAGGCCTTTCCGAAGAGCGCTCAGTCGCGGTCGTCGTCGCCGTCGTGGCCGTGGCGATGACCGTGGCCGTCGTGACCGCCACCCTCGACGCGTTCGAGAGTCGCCGGGTCGAAGCGGGACTTCACCGTGCGGCCCTCGGGGTCGACCGCCAGGACCTTGTAGCAGCCGTCGTCGGCGCGGATCTTGAGGACGCTCCAGCCGGCCCCCTCCAGCTTCGCCTTCAACGCCTCGCGCGGCTGCCAGTCGGCGAGCGGCACGGCGCAGCGGTCGTCGGCGCGCGCGGCGGACGGCGTCGCGACGGCGAGCACGGCGGCGAGGACGGCGAATGCGAGGGTGGGCGGACGACGGAACACGCGCATGATCTCCCTGATCGCGGCCATAGGAGCACAGTCACCTGACGCCGACCTGAAGGATCTCGACAAAATACCCGACGCGGGCGCCGTCCGCCCGTATTATTGAAGAGATCGGCCGATCGTGCGCGATGCGGCCGATTCCCGCGCGTCGTGCGGGAGGTCCGGGCCCCGCGCCCGGGCTCCGGGGAGCAGACGAGAAGGCGTTCGAGGCGGACCATGCGCATTCTGGTGATCGAAGACGACCTCGTTCTCGGCCAGGCCGTGAACGATCACGTCGTCGCCGAGGGCCACTCGGCCGACCGCGTCACTCGCCTCGCCGATGCCGACGCGGCGCGGCGCACCGGCGTGTTCGATCTCGTCCTGCTCGACCTGATGCTGCCCGACGGCCGCGGCCTCGACTTCCTCAAGGCGCTGCGGGCGGCGGGCGACGTCACCCCCGTCGTGGTGCTCACCGCGCGCGACCAGATCTCCGACCGCATCGCCGCGCTCGACGCCGGCGCCGACGACTATCTGGTCAAGCCCTTCGATCTCGCCGAACTCTCCGCCCGCATCCGCGCGGTCGGGCGGCGCTATTCCGGCAATCCCAATCCGCTGGTGGTCGTCGGCGATCTCGACGTCGATCTCGCCGCCCGCTCGGTCCACCGTGCCGGCAAGCCGATCCGGCTGACCCAGCGCGAATGGTCGCTGTTCGAAGCCTTCGTGCAGAGCCCCAACCAGCTGATCTCCAAGGCGCGGCTCGAGGAACGGCTCTATTCCTTCGACGCCGAGGTCGAGAGCAACACGATCGAGGTCCACGTCGCGCGGCTGCGCAAGAAGCTCGGCGCCAATGCGATCGAGACGGTGCGCGGCATGGGCTATCGCCTCGGCACGCCGGGAGAGGAGGCATGAGCGCGCCGCGTTCGGGCAGCCTCGGCCGGCGGCTCGGCCTCGGCCTCTCGGTGGCGATCGTGCTGTCGTGGCTCGCCGCGGCAGCGGTCGCCGGGCTGGTGCTGAAACACGAGATCGACGAGGTCTTCGACAGCGCCCTGCAGGAGGTCGCCCAGCGCATCCTGCCGCTCGCCTATTCCGAAGTGCTTTCGCGCGAGGACGGCGAGCAGACGCAGCACCTGCCGCCGCTCGGGCCGCATCGCGAGGCGATCACCTACGTGGTCCGCGACGCGGCGGGCAACGATCTCCTCCAGTCGAGCGACGCCACGCCGGCGCGGATCCCCAAGGATCTCGCCGACGGTTTCACCACGGTCGACGGGTTGCGGCTCTATTCGGTGGCGGCCGTGAAGGGCTCGATCCGGGTGACGACGGTCGAGCCGATCGCCCATCGTGCCGCGGCGCTGCGCGGGGCCGTCCTCGGCCTTCTCCTGCCGCTCGCGGCTCTGGTGCCGATCGCGCTCCTCGCCGTCCATCTCGTCGGCCGCGCGACGCTCAGGCCGGTCCTCGCCTTCCGCGACCGGATCGGCTCGCGCGGACGCGGCAATCTCGAGCCGCTCGGCGAAGCCGGCCTGCCGACCGAGATCGCGCCGATCGCCGAGGCGGTCGACGCGCTGATGGAGCGGCTGCGCGGTGCGCTCGAGGCCGAACGCAGCTTCACCGCCAATGCCGCCCACGAGCTCAGGACGCCGATCGCCGCGGCGCTCGCCCAGACCCAGCGCCTCGCCGCCGAGATCGAGGGCAACGACCCGCGCGCGCGGCTGCGCGCCGTCGCCGCCTCGCTGCGGCGGCTGTCGTCGCTCTCCGAGAAGCTGCTGCAACTCGCCAAGGCCGAGGGCGGCGGGCTGCTCGCCGAGAAGCCGGCACAGCTCGGCGCCGTGCTCGCCCTCGTCGTCGAGGAGGTCGACCGGCGGCGCGACATCGCCGACCGGCTGACGATCGAGACCCCGGAAGATGGCGGCGCGGCGCTCGACGTCGATGCCGACGCCTTCGCCATCCTGGTGCGCAACCTCGTCGAGAACGCCGCCATCCACGGCGACCCGGAGGGCCGCATCGTGCTGCGCTTCGACGGGCGGGTGCTGGAGGTCGAGAACGACGGGCCGGCGCCGGCACCCGACGTGCTCGCCCGGCTCGGCCGGCGCTTCGAGCGCGGCGGCAGCACCGCCGAGGGCTCGGGCCTCGGCCTCGCCATCGTCGCGGCGATCTGCCGGGGGGCGGGGGCGACCTTCGAGATGCTGTCGCCGGTCCCCGGCCGCAGCGACGGCTTCCTCGCCCGCGTGCGTTTCGCCGATCCGGCCGCGAAGCTGACGCGAAGCTGAAGGCGTTCACACGCCGACGTCAGGTCGGCGTCAGGTCGCGGGGTCAGGGTGTTCCGGTCCAATCAACCGGAGACCACCCCGATGAAGACCTCCCTCGCTCTCGTCGCAGCCCTCCTCGCCGGCACCGCCGCCGGCGCCGCGATCGCCTCGACCACGGACGTCGTCGACCACCTCGCGCGTGGCGAGCACCATGCCGCCCGCGCCGAGACCTCCGACGACACCCCCTTCCGCGTCGCCGGCGACCATCGCCGCGACCGCGATCGCGACCATCACGGCCGCAAGCACCACCGCGACCATCACGACGACGACGACGACGACGACGACGGCGCGCGCGGCGAAGGTCGCGGCGGCGGTCGCATGCCGACGACCGGTCCGAGCGATCCGACGACGCCGGTGCCGGACAACGGCCTCTTCCAGGGCAAGGCCCGGCCGAAGGTGGAGGTGAACTGATGACCGACCGTACCGCCACCGCCCGAGGAGTTCACGCCATGAAGTTCGTTCTGCCCGTCGCCGCCGCCACCGCCGCCTTCGTCGCCCCGACGATGGCCGCCGCGCGGTCCTTGACGATCGAGACGACGATGAAGGCCTACGGCGGCCCCGGCGCCTATGCCGTCGTCTGGGTCGCCGATGCCTCCGGCAAGTACAAGGGCACGCTGTGGATGGCGGGTGACCGCGCCAAGTACTGGCGCCATCTCGCCGATTGGCAGCGCGCCTCCGGCGGCCGCGCGACCGAGGTCGACGGCATCACCGGCGCCAGCATCGGCTCCGGCCGGACGCTGAAGATCACCGTCGACGTCGCCGACGCCCTGATCGACGCCGGCTACGTCGTCCATGTCGACACCTCGGTCGAGGACGGCCGCGACGTCTCCGCCGACGCCGTGGTGCCGCTCTCCGCCGACCAGTCGGGCAAGCCGGTCGCCGGCAAGGGCTACGTCAAGTCGCTCAAGGTCACGTTCTGAACCGAGGATCGATCATGCTCCGCCGCCTCCATTCGCTGCCCGGTCTCGTTCTCGCCGTCGCCCTCGCGGTCACCGCCGCGACGGGCGCGGTGCTCTCCGTCGTGCCGGCGCTCGACCGGCTGTCGACGCCCGCGATCACCCGCGGCACGTCGGTCGCCGACCTCGCCGCCGCCGTCTCCGCCCGTCACGAGGCGGTCGCCTCGATCCGGGTCCGGGCGACCGGCGTCGTCACCGCGAGCGTCACCGACGGCGAGGCGTCGGGCGTCGAACGGATCGACCCGGCGACCGGGGCGGGCCTCGGCCCCTATGCCCCGTCGTCGAGCCTGCGTTTCCTGACCGATCTCCACCGCGCCTTCGGCTTCGGCTCCGATGGGCGGATCGCCGCGGCGATCTCGGCTCTCGCGATGATCGTCGTCGTCGTCTCCGGCCTCGCGCTGCTCGCCCGCCGCATGGGCGGCTGGCGGGCGCTGACGCGGCCGGTCCGCGGCTCGACGGCGGAGCGGCTGCACGGCGAGGCGGCGCGGATCGCGGCGATCGGCCTGATCGTCTCCTCGCTCACCGGCCTGTGGATGTCGGCCTCGACCTTCGGCTTCCTCCCCGAGGCGGCGTCGGTCGAGACCGCGACGGCGAGCGGCGGCACCGCCCTGCCGATCGGGCGCCTCGCGGCGCTCCGCACCGTCGACGTCGCCGATCTGCGCGAGCTGACGCTCGCCGATCCGACCGACCCGGCCGACACGCTCCGTCTGCGCACAGCCGCCGGCGAAGCGGCGATCGATCCGGCGACCGGCCGGGTGATCGCGTCGGCTCCCGCGACGCTCGTCGACCGGATCGACGGCATCGTCCGCATGGTCCACACCGGCCGCGGCGCCGCGGCGCTCGGCCTGGTGCTCGGGCTCTCGGCCGCCACCGTGCCGCTGCTGGGCGCCACCGGCGTTCTCCTGTGGTGGCGTCGCCGCCGGCCGGCCGCGACCCTCGCCTCGGTCGCGGTGGAAGCCGCCGACACGGTCGTCCTCGTCGGCTCCGACGGCGGCTCGACCCGTGGTTTCGCCGCGACGCTCGCCGCTGCACTCACCGCGCAGGGCCATGCCGTCCACGTCGCCGACATGAACGCCGCCGGCGAGGCGCATTTCCGCAGCCGGCGCGTGCTGATCCTCGCCGCCACCTGGGGCGACGGCGGTGCGCCGGCCTCGGCCGCCCGCTTTCTCGACCGGCTGGCGACGATCGAAGCGCGGCCGCCCGTCGCGGTCCTCGGCTTCGGCGATCGCACCTTCCCCGACTTCTGCGGCTATGCCCGCACGGTCGCGGCGGCGCTCGAGGCGAAGGGCTTCCCGCTCCTCGTCGAGACCAAGCGCATCGACCGCCGCTCGGCCCAGGAATTCGCCCAGTGGGGCCGCGATCTCGGCCGTGCGCTCGGCCACGAGCTCGTGCTCGAACACGTCGCCGAACGGCCTGCGACCACCGAGCTGGAACTCGTCGAGCGCGAGGACTACGGCGAGGCCGTCGGCGCGCCGGTGGCGATCCTGCGCTTCGCCGCACCGCGCGACGACGCCCGCGGCCGTCCCGGCAAGCTCCCGGCCTTCGAGGCGGGCGACCTCCTCGGTGTGATGCATACGGAAGCCGCCATCCCGCGCTTCTATTCGCTCGCCTCCTCGGCGCGCGACGGGATCGTCGAGATCTGCGTCCGCCTGATGCCCGGTGGTCTCGTCTCGACGGCGCTGCATGCGCTCCAGCCCGGCGACCGGATCGAGGCCTTCGTCCGCGAGAACCCGTCGTTCCGGCCGAGCGTGGCCGCCCCGTCGCTGATCCTGATCGGCGCCGGTGCCGGGCTCGGGCCGCTCGCCGGCTTCGTGCGCGAGAGCGACGGATCGCGCCCCGTCCATCTCTACTGGGGTGGCCGGTCGCCGGCCTCCGACTTCCTCTACGAGGACGAGTTGGTCCAGGCGCTGGCCGAGAAGCGGCTGACCTCGCTCGTCACCGCCTTCTCCCGCGACCCGCGCTCGGGTGCCTATGTCCAGGACCGCATCGCCGCCGACGAACTCCGCTTCCGCGAACTCGTCCGCCACGGCGCCCAGATCCTGGTCTGCGGCAGCCGCGACATGGGGCAGGCGGTCGCCCATACGCTCGACCGCATCGTCCGCCCGCTCGGGCTCGACCTCGCCACGCTGCGCGCCGGGGGCCGTTATGTCGAAGACATCTACTGAAGGCGCACAGCCCCTCGTCCGCCGGGCCCTCTCCGGCCCGGCGATGGGGGCGCGCTGGTCGGCGGTCTTCTTCGCCGCCGAGGATTTCGACGTCGCGGCGCTTTCCGCGGCGCTCGCCGCCGAGGTCGAGGCGGTGGAGAACGAGGCTTCGAACTGGCGGCTGGACTCGGTCGTCGAGCGGCTCGTCCGCGCGCCGGTCGGTGAATGGCTGGTGCTGCCGCCCGGTCTCTTCACGGTGCTCGATACGGCCCTGGCGATCGGCGACCTCTCGGACGGTGCCTTCGACGTCGGCGTCGGCGATCTCGTCCGCGCCCACGGCTTCGGCCACGGGCGGCGGACGCCCGACCCGCAGGGCATCGCCGCCCTTTCCGGAGGGGCGCGGATCGTCTCGCCGAAGGCGCTGCAGCTCGATCCGGTCGGCGGTCGTGCCCGCCGCCTCGCGCCGATCGACATCGATCTCGCCGGCATCGCCAAGGGCCACGGCGTCGACCGCATGGCCGACGTGATGGAGGCCTTCGGCATCGCCTCCTTCCTCGTCGGCATCGACGGCGAGATGCGGGCGGGCGGGCCGAAGCCGGACGGCAGCCGCTGGATCGTCGGGCAGGAGCGACCGGATCGGAACGAACGCGCGCTCTCCGGGGTGCTCGAACTCGCCGACATGAGCATCGCGACCTCGGGCGACTATCGCCACGTCCACGAGATCGACGGGCAGACGGTGAGCCACACGATGGATCCGCGCGCCGGCCGGCCGGTCATCGGCGACGTGGCGCAGGCGACGGTTCTCGCCGAGCGCTGCATGGTGGCCGACGCCTGGGCGACGGCGCTGATGGTCGCGGGGCTGGAGGCCGGCATCGCACTGGCGCGGCGTCACCGCATCGCGGCGATCCTCGTCGGCCACGACGGGACGACGCGCTCGACCCTCGACGAGGCGGGCGCCCCCGACCCCGCATGAGCGCCACGGCCGGCGCCGCCCTGCCCTCTCGCACCTCGTCCGCCCTATCCCGATCCGGGTTCGAGCCAATGGGAGGGCTCGCGGCAAAGTAATATGTCTCGGTGGACGTATTCGGTCCCGTGTGCACATCGTGCCCGGGAAAGGCGCCGGGACGGTCGCGCCCCGAGCGAGCGTGTGCGCGGGAGAGTGCCATGAAGAAAACCATCGCCTGGGTCCTCGCCGGAGCATCGCTCGTCCTCGTGATCGTCGGCGTGCAGCTCGCCACCACCTCGACGCGCGGCCCGGCGGGGGTCACCGCCACCAACGGCCGGCTCGAGGTCGAGCGACGCGACATCGCCACCAAACTGGCGGGGCGGCTCGCCGTGCTCAACGTCTCCGAAGGCGACATGGTGGCGAAGGGCGCGGTCGTCGCCGAGATGGACGTCTCCGATCTCCTCGCCCAGCGCGCCTCGGCCAGAGCCAACGTGGCGCGCGCCGGTCAGGCGATCGCCAAGGCGCGCACCGACGTCACCGCGGCCGAGGCCAATCTGGCGCTCGCCGAGATCCAGATGCATCGCTCGGCCGATCTGCTCGACAAGGCGGTGAGCCCGCAGGCCCTCCTCGACCAGCGCAGGGCGCAGCGCGACGTCGCCGCCGCGACCGTCGCCGCGGCGCGTGCCGGCGTCGGCGACGCCGAGGCGATGCGCGACGTCGCCGAGGCGCAGGTCGCCCAGATCCAGGCCAATCTCGACGACATGGTGCTGAAGGCGCCGGTCGCCGGCCGCGTCGAATATCGTCTCGTCGATCCCGGTGCGGTGCTGGGCGCCGGCGGCAAGATCGTGACGCTGCTCGACCTCACCGACGTCACCATGACGGTGTTCCTGCCGACGCGCTCGCTCGGGCGGGTGAAGCTCGGCGCGCCGGTGCGCATCGTGCTCGACGCCGCGCCCGACTGGGTGATCCCGGCGACGGTCTCCTTCGTCGCGGCGGAAGCGCAGTTCACGCCGAAGTCGGTGGAGACCGCCGACGAGCGCGACAAGCTGATGTACCGGGTCAAGGCGCGGATCGACCCCGCCCTGCTCGACGCCTGGCGCGACTACGTCAAGTCGGGCCTGACCGGCACCGCCCATTTCCTGACCGAGCCCGGCGCCGGATGGCCGGCCTCGCTCGAGCCGAAACTGCCGCCGCGGCCGGAGACCGGACGATGACCACCGCCGTCGGCGAGCCGCGCCCGGTGCTGGCGCTCGCCGGGGTGGAGCATCGCTACGGCGATCGGGCGGCGCTCGCCGGCGTCACGCTCGCCTTCGAGGCCGGCACCGCCACGGCGATCATCGGCCCGGACGGCGTCGGCAAGTCGACTCTGCTCGGCCTGCTGGTCGGCGTGCGGCGAATGCAGGTCGGCACGATCGACGTCTTCGGCGGCTCGATGCGCGAGGCGTCCTGGCGCGACGCGGTCGCGCGGCGCGTCGCCTACATGCCGCAGGGGCTCGGGCGCAATCTCTATCCGACGCTGTCGGTCGCCGAGAACATCGACTTCCACGCCCGGCTCTTCGGCCTCGACGCGGCGGCGCGCGGTGCCCGCATCGAACGGCTGCTGCGTGCGACCGGGCTCGATCCCTTCCCCGACCGGCCGGCGGGCAAGCTCTCCGGCGGCATGAAGCAGAAGCTGTCGCTCTGCTGCGCGCTGGTCCACGACCCCGATCTGCTCGTCCTCGACGAGCCGACGACCGGCGTCGACCCGCTGTCGCGCCGCCAGTTCTGGGACCTCGTCGGCGAGATCCGCGCCTCGCGACCGGGCATGACCGTGCTGGTCGCCACCGCCTACATGGAGGAGGCCGCCCGTTTCGACCGGGTCGTGGCGATCGACGACGGTCGCGTCATCGCCGACGGCGCGCCGGCGGAGATCGTCGCCAAGACCGGAGCCACCGACCTCGAGGGCGCCTTCGCGACGTTGCAGTCGGGGCCGGCGGGTGCGACGGCCGGCTTCGTCATGCCGCCCTTCGCCGGCAGGAGCGACGAGATCGCCATCGAGGCGCACGGGCTCACCCGCCGCTTCGGCGACTTCGTCGCGGTCGACGACGTCTCCTTCGCCATTCCGCGCGGCGAGATCTTCGGCTTCCTCGGCTCGAACGGCTGCGGCAAGACGACGACGATGAAGATGCTGACCGGGCTGCTGCCGGCGTCCTCCGGCCACGCGACCCTGCTCGGCCGGCCGATCGAGGCGAACGACGTCTCGGTCCGGCTGCGGGTCGGCTACGTCTCGCAGAGTTTCTCGCTGTGGGAGGAACTCTCGGTCGTCGAGAACCTGCGCCTCCATGCCCGGCTCTACCGCGTGGCGGAAGACGACGTCGCCCCGCGCGTGGCGGAAGCGCTCGAGCGTTTCGACCTCGTGGAGGATGCCGACGCCTCGCCCGCCGCGCTGCCGCTCGGCCGGCGGCAGAGGCTGCAACTCGCCGCCGCCTGCCTGCATCGGCCCGAGGTGCTGATCCTCGACGAGCCGACCTCCGGCGTCGACCCACGGGCGCGCGACGCCTTCTGGCGCCATCTCGCCGAACTGTCGCGGCGCGACGGCGTGACGATCTTCGTCTCGACCCATTTCATGAACGAGGCCGAGCGCTGCGACCGCATCTCGCTGATGCATCAGGGCCGCGTGCTGGCGGTCGGCCGACCGCGCGATCTCGTCGAGAAAGCCGGTGCCGCGAGCCTCGAAGACGCCTTCATCGACGCACTGATCACGGCCGGCGGCGGGCGCGAGGATCGTCCGGTCGACGCGCCGCTCGCCGCGGCGGCGGACCCCGCCTCGACACCCGGCAACGCCGGGACGATCGGGCGGACGCTGGCCTTTGCCCGGCGCGAGGCGCTGGAGATCCGGCGCGATCCGGTGCGGCTCTCCTTCGCGGTACTCGGCTCGCTGCTGCTGATGGTGCTCTTCGCCTTCGGCGTCTCCTTCGACGTCGAGCATCTGCCCTTCGCCGTCTTCGACCGCGACCAGTCGATCGAGAGCCGCCGTCTCGTCGAGGCCTTCGACGGCAGCCGCTGGTTCCTGCGGCAGGCGCCGGTCGCGAGCGAGGCGGAGACCGACCGCCGGCTGAAGAACGGCGAGCTGCGCTTCGTCCTCGCCATCCCGCCTGGCTTCGGCCGCGACTTCCTCGGCGGCAGACGGCCGGCGGTGGCGGTCGAGATCGACGGCGCCAACACGTTCCGCGCCGAGACGGTGCGCGGCTATGTCGAGGGCGTGACGATCGACTTCGCCACCAAGCTCTCGGCCGAGATCCGCGGTCCCGGCACGGCGTCGACGAGCCTGGTCTCGGTCGTGCCGCGCTTCGCCTACAATCAGGCCTTCCGCTCGGTCGACGCCATCACCCCCGGCGTCATCATGCTGCTGCTGGTGCTGATCCCCGCCGCGATGACCGCCGTCGGCGTGGTGCGCGAACGCGAGGTCGGCTCCTTCGCCAACGTCCAGGCCTCGCCCGCCCGCGTCGCCGAGTTCCTAATCGGCAAGCAGCTCCCTTATGTCGCCGTCGGCATGGTGAGCTTCGCGACGCTGACGCTCGCGGCGATCGCCTTCTTCGGCGTTCCCTTACGCGGCTCGGTCGCCACCCTGACGCTCGGGGCGCTGCTCTACGTGCTGGCGGCGACCGGCTTCGGCCTGCTGGTCTCGACGCTGGTGCGCAGTCAGGTCGCGGCGATCTTCGCCGTCGCCATCCTGTCGGTCGTCCCGGCGGTGAACTTCTCGGGCTTCCTCAATCCCGTAGCCTCGCTCGAGGGAGCCGCCAGGATCGTCGGCCTCGCCTTTCCGACGGCGTGGTTCCAGACCATCTCGATCGGCGTCTTCGCCAAGGGGCTGGGGATCTTCGATCTGTGGCGCGAGGCGCTGACCATCGCCGGCTTCGCGGGCCTCTTCATCGGCGTCGCCTGCCTCCTCCTCGACAAACAGGAGCGCTGAACCATGCGCTTCCTCCTCGACCTGTGGCGTCTCTCGCTCAAGGAACTGGCGAGCCTCCGGCACGATCCGGTGATGCTCGGGCTGATCGTCTATGCGCTGTCGGTGGCGGTCGTCACCGTGGCGACGGGCGTCAAGCTCGAGGTCGTCGGCGCGCAGGTGGCGATCGTCGACGCCGACCGCTCGGTGCTGTCGCACCGCATCGTCGACGCGCTCAGGCCGCCGTGGTTCAAGCCGCCGGTCGTCGTCGGTCCGGCCGAGGCGGCGCGCGGGCTCGATCTCGGGCGCTGGGGCTTCGTCGTCGAGTTCCCACCGGATTTCGAGAAGGACACGGTCGCCGGCCGGTCGCCGTCGATCGCTCTGACCGTCGACGCCACCGCCATGGTGCAGGCCGGCAACGGCTCGATCCTCGTCCAGAACATCGTCGCCGAGGAGGTCGCGACCTGGGCGAACGCCGCCGGCATCGAAGCGTCGCTGCCGATCGAGGTGGTGCCGCGGGTGCGCTTCAATCCCAACATCGAGGGGCGCTGGTTCAACGCCATCATGCAGCTGGTGAACTCGATCACCATCCTGTCGATCATCCTGGTCGGCGCGGCGGTGATCCGCGAACGCGAGCACGGCACGATCGAGCATCTGCTGGTGATGCCGATCGGCGCGGTCGAGATCGCGCTCGCCAAGGTCGTCGCCAACGGCGCGGTGATCCTCGCAGCCACGCTCGCCTCGATGGAGATCGTCGTGCGCTGGTGGCTCGGCGTGCCGATCGCCGGATCGCGGGTGCTCTTCGCCCTCGGCACGGTGATCTACCTGTTCTCGACCACCTCGCTCGGCATCCTGATCGCCACCGTCGCCTCGTCGATGCCGCAGTTCGGGCTGATGGCGATCCCGGTCTTCACCACCATGCTGCTGCTCTCCGGCAACATGACGCCCCTCGAATCCATGCCGGCGGTGCTGCAATGGGGCATGCACGCATCGCCGTCGGTCTGGTACGTGCAGTTCTCGCAGGCGTTGCTCTATCGCGGCGCCGGGCTCGACATCGTCTGGCCGCAGCTCGCGGTGATGGCGGTGCTCGGCGTCTTCTTCCTCGGCTGGGCCTCGGCGCGCTTCAAGACGATGCTGTCGCGGATGGGGTGAGGAAAAGCCATCGGGCTCCGGCCGGTAGGTCCCTGTCGCAGAGGCCCTTCATGCTGAGGTGCGAGCGCCAGCGAGCCTCGAAGCGCGAAGGGCCGAGTGGCACGGCCCGTCGAGGCTTCGCCCTTCGAGGCTCGGCTTCGCCGAGCACCTCAGGGTGAAGCCGAACAGAGGCTGCAAGCCGGGACCTCGACGCCCGAATGCGCCGTGAGCGCCACCCCCTCACGGCGTCGCGGCGAGGGATCTCGCCACGCTCTCGCTCGGCCAGCAGTCGACGGGGGCGCCGGTCGCCTTCTGATAGGCGCCGACCGCCGAACGGGTCAGCATGCCGGCCTTGCCGTCGATCTTGTCGCGATAGAAGCCGAGCCGGGCGAGATGGCGCTGCACCGTCTCGACGCCGGCGGTCTCGAGCCGCGTCGTCGCCGCCCAGGGCGTGGCGAAGCGCTCGGCCCCGCCGATGCGGTCGGCGAGATGGCCGACGAAGAGCACGTAGAGATCGGAGAAATTGTATTCCTTGATGACGAAGTAGTTCTTCGTCGTGAGAAACGCCGGGCCGCGCGCGCCCTCGGGCTGGAGCAGCGAGGCGGGTTCCGCCCGTTCGGCGGCGGTGAGCGCCCGCCCGCGCGTCGGCACGAAGCCGGCGTCGACCCACTCGCCGATCGGCCGGCGATTGTCGGGGACGCCGAGGGTGCAGTCGGTCGCGGCCGGCGCGCGCACCTCGATCGCCCAGGGGGTGCCGGGCTGCCAGCCCTTGTCGGCGAGCTGCTTGGCGGCGGAGGCGAGCGCGTCGGGGACCGAATGCCAGATGTCGACGCGCCCGTCGCCGTCGAGATCGGCGCCGTGGCCATAATATTCCGAAGGCAGGAACTGGGTGAGGCCGGTCGCGCCCGCCCAGGACGAGCGGAACTCCGACCGCTTCACCGCGCCCTCGTCGAGGATCTTCAGCGCGAGGATGAACTCGTTGCGGAACTGCGCCTTGCGTCGACCGACGAAGGCCTGGGTCGCCACCACCCGCAGTGCGTCGAGCCTGTCGGCGGCGCGGCCGTAGCTGGTCTCACGGCCCCAGATCGCCAGGACGACGTTGCCCGGCACGCCGAAGCGCTCTTCCAATCGGGCGAGTGCGTCGGCATGGGTCGCGGCGAGGCGACGGCCGGTCGATGCCAATCCGGCGATCGTCGTCTCCTTCACGTAGTCGGCCGGCAGGCTGACGAACTCCGGCTGCTTCGACGCCCCCGTCGCCGGGCGACCCGGCAGGGCGAGGTCGGGCAGTTTGTAGTCGGGCTCGAGGCCGCGGGTCTCGCGGTCGAAGGTGGCGCGCGAGACGCCGGCGGCTTCCGCCTCGGTGCGGATCTCGGCGAGGAAGCGCTCGAAGGCGGCATCGGCCGCACGCGCCGTGACCGAGGGGCCGGCGGCGAGCGCGACGCCGAGAGCGAGGAGACGAATGAGGGTCTTCAAGGCGCCATCCCGGCTCGGTTCGACGTCGATCGGAGCGCGAGGCTAGCACGACGCCACCCTGCACGGAATCCCGATACCCGCGTCGGCTGCGGCTCTGCAACGCCGTCGTCGTATACCTCAGATATATATTGCGTGTTGAAAATCGCCGTTCTGCCGTCCAGAATGCCAGCATTCGGCATTCGAATTGCATTGCGGTCGTGCAGCCGGTCGATGTCGGACATCGGCCACGACGTTCCGCTTCCCCTACCCAAGGAGATCCCTCGACATGCACGCGTTCCGCACCGATTTCGCCGCCCTGACGCGTCGCGCCTTCGCGCTGGCGGCCGTCGGCGTCGTCTCGCTCGGCCTCTCGGTCGGCGCTGCGACCGCCCAGTCGGCCGGCCCGACCGTCTTCGCCGCCGCCTCGATGAAGACCGCGCTCGACGAGATCGACGCGCTGTGGACGGCCAAGTCGGGCAAGACGGTCACCGTCTCCTATGCCGCGTCCTCGGCGCTGGCCAAGCAGATCGAAGCCGGCGCGCCGGCCGATCTCTTCATCTCGGCCGACATCCCGTGGATGAACTACGTCGCCGAGAAGGGCCTGATCAAGACCGAGACCCGCTCCGACCTGCTCGGCAACGCGCTGGTGCTGGTCGCCCCGGTCGCCAATCCGGAGAAGATCGAGATCGGCCCCGGCGCGCCGCTCGCCGCCAAGGTCGGCGACGGCAAGATCGCCACCGGCGACATCGCCTCGGTGCCGGTCGGCAAGTATGCCAAGGCCTCGCTAGAGAAGCTCGGTCTGTGGAAGGACGTCGAGCCGAAGATCGCCGGCGCCGAGAACGTCCGCGCCGCCCTCGGTCTCGTCGCCCGCGGTGAGGCCAAGTACGGCATCGTCTACGCGACCGACGCCAAGGCGGAACCGAAGGTCGTCGTCGTCGGCACCTTCCCGGCCGACAGCCACCCGCCGATCGTCTATCCGGTCGCCGTGACCAAGGACGCCAAGAGCCCCGACGTCGCCGACTATCTCGCCTTCCTGAAGGGCCCGGAAGCCCGCAAGATCTTCGAAGGTCAGGGCTTCACCGTCGTGAAGTGAGGCAGCACCTCACCACGCATCGAAAACGCGATCGCCCGCCCCTCACGGGGCGGGCGACGTCGTCTCCGGCCCCTTTCGGCCCGATCACTTCCAGGCGCTGCAGGCCGATTCGCGGGCACGCGGCGCCGCGGAGGTCTCCAACGAGTGCCACCAGCGCTCGAGCCCCGACGCGGTCGGGCGGATGCGCACGGCGAGACCGGAGGCGGCGGCGAGCCAGTCGCCGAAATGGGTCTCCGGCACCGCCGTCACCATCGGCAGTTCCAGGGCGACCGCCCGTTCCATCAGCCGCCAGAGCCCCGCACCGGCGATCTCGCCGCGGCCGAAGCGGTTGAGCACCAGCAGTTCGGGCCGGCGGGCGAGCACCGCCTCGAGCCGGCTGCCGAGATCGGCGACGACGTCGACGGCGCGGGCATGGGCCGGCGGCACGGTGACCTCGTCGTCGACCGGAGCGTCGTGGACGAGACGCAGCGCGGCACCGCGGCGCGAACCGTCGGGCGACGGACGGCGGGTCTGGAGAATGCCGACGACGTCGCGACCCTCGTCGATCCGCCGGTCGACGAAGGCGCGCATCAGCGCGTCCGGGTCATCGTCCGGGCCGTAGACCAGCGCACCGACGTCGCATTCGGCATGGATCGGCAGGCGACGGGCGACGGAGGGGGGCGAGGACGGGCGCCGTGCGACGCCCCATGCCGCGCTCCGTCCGGCGATCGAGATTTCCGCATCGGCGATCGACATGGCTGCCTCCGTTCGCAATCACCCTAACCTATACGACGATGTCGGTTTTCCGACAATCGCCTCTTCGGCCGATCGATGCCGAAAGAGCGCGCCTTCATGCCTGATTTTGCGCCATTTTTCGACATGTCGGCGCACTTCCGGCGGCCATGAGCCGCGGCCGGAGCCGCTGGTACGGCGGTTGCTTTGCGCCTCATGATGTAATTCAATTACATATATCGAGGGCGACTGCCCGACGGAGTGCCGACGATGCCCTTTTCCCCCCGCCCGCCGCTGGCGGTGCTCCTCGGCACCAACGAGGTCGCCTCGGCGATCGCCGTCCATCTCGGCCATGCCGGTTGGGGCGTCGTGCTGTCGCACGATCCGATGCCGCCGGTGCTCCGGCGCGGCATGGCCTTCCACGACGCGCTGTGGGGCGAAGGGCCGGCGCTCGAGGGCGTATCGGCGATCGGCGTCGAGAGCCTGATCGAGATGCTGGCGGTGACGGCGTCGACGGAAGCGGTCGCGGTGACGCGCATGGGTCTCGTCGACCTGATGCCGCTCGGCCGCTTCGATCTCCTCGTCGACGCGCGGCTGCAGAAATATGCCGTCACGCCGGATCTGCGCCCCTTCGCGGCGGCGACGATCGGGCTCGGACCGGGCTTTTCCGCCGGCGTCGACTGCGACGTGGCGGTGGAGACCCGTCCGGATCGCCTCGGCTGCCTCCTGACCCGAGGCACGACCGCAGCGCCGGACGGGTCTCCTCCCCTGCTCGGCGGCCACGGCGAGGAGCGTTTCGTCCGCGCCGCGGAATCAGGCGTCTGGCGCACCGCCTTCGCGATCGGCACCCGGGTGTTCCGCGGCCAGATCGTCGGCCGGATCGGCCGGGAGCCGGTTCCTGCGCCGATGGACGGCGTGCTGCGCGGCCTCCTGCGCGACGACACCGAGGTGCCGGCGGAGACCAAACTGATCGAGATCGACCCGCGCGGCCGGTGGCAGGCGCAGTGGTCCGGCATCGACGCGCGCGGCGCCACCATCGCCCGCGCCGTGGTGCGGGCCGCCGCGGCGCTCGACGTCGACGTCCGCGCCCGCACCCTCTCCCTCGCCGCCCCCTTCTCCCACAGGAGCCCCCGATGACCGCCTTGCTCGATCGCCGTTCCCTACTCCTCGGCGCCGCCGCCCTCGCCGCGACGCCGCGGGCCTTCGCCGCGCCGGTCGCCGGCGTCGAGGTGCTGCTCGCGCCCAACGGCTCGTCGGTGGTGCTCGCCGATCTGATCGAGGCGGGCGGGCTCGCCGGTGCCGCGCCGGGGGCGTCGTTCCGCACCTGGCGGACGACCGACGACCTGCGCGCCGGCATCGTCTCGGGCCGCTCGCGGCTCTTCACCACGCCGAGCCACGTGCCGGCGAACCTCGTGGCGCGCGGCATGCCGCTGAAGTTCCTCTGCATCCTCGGCATGGGCCATCTGTCGATCGTCACCTCGGACGAGACGATCCGCAGCTTCGCCGATCTCGCCGGCAAGCCGATCCTCGGCTTCTTCCGCCACGACATGCCCGACCTCACCTTCCGGGCGCTGGCCAAGATGGAGGGCATGAACCCCGACAAGGACTTCGTGCTGACCTACGTCCAGACGCCGATGGAGGCGGCGCAGATGCTGGCGGCGGGACAGGCGACCACCGCCGTCCTCTCCGAACCGCCGGCGACGGCCGCCATCGCCATGGCGGCGGCGCAGGGCAAGAGCCTCAGGCGTGCCTTCGACCTCAACGACGTCTGGGGTCGCCACAAGGGCAAGGCGCGGATCCCGATGGCCGGCATCGCGCTCCACCAGAGCCTGATCGACGAGAGCCCGGAAATCCTCGCGGCCCTGCGCGCCGGGCTTCCCGCCGCCAAGGCCCGTGTCCTCGCCGATCCGCCGGCGGCGGCGAAACTCGCCGAACGCACCATGCAGATGAAGGCGCCGATCTTCGAGAAGTCGTTCCCGCATCTGAAGATCGACCTCGTCTCGGCCAAGGCGGCGAAGGACGAGCTGATCGCCTTCTATTCGGCGCTGCTGGAGCTCGAACCCGAGGCGGTCGGCGGCAAGCCGCCGCCCGACGACTACTATCTGGATCTCTGAGCCATGAACGAGCGCCGCGGCTTTCTCCGTGCGGTCTGGCCGACGCTGGGGCTCGCGGCCCTCGCCGCCGGCTGGGCCTTCGTCCATGCCCGATCGGGGCCCTTCGTGCTGCCCTCGCTCGGCGACACCGGGGCGGCGCTCGCGCGGATCACGGCCTCCGGCGAGGCCTTCGTCGCGCTGGCGACGACGCTCGTCCATGCGGTCGGCGGCGCGCTCCTCGGCGCGGCGCTCGGCTTCGTGCTGGGGCTCGCCGGCGGGGCGGTGCGGCCGATCGGCGGCATGCTCGCCGCGCCGATCACCGCCATCCTCGGCGTGCCGCCGGTCGCCTGGATCGTGCTCGCCTTCCTGTGGTTCGGCACCGGGCTCGCCGCGCCACTCTTCACGGTGACGATCACCGCGCTGCCGATCGTCTTCGCCGCGACGCTGCAGGGGATGCGGACACGCGACGCCGGCCTCGCCGAGATGGCGACGGTCTTCCGTCTGCCGCGGCACACCCGGCTTCTGCGCATCGTGCTGCCGGAACTCGCCGTCCATGTCGCCCCGGCGCTCTCCACCGCCTTCGCGATCTCGTGGAAGGTCGCGCTGACGGCCGAAGTGCTCGGCGACGGATCGGGCGTCGGCGGCGCCTTCGCCACGGCGCGGGCGCATCTCGACCTCGCCGAGGCGATGGCCTGGATCGTCCTCGTCGTCGTCTTCCTGCTCGTCACCGACGCGCTGGTGCTCGGGCCGCTCCGGCGCTGGATCGCCGGGCACCGCGAGACGGCACCGGGCAAGACGGCCGTCGGCGGCGCGCGCTGCGTCGGCATCGGCGCCATGCGGGAGGTCGCGTGATGCTGACGTTCGACGGCGTCTCCTGGGGTGCGGACGGCCGCGCCATCGTCTCCGACGTCGACCTTTCGGTCGGCCGCGCCGAACTCGTCGCCCTGCTCGGGCCCTCGGGCGTCGGCAAGACGACGCTGCTGCGGCTCGCCGCCGGCCTGATCGCGCCCGGCCGCGGCCGCGTGTCGAACGACGGCGGGCGCACCGCCATGATCTTCCAGGAGCCGCGCCTGCTGCCCTGGGAGAGTGCCCTCGACAATGCCGCCCTGCCGCTCTCCGCCGACGGGCTGGCGCGTCCGGCGGCGCGCGAACGGGCGCGGCACTGGCTCCTGCGGCTCGGCCTCGGCGAAGGCGATCTCGCCAAGCGGCCGGCCAGGCTCTCCGGCGGCATGCAGGCGCGCGTGGCGATCGCCCGCGCCTTCGCCATCGAGCCCGATCTCGTCCTGCTCGACGAACCCTTCGCCGCGCTCGATCCGGCGCGGCGGCAGGCGTTGCAGGGCATGCTGCGCGATCTCGTCGTCGGCACGCGGGTCGCGGCACTCTTCGTCACCCACGATCCGAGCGAGGCGGTGCGGCTCGCCGACCGCATCGTCGTGCTCTCGGGTACGCCGGGGCGGGTCGCCGCCGACATCGCCAATCGCCCCGTCGACCAGCCGGCGGAGATCTGGTCCCGCGTCGCCGAACTGGCGCGACGGTCGGAGCTGGCGAGCCTGTGGCGCCACCCGGCCACCGCATGCGGTTGAGCGGACCGACATCCGCATTGTTTCGGATCCGTGTCGGACAAGCCGGCGAATAAGCTTTCCTCAACCATCTGGCGCCTATCGTCGCGGAAGGAGAGGAAACGAAACATGCGCGAGCGACGTCTGAGGGAGCTCTATCGGGATTGGACGGGCGGTCAACGACCGCATCCCGAACTGCTCAAACGACTGGCCGAAGAACTGATGCGGCACAGCGGCGAAATGACTTCCCCCGAGGCCCAGATTTTCTCCAAATTGGCCCTGGTTCTTCTCGACAAGGTGGGGTTGCTCGATCGTTTCGCCTTTGCCCGCAACGTTTCCGGCCATCCGCACGTGCCGACGTCGGTGGTGGCGCGGATGCTCGACGACGACCATCTCGTCGCCTCGGCGGTGATCGAACATGCGCCGCTCTCCGACGTCGACCTGCTCAAGCTCATCACCACGCGCGACAACGACCGCGTCCAGAGCGCCATCGCGCGCCGGCGCGACGTGTCGGAATCGATCACCGACGTGCTGGTCGCCCGCGGCCGTCCGGACGTGCTGGCCGCCCTCGCCGGCAACCAGACCGCCCGCCTGTCGCAGTCGAGCCTCGAGACGCTGTGCGACACCGCGGTGCGCCAGTCGGCGATGGGCAAGGCGCTCGCCCGCCGTCCCGATCTGCCGCCGCAGGTCTCCTCGTTGCTCAAGCGCCGGCTCGAGGCGCGCCATCTGGTGGCCGCGGAACTCTCCGACGACGAGCTGGTCGAGATCATCGCCGCCAACGAACGCGAGGCGGAGGAAGTCGCCATCGCCTGGCGCAATCCGCTGTCGATGGGGATGACCGACTTCCTGATCGATCGCGGTCGTTCGCGCGTGCTGCTGACGGTCGCCGGCAACATCGGCGCCAAGATCTCGACGCGCGGCTTCGATCTGCTCTCGGCGATCGCCACCCATCAGCCCGAGATGGACGACGCGCTGGCGCGCCGCGGCGACCTGCCGCCGGAGATCGCCCGCTTCCTCCATCGCCGCGTCGGCGAGCGCATGCGGCTCCGGATCGATCAGCTGATCGCCCGCGATCTGGCGCGCGGCCGGCGCCCCTTCGTGCTGCGTCAGAAGCCGGCCTGAGATCCGCCGCCGTCAGCCGTAGCGCGCGACCTCGAGCGCATCGAGGGCGCGCACCTCGCCGTGCGGGGTCGCATCGGCCGGTGCACTCGGCCGGAGCCGCAGCGCGATCGTCCGTTCGCCCGACGCCAGATGGAAGTGATCGTCGACCGCGACGAAGGCCTCGTCGACGATCGTCACCGCGGTGACCGCCACCGCCGTTCCGACCACCAGCCGCCAATCGCCCGCATCACCCTCGAGCCGCGCCACGAGACCCGCCGCGCGCTTGACCGCGCTGCGGCCGAGCGGCCAATGGAAGGCTTCCGCCATCGTCGTGCCGTCGGCGGCGACGAGCCGGGCGTGGGTCAGGTCGTGGGCGGCGGGGCCGAAGCGATAGGCCCGCGTGGTGTCGAAGAAGCCGCCGAAGAGATCGGTCGCGGCGATCGAGACGTGACCGCGCGCCGGGATCTCGACGTCGCGGGCGCCAGACGCCGCCGGGCGGCGACCTTCGGCGAGAGCCGCGAGTTCGATGCGGCCGGCGACCGGCTCGGCGGTCTCGTTGACGAGGTGGACGACGAGGCCGTTGACGCCCTCGTCCGACAGGATCACCGCGATCGGCGCCGAAGCGCGGGCGAGGCCGTGGAAGCTCGACTTCGCCACGCCCTCGGCATCGACGAAGCCCCAGCCTGCGCCCATCCGGGTGTCGCGATGGAGGAAGACCAGCGCGCCGCGGGTCGGCGAGCCGGGGCGGCGCAGCGTACGGATCGTCTCCTCGACCACATGGGCGGTCGTCGCCCGGCCGACGGCCAGCGCGCGCGCCGGGTCTTCCTGGCGCAACGCCGGATCGAGGCGGAAGATCTCCATCTCGTAGTGGATGCGGGTATCCTCGAAGTCCCAGGCGGCACCGGAATCACGCGGCACGCGTTCCTTCCACTTCGGGTGATGGACCGGCGACACGGGCAGCCCCTTCGCCAGCGACACCTCGTCGGGCACATGGGCGAAGGCGAGGCATTCGGCGGCGAAACGGACGTTCGCGAGGCGTGCGTCGTCGAGCGGGCGGCGATAGGCGCCGACGCCGAACCAGTGGCCGACGCCCTCGTCGACGACGAAGGGCATGGGGCCGCCGTCGGGTGTCGAGCGCAGCCGCGGCAGCGTCGGCAGCCGGCGGGCGAGGATCTCGGGGAGAACGTCGTCGAAGAGGGCGTTGCCCCACATCGACGGCGGCAGGCCCATCATCGCGGCCTGCTGCGTCACTTCCGATCCGCCGCAGGCGACGACCGTCGAGGGCGACAGCGCCAGCCGCGCCGCGACCTCCTCGGCCTCCGCCGCGCACAGTGCGACGAAGTCGGGATCGGCGGCTGGATAGTCGAAATTGGCGAACATCAGGTCCTGCCAGATCATGATGCCGAGCTCGTCGCACAGCGCGTGGAAATCCGGCGGCGCATAGAGGCCGATGCCGGCGACGCGGACCATGTTGAGGCCGGCCGCCGCCAGCCGCTCCAGATCGGCGACGAAGGCCTCGCGCGTCGCGGGGAGGTGGACGAGGTCGGCCTCGGTCCAGACGACGCCGCGGGCGAAGACGTCGACACCGTTGACGCGCAGGCCGAAGCCGCGGCCGTCGGTGCCGCGATCGAGCTCGATGCGGCGGAAGCCGACGCGGCCGAGCGGGGTGGACAGACAATCGCGCACGAGGGCGACGTCGTGGAGGGTCGGTGCGCCGTGGGTCGCCGGCCACCAGGGGGCGATGCCGGCGAGGTTGAGCCGCGCCGTCCACGTCCCCTCGCCGCTCGCCACCACCGGCGCCTCGCAGCCGGCGCAGCGGACGATGCCGTCCGGCCGGGCGGCGGGGTCGCGCGGGGTGATGGTGACGTCGAGATGGCCGTCCATGCCGTCGAAACCGGCGACGAAGGCGACGTCGACGATCGGATTGGCGGCCGGGTCGATCAGGCGGATCGGCCGGAAGGGGCCGACGGCGTCGACCGGCGGGCACCAGCCCGGCATGTGGCCGAGGAGCGTGGTGCGGATCGCCCGGAGCCGCTGATCGGGCACCAGGGTCGAACGCCAGCGGGCGCGCTTGGGCTTCACGGTCTCGAGCGCGGCGGCGAGCGAGCGGAAGACGATCACCAGTTCCATCCCCGGGCGGCAATCGATCGCCACTTCGCGGGCGACGAACATCGAGCGCGAGCGCAGGATCTCGACACCGTCGAGGAAGACCTCGGCGATGGTCGCGAGCCCGTCGAAGCGCAGGATGCGGTGGCCGGTCGCCTCGAGCCGCGTGCGGTACCAGTGGTCGCGGTCGTGGAGCGGCGTCGGCGCTTCGAGGTCCCAGCGGCCGGCCGCGGAGAGCGCCGCGGCGACGGTGCCGGGGGCAGTCGCGGGGACGCTTTCCAGATCGCCCGCGAGATCGGCCGGCGTCGCAGCGGCGCCCGGCGCGGTCGAGACGAGGCTCCAGCCGGTGTCGAGGAGGGTCGAGGTCTCGAAGGGGCGGAAGGGCACGGGCAGGTCTCCGGCGACTCGGGGGTGCGTGTCGCCAGAGCCTAGCGCAGAGCGCGGCGGCGCGTGAGGCGCCGCCGCAGCCTCACGCCGCGTCGCGGACGCTCGTCCCGAGGTACTTGGCGTCGAGATCCGTCATGATGCGATCCCACGCCGCGGCCATGGTCTCGATCATCTCGGAGAGGCCTTCGAACTTCTTCCGCGCCATGGCGCGGGCGAGCTTGAACTGGAAGACCTTGGCCGTCTCGGCGATCTCCTCGGCCGCGGCGATCGCGCGGTCGAGACCGGTCTCGCCGTGGTCCTTCAGCCAGGCGAGATGGCTCGCCAACAGTTCGAAGTTGGCGCCGTACTGGCGCGGCAGGTTGAAGGCGTAGGTGTGGAACCACTCCGGCGGCCGCGTCGCGAGGTCGGCCGCGTGGCGGTCGAAGTCGGCGGCCCAGGCGGCGAGCGGGTTCGAAGCCGGGCGGCGGGCGAGATGATGCTTCATCAGCGCCACGGCTTCCGTGACGAGATCGACGCGCGGGGCGCGCTCCGGGATCTTCAGGAACTCGGCGTAGGGGAAGAGCTTCGCCGGGTCGACGACCGCGTCCTTCGCGCCGAAGATGCCGTCGTAGTCCTCGCCCTCGAGCGAGGAGACGACGTCGTTGTGGAAATAGACGAGGCGGCGGGCCTCCGGGTCGATCGCGTGGATGCCGATCGTCGTCTTGGGATGCGTCGTGCGATAGGAGACGCCGAGCGTGTCGGGCAGGAAGTGCCCGTCGACCTCGACGACGACGATGCGGCCGCGCTTCGCCTGTTCGACCACATGCGCCTCGAGCCGGTCGAAGATCGACAGCTCCAGCAGGCGGAAGCCGTAGAGGCGTTCCATGTCCTCGGTCGGCACCTTGAAGAAGGTCGCCTGATCGCCCTCGTAGTCCTGCGTCACGGTGAAGCCGAGCATGGCGAGGGGATCGTGGCCGTGGGCGGCGACGATCTCGATCCACAGATCGGTCCAGCAGTTGGTCTGCGGCCAACGGCGATCGGGCCCGTGGAGGGCATGGGAGCGATGGGTCGCGGGGTCGAGAGCGAGCATGGAATGTCCTCGATCTGGCGAAACGCGTGACGTGCCGCGAGCGGTGCGATGCGCACGACGCCCGACCGGCTTCATCCTGAGGTGCTCGCGCGCGTCGCGCGAGCCTCGAAGGGCGAAGCCGCCACGGCGTCGCCCGTCATCCCTTCGCCCTTCGAGGCCCGGCTCGCGCCGGGCACCTCAGGGTGAAGGGGGCGGTGCATGCGGCGGGACGTGCCCCCCGCCGTCCGGGAGCCTCAGCCCCAGAGCACCTTGCGGACCGACGCCGGCCACTTGGCGACGTCGTTGCCGTGGTGCTTGAACAGCGCCAGCGTGATGCGCTCGAGGCCGAAGCCGACGCAGGCCGAATGCGCCTTCTCGCCGTCCTCGCGGACGAGGTTCCACAGGGTGCCGAAATGGTCCTGGTGGTAGTTGAACGACAGGCAGGCGGTCGGACCGAGGCCGTCGTTGACCGGCACGAGAAGCTCGAACTTCAGCTGCTGGTCGCGCTGGTTGCGCGCCATCAGCTTGCCGCCGCGGCCGAAGAACGGGTCGTTGGCGACGTCGAGTTCACAGGGCAGACCCAGGCTCTCGATCAGCTTCGGACCGCGCTCGAGCCAGCGCTCGCGGAAGTCCTGAACCTGCTCGGCGGTGCCGATGCGGACGTTCTCGCGCATGCGGAAGAACTGCATGCGGGTCGGTTCCTTGGAGGGCTCGTGGCGGAAGCAGTAGCTCTTCAGGTCGAAGAGCAGACCGGCATCCGGCACCGCGCCCCTGGCGGCGACCGCCGGGTAGAGCGGGTAGCAGGCGGCGGGGGTGAGGACGAGGTCCGTCGCCTGCTGGAACTGCGACCAGTCGCCGCCTTCCGCGATCGCGGCGATCAGGCGGCAGTGGTCCATGTCGTTGCCCATGAAGGAGTGCACGGAACCGGCGAGCTGCGGGAAGCTCTTCAGGTAACCGGACTTCTCCATGTTGACGCGGGGCATGGCGGGGGGGAAGTGGATCTTCACCGCCCCGTCTTCCCGGGAGAAGCGCTCGACGAGCGCCTCGAACCGGTCGATCACGTCCTCGAAGTCGCCGGAGCGGCCGTAGAGGCCGTCGACGCCCGAGGGGATCAGGACGCCGTCCGCGAACAGCGTGTCGAGGAACGGCTTGGCCGAGGGGGTCTCGGCCTCGTCGGCGGTCTCGACCGCCTCGAAGTTCGGGGGAACGGCGTTCATGCGGATCACGCTCCGATCGAAGTGTCGATCTTGCTCATGAGGAGCAGGCTCGAGGTGTTGCCGAGGATGCGATCGTTGTTGATCATGATCGCGGCCGAGAGGAGATCGCGGTAGTTGCGGCAGATCGACCACGGGCTGTCGTTGCGATAGCCGTTGAGGCCGAGGATCATCAGCGACTGCTGGGCGATCTCGGTGCCGAGTTCCGACGCCGACACCTTGATGGTGCAGAGTTCGGCGATGAACATGAGGCTGTTCATCAGGTTCTCGTCGACCAGCGCGGCCTCGTAGTGGGCGATGCCGGCGGTCAGCAGCGACTTCATCTTCTGCAGCGTCGCGGAGACCTCGGCGAGGCGCAGGGCGCCCGGCGGGATGACGCCCGGACGCTTCTTGGCCTCGGCCTTCACGAAGGCCTGGGCCTTGACCACGGTGTCGGCGGCGATGCCGTACCAGGTGGCGCACCAGATGATGTGGGCCATGGCGAGCATGGACTGGGCGGCGATCTCGCCGAAGGGCTGGACGAAGATGTGGGCCGCGTCACCTTCCGAGATCAGCTCGAAGCCGATCGACCGGGTGCCGCGCATGCCCATCGTGTCCCAGGTGACGGTCTCGCGCAGGGTGTAGTCTTCCTTGCGGCACACCACCATCACCTGATCCGACGAGGCGGCGTCGGGATGACGGCGGCAGGTGGCGAGGATCGCGTCGCTCTCCCAGCCGTAGGAGATGCAGGTCGCCTGCTTGGTCAGCCTGTAGCGACCGTCCTTGACTTCCACCGCGCAGATCGAGTTGCGCAGATCGCCGCCGATGCCGCCTTCGGTCGTCGCCGAGCCGAGCAGGAGCTGATCGCGGGCGCATTCGCGCATGAATTCGATGTGCCAGTCCGACCCGACCGAATGCTGGATCAGCGACGACATCTTGATCTGATGCATGCCGTAGACCATGGCGGACGAGCCGCAGGCCTGGCCGAGACGGGCGACGAGGCCGCAGATCTCGGTGAAGGAGAGGCCTTCGCCACCGTATTCCTTCGGGATCCAGCAGCCGAGCAGACGCTCGCGCTTCAGAGCCTCGAAGGTCTCCTTCGGGAAGCGACCGACGGCATCGACGTCGGCGGCGTACTTGGCGGCCACTTCGTCGGCGACGCGCGCCATGCGCGTCAGGGCGGACTCGGTCAGCGACGTGGGATCGATGGCGATGTTCATGGGATCAAGCCCTTCCGGCAACGAGTTCGGACACGGAACGGTCGATCGAGGCGATCGACTGGAACGTCTTGCGGTTCAACATGCGTTCCGGGAATTCGATGTCGAAGGCTTCTTCGAGGGCCAGCATCAGCTGTACCGACGCAAACGACGTCATCCCGAGATCGTAGAGATCGGCCTCGTCTGGGACGTTGTCGACCGGAACCGGGATGATCTTGTGACTGCCGAGAAGCTCGCGAATCTGAATGGCCATGACACTCCCCTTTGGAAATGACCGATGGCCGGACCCTGACACGAATTCTGAAAGATAGAGTGAAGCGAGATGCTTACCCGCAAGTTGACGAAACGATTCGTCTCGTCGGGTTCATCCGCGACCGGCGGTCGCGGCAGATCTTGCCTTTCGGTGGTTTTTTCCCGGCAAATCTTGCCGTTCCCCGACGTCGCCCGGACGCCTCGAGAGCGGTGAAGGCGCCGTATGTTTCCGAGTATTTTCTGATAATTTACCGAGACTTGCGCGAGACATCTAGAGGAAACAGGGCACGGTCCTTGTAGGGCGAGAGGCGAGCCGGACCATCCCGGACCGGCTGAGCATGAGGAGCCACCGACGATGATCGGTTCCTTGAACGCATCCTCCATGCAGACCTCGTGGAACAGTCGAACCTCCGGTTCGTCGAGCTCCACGCAGGCCATGCAGGAACCACCTCCCCCGCCCCCCTCCGCCAGCGATGCCGCCTCGTCGATCATGTCGTCGCTCGACAGCGATCAGAGCGGCGGGCTCTCGTCCACGGAACTGCAGTCCTTCGTCGACGGGCTCGACGATCAGACCCGCAGTTCGCTGTTGTCGTTGCAGGAGGATTCCTCCTCTTCGACGTCGTCGACCGACGAGACCTCCTCGACCGACGACACCTCGTCGAGCGACCTCGTCTCGCAGTTGATGGCGAGCCTCGACGAAGACGGCGACGGCTCGGTCTCGGAAGACGAGCTGTCGAGCTTCATGGAAGCCAACGCCCCGCCGCCGCCGCCCCCGCCGGAGGGCCGGAATGGTGAGCAGGCGTCCACGTCCTCGACGTCGTCGACCGACTCCTCGTCCTCGACTTCGACGGCGTCGACCGAGACGTCCTCGACCACGTCGTCGAGCGACACCGACACGTCGAAGTACACGCAGATGCTCGCTCAGATGCTGATGCAGTCCTACGGTCAGGCGGCGAGCAACATGACGCCGCCCGCTTCGACCTTCGACGCGGCCGCGTGAGGTCCCGTCGGAACGACGAAGGGCGGGAGTCCCCCCGGCTCCCGCCCTTCATCGTTTCCGGTGGTGCCGGCGGACCGGCGGACCGGCGGCAGCCCCCGGTCACTCGACCGCCCGGCCGAGGCGCGACCACGCGGACGGCCAGACGATCCATCCGGCGCGGCCGACGAGATCGGCACGCGAGATCGGTCCGAACATCCGGCTGTCGACGGCATTGTCGGTGCGATCACCGACGACGAACCACTGGTCGGTCGAAAGGGCGATCGGCGCCACGGTCCTGAGCCCCCCCTCACCGGGACCGCTGGCCATCCGCCAGCGGCGGCCATCGGGCGCCGTCACCGACAGGAAGCGCTCGCCGGGCACCTCGCCCGGGCCTTCGTCGACGACGGTCGGCGGTCGATCGTCGGCGATCGGGATCCCATCGCGCACCGCGACGGTGGAGCCGGGGCCGGCGACGACGCGCGAGACGGCGATGACGTCCGGTTCGCCCGGCCGGCGGAAGACGACGACGTCGCCGATCGCCGGCGGGGCGTCGTCGTAGGCGCGCATGTCGCACAGGACGATCTCGCCGGCGCGGATCGTCGGGTACATCGACGAGGACATCAGAGTGAAGGAGCGGGTGGCGTGCTCGTCCTCGGAGAGGCCCGGCAACCACGCCGAGACCAGCCCGGGAACGACGAGGAAGGCGGCGGCGCTCGCGTAGATCCACGGCCGGTTCCAACGGCCGGGCGTGAAATCGCGCGCCCGCAGGGCGCTCCGGACGATGTCGACGAACATCGCGACGGAGATCAGGGCAATCGCCGCAAAGACGGCCGGGCCGACGATCGGCCGGGCAAGGGCGCGGCCGATCGCCATCCAGGACGAGAAGACCGAGAGTTCGGTGAACAGCAGGGCCCCCAGCGCGGCACGCGGGCGCCCGACGTAGAGATAGCCGATCACCGGCGCCAGAACGCCGAGCGGCGCGGCGATCCACCATCGCCGCGGCCGGACGGCCGTCGCCGCTTCGATGAACTGTTCGCCGTCCGTCATGTCCGTCCCCGCCGTGCCGCCCTGACGATGAACGCAGGGTAGCACGGTCGGAGACTGAACGTGGCTTCGGCGCCGCTCAGCGTTCGATCTGGCTGACGTCGCGGACTGCGCCCTTGGCGGCCGAGGTCGCCATGGCGGCGTAGGCGCGCAGCGCCGCCGAGACCTTGCGGGCGCGCGGTTCGGCCGGCTTCCAGGCGGCCTTGCCCTTGGCCTCCATCTTCGCACGGCGATCGGCCAGCACCTCGTCGGAGACGAGGAGGTCGATGGTGCGGGCCGGGATGTCGATGCGGATGCGATCGCCGGCCTCGACCAGACCGATGGCGCCACCTTCCGCCGCTTCCGGCGAGGCGTGGCCGATCGACAGGCCCGAGGTGCCGCCGGAGAAGCGGCCGTCGGTCAGGAGCGCGCAGGCCTTGCCGAGGCCCTTCGACTTCAGATAGCTCGTCGGATAGAGCATCTCCTGCATGCCGGGGCCGCCCTTGGGGCCCTCGTAGCGGATGACGACGACGTCACCGGCGACGACCTTGCCGCCGAGGATGCCGGCGACCGCGGCGTCCTGGCTCTCGTAGATCTTCACCTCGCCTTCGAACTTCAGGATCGACTCGTCGACGCCGGCCGTCTTCACGATGCAGCCGTCGAGCGCGATGTTGCCGAAGAGGACCGCCAGGCCGCCGTCCTTGGAGAAGGCGTGGGCGGCGTCGCGGATGACGCCCTTGGCGCGGTCGGTGTCGAGGCTGTCCCAGCGACGGGCCTGCGAGAAGGCGGTCAGCGACGGCACGCCGCCCGGAGCCGCCTTGTAGAACTCGGCCACCGCCGGGTCGTTCGAGCGCACGATGTCCCAGGTGTCGATCGCCGCCTTCAGCGAAGGCGCGTGGACGGTCGGCAGGTCGGTCGTCAGCAGGCCGGCACGCTCCAGTTCGCCGAGGATGGCGAAGATGCCGCCGGCGCGGTGGACGTCTTCCATGTGGACGTTCGCGACCGCCGGGGCGACCTTGGAGAGGCAGGGCACGCGACGCGACAGACGGTCGATGTCGGCCATCTGGAAGTCGACGCCCGCCTCCTGCGCCGCGGCGAGGAGATGCAGCACGGTGTTGGTCGAGCCGCCCATGGCGATGTCGAGCGTCATGGCGTTCTCGAAGGCCGGCTTGCCGGCGATGGAACGCGGCAGGACGCTCTCGTCGTTCCCCTCGTAATAGCGCTTGGCGAGATCGACGATCAGCCGGCCGGCCTCGAGGAACAGGCGCTCGCGATCGGCGTGGGTGGCGAGCGTCGAGCCGTTGCCGGGCAGCGACAGGCCGAGCGCCTCGGTCAGGCAGTTCATCGAGTTGGCGGTGAACATGCCCGAGCACGAGCCGCAGGTCGGGCAGGCCGAGCGCTCGTAGGACTTCACGTCCTCGTCGGACACCTTGTCGTCGGCGGCGGCGATCATCGCGTCGATCAGGTCGACCGACTTGGTGTCGCCGGTCGACAGCAGCACCTTGCCGGCCTCCATCGGGCCGCCGGAGACGAAGATCGTCGGGATGTTGAGGCGCAGCGACGCCATCAGCATGCCGGGGGTGATCTTGTCGCAGTTGGAGATGCAGACCATGGCGTCGGCGCAGTGGCCGTTGACCATGTATTCGACCGAGTCGGCGATCAGGTCGCGCGACGGCAGCGAATAGAGCATGCCGTCGTGGCCCATGGCGATGCCGTCGTCGATGGCGATCGTGTTCATCTCCTTGGCGACGCCGCCGGCGCGCTCGATCTCGCGGGCGACCAGCTGGCCGAGGTCCTTGAGATGGACGTGGCCGGGCACGAACTGGGTGAAGGAGTTCACCACGGCGATGATCGGCTTGCCGAAGTCGCCGTCCTTCATGCCGGTGGCGCGCCACAGACCGCGGGCGCCGGCCATGTTGCGGCCATGGGTGGAGGTGCGGGAACGATAGGCGGGCATCGGCTCTTCCTTCGAGGAGGTCGCGGCGAGGCGCGACGGATTCCGGCGATCTCGGAGCGGTTCAAATAGCTCGATACGGGCGTCGAGACCAGAGGCAGACGACGGACTTCGACGCATGCCGCGACGGGAACCGTCCCATGCGAGGGCCGCCGTGTTCAAATCGAATCGATCGTGTTAGCGAAAACAGGACGATCCGCCCGGCATCCTGCCGTCGATCGATACGGGATGCCCATGCTCTTCGCCCTCGAAACCGTCGTGCCGATCTTCGCCTTCGTCGCCATCGGCTGGGTGATGGCGGTGACGCGCACCATCGGACCGCAGGCGGCGGACGGGCTGGCGATCGTCGCAGGTGCCGTCGGCATCCCGATGCTGATCTTCCGCACCATCGTCTTCGCCGACTTCGGCGCGGTGTCGCCCTGGGCCCTGTGGGCCTGCTACTTCCCGGCGGCGGCGATCTCCTGGGCGATCGGCCACGTCGTCACCGCCCGCGTCTTCGGCCGCGATCCCCGCACGGCGGTCGTCGGCGGCATGGGGGCGGCCTTCGCCAACACCGCCTTCGTCGGCCTGCCGCTGGCGCAGAAGGCCTACGGCGACCACGGCGCGCTGATCGTCACGCTGATCATCTCCGTCCACATGCCGATCATGATGACGGCGGCGACGCTGATGATGACGCACGCCTCGGGCAAGGACGCGCCCGGCGGGGCGCTCCGGACCGTCTGGCGGATCCTCAAGGCGCTGGCGACCAATCCGATCGTGCTCGGCATCTTCGCCGGCCTCGCCTTCCGCTTCTTCGCGCTGAAGCCGACCGGCGTCGCGCTGAAGACGGTGCAGTCGATCGCCGAGATGGCGAGCCCGGTGGCGCTGCTGTCGCTCGGCATGAGCATGCACTTCCGCGGCATCCGCGGCGACGTCGCGCCGTCGCTGGCGATCTCGACGCTGAAGCTGGTGGCGATGCCGGCGCTGGTGCTGGCGACCTGCCGGCTGGTCGGGCTCGACGCCGCCGACACCGGGCCGCTGGTCGTGGTGGCCGGCGTGCCGGCGGGCATCAACGTCTTCATGCTGGCGAGCCAGTTCGGCGCCGGTCAGCGGCTGGGGGCCGGCGTGGTGGCGCTGACCACGGCGCTCGGCGTCCTCACCTCGGTCGGCTGGCTGACGCTGCTCGGGGCGCGGTGAGCGAGCCCGCAACCTCTGTTTTCATTTTGTTCCGATCCCTGTAGAACCTTGCTCGAGGGAATCGACGAGGATCGGCGTCGCATGGAATGGGCACCCCAACAGGATCGCGCGCTGGTCGAGATCGCCGACTGGCTGAAGCGCGGTGATCGACAGGTCTTCCGCCTGTTCGGCTATGCCGGCACCGGCAAGACGACGCTCGCCCGTCACATCGCCGAGGGCGTCGACGGCGACGTCTGTTTCGGCGCCTTCACCGGCAAGGCGGCGCTGGTGATGCGCTCCAAGGGCTGCGACGGCGCCTCGACCATCCATTCGATGATCTATCGCCCCAAACGCCCGGCCGAAGACGAAGAGGAAGAGGAGGAGACCTTCTCCTTCACCCTCAACCGCAACTCGGACGCCGCCAAGGCCGATCTGATCGTCATCGACGAATGCTCGATGGTCGACGAGGAGCTCGGGCGCGACCTGCTCTCCTTCGGCAAGAAGACGCTGGTGCTCGGCGATCCGGCGCAGCTGCCGCCGGTCAAGGGCGGCGGCTACTTCACCGAGGCGACGCCCGACGTGATGCTGACGGAAGTGCACCGGCAGGCGGCGCACAATCCGATCATCCGCCTGTCGATGGACATCCGCGAGGGGCGCGACCTCGAGCCGGGCGACTACGGCGAGGCCGCGGTGATCGGCCGGCGCGACATCACCGCCGACCGCATCCTCGCCGCCGATCAGGTGCTGGTCGGGCGCAACAAGACGCGGCATCTCTACAACAGGCGCATCCGCGAACTGCGCGGCTACACCGCCTCGACGCCCGAGGTCGGCGAGAAGCTCGTCTGCCTCAGGAACGACAAGACCAAGGGCATCCAGAACGGCGGCCTCTATCGCGTCACCCGGGTGAAGAGCCCGAAGGGCGCCTTCCTGAAGTTCGACCTCGCAGCGGAAGACACGACCGAGCGGCGACGCATCGCTGCCTCGGTTCTACCGGCCTTCTTCGAAGGCGGCGAAGATGCTCTGCCCTGGCAGTTGCGTCGTCGATCGGACGAATTCGACTACGGTTACGCGTTGACCGTCCACAAGTCGCAAGGTTCGCAGTGGGACGACGTCGTCCTGTTCGACGAGAGCTTCGCCTTCAAGGAACATCGCGCCCGCTGGCTCTACACCGGCATTACGCGTGCGGCAGAGCGTCTCACTATCGTGACGTGAGGGCAATCCGGCCCTCTCGTCGACGTGATGCCCGGCGGGACATCACGAAATCGTTTTCAGTCTCGATTGCGGCGGTTTCCCGCGAATTCTACCGCGACAACGATATCAGCCTTTCGTCTAATTTTTCTGACGTCGCGTCAGCTTCGCGTGGAAACTGTACGGCCACGTGGTTTCCCGTATGCGGGCAAATCGCTGTGACGCAATGATTTCTTTAACCACCACGGCCTATTTTTGCAGCGGAACGCCTGCGAGAGCCGGAACAAGAAAACATGTTCAGCCGCATCAAACTGACCCTCGGGCTTCGGTTTCTCACGATCATCGCCATCGCGGTCGTGATCATGAGTGCCGGAACGATCTATGCGATCTACCAGTTCCGCGAGGCGATGATCGAGCTGCGCCAGCAGCAGGCCAAGGCGGTGATCGACACCACCGCCTCCCATCTCGGCGGATTGCAGCGCAAGGTCGCGGCCGGCGAGATGACGCCGGAGGCCGCCCGCAAGGCAGGCGCCGAGGCAATCGCGGCGATCCGTTTCGAGGGCGACAACTACATCTTCGCCTACGACAAGGCCGGCCATCTGGTCGCCTCCGGCAATCCCGACCTGAAGGTCGGCTCCGACGCCAAGGGCGTGATCACCGCCGACGGCAAGATGCTGATGAAGGAGATGATGGCGGTCGCCGCGGCGGGCGGCGGCTTCGTCGACTATCAGTGGAAGCGGCCGGGCGACGGTTCGATCAGCCGCAAGAGCGCCTATGCCCTGACCGTCCCCGGCTTCGACTGGATGATCGGCTCCGGCACCCACGTGACCGACGTCGACACGACCATCATCCGCACCGTGATGTGGATCTCCGCCGGCTGCACGCCGGCGATGGTCGCCTTCGTGATCTATGCGCTGTGGCTCGGCCGCGGCATCTCGCGCCCGATCAACCGCCTGACCGGCGTCATGGACGAGCTCGCCGCCGGCGACACCTCGGGCAAGGTCCCCTACACGGTCCGCAACGACGAGGTCGGCGAGATCGCCCGCGCCGTCGAGGTGTTCCGTCAGTCGATGATCGAGCGTGACGCGCTGAAGCTCGAGGAGGCCAACATCGCCGACGAGCACAATGCCCGCGCCGGCCGCATCGAGAAGATCATCTCCGACTTCCGCGGCGAGGCGGCACAGATCGTCGCCTTCGTCCGCACCACGGCGCAGGACATGACGGTCTCGGCCGAAGAGCTGACCAAGACGGCGCGCGAGACCGGCCAGTCGATGCACGAGGCCGAGAAACTCGCCTATGCCGACGCCGAGCACGTCGCCGCCGTGGCGCATGCGACGTCGGAACTGTCGTCGACCGTCATCGACGTCGGCCGCCAGACCTCCGAGGCCGGCCGCATCACCTCGGAAGGCGCCGAACAGGGTCGCGAGGCGCGCCAGGGCGTCGCCGCGCTCGCCGACACCGCCGAGAAGATCGGCGTCGTCGTCGACCTGATCCGCGCCATCGCCGACCAGACCAATCTCCTCGCCCTCAACGCCACGATCGAGGCGGCGCGGGCCGGTGAGGCGGGCAAGGGCTTCGCGGTCGTCGCCTCCGAGGTCAAGCAGCTCGCCACCCAGACCACCAAGGCCACCGAAGAGATCGGCGGCAGCGTCGCCGCCATCCAGTCGGCGACCCGCGAGGCGGTTCGTCAGATCGCCTCGGTGACGCATTCGCTGGAGGCGATCGAGAATTCGAGCTCGACCATCGCGCAGGCCGTCGAGGAACAGACCGCCACCACCAACCAGATCTCCGACCGTTCGCGCGACGTGGCACGCGACACCGCGCTGCTCACCGAGGCGATCTCGCGGGTGGCCGGCGCCGTCGACGACACCTCGCGCGTCGCCGACGAGGTCACCGGTGTCGCCAAGGAACTGGCCGAGGCCGCCAGCGAACTCGACGGCCGCATCTCGCGTTTCCTCCAGGACGTCGCGGCGGCCTGACGCCCGATCGTCCCGCCCGCATGCACAAAGAGGCCGCCTCATGGGCGGCCTCTTTCGTTTCGACGTCGTCGGATCGACCGACCTCAGCCCGCGTCGGCGGGGCGATGGTGGGAGTGCCAGTGCCAGGCGATGTCGATGCGGCGCGGGATCCACACCTTCTCCTTCGACGCGATGTAGTCGAGGAAGCGGGCGAGACCGGCGGCGCGGCCGGGGCGACCGACGATGCGGCAGTGGAGGCCGACCGACATCATCTTCGGGCTCGTCGCCCCCTCCTCCCACAGGACGTCGAACGTGTCCTTGAGATACTGGAAGAACTGCACGCTCTCGGTGAAGCCCGGCGCGTTCGAGAACCGCATGTCGTTGGTCTCGAGGCTGTAGGGGATGACGAGATGCGGCCCCTTCGGGCCCTCCTCCCAATAGGGCAGGTCGTCGGCATAGGTGTCGCTGTCGTAGACGAAGCCGCCTTCCGCCTTGACCAGATCGCGGGTGTTGACCGAGGTGCGGCCGGTGTACCAGCCGAGCGGGCGCGAGCCGGTCACTTGCGTGTGGATGCGGATCGCCTCTTCGACGTGGGCGCGTTCCTCTTCCGCGGTGAAGTGGCGGTAGTCGATCCACTTCAGGCCGTGGCTGGCGATCTCCCAGTTCGCCTCCTTCATCGCCGCGACGATCTCGGGATTGCGGGCGAGCGCGGTGGCGACGCCGTAGACGGTGACCGGCATCTCGCGGGCGGTGAACATCCGCCACAGTCGCCAGAAGCCGGCGCGCGAGCCGTATTCGTACATGCTCTCGACGTTCATGTGGCGCTGGCCCGGCCAGGGCTGGGCGCCGAGCACGTCGGAGAGGAAGGCCTCGGAGGCGGCATCGCCGTGCAGGATGCAGTTCTCGCCGCCCTCCTCGTAGTTCACCACGAACTGCACCGCCACGCGCGCGCCGCCCGGCCACTTCGGGTCCGGCGGGTTGCGGCCGTAGCCGATCAGGTCGCGGGGATAGGCGGTATCGGCGGTCATGGGTCACCCTCGCAGCGTATACGGTGACGCATACAGTGCGTCCGTCGCCGGCGCGAATTCAACCCCCGCCGCGCGGAGACCATCCATTCGGGAAACGGAGAGCCGCTCAGCGCCGCCGCGACCGCGAAGGGGCGACGCGGATCGGCACGGGCTCGAGCCGCGGCGCGGGGGTCGGAAGCTTCAGCACCTCGAGCCTCATGCCGCCGCCCGGACCGTCGTCGTCGTCGTCCTTGGGCAGCAGCATCACCGCCGTCGCCATGGCGACCGAGCACATGGTGACGAGGAAGCCGAAGACAAGAAGGATGAGGCCGATCCACGGCTCGCTCGAGCGCATGATCAGCGAACGCAGGTGGGCGGTGTCGGTCACCAGCACGACGGCGACGAGCACCAGCGCGACCGCTGCGCCGATCAGCCAGTTGACCGCGAAGAGGCGGAGCAGCGGGTCGTCGCGCAGGCGACGCGGCCCACCCGCCAGGGCGAGATCGGGGTCGGCGAGCATGGGGTCGCTCGGCTCGAATTCCCCATCGCGACGATCGTCGTTCATGCGGGCTGTCTCCCGAAGCGCTCTCGGAGAAGAGGATAGCGCGGCGTCTCGTCCCGCACAGAGGAAAAGCGCCGAAGTAGACAAAAAGATGCAGACGCCGTCGAAAACGTCACGATCGCGTGCGACGATCGGGCACGGATGGCGGCAATCCGACAGAATGACGATGGCACGAAACGTGCTTTGTCATCTGCCAGTCGATCGACTCACTCGAAGAGGCCACGGAGCGCGACATGACGGACAGAAAGACGTCGCCCGGCGTCGCAGAATGGACGCCGACCACCAGGGTCCTCGGCGAGTGTCCGCCGGGCTGGCAGGCCGATGCCCATGCCATGGCGATCGACGCGCGCATCGCCGAGATGCGGGCCTTTCTCGCCCGGATGCGACCGACGAGCGACGCCGAGGCGCTGAAGTGCCTGTGCGACGCCTTTCCCGAGGCGAGCCTGTCGGCCCGCGTCGCGGTCATCGCGGGCGTGGCGCGGCGCTGAGGCTCAAAGACCGACGTCGTCGACGTCGGGCTGCGGCACCGAGGCTTCCGCCGCCTTGTGGGCGCGGTCCAGACGCCGGAAGGCATGCCAGCCGAGAGGAATGCAGACGAGATAGGCGATGGTGGCGATCGCCAGGAACGGGAACGGCCAGCTGACCAGGAAGGCGATCAGCATCACCACCGCGACGATCATCGGCACGACCTGCTCGCGCGGCACCCGGGCGCCGATCTTCTTGCCCGACCAGGTCGGGATGGTCGAAACCATCAGGAAGGCGACGAGCGCGAGATAGATCGCGACCACGCCGGCGATCGGACGGGCGGGGGCGAACTCGAAGATCTGCGCCAGATAGAGCGGCAGCAGCGCGGCGATGGCGCCGGCGGGCGCCGGCATGCCGGTGAAGAAGTTCGCCTGCCAGGCGGGCTTCTCGGTGTCGAGCTGGGTGTTGAAACGGGCGAGGCGCAGCACGGCGCCGAGCACATAGGCGAGCACCGCGATCCAGCCGAAGTTGCCGGCGAGCTTCAGCACCCAGATGTAGAGCAGCAGACCCGGCACGACGCCGAAGTTGACGAAGTCGGCGAGGCTGTCGAGCTCGGCGCCGAAGCGCGAGGTTCCCTTCAGCCAGCGCGCGACGCGGCCGTCGACGGCATCGAGCAGGGCGGCGAGCACCACCGCGCCGACCGCCCATTCGAAGCGGCCGTCGAGACCCATGCGGATGCCGGTGAGGCCGGCGCAGAGCGCCAGCAGCGTCACCAGATTGGGCAGGATGACGCGGAAGGGCAGCGAGCGCAGGCGCGCGAAACGGCGCCCGGTGCGGATCGACTGGTGGTCGACTTCGGGAAAAAGCTCGCTCATCGTCCGATCTCCGGATGCGGTCGCCCGATCAGGCGGCGTGGTAGACCGGCGCGGCGGCGCCGCCCGTCGTCAGGTCGGCGAGGATGGTCTCGCCGGCGATCGTCGTCTGGCCCAGCGCCACCTTGGCCACGGTGCCGACCGGCAGATAGACGTCGAGGCGCGAGCCGAAGCGGATCATGCCGATGCGGGTGCCGACCGTGTGGTGCGAGCCCTCGGTCGTCCAGGTGACGATGC
The DNA here is from genome assembly GCF_056313705.1 of Pinisolibacter sp. DMC100. Classification (NCBI taxonomy): domain Bacteria; kingdom Pseudomonadati; phylum Pseudomonadota; class Alphaproteobacteria; order Hyphomicrobiales; family Ancalomicrobiaceae; genus Pinisolibacter; species Pinisolibacter sp. DMC100. Next base: position 1,769,147 of record NZ_JBQUZT010000001.1, on the reverse strand, counting down.
GGCGGGCGACGAGGCCGGCGATCTGGACGCAGCCGATGGTGCCGAGCGAATGGCGGATGACGAAGCCGTTGCGCTCGTTGAATTCGGACGCCTTGTCGAGCTCGGCGTTGAGGAACTTGCCGGGCGTGTAGGCGATCTTCTCGATCTCGCCGGTGATCGGCATGCGGTTCACGTGGACGTTGAACACGTTCATGAAGATCGACACGCGCAGCATCGGCTCGGCCGGAAGACCCAGTTCCGGCGGCGGCAGGACCTCGCCGACATGGGAGACGCGGCCGTCGGCGGGGGCGACCACCAGGCCCTCGGCCTCGGGGGTGACACGGACCGGATCACGGAAGAAGGCGGCGACCCAGATCGTCAGACCGAGCAGGATCCAGAACAGCGGCTGCCAGAAGGCGCCGAGCACCAGCGTCAGGATCAGCGCGATCGCCACGAAGGGCCAGCCTTCGCGATTGACCGGGGGGAAGGCCTTGGTGATCGTCGCCCAGAGGGAATCCATGCCGTCAGCTCTCGTCTATCAGCGCGGGTGCGCGGGGTCTCGTCTCGGTGCGCGCGGGCGCAGGGTGCCCAAGGACCTATACGGGAACGGCGGCGAAGAAAAGGCCGCACGTCGGCGCAGGCGGTTCGGCGGGCACACGGCCCGCCCCTCACTCCGCCGCCGGTGCGCCGCGCTTGACGATGCCGAACGGGTCTTCGGCCTCGGTCTTCTCCAGCTGTTCGCGGGCCTCGTCGGCGGCGCGCTGGCGGGTCCACATCGAGGCGTAGAGACCACCCCTGGCGAGGAGCTCCTCGTGGCGGCCGCGTTCGGCGACGACGCCCTTGTCGAGCACCAGGATCTCGTCGGCGCCGACCACCGTCGACAGGCGGTGGGCGATGACCAGCGTGGTGCGGTTGCGCGAGACGCGGTCGAGCGCCTCCTGGATCTCGCGTTCGGTGTGGGTGTCGAGCGCCGAGGTCGCCTCGTCGAGCATCAGGATCGGCGGCGCCTTGAGAATGGTGCGGGCGATCGCCACGCGCTGCTTCTCGCCGCCCGAGAGCTTGAGGCCGCGCTCGCCGACTTCCGTCTCCCAGTGCTTGGGCAGACGCTCGACGAAATCGGCGATCTGGGCGAGGCGGGCGGCCTCGCGCACGTCCTCTTCCGAGGCGTCGGGGCGGCCGTAGCGGATGTTGTAGGCGATGGTGTCGTTGAACAGCACCGTGTCCTGCGGAACCATGCCGATGGCGCCGCGCAGGCTCTCCTGCGTCACGTCGCGGATGTCCTGGCCGTCGACGGTGATGCGGCCGCCCTTGACGTCGAAGAAGCGGAAGAGCAGCCGCGAGATGGTCGACTTGCCCGCCCCCGAGGGGCCGACGATGGCGACGGTCTTGCCGGCCGGCACCTCGAAGGTGACGCCCTTGAGGATCTGGCGCTCGGGATCGTAGGCGAAGTGGACGTCCTCGAAGCGGATGGTGGCGTCGCGCACCACGAGGGGCTTGGCGTCCGGCTTGTCGGCGACCTCGGCCGGCTGTCCGAGGATCGAGAACAGGCTCTCGATGTCGACGAGCGACTGCTTGATCTCGCGATAGAGCGTGCCGATGAAGTTGAGCGGCACCGACAGCTGCATCATCAGCGCGTTGATCATTACGAAGTGGCCGACCGACTGCTCGCCCTTCGACACCGACCAGGCCGACAGGCCCATGCAGGCCGCCATGCCGATCGAGAAGATCACCGCCTGGCCCATGTTGAGCCAGGAGAGCGAGGTGTAGGTGCGGATGGCGGCGCGCTCGTATTTCGCCATGGCGCGATCGTAGCGATCGGCCTCGAGGCGCTCGGCGCCGAAATACTTCACCGTCTCGAAGTTGAGCAGGCTGTCGACCGCCTTCGACATGGAGTCGTTGTCGGCGTCGTTCATGTCGCGGCGGATGTCCATCCGCCAGTCCGACGCCTTGACCGAGAACCAGACGTAGATCCAGGTCGTCACCGCGATGACGGCGACGTAGGTCCAGTCGAACTCCCACAGGATCACCGCCGCCATCAGGGCGAATTCCACGATGGTCGGGAAGCCGGCGAGGATGGAGATGCGGACGATGGTCTCGATGCCCTTGGCGCCGCGCTCGACGATGCGGGAGAGGCCGCCGGTGCGGCGCTGCAGGTGGAAACGCAGCGACAGGGCGTGGAGGTGGCGGAAGGTCTCGGTGGCGAGTTCGCGCACGGCGTGCTGGCCGACGGCGGCGAAGAGCGCGTCGCGCAGCTGGTTGAAGCCGTTGGAGGCGATCCGCACCATGCCCCAGGCGACGACCAGCATGATCGGCGCGGCGAGAAGCCCGGTGGCGGTCGGCCCGGCGCCCGAGGGGGCGAGCGCGTCCGTCGTCCACTTGTAGACGTAGGGCATCCACACCGTCAGCACCTTGCCGGCAACGAGGGCGAGCAGCGCCCAGATCACGGCACGCTTCAGGTCGGGACGGGCGGCGGGCCACAGGTGGGGCCACAGCTCGCGCAGCGTCTCGAGCGTCTTGCCGTCGCCGACCGGAACGTTCGGGCCGACGGGCTTGTGGTGTCGCGACATGGGAATCTCTTCGGGAAGGCGGGCTTGGAACGTTTCCATGTAAGGCGTCGGCGGCGGAATTCAAACCCCATGGCGCGCAGGGCGGCCCCGACGGGCCGTTCTTTCGCGAAAGGGGTTCCACGGGCGGGCGAAGCGGATAGACTTGACCCATGCTGCATCGCGAAAGCCCGATCCGGGCCGACGACGGAGATCCCCCCTGTGAGCGCGCTTTCCTCCATCTGCATCTACTGCGGTTCCGGCAAGGGTGCCGATCCGGCCTTCGAGACGGCGGCGGTCGATCTCGGCCGACTGCTGGCGCGTGAAGGCATCCGCCTCGTCTACGGCGGCGGCTCGCTCGGCCTGATGGGGGCGGCGGCGCGCGCCTGCCTCGCCGGGGGCGGCAAGGTGACGGGCATCATCCCGCAGTTCCTGGTCGACATGGAGGTGATGCTGCCGGAGGTCTCCGAGCTGATCGTCACCGCCGACATGCACGAGCGCAAGCGGCTGATGTTCGACCACGCCGACGCCTTCGTGGCGCTGCCGGGCGGCATCGGCACGCTCGAGGAGGTGGTCGAACAGATGACCTGGGCGCAGCTCGGCCAGCACGCCAAGCCGATCGTGCTCGCCAACATCGCCGGCTTCTGGGACCCGTTCGTGGCGCTGCTCTCCCACATGAAGGACAGCGCCTTCATCCGCCCGCGCTTCGAACTCTCCTACGGTGTGGCGAACGCGATCGACGAGATCCTGCCGAAGATGCGCAAGCGCCTCGGCCAGCTCGCCGAACAGGCCGATCAGGCGATCACCGCGGAACAGGCGGCGGTGGATCTGAAGAAGATGTGAGGGGCGCCGCCCCTCACCCCGCCTTCTCGACCCCGGCCTTCACCAGCTTGTAGACCACCGAGTCCATCAGCGCCTGGAACGAGGCGTCGATGATGTTCTCGCTGACGCCGATCGTCGTCCAATGGTTCTTGGCGCCGTCGCGGCTCTCGATCAGGACGCGGGTCGTCGCCCCCGTGCCGCCGTTGAGGATGCGGACCTTGAAGTCGACCAGCTCGAGATCCTCGATCGCCGCCTGATAGGGGCCGAGATCCTTGCGCAGCGCCGCGTCGAGGGCGTTGACCGGGCCGTTGCCCTCCGCCACCGACAGGAACAGGTCCTCGCCGATGCGCACCTTCACGATCGCCTCCGACTGGGTGACCATCTCGCCCATGCCGTCCGAGCGCTGGCCGACGATGACGCGGAAGGACTGGACGTCGAAGTAGCGCGGCACGGCACCGAGGGTGCGGCGGGCGAGCAGTTCCAGCGAGGCGTCCGCCGCCTCGTAGGAGAAGCCGCGCGCCTCGCGCTCCTTCACTTCCGAGAGCAACGTGTCGAGCTTCGGGTTGGCCTTGTCGACCTCGATGCCGAAACGGGCGAGTTCGGCGAGGAGGTTCGACTTGCCGGCCTGATCGGAGACGAGCACCCGGCGGCGATTGCCGACGCTCTCGGGCTCGACGTGCTCGTAGGTCTTGGGGTCCTTGACGATCGCCGAGGCGTGGATCCCGGCCTTGGTGGCGAAGGCATTGGCGCCGACATACGGCGCATGCCGATTGGGCGAGCGGTTGAGGATGTCGTCGAAGGCGCGGCTGACGTGGGTCAGCTCCTTCAGCTTTCCGGCCTCGACGCCGGTGACGAAGCGGTCGGAGAACTCCGGCTTCAACGACAGCGTGCCGATGATCGTCACCAGATTGGCGTTGCCGCAGCGCTCGCCGATGCCGTTGAGCGTGCCCTGGACCTGACGCACGCCGGCGCGCACCGCGGCGAGCGAGTTGGCGACCGCCTGGCCGGTGTCGTCGTGGGCATGGATGCCGAGATGGCTGCCGGGCACCACTTCCGTCACGGCGCGGACGATCGCGTCGACCTCGTGCGGCAGGGTACCGCCGTTGGTGTCGCAGAGCACGACCCAACGGGCGCCGCTGTCGTAGGCCGCGCGAGCGACCTCGAGGGCATAGGCGGGGTTCGCCTTCCAACCGTCGAAGAAGTGCTCGCAGTCGATCATCGCCTCGCGGCCGCGGGCGATCGCCGCTTCCACCGTCTGGCGGACGCAGGCGACGTTCTCCTCGAGCGTCGTGCCGAGCGCGACGTGGACGTGGTAGTCCCAGGACTTGGCGACGAAACAGTTGGCGTCGGCGGCGGCCGCGAGCAGCGCAGCGAGGCCGGGGTCGTTCGACACCGAGACGCCGGCGCGCTTGGTCATGCCGAAGGCGGTGAAGCGGGCGCGCTTGGTGCGCTTCTCCTCGAAGAAGGCGCTGTCGGTCGGGTTGGCGCCGGGATAGCCGCCCTCGACATAGTCGACGCCGAGATCGTCGAGCAGACGGGCGATCTTCACCTTGTCGTCGAGGGTGAAGTCGACGCCGGAGGTCTGTGCACCGTCGCGCAGGGTGGTGTCGAAGAGGTGGACGCGCTCTTTCATCGGACTTCTCTCGGCTCTGTCACGCGTCGGCGCGCGGCGGCCATTCGGCCGTGTCGTGGTCGGGATGCTGGTAGGAGACGATGTCGGCGAAGAAGGTCTCCGCCGTCGCCTGCTGCTCGGGCGGGCGGCCGGGGAGCCCCGCCAGTTCGTGGAACCAGGGCATGCGGCTCTCGACGCCGACCTGGATCGCCGGGCGGATGTCGGCGGGATGATCGAAGGCGCCGAGCGCCACCTCGACCACGGGGAAGCCGTCCGGCTCGTAGGTCAGCGGCGTGCCGCAGTCGGGGCAGAAGCCACGGGCGATCTTGTTCGACGAGCGGAAGCGCTTGGGCTCGCCGCGGGTCCACACCAGACCCTTGGCGGTGACGAGCGGTCCGTAATGCCCGCCGAAGGCCTTCTGGCACATGCGGCAATGGCAGATCGACGCGCGTCCGAGATCCTCACAACGAAAACGGATGGCGCCGCACTGGCACCCACCGGTGAACCCCGTCATGGCAAGTCCCTCCCCTTCGGATCGGCCTCTTCAGATCAGCCCCTTCCAGCGCAGGACGACGACCGTGAGCGCCGAGAGCAGCGCGATCTTCACCGCGATGAAGATCGAGACCTTCAACACCGGATTCATCGGCTCGCGCTTTCCCGGATCGCTCATCGTGCCGGTTCCCCAGAGCGCGTCATCGCGCCGGTTCCCACGTCGTCTTCATCTCGCCGGTTGCCGGATCCTTGGCGTCCTTGATGACGAGACCCATCGCCGTCAGCTGGTCGCGAATGCGGTCGCTCTCGGCCCAGTTGCGGGCCTGACGGGCGGCCAGACGATCGGCGATCAGCGCCTCGACGGCGGCGACGTCGACCTCGACGGCCGACTTGCGGCGCGCCGCCCAGGCCTCGCCCGTGTCGGCGAAGAAGCCGAGGAAGCGGAGCGAACCCGCGAGCGCGTCGCGGGCGCCCTCGCCGCCGGTGCGCTGGGCGGCGTTCCTCAGCGCATGCAGCTCGGCGATCGCCTTCGGGGTCGAGAGGTCGTCGCAGAGCGCCTCGACGACCGCCTTGGCCGGACGGGTGCCGGGGACGTCGCCGGCGAACCAGTACCAGTCGTCGAGCGTCTTCCAGCTCTCCTCGAGGCTCTTCACGGTCCAGTCGATCGGCTGGCGATAGTGCGTCTTCATCATGGTGAAGCGCAGCACCTCGCCCGGCCAGTCGGCGAGCAACTGGTTGATGGTGAGGAAGTTGCCGAGCGACTTCGACATCTTCTCGCCTTCGACCTGAAGGAAGCCGTTGTGCATCCAGACGTTCGCCATCACGTCGTGGCCGAAGGCGCAACGCGACTGGGCGACCTCGTTCTCGTGATGCGGGAAGACCAGATCGATGCCGCCGCCGTGGATGTCGAAGGTCTCGCCGAGGTGCTTCCAGCTCATGGCGGAGCACTCGAGGTGCCAGCCCGGACGGCCGCGGCCCCAGGGGCTCTCCCAGCCGGGCTCGTTCTCGGTCGACGGCTTCCACAGCACGAAGTCCATCTCGCCGCGCTTGTAGGGCGCGACGTCGACGCGGGCGCCGGCGATCATGTCGTCGAGCGGACGGCGCGACAGGCGGCCGTAGTCGGCCATCGACGGCACGTCGAAGAGGACGTGGCCTTCGGCGGCATAGGCATGGCCGGAGGCGATCAGCCGCTCGATGATGGCGATCATCTCGGCGATGTGCTCGGTGGCGCGCGGCTGGACGGTGGGCGCCAGCGTGCCGAGCGCTGTGACGTCGGCCTGGAACTGCGCCTCGGTCGCGCTCGTCACCTGGCGGATCGCGTCGTTGAGCGCGAGACCGGGGAAGTCGCGGGCGGCGCGCGCATTGATCTTGTCGTCGACGTCCGTGATGTTGCGCACGTAGGTCACGGCACTGGTGCCGTAGAGGTGGCGCAGCAGGCGGAAGAGCAGGTCGAAGACGATGACCGGGCGGGCATTGCCGATGTGGGCGAAGTCGTAGACCGTCGGCCCGCAGACGTACATGCGCACGTTGGCGGGATCGATCGGCGAGAAGTCTTCCTTCTCGCGAGTGAGCGTGTTGTAGAGCTTCAGGACCACGACCGGTCTCCTCGAATGCCGCATTTCAACGCGGACCATGAACGTCGAGACGAATTTCCCCGCCCGCCGGCCGGGGTTTCATCTGGGCTTTTCGAGGAAAGACAGACGGAACCGGGCCAGCGAAGCTGCTAGCCGCAAATAATGCAAATGGCGATCTGCGCGAGACGCGCGACGGGTCCGTTCGTCATGGCGCGAGAAGTGACGGATTTCGGGCCTGCCGTCAAGGGAGCGCGGATGCTTCAGAAGGTCCGCGCGAAGTCGATCACCAGTTTGACGATGAGCGCCACCACCGCGATCAGGAAGACCTTGCGCAGGAACTTCGAGCCGTAGCGCAGCGCGACGCGGGCGCCGACCTGGGCGCCGAGGAAGTTCGCCGCCGCCATGGCGAGTGCCACCGGCCACATCACCGCCCCCGACGCCGCGAAGAACAGGATGGCGGCGATGTTGGTCGTGGCGTTGACGATCTTGGTGGCGGCGTTCGCCCTGACCATGTCGAGGCCGAAGAGGCGGACGAAGCCGAAGATCAGGAACGAACCCGTGCCGGGACCGAAGATGCCGTCGTAGAAGCCGATACCGCCGCCCATCGCGGCCGCCTTCGGCCGGTCGGCGGCGACCGGCTCACGGGTGGCGACGCTGCCGAAGTCCTTCTTGAGGAAGGTGTAGAGCGCGGCGCCGATCATCAGCACGATGACCAGGGGCAGCATCACCCGGCGCGGCAGCGACGAGGCGAAGATCGCACCGGAGAACGAGCCGACGAAGGCGGCGATGGTCGCCGGGATCACGATCAGCCAGGGCATCCTCACCCGGCGGACGAAGTGCAGCGCCGCCGCCGCCGTACCCACCACGCTCGCCACCTTGTTGGTGCCGAAGAGCGCCGGGATCGAGGTCGTCGGGAAGAGTGCGAGCAGCGCCGGCACCTGGATCAGACCACCACCGCCACCGACCGCGTCGACCATGCCGGCGAAGAAGGAAGCGCCGAGCAGCAACGGCCATTGATCGGGAAACATGGAACACCTCGGGAGCCGCGCGGGGCGGAAGAACATGCGCCGCCCGACCCTGCGGCCGGACGGCGGAAACGGACGGGTGGGAACCGTCAGCGCAGCGTGGCGCGCTTCAGGCAGAGTTGGAGGCGGAAGCGCGTGTCGGCCGAGGCCTGCTGCACCGCCGTCATGCGGCTCCAGCCGATCTCGGCGCGGCAGCGCTCGAGCGCGCGGTCGGCGGCGGTGCGGGTGGTGGTCGCGGTCTGGGCGGCGGCCGCCAGCGGGGCGGCGACGATCAGGGCGAGCGCGAGGAGGACGGGCTTCATCGGTCGGCTCACTTGACGAAGTCGGCGCAGCGCGGCGGCGGCTCGACGCCCCAGGGCATCAGCGGCACCGAGGAGGTGGAATTCTTCGGGCTGCCTTCGATGATCTTGTCGGTATAGACCATGTAGACGAGGACGTTGCGTTTGGCGTCGCAACCGCGCACGATCTGCATCTTCTTGAAGAAGAGCGAGCGTCGTTCGCGGAACATCTCGTCGCCCTGCGCCAACGGGCGCTTGAACTTGACCGGGCCGACCTGACGGCAGGCGAGCGAGACGTCGGAGGTCTGTTCGGCGACACCGAGCATGCCCTTGACGCCGCCGCGCTCGGGAACGGTGAAGTGACAGGCGACGCCTTCGACGTCGGGATCGTCGATGCCGTAGACCGCGAGCTTGTCGTCGGGGGTGAGCAGCTTCCACACCGTCGACTTCTTGAAGACCAGATCGGGCTCCTCGGCGCGCGCCGAAAGGGGCACCGCCGCGAGGGCGAAGGCGAGGAGAGCGAAGGCGAGGCGCGACGTCATGGGGTACTCCCGCGGAATGGCGAGGTGCCAGAGCATCCGACGATTCGGGCGGTACGAAGGCCCGAAATCGCCCGGATCGCCGCCGTTCGCGACGACCGGGCCCGACAGGCGTCCGCGTTTTGACTTTGGCTACCAAATGCGGGTTATAGCTCGTCCCGACGGAGGTGTCGCCGGGGCGACGACGGGGACGGACATGTTCGAAACGAGGGGCAGAGCGACGGTGCGCCGACGCACGCGGGGGTTCGCACGGGCGATCCCGGCCGCGGTCGCGCTGCTGTGCGCCGTCCTCGCGCCGTCCTTCGCTTCGGCCCAGTCGGCGGTCGACCAGTATGCCTCGGCGATCCGCGAACAGCGCGAGGCGATCGCCACCAACCGCGCGGCGCGGGCGCGCTGCGGCGCGCCGGGCGATCCGCGCTGCGCCGCGATCGACGACCGCGCCAAGCTGATGGCCGACAATCTGGCGCGGCTCGAGCGCCAGCATGCCCGGATGGGCGGCTCGGCCGCCGCCCGCGCCCCCGAGCCGTCGCGCTTCGTGCCGCCGCCGCCCGGCCCGCCGCACGGGCGTTTCGAACCGCCGCCGGGGGTGCAGACCTATCAACAGCCGGCGCCGCAACAGCAGCAGCGCTCGCTGTTCTCGTTCCTGTTCGAGCCGCGCGGCTCGCAGACGCGGCCCGCACCTTACGAGCCCGGGCGGGCGGCGCCGTCGGGCGTCACCATCTACCCCGGTGACGGCGACCCGAACGCCGCGCTCACCGCCGGCGGCGAGACGACGATCGGCGGGGCGGGTGCGTGGTCGGGCAACTACCGCACGCTCTGCGTCCGCACCTGCGACGGCTTCTTCTTCCCCGTGACGTTCAACGCCTCGCGGGCGCGGATGAAGACCGACGCCAACGTCTGCAAGGCGCTGTGCCCGGCGGCCGAGACCCGGCTCTACTATCACGACACGACGGGCCAGGAGGCGGAGGACGCGGTCGCCGCCGACGACGGCACGCCGATCACCCGGCTGCCGAACGCCTTCGTCTATCGCACCAAGGTGGTGTCGAACTGCAGCTGCGGCGCGCCCGACCTCAAGGCGATCCCGGCGGGCGCCGGCGGGCTGATGGGCACGCGCGAGGCGCGGGCGGGCATCGACGCCGGGGCGCCGCTGCCGCGTGTCCGCCCGGCCCCCGATCAGGATCCCGAGACGCAGGCGCTGCGGATGTCCGGCCTCGCCATCGACGACGTCGCGCCGCAGACCCCGGTCTCGGCCGAGGCCGCCGCCAAGATCGCCGAATCCGAGCTTCCCGCGGCGCCGAAGGTCAGGACAGTCGGGCCGAAGTACTTCTCCGACCGATGAGCGGCATGAGGCGCTTCATCTCCGGCCCGTGATCGCGGCCGGTGAGCGCGAGGCGCAGCGGCAGGAAGAGATCGCGGCCCTTGCGCCCGGTCGCCGCCTGGATCGCCTTGGTCCAGAGCCCCCAGGTCGTCTCGTCCCACGGCTCCTCGGGAAGGAGACGCACGGCTTCGGCGAGGAACTCGCCCTGCCCGTCCGCCTTCACCGACACCGCGTCGGAGCGAACCACCTCGGCCCATTCGGCGACGTCGGCGAGCTTCGCCAGATTGTCGCGCACCGCGAGCCAGAAGGCCTCGCCGAGATCGGCGTCGAGGGCGGCGAGCCTGTCGCGCACCTCGGCGTGGCCGAGGTGATGGACGAGGCGGGCGTTGATCGTGTCGAGCTCGTGGGGATCGAACTTGGCGGTCGAGCGTGACATCGCCGAGAGTTCGGCGTGGGGCGCGAGGCTTTCGAGATCCGGATAGGCGTGGACCTCTTCCGACGAGCCGATCAGCACGGCGATCGAGGCGACGGTCATCGCCTCGTAGCCGGCGTCGCGAAGCGAGCGAATGGAGAGCGAGCCGAGCCGCTTCGACAGCGCCTCGCCGGTCGTCGCGGCCAGCAGATTGTGATGGGCGAAGCGCGGCACCGGGCCGCCGAGCGCCTCGAAGATCTCGATCTGGACGCCGGTATTGGTGACGTGGTCCTCGCCACGAACGACGTCGGTCACGCCCATCTCGATGTCGTCGACGACCGAACCGAGCGTGTAGAGGCAGGTGCCGTCGGCGCGGATCAGCACCGGATCGGAGAGCGAGGCGGTGTCGACCGACTGACGGCCGCGCACGCCGTCCTCCCACGTGACCGGCCTGCCGTCGAGGCGGAAGCGCCAGTGCGGCCGGCGACCCTCGGCCTCGAAGGCGGCGATCTCGTCGGGGGTCAGCGTCAGCGCCGCGCGGTCGTAGATCGGCGGCAGGCCGCGGGCGAGCTGGCGGCGACGGCGGCGCTCGAGTTCGTCGGGCGTCTCGAAGGCGGGATAGAGACGGTCGGCCGCCTTCAGCCGTTCGACGGCGAGGGCGTAGCGATCGAGCCGTTCCGACTGGCGCTCGACACGATCCGGCACGATGCCGAGCCAGGCGAGATCCTCGGCGATGGCGTCGGCATATTCGCGCTTCGAGCGCTCGGTGTCGGTGTCGTCGTAGCGCAGGATGAACGTCCCCCCGCGGGCCTTGGCCCAGAGGAAGTTCAGGAGCGCGGTGCGCGCGTTGCCGATGTGGATCAGGCCGGACGGCGACGGCGCGAAGCGGGTGACGGGTGCGGTCACGGGGGATCCGTTCGGGTCAGAAGTCGACGACGTCGGTCTGCGGCTTCACCGGCAGCGGTGCAGCCGGCAGGTCGGGCTTCACGCCCGGATCGCGGAAGCCGTTGGTGATCGGATAGCGGCGGTCGCGGCCGAAGTTGCGGTGGCCGATCTTCACGCCGGGGGCGGCCTGACGGCGCTTGTATTCGGCGACGTAGAGCAGCCGCTCGATGCGGCGCACCGTCGGCTCGTCGAAGCCTTCGGCGACGATCTCGGCGACCGCCATCTCGCGCTCCACCAGCCGCGTCAGGATGCCGTCGAGCACGTCGTAGGGCGGCAGGCTGTCCTGGTCGGTCTGGTTCTCGCGCAGTTCCGCGGTCGGCGCCTTGGTGATGATGCGGTCGGGGACGACCTCGCCGGCCGGGCCGAGCGCACCCTCGGGGCGGTTGGCGTTGCGCCAGCGCGAGGCGGCGTAGACCTCGGTCTTGTAGAGATCCTTGATCGGGTTGAAGCCGCCGTTCATGTCGCCGTAGAGCGTGGCGTAGCCGACGGACATCTCCGACTTGTTGCCGGTCGTCACCACCATCGGCCCGAACTTGTTGGAGATCGCCATCAGGATGGTGCCGCGGGTGCGCGACTGGAGGTTCTCTTCCGTGATGTCGGGGGTCTTGCCGGCGAACATCGGCGCCAGCGCACCGAGGAAGCCCTCGACCGGATCGGAGATCGGCACGACGTCGTAGCGGATGCCGAGACGACGGGCGCAGTCGGCGGCGTCCTCGAGGCTGTCGGACGAGGTCCAGCGATAGGGCAGCATCACCGCATGCACCCGGTCGGCGCCGAGCGCATCGACCGCCATCGCCGCGACGATCGCCGAATCGATGCCGCCGGAGAGGCCGAGCACCACGCCGGGGAAGCGGTTCTTGTTGACGTAGTCGCGCAGGCCCAGGACGCAGGCGGTGTAGTCGCCGGCGGTCCCCTCCTCGACCAGTGCCTTCTCGCCCGGGCTCGGCACCCAGCGGCCGGAGACCTTGCGGAACTCGACGAGGCCGAGCGCCTCGCGGAAGGCCGGCATCTGCACGACGAGGTTCGCATTCGCATCGAGCACGAAGGAGGCGCCGTCGAAGACCAGTTCGTCCTGGCCGCCGACCTGATTGAGATAGGCGAGCGGCAGGCCGCTCTCCTTCACCCGCGCCACGGCGACGGAGAAGCGTTCGTCCATCACCGCGCGGCGGAAGGGCGAACCGTTGGGAACGAGCAGGATCTCGGCGCCGGTCTCGGCGAGGCATTCGACCACGTCCGGCTTCCAGACGTCCTCGCAGATCGGCACGCCGACGCGCACGCCGCGCACCGGCATCGGGCCGGAGAGATCGCCGGGGACGAAGACGCGCTTCTCGTCGAAGGGGCCGTAGTTGGGCAGGTCGACCTTGAAGCGCAGATGGCGGATGGCGCCGCCGTCGACGAGCGCATGGGCGTTGTGCAGCCGCCCTTCGGCGAGCCAGGGCGTGCCGATCAGCACCGCCGGGCCGCCGTCGGCGGTATCGGCGGCGAGGTCGGCGACCGCGGCCATGCAGGTCGCCTGGAAGGCGGGCTTCAGGACGAGGTCTTCCGGCGGATAGCCGGCGAGGAAGAGCTCGGAGAACAGCACCACGTCGGCACCGTGACGCGCGGCTTCGGCCCGGGCGGCACGCGCCTTGGCGAGGTTGCCGGCGACGTCGCCGACGATCGGGTTCGACTGCGCGAGGGCGACGAGAAGGCGATCGGTCATGCCCCGGTCTTAGCGCGCGCCGGGGCGGGCGACAACGGGCGGCTTGCGCGAAGCACCCTTGTGCGCGGCGCGGTCGGCGATCTCGGCGCGGGTCAGCGCATGGGGATGGGCGTGCAACGTCGTGTCGTGATACTCGACGAAGATCAGGTCGGCATCGTAGTCGACCATGCGGCCGACGCGGGCACCGAGCCTGAGGCGCAACGCCTGTCCGCCGGCGGCGGCCACCGCGAGGGCGTCGACGTCGCAGTTGAAGCCCGACAGATCGTAGAGATTCTCGACGAAGCACCGCTTTTCGGTCGGCAGGCGGAAGAGATCGCGGGCGGCGCGGTTGGCGAAGGCGATCTCGCCGGTGGTGATCGACACCAGCACGATCGGATGCTTCACCCATTCGAGCGCCTTGTGACGGGCATCGGCCTCGGCGGCACTCGGCGATGCGGCGGGCGGCGGCGGCAGTTCCGGCGGCTGCGCGGCCTCGGCGGCGATCGCCAGGCCCGTCTCGATCGCCTGAGCGAGCGCCGCGACGGGATGATCGCCGACTTCCGTGCCGACGGCGCGAGACTTGGCGTTGAAGGTCATGACGAGGCCCGACATGTCGCCGACGCCGTCGCCCCAGGGGTTGGCACGCCAGGCGAGCCGCGGACTGCCGAGACCACCGAGCGACAGGGTGCCGGAGACGGCGGAGGAATTCTGGATCGCCTCGAGCAGCAGCTCGCGCGTCCCCTTGGGCATGCGCTTTTCGATGACGGCGGCCCAGTCGCCCGACGTCTCCTCCTCGTCGGTGACGCCGAAGAGGTCGAGAGCGTTGCGGTTGAGCCGGCGCACGCGAAGCTGGTCGTCGAAGATGACGATGCCGCTGTCGGAGGAGATGAACAGCGCCTCGACGATGAAGGACAGGCTCTTGGCGAGCCGCTCGACTTCGTGGACGTGCTCGGTGACCTCGACCAGACCGATCACCTTGGCGTCGCGACCGGTGCCGACCTGACGGCCGGCCATGCGGATGTGGATGATCGGCCCCCAGGTCGCCTGGATGGCGAGCTCGACGGGCTCGTCGCCGCGACCGTCGAGGATGCCGGCGAGGAAGGAACGAAAGCGCCCCTGGTCCTCGGGCACGACGCGGGCGATCAGCTTCTCGAGCGGCGCGACCTGATAACCGCGTTCGCTCTCTTCGCCGCGGGGACGGCCGAGGCCCTTGGGCCAATAGACGAGCCCACGCTCGAGTTCGACCATCCAATAGCCGACGCCGAGTGCGTATCCGACCTTCTTGACGGCTTCCACGACGTCGTGCATCGCGACGCCTCCGTTCGACGCGCCGTGCCGCAAGACGCGGCGACGGACCTCCCATGCGGCGACGATATTGGTCGATCGGTTCGATTCGATCGAATCCAAACCCTAAAATTCGAACGATTTCGCAATTTCAGAGTGTAGCGCGCGCGGCGCTCTCATGCTGCGCGGTCGGCGACCAGCGCGACGGCGAAAATCAGCAACACGGCGCCGAATCCGCGCGCCTGCAGGCGCGTCAGGCGCGGCCGGCCGGCGACGAGGCGGCCGATCGCCGTGCCGCCGAGCGCGTAGGCGAGATCGAAGGCCATGCCGACGGCGACGAGCACCGCGCCGAGCAGGGCGAAACGGGCGCCGACCGCACTCTCGTCGGCGGCGACGAACTGCGGCAGCAGCACCGAACAGAAGAGCAGCGCCTTGGGGTTGGGCAGGTTGGTGGCGACGCCTTTCAGGAAGGCACGACCGAGCGAGACACCGCCATCGGCGGGAGCCGCCGCGTCGGGCGCCGACAGGAGTGCGGGCGAACGGGCGATCTCGACGCCGAGCCAGGCGATCCAGGCGGCGCCGAGGAGGCGCATGGCGTCGTAGAGCGCCGGCGCCGAACGCAGCAGCGCGGCGAGCCCGGCACCGGCGAGCGCGACGTGGACGGCACGTGCGACCGCCAGCCCCGCCGCCGCGGCGAGGGCGGGAAGGCGGCCGTCGCGAATGCCGGTCTGCAGCACCAGGATCATGTCGGCGCCGGGCAGGAGATAGACCAGCGCCAACGCGACGACGAAGGCCGAAAGGCTCGTGGCTTCCATGGGATCACCTCCTCGACGAGGAAGCGATAGCACCGATGGGCGGGGCCGATCCCTGCGTTTCGTGCTTCATATCGGCGTGCGATCGGCATATCCTGCCAATCTTCTGTGAATTACGACGGATTCATGCCGGGATGAAGCTCGACGCCATCGATCGGCGCATTCTCGCCGCCCTGCAACGCGACGGTCGGCTCTCCAACGTCGACCTCGCCGAGGCGGTCGGGCTGTCGCCGTCGCCCTGCCTGAGACGGGTGAAGATGCTGGAGAAGGCCGGGGTGATCGCCGGCTATCACGCCACGCTCGAGCGCAAGGCGGTCGGGCTGGGGCTGACGGTCTTCGTCGGCGTCAAGGTGGAGCGCCACCACGACGAACAGGCGACCGCCTTCCGCGACGCGGTCGGCGGGCTGGCGGAGGTGGTCTCCTGCCACCTCGTCTCGGGCGAGGCCGACTTCCTGTTGCAGGTGGTGGTGCCCGATCTCGCCGGCTACGAGCGCTTCCTGCTCGGCACGCTGCTGAAGCTGCCGGGGGTCAGCGACATCCGCTCGAACTTCGCCATCCAGACGGTGAAGAGCGGCGCGCCGCTGCCACTCGATCACCTGCCGGATGCGATCGACGCTCAGGCCGCGAAGCGGTAGGCGTCGAGGGCGAGGACCGCGAACTGGGTCTCGCGGTGGATCACCGTGCCCGCCCCGCCGGCGCCGAGCGCCACGAAGAAGGGCAGGAAATGCTCGTCGGTCGGGTGGTTGCGACCGCCGAAGGGGGCTTGGGCGCGGTAGTCGATCAGCGCCTCGACGTCGTTTGCCGCCACCTTCTCGGCGACCCAGTCGGCGAAGTCGGTCACCCAGCGCTCGGCTTCCTCGGTCATCGGGCGCAGGCCGCCGAGAGGGCCGAAGGCGGCGTGGAGATTGTGGGTGAGCGAGCCCGAGCCGAGGATCAGCACGCCCTCCTGCGCAAGCGGCGCCAGCGCCCGGCCGATCTCGAAATGATGGCGCGGATCGCGGCGCGGCTGCACCGAGACCTGGACGACGGGGATGTCGGCCTCCGGATACATCAGCTTCAGCGGCACCCAGGTGCCGTGGTCGAAGCCGCGGCTCTCGACGCGGGCGGGATCGAGCCCGGCCTCGCCGAGGAGCGACAGCACGCGCTCGCCGAGCGCCGGATCGCCGGGCGCCGAATACTGCATGCGGTAGAGCTCGCGCTCGAAACCGCCGAAGTCGTGGACGGTCTCCGGCCGCGGGTCGACGACGACGGCGGGGCGTGTCGCCATGAAATGGGCGGAGACCGAGACGACCGCCTTCGGCCGCGGCATCGCCCCGCCGAGACCGGCGAGGAACGAGCGCGTGGCGCTGTCGTGCAGGATCATGTTGGGGGCGCCGTGGGAGACGAAGATCGGCGCGATCGGGGTGGCGGTGTCGGTCATGATGACGATCCTCGGCCACCCCGGATCGTCCGATGGGAGATCGTGACGGGAAGGCCTCTTTCGTCTTCACAAATCGGCCGAGACGGCCGTGAATTCAACGACGACGGCCCCCCGGAAACGAGAAAGGATCGTTCGATCTTCTCGAACGATCCTTTCGTATCGGGGCGGATCGTCCGCCGGGCTCACTCGGCCGCGGCGGCGAGCGCCGGGCGACCGGCGCGATCCTTCTTGAGTTCCTCGGCGACGAGGAAAGCCAGTTCGAGAGCCTGGGCCGCGTTGAGGCGCGGGTCGCAGGCGGTCTCGTAGGCCTGGGAGAGATCGGCCTCCTGAATGGCCACGGCGCCGCCGGTGCATTCGGTGACGTTCTTGCCGGTCATCTCGAGGTGGACGCCGCCCGCCCAGGTGCCTTCGGCGCGATGGACCTCGAAGAAGCTCTGCACTTCCGAGAGGACCTTGTCGAAGGGACGGGTCTTGTGGCCGGTCGCCGAGGTCACGGTGTTGCCGTGCATCGGGTCGCAGGACCACACGACGTTGCGACCCTCGCGAGCCACCGCGCGGACCATCTCCGGCAGGTGCTTGCCGATCTTCTCCGAGCCGAAGCGCGCGATGAGGGTCAGGCGACCCGCCTCGTTCTTCGGATCGAGCGCCTCGATCAGGCGGAGCAGGCCGTCGATGTCGAGGCTCGGGCCGCACTTGAGGCCGATCGGGTTGGCGATGCCGCGCATGTACTCGACATGGGCGTGGTCAGGCTGACGGGTGCGGTCGCCGATCCACAGCATGTGGGCGGAGGTGTCGTACCAGCCGCCCTCGACCGAGTCCTCACGCGTCAGCGCCTCCTCGTAGGGGAGCAGCAGCGCCTCGTGCGAGGTGTAGAAGTCGACGGTCTGCAGCTGCGGCACGGTCTCGGCGGTCAGGCCGCAGGCGGCCATGAAGTCGAGCGCCTCGGAGATGCGCTCGGCGACTTCCGAGAAGCGCTCGGCGACCGGGCTGTCGGCGAGGAACTCGACCATCCACTTCTGCACGCGCTCGAGCTTGGCGTAACCCCCGTTGGCGAGGCCGCGCAGCAGGTTCAGCGTCGCCGCCGACTGGCGGTAGACCATGCGCATGCGCTGCGGATCGGGGATGCGCGACTCCGCCGTGAAGTCGAAGCCGTTGATGATGTCGCCGCGGTAGGACGGCAGCTCGACGCCGTCGCGCTTCTCGATGTCGGAGGAGCGCGGCTTGGCGAACTGGCCGGCGATGCGGCCGACCTTGACGACCGGCAGACCGGCCGAATGGGTCAGCACCACCGACATCGACAGGAAGATGCGGAAGAAGTCGCGGATCTGATTGGCGGAGTGCTCGGCAAAGCTCTCGGCGCAGTCGCCGCCCTGGAGCAGGAAAGCCTTGCGCTCGGCCACGCGGCCGAGGTTCTTGCGCAGACGGCGCACTTCGTCGGCGATCGCCAACGGCGGCCAGGTGCGCAGGTCTTCCTCGACCGCCTGAAGCAGGGCCTGATCGGCATAGACCGGCACCTGGACGATCGGCTTGCCACGCCAGCTCGTCGGCGACCAGTCGGCCGAGTTCCCGGACTTCGTCATTTCAAGATCCTCCGCCCGTCGTCATGCGGGCTCGCTTGTCCATTCACGCGGAAATGTGGGTCCCGGACGCCCCCTGTCCAGGGCCGCCGGAGGCGGGTTTATACACGCCCGCCGCCGTCTTGGCCACATCCGCGGACGCACGCCGCGGCCCACGGGCGGCGCACCGGCGCCTTGACCGATGAAAGACGACACCATCAGGGGCTTCACGTAAGGACGGCGATTCCAGGGCCGAATTCGGCCGAATTTCGGAAATTTACTTTCGTCTACGATTGTGGTTTGCCCGTATACATGAGAATATCTGTAATTGCTCCGATACCCTCATGACGACGATCGGACTAGCATCCCTCGTCGAAGGTCGTCGAGAGACGTCGACGAACGGCGGGAAAGCCAATTGGCGGGCTTTCGGCCGGACTTCGGGGGAGAGGCACATGTATCGCGGCATGCGATCGCAAACCGACGCGGAAAGCGACGCTTCACAAGTCGTTCGCAAGTCGGAACGCGCATATTTCTGGCTCAGGGACGAAATACTGTCGTTCGGCATGCAACCCGGAACGTTCATCGACAAGGTGGAAGTCTGCGAAAAACTCGGAGTATCGAAACAACCGGTGACGGCGGCGTTGACGCGCTTGGAGCAGGAAGGCCTCGTCGAGATCTATCCGCAACGCGGTACCTATGTCGCGCGGCTGCGCCTCGGCGCGATGCGCGAGAGCCTGTTCGTGCGCGGTGCGCTCGAGACGGCGGCGGTGCGGCGGTTGGCGCAGGCCGACGACGCGGCCCTGCGGGCGCGGATCGACGAGATCCTGGCGGGGCAGATCGCGGCCGTCGAGGCCGAGGACACCGACGCCTATTTCGTGCTCGACCGCGAGTTCCACATGACGCTGGCGCTGGCCCTGCCCTATCCGCAGGTCGCCCATCAGGTCGACCTCGGTCTGGCGACGATCAGACGCTGCCAGGAGCCGTTCCGACCCGACATCGAGGCCGTCCGCGCCTCGCATGCCGGTCATCGACGCATCGCCGAGGCGATCGCGGCACACGACGGCGACGCGGCTGCGCGCGAGATGGAGGCACATGTCGAGTCCTACACCGCCATGCTGCTGAACCTCTCCACGGCGCGACCCGAACTCTTCGTCGCCTGACCCGCGACGCCCCCTACGACGAGAGAGGCCCCGGACGTCACCGTCCGGGGCCTCTCTCTCGTTCGGCTCGCGCGCAGCCGCCGATCAGGCCTTCTCGTCCGCCGCCGGGCCCGCCGGCAGGCTGTCGGGGCCGCGCATGACGACGTAGATCGCCGGGATCACCAGCACCGTCAGGGCCGTCGACGAGGCGAGGCCGAAGAGCAGCGAGATGGCGAGGCCCTGGAAGATCGGGTCGGCCAGGATGAAGGCCGCGCCGATCATCGCCGCGATGGCGGTGAGCAGGATCGGCTTGATGCGGATCGCACCGGCCTCGAGCACCACGTCCCGCAGCGTCGCGCCGGGGCGGGCGGCGTGGCGGATGAAGTCGACCAGCAGGATCGAGTTGCGCACGATGATGCCGGCGAGCGCGATGAAGCCGATCATCGACGTCGCGGTGAAGGGCGCCCCGAACAGCCAGTGACCGATGACGATGCCGACCAACGTCAGCGGCACCGGCGTCAGCACTACCAGCGGCACGCGGAACGAACCGAACTGGGCGACGACCAAGAGGTAGATGCCGACGAGCGCCACGCCGAAGGCGCCACCCATGTCGCGGAAGGTGACCCAGGTCACTTCCCACTCGCCGTCCCACAGGAGGCTGGCGCGGGCCTCGTCCTCGGGCTGGCCGTGGAGCGACACCGGGGGCACGCCGTGGGCGCCCCAGTCGATCTTCTTCAGCTCGTCGGAAACCGCGAGCATGCCGTAGATCGGGGCCTCGTAGGCACCGGCGAGTTCCGCCGTCACCATCTCGGCCGGACGACCGTCACGGCGGAAGATCGAATGGGAGGCCTTCTCGCGTTCGACGCGGACGAGCGAACCGAGTTCGACGTTGCCGCGCGCGCCCTGCACCGGAGTGGCGAGCAGACGCTCGGTCACCGCGAGGTCGGCCTTGGGCATGCGGACGGCGATCTCGATCGGCTCGACGCCGGCGCCGCGGTGGGAATAGCCCACCGGCACGCCGCCGAGGATCGCCCGCATCGTGTCGTAGACCGCCTGTTCGGAGACGCCGTGCCACTCGAGCGCCGCCTCGTCGAGACGGAAGCGGATGCGTTCGCCCGGCTCGCGCACGGTGTCGTCGACGTCGACGATGAAGGGCACGCGGGTGAAGGCCTCGCGCACCTTGGCGGTGACGGCCCGCCGCTCGGCGGCGTCGCGACCGTAGACCTCGACCAGCAGGGTCGAAAGCACCGGCGGTCCCGGCGGCACCTCGATCACCTTGACCGAGGAGCCCTCCGGCATCTTCACCTTGGCCTCGATCTTCTTGCGGATGTCGAGGGCGATGGCGTGGCTCTGGCGGGCGCGTGCGGACTTCGGCGTCAGGTTGACCTGGAGGTCGCCCTGCGACGGCGAGGAGCGCAGGAAGTAGTGGCGCACCAGACCGTTGAAGTTGAAGGGCGCGGCGGTGCCGGCATAGGCCTGGATCGAGGCGAGTTCCGGAACGTCGGCGATGGCCTTCGCCGCCTCGATCAGGGTGCGGTCGGTCGCCTCGAGCGAGGTGCCTTCCGGCAGGTCGAAGACCACCTGCAGCTCCGACTTGTTGTCGAAGGGCAGCAGCTTCACCGTCACCCACTTGGTGGCGAAGGGCAGCATCGAGACGACGGTGGCGACGCCGACGGCGATCAGGAAGCGCTTGGACTTCGCCTTCGTCGCGACGATCGGGCCGGCGACGCGGCGATAGAAGCGGCCGAGCGCGCCCTCGTCGTGTTCGCCGTGACCGGCCGGAGCGCCGCTCTTGCCGCGCATCTTCACCATCAGCCACGGCGTCAGCATCACCGCGACGAAGAAGGAGAAGAGCATGGCGGCCGAGGCATTGGCCGGGATGGGGCTCATGTAGGGGCCCATCATGCCGGAGACGAACATCATCGGCAGCAGCGCCGCGACCACCGTCAGCGTCGCGACGATGGTCGGGTTGCCGACCTCGGCCACGGCGTCGATCGCCTTGGCGACGGTCGATCGTCCGTCGGGCATCGACCAGTGGCGGTCGATGTTCTCGACCACCACGATGGCGTCGTCGACCAGGATGCCGATCGAGAAGATCAGCGCGAAGAGCGAGACGCGGTTGATCGTGTAGCCGAGGATCCACGAGGCGAACATGGTGAGGAGGATGGTCGTGGGCACGACCACCAGCACCACCAGACCTTCGCGCCAGCCGACCGCGAAGGCGACCAGCGCGGCGATCGACAGCGTCGCCAGCGCCAGATGGAACAGCAGTTCGCCGACCTTCTCGTCGGCGGTCTCGCCGTAGTCGCGGGTCTTGGAGACCACGACGTCCTCGGGGAGGATCTCGTGCTCGATCTTCGCCAGACGATGCTCGATCGTGTTGGCGATGGTCACGGCATTGGCGCCGGCGCGCTTGGCGATGGCGATGGTGACGGCCGGGGTGGTGGTCAGACCGCCCTTGCCGTCGGGCGCCATGGTCCAGGCACGCGCCTCCTCGGGGCGTGCTTCGAGGACCACGTCGGCGACGTCCTTGACGTAGACCGGACGGCCGTCGCGCGTGGTCAGCAGCAGCAGGCCGACGTCGGGGATGCCCTGCAGCGTCTGGCCGGCGGCGCCCGGCACCTGACGGCCGGCGTCGCGCAGCGTGCCGAGCAGGAACGACCGGTTGGCGTTCTTGACCTTCTCGACGAGGTCGTTGAGGGCGATGCCGTAGCGGGCGAGCTTCTCGGGATCGGGCTCGACGCGGATCTGGTCGGCGCGGCCGCCCACCGTGTAGGTGAGGCCGACGTCGTCGATCTTGACGAGTTCGGAGAGGAGCTTGTCGGCGAGCTTCTTCAGCGCGTTGTCGGACCAGCGGTCGGCGACGGCGGGCTTGGGCGACAGCGTCAGCGTGACGATGGCGACGTCGTTGATGCCGCGGCCGACGACCAGCGGCTCGGGGATGCCGAGCGGCATGCGCGAGTAGTTGGCGCGCAGCTTCTCGTGGACGCGCAGGATGGCGTCTTCCGACTTGGTGCCGACCATGAAGCGGGCGGCGGCCATGACGCGGTCGTCGTAGGAATAGGTGTAGACGTGCTCGACGCCGTCGATGCCCTTCAGCACGCTCTCGAGCGGCTTGGTGACGAGCTCGACCACGTCGTCGGCGGCCAGACCGTCGGCCTGGACCAGGACGTCGACCATCGGCACCGAGATCTGCGGCTCCTCCTCGCGCGCCAGCGACATCAGCGCCAGCGAACCGAGCGCGATCGAGGCGAAGAGCAGCAGCGGCGTCAGGGCCGAGCGGATGAAGGCCGCCGTCAGGTGGCCGGCGAGGCCGAGGGCCTTCTTCGAAGGCTCGGCTCCGCTCGCGTGATCGTTGGGACCGCTCATGGACGCACCACCCGGTCGCCGGCCTTGAGGCCGGTCAGGATCTCGACACCGGCCGGCGAATCGCCGGTCGCGGGGCGGGGCACGCCGATCTGGACCGGGACCTCGCCGAGCCCCTCGAGCCGGACGAAGGTCAGGCCTTCGCGGTTGATCACGGCGTCCTTCGGCAGGACGAAGGTCTCGCGCTTGCCGGTCGAGACGAAGACCGACACGCGCTCGCCGACGAAATAGTCGCCCATGCCCGGGGCTTCGGCGTCGGCGACGACGCGGCCCTGGTCGAGCTCGGGATAGACGCGGACGATCCTGCCGGCGATCGGGCGGGGGTCGGTGGCACGGTCGAGGCCGCGGCCGGCGACGACGATCGCGTCGCCCTGGCGGATGAAGCGGGCATGGCGCTCGGGCAGGCGGAGCTTCAGGACGTAGGTCGCGGTGGCGAGGCTCGCCACCGGCTCGCCCGGCATGATCACCTGGCCCTCGACACCCATCACCTTGAGGACGCGCCCCTCGTCGGGCGCCAGCACGCGGCCTTCGACCACCTGCTGCTCCAGCACCGACTTCTCGGCCTGGGCGGCGGCGATCTCGGCTCGGGTGACGACCAGCTGGGTCTGGGCGTCGTCGAGCTTGGCCTGCGGCGCGGCTCCGGTGGTGCGCAGTTGGCGGACGCGGTCGAGTTCCATCTGCACCAGCGTCAGCTTGGCCTCGAGCGCGCCGATGCGGGCATCGGCGGCCTGGAGCTGGAGCCTCAGCTTGGGATCGACCACGACGGCGAGGACGGCGTCCTTCGCCACACGATCGCCTTCGACCACCGCCACCTTCTCCAAGGTGCCGCCGATGCGGGCGCGGGCGAGCGGCGCGCGCACGCTCTCCACCGTCGCCAGCACTTCCTTGGCGTCGTCGACCGTGACCGGCGCCACGGTCACGACCTCGGCCGCCGCGACCGCGGAAGCCGAGAGGACCAGCGCGAGGGCGAGCGCCGCACGCGAGGCGGCGGCACGTCGACGGAAGGCGCCGGCCGACGGATCGAGGAGAGGAACGGAACGAGGCATGCCGCGGAGTGCTCCAAGCTTGGGTCCGATCGAGGCGGCCGTCGTCCGACGGCACTCTCCCCCCGACCGAGGATTCTTGCTTCGATCGTATATATTAGATCTTGCTAATCCAACAAGGGGGCGGCATGGTTCTTTCGTAGCTCCCCGAGCCCGGCGCCGGGAGCAGTGTCCGACTTTTCCGCACGCGGCGCCATCGGCGCTTCGTCGCTCCGGAGTTTCCCCATGAGCATCGACCGCATCGTTCTCGCCTTCGCCGGCGCCATGATCCTGATTTCACTGGCGCTCGGCTGGACTGTCCATCCGTACTTCCTGTTCTTCACCGCCTTCGTCGGCCTCAACATGCTGCAGGCGGCCTTCACCGGCTTCTGCCCGCTGGCGATGATCCTCAAGAAGCTCGGCGCCAAGCCCGGCTGCGCCTTCGAGTGAGGTCGGCGGCAGACCCGCAGACGAAGAGAGCCCCGGTCGTCGACCGGGGCTCTCGGCGTTTCGGGGCTCGAATCGACGGGCTCAGATGGTGATCTGGGCGCCGAGGTCGACCACGCGGCCGGGCGGGATCTGGTAGTACTCCGCCGGATCGGCCTGGTTGCGATAGAGGAAGATGAAGAGCCCGCGCAGCCAGGTCCACAGGCCGCGCTCCTCGCCTTCGACGAGATGGGCGCGCGAGACGAAGAAGGACAGGTCCTTCTTGTCGACGTGGACGCCCATGCATTCCGACGCGGCGAGCGCGGCGGGCACGTCCGGCGTCTCCATGAAGCCGAACTTCACCCGGACCATCGCGACGGCCTCGCCGATCTCCTCGACCGAGACCCGCCGTTCGGCTTCGGCCCACGGCTCCTCGGTCGTCTGGATCGACATGAAGACGATCTGCTGGTGGGCGACCTTGTTGTGCTTGAGGTTGTGCAGGAACGACCGCGGCGCCAGCGACGGGTCTTCCATCATGTAGACCGCGGTGCCGCGCACGTGCTCGATGCGCGGGCTGCGGAGCGCCGAGAGCGCGATCTTGATCGGCACGCCCTCGTGCCGCCGCCGCGCCGCGAGCCTGAGGCGACCCATGCGCCAGGCGGCCATGATGAAGACCAGCAGCATGCCGATGACCAGCGGCAACCAGGCGCCGTGCAGCAGCTTGGTGGCGCAGGACAGGAAGAAGCCGACGTCGAACATCATGAAGAAGGCGACGGTCGGGATCGCCCGCCACAGCGACCAGCCCCAGACGCCGCGCGCCACCATGAAGGCGAGCAGCGAGGTGACGACCATCGTGCCGGTCACCGAGAAGCCGTAGGCCTCGGCGAGCTTCTCCGACTTCTGGAACATCAGCACGATCGCGATGACGGCGACGAACAGCACCATGTTGACGACCGGCACGTAGATCTGCCCGCGCTCGGAGGCCGAGGTGTGGCGGGTGTCGGTGCGCGGCCAGAAGCCGAGATGGGCGGCCTGATGGGTGACGGTGAAGGCGCCGGAGATCACCGACTGCGAGGCGATGACCGTCGCCATGGTGGCGAAGACCACCAGCACCGGCTGGAAGGCCGGGCCGACCATCTGGAAGAAGGGATCGTCGTGGCCGTGCAGCGGATCGGCGAGCGCCTGGGCGCCCTGGCCGAGATAGACCAGGATCAGCGCCGGCACGACGACGAAGGCGAAGGCCTTGCGCACCGAATCGCGGCCGACGTGGCCCATGTCGGCATAGAGCGCCTCGGCGCCGGTCACCGCGAGGACGGCGACGGCGAGGATGGCGAAGACGTGCCAGCCGCCGTTGGCGATGAAGGCGATGCCGTACCACGGGTCGAGCGCCCACAGGACGCCCGGATAGAGCATCAGCTGCTTGAGGCCGAGGAAACCCAGAAGGCCGAACCAGCCGAGCATGATCGGGCCGAACCAGCCGCCGACCTTGGAGGCGCCGCCGCGCTGGACGGCGAAGAGCGTCGTCAGGATCACCACCGCCAGCGGCAGGACCACCGGCTCGAGCGACGGCGCGGCGACGGCGATGCCCTCGACCGCCGAGAGGACCGAGATCGCCGGCGTGATCACCGCGTCGCCGTAGAACAGCGAGGCGCCGATGATGCCGAGCACGGCGATCACCGTGCCGAGTTCCGGCCGGGCGCGATGGGCGAGCGCCATCAGGGCGAAGATGCCGCCCTCGCCGCGGTTGTCGGCGCGCATGATGAAGATCGCGTACCAGATGCCGACCACGATGATCAGCGACCAGATGATCAGCGACAGGAAGCCGAGGATGTCCGCGGGGACCGGCTGGATCACGCCGACCTTGAAGGCGGTGCCGAGGGTGTAGATCGGCGACGTGCCGATGTCGCCGAAGACGATGCCGAGGGCGGCGAGCAGGCCGGCGTGGCCCGCACCGTGACCGTGGCCGCCGCGGCCGTCGGCCGGGGCCGCGGGCGCGCAGGGGCCGTCGGCCGGGGTCGCCGGTGCCGCGGGAGCCTTGTCGATGGGCGTCTCGTGCGCTTCCGAAGCGGCGTCACCCGCCGTCGGGACTTCCTGTTCACTCTGGGCCATGGCCCTCTCCCGGGAGAAACGGGTGCGGTTCGAACCTACGTCGCGGCGCGGGCGGTTTGCCGCGCCCGTCGGCGAGACGGCGAAACGTCGATCGCGGATCGCCCCTCCGCATCGCGCATCGCCTCGTGTGGGTCTGGTTCTTCGCTCCCCGGCTTCACTCGTCCGGGTGCGACCGTTTCGCCGCACCTCCAGACGCGGCGGAAAATAGCCCCGCGCCGAGCGGGGGTCAAATCGCGCGAAATCCCTACTTCGGAGGGAGGCGCACGCCGTCCCGTGCGCTCACGGGTGCCAGTGGCCGGAAGGCTGGCGCATGGTCACCAGTTCCTCGGCGGCCGAAGGATGGAGCGCCATGGTGCGGTCGAAGTCGGCCTTCTTCGCGCCCATCCGCATGGCGACCGCCACCAGCTGGACCATCTCGGCGGCATCCGGGCCGACGACGTGCACGCCGAGGACGCGGTCGTCGGCCTCCCCGACGAGGATCTTCATCAGGGTGCGCTCCTCGCGCCCGGCGAGCGTCGCCCGCATCGGACGGAAGGTCGAGCGGAAGATCGCGTGCGCGATGCCCGCCTCGCGCAACTCCTCCTCGCCGGCGCCGACCGTGCCGACCTCCGGCGTGGTGAAGACCGCCGTCGGGATCAGCTCGTGCGACACCTCGCGGGGGAGACCGCCGAAGGTCTCGTCGGCGAAGGCATGGCCGTCGCGGATGGCGACCGGGGTCAGCGCCGGGCGGCCGGTGACGTCGCCGACGGCGTGGAGCCAGGGGAGATTGGTCGCCGCCGCGCCGGTCACCGGGATCGAGCCGTCGGGGCGAAGCGCGAGATCCGTCGTCTCGACGCCGAGATCCTTCGTCGCCGGCCTGCGGCCGATCGCCAGCAGCACCGCGTCGGCGGCGATCACCCGGCCGGCGCGGGTCTCGAGGCGGAGGGAACCGTCGGCCTCGCGGGAGAGCGCCGCCGGCGTGTCGCCGGTGACGACGTCGAGGCCGCGGGCGACCAGCGCCGCGTGGACATGGGCGCGGACCTCGCCGTCGAAGCCGCGCAGGATCTCCTCGCCGCGGTAGAGCACCGTCACCTTCGAGCCGAGGCCGGCGAGCAGCGAGGCGAATTCCAGCGCCACATAGGCGCCGCCGACCACCACCACGCGCTCGGGGCGCTGCGGCCAGTGGAAGACCTCCTCCGAGGTCGCGGCGAGTTCCGATCCGGGGAAGCCGCCGTCGCGCACCGGGGTGCCGCCGGTGGCGATCAGCACGTGGCGGGCGGTGAAGGTGCGGCCGTCGGAGAGGCGGACGCGCTGCGGTCCGTCGAGCCGGGCGCGGGCGCGCAGGATGGTCACGCCGGCGCGTTCGAGATTGGCGACATAGGCGCCCTCGAGGCGGGTGATCTCGCGGTCCTTGGCGGCGA
This sequence comes from Pinisolibacter sp. DMC100, assembly GCF_056313705.1. Taxonomy (NCBI): domain Bacteria; kingdom Pseudomonadati; phylum Pseudomonadota; class Alphaproteobacteria; order Hyphomicrobiales; family Ancalomicrobiaceae; genus Pinisolibacter; species Pinisolibacter sp. DMC100. Next base: position 1,741,393 of record NZ_JBQUZT010000001.1, on the reverse strand, counting down.
TCAGCGCCGACCAGTCGTGCGCGGTCTCGCCGACCGTCCAGCCGAAGCCGCGGGCGTCGACGAAGTCGTCGGCGTAGCGGGCGGCATAGACCATCAGCTTCTTCGGCACGCAGCCGCGGATGACGCAGGTGCCGCCGACCTCGCGGTCCTCGGCGATCGCCACGCGGGCGCCGTGGGTCGCCGCGATGCGGGCGGCCCGGACGCCGCCCGACCCGGCGCCGACGACGAAGAGGTCGAGATCGAAGTCGCTTGCCTCGGCCATCGGGCCCTCCGCCGATCGGTCACACCGCGGGCGGCAGGCCCGCCCGTTCACGCCTGTCGCGGCGGGAGCGGGCCCGCCGAACCGTCCCGTTCGCGGCGGCTTCCCGCCGCGACGGAAACGTCAGAGGTTGACGCCCTTGGCCTTGGCGGCCTCGCGCACCTTGGCGAGCATCTCCTGGGCGATCTTGGCCTGCCAGACCTGGGCGGCGACGCCCGACATCTGGACCATCGAGGCGGTCTCCTTGGAGAGCTTCTGGCCGACCGGCGAGTTGTAGAACTCGGCGATCTTCTTCAGCTCGTCCTGGGAGAAGCGGGCGGCCCAGACTTCCTGGATCTGCTTGTCGAGCTCGGGGCGCTTGGCGGCCAGCTCGAGGGCGGCGGAGTTGGTCAGCTCGTCGATCAGGTTCGACTGGGCCGGGTTGGTGCGGGCGAGCACCGCCTTGGTCTGCTGGGCGACGCCGATCAGGATGTTGTCGAGACCGTCGCCGACATGGCTCGCCTCGATCGCCGACTTGGCCGCGTCGAGGTGCTCCTTGGTGTAGTCGTCCGCGAAGGCCGGCTGGACGAGACCGACGAAGAGAGCGGCAGCAGCGAGGCGAGAGGCGAAGGAACGGGTCATCGGAAGGCTCCGGTTGGCTGTCTCGGGCGTCGGCGGCAGGCCGACGCGGAAAGGACTTCGTGTCAGGGCTTCAGAACGTCGATGCCGTCGGCGCGGGCCACCACGGCGGCGGTCGCCATGCCGAGGAAGAGGCCGTGCTCGACGACGCCGGGAATGTCGACCAGCGCGCGCGCGAGGCTCAATGGATCGGGAATTCGGCGAAATGATGCATCGAGCAGCAGATGGCCGCCGTCGGTGACGAAATCGGTCCCATCGGCCTTGTTGACGCGCTTGACCAGCGTGCCGGAGAGGCCGAGCCGGGCGGCCGCCTTCTCGATGGCGATGGTGGTGGCGCGCAGGCCGAAGCGGTTGACCTCGATCGGCAGCGGGAAGGCGCCGAGCATGTCGACGATCTTGGTCTCGTCGGCGATCACAACCATGCGGGCCGAGGCCGCGGCGACGATCTTCTCGCGCAGATGGGCACCGCCGCCGCCCTTGATCAGCGACAGGCCGGGGCCGATCTCGTCGGCGCCGTCGACCGTCAGATCGAGTTCGGGCAGGTCCTCGAGGGTGGCGAGGCGAATGCCGAGCGAGCCGGCGAGCACCCGGGTGCGCTCCGACGTCGGCACGCCGATGATGTCGAGGCCGTTCGCGACCTTCTCGCCGAGCAGCTTGGTGAACTCGTCGGCGGTCGAGCCGGTGCCGATGCCGAGCCGCATGCCGGGTTCGACGAACTCCAGGGCGGCGGCGGCGGCGCGCTTCTTCATCTCGGCGCTCATGCGCGGCGTCTCTCCTCGTATCCGCGGGCGGGCCCGCGGGTTCCTCACCGACGGGCCCGGCCCGACCCGTCGCGGTTTCCATAGCGCAGCGGCGCGCGCCTCGCCAGTGCGAAGCGCCGGCGCGAGAAACCGACGCAGTCGGAATCTGCGGGGTTTCCCGCGAGCGCGGCGGCGGCTAGTGTCCGCCTCCCGTTTTCGGAGACCCGAGATGACCCGACCGCTGCTCGTCCTCGACCTCGACGGAACCCTCGTCGACACCGCCGAGGATCTGATCGCGACGCTCAACCGCATCCTCGCCGACGAAGGCGTCCGGCCGATGACGCGGGCCGATGCGGGAGCGCTTCTGGGCGCCGGGGCGCGGGCGATGATCCGGCGCGGCTTCGCCATCGCCGAGGTGCCGCTGGCCGACGACAAGCTCGATCGGCTCTTCGCCCGCTTCATCCCGCTCTACGGCGAATCGATCGCCGTCCATTCCCGCCCCTTCCCGGGCATGGAGGCGGCGCTCGACCGATTCGTCGCCGCCGGCTGGGATCTCGCGGTGTGCACCAACAAGCTCGAGGGTCTGTCGCTGCAGCTCCTCGACGCGCTCGGCCTGACGCAGCGCTTCGCGGCGATCTGCGGCGGCGACACGTTCCCGGTCCGCAAGCCCGATCCGGCCCATCTCCTCGGCACGATCGCGCGGGCGGGCGGCGATCCGAAGCGGTCGGTGATGGTGGGCGATTCGGGCACCGACATCGCCACGGCGCGTGCCGCCGGCATCCCCGTCGTCGCCTTCACCTTCGGCTACACCGACAAGCCGGTCGCCGAGTACCACCCCGACGCGGTGCTCGACCGGTTCGACCAGCTCTTCGACACGGTGGCGACGTTCGGGATCGCGTGAGGCGGTCACTTCCCGCGACGAAAGCCCATTTCAGTTCGGCTTCACCCTGAGGTGCCCGGCGAAAGCCGGGCCTCGAAGGGCGAAGCCTCGACGGGCGGTGCCACTCGGCACTTCGCGCTTCGAGGCCCGACCTGCGGTCGGGCACCTCAGCATGAAGGGCCTCCGCTTGGATCACGCCTCGAGCGTCTCGCCGCGGCCGCGGGCGATCTCGGCGCGCATCTTCGCGATGATCCCGGCGTAGTCCGGCTTGCCGAAGATCGCCGAGCCGGCGACGAAGGCGTCGACACCGGCCGCCGCGATCTCGGCGATGTTGTCGACCTTGACGCCGCCGTCGATCTCGAGGCGGATCTCGCGGCCCGAGGCCTCGATCAGGTCGCGCACGCGCTTCGCCTTCTCCAGCACGTGCGGGATGAAGCTCTGGCCGCCGAAGCCGGGGTTGACCGACATCAGCAGGATCATGTCGACCCGGTCCATCACCCAGTCGAGCGTCGAGAGCGGCGTCGCCGGGTTGAGCACCAGACCGGCCTTGGCGCCCTTCTTCTTGATCAGGTCGAGCGACCGATCGACGTGGCCGCTCGCCTCCGGATGGAAGGTGACGATGTCGGCGCCCGCTTCCGTGAACATCTCGATCATCCGATCGACCGGCTCGACCATCAGATGGACGTCGATCGGCGCCTTCACGATCGGACGGATCGCCTGGAGCACCAGCGGTCCGATGGTCAGGTTCGGAACGTAGTGGTTGTCCATCACGTCGAAGTGGATCCAGTCGGCGCCGGCGGCGAGCACGTTCGTCACCTCTTCGCCGAGGCGGGCGAAGTCGGCCGAGAGGATCGACGGGGCGATGACGGGGGCAAGCGCGGACATGACGGCTCCGATGGCGAGGCGGCAGGAATGAAGGCGCGACCGAAGCGCCGAAAGGGCGGTTCTGTCAACCCGGAACCCGCCCCTCCATATACTCCCCGGAGTATGTTGACAGATCGTCCGGCCTCGCCGAAGCTTCCCCCATCGGGAGGAGCCGATGCCGCATTCGCCGGAAGACAAGAAGCGCGCCCTGACGCGGCTTTCCCGCATCGCCGGGCAGGTCGAGGCGCTGCGGCGCGCGATCGAGGCGGGGACCGACTGCAGTCCCCTGCTGCAACAGATCGCGGCGCTGCGCGGCGCGGTCGGCGGGCTGATGGCGGAAGTGATCGAAAGCCATCTCAAGGAGACGCTGGCGCGCGCGGAGGCGCCCGTCGACGTCGCCTCCGACGCCGAACTCGACGGCGTGCTGCGCATCCTCAAGACCTATCTCAAATAACCAACACCCGAGGGAGGACGACCATGAAGAGCCGTGCCGCCGTGGCCTGGGAGGCCAACAAGCCGCTGACCATCGAGACGATCGACATCTCCGGGCCGAAGCCCGGCGAGGTGCTGATCGAGATCATGGCGACCGGCGTCTGCCACACCGACGCCTACACGCTGTCGGGCCTCGATTCGGAGGGCAAGTTCCCGGCGATCCTCGGCCACGAGGGTGCCGGCATCGTGCGCGAGGTGGGCGCGGGCGTCACCTCGGTGAAGCCGGGCGACCACGTCATTCCGCTCTACACGCCGGAATGTCGCGGCTGCAAGACGTGCTTGTCGCAGCGCTCCAACCTCTGCACGGCGATCCGCTCGACCCAGGGGCAGGGCCTGATGCCGGACCGGACGACGCGCTTCTCCTGCGAGCCGGTCGGCGGCACCAAGAACGAGATCTTCCACTACATGGGCTGTTCGACCTTCTCGAACTTCACCGTGCTGCCGGAGATCGCCGTGGCCAAGGTCCGCGAAGACGCCCCCTTCGACAAGATCTGCTACATCGGCTGCGGCGTCACGACCGGCATCGGCGCGGTGATCTACACGGCGAAGGTCCGGCCGGGCTCGAACGTCGTGGTCTTCGGCCTCGGCGGCATCGGCCTCAACGTGATCCAGGGCGCCCGCATGGTCGGCGCCGACAAGATCATCGGCGTCGATCTCAACCCGTCCAAGGTGGAGATGGCGAGGAAGTTCGGCATGACGCATTTCGTCAATCCGGACGAGGTCGGCCGCGACAAGGTGGTCGAGGCGATCCAGGACCTCACCGACGGCGGCGCCGACTATTCCTTCGAGTGCATCGGCAACGTCCACACCATGCGCCAGGCGCTCGAGTGCTGTCACCGCGGCTGGGGCGAGAGCATCATCATCGGCGTGGCACCCTCGGGCACCGAGATTTCGACGCGGCCGTTCCAGCTCGTCACCGGCCGCGTCTGGAAGGGCTCGGCCTTCGGCGGCGCGCGCGGGCGCACCGACGTGCCGAAGATCGTCGACTGGTACATGGAGGGCAAGATCGACATCGACAGTCTGATCACCCACACCATGCCTCTTCCCGAGATCAACACCGCCTTCGACCTGATGCACGAAGGCAAGTCGATCCGCTCGGTGGTGGTGTTCTGAGGAGACGAACTATGGCTCTCGAACAGGTCTCCGCCGCCAAGTGCTTCGGCGGCACGCAGTTCGTCTACAAACACGCCTCGACCGAGACGAGCTGCGACATGCGCTTCTCGGTCTTCGTGCCGCCGGCGGCGGAACGGCGGCCGGTGCCGGTCGTCTGGTTCCTCTCCGGGCTCACCTGCACCGAGGAGAACTTCACGGTGAAGGCGGGCGCCCAGCGCGTCGCCGCCGAGCGCGGGCTGATGTTGATCGCGCCGGACACCTCGCCGCGCGGCGAGGGCGTGCCGGACGATCCGGAGGGCGCCTACGACTTCGGCCTCGGCGCGGGGTTCTACGTCGATGCGACCGTCGAGCCCTTCGCGAAGCACTACCGCATGCGCTCGTGGCTCGAGCACGAGCTGCCGGGGCTCGTCGGGCGGGAGCTGCCGGCCGACATGATGCGGCAGGGCATCATGGGCCATTCGATGGGCGGCCACGGGGCGCTGACGATTGCGCTGCGGGAGCCGTCGCGCTTCGCCTCGGTCTCGGCCTTCGCCCCGATCGTCTCGCCGATGAACTGCCCCTGGGGCGAGAAGGCGCTGACGGGCTATCTCGGCCCCAATCGGGCGCAGTGGCGCAAATACGACGCCTGCGCCCTGATCGAGGACGGAGCGCGGCTGCCGGGCCTGCTCGTCGACCAGGGCACCGCCGACGGTTTCCTCGAGGCGCAGCTGAAGCCGCACCTGCTGGAAGCGGCGTGCGAGAAGGCGAAGATGCCGCTGACGCTGCGCCGGCAGGAGGGCTACGACCACTCGTATTTCTTCATCGCCAGCTTCATCGCCGATCACCTCCGGTGGCACGCCGAACGGCTGGGGTGAAGCGGGGCGTACGAGAGCCCTGCCTGCGTGGGGCTCGGCCGACGGCGCCAGCGGCGCGGCTTTCCCCTCCCCTCGGGGGAGGGGCAGGGGTGGGTGTAAAGCCACGCGAGGCGCTCGTGCTCTTTCCATCGAGCGCTCCACCATGCCGAAACACCGAACCCCGCCCGGCCCTGCGGGCCCTCCTCCCCTGATGGGAGGGTGGGGATGCGGCAACGCCTCGATCTGGGCGAAGTTTCCGTTTTTACAATTCTCGATTGTTTCCGGTTCGTTGAATGCGCCCGAACCGAACGCGAAGGATGTCTCCCTCGAAACAGGGAGATCCGTCATGCGCTTCGTCACCACCGTCGTACTCGGGCTCTTCGTGGCACTCGCCGTCGCTCCGGCGGAAGCGAGGAGCAGCGGCGGATACCATCACGTCCGCTCCTATACGACGCACCGCGGCACTCACGTGCAGAGCCACCACAGGACCAATCCCAACCATACGCGCTCCGACAATTGGTCGACCCGGGGCAATCGCAATCCGTTCACCGGGCGGGCGGGCACCAAATCGCCGTGGCACCGCTGATCCGGAGCCGAGCGGTCTTCGACGCGGTGACGAAAAAAGTTCGGTCGATACGGAATAATCCGTAGCCCCTCGACGTCTCTCCTTCGTCAGGCATACCAACGAAGGAGACCCCCCATGTCCCACTCCCTGCTGCGTTCCGCCCTCCTCGCTTCCGCTCTCGTCATCGCCGGCCTCTCCGGTGTCGCCTTCGCCGCCGATCCGGCGATGGTCGGGACCACCGAGAAGGGCAAGGTGCTGACCGACGCCAAGGGCATGTCGCTCTACACCTTCGCCAAGGACGCCGACGGCAAGTCGGCCTGCAACGGTCCCTGCGCCACCAACTGGCCGCCGCTCGCGGCGAGCGCCGACGCCAAGGCGATGGGCGACTGGACCGTGATCACCCGCGACGACGGCGCCAAGCAGTGGGCCTACAAGGGCAAGCCGCTCTACGCCTGGACGAAGGACACCAAGCCCGGCGACACCACCGGCGACGGCTTCCTCAACGGCGCCTGGAGCCTGGCGCGTCCCTGAGGCATGATGGCGGGCGCCGAGACGGGGGAGGAGGAGAGCGAATGGCGAGCGACGATGCCGCACGCGTGCTCGAACCCCTGATCCCGGCGCTGCGCCGCCATGCCCGCGCGCTGACCGGCGATGCCGACCGCGCCGACGATCTGGTGCAGGACACGCTGGAGCGTGCCCTCGCCCGCTGGTGGATGCGGCGCTCCGCCGACGATCCCCGGCCCTGGCTCTTCGCCATCCTGCGCAATCTCCATCTCGACGAGATCCGCCGCGGACGCCGACGCGGGGTAGCGGTCGAGATCGACGAGAGCAACGAACCCGCCCTTCCCCCCGATCAGGAGACCGGCCTCGGTGCCCGCGACGCGCTCGCCGCGCTCGATCTGCTTCCCGAAGAGCAGAAGGCGCTGCTGCTCCTCGTCGGCGTCGAGGACCTGAGCTACGAAGAGGCGGCGAAGGTGATGGGCATTCCGATCGGCACCGTGATGTCGCGGCTGGCGCGCGGGCGCCAGAGGCTCAGGGGCCTGATCGAGACCGGACGGACGACGCTTCTCAGGAGAGTGAAATGACCGATCTCCGGTCTCCCATCGGCGAAGACGATCTGGTGGCGGCGGTCGACGACCGCCTCGCCCCCGATCGCGCCGCTCTCCTCGCCACCCGGATGGGCGAAGACCCGGCGCTCGCCGAACGCATCGCCGCGGAGACGCGCGACCGCGCGGCGCTTCGCGAACAGCTCGCCCCGATCGCCGACGAGCCCATCCCCAGCCGCCTGCGCATCGCCAACATCCGCGAGGCGAACCGTCGGCGCAGCCTCTCGCGGATGCGGGCGATCGCCGCAGCGCTGGTGGTCTTCGCCGCCGGCGCCCTCGTCGGCGGGCTGTCGATGCGCCTCGCCGCGCCCTCCCCTGCCGCCCCCGTCGCACCGGTGCCGATGATCGTCGCCGAGGAGGCGAGCGCGGCGCATCGGCTGTTCGTGGCGGAGGTGGTGCATCCGGTCGAGGTGCGCGCCAGCGAGGAGACGCATCTCCTCGGCTGGCTCTCCAAGCGCCTCGGTCGGCCGATCGTCGCGCCCGATCTCGGCCGCTTCGGCTGGAAGCTGATCGGCGGGCGGCTGCTTCCCGCCGGCGAGCGGGCGGCGGCGCAGCTGATGTACGAGGACGCGGCCGGCGGACGGCTGACGCTGTGGGTGCAGGCGACGCCGGGCGGCGATACCACCGCCTTCCGGTTCCGCTCCGAGGGTGCGACCTCGACCTTCGCCTGGATCGATCGCGGCTGGGGCTTCGCGGTGACCGCGGCGACCGATCGCGACCGCCTGCTGCCGATCGCCGAGGCGATCTTCCGCGGCCTCGACGGGGATGCGCCGCGGGCGGGGTGAGTGGAGCGGAGCATGTCGCTCCGTAGGAGCCGGATAGAGCCTCAGATTCTTTGGAAGGCTGGCCACAGTCATCATTTTGGAAAGACGCACCATAGCTCGCGATGGTGTGTCGCGAGATCTGTCAGTGGCGTGCAACGACGAGAAGAAGCGGCGGCCGGTTGCCCGGCCACCGCTCGTCATCACATCAAAAGGTAGACCAGAGCCGCCAACGCCCGAAGGCAAGCAGCCAAGTCGACCTTGACCGTGACGGACACCGAGGTGTTCTTCCGCATGGGAAAAACCTCCGGCCCGTGCGCACGGAACCAAAAGGTTTCGTGTACATGCCCGTCGAACGGAACAACCCGCCGTTCACGGGTGCATCGGTCTGCTCTCCATCGTCGCGAACGACATCGAACAGCCCTTGGTGCGCTCCTGCGCGCCATCGGTTGCCCGAGAGAATCACTCCCTCAAGGCACACTTCGACATCCGTCTAGGTGCCCGCAGCTCCACAGGCCAAGGCCATGACATCGGGCCGAAGGGCCAAGCAGCGCATGCTCAGGTCCGGTTATCCGATGCCAAGGTAGTTCAATTTGGCCTCAACCAATCCTCGATTGCAAGACGTTCGTGCCCCACTGACGTCGTCGTCCACGGGAAAATACGCCGCAACGGATTGCTCCGCGGCGGCGTCTCTTCAGTGTGGCAAAGTTTGATCAGACGTCGACCCTCGTCGACCTGAATGCCATGGGCTATGTCGACGCCGCTTCAGCCTCAGCCGAGGTTCAACTCCTTGAAGAAGTCGTTCCCCTTGTCGTCGACGACGATGAAGGCGGGGAAGTTCTCGACTTCGATCTTCCAGATCGCTTCCATGCCGAGTTCCGGGTACTCGAGCACCTCGACGTGCTTGATGCAGTCCTGCGCCAGACGCGCCGCCGGGCCGCCGATCGAGCCGAGGTAGAAGCCGCCGTGGGTCTTGCACGCGGTCGTCACCGCCGCCGAGCGATTGCCCTTGGCGAGCATCACCATCGAGCCGCCGAAGGACTGGAACTGGTCGACGTAGCTGTCCATGCGGCCGGCCGTGGTCGGGCCGAAGGAGCCCGAGGCCATGCCCTCCGGCGTCTTGGCGGGGCCGGCGTAGTAGACCGGGTGGTTCTTGAAGTAGTCCGGCATCGGCTGCTGGCTCTCCAGCCGCTCGCGGATCTTGGCATGCGCCAGATCGCGGGCGACGATCATCGGGCCGGAGAGCGACAGGCGCGTCTTGGTCGGGTACTTCGACAGCGTCGCCAGGATCTCGGCCATCGGCAGGTTGAGGTCGATCTGCACCACGTCGCCCGACAGTTCGCTCTCGTCGAACTCGGGCATGAACTTCGCCGGCTCGTGCTCGAGCTGCTCGATGTAGACGCCGTCCTTCGTGATCTTGCCGAGGCACTGGCGGTCGGCCGAGCAGGAGACGCCGATGCCGATCGGCAGCGAGGCGCCGTGGCGCGGCAGACGGATGACGCGGACGTCGTGGCAGAAGTACTTGCCGCCGAACTGGGCGCCGACGCCGAGCGACTGGGTGAGCTTGTGCACCTCTTCCTCGAGCTCGAGGTCGCGGAAGGCGTGGCCGAGCTCGGTGCCCTTGGTCGGCAGGTCGTCGAGATAACGGGCGGAGGCGAGCTTCACCGTCTTGAGGTTCTGCTCGGCCGAGGTGCCGCCGACGACGATGGCGAGGTGATAGGGCGGGCAGGCGGCAGTGCCGAGGCCGAGGATCTGCTTCTTCAGCACCTCCATCAGGCGGTCATGGGTCAGCAGCGAGGGCGTGCCCTGGACCAGATAGGTCTTGTTGGCCGAGCCGCCGCCCTTGGCCATGAAGAGGAACTTGTAGGCGTCCTCGCCCTCTTCGTAGATGTCGATCTGCGCCGGCAGGTTGTTCTTGGTGTTCTTCTCTTCGAACATGGTGATCGGCGCGAGCTGCGAGTAACGCAGATTGCGCTTGAGGTAGGCGTCGCGCACGCCTTCCGACAGCGCCGCCTCGTCGCCGCCCCGCGTGTAGACCCGGCGTCCCTTCTTGCCCATGACGATGGCGGTGCCGGTGTCCTGGCACATCGGCAGCACACCGCCGGCCGAGATGCAGGCGTTCTTGAGGAGATCGAGCGCCACGAACTTGTCGTTCGACGTCGCCTCCGGGTCCTTCAGGATCTTGGCCAGCTGTTCGAGATGACCGGGGCGCAGATAGTGCGAGATCTCGCCCAGCGCGGTCTCGGCGAGCAGCTTCAGCGCCGCCGGATCGACCACCAGCATGTCCTCGCCCTGGAAGGTCTCGACCTTCACGAAGTCCGAGGTGAGCTTGCGCCACGGCGTCTCGTCGGGGCCGTGCGGGAACATCTCGGAATACTGGAAAGCCGGGGTCTCGGTGGTCATCGTCGAAGGTCTCCCGTGGGATCTGGGATCTCGGGCGCGACGGCCGGCCCGGGACGGGCCTGCGACCGGCGGTCGCGCCCGGCGGAGGTTCTAGAACGGTTCCGGGACGCCGCCAAGGCAGCGATTGGTCGGACGCCGAACGACGTCGCGATCGAAGGAGCCCGTGCTCAAGCGGCGCGGCGCGCGGCGTCCGCGGCGACGAAGGCGTCGACGGTGCGGTCGTAGTCGGGGTGGAGGGTGCCGGCCCAGCGATCCCAGAACGTGAAGGTGTGGGCGAAGTTCACCTCGCCGGCCGAGTGGTGCTGGTCGTGGAAGATGGTGCTGGCGAGGGGCCAGGGCGCGCGGGCGAGGGGCGAGGCGAAATACTCGTGGCCGGCATGGCCGACGACGCCGCTCGCCTGATCGTAGAGCTTGTGCAGGATCAACGCGATCGGCGGCACCGGCAGCACGAAGGGCAGGATCGCGAAGAAGGCCTGCAACAGGATCGCGTCGCCGATCGTCTCGGAGTGATGTGCCCAGGGGGTCGGCGCCGGGCTCAGGTGGTGGCGGCCGTGGAACTTGCGGAAGACGCCGACGTGGCCGAGCCGGTGAGCCCAATAGAACCACGCGTCGTAGAGGACGATGCCGAGGCCGACCCACAGCGGCACCGACCACCAGGTCGCCGCCATCGGTGCCATGGTCCAGCCCATGCCTTGCGCGAAGAGGCCCAAGGCGAAGCAGCCGGCGACGATCGCGATCGAGGCCGGCGCCGAGGCGAGTTCGGCGCGGCGGCGGGTCGCGTGGACGGCGGGCTGCACCTTGGTGTCGGGACGGCGGCGATTGGCGAATTCGTAGGCGAGACCGACGGCGACGAAGACGATCGCGAGGACGACCGCGCTCGCCGCCCAGAGCACCGCGAAGATCGCGAGGGGCGAGCCGAGGCGGGTCGCCTCGCGGATCACGTCGACCACGTTCATGCGCTTCTCCGCCCTCTCGCGAGAGGTCGCCCGTCGGGCACGCCCCGCCCGCTCACCGCAGCGTCGCGGCGATCTCTTGCCACTTGTCGAGGAAGGCCTCCGCCGACAGGGCCCGGAAGTCCGGCACGGCGCGGCGCAGCACCGCGTGCGGCCAGTTCCACCACGCCAGCCGCTCCAGACGCACCGCCGTCTCCTCCGAAAAGCGGCGGCGGATCGGCTTCGCCGGGTTGCCGGCGACGATCGTATAGGGCGCGACGTCCTTCGTCACGACGGCGCCGGCGCCGACGATGGCGCCGTTGCCGACGGTGCGGCCCGGCAGGACGATCGCGGCGCGGCCGATCCAGGCGTCGTGGCCGATCGTCACCCGCTCGGCGCGGCGGCGGTCGAACTCCTCGATCTCGTCGGCGACGTCCTCGAAATACTGCCAGGAGCGATAGGTGAAATGCGCCTGCGCCGCCCGCTCCCACGGGTGGTTGGCGGGATTGATGCCGACCAGTGCGCCGATCGAGACGAACTTGCCGATGGTCGCATAGACGATCTCGCAGTCGTTCACCGCGTAGGAATAGTCGCCGAAATCCGTCTCGATGATCGTCGTGCGGGCGCCGATCTTGACGAACTTGCCGAAGCGGCTGTCGCGGGTGACGGCGGTCTCGTGGACCAGCGGCTTCGCCCCCAGCCGCTTCTTGCGGACATGCGACGGCAGTCCCTCGTCGCCGTGCGCCCGGTCGGCGGGGGCTCGGTCGGAGGGCGCGGGCGAGCTCGAGGGGCTCGAGGGCGGAACGGGCGTTCGGGTCATGACGGGGAATTTCTTGCAGACTTGACGGAATTACGCAACTCGTCGCGTCAAAAGGCCTTCGTGAATCCACGATATCGACGAAGTGCGGAGCGAATACCATCGCGCGACTGGCTTTTCGCGGTTGCGAAGAACGTGGCGCGAGGGCATTTGAGGGGCGATGCGACACATCACCTCGAGGGGCGCGGTGTCGCGCGGGGTCAGGTCAGGGAGACGACGATGAAGAACGAGAGCCTCTATTCGTTCCTCGAGAAGTGGGCGGGCGGCGATTCCCTGAAGCAGGACATCGCAGCCACCGTCCATGCGCTGGCCGACGCCGGCCGCGACATCGCCGCACTGGTCTCCGACGGCCCGCTCGCCGGCGAGCTCGCCGCCGCGATGACCGAGAACGTCCAGGGCGAGGTGCAGAAGTTCCTCGACGTCCATTCCAACGACCTGCTGATCGAGGCCTGCCGTCGCGCGCCGGTCGCGGCGATCGCCTCCGAGGAGCTCGATCACCCGACCGCGATCCACCACGACGGCACGCTGCTGGTGGCGGTCGACCCGCTCGACGGCTCGTCGAACATCGACACCAACGTGTCGATCGGCACGATCTTCTCGGTGCTGCGCGCGCCCGACCACGTCGACCCGCACACCCACGACGCCTTCCTGCAGAAGGGCCGCGACCAGCTCGCCGCCGGCTACATCCTCTACGGGCCGCAGACGACGCTGGTGATGACGCTCGGCTCGGGCACGCAGATGTTCACCCTCGACCGTCGTCGCGGCACCTTCATCTGCACCAACCGGGCGATGAGCATCCCGCCGCGGACCAAGGAATTCGCCATCAACTCGTCGAACCGGCGCCACTGGAACGAGCCGACGCAGCGCTACATCGACGAATGCGTCCACGGCGCCGAGGGCGCCCGCGGCGAAGACACCAACATGCGTTGGGTCGGCAGCCTCGTCGCCGACGGCCACCGCATCCTGGTGCGCGGCGGCGTCTATCTCTACCCGGCCGACAAGCGCAAGGGCTACGACGAGGGCCGTCTGCGGCTGATCTACGAGTCGAACCCGATCGGCTGGGTGGTCGAACAGGCCGGCGGCGCGGTCTCGACCGGCAACGAGAACCTGCTCGACCTCGAGCCGCGCATCCTGCATCAGCGCATCCCGCTGATCTTCGGCAGCCGCGAGGAGGTCGAGCGCATCGAGAGCCATCACCTCGTCGACGAGGACGAGATCGAAGCCGCCGCCGAGTGAGGCGGAGGGGACGACGTCCCGATCATTCGAGGCGCCCGCGGATCTCGAGGTCCACGGGCGTCTCCGTTCGGCGACTCGGCGGCGCGTGTGTCGCGAACAAGTGCCCGACACGGCGATGAAAGTAGAACCGCGTAGGCTCGAAGCTCGCTTCGCGGTCACGTGCAATATCGTCGGGACAGCCATGACGTGGTGTCGGGACGAGACTTGTCGCGGTTGCCTTCGAATGCGCCCGCGCGAGCATGAACCACGGCGAGCCGGCCGCGCGGCATAGTCGTCTGCGCGACGAAATCCGTCGCGATGCCCGTTCAATCGATCGCGCCCTGCGCCGGCGCGCTCTTCGAGCCCTCTTCGCGCGGCGCGGAGCGGTTCTACTCAGGGCGCCGACGTTGTCGCGACGCGTATTCATCTTGCAACTATTATCGTTTATGCAATATCATTCATTATGATCCGGAGATGCCTTCGGGCGGTCGGGGACCGCGGCGATCTTTCCAACTTCGGAGGTTGACTTTCGTCGCAGGGTCTGGCGGTTGACCAGCACGTGGAGCGGCGGAAATCCGCCGCTCGTCCGCGATGGTCGGAAAGACCCGCCCGCGGGCACGAGTGCAGCGTGAACCCGTCGCGATCCCGATCAACGGGACGGCGGGGACCGGGAGACGACGAGATGAACAAGCCCGTGACCGACGCCCTGACCTGGAAGGTTTCCGCCGCCGTCCGCGCCCTCGCGATGGACGCGGTCGAACAGGCCAAGTCCGGCCATCCCGGCGCCCCGATGGGCATGGCCGAGATCGCCAGCGTGCTGTGGCGCGAGCATCTGCGCGTCGACCCGAAGAAGCCGACCTGGCCGAACCGCGACCGCTTCGTGCTGTCGAACGGCCACGGCTCGATGCTGAACTACGCGCTGCTGCACCTGACCGGCTTCGACGTCTCGATCGAAGACATCAAGAACTTCCGCCAGCTCCATTCCAAGACCCCGGGTCATCCCGAGTACGGCTACACGCCCGGCATCGAGACCACCACCGGTCCGCTCGGCCAGGGCATCGCCAACGGCGTCGGCATGGCCATCGCCGAGCGCACGCTCGCCGCGCAGTTCAACCGTCCGGGCCACGAGATCGTCGACCATCGCACCTGGGTCTTCGTCGGCGACGGCTGCCTGATGGAGGGCGTCAGCCACGAGGTCTCCTCGCTCGCCGGCACCATCGGCCTCGGCAAGCTCAACGTGATCTGGGACGACAACGGCATCTCGATCGACGGCAAGGTCGCCGAGTGGTTCGGCGAGGACGTCTGCGCCCGCTACGAAGCCTACGGCTGGCACGTGGTGCGCAACGTCGACGGCCACGACCCGGTCGCCCTCGACGCCGCCATGAAGGCCGCGATCGCGGAAGTCTCCAAGCCCACCCTGATCCAGGCCAAGACCGTCATCGGCAAGGGTGCGCCCAAGAAGCAGGGCACCGAGGGCTGCCACGGCGCGCCGCTCGGCGCCGAGGAGATCGCCGGCGTCCGCGCCGCGATGAACTGGCCCTTCGCGCCCTTCGAGATCCCGGACGACGTCTACGCCGAGTGGGATCGCACCACCCGCGGCGCCGAGCTCTCGGGCAACTGGGAAGCGCTCTTCGCCGGCTATGCCAAGGCCCATCCCGACCTCGCCGCCGAGTTCGACCGCCGCGTGAACCACCGGCTCCCGGCCGACTTCGACACGTTCGCGAAGGCCGCGCTCGCCGCGGTCGACGCCGAGGCGGCGACCATCGCGTCGCGCAAGGCCAGCCAGAACGCGCTCGGCGTGCTCGGTCCGAAGCTGCCGGAATTCATGGGCGGCTCGGCCGACCTGACGCATTCCAACCTGACGAACTACAAGGGCCAGACCGCGATCACCCGCGATCCGGCCGGCAACGCCGTGCTCTACGGCGTGCGCGAGTTCGGCATGACGGCGATCGCCAACGGCATGGCGCTGCACGGCGGCTTCATTCCCTACGTCGCGACCTTCCTCGTCTTCTCCGACTACGCCCGCAACGCGGTGCGCATGTCGGCGCTGATGAAGCAGAAGGTGGTGCACGTCTACACCCACGACTCGATCGGTCTGGGCGAAGACGGCCCGACCCATCAGCCGGTCGAGCACGCCGAGGCGCTGCGCGTCATCCCCAACCTCGACGTCTGGCGTCCCTGCGACGCGGTCGAGACGATGGTGGCGTGGCTGTCGTCGGTCAGCCGTACCGACGGTCCGTCGGCGCTGCTGCTGACCCGCCAGAACCTGCCGCATCAGCCGCGCGACGCCGCCCAGCTCGCCGACGTCGCCAAGGGCGGCTACGTGCTGGTCGAGCCGAAGACCGCGGCGAAGGCGGTGATCGTGGCGACCGGCTCGGAAGTGCAGCTCGCCGTCGCCGCCCAGAAGCAGCTCGAGGCGGAGGGCCTTTCGGTCCGCGTCGTCTCGATGCCCTGCGTCGAGGCCTTCGAGCGTCGCCCGGCCGACGAACAGGCCGCCGTGCTCGGCCGTCTGCCGACCGTCGTGGTCGAGGCCGGCGTCACCCGCGGCTGGTGGAAGCTCGCCGGCCGCGACGGCGCCGTCATCGGCATCGATCGCTTCGGCGAGAGCGCGCCGGAGAAGGTTCTGTGGCCGCTCTTCGGCTTCACCGTCGACAACGTTGCCGCGACGGTGCGCCGCATCGCCGGGTAATTCGAAGAAATTCGCCGCAGTGGAGGCAACTTCTTGCACTGCGGCGAAGTTTCTCCGTCGTTTCACCGACGGGGAATTTCGCGATGGTCGAACGTTCCACTTGAATGGAGGCGTCCGGGGTTCTAACTCGGACGTAGTCGAGCGGGGCCGCGTTCGGCTTCGCACTCGAACAGAATGAGGAGACCCCGATGCCGCTCGTTTCCATGCGCCAGTTGCTCGACCACGCCGCAGAGAACGGCTACGGCCTGCCGGCCTTCAACGTCAACAACCTCGAGCAGGTTCGTGCCGTCATGGAGGCGGCCCGCGAGACCCGGAGCCCGGTCATTCTCCAGGGCTCGGCCGGCGCGCGCAAATATGCCGGCGAGCAGTTCCTGCGCCACCTGATCCAGGCCGCCGTCGAGGCCTATCCCGAGATCCCGGTCGTCATGCATCAGGATCACGGCGCCTCCCCCGCGATCTGCCAGGCGGCGATCCGTTCGGGCTTCACCTCGGTGATGATGGACGGTTCGCTCCAGGCCGACGGCAAGACCGTCGCCACCTACGAATACAACGTCGAGACCACCCGCACGGTGGTCGACTTCGCCCACTCGATCGGCGTGTCGGTCGAAGGCGAACTCGGCGTTCTGGGTTCGCTCGAGACGATGAAGGGCGACAAGGAGGACGGGCACGGCGCCGAGGGCACCATGACCCGCGAGCAGCTCCTGACCGACCCGGATCAGGCCGCCGACTTCGTCAAGCGGACCCAGGTCGACGCTCTGGCGATCGCCATCGGCACGTCGCACGGCGCCTACAAGTTCTCCAAGAAGCCGACCGGCGACATCCTCGCCATCGACCGCATCAAGGAGATCAACGCCCGCATCCCGAACACCCATCTGGTGATGCACGGTTCGTCCTCGGTTCCCCAGGAACTGCTCGAGGAGATCCGCAAGTACGGCGGCGACATGAAGGAGACCTACGGCGTTCCGGTCGAGGAGATCGTCGAGGGCATCAAGTACGGCGTGCGCAAGGTCAACATCGACACCGACCTGCGTCTGGCCATGACCGCCGCCGTGCGGCGCGTCTTCGCCACCAAGCCGGGCGAGTTCGACCCGCGCAAGTACAACGCCGAAGCCCAGAAGGCCGCCTCGGCGGTCTGCAAGGCGCGCTACGAGGCCTTCGGCGCCGCCGGTCAGGCCGACAAGATCAAGCCGGCCCCGCTCGAGGACATCGCCGCCGCCTATGCCTCGGGCAAGCTGGCGCAGATCGTCAAGTGATCGGGTCGGCGCCCCGGCAGCGGGGCGCCCCCTGAACGACATTCGCCGCCGGGCAGACCCGGCGCGACCTTCGAGGAGACGGGCGTGGGATCAACCCGCGCCGCCCGGGAGAGGCGCCGCCGCGGAGCGATCCGCGGCGGCGTTGTTTTTCGGCGGATCGTCGGAAGAGAGCGCGGCGAGAACGAAGGGCGGCGTCACGCCACCGAGCGACGATGGCGGCCGAGCTGGTCGAGGGTGGCGCGGGCGTTCTCGCGATCGAGCTTGCGATAGGCCTCGCGTTCCCACTTCACCTGGGTGGCGGAGAACCGCAGCCGGCGGCGGCGCAGCTCGATCAGGCGTTCGAAGGCGGCTTCGGCGATGGCGAGGCCGCCGGCGAGCAGCGCGATGCCGTCGACGTCGGCGCGCACCAGGACGCGCAGAACGCCGCTCTCGTCGATGTCGGCCATGGTGCCGAGGAAGCGGGCGAGATCGGCATGGCGATCGGCGTCGGCGAGTTCGACCACCACCGCATCGACGGAGCGGGTGCCGCGCCGGACGTTTTCGACCAGCACGGCGACGCCGAGGTCCGCATCCCGGGGCTTCGCGGCGGCAGCCTCTTCCTCGACGGGAGCCGGGACGTCGCCGACGGTATGGACGGGATGGAGATCACCGTGAGCCGACAGGCCGCGGCTGCGCGGTCGAACCTCACCGACGGCGCGCTCCATCATCCGGCGCAGGACGCGCAGGAGGGCGTCGCGCAGGTCGTCGCGAGCGTTGAGCGCGTTGCGCAGGACGGGGTCGCTCTCGGAGCGCAGATGCAGCGCGTGGATGTCGTCGTCGGAGAACTCGGCGCCGCGATTGGCGCCGAGCCGGCGCAGCACCTCGCCGTCGCCGAGGCGCACCAGCACGCGGGAGAGCCGACGCGACACCACCCGGCGCACCGCGATGGCGGCACGATGGTCGTTGCCGCAGCGGGTGGCGAGGTCGATCAGATCGTCGTCGAGAAAGCCGACGGCGCGCGCCAGCACCGGCTCGGCCACCGCGATGTCGTCGACGGCGAGCCGCATCAGGAGGTCGTGCGGGAAGTGTTCGAGATCGGCGGCGATCTGCGACAGGCGCTCGCGATCGGCCTGTGGCACGTGCTCGATCAGGTCACGGACGATGTCGAAGAAGATGTCGCGTTCGCGCGAAGCATGGCCGACGTCGCCCAGCACCAGACCGGTCAGGAGCGTCAGCAGACGCCCACGCGCGGCCGAACTGCGGTCGCGCGCGATGTCGAAGAGCCGGTCGGCTTCGATGTCCATGTCGTCGTCCGCCCCGTCGCGGTGGCGCCGCGTTCAAACACTATCGTCACGTCATAGTCGGCACGGAGCCTTAAGAGACCGTTCGCGAAATCGGAACGATCCGCCGGATCGCCCAGAAAGATATCGAATCTGGACGAATCCGTCACCGTCGACGGCACCGCGCCGTTGCAGGGGCGACACAGGCGCCCCTAAACTCGCCCGCCTCCGTCGGAACACGCATCCCGAGACCGGTCTACGGCTTGCCCCGTACCGTCCGGTTCGGCCAATATGAGGTCGACCGGGGCGGGCAGCCTCCCCGATTGCTTTTTCATTCGGCATACATGAGGGCGGCATGAGCAGGTCTATGCTTGTGGCGGCGGCTGTTGCGATCGGGACCCTGTCCCTGTCCATCCCGGCCGGCGCGGAATTCAATCCGGCGGTCCAGACGCGTTACGACGCGCTCGGCAACATCGTCGAAGGTCCGGGTGCGACGAGCTATTCGTCCGCCGCCCCCAACTACACGCCCATCCCGCGCGAGGTCGTCTCGTTCGACGGTGGCTACGCGGCCGGCACGATCGTCGTGAAGACCTCCGAGCGTCGTCTCTATCTCGTGCTCGGCGACGGCAAGGCGCTGAAGTACGGCATCGGCGTCGGTCGTCCGGGCTTCGCCTGGGGCGGCACCCACTCGGTGACCCGCAAGGCCGAATGGCCGGGTTGGACCCCGCCTCCGGAAATGCGCCGCCGCCAGCCGCACCTGCCCGCCTACATGGCCGGTGGCCCGGAGAACCCGCTCGGCGCCCGCGCCATGTACATCGGCTCGACCTACTACCGCATCCATGGCTCGAACGAGCCGTGGACCATCGGTCAGGCCGTGTCCTCGGGCTGCTTCCGCATGACCAACGACGACGTCACCGACCTCTACGAGCGCGTCAAGGTCGGCGCTCGCGTGGTCGTGATCAACTGATCCGACGATCCGTCGCGACATTCGAGAAGCCGGCGAGCGATCGCCGGCTTCTTTCGTTTCGAGGCTCCCGGGCCGTCGCGGCGCGGCCTCTGCGGTCGCGCGGGCCTCAGCGGTCGCGCGTGAGACCCGCGGCCTCGAGCTCGGCGAGATAGTCCGCCCACAGCATCTCGCCGTCGCGGCCGAACTCGGCGAGGTGGGCCCAGGTGTAGATGCCGGAGGAGTGCAGATCGTCGAAGGTCAGGCGGACGGCGTAGTTGCCGACCTCCTCGATGCCGATGATCTCGACCTTGCGCTTGCCGGCGACGAGCTTGCGCTCGGACGGGGAATGGCCCTGGACCTCGGCCGAGGGACTCATGACGCGGAGCATCTCGGCGGAGAGTTCGTGGCGGCGACCGTCCTCGAAGGCGACGATCAGGGTGCGGCGATCCTTGGTCAGGCGCAGTTCGGTCGGCCAGTCGGCGGCTTCGCTCATCACTCGGTTTCTCCCTTCGGATGTCTCTGCCCAATAGAACGTCCACTGGTCTGCGGCAAGCGGCGGGTTGACGGCGGCGTCGCGCGCCATATGGTCCGTCTGCGGAGAGACATTCGAGGAAAGCGCATGAACGTGATCGATCAGACGGCAACCGGGCGCGAGACGCTGGTGGACCCGTTCGGGAGAACGATCCGCTATCTGCGCGTCTCCGTCACCGACCGCTGCGACTTCCGCTGCCACTACTGCATGTCGGAAGACATGACCTTCCTGCCCAAGCGCGACGTCCTCAGCCTCGAGGAACTGTCGCGGCTGTGCCGGATCTTCGTGAACCTCGGCACCCGCAAGATCCGCCTGACCGGCGGCGAACCGCTGGTGCGGAAGGGAATCACCAACCTGATCGCCGACATCGGCCGGCATCTTTCGACCGGCGAACTCGACGAGCTGACGCTGACCACCAACGGCTCGCAGCTCGCCGCCAAGGCGCGCGAGCTGGTCGACCACGGCATCCGCCGGATCAACGTCTCGCTCGACACGCTCGATCCGGACAAGTTCCGCGCCATCACCCGCTGGGGCGAAATCGGACCGGTGCTCGCCGGCATCGACGCGGCGCTGGCGGCAGGGCTGAAGATCAAGATCAACACCGTCGCGGTGAAGGACTTCAACGAGGACGAATACGAGCGCCTCGTCGCCTTCGCCCACGAGCGCGGCATGGAGATGACGCTGATCGAGACCATGCCGCTCGGCGAGATCGGCGGCGAGCGGGCCGATCAGTATCTGCCGCTGTCGGTGGTGCGCGAGCGGCTCGAGCGGCGCTGGACGCTGACCGACGTCGACCGGTCGACCGGCGGGCCGGCGCGTTACGTGCGGGTCGAGGAGACCGGCGGCCTCGTCGGCTTCATCACGCCGATGACGCACAATTTCTGTGAGAGCTGCAACCGCGTCCGCCTGACCTGCACCGGCACGCTCTACATGTGCCTCGGCCAGGACGACAGCGTCGACCTGCGCTCGGTGCTGCGCGCCTCGCCGGACGACGACGCGCCGCTGATCGAGGCGGTGCGCGGCGCGGTCGCCCGCAAACCGAAGGGCCACGACTTCGTCATCGACCGGGCCATCGGCGATTCCGTGCTGCACCGGCACATGAACACGACCGGCGGCTGAGACGGCGGCGCCCCGAAACGGGGCGTCGGGGCCGTTCTTCGTTCGCAGGCCATCTGCGGAGTTCGCCTGGCGCACATCACGCCGCGCGGCATGCAGGGCGGATTCCCTCGCGCGGCGTGGCAGGCCACCCTGCGAAAGGCTATCAGCAGTCTTCCGCAGCCCGCGAGCCCCCGCCGAGGCCCCATGCCCCATCTGCGCGACAACCGTCGCGGCATCGTTTCCATGGCGATCGCCATGTCGGCCTTCAACCTGTCGGACGCGCTGACCAAGATCGCGACGCAGACGCTGCCGCTCGGCGAGACCATCTTCGTGCGCGGGCTCTTCGCCACCGCGGCGGTGGCGCTCTTCGTGCTGCGCGACGGGTCGTGGAGGCGGGTGCGGGACCTCTTCGACGCGCGGATGGGGCTGCGTCTCGTCGGCGAGCTCGGGGCGACGCTGTTCTATCTGATGGCGCTGGTCCACGTGGCGCTGCCCAACGTCTCGGCTGTGTTCCAGGCGACGCCGCTCGCCATGACGATCGGCGCGGCGGTGTTCCTCGGCGAGACGGTCGGGGCGCGGCGCTGGATCGCCATCGCCATCGGCTTCCTCGGGGTGACGATCATCGTCAGACCAGGCCTCGCCGGGTTCGAGCCGAACTCGATCTGGGTCCTCGTGTCGGTCGCCTTCGTGGTGGTGCGCGACATCTCCACCGCGCGGCTCGGCACCAGCCTGCCGACCTCCCTGGTGACGCTGACGACGGCGGTCGCGGTGTCGCTGCTCGGCCTAACGCTGATTCCCTTCGAGACCGCCGTCTCCAACGTCACGGTCTGGTCCTGGCCGACGCCCGGGCAACTGGCGCTGCTCGCCGTCACCGCGGGGGCGCTGATCACCGGATATTCCATGTTGATCCGGGCGACACAGCTCTCCGAGACCTCGGCGATCGCGCCCTATCGCTACACGCTGCTGGTCTGGGCGATGATCTGGGGCCTGCTGCTCTTCGGCGACTTCCCCGATCCGGCGACGCTGGTCGGCGGCGCGATCGTGGTGGGAACCGGGCTCTACTCCTTCGCCCAGGAGAGGCGCGCCCGCGGAACGGCGTGACGGTCCTCGCCGGTCGATGCCGCAATGCGGCAAAAAGCGGGGCCTCGCCGTCTTGACGAAGGCGCGCCGGCACCCGACATGAGAGCGACCCCGCCGGAGACCGTGATGCCCGAGACGACCGCCGCCCGCTCGACCGTGAGCTACTTTCTCTGGGCCTTCGCGGTCACCGCCTTCGGGCTGGCGCTGGGGGCATGGCTCGGGTGGCGCACCACCGGCACGCTCTCCGGTGCCGCGACGCTGTTCTTCATCTGCGCGGTGCTGGCGGTCCTCGAGATCTCGCTCTCCTTCGACAACGCCATCGTCAACGCCAACAAGCTGAAGTCCATGACGCCGATCTGGCGCCGACGCTTCCTCACCTGGGGCATCGTCATCGCCGTCTTCGGCATGCGGATCGTCTTCCCGCTCGCCATCGTGGCCGCCGCCGCCCACATCGGGCCGCTCGAGGCCCTGCGGCTGGCAGCCGCGCGGCCGGAGGAATACGCCCGCATCATGACCGACGCCCATCTGCCGATCGCCGCCTTCGGCGGCACGTTCCTGATGATGGTGGGGCTGACCTATTTCTTCGACCAGGAGAAGGACGTCCACTGGATCGTCGGCCTCGAGCGGAACATGGCGCGCTTCGCCACGGTCGAGGGCATCGAGATCGCGGTCGTGCTCGCCTTCCTGCTCGGCTTCTCCGAGCTGCTCGACCCGGCCGCCCAGCCGGTGTTCCTGCGGGCCGGGCTCTACGGGCTCCTGACCTTCCTCGCCGTCGAAGTGCTCGGCGGCCTGATCGACGCGACGCAGCGCACGCTCGGCGAGGCGGCCAAGGGCGGGCTCGGCGCCTTCCTCTATCTCGAGGTGCTCGACGCCTCGTTCTCCTTCGACGGCGTCATCGGCGCCTTCGCGCTCAGCCAGAACCTCTTCGTCATCGCCATCGGCCTCGGCATCGGCGCCATGTACGTGCGCTCGCTCACCATCATGCTGGTCGATCGCGGCACGCTGACCGCCTACCGCTACCTCGAGCACGGTGCCTTCTACTCGGTCTTCGTACTCGCCGTGGTGATGTTCGCGCAGGTGTTGATCCACATCCCCGAGGTGGTCACCGGGCTCGGTGGCGCGGCGCTGATCGGCCTGTCGCTGATCTCCTCGATCCGCCACAACCGAAGGGTCGATGCAGGGCAGATTCCCGCCGACGATTGAGCGTCCGGCCGTTTTTCGCGGCCCTCCCGCATCACGAACGATCGTTCTTTTTTCGAGACCTTGTCCAAAGGCTAGGACTCCGTCCAACGCCTTGCTATAGGTGGCAGGGATCCGAAACGGGCCTGCCACCGGGGAGAACGCGCGAGCGTCGGAGCAAGGCTCGAAGGACGAGGGAGGACGTCTCTTTGAACGCACTCATTGCCTTTTCGCGCAAGGTCGACCAAGCGACCGCCGCGCTCGGACGCTGGGCCGCCTGGCTCATCGTCGCCGCCGTGCTGGTCTCCACGGTCAACGCGATCATCCGCAAGATCTTCGACGCATCGTCCAACACCTGGCTCGAGCTGCAATGGGTGCTGTTCGGTGCCGTCTTCCTGCTCTGCGCCTCGTGGACGCTGCAGGCCAACGAACACATCCGCATCGACATCGTGAACTCGACCCTGTCGAAGACGACCCGCAACGTCATCGAACTGGTCGGCCACATCTTCTTCCTGCTGCCGATGGTCGGCATCTTCCTCTACACCGGCGTCCCGTTCTTCCTGCGCTCCTGGCGGATCAACGAGCAGTCGTTCTCGGCCGGCGGGCTGCCGCAGTATCCGGCCAAGGCGCTGATCGTCCTCGGCTTCGCGGTGCTGCTGGTGCAGGCGATCTCGGAACTGATCAAGCGGGTCGCCGTGATGCGCGGCCTGATCGAGGACGCCCACGCGGCCGGCGGCCATCACGCCTCGGCCGAGGCGGAAGCCGAACGTCTGCTCGCCCTCGCCGAGGCCGAAAAGGCCGCGGCGAAGCACTGATCTCGCCCGCAGCGTCGATCGCTTCCTGCGATCCGCTCAACGCGCACTCTCATTTCGGACGGGACACATGGCCGAGTTCATCGCGCACAACATCGCCCCGATCATGTTCGCATCCCTCGTGATCTTCCTGCTGCTGGGCTACCCGGTGGCCTTCGCGCTGGCGGGATGCGGACTGTTCTTCTTCGTCGTCGGCGTGGAGCTCGCTCCGCTGTCGCACGGCACCATCCATCTCGACTGGGTCCTGCTGCAGACGCTGCCGGAACGCGTCTACGGCGTCATGAACAACGACGTCCTGCTGGCGATCCCCTTCTTCACCTTCATGGGCCTGGTGCTCGAACGCTCCGGCATGGCCGAGGACCTGCTCGACACCATCGGCCAGCTGTTCGGCACGGTGCGCGGCGGCCTCGCCTATGCCGTCATCTTCGTCGGCGCACTGCTCGCCGCCACCACCGGCGTCGTCGCGGCCTCGGTGATCTCGATGGGCCTGATCTCGCTGCCGATCATGCTGCGCTACGGCTACGACCGGCGGCTCGCCTCGGGCGTCATCGCCGCCTCCGGCACGCTCGCCCAGATCATCCCGCCGTCGCTGGTGCTGATCGTCATGGCCGACCAGCTCGGGGCCGACGTCGGTTCGATGTACGAGGGCGCCTTCGTGCCGGGCCTCGTGCTGTCGGCGCTCTACGCCGTCTACGTCTTCATCGTCACCGTGATCTACCCGAAGGCGGCGCCGGGCCTGCCGGCCGACGCGATCGCCTTCCGCGAGGACAATCCGCGCTCGGCGGCGATCCTCGCCCGCACCAACGCGCTGTTCATCCTCGCCGGCCTCGCCGCCGCGACGGTGGGCTTCGCGCCGGCGATCCGGGACTCGATCGTCGGCGGCTTCACGCACGGCATCTCGGGCGTGCTCGGCTCGCTGGTGTTGCTCGCCATCGTGCTGGTGCTCGCCTGGTTCGCGATCCGCGTCGCCCTCGTCCTCAAGTCGGGCGACGAGAACCGCGGCCTGCTGTCGCTCGCCTTCCTGGTGATCGTCTCGGGCATCGTCGGCTGGTGGACCATCCGGCGGAGCGGCATCGACGGCGGAGCGGACTTCGTCATCCTGTCGATGTCGGTGGCGGTCGCCTTCTCCTTCGCGATCGCCGTGGTCAACTGGATCTGCGACCGCTTCCTCGGCTTCCGCTTCCTGTCACGGATCGCACAGCAGACGACCTTCGTCATGGTGCCGCCGCTGGCGCTGATCTTCCTGGTGCTCGGCACCATCTTCATCGGCGTCGCGACGCCGACCGAAGGCGGCGCCATGGGCGCCTCGGGCGCCATGCTGCTCGCCGCGGTCAAGCGCTACATCGACAAGGACCCGGGCCGCTTCAACTTCCAGATCGTGCGGCAGGCGGCGGAATCGACCGCCAAGCTCTCCGCCTTCGTGGTCTTCATCCTGATCGGCGCCCGCGTCTTCTCGCTGACCTTCTACGGCGTCAACGGCCACGTCTGGGTCGAGGAACTGCTGTCGTCGCTGCCGGGCGGCCTCTACGGCTTCCTGATCGTCGTCAATCTGGCGGTGTTCCTGCTGGCCTTCTTCCTCGACTTCTTCGAGCTGGCCTTCATCATCATCCCGCTGCTGAAGCCGGCGGCGGAGAAGATCTTCACCACCGACCCGACCGCGCTCGCCATCGCCGCCCAGTTCGGCCTGGCGACGCCGGAGGACATCACCAAGACGATGATCATCTGGTTCGGCGTCATGCTCGGCGTGAACATGCAGACCTCGTTCATGCACCCGCCCTTCGGCTTCGCCCTGTTCTTCCTGCGCTCGGTCGCGCCGCGCAACAGCTACAAGGACAAGGTGACGGGCAAGACCATGGAGCCGGTCAAGACCAGCCAGATCTACTGGGGCGCCGTGCCCTTCGTGTTCATCCAGCTGGTCATGGTGACGCTGGTCATGACCACCCCCGGTCTGGTGATCTCGGCCAAGCCGCAGGTGAACGCCGCCGATCAGGCGAAGGCGCTGCAGCAGCTCGACAACATCCCCTCGATCGACATCCCGGGCCTCGACCTCGGCGGCCCGCCGAAGTTCTGATCCCACGAGGGTCGGCCAAATCGAAAGGCCCCGGCGATCGCTCGCCGGGGCCTTTCTCGTTTCTCGCCTCTGGTATCACGAACGGCGCGAGCGGATCATGAAGGCGTCGTAGCCGAACTCGGCGATCTGCCACCACAGATACTCGTCGTTGCGGAAGGCCATGACGGCGTCGTGCATCTTGCGGAAGGCCTCGTTTTCCTTCGAGATCTCGGCATAGAGCTCCTGCGAGGCCTTGAGGGAGGCTTCCATCACGTCGTTGGGGAAGGGATGGAGCTGGGCGCCGGCCTGGGCGAGACGCTTCAGCGCCGCCGGGTTGCGGGCGTCGTACTTGGCCTGCATGTCGACGTTGGCCATCGCCGCGGCCGAGGTGACGATCGCCTGATAGTTCTTCGGCAGTTCGGCCCACTTGGCCTTGTTGATGAAGAACTGCAGCGAGGCGCCGCCTTCCCACCAGCCCGGATAGTAGTAGTGCGGCGCGACCTTGTAGAAGCCGAGTTTCTCGTCGTCGTAGGGGCCGACCCATTCGGCGGCGTCGATCGTGCCCTTCTCCAGGCTCGGATAGATGTCGCCGCCGGCGATCTGCTGCGGCACGGCGCCGAGCTTGGTGATGACGCGACCGGCGAGACCGCCGATGCGCATCTTGAGGCCGCTCATGTCGGCGACGGTCTTGATCTCCTTGCGGAACCAGCCGCCCATCTGGGTGCCGGTGTTGCCGCCGGGCAGGCCGTGGATCTGGTAGCGGCCGTAGAACTCGTTGAGCAGGTCCATGCCGCCGCCGTGGTAGAACCAGGCGTTCAGCTGGCGGGCGTTGAGACCGAAGGGCACCGCCGTGCCGAAGGCGAAGGTCGGGTCCTTGCCGACGTAGTAGTAGGGCGCGGTGTGGCACATCTCGACGGTGCCGGCGGTCACCGCATCGGCGGCCTGGAGGCCGGGGACCAGCTCGCCGGCGGCGAAGACCTGGATCTGGAAGTTGCCGTCGGTCGCCTCCGAGATCGCCTTGGAGAGAACTTCGGCGGCGCCGTAGATCGTGTCCAGCGACTTGGGGAAGCTCGAGGTCAGACGCCAGCTCACCTTGGGCTGGGTCTGGGCGATGGCCGGGGCGGCCAGGGTGGTCGCCGCGGCCGCGGCGGTGCCGATCGAAGCGGATTTCAGGAATTTCCGGCGTTCCATGTCGCATCTCCTCCCAGAGATCACGCGTCGCCGGCATCTTCGGCCGGTCGACGCCTCCGCCCCTCTCGCAGGCGGCCCCTCGCCGGCCCGGGCAGCGGCGGGGCGCCGTGCCGAAGTCGCGGAGAGGTATGCGTCTTACGCTACTCTGCCATTCCGAAAATGCCAGTCCTTTTCACCCGTCTCCCGCCGGAAGAAGCCTCCGAGGCAGCGGTCGCGACAAAGAAAAGGGCCCGGTGGAGAACCACCGGGCCCGATGCTCGCGAGAGCCGTCGATCAGCCGCGACGCGCGCGGATCATGAAGGCGTCGTAGCCGAACTCGGCCACCTGCCACCACAGATACTCGTCGTTGCGGAAGGCGATGACGGCGTCGTGGATCTTCTTGAACCACTCGTTCTCCTTGCCGATCTCGGCATAGAGCTCGAGGGCGGCCTTGTAGCAGGCGTCCATGACTTCCGCCGGGAAGGGATGGAGCTGCGCGCCGGCCTGGACGAGGCGCTTCAGCGCCGCCGGGTTGCGGGCATCGTACTTGGCCTGCATGTCGACGTTCACGTAGCCGGCGGCCGCGGTCAGGATCGCCTGGTAGTTCTTCGGCAGCTCGGCCCACTTGGCCTTGTTGATGAAGAAGTGCAGCGCGGCGCCGCCTTCCCACCAGCCCGGATAGTAGTAGTGCGGCGCCACCTTGTAGAAGCCGAGCTTCTCGTCGTCGTAGGGACCGACCCACTCGGCACCGTCGATGGTGCCCTTTTCCAGCGCCGGATAGATGTCGCCGCCGGCGATCATCTGCGGCACCGCACCGAGCTTGGCCAGCACGCGGCCGGCGATGCCGCCCATGCGCATCTTGAGGCCGTTGATGTCGGCGACGGTCTTGATCTCCTTGCGGAACCAGCCGCCCATCTGGGTGCCGGTGTTGCCGCCGGGCATGCCGATGAAGTTGTACTTGTCGTAGAACGAGTTCAGCAGCTCGTTGCCGCCGGCATGGTAGAACCAGGCGTTGAGCTGACGGGCGTTGAGGCCGAAGGGCGCGGCGGTGCCCCAGCAGAAGGTCGGGTCCTTGCCGACGTAGTAGTAGGAACAGGTGTGGCACATCTCGAGCGTGCCGTTGGTCACCGCGTCGGCGGCCTGCAGGCCCGGGACCAGCTCGCCGGCGGCGAAGACCTGGATCTGGAAGTTGCCGTCGGTCGCTTCGGAGACGGCCTTGGCGAGCACTTCGGCGCCGCCGTAGATCGTGTCGAGCGACTTCGGGAAGCTCGACGTCAGACGCCAATTCACCTTGGGCTGGGTCTGCGCGATCGCCGGAGCGGCGAGCGTGGTGGCGGCAGCGGCGGCGGTGCCGACGCTCGCAGCCTCGAGAAACTGACGGCGCTTCATGAATGGCTCTCCTCGTACCAGACGTCCCCGCGGCCCATGCGTCTGACGCGCAGCTCCCTTGCCGCGGAGCATGACTCGGTTAGACAGGATCGCCGGGCCTCTGGCAAGAGGCCAGATGGGTCCGAAAGGGGCTCGTCGAACGAATGTCTAACGAGCCTGCGACGGCGCGATTCCGCCGTCCCGACGCATCGCGCCGAGATCTTCGGGGCGATTGAGATTGAGGAAGGGATCGACGCCGTCCACATCGTCGAAATCGACGAGAACGACGCCGCGGCGCTCGATCCAGTTCATCACGCGACGGACCGACCCGTCGGCGAGACCGGTGATCAAATCCTCGAGATCGTCGCGTCGATGCAGCGCCGCGACCGGGTGGACGCGACCGCGCGAGCGCGAGACCACGACGCGCGCGTCGGGCCGTGCGGCGAGCGCACCGGCGAGGCGGGCGACGAGATCGCGCGGCAGGCAGGGGCCGTCGACGGCGACGGTGGCGATGAAGCGCGCGTCGGACCGAACGGTCTCCAGCCGGCGATGGGCGGCGGCGAGGCCGGCGAGCGGCCCCATCGGTTCGGCGAAGAGATCGGCGACGACATCGAGCCCGAAGGCGGCGAAGCGGGCGGAATCACCGTTGGCCGAGAGCATCAGCCGATCGACCTGCGGCGCGAAGCGTTCGACCACATGGGCGAGGAGCGGCCTTCCCTCGTATTCGACCAGCGCCTTGTCGACGCCCCCCATGCGTCGCCCCTGCCCGCCGGCGAGGATCACGCCGGCGATCGGTTCGAGGGGGCGTGTGACGTCGATCATCGCGGGCTCTCCGGTCGGGCGGCGATGATGCGTCGGCTACCGCGACCGAGGCAAGGGTGCCCGGCGGGTCGTCCCCCGCTCGCGCGCTTTCCCGTCGCGCACGTCCAAGGGTCGCGCGAGGCGCGCGAAAACGCTAGAAGGGCCGTCTCGCGATCCTTGGAGCCCCGATGTCCACGTCCGAAGCCGCCCTGCGTTTCTCCGTCGCCCCCATGATGGAATGGACCGATCGTCATTGCCGGTACTTCCACCGGCTGATGACGAAGCGGGCGGCGCTGTTCACCGAGATGGTGACGGCGCCGGCTATCATCCACGGCGATCGCGCGCGGCTCCTCGGCTTCGATGCCGCCGAACACCCGATCGTCTGCCAGCTCGGCGGCTCGGATCCGGCCCAGCTCGCGGAAGCCGCACGGATCGTCGCGGACTTCGGCTACGACCGCATCGACCTCAACTGCGGCTGCCCGTCGGATCGCGTGCGCTCGGGGCGTTTCGGCGCCTCGCTGATGGACGAGCCGGATCTCGTCGCCGACTGCGTCGCGGCGATGCGTGGCGCGGTGGCGCTGCCGATCTCGGTCAAGTGCCGCATCGGCATCGACGACGCCGAGCCGCGCGAGATGCTGCCGGTCTTCCTCGAAAAGGTCGTCGCCGCCGGCGTCGCCTCGCTGACCATCCACGCCCGCAAGGCCTGGCTGCAGGGCCTCAGCCCGCGCGAGAACCGCACCGTGCCGCCGCTCGACTACGACATCGTCTTCGACATGAAGCGGCGCTGGGCGACGATGCCGATCGCCATCAACGGCGGCATCGCCGACATCGACCAGTCCGTGGCGCTGCTCGAGCCGCACGAGGGCGTGGCGCTGGATGGTGTGATGCTGGGGCGCGCCGCCTACGAGACGCCGGCGATCCTGGGGCAAGTCGATCGCCGGATCTTCGGCGAGGCGGTCGAGGACGCCGATCCCTTCGCCGTGGTCGAGGCGATGGAACCCTACATCGCCCGCCATCTCGAGGAGCCGGGTGCCAAGCTCAATCAGGTGGTGCGCCACATGCTCGGCCTCTTCGCCGGCCGGCCGGGCGCGCGCGGCTGGCGGCGGATCCTGACGGTGAAGTCGATCTCGCCCGACGCCGGGCTCGAGGTGCTGCGCGAGGCGCTCGACGCGGTGCGTCGCCCGGCCTCAGCCGACCGCGCCTCCGCGTGAGGCGGCCTCGCGCCGCGCCGCCAGCGCCGCTTCGCGCATCTCGCGGGCCTGCCGACGGGCGGGGAGTTCCGCCATGATCGCCTGCCGCCGGGCGTCGGAATACCGCGTCCAGCGGCCGATCTCGTCGATCGTGCGGAAACAGCCGAGGCAGAGTTTCTCGATCGGATGCAGCTGACACTGTTTGAGGCAGGGCGAGGCGACGGGCGGCGGCAGGGGCATCGGCGGTTCCGGCGGAAGGTGACGCCCGACAGATGGCGCGGCGCAGGCGTTTCGGCAAGACGCGTTCGCCGAGCTTCGATTCCAAGTTGTAGCGTTACGCAATACACCGTACAATGCACCCTCCATCGATCGAACTCGGGAGGGTTGCGATGGGCATCCTCGCACAAATCGGCATGGCCACCGCGGTGTCCCTGGTGCTGGCGGTCCTGTTGCCGCTGGTCCTGATCTTCGTCCAGCACGAGGTGCGCATCCGACGCATCCGGCTGATCGAGGAGTTCCGCCGCAACTTCTTCTACGATCCGCTGGCGAACGACCAGACGAACGGCGACCACGACGATTGTCGCAGGCCCGCCGGTCGCCGACGCCGGCCGGAACCGCCGACCAAGTCGCCGTCCTTCGAGTTCGTGGTGACGAAATACATCATCGATCTCTTCGACCTGTGCACCGATGCCCAGCGCGAGACCATCCGAGAGCAGGGCGCTTCGGCCCTGTCGTCGGAAGAACTCTACGCACTCGTCGGTCGGACGCGGATCTGGCGGCTGGCGACCAACTGGTATCTGCTGCTCGCCTTCCTGCCCTATGCGATCGTCGTCACCGGGGTCACCTTCTTCGTCCTCGATGGAATCGGTGCCAAGGAGGTCGTCGCGCTCGGCGGCAAGGATCTGCCGACCTATCTCGCCGCCGGCCTGCTCGGCGCCACCTTCTTCACCCTGCGCCTGCTGATCGGCTCGGCGATCAACTTCGACCTGACACCGCGGGTGCCGGTCCGGGCCTTCGGCCAGTTCGTGCTGGTCACCGTCGTCATGGCGGTCTACGGCCGGATCGCCCCGCCGCTCGGCGACGTGACGCCGGAGGGCGGCTGGGGGCACGTGCAGGCCCTGTGGGGACTGGCGGTGCTGGCCGGCGCCTTCGTCATCGGCGTGCAGCCGGAAGCCGGGTTCCAGTTCGTCTACACGGTGGGGCGCCAGCTCGCCGCCAAGTCGCCGTTGCGCGGCGTCTTCGCGCTGATCAAGCGGACCGACAACCGCTTCGACGACCATGTCGGCATCGTGCCGCTCGAGGTGCTCGACGGCATCGACTTCGGCACGCGCTACCGGCTGGAGGACGTCGGTCTCTGCGACGTGCAGAACCTCGCCACCGCCAACCCGATCCTGCTGCACATCGAGACGCCCTACGGCATCTACCAGACGATCGACTGGGTGGCGCAGGCGCAGCTCTGCACCATCGCCGGGCTGGAGCGTTTCATGATCTTCCAGCAGTTCAACGTCCGCACGATCTTCGATCTCGAGAGGATGGTGCTGTCGCGGCGGTCGACCCACGCGCTGCGCCAGTTCGTCGGCGCCATCCTGTTCACGCCGAATGCCCGGCTCGACGCCGTGCTGAAGGCGGCGGCGGAGCCGAAGTCGCCGGCGCGGACACTGGCGCCGTTGCCCGACCCGACGCGGGCGTCGCCGCTGCCGGCCGACTTCGCCGCCGCGGTGCTCGCGACGGTCGCCGAGACGGCCGACATCGAGGAAGAGGTCTGCGACGAGGAGGACCGCGAACCGGTCTGGCGGAAGGCCGAGGGCGTGCCGGACGCCTCGATCATCCACGCCGTGCGTGTCATGGTCGACGATCTGCACGTCCACCGGCTGCGCGAGATTTGGGAACGGATCGGCCGGTCGCTCGGCCGCGACGCCGAACATCTCGACGACACGGTCGACGCCGCGCCGCCGCGTGACGACTGACGGAGCGAAGGCGCGGCGGATCGGCGTCCGTCGCGCCCGCGGCTCACAGCGCGAGGCCGAGCAGCAGCGCGATCTCGGCGACCAACACCCCGGCGCCGATGACGTCACCGGTGACGCCGCCGATCTTCGCCCGCGCCAACGCCGCGAGGCCGGCGAGCGCGGCGAGCGCCAGACCCAGCGCCATCAGCGCCTCGGCGGGGCCGGCGACGGTCGTCGCGATCACCAGGAAGAGCGCCAGCGCCGTACCGAGGCCGATCGCCAGCGGCACCGTCTCGGGTCGGCCGACGGCATGGGCGAGCCCGTCGGCGCGGGCATTGGGCAGCAGCCAGGCGAGACCGAGCGCGGCGGTGCGGGCGAGCGCCGCGACGACGAGCACCAACAGCCCGGCGCGCGGGCCGACGACCTCGATCAGATCGGCGAGAAACGCCGTGCGCAGCACGAACTGGGCGGCGAGTGCGGTGCCGCCATAGGCGCCGATACGGCTGTCCTTCATGATCTCGAGCCGCCGCGCCGCGTCGCGACCGCCGGCGAAGGCGTCGGAGACGTCGGCGAGGCCGTCCTCGTGGAAGGCCCCTGTGGCGAGCGTCATCGCCGTCACCGTCACCGCCGCGGCGGCGAGCGAGGAGAGCGGGCTCGCGGCGAGAAGCGCCGCGACCAGCGCCGCGGGTGCGGCGATCACCACGGCCGCGAGCGGCAGCATGCGCAGGGCGCGGGCGAAGGGCGGCGGGCAGGCCGGATCGTCGGCCTTGCCCAGGCGCGGCAGCGGCAGGCGCGAGAAGAAACGCGTCATCGCCGCCGCCTCTGCGAGGAGGAGCGGCACATGGTCGCCGACGAGGGCGACGAGACGGGCGAGCGGCGCGGGGACGTTCATCGGAGGCTCCGACGCGAGGGGATCGGCGGCGGCACATACGGAGCGGAGACGGAAGGCCCCCCCTTGCCGCACCGATGCGCGAGGTATAGACGGCCGCACGAGAGCCCAGCATCGCCTGCGAGAGGATTCCCATGGCCGCTTCTCCCTTCGACGACTTCCGCGATCTCGTCAATCTCCTGCCGGAGCCGGAGACCGCCGCGGTCGAGGCCTATCGCGCCCGCGACGCGCAGCTGACCAAGATCCCCGGTTCGCTCGGTCGGCTCGAAGAGATCGCCGAATGGCTGGCGGCCTCGACCGGCAAGATCCCGCCGAAGGTGGAAAAGCCGCTGGTCGCGGTCTTCGCCGCCAATCACGGCATCACCGCCAAGGGCGTCTCGGCCTTTCCGGCGGAAGTGACCAAGCAGATGGTCGCCAACTACGGCGCCGGCGGCGCGGCGATCAACCAGATCTGCATGGCCTCCGACATCGGCCTCAAGGTGTTCGAGCTGGCGCTCGACCACCCGACTCCGGACATTTCCGAGGAAGACGCCTTCGACGCCCAGGGCTGTGCCGCCACCATGGCCTACGGCATGGAAGCGCTGGCCGGCGGCGTCGACCTCCTCTGCCTCGGTGAGATGGGCATCGGCAACACCGCCGTCGCCTCGGCGATCTACCTCGCCCTGTTCGGCGGCACCGCGGCCGAATGGGTCGGTCCCGGCACCGGCGTGCAGGGTGCGGCGCTCGCCAACAAGGCGGCCGTGGTCGAACAGGCCGTGCTGCGCATCGGCGGCGAGATGGACCCGTTCGAAATCCTGCGTCGCCTCGGCGGCCGCGAGATCGCGGCCATGGTCGGCGCGATCATCGCCGCGCGGCATCAGAAGGTGCCGGTGGTGGTCGACGGTTTCGTCACCTCCGCCGCGGCGGCGATCGTCCATGCGATGAACCCGCGGGCGATCGACCACTGCATCTTCGCCCATGTCTCGGCCGAACCGGCGCACCAGCGCGCGCTCGCCGCGATGGGCAAGAAGCCGCTGCTCGATCTCGGCATGCGGCTCGGCGAAGGCACCGGCGCGGCGGTCGCCGCCTCGATCGTGCGTGCGGCCGCCGCCTGCCACGCCGGCATGGCGACGTTCGCCGAAGCGGGCGTGTCGAACAAGGAATGAGGGCGGCCGGAAGGCATTCCGGCTCTCTCTCGTAGTTCGGCCTGTCGCAGAGGCCCTTCATGCTGAGGTGCTCGCGAAGCGAGCCTCGAAGTGCGAAGGGCCGAGAGGCACGGCCCGTCGACGACTTCGCCCTTCGAGGCCCGGCCGGTGGCCGGGCACCTCAGGGTGAAGCCGAACGGAAGGAAGGGCGTCGGCCCATCGCCACCCCTCCCCCGCCTCACCGCCCGTCGAAGACGATCGGCACGATCGAGGCGACCAGCGCCAGCGCCATGGCGAGGTTGAAGATCGCCAGCCGCCGCGGGTCGGCGAGCACCCGACGCAGGCCGGCGCCGAGCGCCGCCCAGGTGGCGATGCAGGGCGCACCGACCAGGATGAAGACGAGCGGGATCACCATCGTCGCGGCGAGCCGGCCGTCGCCGCCGCCATAGGCCGCGACCGCGCCGATCGCCATCACCCAGGCCTTGGGGTTCACCCACTGGAAGGCGACCGCCTCGTGGAAACGCATCGGCCGGGCGCCGGCGCGGGTCGTCTCGCCGATCGGACCGGCGCGGGCGAGGAGCCAGGCCAGCCGCAGCATCCAGACGACGCCGACCCAGCGCAGCACCTCGTGCAGCGCCGGCCAGGCGACGAGGGCGGCAGCGAGGCCGAGCCCCATCACCGCGACCATCAGGGCGAAGCCGAGGCTGATGCCGGCGAGATGCGGCAGCGTCCGCACGAAGCCGAAATTGGCGCCGGAGGCGAGCAGCATCGTGTTGTTCGGCCCCGGCGTGATCGTCGTGACGAAGGCATAGGTGGCGAGCGCGAAGAGCATGTCCATCGTCATCGGCGGGCGGTCCTTCTTGCGGATTGCGATGGACCGCAGCCTAGAAACGTGACACTTTGAAGGAAAGTCAAATAGCGTCACGTGACACTTTTCGAGATCACGCATGAAACTCGACAGTCCCTGGAGCCCCCGTCTCGCCGAAGGCGACGGCTCGCCGGTCGACCGGCTGGTGGCGGCGCTCACCGAGGACATCGGCAGCGGCCACGTCGCCCCGGGGGCGCGGCTGCCGGCGCATCGCGACCT
This sequence comes from Pinisolibacter sp. DMC100, assembly GCF_056313705.1. Taxonomy (NCBI): domain Bacteria; kingdom Pseudomonadati; phylum Pseudomonadota; class Alphaproteobacteria; order Hyphomicrobiales; family Ancalomicrobiaceae; genus Pinisolibacter; species Pinisolibacter sp. DMC100. Next base: position 1,705,322 of record NZ_JBQUZT010000001.1, on the reverse strand, counting down.
CGCCTGGCGCCTGTCGGTCGGGCTCGGCACCGTCACCAAGGCCTATGCGGCGCTCGAACGGTTGGGGCTGGTCGCCAGCGCGCGCGGGCGCGGCATGTTCGTCGCCGGCATCGCGCCACGGCCGATCGAGACGATCGATCTCTCGGTCAACGTGCCGCCGCGGCTCCTCGCCGACCGGGTGCTCGCCGCGACGCTCGCCGATCTCGCCCGCACGCTCGACGCCGACACGTTCGGCGCCTATGCGCCGGCGGCCGGCCTTCCCGAGCATCGCGCGCTGATGGCGCGACGGCTCGGCGAATTCGGGCTCGACGTGCCGGGGCGGCGGGTGATCCTGACCAACGGGGCGCAGCACGCGCTGGCGATCGCCCTTTCGGCCACCTGTCCGCCCGGTTCGGTGCTGATCACCGAGGCCGCCACCTATCCCGGCGCCCTCGTCTGGGCGCGGCGGGCGGGTGTCGAGGTCGCCGGCCTTCCGACCGACGCCGAGGGGTTCGTCCCTGCCGCACTCGAAGAAGCGTTGGCGCGGCGCGTCCGGCGCGGTCGGCCGGTCGTCTATCTGACGCCGACGCTGCACAACCCGACGGGTGCGACCATGGGCGCCGCACGGCGGCGAGCGATCGCGCGCCTCGCCGAGGTCCACGACGCCATCCTGATCGAGGACGACGTCCACGCGATCTTCGCCCCCGAGGGGCTTTCACCGATCGCCGCGCTGGCGCCGGATCGGACGCTGCACGTCTCCGGCCTCTCCAAGGCGCTGAGCCCGGGCGTGCGCATCGGCGCGCTGGCGGTGCCCGAAGCCTTCGTCGAGCCGGCGCTGCTCGGGCTGCAGGCGACCTCGACCACCGCCTCGATGCTCGCCTGCCGGATCATGGAACGCTGGCTCGCCGACGGCACGGCGCGGGCGGTCGGCGCGGCGATCCGGGCGGATGCCGAGAAGCGGCGGGCGCTGGTCGAGGCGATCCTGCCGGAGGATGCGGTGGCGCCGAGTGCTGCCGGGCTGCACGTCTGGCTGCCGATGACGGCGGAGGCGGCGGAGCGTTTCGTCGCGCGGGCGGCGGCGGCCGGCGTGGTGCTGATGCCGGCGGCGGCACCGCTCGCCGATCCGCGGGCGCGCATGGGCGGCGTCCGCGTCTGCCTCGGCGCACCGCCGATCGCGACGCTGGAGCGGGCGTTGCGGGTTCTCGCAGAGCTCTTCGGCCGCGAGCCGCGGACGGCGATCTGACGGGCGACGATCCGGCGGGCGGGCGGGTCAGCGCCGTTGGCCGGCGGCCTTGCGGTCGGGGCGTTCGTCGAGGCGCGGCATGACCTCGAGCACACGGGAATGCGGGATGGTGACGGTCACTTCCGTCCCCTCGCGCAGTTTCGAGCGCAGGTCGAAGGTGCCGCCGTGCATGCCGATCAGCGCCTGGACGATCGACAGGCCGAGGCCGGTGCCCTGTTCGGCCGACTTGATGGCGATCGAGCCCTGGCCGAAGCGAGAGAGGACGATCGGGATCTCCTCTTCCGGAATGCCCGGGCCGGTGTCCTTGATCGCCACGTACTGGCCGCCGCCGGCGGTCCAGCCGACCTTGACGGTGACGGTGCCGCCGGTCGGCGTGAACTTCACGGCGTTGGAGAGGACGTTGAGCACGATCTGGCGCAGCGCGCGCTCGTCGGCCCAGATCTTCGGCATCGCCGCTTCGTACTGCTCGACGATGGTCAGGCCCTTCGATCGGGCTCTGAGGCCGATCATGTGGGCGCAGTCCTCGACGATGTAGGGCAGCGTCACCGACTCCTCGTTCAGCGTGTAGCGGCCCGCCTCGATGCGGGAGATGTCGAGGATCTCGTTGATCAGCTCGAGCAGATGCCGGCCGCTGTCGTGAATGTCGGAGATGTAGCCCTTGTAGGTCTCGTTCTCGAGCGGCCCCATGATCTCGTCGCGGATCACTTCGGAGAAGCCGAGGATGGCGTTCAGCGGCGTGCGCAGCTCGTGGCTCATGGTGGCGAGGAAGCGCGACTTGGCGAAATTCGCCTCCTCCGCCTTGCGCCGGCTCTCGTCGGAGAGCGCATTGGCGTGTTCCAGCTCGACGATCAGCCCGTCCTTCTCGGCGCGGGCCTCGATCTCGGAGAGCGAGGAGCGGTAGAGCCGATGGCCGAGGGCGATGAAGAAGGCCTGCGTCACCATCGCCATCAGCGCGAAGATCACCGCCGGCGACGGCGCCGGCGCGAACGTCGCCTCGGGGCGCTGGATGTAGCCGGCGACGGTCATCACGGTGATCGGCAGGGTCGAGGCGAACATCGCCGCCGGCAGGTTGGCGGAGAGCACCGAGCAGACCGCCACCAGGATCATCATCGAGGAGAACTGGAAGACGTCGGTGACCAGCCCGCCGTAGCCGGGCAGGATGAAGAGCGAGCCGAGCGTCAGGCCGAAGGCGGCGTCGAGCGCGGCGAAACGCCGGCGCCAGGCCATCAGGTTCGCTTCCTGCCGGTCGAGCGCCAGGAACCGGCCGGCGAAGAACAGCGCCGTGGTGTGGGTCACCAGGATGCAGACGACCCAGGCGGCGAGCAGGATGCGGTCGGTCCACAGGACGCCGACCACCGCGAGAACGCCGATGAGGAGGCCGAGCCAGGGCGAGGCCGAGCGCCGCAGCCGGGCGTGCTCGACCATCAGTTCCCAGTCGAAGGCCGGCTTGATCGCCGAGCCCGATTCGAGCTGTTCACGGACGTCCTTGACGGTGCGCACGAGCGTATGCCGGCGCGCCGAGCGCGCGGCATTGACGGCCGTCTTGCCGTCGCTCCTGGGGATGGGCGTTTCCGCCTCCACCACGCCGTCCTCTTCCCTTGGGTAAGTTTGCAATTCCCCCTCGACGGACGCTACGGAGGAATGCTCAACAAAGCCTTCACGGCTTTGGTTAACGCTGCGTGAGGACGACGCCGATTCCGAGGTTTTCCCCCGTTCCGACGCGACGCATCGGCTATGTTCTCGGCTTCGCCGCGGCGATCGGCGCGGCGAGCCTCGCCGATCGTGCATGGCACGACTGGACGAAGGGCGCTTGGCGCTCGGACCACGCGGTCGAGGCCCACGGCGAACGGCGCGGGCGGGTCCACGTCGCCGACGGCGACAGCGTGGCGATCGGCGACACGCGGCTCCGCCTCGCCGGCATCGACGCGCCGGAACTCGCCCAGACCTGTCTCGCCGACGACCGCCCCTTCGCCTGCGGCGAGGCGGCCAGGGCACGCCTCGCGGCGCTGATCGACGGGCGGCCGGTCGAGTGCAGCTGGAGCCGGCTCGACAAATACGGCCGCGGGCTCGCCACCTGCCGGGTCGGCGCGGTCGATCTCGGGGCGACGATGGTGCGCGAGGGCTGGGCCGTCGCGTACGGCGGTCACGAGGCGGAAGAGGCGGAGGCGCGACGCAACCGCCGCGGCCTGTGGGCGATGCGTTTCGAGTGGCCGGAGGATTTCCGCCGCCAGTCGCGCGGTCATGGCTTCATCGGGGTGGAGGAGCGATGACGTACGTTCCCGATCACGATGCCGTCGCCCCGCTCGAGGCGGAGATCGCGCTCTGCCGGCTCTGCCGCGACGCGCCGCGCGGGCGGGCCCTCCCGCACGAGCCAAGGCCGGTGACGCGACTGTCGGCGACGGCGCCGATCCTCGTCGCGGGGCAGGCGCCGGGCGTCCGGGTCCATGCCTCGGGGCTGCCCTTCACCGACCCGTCGGGCGACCGGCTGCGCGCCTGGATGGGGGTCGACGCCGAGACCTTCTACGACCGCTCCAAGGTGGCGGTCGCCGCCATGGGCTTCTGCTTTCCCGGCCACGACGCCAAGGGCGGCGATCTGCCGGCGCGGCGGGAATGCGCGCCGGCCTGGCGCGCCCGCGTCATGGCGGTGATGCCGCAGGTCCGGCTGATCCTGGCGGTCGGCCGGCCGGCGCAGCTCTGGCATCTGGGGCCGGAGGCCGGGGCGAGCCTCACCGAAACCGTCGCCCGCTGGCGCGAGATCGCCGAACGGTCGGGGGCGCCGATGGTCTTCCCCCTGCCCCATCCGTCGTGGCGGAACTCCGCCTGGTTGAAACGTCATTCCTGGTTCGAGGCCGAGGCGATACCGCGACTGCGCGCCGAGATCGCACGAGCCCTCACCCATGCTCCGGAAGCGCCGGCCATTGGGAACTGATTTTTATTTTTCCCGCATGATTGACCGCAACGGCAAATTCGATCACGTCTGAATGGAGAGAAATTGGAAAATAATGCTCCATACGGAGACACACCGTGATCGACCGCATCGACCGTAAGATCCTCCAGGTCCTGCAGGAGGACTGCACCGTTCCCGTCGCCGAGATCGGCCGCCGGGTGGGGCTCTCGACGACGCCGTGCTGGCGCCGCATCCAGAAGCTCGAGGAGGACGGCGTCATCCAGCGCCGGGTCGCCGTGCTCGATCCGCGGCAGGTCAACACCAAGGTCACCGCCTTCGTCTCGATCACCACCTCTACCCATTCCGAGGACTGGCTGAAGCGCTTCGCCGAGATCGTGGCGCAGATGCCGGAAGTCGTCGAGTTCTACCGCATGGCCGGTCAGGTCGACTATCTGCTGCGCGTCGTCGTGCCCGACATCGAGGCCTACGACGCCTTCTACAAGCGGCTGATCGCCAAGATCGACATCGCCGACGTTTCGACGACCTTCGCGATGGAGCAGATCAAGTACACGACGGCGCTGCCGCTGCAGTACGTCCAGACCGAGAAGACCACGGAGAAGTCGCAGGGCTGAGCGCGGGACACCTTGCCCGCGCAGCGCCTCTCGACCAGAATGCCGGCGACCAGACGAGGCGCCGGCAGAGCCATGGCGAGCGACGTGACCCGAACCCATCCCACCCTTCGCCGCGGCGCCGCGGCGCTGATGCTCGTCGCCGTGCTCGCGGGCTGCAGCGGCCGCAGCGAGGGCGTGCTCGGCTTCGTCGGGCCGAAGCCCGAAGGGGCGGCGACCGTCGACATGCTGGTGGTGACGACGCGGGCGAGCGACCCCGACCCGACCAAGCTCTATTCCGGCGAACGCGACTCGGCGATGCATCAGACCGAGCTCGTGATCTCGATCCCGCCGGTTCCGACCCGCAAGGTCGGCGAAGTGATCTGGCCGTCGTCGTCGCCGCCCGATCCGACGCGCGAGTTCGCCGTGGTCGGCGGCGATCGCGACGTCGACGTCGCCGAGGCCAAGGCCTGGTTCCACCGGGTCGGCAACGGACGGGCGCTGATCTTCGTCCACGGTTACAACACGCGCTACGACGACGCGGTCTTCCGCTTCGCCCAGTTCGTCCACGATTCCGGCACCGACTTCACGCCGATCCTCTTCACCTGGCCGTCGCGCGGCGAGGTGACGCAATACGTCTACGACCGCGAGAGCACCAACTATTCCCGCGACGCCTTCGAGGCGCTGCTGCGCGCCGCCGCCGCCGCACCGGACGTCAAGGAGATCTCGATCCTCGCCCATTCGATGGGCACGTGGCTGACGATGGAGACGCTGCGCCAGATCGCCATCAAGGACGGCCGCGTGCCGGCCAAGATCCACGACGTGATCCTCGCCTCGCCCGACATCGACGGCGACGTCTTCCGCCGTCAGGTCGCCCGCCTCGGCCAGCCGCGGCCGCGGCTGTCGCTGTTCGTGTCGCGCGACGACAAGGCGCTCGACTTCTCCAAGGTGATCGCCGGCGACGTCGAGCGCGTCGGCGCGATCGATCCCAAGTCGGATCAATGGAAGTCGATGCTGGAGAAGGAGAACATCCACGTCTTCGACCTGACCGACGTGAAGACCGCCGACCGTCTCGCCCACGGCAAGTTCGCCGACGACGGCGACGTGGTCCGTCTGATCGGCGGGCGGCTGGTGGCGGGGCAGCCGGTGTCGGATCCGCGCGTCGGCCTCGGCGACCGGGTCGGCGGCGCGGTCTCGGGCACCTTCGGCGCGGTCGGCGGTGTCGCGGGCTCGGTGGTCGGCGCGCCGTTCTCCGTCATCGGGCAGTGAGGGCGGAGGAGGGGCGCCGCCCAGTCCCCGAAAGCACTTCGGGCGCGCCGGCTCAGTCGTCTTCCTTCGCCTTCTTGCCGTTGCCGTTGGGACGATCCTCGTCGTCGCCGCCCTTCCAGCCGGGCAGGTCGCGCGCCTCGTCGAGGCGGGCGAGGCGCTTGGCCAGATCGGCGGCGATCTCGATGTCGGTGTCGATCAGGCGACGGCTCATGAAGGAGCGGAAATAGTCGCCCCACATGAATTCCTGGAACGGCGTGTCGTCGTCGGCGAAGGCCTTGCCGCGGACGCGACGCGCCAGCGTGCGCCAGGGGTTGTCGGTGAGCTTGGAGACGTGATCGGGGATGGCGGCGAAGGGGCGGCGGTTGCCGTCGGCGTCGATCGGCCAGCACAGCGCCTCGTCGTCCATCCGTGCCCAGAATCGCCTGTCGTCGAGATGCGACCAGTCGGCGACGCAGAGGCCGAGTTTCGCTTCGGGGCGCCCCTCCTCCCACAGCGCCCGCACCAGATGATGATGGTCGGTCATGAAGACCGCGCCGCCGGGTCCGATGACGTGGGGAACCGCCTTGCGCTCGAGATAGTCGGCGAAGTCGGCGGCCTCCATCCGGGCGATCTTGGCACGACGGCGGGTGACGTCGTCGTAGCCGAGGGTGAGCTGGGTCGGGCGCAGGCGATCGACCGAGATGCGTTCCGACATGGGGGAGTTCCTTCGAGAGGAGGACGCGCGGGCCGACCCATGATATAGGACCGGTCCGGCGACGGGGAGACACTCCGACCGCCCGCAGGACCAGAGATTGCGACATGGCCCTTCGCCCGCCTTTCCTCGCCGCCCTCCTCGCCGCGCTCGTGATCGCCGGCCCCGCCGCCGCGCGCGACTGGCCGCGCATCCGGATCGGCGTCGACGGCGCCTATCCGCCCTTCAGCCGCACCGAGGCGGACGGCAGGCCCGCCGGCTACGACGTCGACGTCGCCCGCGCCCTCTGCCAGAAGCTCGCGGCGGACTGCGAGATCGTGGCGGTCGGCTGGGACGGGCTGGTGCCGGCGCTCGACGGCAAGCGCGTCGACGCGCTCGTCGCCTCGATGCCGGTCGTCGACACCTCGCGCCGGACCTACGACTTCACCCGCCGCTATCACCGCATCGGCCCGCGCTTCGTCGCCCGCGTCGGCGAGATGCGCGCGAACCCGGTGACGGCGACGCTCGCCGGGATGCGGGTCGGCGTGCGCGCCGGCACCGCCCATGCCGCCCAGCTCGCCGCCGCCCATCCGAAAGCGGTCGTCGTGCCCTTCCCCAACGAGGCGGCGGCCGGCGCCGCGGTCGCCGATCGCTCGGTCGACCTCGCCTTCGGCGACACGCTCGCCCTCTATCGCTGGCTCGACGGCCCGGCGCCGCGCGGCAAGGTGCAGTTCGTCGGCGACGAGGTGCTCGACGCCGAGCGCTTCGGCGACGGCGCCGGCATCGCCTATCGCAAGACCGACCGCGACCTCGGCCTGCTCGTCGACCGGGCGCTCGCCGAGCTCGCGCGCGACGGCACGCTCGACCGCATCGCCGGGCGCTGGTTCCCCTTCGCGATCCAGTGAACGGATCGCGTCCTTCCAAATCGACGGAGAAGACGATGGCCAAGGTCGCATTTCTGGGTCTGGGCGTGATGGGCGGCCCGATGGCGCGCCATCTGAAGGTCAAGGGCGGCCACGACGTGACCGTCTACAACCGCACCGCCGCCAAGGCCGAGGCCTGGGTCGCGGCGAACGGCGGCGCCTTCGCCGCCACCCCGGCGGAAGCGGCGAAGGGCGCCGAGATCGTCTTCGCCTGCGTCGGCAACGACGACGATCTGCGTCAGGTGACGATCGGCCCCGACGGCGCCTTCGCCACCATGAGCAAGGACGCGATCTTCGTCGACCACACCACGGCCTCGGCCGACGTGGCGCGCGAGCTGGCGGCGGAAGCCGAAGCGCGGGGCCTCGTCTTCCTCGACGCGCCGGTCTCCGGTGGTCAGGCGGGTGCGGAGAACGGCGTGCTCACCGTGATGGTCGGCGGCGATGCCGCGGCCTTCGCGAAGGCCGAACCGGTGATCGCCGCCTTCGCCCGCGCCTGCACCCACATGGGTCCGGCCGGCGCCGGTCAGCTCGCCAAGATGTGCAACCAGATCTGCATCGCCGGCCTCGTCCAGGGTCTCGCCGAGGCGATCCACTTCGCCCACAGGGCGGGGCTCGACGTCGAGAAGGTGATCACCACCATCTCCAAGGGCGCGGCGCAGTCCTGGCAGATGGAGAACCGCTGGAAGACGATGGATCAGGGCCAGTTCTCCTTCGGCTTCGCGGTCGACTGGATGCGCAAGGACCTCGGCATCGTCCTCGACGAGGCGCGGCGCAACGGCGCCCGCCTGCCGGTCTCGGCCCTGGTCGACCAGTTCTACGGCGAGGTCCAGGACATGGGCGGCGGCCGCTGGGACACGTCTTCGCTGATCGCCCGGCTCGAGCGGAAGTCGTGACGATTTTCGACGAATTCTCGAAGACGGCGTAGTTCGACTTTCACCGCGTCTGCAATGACGGGTGCGACCCAGCGTCTCGGCGATTGCATACGAAAGGTCGGAAGTGTAGACCAGTATTCGCACACGGAATACGGGCCGCGGCCAAAAGAAAAGAACAACAGCGCACGACGGTCGACGGGTGAACGCCTCCTCGCGTTCACCCGTTTCGCGTTTCCGGCCCCGTCTCGCCCCCGCACGCCGCGCCTTGCGTTTCCCCTGCCCTCGCCCCTAGGCTGTCTGTCCCCAAGACGGGACGGGACACATGACGATCGGCATCATCGGCTTCGACGCCGACGACACGCTCTGGCACAACGAGACGATCTTCCGGCTCAGCCACGATCGCTTCGTCGAACTCCTCGGCAATCACGCCGATTCCGACGGGCTGACCGCACGGCTGGAGGCGACCGAGCGGCGCAACCTCAGGCTCTACGGCTACGGCATCAAGGGCTTCACCCTGTCGATGATCGAGACGGCGCTCGCCGTCTCCGACGACGCGCTGCCGCCTTCCGTGATCGCCGAGCTGCTGGCGATCGGTCGCGACATGCTGGAACACCCCGTGGAGCCGCTGCCGGGCGTGGTCGAGACGCTCGACACGCTGGTCGAGGCCGGCCACCGGCTGGTGCTGATCACCAAGGGCGACCTGCTCGATCAGGAACAGAAGATCGCCCGATCCGGCCTCGCCGAGCGTTTCTCGTCGATCGAGATCGTCTCGGAGAAGACCGCCGCCACCTACCAGCGCATCTTCTCGCGGGCGGGCGCCGGCGAAGGCGAGGCGGTGATGATCGGCAATTCCGCCGTCTCCGACATCCTGCCGGCGCTGACGGCGGGCTACTGGGGCCTGCACATCCCCTATCACGTCACCTGGAGCCACGAGGTCGCCGAGGTGCCCGCCGACGCGCCGCGCCATCGAAGGCTGGAGACGATCGGCGAAGTGCCGGCCGTGATCGACGAGATCTTCGGGCGGCGGCGATGATCGACAAGCTCGAGTTCCTGATCGCGCTCGCCCGTGAACGGCATTTCGGCCGGGCGGCGGAGGCCTGTGGCGTGTCGCAGCCCACGCTCTCCTCTGCCATCCGTCAGCTCGAGGACATTCTCGGCGCGCCGCTGGTCGAACGCGGCTCGCGCTTCAAGGGCTTCACGGCGGAGGGCGAGCGGGCGCTGGAATGGGCGCGGCGCATCGTCGGCGACACGCGGTCCTTGAAGGAGGACCTCGTCTCGATGCGGCGCGGCCTCACCGGCCACCTCAAGCTCGCGGTCATCCCGACGGCGCTGCCGATGGTGTCGCGGCTGACCACCGCCTTCACCGAGCGCTGGCCGGACGTGAAGATGTCGATCTTCTCGCGCAATTCGTCCGAGGCGCTGCGACTGCTGGAAAACCTCGAGATCGACGCCTGCCTCACCTATCTCGACAACGAGCCGCTCGGGCGCGTCGCCACCGTGCCGCTCTATCGCGAGCGCTATCACCTCGTCACCGGCGCCGACGGGCCGCTCCGCAGTGCCCTCAAGGGCCGCGACACCATCACCTGGCGCGAGGTCGGGCGCATTCCGCTGTGCCTGCTGACCCCCGACATGCAGAACCGGCGCATCATCGACCATCTCTTGGCCGAGGTCGGGCAGACGGCGCAGGCCAAGCTCGAATCCAATTCGATCATGGTGCTCGCCGCCCACGTGCGGACCGGGCGCTGGTCGTCGGTGATGCCGCGAATCCTCGCCGAGGCGCTGGGGCTCTCCGATCCGTCGATCGCCATCCTGCCGATCGTCGAGCCGGAGGCCGACCACACCATCGGCCTCGTCACCACGGCACGTGAACTGCGCCCGCCATTGGTCGAAGCACTTGCAGTGGAAGCACGCCGGCTGGCGCCGTCGATCGGCGACGCCGGCTGAGAAAGCCCTGAAATTCCGGTACTTCCGTTGTGCTCGATCGGGTCTCGGCGCCCGAACGCGCATCGTCGATTTGGTTTTCCAATCGTTCCACGGAAAAACGATATTGAAACCAGATCGTCGCCGAGGCGGAATGCCGCACCATCGAACCGATTTGAATTTCCCGCGACAGGCATCCGGAACGGAGACCCATGACGGCGCCCCAACCCTTCGAGGCCACCCGCGCGAGCGAGATCATCGCGGCCCATCTCCATCTCGAGGGGCCGGCGCTGCCGATCCTGCACGCCATGCAGGACGTCTTCGGCTGCGTGCCGAAACAGGCGGTGCCGCTGATCGCCGAGGCGCTCAACGTGTCGCGCGCCGAGATGCACGGCATCGTCACCTTCTACCACGACTTCCGCGAGGAGCCGACCGGGCGCCACGTGATCAAGGTCTGCCGCGCCGAGGCCTGCCAGTCGCGCGGCGGCCGCGAGATCGGCGACCGTATCGCCAAACTCCTCGGCATCGACTGGTACGAGACCACCGCCGACGGGCGGGTGACGCTCGAGCCGGTCTATTGCCTCGGCCTCTGCACCCACGGTCCGTCGGCGATGGTCGACGGCAAGCCCTTCGCCCGGCTCGACAAGGTCGGTGCCGAGCGTCTGGTCGAGGAGGTCGCCCGATGAGCCGGATCTTCGTTCCCCGCGACGTGACCGCGCTGGCGCTGGGCGCCGATGCCGTGGCCGAGGCGATCCTGGCGGAGGCCGCCGCCCGCGGTCTGGAGGTCGAGATCGTCCGCAACGGCTCGCGCGGCGCCTTCTTCATGGAGCCGCTGGTCGAGGTCGAGACGCCCTTCGGCCGGGTCGGCTATCGCGAGATTACCCCCGACGACGTCGCCTCGCTGTTCGACGCCGGCTTCATCCACGGGGCCGAGCATCCGACCTGCATCGGCAAGACCGAGGATCACCCCTGGTTCGCCGGCCAGACCCGGCTGACCTTCGCCCGCTGCGGCATCGTCGATCCGCTGAGCCTCGAAGACTATGCCGTCCACGGCGGCTGGAAGGGGCTGGAGCGGGCGGTCAAGCTCGGCTCGATCGGCACGCTCGAGGAGGTCTCGATGTCGGGCCTGCGCGGCCGCGGCGGCGCGGGCTTCCCGACCGGCGTCAAGTGGAAGACCGTCGCCATGGCGCGCGCGACACGCAAATACGTCATCTGCAACGCCGACGAGGGCGACAGCGGCACCTTCGCCGACCGCATGATCATGGAAGGCGACCCCTTCTCCCTCGTCGAGGGCATGGCGATCGCCGGCCTCGCGGTGGGCGCCACCAAGGGCTTCGTCTATTCGCGCTCCGAATACCCCCACGCCAACGCGACCTTCGCCGCCGCCATCGAGGTGGCGCGTGCCGCCGGTTACCTCGGCGAGAACGTGCTGAGCTCGGGCCAGACCTTCGAGCTGGAACTGCGTGTCGGCGCCGGGGCCTATGTCTGCGGCGAAGAGACGGCGCTGATGGAGAGCATCGAGGGCAAGCGCGGCATCGTGCGGGCAAAGCCGCCGCTGCCGGCGATCGCCGGTCTCTTCGGCAAGCCGACGGTGATCAACAATCTCCTGTCGCTCGCCACCATCCCGACCATCCTCGCCGACGGGGCGCAGGCCTATGCCGACTACGGCGTCGGCCGCTCGCGCGGCACCATGCCGATCCAGATCGCCGGCAACGTGAAGAACGGCGGCCTCTACGAGACCGCCTTCGGCCTGACGCTCGGCGCGATCGTCGAGGAGATCGGCGGCGGCACGGCGAGCGGACGTCCCGTCCGCGCCGTCCAGTGCGGCGGGCCGCTCGGGGCCTATCTGCCGGTCTCGCTGTTCGAGACGATCTACGACTACGAGGCCTTCTCGGGCGTAGGCGCGATCGTCGGCCACGGCGGCATCGTCGTCTTCGACGACACCGTCGACATGGCGGAGCAGGCGCGTTTCGCCTTCGAGTTCGGCGCGATCGAGAGCTGCGGCAAGTGCACGCCCTGCCGCATCGGCGCGGTGCGCGGCCGCGAGGTGATCGAGAAGATCATCGCGAAGGGCGGTACGCCGGGCGACTTCGAACTGGTCGAAGATCTCTGCGAGACGATGAAGTTCGGCTCGCTCTGCGCGCTCGGCGGCTTCATCCCCTATCCGGTGACGTCGAGCCTGACCCATTTCCCGGAAGACTTCCGTCGCGCGGGTCTCCGCGTCGCCGCCGAGTGAGGATCCCATGACGCTCGTCCACGAGATCGACTACGGCACCCCGGCCTCCAAGGCCACCAAGACCGTCACGCTCACCATCGACGGCCGCGCCGTCACGGTGCCGGAAGGCACCTCGATCATGCGCGCGGCGATGGAGATCGGCACCGAGATCCCCAAGCTCTGCGCCACCGACATGGTCGACGCCTACGGCTCCTGCCGTCTGTGCATCGTCGAGATCGACGGGCGCAACGGCACGCCGTCGTCCTGCACCACGCCGGTCGCGGACGGTCTCGTCGTCCACACCCAGACCGAACGGCTGAAGAAGCTGCGTCGCGGCGTGATGGAACTCTACATCTCCGACCACCCGCTCGATTGTCTCACCTGTGCGGCCAACGGCGACTGCGAGCTGCAGACCCAGGCCGGCAAGGTGGGCCTGCGCGACGTGCGCTATGCCAAGATCCCGGAGATCGAGACCCATCTCGACCTCGGGAAAGACGAATCGAACCCCTATTTCACCTTCGACAGTTCGAAGTGCATCGTCTGCTCGCGCTGCGTCCGGGCGTGCTCGGAGGTCCAGGGCACCTTCGCGCTGACCATCGCCGGCCGCGGCTTCGAGAGCCGGGTGTCGCCGGGCATGGGCGAGGCCTTCCTCGACAGTGAATGCGTCTCCTGCGGCGCCTGCGTCCAGGCCTGCCCGACGGCGACGCTGTCGGAGAAGAGCCTGATCGCGATCGGTCAGCCGGAACATTCGGTCGTCACCACCTGCGCCTATTGCGGGGTGGGGTGCACCTTCAAGGCGGAGATGCGCGGCGAGGAAGTCGTGCGCATGGTGCCGTGGAAGGACGGCGAGGCCAATCGCGGCCATTCCTGCGTCAAGGGCCGCTTCGCCTGGGGCTATGCCACCCATCGCGAGCGCATCCTGAAGCCGATGATCCGCGAGACAATCACCGATCCGTGGCGTGAGGTGACCTGGGACGAGGCGATCGGCCGGGCGGCATCCGAGTTCCGCCGCATCCAGGCGAAGGCCGGCAAGCGCGCCATCGGCGGCATCACCTCGTCGCGCTGCACCAACGAGGAGACCTTCCTCGTCCAGAAGCTGATCCGCGCCGGCTTCGGCAACAACAACGTCGACACCTGCGCCCGCGTCTGCCATTCGCCGACCGGCTACGGGCTGAAGGTGGCGTTCGGCACCTCGGCCGGCACACAGAACTTCGACTCGGTGGAGAAGACCGACGTCGTCATCGTCATCGGCGCCAACCCGACCGACGGCCATCCGGTCTTCGGCTCGCGGCTGAAGAAGCGGCTGCGCCAGGGCGCCAAGCTGATCGTCATCGATCCGCGTCGCATCGATCTGGTGAAGAGCCCGCGCATCCAGGCCTCGCACCACCTCGCTCTGAAGCCCGGCACCAATGTCGCGATCCTGACGGCGCTCGCCCATGTCATCGTCACCGAAGGGCTCGTCGACGAGGCCTTCGTCAAGGAACGCTGCGACTGGGACGACTTCTCGGCCTGGGCCGAATTCGTCGCCGATCCGCGCCATGCGCCGGAGGAGGTCGAGAAGATCTCGGGCGTTTCGGCGGACGAGATCCGCGGCGCCGCACGGCTCTATGCGACCGGCGGCAACGGTGCGATCTACTACGGCCTCGGCGTCACCGAGCATTCGCAGGGTTCGACCTCGGTGATGGCGATCGCCAATCTCGCCATGGCGACCGGCAACATCGGCCGCGAAGGCGTCGGCGTGAACCCGTTGCGCGGGCAGAACAACGTCCAGGGCTCCTGCGACATGGGTTCGTTCCCGCACGAGTTCTCGGGCTATCGCCACGTCTCGGACCCCGCCGTGCGCTCGCTGTTCGAGGAACTGTGGGGCGTGCCGCTCGACGACGAGCCGGGCCTGCGCATCCCCAACATGTTCGACGCCGCGCTCGAGGGCTCGTTCCTCGGCATGTACATCCAGGGCGAGGACATCCTCCAGTCCGACCCGAACACCACCCATGTGGCGGCGGCGCTGTCGGCGATGGAATGCGTCGTCGTGCAGGATCTCTTCCTCAACGAGACCGCCAACTACGCCCACGTCTTCCTGCCGGGTTCGACCTTCCTCGAGAAGGACGGCACCTTCACCAATGCCGAACGCCGCATCCAGCGGGTGCGCAAGGTGATGACGCCGAAGAACGGCAACATGGCCGACTGGCAGATCACGCAAGCCCTCGCCCGCGCCCTCGGCCTCGATTGGGCCTATGCCCATCCGAGCGAGATCATGGACGAGATCGCCCGGTCGACGCCGACCTTCGCCGGCGTGAACTACGAGCGGCTCGATCGCGAGAGCCTGCAGTGGCCGGTCAACGCCGCCCATCCGGACGGCTCGCCGATCATGCACGTCGACGGCTTCGTCCGTGGCAAGGGCAAGTTCATGCTGACGGAGTATGTCGCGACCACCGAGAAGGTCGGCCCGCGCTATCCGCTCCTGCTCACGACCGGCCGGATCCTGTCGCAGTACAACGTCGGCGCCCAGACGCGGCGGACCGAGAACGTCGTCTTCCATTCCGAGGACGTGCTCGAGATCCATCCGCAGGACGCGGAGGATCGCGGCGTGCGCGACGGCGACTTCGTCCGGGTGAAGAGTCGGGCGGGCGAGATCTCGCTCAGAGCCGTCATCACCGACCGCGTGGCGCCGGGCGTCGTCTACACGACGTTCCACCACCCGGCGACCCAGGCCAACGTGGTCACCACCGAGAACTCGGACTGGGCCACCAACTGCCCGGAATACAAGGTCACCGCCGTGCAGGTCTCGCCCTCCAACGGGCCGAGCGAATGGCAGGTCGACTACGAGCGGCAGGCGGCGGAATCGCGTCGCATCCGGGCGGCGGAGTGAGACGATGAGCGACGAAAACAGGCTCGTGACCATGGCCAACCAGATCGCCGGCTTCTTCGCCGTGCAGGGCGACGGCGCGGTCGCCGCGACGGCCGATCACATCGTCAAGAACTGGGATCCGCGCATGCGGGCGGGTCTCGCGGCGCATCTCGAGGCCGGCGGCGACGGTCTCTCGGAGGTGGCGCGCGCCGCCGCCGAGACGATCGCCGCGGCGGACCGCGCCCGCAAGGCGGGGTGAGGGGAAACGAATTCGGTCGGCGGGGGGTCTCGCGGGCCGCGGGAAGACCGGGAGGACCCGGGAACGAAACGGCGGGTCTGCCCGCCAACCAGAGCCGGAGACAACGGCCAGGGGGGAATGACATGACCACCATCGATGCAACGGGGCAGGCGACTGCCCCGACGGGAGCGCTCGGCTTTCTCGACCGCTCGCACACGATCGCCAAGCCGGGCTTCAACCGCTGGCTGGTGCCCCCGGCGGCGCTGGCCATCCATCTGTGCATCGGCATGGCCTACGGCTTCTCGGTGTTCTGGCTGCCGCTCAGCCGCGCCGTCGGCATCTCGGCGCCGGTCGCCTGCGCCAAGGACATGACCTGGCTCGCGACCGTCTTCGCCACCGGCTGTGACTGGAAGATCTCCGACCTCGGCTGGATGTACACGCTGTTCTTCGTCTTCCTCGGCTCGTCGGCGGCGATCTGGGGCGGCTGGCTCGAGCGGGCGGGTCCGCGCAAGGCGGGCGTCGTCTCGGCGCTGTGCTGGTGCGGCGGCCTGCTGATCTCGGCCTTCGGCGTCTATGTCCACCAGATCTGGCTGCTGTGGCTCGGCTCCGGCGTGATCGGCGGCATCGGCCTCGGTCTCGGCTACATCTCGCCAGTGTCGACGCTGATCAAGTGGTTCCCCGACCGGCGCGGCATGGCGACCGGCATGGCGATCATGGGCTTCGGCGGCGGCGCGATGATCGGCGCCCCGCTCGCCGACCTCTTGATGAAGAAGTTCGCCACCCCGACCTCGGTCGGCGTGTGGGAGACCTTCGTGGCGCTCGCCGTGATCTACTTCGTCTTCATGATGAGCGGTGCACTCGGCTACCGCGTCCCCGCCGACAACTGGAAGCCGGCCGGCTGGACGCCGCCGCCGGCCTCGCAGAACTCGCTGATCACCTCCAAGAACGTCCACCTCGACGTCGCCTGGAAGACCAAGCAGTTCTGGTTGGTGTGGGGCGTGCTCTGCCTCAACGTGACCGCCGGCATCGGCATTCTCGGCATGGCCTCGCCGCTCCTTCAGGAAGTCTTCGGCGGCAAGCTGATCGGCATCGACGCCACCTTCGCCCAGCTCGATGCGGCGCAGAAGGGCCAGATCGCCGCGGTGGCGGCGGGCTTCACCGGCCTCCTGTCGCTGTTCAACATCGGCGGCCGCTTCTTCTGGGCCTCGCTCTCCGACAAGCTCGGGCGGAAGCTGACCTACACGATCTTCTTCCTGCTCGGCCTCGCGCTCTATGCCGCCGTTCCGACCGCGGCGAAGTCCGGCGCGCTCGCCGTCTTCGTCGGCATCTTCTGCGTGATCCTGTCGATGTACGGCGGCGGCTTCGCCACGGTTCCGGCCTATCTCGCCGACATGTTCGGCACCAAGATGGTCGGCGCCATCCACGGGCGGCTGCTGACGGCGTGGTCGACGGCCGGCGTGCTCGGTCCGGTGCTGGTCAACTACATCCGCGAGTACCAGCTCGACCACGGCGTGGCGCGGCAGGACGCCTATTCGATCACCATGTACATCCTCGCCGGCCTGCTGGCGCTGGGCGCGCTGTGCAACTGGCTGGTGACGCCGGTGGCCGAGAAGCATCACATGCCCGAGGACGAGGCGGCGGCCGAGAAGCGGGCGGCCGACGACACCCACCAGCACTTCGTCTCCGACGTCGCGGCGCTGGGCGGTGAAGTCGTCCACTCCTGGAAGGTGACGCTCGCCTGGGCGATCGTCTGGATCCCGCTCGGCTGGGGCATCTGGATCACGCTGACCAAGGCGCTGGTGCTGTTCCGCTGAGGTGATCACGAAGGCATGAGGAAACGGGCTCGGAACGCGGTTTCGAGCCCGTTTTCGCATTCCATCCTCGACAGCCGGCGCGTGACGGGCTAATCGCAACGCGCGCCCAGAGCGCTTCCTGCCGAGGTTCGAAGCATCCCATGCCCGTCCGTTCCTACGTTCTCGCCCTCTCCTGCCGCGACCGTTCCGGCATCGTCGCCGCGGTGTCGATGCACCTGTTCGAGATGGGCGCCAACATCACCGAGGCGCAGCAGTTCGACGATCACCTGTCGGATCGCTTCTTCATGCGGGTGATGTTCGAGGTCGGCGGCCTGTCGGTCGAAAAGCTGGTCGAGAGCTTCGCCGAGATCGTCGCGCGCTTCGAGATGGATCTGCGCATCCGCGACCGGACCATCCCGCGCAAGGTGATGATCCTCGTCTCCAAGTTCGATCACTGTCTGGTCGACCTGCTCTATCGCAAGCGCATCGGCGAGCTGCCGATGGAGGTGACCGCGGTCGTCGCCAACCATCCGCGCGAGACCTATGCCCACGTCGAGTTCACCGACACGACGTTCCACTACATGCCGGCCGACAAGACCAACAAGGCCGAGCAGGAGGGCAAGATCCTGCGGCTGATCGAGCAGACCGGCACCGAGATCGTCGTGCTCGCCCGCTACATGCAGATCCTCAGCCACGACTTCGCCGCGGCGCTGCAGGGTCGCTGCATCAACATCCACCACTCGTTCCTGCCGGGCTTCAAGGGCGCCAAGCCCTATCATCAGGCCCACGAGCGCGGCGTGAAGATCATCGGCGCCACCGCCCATTTCGTGACGCCGGACCTCGACGAGGGTCCGATCATCGAGCAGGACGTCGAGCACATCAGCCACCGCGACACGCCGGACATGCTGGTGACCAAGGGCCGCGACATCGAACGCCGCGTGCTCGGCCGGGCGCTGTCGCATCTGCTCGAGGATCGGGTGATCCTGAACGGTCACCGCACGGTGGTGTTCAAGGACTGAGCCGCCTCACCGACCGCCGAGGAGGCGTGTCAGGGCGAAGGCGAAGGCCAGCGCGAAGGCGTTGCGCGGGCGGGCGACGGCGAAGGCCGACGCGCTCGCCGTGCGGCCGAGCAGGGCCGAGACCTCCGGCACCGCCAGCGCACAGAAGATCGCCGAGACCGGCACCATCGCCACCCGGATCGCCGGCGAGGCGAGGACGTGCTCGGGCATGAGCCACAGCGACAGCCAGCCCGCGGCGATGCCGAGGGCGGCGTTGAAGGCGAGGCCGAGCACGACCCGGTCGTCGCCGTCGCCGCGCCGCACCACCGCCCTCTCGGCGGACGGGGGCATCGCGGGTGCGGGGACGGGTTCGGGCGTCTCGGCCGGCACGGACCCGGCGGCGGCGCGGTTGCCGCGCAGGGTGCGCCAGAGCCATTGCACGGTGTCGACGGCCAGTTCGAAGATGGTGACGGCGACGCCCTCGAGCACGGCCCAGAGCAGGCCGCCGACGATCTCGAACAGGATCTCGATCAGGACTTCCATCGCCCGCCGCGCCCCCTCGCCGCCACGGACGGCATGCGGGCGAGGCCCACATGCCGCAGGTCCGTCCGCCGGCTCAGCCGCGGTTGTAGACGTCCTCGTAGCGGACGATGTCGTCCTCGCCGAGATAGCTGCCGACCTGCACCTCGATCAGGTCGAGCGGGATGCGGCCGGGGTTCTCCAGCCGATGCGTCGCGCCGAGCGGGATGTAGACGCTCTCGTTCTCGGCCGCGACCGTCACCGTGTCGTCGACCGTGATCCGTGCCGTGCCGGAGACCACCACCCAGTGCTCGGCGCGGTGGAAGTGGCTCTGCAGCGACAGTTTCGACCCCGGATTGACGGTGATGCGCTTGACCTGATGGCGACCGCCGACGTCGATCGACTCGTAGGAGCCCCAGGGCCGCCACATCTTGACGTGCTCGCGCGCCTCCTTGCGGCCCGAGGCGGTCAGGCGGGCGACGAGGCCCTTGACCTTCTCGGCCTGCGCCCGGTCGACCACCAGCACCGCGTCGCGGGTCGTCACCACGACGATGTCGTCGAGGCCGACCACGGTCGTCAGCCGTCCCGGCGAATGGACGTAGCAGTTCTTGGCATCGAGGAAGGCCGCCTCGCCGCGGGAGCCGTTGCCGTTGGCGTCCTTTTCGGCGAGGTCCCAGATCGCGTCCCAGGCGCCGACGTCGGACCAGGCGAAGTCGGAGGGAACGACGGCGGCATGGGCCGTCTTCTCCATCACCGCGTAGTCGACCGACTTCGCCACCGCGCGGCCGAAGGCCTCGGGCTCGAGGCGGAGGAAGTCGAGGTCCTTGGTCGCCTTGTCGACGGCCTCGGCGACCGGGCGGCCGATTTCGGGCGCGAGCGCGTCGAGTTCGTCGAGGAAGACCGACGCGCGGAAGAGGAAGTTGCCGGAGTTCCACAGGCACCCTTCGGCGACGTATCGCTCGGCGGTCGCCTCGTCCGGCTTCTCGACGAAGGCGGCGATGGCGTTGACGCCGGGCTGCGCCAGCGCTTCACCCGGACGGATGTAGCCGTAGCCGGTCGCGGGCCGGGTCGGGTGGATGCCGAAGGTGACGATGCGGCCCGCTTCCGCCGCGGCGCGGCCGGTCGCGACATGGGCGAGGAAGCCGGCGACGTCGGGCATCGCGTGGTCGGCGGCGAGCACCAGCACGAGGGCCTGCGGATCGCGCGCCAGCGCGAGGCGCGCGGCGGCGGCGATGGCGGCGCAGCTGTCGCGGCGGAAGGGCTCGAGGACGATGTCGCCGGTCACACCCGCCGCCCGCATCTGCTCGGCGACGAGGAAGCGATAGTCCTGGCCGGTGACGACGACGGGGGCGTCGAAATCGGCGCCGGCGACGCGCTTCAGCGTCGTCTGGAACAGCGAGTCGTCTCCGGTGAAGGCGAGGAACTGCTTGGGGTAACTGTCGCGCGAGGCCGGCCAGAGGCGCGAGCCGGAGCCACCACACAGAACGACGGGAACGATGAGCGCCATGAGGCTCCACTCCAGAGACGGGATCGGCGGGACGGGGTCCCTCGGGGTCGCGACAAACTAGCCGACAAACACCAAGAAATCGAAAATTCGACGAGACGACGGCGTGTCGCGGCCGGGGCGACGCCCTCACGCCCGTCGCCACCGTCGCGGGGGCAACGCAAATGCGCACGAAAGGCGAACATCGCCCTTTCCCCGCGCCGCGTCCCGCGCCATATTCGGCGCATGGCTCGCTCTCCCCGCTCCCCCGATTCCGGTTCCTCCTCCCCGGCGAAGCATCGCCGCGGTCCGCTGACCGAAGGGCTCGACGCCTCGGCGCCGCTCGATCCGCCCTGGGCGGGCGACGAAGAGGCGGCACCGACCGGCTTCGCCGAGGCGCCGCAGGCGGGCTACGACGTCGGCGCGACGCCGCTCTCCGGCTCGATCGGCGACTGGGCGGAGGAGATCGCGCGTGCCGCCGCGGCCCCCTCCCCGGCCCAACCCAAGCCGCGCGGCCGGCCGAAGAAGGACGACGGGACCGCCACCGCCACGGAGCGCGTGGCGAGCGGCCTCAACGCCGTCTCCGGCCTCGAGATCGGTCTCGAGGAGGCCGCCAGCGCGCCGAAGGGCGGGGCGACCGCCACCGTCGAGGCGCTGTCGGCGCTGATCGCCTCGGGCAATCCGCTGTTCAAGGACGGCAAGCTGTGGACGCCGCATCGCCCCGAGCGCCCGCCCAAGTCCGAGGGCGGCATCCGCTTCGAACTGGTCTCGCCTTACGAGCCCAAGGGCGACCAGCCGCAGGCGATCGCCGAACTGGTCGAGGGCGTCGAGCGCGGCGACCGCTGTCAGGTGCTGCTCGGCGTCACCGGTTCGGGCAAGACCTTCACCATGGCGCAGGTCATCGCCCGCACCCAACGCCCGGCGCTGATCCTGGCGCCGAACAAGACGCTGGCGGCGCAGCTCTACGGCGAGTTCAAGTCGTTCTTCCCGAACAACGCAGTGGAGTATTTCGTCTCCTACTACGACTACTACCAGCCCGAGGCCTACGTGCCGCGGACGGACACCTACATCGAGAAGGAATCGTCGATCAACGAGCAGATCGACCGGATGCGCCACGCCGCCACCCGCTCGCTGCTCGAACGCGACGACGTCATCATCGTCGCCTCGGTCTCCTGCATCTACGGTATCGGCTCGGTCGAGACCTATACCGCCATGACCTTCTCGATCGAGGTCGGCGAGCGCATGGACCAGCGCCAGCTACTGGCCGATCTCGTGGCGCTGCACTATCGCCGCAACGACGCGTCCTTCCAGCGCGGCGCCTTCCGGGTGCGCGGCGACACGGTCGAGGTCTTCCCCGCCCACTTGGAAGATCGGGCGTGGCGGATCTCCTTCTTCGGCGACGAGATCGAGGCGATCGACGAGTTCGATCCGCTGACGGGGCAGAAATCGCAGGCGCTGAAGTTCGTGAAGGTCTACGCCAACTCGCACTACGTCACGCCGAAGCCGACGCTGCAGCAGGCGATCCAGTCGATCAAGAGCGAGCTGAAGCATCGCCTCGTCGAGCTGGAGCAGGCCGGCCGGCTGCTCGAGATGCAGCGGCTGGAGCAGCGCTGCACCTTCGATCTCGAGATGCTGGAGGCGACCGGCTCCTGCGCCGGCATCGAGAACTACTCGCGCTATCTCACCGGCCGGCGGCCGGGCGAGCCGCCGCCGACGCTGTTCGAATACCTCCCCGACGAGGCGCTGGTCTTCGCCGACGAGAGCCACGTCACCATTCCGCAGATCGGCGGCATGTATCGCGGCGACTTCCGGCGCAAGGCGACGCTGGCCGAATACGGCTTCCGCCTGCCCTCCTGCATGGACAACCGGCCGCTGCGCTTCGAGGAATGGAACGCCATGCGGCCGCAGACCGTGGCGGTCTCGGCGACGCCGTCGGCGTGGGAGATGGAGGAGGCCGGCGGCGTCTTCGTCGAACAGGTCATCCGTCCGACCGGCCTGATCGATCCGCAGATCGACATCCGCCCCGCCACCAAGCAGGTCGAGGACCTGCTCGGCGAGGTGCGCGAGGTCGCCGCCCGCGGCAATCGCGTGCTGGTGACGACGCTGACCAAGCGCATGGCGGAAGACCTCACGGAATACTTCCACGAGAACGGCGTGCGCGTCCGCTACATGCATTCCGACGTCGAGACGCTGGAGCGCATCGAGATCATCCGCGACCTCAGGCTCGGGGCCTTCGACGTGCTCGTCGGCATCAACCTGCTGCGCGAGGGTCTCGACATCCCGGAATGCTCGCTGGTCGCCATTCTCGATGCCGACAAGGAGGGCTTCCTGCGCTCGGAGACCTCGCTGATCCAGACCATCGGCCGCGCCGCGCGCAACGTCGACGGGCGGGTCATCCTCTATGCCGATCACATGACCGGCTCGATGGAACGCGCCATCGCCGAGACCAACCGCCGCCGCGAGAAGCAGGAGACCTACAATCTCGAACACGGCATCACGCCGGAATCGATCAAGCGCAACATCTCCGACGTGCTCTCGTCGGTCTACGAGCAGGACCACGTCACGGTGGAGGCGGGCTTCGCCGAGGCGGGCCATCTCGTCGGCAACAACCTCGCGGCCCATCTCGACGACCTGCGCGCCCGCATGAAGGCGGCGGCGACCAACCTCGAGTTCGAGGAGGCGGCACGCCTGCGCGACGAGATCAAGCGGCTGGAGGCGACCGAACTGGTGCTGGCCGACGATCCGCTGGCGCGCCAGGCCGCCGTCGACGACGCCACGGGCGGCTATGCGGGCGAGAAGAAATACGGCCGCGCCGCCAATCTGCCGCCGACGAAGGTGCGCAAGAACGCGCTCGACGAGATGACGGTGGGGCGGACGGAGGTGCCCATGGGCGGCCCGGCGCCGAAGCGCCCGCCGCCCTCGACCGCCGCCGGCACGGCCGGGTCGAAGGGCAAGGGGCGGTTCCGGAAGCGGTGAGGCGCCCCGCAAGACGGACGAAGATCCGAACGCTCGTCTGTTCGGCTTCATCCTGAGGCCCCTCTGTTCGGCTTCACCCTGAGGTGCTCGACCGCCAGGTCGGGCCTCGAAGGGCGAAGCCTCGACGGGCCGTGCCACTCGGCCCTTCGCGCTTCGAGGCCCGGCTACGCCGGGCACCTCAGCATGAAGGGCCTCCGCTGGAGACCCTCGGAGGTCGCCGGACTGCGAAGGTGTCGTGCCACTCGGCCTATTTCGTCGGCCGGATCGCCGCGCCCCAGGGGTAGCGGCCGACGCGCACCGTGCGCAGTGCGGTCAGCGAGGCGACGTCGATCTCGGTGACGTCGCCGGAGACGCCGTTGGTCACCCACAGGCGGTCCTCCTCGGGCGTCAGGTCGAGCTGCCAGACGCGTTTGCCGACGAGGATGTACTTCTTCACCTTCAGCGTCTTCTGATCGACCACCGCGACGTGGTTGGCCGGGCCGAGGGCGACGAAGCCCCAGCGGCCGTCGGCGGTCAGGCGCATGCCGACCGGCTGGATCTTGTCGCGCGGCACGCCGGGGATGGCGAACTCGACCTTGCCGACCGGGGCCTTCGTCGCGCTGTCGATCACGGTGACGGTGCCGCCGATCTCGGAGGAGACCCAGAGCCGGCTGTCGTCCTTGGTGAAGACCGCGAAGCGCGGACGCGGGTCGACGGGGATGTCGGCGACGCCGGTCTTGGTCGCGACGTCGATCCAATGGGCCATGTTGGTGGTCTCGGCGGTGACGACCACCGACTTGCCGTCGTGCGAGAAGCCGACGCCCTCGGGTTCCTCGCCGACCGGGACCTGACCCACCACGGCGCGGGTCTCGACGTCGACGAAGGTGGCGATGGCGTCGTTCTCGTTGGAGATCACCAGCGTCCGCCCGTCCGGCGACAGGGCGAAGAGTTCGGGATCGGCGCCCGACGGCAGATCGTGCAGCAGCTTGCCGCTCGCCACGTCGAAGACCTGCACCGTGTCGCTGTCGGAGGCGCAGACGTAGAGCCTGGTGAAGTCGGTCGAGAAGACGATGCCGCGCGGCCGCTTGCCGACCTTCAGCGTGTCGACCACCTCGCCCTTGACCGTATCGACGATCGAGATCGTGTTGTCCTTCTCGTTGGAGACGTAGAGGAGATGGGCCTCGGCCGCGCTCGCGAGGAGCGGCAGGGCGAGGGCGGCGGCGAGGAGCGGCGTGCGACGGTGCGACATGGTTCTTCCCGCGATCGACGGTCGAGACGGAGAGCGAGCCGCAGCCTCGGCGCGGCTCGCCCGCGACATCACTTGCGGCAGCCCTTCAGCTCCTTCTCCTCTATCGAGAAGACCTCGCCTTCGGTGACCTTGACGCCCTTGACCATGCAGGAGCGGCCCTTCACGTCGGTCAGCTTGGCGTCGTAGGTGCCCGACTTGACGCCGACGATCTTCAGCCGCTCGTCGTGATCGACGGTCTTGTCGTTGTCGTTGAGCGCCTGGTTGGCGCCCCATTCGGTGGTGCCGGCCGGCGCCAGCCACAGACCGTTGACGGTGTTGTCGGTGAGGTTCCAGAAGCGGGTGCGGGCGGCGGCGTCGGCGGTGGCGACGGCGGCGAGGACCGCGAGGACGGTCGCGGCGATGGTGCGGTACATGGGTCTTCCCTCCCTGATGGTGCGGACGGGGGCGTCGGCGGCGACTAGCCTTCGCGCGGCCTCGGATGCGGGGCCGCGTGTTCCGTTCGGGACGCAGGAGATCCGTGGCACGCGCTCGCGCGCCGGCCTCGATGCGGGCATGTGCTTCCTCCCCGGGATCGGCGATCGACGTCGCCCTGCCTTTTCGGCTGTTCCCGAAGCGAGTGAAGCAGGCGACGCGCGGCGACGTCCATTGTTCCTAGGTGCAGAATCGGGCCGGCGGCGCGCCAGTCGCGAGTCGGTCGCGCTTGCCGAAGCGATCGCGGGCCGGGATAATGCGGCATCCGGCAAAGACCGAAAAACGAACGAACCGGACAGCGGAGGGGCAGTCGTGGCGATCGAACAACCGGACGCGCGCGGGCGCGAGCCGAAGAGGTCGGCCGGCTCCGAGAGCGTACGCGTCGCCGTGTCCGAGGCCTCGAACGCGGCCGACGCCGTCGCGGAGATCGCGGCGAAGCTCGGCGATCCGGCGGAGATCGCCTTCCTCCTCGTCTTCGTCGCCGCCCGCCATTCCGCCGAGGCCGTCGCCGCGGCGCTGACCGAGACCTTCCCCGACGTGCGCCATGCCGGCTGTTCGACGGCCGGCGAATTCGCGCCGGTCGGCCCGGTCGATGCGGGCCTCGTCGCGGTCGCCTTCCCGAAGGCCGACTTCGCCATCGCCTGCGCGCCGCTGCGCGGGCTCTCGACCTTCGGGCTGGAGGACGGCGGCGGACGGCTCGCCGACCTCTGCCGCACGCTCGAGGCCGACCTCGGCCGCGGCGAGGGCGACACCTTCGCCCTGACGCTGCTCGACGGCCTGTGCCGCCGCGAGGAGGTGATCCTCGCCGCCCTGCAACAGGCGATGCCCGGCCTACCGATGGTCGGCGGATCGAACGGCGACGATCTGTCGTTCCGCTCGACCTTCGTCATCGCCGACGGCGAGGTGGTGCGCGACGGCGGGCTCCTGCTGCTGATCCGGACGCCTCTGCCGTTCCGACCCTTCGCCCACGACCATTTCGCCCCGACGGCGCGCAAGCTGGTCGTGACCGGCTGCGACGCCGACCAGCGGCGCGTCACCGAGATCGACGCCGAACCCGCCTGGGACGCCTTCACGGCGGCGACACTGGTCGACCCCGGCGACACCGACTGCGACGTCTTCGCCGCCCATCCCCTGCTCGTCCGAATCGGCGGCGAGTACTACTGCCGCTCGATCCAGCGCCGCAACGACGACCGCAGTCTGTCGTTCTATTGCGCCATCGGCACCGGTGTCGTGCTGACCGTCGCCGAGACGCGCGAGATGGTCGGAGCGCTCGAACATGCCCTCGACGAAATCGACCGTGACCTCGGCGGCATCGACTTCGTGCTCGGCTTCGACTGCGTCCATCGCCGCATCGAGGCGGCGGGACGGCAGGTCGCCGATCGCATCTCCGACGTCTTCCGTCGGTTCAAGGTGGTCGGCTTCAACACCTACGGCGAGCAGTTCGACGCCATCCACCTCAACCACACCTTCACCGGCGTCGCCTTCGGCCGCAGGCAGGAGACGCCATGACGCTGCGAGAGGACCTTCGCGACGCCGAGACCGCACGCCTGCGCGACCGGATCGCCAAACTCGAGAAGATCAACGCGGTGCTGATCGAGCGCGCCGAGACCAGTCTCGACGGGAGGGCCGACGCCTTCTCGCTGTTCCAGACCACCATCGGGCTGGAACGGCGCGTCCGACGGCGTACCGACGAACTGACGCACGCGCTGCGTCGGCTCGAACAGTTGAACGAGGAGCTGGTGGAGGCGCGCGACCGTGCCGAGCGGGCCGATCTCTCCAAGACGCGATTCCTCGCCCAGGCCGGCCACGACCTCCTGCAGCCGCTGGCCGCCGCCCGCCTCGCCTCGGCGGCGCTCGCGGAAATGCAGGCCGAGAGCGACGGCCGTCGCCTGTCGGCGCAGGTCGAGCGGGCGCTCGCCTCGATCGAGGGGCTGCTCAAGACCATCCTCGACATCTCGCGGCTCGACGCCGGCGTGATGGTGCCGCGGATCGGCGCGGTGGCGCTGGCACCGCTGATGGAGGATCTGGCGACGGAATTCGCCCCGACCGCCGAACGCCGCGGCCTGCGTTTCGACGTCGTGCCGTCGAGCGCCCATGTCGCGACCGATCCCCTGATGCTCGAGCGCATCCTGCGCAACCTCGTCGGCAACGCGTTGCGTTACACCGAGAGCGGCCGGGTCCTCGTCGGCGTCCGACGGCGCGAGGCGATGCTGCGGATCGACGTGATCGACACCGGTCCGGGCATTCCCGACGATCGCCACGAGGCGATCTTCGAGGAGTTCCACCGCGAGCAGCGCCGGGTGCCGGACGGCGAGGTCGCGCTCGGGCTGGGCCTGTCGATCGTCCGGCGCCTCGCCGAGGTACTCGGCCATCGCATCGCGGTGGAGTCCGAGCCCGGGCGTGGCAGTCGCTTCTCGGTCGAGCTGGCGATGGTGGAGGCCGACGTCGCGGCGGCGGCGCAGGTCGTCGTCGGCGCACGGCCGACCGGCGATCTCGCCGGCTCGCTGATCGCCGTCGTCGACAACGACCCGGCGGTGCGCGAGGCGACCGTCGAACTGGTCGGACGCTGGGGCTGTGCGACGATCGCAGCGGGAGCGGCGGAAGAGGCGATCGAGCAGGTCGCGGCCCTCGGGCGCCGGCCCGATCTGCTGCTGGTCGACTATCACCTCGACGAGGGCACCGGCCTCGATGCGCTGGAGGCGATGACCGCCGTCTGGGGTCCCGGCATTCCGGCGATCGTCGTGACCGCCGACCACGGGCGCGAGATCGAGGAGCGGTTGGCGGCCAACGGCCTCGAGCTGATGCGCAAGCCGGTCCGTCCGGCGGAGCTGCGCGCCCTCGTCGCCCACATGCTGGCGCGCGGCATCAACGGCGCAGCGTCGGAACGCTCGTCGGTTCGCTGAGCTGGGCCGGGTCGATGCGCGCGGCCTCGATCACGGCCTGCGTGCGCGAGAAGACGCCGAGCTTGCGCAGGATCTCCGAGACATGCGCCTTGACCGTCGTCTCGCCGACATCGAGCTCGTGGGCGATCTGTTTGTTGAGCTTGCCCTGCCTGAGCATCTGCAGCACGCGGAGCTGTTGCGGCGTCAGGCTCGACAGGCGGGCCGCGACGTCGTCGCCGCCCTGCGCCCGGGCGGGCGCGGCGCGCGACGGGGCCGCCGGCCAGGTGCCGCCGGCGAGCACGGTCGAGATCGCCTTGGCGATCTCGTTCTTCGGCGCCGACTTGGAGACGAAACCGGCCGCCCCGAGGGCGAGCGCGTCGCGCACGATGGCGGGGTCGTCGTGGGCCGAGACCACCAACACCGGCAGCGAGGGGAACTTCCGGCGCAAGAGCGCGATGCCGTCGAAACCGGTGGTGTCGGGCAGCGTCAGATCGACCAGCGCGAGATCGTACCCGAGCCGCCGTTCGGCGATCGTCTCGATCGCAGCGGCGAGTTCGGTCGCCTCGTGGATGTCGGCATTCGGCGCGACCGCGCGCAACGCGATCTGGATCGCCTCGCGAAACAACGGATGATCGTCGACGATCAGAAAGGCCGTCATGGTCTTCGTCTCTCCCCGCGCCGGCACTCTCGTGGTGCTCGTTCACGCGATCCTGAACCGCTTCGCCTCCCGCGGCAACGCCGACCCTCGTCCAATCGCCCTTCGTCGGGGCCGAGTGCCGACGCCGTGGCCCTGCGACGTCGCGATCTTCTCCCTGTTGGCAATGTCACGAAGCCGGCGACGCGTCTAGGCTCGAACGACATCCGTCCAGGAAGAGAGCCGCCCGAGCGGCCCGGCGGAGGGGAGGAAGTCTCGATGTCAGCCATCCCGCCGCGGCAATCGGCCGCCGCGCGCGTCTTCGCGTTCGCCCTCGCCACACTGGTCCTCGCCGCCCTGCCGGCGACGGCCGCCGATCGGCTGCGCGTCGGTCTGCTGGAGTTCGGCACCGTGTCGTGGCTGGTCGAGACCATGCGCGCCGAAGGGCTCGACACCGCGCGCGACGTCGCGGTCGAGACGACGTCCTTCGCCTCCAACGATGCGGCACGGATCGCCTTCCAGACCGGCGCGGTCGACGTGATCGTCTCCGACCTCGTCTTCGCGGGACGACGTAGGGCCGAGGGACGGCCGACGGTGTTCCAGCCGCAGTCGGCCTCGGAAGGCGCGATCGTCGTCGCCGCCGCCTCGCCGATCCGGACGCTCGCCGATCTCTCGGGCCGCAAGATCGGTGTCGCCGGCGGAGCGCTCGACAAGAGCTGGCTCATCCTCCTCGCCGAGGCGAAGCGTCGCCACGGCATCGACCTCTCCCGCGCCGCCGAGCCGGTCTTCGGCGCCCCGCCGATGCTGGCGCGCAAGCTCGAGACCGGCGAACTCGACGCCGCGCTCCTCTACTGGACCCAGTCGACCCGGCTCGAGGCCAAGGGCTTCCGGCGGCTGGCGAGCGTCGGCGAGCTGGCGCGCGGCTTCGGTACCAGGGGCGACGTGGCGCTGGTCGGCTGGCTCTTCCACGGCGAGGACGTCGCGGCGCGACCCGCCGTCTACGACCGCTTCGTCGACGCGGTCGAGGCGACGGCGACGCGGATGGAGGATCCCGCCGTCTGGCCGCGCATCCGCCCGCTGATGCGGGCCGAGGACGACGCCACCTACGAGGCGCTGCGCCGGACCTTCCTCGCCGGCCGACCGAAACGGCCGATCGCCGAGGAGGAGGCCGACGCTCGCATCCTCTGGGCGGCGCTGGCGGCGGCCGGTGGGCCGGAACTCGTCGGCAAGGCCACAGAACTGCCTGCCGGGCTCTATCGGACGCGCCGCGATGGCCGTCCCTGACACCTCCCTCGCCCGATCGCGCGAGGTCGCCGACGAACCGGGAACCGCGGTGCGGGCCCTCGCCCGGCTCGCCTCGCTCGCGGCGCTGGTCGCGCTCTGGCAGGTGGCGGCGGTCGTCGTCGCCTCGCCCGATCTCCCTTCCCCCGCCGCGGTTGCCCGCTTCGTCGGCGAGATCGCGGCGAGCGGCGAACTCGCCCGCCATCTCGGCGCGACGCTCGGCCGGGTCGCGCTCGCCTTCGCCGCGACCATGGTCGTCGGCACGGCGATCGGCGTGGCGCTGGGGCGTGCGCCGCGGGCCGATCTCTTCTTCGGTGGCTGGCTGATCGCCGGGCTGAACCTGCCGGCGCTGCTCGTCGCGGTGCTCGCCTATGTCTGGCTCGGGCTGACGGACACCGCGGCGATCGTCGCGGTGGCGCTGAACAAGATCCCGTCGGTCGCGGTGACGATGCGCGAGGGCGCCCGCAGCCTCGATCCGAAGCTCGACCAGATGGCCCGTGTCTTCGCCTTCGGCCGCATCACCCGTCTGCGCCACGTGATCCTGCCGGCGCTCGCGCCCTTCGCGGCGGCGGCGGCGCGGAACGCGCTGGCGCAGGTGTTCAAGATCGTCCTCTTCGTCGAACTCCTCGGCCGGTCGACCGGCGTCGGCGCGGCGATCCACACCGCCTTCCAACTCTTCGACCTGCGCGCGGTGATGGGCTGGTCGCTCGCCTTCGTCGTCGTCGTCCTCGTCGTCGAACAACTGGTCATGGAGCCGCTCGAACGTCATGTCTCCCTCTGGCGCCGTCGTTGA
The DNA here is from genome assembly GCF_056313705.1 of Pinisolibacter sp. DMC100. NCBI lineage: Bacteria > Pseudomonadati > Pseudomonadota > Alphaproteobacteria > Hyphomicrobiales > Ancalomicrobiaceae > Pinisolibacter > Pinisolibacter sp. DMC100. The sequence goes on along the minus strand of NZ_JBQUZT010000001.1, from coordinate 1,674,592 downwards.
ACTCGACATCCGCGAGAAGCGGCACGGCCACGGCGCGTCGCGCCGCGTGGTCCTCGCCGACATGTCGCTCGCGGTGAAGCCGGGCAGATGCGTCTGCATCATGGGGCCGTCGGGGGTCGGCAAGACGACGCTGCTCGCGATCCTCGCCGGGCTCGACGACGATTTCGACGGCGCGCGGGCGCCGATCGACGGCCGCCTCGGCATGGTGTTCCAGGAGCCGCGCCTGCTGCCCTGGCGCAGCGTCCGCCGCAATCTGGCACTCGCCGCGCCCGACGCCGGACCCGAGCGGATCGAGGCGGCGCTGCGGCGCTGTCGGGTCGACGAAGGGCTGTTCGACCGCATGCCCGAGACGCTGTCGCTCGGCGAACAGCGTCGCGTCGCGCTCGCCCGGGCGCTGGCGGTCGAGCCCGCCCTGCTCGTCCTCGACGAGCCGCTCGCCTCGCTCGACGAGGCGACGACGCGCGATCTGCGGGCCGTGATCGCCGCGATCCCTTCCGACGAGACGACCGCCGTGGTGATGGTGGAGCACGATTTCGAGAGCGCGCTGGCGGTCGCCGACCGCATCGTCCGGCTGGAGGGCTCGCCGGGGCGGATCGCACGCCGCGCGGCGATCGAGCGCCCGCGCGGGGACCGCGACGCCGCGTGGCTCGCGGCCGAGGCCGAGCGGCTGCGTGGGCTCGGGTTCTGAGACCGACGCACGAATCTCCACCGATCGACCTGTTGCAGAGGCCCTTCATGCTGAGGTGCCCGGCGCAGCCGGGCCTCGAAGCGCGAAGGGCCGAGTGGCACGGCCCGTCGACGACTTCGCCCTTCGAGGCCCGGCCGGAGGCCGGGCACCTCAGGGTGAAGCCGAACGGTAGGCAACGAATCCGAGTTTCATCGGACAGACACGACCCGGCTCAGCGCCCGCGCCAGAGGATCTCGACGTCGCGACCTTCGGCGGCGGCTTCGGCCGCGGCGAGGGCGGCGACGCGGGCGTGGGCGGGCGACTTGTGGCAGGCGGGATCGGCGGCGGCGGCATCGCCGACCAGCGCCAGCGCCTGGCAACGACAGCCGCCCCAGTCGATCTCCTTGCGATCGCAGGACGAGCACGGCTCCGGCATCCAGTCGGTGCCGCGATAGGCGACGAAGGCCGGGCTCTCGCTCCAGATCTCGGCGAGCGGGCGGTCCTTGACGTTCCAGAACTCGAGATGACGGATCGTCTCGGCGGCGTGGCAGGGCAGGACCTTGCCCGACGGCGTGACGTTGAGCGAACGCCGACCCCAGCCGCCCGAGCAGGGCTTGGGGTGACGGGCGTAATAGTCGGGGATCACCATGTCGACGACCATCCGCCCCTCGAGCCGGGGACGGGCGGCCTCGACCACCGCGATCGCCTCGTCGACGGCGGCGCGCGACGGCATCAGCGCGGCGCGATTGGCCAGCGCCCAGCCGTAATACTGGGTGTGGGCGACCTCCAGCCGCTTGGCGCCGAGATCGAGGGCGAGGTCGATCATCGCGCCGACCTCGGCGATGTTGCCGCGATGGATCACCGCGTTGACCGTGAGCGGCAGACCCGCCTCGGTCACCATCGCCGCCACCACGCGCTTCTTGTGATAGCCGCCGTCGTAACCGCCGAGCCGGTCGTTGGTCTCGCCCCGCGCGCCCTGGAAGGAGAGCTGGACGTGATCGAGCCCGGCCGCGACCAGCGACGCGAACAGCGTCTCGGAGACGCCGATGCCGGAGGTGATGAGGTTGGAATAGAGGCCGATCTCGGCGCAGTGCCGTGTCAGTTCGACGATGTCGCGCCGCGCCGTCGGCTCGCCGCCGGAGAGGTGGACGTGCAGCGCGCCCATCGCGGTGGCCTCGGAGAGCACGCGCTTCCAGGTCTCGGTGTCTAGTTCGGCGCCGCGCTGCTCGAGCGTCAGCGGATTGGAGCAATGCGGGCAGGCGAGCGGGCAGCGGTGGGTCAGCTCGGCGAGGATGCCCATCGGCGCCGGGATCGCGGCGGTGGGGCGGAAGGGCGTGGCCACGGCGGTCATGTCTCGAGCACTCTCTTGGCGGCGAGATCGCCGAGCATGGCGGCGACGTCGGCCTCGACTTCCGGTGCCGGCGCGCCATAGCGCTCGGCCAGCGTCGCGGCGATCGCCCGGACGTCGCGCTCGCCGTCGCAGAGTTCGACCACCGCGGCGGCGATCTCGTCGACGCGGAAGGCGCGTTCCGGGGCGAGCAGCATCCAGCCGCCGCGCACGTCGTCACGCCGCAGCTTGACGCCGCGCGGCAGGCGGGGTCGGGCGACGAGGGCGAGCGGCGTGCTCATCTCAGGCCCCCGAGATCGTCGGGCGGAAGGCGCCGGGCGGGATCAGACCGGGGGTGACATAGGCATGATGCAGCGCGTCGAGCTGGGCCCACAGGACCTCGGTCTTGAACGTCAGCGCGTCGAGCACCGCCTGTTGCTCGGCTGCCGTCCGGGCATGGCGCTTCACCCAGTCGAGGGCGAAATCGGCGTCGCGCGGCGCCTGATCGAGGCGGCGGCGGAAATAGGCGACGACCTTCTCGTCGATGAAGTCGTAGTTCGCCAGCATGCCGTCGATGCGGCGGCGATGGATCGACGGGGCGAAGAGTTCGGTGAGGCTGGAGGCGACCGCCTCCAGCAGCGTGTTGTCCTGGACGAAGCGGACATAGGCCTCGACCGCGAAACGGGTCGCCGGCAGCGCGCCCTTCGTCGAGATCACGTAGTCGCGCGGCAGGCCGAGACCGTCGGTCAGCACCAGCCAGCGCTCGATGCCGCCGGCGTCCTCGCCGAAACCGTCGTGGTCGGTGATGCGGTGCAGCCATTCGCGACGCAGTTCGCGATCGGTGCAGCGGCCCATCAGCGCCGCGTCCTTGCGCGGGATCGCCGCCTGATAGCAATACCGATTGAGCGCCCATGCCTGGACCTGACCCTTGTTCAGGTGCCCGCCGTGCAGCAGGTCGTGGAACGGGTGGAGATCATGGTAGCGGGCGGCGCCGATGGCGCGCAGCGCGGCTTCGAGGCCCTCGGGGCTCAGCGGTTCGGCCAGGGGGGCGGCGAGCGGCGGCTGCGGGGTGATCATGGCGTTCATGGGACGACCTCCATGCCGTCGTGTCCGATCTCCCAACCCGCGGCCGCGACGCGTGCCGCCTCGGGCGATCCCTCGATCAGCGCGGGGTTGGAATTGTTGATGTGGACGAAGATCTTGCGCACGCCGACATGGTGCGCGAAGGCCTCCGTCGTCGAACCTTCTCCGGTCATCGGCATGTGGCCCATGCGACGGCCGGTCTTGTCGCCGAGCCCCTCGCGGATCATCTCCTCGTCGTCGAAGAGCGTCCCGTCGAAGAGCACGGCATGGGCACGGGCGATCCGCGCCTCCAGCGCCGGCGTCATGCGGGCGCAGCCGGGCACGTAGAGCAGGCGCCGGCCACCACCCTCGATCGCCACGCCGACCGTCCCTTCCGTCTCCGCGTCGGTGACGACCTCTGCCTCCTCGAGCCAGAGCGGCACCTTGCCGGGGACCATGAAGAGCTCGACCGACAGCCCGTCGAGCGGCTCGAAGGCCTCGCCGAGCGGCACGACGCGGCGTTCAACGACGTCATGGGCGACGACGTCGAAGATCCGGTTGGCGGCGAGCGTGTCGAGCGTCCGCTTGGTGCCGAACAGCGTCAGGGGTTGCCGCTCACGCAGGGTGAGCAGGCCGGTGACGTGGTCGACGTCGGTGTTGGTCGGCAGGACGGCGGCGATCGGCGAATGCCGGTCGTCACCGCGCGGACGAAGCGCGGGCGTGTCGGTGATCTGCCGGCGCAGATCGGGCGAGGCGTTGAGCAACAGCCAGCGCTCGCCGTCGACGGAAACCGCCAGCGAGGACTGCGTGCGATGGCGAACCCGCGGGTCGCCGGCCCAGGCCAGGCGACAGACGCGGCAGCGGCAGTTCCATTGCGGCACGCCGCCGCCGGCGCCCGATCCCAACACGATCGCGCGAAGAGCAGGCCCGGTCATGGGCGCCTCGCGCAATGGGACGTGGTCGATCAGTATTCCGGCGGGAAATAGCCGTTGATCTCGAGGCCGACGCAGATTTCTTCGACGCGGGGCTTGGTCCAACGCATGTGAGTATCCTCCCGTTTGTGTCGCTCGCCACGGTATTGTTTTGCCGGTCACATCGAGGCGACCGGTCGGCGAGCATGACGGAAAGGGTGACTTCGCGCCGTCTCGTCGTCAACGCTTCCCGCGCGGTTCCGACCGAAAGGAGGAGGCGCAGCCCATTTCGCGATCTTTCCCAAGGGCTTCGGCGCTATTGCGCGATCCGGCACCGGGGCAGGCCACGACGGCGGCGTTGACCGGCCGGCGGCGATGCGTGCAGCCTTCGAAAAAACAACGAGCCGGGAGGGGCCGATGACGAGGGAGGGGACGGGCGACGTCCGCGCCGACGAGGCGCTGGTGGTCGCCCATGTCGCGCATGCCTACGGCGCACGCAAGGCGCTCGACGACGTGTCGCTCACCGTCTCCCGCGGCCGCTTCGTCGCGCTGCTCGGGCCGAACGGCGCCGGCAAGTCGACGCTCGTCTCGCTGATCTCCGGCCTCTTCCACGCCCGCGTCGGATCGGTGGCGATCGCCGGCCACGACATCCGCCGCCGCTCGACGTCGGCGCTGGCCCGGCTCGGCATCGTCTTCCAGAGCCGCACGCTCGACCTCGATCTCTCGGTCGCCGGCAATCTCGCCCACCACGCGGCGCTGCACGGCATGGCGCGGGGCGAGGGCCGCGCGCGGGCCGAGGCGCTGCTCGCCCGCTTTGGCCTCGCAGACCGCGCCCGCGATCCGGTGCGGGCGCTGTCGGGCGGCCAGCAGCGGCGGGTCGAGATCGCCCGGGCGCTGCTGCACGCGCCCGACCTCCTGGTGCTCGACGAGCCGACCGTCGGCCTCGATCCGACCTCGCGCGCCGACCTCATCGCGCTCGTCCGCCGTCTCGTCGCCGAAGACGGGATCGGCGTGCTGTGGGCGACGCATCTCTTCGACGAGGTGATGCCGCACGACGACGTCGTCGTGCTCCATCGCGGCATCGTCCGCTTCTCGGGGCCGGCCGCGGCGCTGGAAGCGAGCGACGGATCGCTCGCCGCCGGCTTTGCCCGATTGACCGAAGCGACGGCGGAGACGGCGGCATGAACGGACGCCCCCTCCGCGACAAGGATCCGGCCGATCGGCCGATCGCCTGGATGCGCTGCTTCCTCGGCATCGTGCGGCGCGATCTCGCCCGTTTCGTGCTGCAACGGGGGCGCTTCTTCTCGGCGCTGGTGAGGCCGCTCGTCTGGCTCTTCGTCTTCGCCGCCGGCTTCCGCTCGGTGCTCGGCGTGTCGATCATCCCGCCCTACAAGACCTACGTGCCCTACGAGGTCTATGTGACGCCGGGGCTCTGCGCGATGATCCTGCTCTTCGGCGGCATGCAGGCGTCGCTGTCGATGGTCTACGACCGCGAGATGGGCTCGATGCGGGCGCTGCTCGTCAGCCCCTTCCCGCGCTGGTTCCTGCTGTTTTCGAAACTCGTCGGGGGCGTCGTCGTCTGCGTCGTGCAGGTCTACGTCTTCCTTGGCGTTGCTTGGGCCTGGGAGGTGCGGGCACCGCTCATGGGCTATGTCACGGTCTTCCCGGCGCTGGTGCTCGGCGGGGCGATGCTGGGGGCGATCGGGCTCGTGCTCTCTTCCGCCATCCGTCAGCTCGAGAACTTCGCCAGCGTGATGAACTTCGTGATCTTTCCGATGTTCTTCACCTCGTCCGCGCTCTACCCGCTGTGGAAGGTCGAGGAATCGAGCCCGCTCCTCCATGCGATCTGCCTCGCCAATCCCTTCACCCATGCGGTCGAACTGATCCGCTTCGCCCTCCACGGCCGGTTCGAGCCGCTGGCCTTCGCGGTCGTGGCGGGCGTGACGATCGTCGCCTGCGTCATCGCCGTCGCCGCCTACGATCCGATGCGGCGGAAGGCCTGATGAACCGGACTTCGGTTCATCTTGCACCAAAGCAGAAGCCGCCGGGATCGCGGCTTCCGACCTAGGTCGAAAGCGCGGGGGCACCGCCCCGCGTATGCTCGATCTCAACGAACGGACATCGTCGAGAAACGACGAGCCATCGAAAAACGGGAGGAAGCACATGGATTTCCGTCATTCGACCGCAGCAGCGACGCTCGCGCTCGGTCTTCTCGCCATCCCGCTCGCAGGTGCCCGCGCCGACGACGGCCTGCCGGGCGCCGGCAAGCATCTCTTCGAGACCCATTGTCGGATCTGCCACGCCGACGATCTCGCCAAGAAGTCCTACGGCCCGCCGCTGGTCGGCGTGATCGGCCGCAAGGCCGGCAGCTACCCGGGCTTCGCCTATTCCGACGCGATGAAGGCCGCCGGCTTCACTTGGACCGACACGGCCGTCAAGGCCTGGATGGCCGACAACACCCACATGCTGCCGGGCACCAAGATGCGCCACGTCGGCGTCACCGATCCGGGCGAGCAGGAGCTGATCGTCGGCTATCTGCGCTCGATCTCGAAGTAAACGTCTCACCGCGCGAGACCGCGCCGCCTCGGCCGACCCTCCCCAGGGGGTCGGCCGTCTTTCTTTCGCGCCCGCCGCTCAAGGGCGGGACGAGGGATGCGGGCAGAGGTTCTCGGGCTCGTCGATACCGAGCGTGTCGAGTTCGGTGACGCGGTGGGCATAGCCCTCGACGGGTGCGAAGGCGGCGACGCCCTCGCCGTGCGCCAAGGCGATCGGCTGACGCATCTGGCGGTTCCACGGGCGGAAGGTCGCCTTGGCGCCCTTGAAGCCGCCGAGCCCGTAGTCGGGCGAAACCAGCGCCGCCGCCACCTCGGCCGGATCGCTCGACTTCGCCCGCGTCACCCCTTCGGCCAGCGCCCGCACGGCGATCCACGAGGCGTAGTCGTAGGCATCCATCGGCCGGCGCTCGACCTTGACGAAACGGTCCTGCAGCTGCGCCGCGCCCCAGCCGCGCAGGCGGTCGTTCCAGCCGGTCGGGATCAACCCGTGACTGCCGACCACGGGGCGCGGCAGCCAGGTGGCATAGGGAAAGGCCCGGCCGAAGTCGCCGCCCTCGTCGGCGATCACCACTGCGTCGTAGTCGGCCCCTTGGGTGAAGACCGGCACCTCTTGGGCGATCGTCCGTCCGTCGGTCGGGTCGGCCCAGGTCTTGTCGGCGACGATGCGCAGGCCGAACTTGGCGGCGGAGGCCCGATAGGCCTCGGCGGCGAGGCGGTCCTCGGGAAGGGGTCCGACGACCAGCATCAGCTTCGACCAGCGACGCTTGCCGAGATACTGCATCACGGCGTCGGCGAGCATGTCGCGCGAGGGCAGCGTGTGGAAGAGCGAGGCGCGGCAGTCGGCGCGACGCAGCCGGTCGTCGGGGCTGCCGGTATCGAAGACGATCGCGCCGCGCGCGGCGGCGAGATCGGCGGCGAGCAACGTGTCCTCGGCGCCGGCCCGCACCACCAGGAAACGGATGCCGCGATCGAGCGCGGTGCGGACGGCGGCGGCGAAGTCGCCGTCGGGTTCGACCACGACCTCGTCGAGCCGATAGCTCTGGTCGCGGAAGCGGCCGGCGGCGTTGATCTCGGCGACCGCCAGACGCGAGCCGGCGAGGCCGCCGGGCGCGGCCAAGGGCGGCGTCTCGGCCTCGAAGCCGGGCGGGTCGATGCGGCGTTCGACATGGGCGAGCGCCGTCTCGAGCGCGGCGGCGGGCGCCGACGACGCCACGCCGGCGAGGGCCGTCGCGGCGAGAAGCATCGAAGCAGCGATGGTGCGCGCCATGCGGTCTACCTCCCGTTTTGTTTTTGCCGTCACAAGTCTAGCACCATGAACAGACCGTAGTGCTCAGTCCAGTTTGGTACGAAGGTACGACTTCGCGACAGTCACCCGGATCGATTTTGCACCAAAGGACAATTCAGTCCTCCGGTCCGTGAAACTACCATCACAGTCAATCAAAGAGGTCGCGCAAGACGACCGAAAACGACGTAATCGGGAGGAATTCGCCGATGACACGCAACGTGTCCCATCGAACGCATCGTCATGTCTTCGCGCTCGCGCCGATCGCCCTCGCGGCCTTCGCCGCGCTCGCCGTCTCGACGCTTTCGCCGCGTCCCGCCGGAGCGCACGGCGACGTCACGCCCCAGGCGGTCGACACCACCGGTCTCGATCCGGTCGGCACCGAGTGGCTGAACGAGAACCCCTATCGCCTCAAGGGCGGCGACCAGTACAAGAAGGCGATCGACGTCGGCAGCCACGGCTATGCCGCCAACTGCGCCCGCTGCCATGGTCTGCAGGTGGTGTCGGGCGGCATCGCCCCGGACATCCGCTATCTCGAGGACGAGAAGGACGGCGACGTCTGGTTCCTCGGCCGCATCCGCAAGGGCTTCTCGCAGAACGGCGCCTACAAGATGCCGCCCTTCGAGGGTATCCTCAGCCAGGAGGCGATGTGGGCGATCCGCTCCTACATCGAAACCCGCGAGAAGTGACATGAGACGCGCTCGCCCCCTCGTCGGTCTGAGATGGATGGCGGCGACGGTGGCGCTCGTCATGGCCGGCGCCATGGCGCCGGCGGCGGCGCGGCCGATCGACAAGGTCCGCGAAAGCGGCGTGCTGGTCGTCTCGGTCTATCGCGACTTCGCCCCCTGGGCCTTCGAAGAGGACGGGAAGGCGAAGGGCATCGACGTCGAGATCGGCGAGCTGCTCGCCGCCGAGCTCGGGGTCAAGGCGGAATTCATGGTGCGCATGGCCGGCGAAGATGTCGACGGAGACCTGCGCGCCAACGTCTGGCGCGGCGACATCGTCGAGCGCAAGGTCGCCGACGTGATGATGCACGTGCCGCTCGACCCGGAACTGGCGCGACGCAACGACAACGTCGCCTTCTGCTGCCGCTACGCCCAGGAGCGGATGGCGATCGCCTTCGATCCGGCGACGATCACCACCCGCAGCTTCGCGATCTTCCGCTCGCGCAAGGTCGCGGTGGAACTCGATTCGACCGCCGACATCTGGCTGTCGGCGGCCTTCAACGGCATCCTCGGCCCCAATGTCGAGCGCGCGCGGACCTTCGCCGCGGCGGCCGAACGCTTCCGCGCCGGCGCGGTGCCGGCGCTGGTGGCTACGCGGGCCCAGGTCGAATGGGCGTCGCACGGGCTCGATCGCCCGGTCGCCGTCGAGGAATGGCCGATGCCCGGCATCGTGCGCACGTCCTGGCCGATCGGGCTCGCCGTCAAGGTCGGCTCCAACGACCTCGGCCACGCGCTCGACGCGGCGATCGAGAAGGCCGCAGCCGACGGCCGGCTCGCCGCGATCCATGCGAAATGGGGGACCACGCGGTCGGCGCCGACCGAGTGACCGTCAAGCACAGGCACCGACCCGATCGGGCCGAGCACTCGGTCGTGCGACGCATTCGCACGGCCGCGACTTCGTCATGCCCCGAGAACCACAATGAACCGGACACCGCGAGACGCGCGAATACTGCAGCGCAACAGACGGAATGCGGCGAGTTTGTACCTATTGGCAATAAGAATACGCAGTACCCCCGATTAGGATCGCAGTCGCATAATCCAATCAGAAGAATTCATCCGGCCGTCCCTCGCGGAGCGGCCGGAGGCACGGGAGGAAAAATCAGATGGATCTGCGCGCATTGTGTTTCGCGACGGTCAGCGGCGTCGCGCTGCTGGCGGCGACCGTTCCGGGCCATGCCGGTGGCCCGACGATCGACGACCTGATGAAGGATCAGGATCAGACCAAGAGCGTCCTGACCTACGGCATCGGCACGCAGGGCCAGCGCTTCTCGCCGCTGGCGACCCTCAACAAGGCCAACATCAAGAGCCTGACCCCGGCCTGGGCCTTCTCCTTCGGCGGCGAGAAGCAGCGCGGCCAGGAATCGCAGCCGATCATCTACGACGGCATGATCTACGTCACCGGCTCCTACAGCCGCATCTGGGCGGTCAACGCCAAGACCGGCGAGAAGGTGTGGGAGCACGAGGCGCGGCTGCCGGAAGGCATTCTGCCCTGCTGCGACGTGATCAACCGGGGCGCCGCCATCCTCGGCGACAAGATCTATTTCGGCACGCTCGACGCCAAGCTCGTCGCGCTCGACCGCATGACCGGCAAGGTTCTGTGGCGCAAGACGATCGACGAATACGACGCCGGCTATTCCTATTCCGCCGCGCCGCTGATCGTGCCCTCCAAGCGGGGTCCGCTGCTGGTCACCGGCCTGTCGGGCGGTGAATTCGGCGTGGTCGGCCGCGTCGAGGCGCGCAACCCCGACACCGGCGAACTCGTGTGGTCGCGTCCGGTGATCGAAGGTCACATGGGCATGCTCGACGGCAAGCCCTCGACCATGACCGGCAAGCAGAACGAGACCTGGCCGGGCGACATGTGGAAGACCGGCGGCGGCGCCACCTGGCTCGGCGGCACCTACGACCCCGAGACCAACTCGATCTTCTTCGGCACCGGCAACCCGGCGCCGTGGAACTCCTACACCCGCCCCGGCGACAACAAGTGGTCGTCGTCGCGCCTGGCGCTCGATCCCGACACCGGCGAGATCAAGTGGGGCTTCCAGACCACGCCGCACGACGGCTGGGACTTCGACGGTGTCAACGAGGTCGTGTCCTTCGACCTGAAGAAGGACGGCAAGGTCACCAAGGCGGCCGCCACCGCCGACCGCAACGGCTTCTTCTACGTCCTCGACCGCACCAACGGTAAGTTCCTCAACGCCTATCCCTTCGTGAAGAACATCACCTGGGCCAAGGGCATCGATTCGAACGGCCGACCGATCTACGTCGAGGAGAACCGTCCGGGCGATCCCTCCAAGGCGGCGACGGGCGAGAAGCAGGGCAAGTCGGTCTTCTCGGTGCCGTCGTTCCTCGGCGGCAAGAACTGGATGCCGATGGCCTATTCGAAGCAGACGGGCCTGTTCTACGTCCCCTCCAACGAGTGGGGCATGGACATCTGGAACGAGGGCATCGCCTACAAGAAGGGCGCGGCCTATCTCGGCGCCGGCTTCACCATCAAGCCGATCTTCGAGGACCACATCGGTTCGCTCAAGGCGATCGATCCGGCGACCGGCGCGATCAAGTGGGAATACAAGAACAAGGCGCCGCTGTGGGGCGGCGTCCTGACCACCGCCGGCGGACTGGTCTTCACCGGCACGCCCGAGGGCTATCTCAAGGCCTTCGATGCGGAAACCGGCGAAGAGCTCTGGAAGTTCAACACCGGATCCGGCATCGTCGGTTCGCCCGTCACCTGGGAACAGGACGGTGAGCAGTGGGTCGGCATCGTCTCCGGTTGGGGCGGCGCGGTTCCGCTGTGGGGCGGCGAGGTCGCCAAGACCGTCAAGCACATCTCCCAGGGTGGATCGCTCTGGGCCTTCCGGCTGCCCAAGCAGCTCGCCGCGAAGTGACCCGGTGATCGGTCGCGGCGGGGTCAGCGCCGCGGCCGATCACGACAGACCGCGGGCGGCGCCGGTTTTCGACCGGCGCCCCCGCCATTCGGACGAAAGCCATGCTCAAGTTCCTGATCATCGACGACCATCCGCTCTTCCGCGAGGCCATGCAGGTCACCATCCGTTCGATCTACCACAAGGTGGAGATCCACGAGGCGACCGGGATCGACGCGGCGGTGAACATGCTGACCGGGCTGCGACGCGGCTACGATCTGGCACTGGTCGATCTGTCGATGCCGGGAACGACCGGGTTCGACGGGCTGCTGCTGCTGCGAACCCAGTTCTCGCGGCTGCCGGTCCTCGTCGTCTCCGGCCTCGACGATCCGCGCATCGTGCGCGAGGTGCTGTCCTACGGCGTCTCGGGCTTCGTCTCCAAGGCGGCGCGCAAGGCGGAATTCGCCTCGGCCATCGCCACCGCTCTGTCGGGTTCGGTCTATCTGCCGGACTGGTTCGAGCGAGAGGCGCCGCGGGTGCTCGATCGCGACACCGCCGACTTCATGGAACGCCTGTCGACACTGACGCCGCAACAGATGCGCGTCCTGCAGATGCTGCGACAGGGCAAGCTCAACAAGCAGATCGCCCACGAGCTCGAGGTCGGCGAGACCACGGTCAAGGCGCATGTCTCGGAAGTGCTGAGGAAGCTCGGCGTGCTGTCGCGCACGCAAGCCGTGATCGAGGCCTCGCGCATCGACTTCGACAAGTTCATGCCCGACCCGGCGACGGCCTTCGCGCGGCGCTGAGGCCTCCCCTCCCCGCTCAGCCCTCGAGCGTCGGGAAGGCGCCGAGCACCGTCGTCTCGCCCGTCTTTGCGATCACCAGCGCGCCTGCATCACCCGCCGCGGCGACGAGACGACGTCCCGCTTCACCCGGCCCGACGACCATCAGCGCGGTCGACAGACCGTCGGCGACGAGGCCGGAGGCGGCCGTCACCACCACTTCCGCCACGCCACGCGGCGAATGGCCCGACCACGGCTCGACGATGTGGTGCTCGGAGAAGTCCGGCCGCCAGAACGTCCGGTCGTCGGCCGAGGTCGCGACGAAACGGGCGTCGGTGACGGCGATCCGCCCCATCAGCCGGTCGCGGGCATGGGCCTCTTCGACCCCGACCCGCCACGGCCGGCCGGCTGCGCGGCGGCCACGGACGCCGATCTCGCCGGTGTCGACGAAGGCGTCGGCGATGCCGTGATCGCGCAAGACCGCCGCCACCCGGTCGGCGGCATGACCCTGCGCCAAGGCGTTCAGTGTCATCGCCATGCCGGCGCGCTCGTAACGGATCTCGCTTTCGGAAAGATGCACCGCGCGGAAGTCGACCAGTGCGCGGGCACGGACGAGGTCGGCCTCGTCGGGGCGGCCGTCGGCGTCGCTCCATGCCCGCCAGATCGGCTGCACCGTCGGGTCGAAGGCGCCGTCGCTCGCCTGCGCCAGAGCGAGGGCATGATCGACCAGCGCGACGAGGTCGACGGAAGGCGCCTCGAGCCGACCGTCGCGGTTGAGGCGCGAGAGCTCGGACTTCGGATCGAAGAGATCGGCCGCCTTCTGCACCGCACGGATCGCGGCGAAGGCGTCGTCGAAGACGCGGGCGAACCCGGCCGCACCGCGGCCGTCGTCGACCGCGGCAACCGAGACCGTGGTGCCGAAGGCGAGGCCGGAACGGCGTACGACCGGCGCCTCCCGCCCCTCCCCGGCCAGAGCGACGCCGAGCGCGCCGGCACCGGTCGCGCCGAGGGCGAGGAGCGCGAGGGCGTCGCGCCGCGACGGCTTCGTCGATCGATCGGATCTCATGCGGCCTTCTCCTCGCGCGTCGCCCGGCGCGCCGCCAGAACCAGCGGCACGCAGGTCTTGGCGTCCTCGTGGACGACGACGCAGTCCATGCATTGGAAACACTCGGCGTAGTCGATCACACCGTCGCGGGCGATGGCGCCGTAGCGACAGGTGCGTTCGCACAGCCGGCAGGGCGAACCGCATTCGACCCGCCGGGCGATCCAGTCGAAGCGGCGCAGCCGGCCGAGGACCGCGACGAAGGCGCCGAGCGGGCAGAGCCAGCGGCAGAAGGCCTTGTAGACGAAGAGGTTGGCGGCGAGCAGCACGACCACCCAGAGCACCGCCGGCCAGGCGCGCTGGAAGATCAGCGTGATCGCCGTCTTGAAGGGCTCGACCTCGGCGGCGACCTCGACCTTTCCCGGCGCGAAGGCCGCGACCGCGACGAAGCCGAGGAGCACGAGATACTTCAGCCGTCGCAGCTCCGCGTCGAGCCGCTCGGGCACGCGCAGGCGCGGAAGGCGCAGCCGGGTGCCGATCGCCGCGACGAACTCCTGCAGCGCACCGAAGGGGCAGAGCCAGCCGCAGAAGGTGCCGCGGCCCCAGACGATCGCGGTGACGATCACCACGGCCCAGAGCACGAGGCTCGGCGGATCCCACAGGAGGAAGACGAAGTCGTGGGTGACGAGCACCGCCTTGACGAGGCCGCCGAGGGTGACGATCGACAGCTGCGCCTGGAAGATCCAGCCGATCACCACCAGGGTGAAGGCGAGATAGGCCCAGCGGAAGGCCGCGACGAGGCGCGGGCGGCGCATGGTTCTCGGCTGCATCGTCAGCACGACGAAGAGCAGCGCCAGCGACGCGCCGAGCACCGCGAGATCGGCACGGCGATCGACCCAGATCGAGCGCCAGCCGGTGGCTTCCGTCGATTCCACGCCGGCCTCGAACCACTTCTCGGGCCACTTCACCGTCAGGGCGACGTCGGCGGGGATGCGCTCGGGATAGACCTGCCCCTTCTCGCGGACGATGCGATGGGCGAATTCGAAGGGGCGGCCGGGGTCGAAGCCGGCGCCCTCGAAGACCTCGAGCACCACGAAGGGATCGCTCGGCGCGTCGGGGGCGGCGAGGTCGTGCTCGTAGACGACGTCCTTCAGATCGAGCGCGAGCCCGTCCTGCGACAGACGGAAGACGTCGGGTGTCGCGCCGTGGACCCAGCCGTCGTCGAAGGGCCGGGCACGGCCACCCATCGAGACGAAGAGGAGATGCGAGCCGGGCCGGCGCTCCAGCAGATGCTGCCAGCGCGCCCGGCCGAGGAGGTTGACGCCGACCGTCGGGACGTTCAGCAGCGCCACGCGCAGGTCGGCGTGGACGGCGTCGGGCGTGGCGCGCGCGACCGGGTCGAGGCCGGCGCCCGACGTGCCGGCGAAGGCGGCCTCGACGTCCTTCTCGCGGAAGACGCCGCGGGCGACGAGGCCGTCGCGTTCGAGCTCGGCGAAGGTCTTCGGCTCGAACCGGTCGCTCGGTCGAGCCGCCGGGCCACGGGCGCCGCCGGCCATGCCGAGGCGGGCGCGAGCGACGATCAGGGCGGCGGCGAGCACGCTCTCGTTGACGATGCGGACCGACGCCGTCGCCTTGGCGATGCCGTCGATCCGGGCATTGGTGCCGCCGGCGCGCGGCCTGTCGGCGCGCGGCGGGCCGACCTTGACGTTCTGGGCGAGCGACTTGCCGGCATATTGCTCGACGAAACGGTCGAGCGGCTCCTGGCCGAGACCGTCGACGAAGACCGGTTCGTGCTGCGACACGACCGAGACGCGGCGGAAGCGGCCGTCGGCGTCGAGCTGGACGAGGAGGTTCGGCGGCGTGCCCGAAAAGCCCGGCATCGGCGCGAGATCGGCGCTCTCGAAGAGATAGCCGGCGAGCCTGTCGCGGCCGCCCTCGGCGCGGAAGACCGGCCAGACCGGCAGATCGGGTTCACGCTCACCGAGCACGAAGGGCGGCGACAGGCGCCCCGCCAGTTCCTCGCGGCCGAGTTCGCCGGCCCGCGCCGACGGCGCGACGAGGGCGGCGGCGAGCAGGGCCACCACCGCGATCACGGCGCGCAGGACACGACCGACCGACGCGCGGCCTCGCCCGCGTCGTCCGTCTCTTTCCCGAGGCATGTTTCGTCCCGATTTGCTCTTGTTCTTGTCAATCGATTGAAATTCCCGAAAGACGAGACGGCAATCGTACTTTGGGCCGGAAAGTCGACCGGACGGAAAGGGTGAGCGCGCGCGAAACGGCGACGGGCGCCGAAGGCGCCCGTCTGGTTCGGATCGTTCGGCGCGGCTCAGCCGAGGCGCTTCAGCCGGTCGATCGAGCGGTCGATCTCGGCGGAGACCGTGGTCTGGGTGGCGACGAGACGGGCGAGACCGGAGAGCGTCTTCTCGATCACGCCGGAATGGTCGAACATCGTCTCGACCGTGTCGATCGTCTGCTTGTAGCGCGCCTCCTCGTCCTCGAAGCGGCGGCGGGTCGCCTCGATGATGCCGCCGAGCACACCGAGCGAGGATTCCATGCCGCCGATCGCGTCCTGGGTGCGCGACAGCGTCGACTTGGTGTCGGAGGCGAGCTTCTTCACCTCCTGGGCGACGACGGCGAAGCCGCGGCCCGCCTCGCCGGCGCGCGCCGCCTCGATGGTGGCGTTGAGGGCGAGGAGATTGGTCTGGCTGGTGATGTTGTCGATGATCGACAGGATCTCGCGCAGGCCGGACATCGACTTCGACAGGCTCTGGAACTCCTCGGCGAGCTGCACGGCGTTCTGCTGGGCGCCGCCACCGTCGGCGCTGCCGCCACGGTCGAGCGAACCGCGCACCCGCTCCATCGCCTCGCCCATGTCGCGGGTCTCGGCGAGAGTCGATTCCACCTGATGGATGAAGTCGAGCTGATCGACCAGCCGCGTGATGATCGACGAACGGAAGCCGTTCATCATCTCGGCACGCTTCAGGGCGCAGCGCGTGAAGTAGTTCTGGAAGCGCGCGTAGTGGACGGGGAAGTTGTCGAGGAAGGGATCGTGCAGATCCTTGACGTCGACGGCGAAGAAGACGATCGCCGACAGCGTCTCGTTGACGTTGATGCCGAAGAGCTCGCCGAAGGTGGAGAAGCCGGCGGCCGGCGCCTTCCACAGGCCGTCGAGACGGGCGAGCGTCTTGTCGTTGTTGAGGCGACGCAGAATGCAGTCGTTGAGGATGGCGCCGATCGGTGCCGGCTTGCCCGAGAGGAAGGTGGCGACGTCGCGGCCGGTCTGGTCGGCGAAGTCGGTCGCCTCGAGCAGCAGCAGTTCGTCGCCCGGATTGACGTCGCAGAAGAAGGCGACGGTGCCCTTCTCGGCGTCGGTGCCGGCGACCGAACGAACGAAGAGTTCGCCGTCGATCTCGATGCCGAAGGTGCGCCCGGCGAGCTTGGCGGCGGCGCCGCGCGCATCGGTGCCGAAGGTGCGGCCGATCGCCTCCATGAAGGGGACGACGTCGCCGGAGGTCGGATCGATCGCGCCGGCGACGAAGCGGCGGTCGGGATCGGCCTCGGCGACGCGGAAGCTCTTGCCGGAGGCCTTGAAGTTCTGGCTCTTGAAGACGCCGAAGGCGCGGCCCGGCGCCATGCGGGCGAAGGCGATCACCGCATGGTTCTCGTGGACGCGCGTGCCGTCGAAGATCTTGGTCGTGGCGAAGTCGAACTTGCCGCCGGCCGAGCCGCCGACGAAGAGGCAGGGATAGCGGCCGGCGCGATAGACCGCCTCCATCAGGTAGTTCTCGCTCGCCGACAGGCCGTCGACGAAGGTCAGCGCGAAGGTCTCGCGCGCGTCGATCGGGAAGGGCGGACGCACCGATTCCAGTGAACGGGCGATGGCACTGATGCGGCTCTCGCGATCCTTCTGCGGCCGGCCGGCGCGGATGTCCTCGCAATGGAGCGGAACGGCGTGGATCGACACGGCGGCGAAGAGGTCGGGCGGGAACACCTGGACGGTGACCGTCGACCACGCCTGCCCGGTCGACCGATAGAGGCCGCCGCCGCCGATGTTGCAGAGCTCGCCGGCGGTCGTCATGGCGACGACCGGCACGGAGCCCGCGACCTGCTTCAGCGCGCGCGTCGCGGTGTCGAAGTCGACGTGGGGTGAGACGAAGGCGAGCGCCAGGGCGGCCGGACGGCCGCCGAAAGCGAAGGCCGAGGCGTCGACGCCGGTGAAGCGGGCGTCGCATTCGAACACGCGGATCTCGCCGACCGCGGCCACCGCGGGAGGCACGTCCGGCACGGCATCGACCTTCTGCACGGCCACCTGCATCACGACGTCTTCCTTGCGCTTGCGAGAGAACATGTCTGTTGTCCGTTCGTATGATTCCAGACCGAATTGCCCTCGATCTCCAAGTCGCGAGCCTCGATCCCTTCGGTTAATTCGCGCTTAAATCGAGCCCCAATACTCGACCTTATTACGATTTCGCCACCGGAATCGCGTCATTTCGGCGACGACTGCGACACCACGGCACAGGACGGCGAAAGCCGAAGGCCCGTTCGAGAGGGACCGACGCGACGACTACGGTCGGTCGCGATCACGGAACCGCGGGCGCGGCGTCCGGGCGATCGGCGAGCGCGAGGAAATAGCCGGGGCGGGAGACCTGGATGGAGCCCAGCGCCGTGTCGTCGAACGCCGCCCGCGCGATCCCGCTCGCCTCGGCCGCGAGGACCAGATCGCCGATGTCCTCGCACAGGACGTCGGAGCGATCCTCGAACCACTCGACCCGGAATCCGACCGCCGCGAGATCGTCGGCGACGCAGCGCCAGCCGGCGAAGGGCGAGCCCTCGCCGTCGTCGGAGCCGTCGGCGCGCCGGTAGACGTCGGCGATCGCCAGACGTCCGCCGGGACGCAGCACCCGATGCCACTCCGCCAGCGCGAGGCGGCGATCGGCGATCGTCGAGAGCGAGCATTCGGCGAGCAGTCCGTCGACGCTGCGCGAGGCGAAGGGCAGTCGTCCCGCCTCGCCGAGCACGAAGACGGTGTCGCGGTGGGCGGCGCGGGCACGGGCGACCACGTCTTCGGCCCTGTCGACGCCGACGGCGCAGAGCCCGCGCCGCGCCATGGCGACGACCCCGGCGCCCTGGCCGCAGCCGACGTCGACCACCAGCGAACCGGGCGGGAAGGCCGCCCGGTCGAGCAGGGCTTCGGTCAATTCCAGGCCGCCGGGACGCAACGGCCCGCCCGCGGCGTCGCGGAGGAGGCAGTCGCCACGGAGACCGTCGGCATCGCCGGCGGTGACATGCGTGGACATCGATCATCCTCCATGACCTGTTCGACCGCGCCCGACCGGCGGGACGAGCTCTCGGGGTGACCCCTCGGCGGGGGACCGCCGCGGGGGTTCGTGGAATGGCCCCCGGCGGAAGGCCGCCGGGGAGATCCCTTGGGGAAATGGCCCCCGGCGGAAGGCCGCCGGGGGCCGGGGGGACGCGCCACCTCGGGGAGAGGCGGCGCGGGGCAGCTCGTGCGTTCGCCTCGCGATCGCGGGTCACGACGGGGCGCGCGATCGCCGGCGATGCCGTTCGCTCGGTTCGCTTCGCGCTCGTCAACGTCCGTTCGCCGTGCGGACGAAGCCGCCGTCGTCTTCGGGACGCGAGAGGTCGAGGCGTTCAGACGTGAATTCGGCGCGAACGGCCGAAGGCGTGGTCGAAGCGTCGTTTCAACTGGCCTCCTTTCTCGCCGCACCGACGATTGCGGGGTCGGCGACGCGCATGATCGAGCGGACCGGCTCGGCGCCGCGGCGCCAGGCGATCATCTCGGCGAGGATGGAGATCGCGATCTCCTCCGGCGTCTCCGCTCCGATGTCGAGACCGATCGGGGCGTGGACCCGATCGAGCGCGTCGAGGGAGACACCTTCGCCCTGCAACCGGGCGAAGATCTTGGCCGCCTTGCGCTGCGAGCCGACCATGCCGATGTAGCCGGCCTCGGTCCCGAGCGCCCATTTCAGCACGGACGCATCGCGTTCGTGGCAACGCGTGTCGATGAAGACGGCGGAACGACGGTCCGGCTTCAGGGCCACCATCGCCGTCTCCAGCGGTTCGACCCGGATGTCGAGCGCGTCGGGGAAGCGTTCGGCATTGGCGAAGCGGGCACGGTGATCGACGATCACCGTCTTCCATCCGACGGCATGCGCCGTTCGAGCGGTGACGAGGCCGATCTCGCCGGCACCGAAGAGATGCAGAACGGGCGTCGGCAGAATCGGTTCGACATGCACGTCGAGCCGTCCGCCGCGGACCATCCCGGCATCGAGCCGGGGGTCGTCCAGCGAGAAGGAGACCGTCCGCGGGCGCCCGGTCGCAACGGCTTCGCGGGCGACGAGGACGACCTCGTCCTGGGCCGGACCACCACCGACGCTGCCGACGACCGAGCCGTCCTCGTGGACGACCATACGGGCGCCGCCTTCGGCGGATGCGACCCTCTTGGCGGTGACGATGGTCGCCAGGGCGCAGGCCCTGCCTTCTCGTCTCTCGTGGATGAGGTCTTCGAAGACGTCCATCGGATGTCATCCGTCGCGAGGCGACGGCCGGCCGGTTCTCCCGGCCGGCGTCGAACGGCGTCGATCGGCGTCAGGCCGCGATCTTGATACAGGAGCCCGACTGGCAGACGTCGACGCACTGCGGCTCGTCGAAGTCGCCTTCGCAGTCCTTGCACTTCTTGGCGTCGATCTTGAAGATCTTGCCCTTGTGGCTGATGGCCTTGTTCGGGCAGACGTCTTCGCAGGAGCCGCAGGCGGTGCAGGTCTCGGTGTCGATCATATGGGGCATGGTTCTTCTTCCTTCCTCGGTTTCGCGACGCCGGGCCTCCCCCGGCGTCGTCTGCGGGCTCAACGCTCCGTGCAGGAGATGCACGGATCGATGGAGTTCACGATGATCGCGATGTCCGCGACCTTGGCACCGGCGAGCATGAAGCGCAGGGCATCCCAATTCATGAACGTCGGCACGCGCCATTTGACGCGCTCGGGGTTCGCGGTCTCGTTGGTCTTCAGGTAGTAGACCAGCTCGCCGCGGGGGGCCTCGACCTTGGCCATCGCCTGGCCGGGCGGGATGTCGGGGCGATCCTCGAGATGGATCTCGCCGTCGGGCAGCCGATCGAGCGCGCGCAGCACGATGTCGATCGCATCGCGGGCCTCGTAGAGGCGGACCATGGCGCGCGACCACACGTCGCCGTCCTCGAAGGTGCGGATCTGGACGTCGAGGTCCGGATAGGCCGCATAGGGCGCCGCCAGACGGACGTCGTAGGCGATGCCGGCGCCACGCGCCACGGGACCGACGACGCCGGTCGAGAGCGCCTGCTCGCGGGTCAGCACGCCGACGCCGCGGGTACGGCGCAGGATCGAACCGTTGGTGCGATAGGTCTCGATCAGCTCGTCGACCAGCGGCGAGATGCGCTTGAGGCGAGCCTTGAGATCGGCGGTGATCTCTTCGTCGAGATCGTAGCGCACGCCGCCGATGCAGATCGCACCGAGGTCCATGCGGTTGCCGAAGACGCCTTCCTTGATGTCCTGGGCGATCTCGCGGACCTGCATGACGTGCATGAACAGGGTCTCGAAGCCGACCAGATGCGCCAGGATGGCGACGTTGAAGAGGTTCGACGCGATGCGCTTCACCTCGCCGGCGATCACGCGCAGGTACTTGGCCCGCGGCGGGATCTCGAGCCCGGCGATGGTTTCGGCGGCCATCGCGAAGCTCTCGGGATGGCTGGCCGAGCACAGCGAGCAGATGCGTTCCGTCAGCACCACCGTCTGGGTGATGGAGCGATGGGTCGCCAGATACTCGATGCCGCGATGGACGTGGCCGGCGTTGATGTCGACCGCGCCGACGGTCTCGCCGCGGACGTCGATCTTGAAGTACATCGGCTCTTCGAGCGCGACGTGCAGGGGCCCGACCGGGATCGTGTAGGTCTCGGGGACCTGGGTCTCATGAGGCGTGGTCATGCCGCGTCCTCCTTGCGTGCAGCGGCGATCTTGTCCCAGAGCCCCTTGGTCGACGCGGCGTTGACCAGCGTCGAATAGGGGATCAGGCGCTCGAAGACGGCGGGTTCGATCGCCGGATCGATGAAGAGACGGCGCGGATCGGGATGGTCGCGGATGACGATGGCATAGAGTTCCATCATCTCGCGCTCGCCCCAGTCGGCGGTGCGATAGAGCGGCGTCAGGCTGACCACCTCGCCGCCGTGCGGCACGTGGACGATCACCGTCAGCGTGTCGCCCTCGAGGTCGAAGTGATAGGCGAGCTCGTAGGAGGTGCCGTCGAGCGGCGTGCCGCCGAAGCTGGTGGGAACCGGCTTCGCGGGCTTCTCCGCGGCTTCCTCGCCCTCGGCGACCTCTTCCTCTTCTTCCTCTTCCTCCTCCTCGGGAGCCGGCGGCTGCGAAGCGGTGGTCATCGAGAGACGAGCACCCAGTTCGAGCATCAGGCGACCGACGGCGAAGAGTTCGTCGCGATCGGCGAGTTGGGCCCAGGCGGTCGTCACGCCGTAGTCGTCGGTCTTCGCCTCGTAGGCGATGCCGGCGGGCGCGACCGCGGCCAGACGGGCCTCGAGATCTTGCGGCAGGCGGGTCATGGCTTTTTCCGATTCTTCATGAACTTGGCGCGGCACTTCGGGCACATCGGCCGGAGCGTCGCGACCTCCTCGTCGGTGAGCGGCGGGCGCGTGTTGCGCATCGGCGCGGTGTCGAGCGCGGTGGCACCGCATTCGGAGCAGGTCATGTTCGGGATCAGGCCGTGTTCGACCATCCGATACTTGTCTTCCTGCAGGTGGGCGAGCGACCAGTCGTCGGTCTGATGGATCGAACCGGTCGGGCAGTAGAACTCGCAGGTGCCGCAGAACACGCAGGTGGCGTGCCAGCAGTCGAAGGCGAGACCGCCCGGATCCTTGGTGAACTTGATCGCGCCCGATGGGCAGACGCGTTCGCACAGCTTGCACCCTTCGCAGGACGGCGCGTCGAACTCGATGCGACCGCGGAAGCGCTTCTGGGTGACGGTCGGGCCGAACGGATAGGGATCCGTGGCCGGGCCGTTGACGAGGTTGCGCCAGAAGAGGCCGAGAACGTTCATGGCTTTCTCCTCACAGCCGCTGGCGCCAGACGGCGATGGCTTTGGCGACGCCGTCGAGGATGGCCTGCGGACGCGGCGGGCAACCCGGGATGTTGACGTCGACCGGCAGATACTGGTCGATCGGCGCGCAGGTGGCGTAGCTCTCGCGGAAGATGCCGCCCGAGATCGGGCAGACGCCGACGGCGACCGTGACCTTGGGGTCCGGGATTTCCTCGAAGAGGCGCAGAGCGGCGTCACGCACGTGACGGGTGAGCGGACCGGTGATCAGCACGATGTCGGCGTGGCGGGGGCTGCCGCAGTACTGGCAGCCGAGGCGCTCCACGTCCCAGCGCGGGATCAGGGCGGTGGTGGCGAGCTCGACGTCACAGCCGTTGCAGGAACCGGCGTTGATCCGGTAGAGCCACGGCGAGCGCGAGGCGACGTCCTTGAATTTGGTCAGGATGTTCATGTCTCACTCCTCACGCCGCGACCACGACGGCAAGACTGGCGAGGGCGGCGACCAGCGGCCACTTCAGGAAGAAGGAGACCGCCTGGTCGATGCGCATGCGGCCGATGCCGACACGCAGGGCGGTGACGCCGAGGAGCATCAGGACGAAGTCCTCGAGCAGCCAGACCACCAGACCGAGCGGGCCTTCCGGGACGATCGGGAAGAACAGGGTGAGACCCAGTCCCAGCACGACCACCGACTTGACCGCCGACATCAGCTTGAAGAGGCCGAGCGCCGGGCCGGAATATTCGACCAGCGGTCCTTCCAGCACTTCCGTCTCGGCTTCCGGGATGTCGAAGGGGATGATCCCGAGGTTGGCCGGATAGAAGAACAGGAAGGCGATCAGGGCCGGCCACAGCATCGGGTCGAACAGGTTCGCCCCGTGGATCTGCTGGTGGCGGACGATCTCGCTCAGCGACAGGACCGCGAACTGTCCTTCGGCGGCACCGGTGCGGAGCGCGACGGCGGCGACGACCAGGACGATCGGTCCCTCGTAGGCGAGCATCAGGGCCATCTCACGGGAGAAGCCGATGGCGCCGTAGGTGGAGCCGGAGACCGAACCCGCGATCATCAGGGCGACGCCCGGGATGGCGAGCAGGTAGACCAGCACCAGTACGTTGCCGAGCTGCGGCGAGGGCGACGGCATCCACGGCACCGGGATCATCGCGGCGGCGTAGAGCATGGCGACCAGCGCGACCAGCGGCGTGGCCAGGAAGACCAGCTGCGAGGTGACGGTGAGCGGCACCATGGTGCGCTTGAAGCCGAGCTTGACCAGGTCGTAGAGCGGCTGCAGGAGCGGCGGTCCGACGCGAGCCTGGAGGCGCGCGGCGAAGCGACGATCGGCACCCTTGAGGCCGAGGCCGAGAGCGAGAGCGAAGAGACCGCCGGGGAAGAGAAGGACCGAGGTCAGGAGAGCTGCTTGGGAGGACATGATTTCCACTCTCCTCAGGCGTGCTTTTCAGTCGAGCCGTCCTTCGCGCTCTCCCGGGGGAGAAGGCCGCGAACGATGGCGTCGGGGGTTTCGAACAGGCTCGAGGCGCGCATCCGGATTTCTTCGGCGACGAGGTGGTCGGCACCGGCCTGGTGGACCCGGATCCTCTGGATACCGGCACCACGATAGGCGAGACGGAGGTACGGAACGAGCGGGAGTGCCACGATCAGGAGCAGCACGGACACGAGTCCGGGATGCCATCCGTCGGGGCCCGGCAGACCGCCGGTGAGCGTGGCGACGATCGGAGTCATGCCGAGTTCGGCCTGGATCGCGGCGATCGGAACCAGGATGAGGCCCGGCATCACGCCGACGACGAGGCTGGCGGCCGCGAGGATGCCCATCGGGATCCGCATGGCGAGCGGGGCCTCTTCGGCGGCGAGCGCCTTGGCGGTCGGCGCGCCCATGAAGGCGGCGTGGGCGAACTTGAGCACCGCGGCCAGCGTGAACAGCGAACCGATCATCGCCGAGATGCCGAGCGCCCAATGGCCGGAGGTGAAGCACGCCTGGAAGATCATCCACTTCGAGGCGAAGCCGTTCAGCGGCGGGATGCCGGCGAGCGACAGACCCGCGAAGAGGAAGACGCCGAAGGTGAAGGGCATCTTGCGGCCGAGACCACCGAGTTCGTCGAGCATCGTCGCATGGTTGGCGACCATGATCGCACCGGCCACCAGGAACAGCGTGTCCTTGAGCAGCATGTGGTTGACGAAGTGGGCGAGACCGGCGGCGACGCCGTCCGAGGTGCCGAGCGAGACCGCCATCATGACGTAGCCGAGCTGGCAGACCGTCGACCAGATGAGCACCAGCTTGATGCCGTTCTGGATGAAGGCCTGGGCGCCGGCGACCAGGATGGTGATCGCGCCGATCACGGCGATGACTTCCAGCATGGTCGGCAGACCGACCAGGGTGCCGCCGACGCGAGCGAAGACCGCGGCGCCGCCGAACAGGGTGAAGAGCTTCAGCACGCCCCAGGGGCCGGACTTCAGCAGGACGGCCGAGATGTAGCCGGACACCGGGGTCGGAGCCGCGGCGGGGTGCATCTGGACGTCGATGCGGACGGGCAGCTGGGCGGCCTTCATCACCAGTCCGAGGAAGACGGTGACGAGACCGGTGGCCAGAGCCGGCAGCGGCATGGAGGCCGCGGCCCGACCGATACCGGCGAGATCCGTGGTCCCGGCCGTCGTGGCGAGCACGCAGAGGCCGAGGAACATGAAGCTGGCGCCGATGGTGTTGAAGAAGAAGTACTTGAAGCCTTCGCGGCGGGCTTCCGGGGTCTCCTCGTGGACGATCGCCGCCCACAGCGCCCAGGAGGACATGACCTCCCAGAAGCCGAAGAAGGAGAAGACGTCGCGCGCCGCGGTGAGGCCGACCAGACCCGCGATCATCAGGCCGAAGGCGGCGAAGAAGCGGCCCTGGGCATGGTTGTGCGCGAGATAGGCGGTGGCATGCAGCATGTTGAGCACGCCGACGCCGGTGATGAGCAGCGCGAAGGCGAGCGACAGGGCGTCCCACCGGCCGCGTTCCATCAGGATCGCGGCGAAGGCGGCGACCAGCACCAGGACGGCCAGGCGGCCGGCCCAGGTGACCGAGCGACGGCCGACCAGCCAGACCACGCCGGCGCCGACGAAGGCGACGATCGCGGCGGCGGGCCACACCATGGCGAGGTTCGGCAGGACCGCGTCGGCGATGCCGGCCTGGGCGGCGAAGGCGGTGCCGACCGGCAGGACGAGAGCGAGCGGCCAGGCGGGGACGATACCGCCGGCGACGATCACCACGGCGAGCACCGAGACGGCGATCAGCATGGAGAGCGGCGCCTCGCGGACGTCGTCCGAACCGGTCCACGGCTCGAAGAACAGCTTGGCGACGACACGCAGGTAGTAGACGGCACCGGCGAGACCACCGAGCAGCAGCAGCGTCGCGATCTCCCAGTGACCGGCGTCGACCGCCGCCCACACCATCAGGAACTTCGAGACGAAGCCGTTGAAGGGCGGCAGGCCCATGACGGCGATGGAGGCGAGCGCATAGGCACCCGCGGTCACCGGCATCTTGCGGCCGAGGCCGGCGAAGTCGGCGATCATGTGATGGCCGGTGCGCAGAATGAAGGCGCCGGCCGCGAAGAAGAGAAGAGTCTTCATCGCGGCGTGGTTCAGCACGTGCAGCAGCGAGGCGTCGACGGCGAGCGCGGTGCCGAGGCCGAGGATGGCGACGATCTCGCCGACCTGAGCCAGCGTCGAGAAGG
This sequence comes from Pinisolibacter sp. DMC100, assembly GCF_056313705.1. Classification (NCBI taxonomy): domain Bacteria; kingdom Pseudomonadati; phylum Pseudomonadota; class Alphaproteobacteria; order Hyphomicrobiales; family Ancalomicrobiaceae; genus Pinisolibacter; species Pinisolibacter sp. DMC100. The sequence goes on along the minus strand of NZ_JBQUZT010000001.1, from coordinate 1,648,571 downwards.
CGAGCATCCGCTTCAGCTCCTTCTCGAACAGCGCCTTGACCTCGCCGTAGATCACCGTGATCGCGCCGAGGACGACGAGGACGGTGGCGAGATCGACGCCGTGGAAGGCGAAGCGCTTCAGCGACGCGGCGCCGATCACGATCATCAGGATCTTCACCAGACCGAAGACGCCGGCCTTGGTGAGGATGCCCGACAGCGGACCGGAGACCGAGGCGGGAGCGACCGGATGGGCGAGCGGCAGCCAGGCCTGCAACGGCACGAGGCCGGCCTTGACGGCGAAGCCGACGAGGAAGCAGGCGACGATCGCGGCGCCGACCATCGGGGCGGCCTGCGGCAGCCCGGCGGTCATGGCGGCGAACTCGAAGGAGCCGACCTGAGCGTGGGTGAGCAGGATGCCGAGATGCATGACGTAGGCACCACCGGCGCACATCACGAAGTAGACGAGACCGGCCTTGAGAGCCTTCGGGGTCTGTTCATGGACGACCAGCGCCCAGGACGACCAGGTCATCAGCTCCCAGAACAGATAGAAGTTGCCGAGTTCGTGCGCCGTCGAGAGACCGACCAGAGAGCCGATCATCAGGAAGGCGAAGAACCAGTAGCGGTCGCGCGAATGGCTGGCGGCGATGTAGTCGACCGAGTAGATCGCCATCACCGCGCCGATGCCGGCGAAGATCAGACCGAAGAGGCGCGAAGCCGCGTCGAGGCTCGGGTCGAGGGCGACCAGAACCACCGTCGCGATCGCCAGCACCACGGCGGCGACGTCGCGCAGCCGGGCATTGACGCGGCCGAGGGCGAAGATCGCGAAGGCGCCGACCCACGGCACCAGGACGATCGGCGACCACGGCGCCTCGAAATGCGGAATGCTGCCGACGGCGACGCCGGCGGCATGGGCGGAGAGATCGACCAGCGGTTCCGGCCAGACGCCGAGGACGGCGGTGACCACCGCGAGCACCCAGGCGATCGGCATGGCCGCGGCCGGGCCGGGCACCAGGTCGAAGGCGCGGGTCGGCGTCTCGAAGCACAGGCGCTGGACGACCCGGACGTAGTAGACCGAGGCGACGATCGCCGCCGCCGTGCCGACCAGGGCGATGACGATGCGGCCCTGTTCGATCGCGGCGTAGAGGATCAGGAAGCGCGAGAACGAGCCCTTGAACGGCGACAGGCCCATCGTGGCGAAGAGGCCGAAGGCGAAGAGCGTCGCCGCCACCGGCATCACCGAGACGATGCCGGAGAGATCGTCGAGCCTCGAGGTGCGGGCGCGGCGGACGATGTGCCAGCCGACCACCAGGACGAGGCCACGCATCACGAGCTGGTAGCCCAGATGCATGAAGGCGCCGGTCGTCCCGGCGTCACCGCCGAGGCCGAGACCGACGAGGAGCCAACCGATTTCGGCGATCGTCGAGAAGACGACCACCCGCATCAGGTTGGGCAGGGCGAGTAGTGCCGCGACCTCTCCGAAGAAGAGGAAGATCGCCCCCATGGAGGCGAGAACGGCGGGATCCATCGATGCTAGCAGTGACATGGCGACAGGCCTTCCCGTGACCGACGTCCGGAATTACGTTGATGGTACCCTAGGGCGACAGGTCGTCCGGGGCTGTCGGGGAGCCGACAAATACGCATTTGTGCGGGTCGGAATTCGTCACGACGCGGCCCACCATCGCGCGAGCCCCACTCGACCAGGATCATCCGTCATGCATGAAACAGCCGTCGTCGCCGGAATTCTCGGCATTCTCGAACGCTCGGCGACAGCCGAGAGCATCGCACGAATCACCACCGTCCGCATCAAGGTCGGACGCCTGCGCGGCCTCGACGTGCGACAATTGGTCGGAGCCTTCGAGGTGATGGCGGAGGGCACGCGGGCGGAAGGCGCGCGCCTCGAGATCGACGAGGTCCCGGTCTCGGCGCGGTGTCCGGCCTGCGAGGTGACCTTCGAGACCAAGGGCTGGAACCTCGCCTGCCCGAGCTGCGGATCGACCGAGACGGAGATCGTCGCCGGCCGCGAGCTGCACGTGGAGGACTTCCAGGGCACCCGCGAGACGGCCGAAGGCGCGTGAGAACGACGATCGGACGGCGCCGGAGCGGTGCCGTCCGATCGCGTCGCACGATGCGGGGCACGAAGACGACTACGGGCCGGACGCGGCACGAAGGCAGCGTCCGGCCCGCTGCACACGGGACGGCCCCTCGTCGGGGAGAGGGACAGGGGCAGGGCCGGCCCGGGGCGATCTCGGTCAGGCAACGCGATCGCGCTGAGCGAAGTGGCCGCGCATTTCCGCCAGCAGCCAGTCGACCCACCGGTCGAGTCCGGACTCGCTCTTGGCGGAGACCTCGAGGATGGCGCCGCGTCCGCGGACCCCTTCGATGGCGCGACGGGCGCGGGCCACGTCGAAGTCGTCGAAATGCGGCAGCAGATCGGTCTTGGTGATCGCCACCAGATCGGCGTTGCGGAAGATCACCGGATATTTCGACGGCTTGTCGTCGCCCTCGGTGACCGAGAGCAGGACGACGTCGCGATGCTGGCCGATGTCGAAGTCGGCCGGGCAGACGAGGTTGCCGACGTTCTCGACGAAGACCAGATCGAGGTCGTCGAGCGCCAGGCGGTCGAAGGCGGTCTCGGTCATCGCCGCGTCGAGGTGACAGGCGACGCCGGTGGTGATCTGGATGGCGACGATGCCGTGCCGACGGATGCGGGCGGCGTCGTTCTCGGTCTCGAGGTCACCCTCGATCACCGCCACCCGGAGATTGGGCGGCAGCGCGGCGAAGGTCGCCTCGAGCAGGCGCGTCTTGCCCGAACCGGGCGACGACATCAGGTTGACGACGAAGACGCGATGACGGTCGAGCCGCTCGCGCAGGCGCGCCGCGGTGCGATCGTTGTCCGCCAAGATGTTCTCGAAGACGGCAACCGTCGCAGGGTCGGCGGTCGGGCCGCCGCAACCGCATTCCTGGCACATGGGAACTTCCTCGTTGATGTTCCGACCGGCTCAGCAGGCCTCGCCGGCGCGCAGTTCGCGACGGAGGCGGCCGATGTCGGAGATGACCATGGAGCGCTGGCCGAACCGCCGCAGGATACCACTGCGGGCGAGATCCGCCATGACGGTGGAGACCGACTGGCGCGTCGCGCCGATCTCGGTGGCGAGATCCTCGGCGTTGGGCGGCGAGGTCAGGACGATGCCGTCGTCGCCGCGACGGCCCTCACGGTCGGCGGTGTCGCACAGGACGCGGATCAGGCGATGCTTGACGTCGGCGAAGACCATGTCCTCGACCAGACGCAGCGAGCGCTCGAGCAGCTTGTCGAGCACAGGCATCGCCCACAGCAGCAGTTCGGGGTCGGTGCGGGCGAGATCGCGGATCGCCTTCATCGGAACGAAGACGATCTCGCTGTCGCGCCGCGCCTCCAGGGTGGAGCCGGCACGGACGCGGACGGTGTCGCCGGCACCGAGCACGAAGAGGGTCAGCTCGCGACCGTCGCGCGAGACGAAGGCCCGCAGGCAGCCCGAGCGGACGACCAGCAGGCCGTCGGCCTCGTCCTCGTCGTCGGAGCCCAGCCAGAGCTCGCCGGCCGGGATCTTCCGGCGGGAGGCGAGCCCGGCGAAGGCCCCTTCCGAGAGGCGCCGCTGGAGGAGATGGTTCGGGTCGTCGTGGTGCATCGCAACGCTCTCGATCGCATGTCCTGGGGCCGGAATGCCGATCGCCGTGCGATTCGGAAGGCCGGCCGGCCGTTGTTCGATGAGGTCATTTTAGAAGCTTTCCGGCCTGCCACATCCGGAAAACCGCGCGATTTCAACGTATCAGACCTGATGTCGCATCCACTTCGGGCGTGTCGCAACATGCGACACATGTCTTCGTTGTGCTATGATCGACATAGCGGAAGACAATCGATGCATACGTTATGTAAGTGAATTACACTTCGAGCCGATTTCCGAGGCTAGTCTCGGACACCTCGTTCGCCGACGCGCCGCGCGCTGCGCGCGACATTCTCAATCCTTGCTCGAGGAACCGTTGAGATGGCGATAGAGTGTCGAACGATGGATGCCGAGCCGACGCGCGGCGCGCGCGACATTGCCGCCCTCGGCCTCGAGCGCGGCGCGCATCGCCGTCAGCATGATCGAGTCGAGCCCTTCCTCGACGTCCACCGCGAGAACCGGCTCGGCGTCGACCGCACCGACGTCGGCGATCTCGCGCGGCAGGACGCCGGGCGACAGCGTCTCGCCGGCCTCCGCCAGCACCGCCAGCGCCCGCAGGGTCGAGATCAGCTGACGCCGATTGCCGGGCCAGGCGTAGGCGGTCAGCACCGCCAACGTCTCCTCGGGCAGGTCGCCCGGCGGACGGCCGCGCGCCACCGCTTCCCAGGTCTCGAGGATCAGGGCACGGCGATCGGGATGGCGGCGGATCGGCAGCAGATCGACGGCATGGGCGGCGACGCGCACCATCAGATCGGGCGAGAAGCCGCCGGCGGCGACACGGTCGGCGAGACCGAAATGGCTGGAGGAGACGAGGTTGAAGCCGCGCCCGCCCGGTGCGTCGTGACGCAGCGCGTCGGCGAGACGCGCCTGCAGGCGCAGCGGCAGGGTCTCGACCAGATGCAGATAGAGCGTGCCGCCCTCGGCGCCCGCCGTCGCGCCGGGCCTGTCGCCGTCGCCGAAGAGCTCGCGCTCGACGTCGGCGATGTCCTCGGCGGAACAGTCGACGACGACATAGGGACCGCCCGCGAAGCGGCTGCGGTCGTGGATCTCGCGCGCAATGGCGGCCTTGCCGCAACCGATCTCGCCGACCAGCAGGATCGAGATGCCGGCATCGACCAGCCGGACCGACCGCTCCAGCAGCGTCCGCGTGCGGACGTCGAAATGCGACCGGCCGACCTCGATCGGCCCGGTGGCACGCGGCAGCGGCGGCATGCGGGTGGGCACGTCGGCGGCGACCTGACGGCGGCCGTAGAGAATCGAGCCGCGCAGGGTGCGGATCCGGCTGCGCTCGATCGGCGCGTCGACGGCGATCTGGTCGTGCCGCGTCTCGAAGATCTGTTCGTAGCCGATGGCGCCGAGCGCCGCCCAGTCGATGCCGAGCAGGTCGAGCGCCTGACGGTTGGCGCCGACGAGACGCGAGCCCTCGAAGGCGAGGAGGCCCTCCAGCGGGCTCATCACCAGATCGGGGTCGGAGTGGAAATGGATGCGCTCGTGGCGGCCGAAGCGCTGTTCGAACAGCCGCCGCTCGATCTGCTCCACCGCGCGGCGCACCAGGGCGAGCGCGTGCGAGCCGGCCTCGCCGACGTTGCTCGACAGGTCGAGCACGCCGATGATCGCGCCGGCCGGGTCGAAGATCGGCACCGCCGAACAGCCGAGAATGGCGTGGACGGGAAAATAGTGCTCGGCGCCGTCGACCGACACCGGGCCCATCTCGGCGATGGCCGTGCCGATGGCGTTGGTGCCGATGGCCGCCTCGCTCCACTCGACGCCGGGGCGCAGGGCCACCCGCGAGGCCCGCTCGGCGAAGTCGATCGAACCGACGGTGGCGAGGATGACGCCGGCGGGATCGGTCAGGATGACGATCGAGCCGGTCGAGCGCGCGTCGGCGTGCAGCGCCTCGAGCTCGCCGCGCGCGGCGCGCAGCAGCATCTCGTTGCGTTCGCGCAGATCGCGCAGCTGGGCGTGGGAGAGCACCTCCAGCGCCGGGCGCTGGTCGAGGTCGAGCCCGTGCTGCTGAGAGCGCCGCCAGGAACGCAGAATCGTGTCGGAGACGGTGCGCCCCGTCTCCGCGCCTTCGTTCAGGTAGCTGCGCCTCAGCTCGATCAACGCCTTGCGCCGATCGGAGCGTGACTTGCCCTGTTCTCCTCGTCCCCGTCCAGAAGAGGAATTCATCAGACTGCCTCGCACCATTCGGTAGCTCCGCCGATGGTACCTCGACCGCGGCGAAAACCACAGTGCGCGATCGGGGTACTTTCGACCATTTTCGTCACGGGAACGGTGTGACGGTGAACGAATGCCGAAAACGGCCGCGAAGTGTTCGTCAGCAGCACGTGCAGCCGCCGTCGACCGTGGCCGCCGTCCCCGGAGCCGAGCCGGAACAGGCGAAGGCTCCGAAATGCTTCGTGCGGTCGCCGATCACCCTGAAGTGCGAGGCGAACCGCGTCTCGCCCACCATCGCGGCGGTGTTGCCGCACACCGGCATCGGCTTGCCGGTGAAGAAGGTGTGGTGGTCGTCGAGATCGAAGCGATGGGGGTGGTCGGGGATGGTGCCGAGATAGATCGCCACCTGACCGTAGTCCTCGCAGGCGTCTTCGAGGGTGTCGAGTGCGAAGGCGCGCACCGTCATCGCGGAGAAGCCGACGTTGCCGACCCGCGCCTCGATCTCGGCATTGTCGATCGACACGGGGCGACGGGCGACGACGCGGTGATCGGCGAAACCGACGCCGACCATCAGGCGACGGAAGTCCTCGACATAGAGCGCCCCGCCCATGCATTCGCCGAGCAGAACGGGATCGCGGGCGAGCGCGGCGGGCAGGCGCCGGTCGGCGAAGACGTCGGAGAAGAGGAGTTCGCCGCCCGGCTTCAGCACGCGGCGGATCTCGGCGAAGACGCGCTTCTTGTCGTCGGACAGGTTGATGACGCAGTTCGACACGACGACGTCGATCGAGCCGTCGGCGATGCCGGCGGCGGCGAGATCCTCGATCGCGCCGAGGCGGAAGTCGACGTTGGAATGGGGGAGGCCGATCCGCTCGGCCTGGACGTCGCGGTGGCGGCGGGCGACGTCGAGCTGGGCGGCGGTGAAGTCGACGCCGATCACCGAGCCGTTCGGCCCGACCAGCGCCGACAGGAGGAAGGCGTCGCGGCCGGCGCCGCAGCCGAGGTCGAGGACGCGCCTGCCGGCGATCAGCGGCGGGATCGGCGAGCCGCAGCCGTAGAAGCGGTCGAGCACCTCCTCGTCGAGCGTGGCGAGGACGGCGCGATGGGCCGGCGGGATCGTCTCGTTGCAACAACAGGCGCCGGTCTTCAGATCCGCGGCCCCCGACAGGACCGACCCGTAGTAGCCCTTGACCAGATCGGCATGCGCGCTGTTCTCGGCCATGGCCTCGGCCTCCTGGGGTAGGGTCGGGGGCCGGCCGCGACGACCGCCCCCGACGCCGGTGTCATGCGATGGTCTCAGGCGACGGGCGCGGCGGCGCGAGCCCACTTGCCGATGTCGAAGGTCGGGTCGGCGACCTGCTCCGGCGACAACGTCAGACCACGATCGAGAATGCGACGGGCGGCGTTGTGGTCCTGCACGGCGTTGAGGCTGTCGGCACCGAGGAAGGTGTCGCCGCGGAAATAGAACGCCGAGAAGCGATAGTTGGCGACGTCGCCGCGCAGCACGTGGCGATCGTGATCGCCGGAGCGACCGACCGAGCGCATCTTGATGTCGTACTGATCGGACCAGAACCACGGCGGGGCGACGAAGGGCTTCTCGCGGCCCATCAACGCGGCCGCGCCGGCCTTGGCCTGTTCGACGGCGTTCTGCACCGACTCCAGCCGGTGGAGCGGCTGGCCGGGGGCATGGGCGGTCGCGGTGCAGTCGCCGACGGCGACGATGTCGGGATCGGCGGTGCGGGCGCAGGTGTCGACGATGATGCCGAGCTCGCAGGCGAGACCGGCCTCCTTGGCGAGGCGGTCGTTGGGCACCAGACCGATGCCGGCGACGATCAGGTCGGCTTCGAGCACCCGCCCGTCGGCGAGGCGCACGCCGGTGGCGCGACCGTCCTTGGACAGGACCTCGACCACCGAGGCCTCCATTTCGAGCGTGACGCCGCGTTCGCGGTGGAGACGGGCATAGATCTCAGAGATCACCGGCGCGACGGCGCGGGCGAGCACGCGAGACTCGCGTTCGACCACCGTGACCTGCTTGTCGCAGAGGCGGCAGCAGGCGGCGATCTCGAGACCGACGAAGCCGGCGCCGACCACCAGCACCGTCTCGGCGCGGCCGAGGGCGGCGGCGAACTTGTAGGCGTCGTCGATGGAGCGCAGCGAGGAGATGTCGGGCAGGTCGCCGCCGGGAACCGGCAGGCGGCGGTTGTGGCCGCCGGTGGCGATGACGAGGCCTTCGTAGGCGAGCGTGCTGCCGTCGTCGAGCGCCACGGTGCGGGCGGCGCGGTCGATCGAGAGGGCGTGGATGCCGGGGCGGAAGTCGATGCCCTTGGCGGCGATCGCCTCGGGGCCGCGCAGCTGGATGTCGGCGAAGTCGAGCGTGTCGAGCAGCGCCTCCTTCGACAGCGGCGGACGGTGATAGGGCGGATGCGGCTCGTCGCCGACGAGGACGATCTCGCCTTCCCAGCCTTCGTCACGCAGCGATTCCGCCGCCTGAATGCCCCCCTGCCCCGCTCCGACGACGACCATCGGGCGGTCGGTCCTGTTCGCGCGCGCTTTCATGTCGTTCCTCCGTTCGATCGTCGCGCCCGCGCTCGAGACGCGAGGCGCGCGATGGTCGCACTCTAGTGTCGGCGCGACACCCGTGCTGTCGGCTGGCCGACAGTCGTGGCCCCGACGAAAGACGAAATGCGGCGCATGCGGCGAAATCGTCGCGGCATACGCGATGAAACGGAAGGCGTTTGCGGTATTCACCGATTGGCGCGAAAGGTGATTGCTGGTATCAGCCCATCCTCGAACGAAACCACCGGCGGAGCCACGCTCGGGCAGCCGCCGCGACAGCGGGGCGACGGCATGACCGGGAACAATCGCGACGCATTCACCACCACCTTCGGCGCGTTGCTCGCGACGCTCGGTTCGGCGGTCGGCCTCGGCAACATCTGGAAGTTCCCCTCGCTCACCGGCTCGAACGGCGGCGCGGGCTTCCTCGTGGTCTATCTCGGCGCGACGCTGCTGGTCGGCCTGCCGGTGATGATCGCCGAGACCATGCTCGGGCGCACGGCACGGGCCGACGCGGTGACGAGTTTCGACCGGCTGGCGCCGAAGGGCCAGGGCTGGTGGAAGATCATCGGCTGGATGGGCTTCGCCGCGGCGCTGCTGATCATGGCCTTCTATTCGGAGGTCGCCGGCTGGGTCTATGCCTATGTCTTCAAGGCGATGACCGGCGAGATCGCCACCGTCGACCCCAAGGTCGCGGCGGTCGCCTTCGGCAAGCTCGTCTCCGATCCGGTCGCTTCGCTGGTCTGGCAATGGGTGGTGCTGGCGATCACCGGCACGATCATCGCCTTCGGCGTCTCCAAGGGCATCGAGGCGGTGGCGCGGCGGCTGATGCCGCTGCTCTTCGTGCTGCTGGTCGTGCTCTGCGTGCGGTCGCTGACGCTCAACGGCGCCGGCCAGGGCCTCGCCTTCCTGTTCGACCCGGACTTCGCCAAGATCACGCCGGCGGTCGTCCTGACCGCGCTCGGCCTCGCCTTCTTCAAGCTGTCGCTGGGCATGGGCACGATGCTGACCTACGGCAGCTATTTCCGCCCCGAGCAGAACATCCCGGCGACCGCGGCGCGCGTCATGTTCGCCGACCTGTCGGTGTCGCTGCTCGCCGGCATCGCCATCTTCCCGGCGGTCTTCGCCTTCGGCTTCGAGCCGGCGGCGGGTCCGTCGCTGGTCTTCATGACGATCCCGGCGGTCTTCACCTCGATGCCGGGCGGCACGATCTTCATGACGGTGTTCTTCGTGCTGACGGCGATCGCCAGCGTCGGCGCCATCCTGTCGCTGCTCGAGGTGCCGGTCGCCGTGCTGATCGAGCGCTTCGGCATGCGCCGCAAGACGGCGGCGGTGACCACGATCGTCATGATCGGTCTCCTCGGCGTGCCGGCGGCGCTGTCGCAGAGCCTGACGGCGGAGACCAAGATCTTCGGCATGAACCCGTTCGATCTCTTCGACTTCCTGTCGTCGAACGTGCTGCTGCCGGCCGGCGGCATCCTGATCGCGATCTTCGTCGGCTGGGTCCACGGCCTCGCCGAACCGGAGAAGCGCATGGCGGCGGAGGGCTCGCCGCTCGCCCGGGCGTCGATCCGCACCGCCTTCTTCCTGGTGCGCTGGGTCGCTCCGGTGGCGATCGCGATCATCCTGCTGAACGGGCTGAAGGTGTTCTGAGGCCGGGTTCGACGGGACGGAAAAAGCGAACGGAGCGGTGGCGATGCCCCGCTCCGTTCTTCGTTTCGGCGGATGCCCCGCGATCACACCGTGATCTGCGCCCCGAGGTCGACGATGCGGCCGGCCGGGATGCGGTAGTACTCGGCCGGATCGGCCTGGTTGCGATAGAGGAAGACGAAGAGGCCGCGCACCATCGCCCAAGGGCCGGTCGTCTCGCCTTCGACGAGATGGGCGCGCGAGACGAAGAAGGACAGGTCCTTGCGGTCGACGTGGACGCCGAGCGCCTGCGCCCCGGCCAGCACCTCGGGGATGTCCGGGGTCTCCATGAAACCGAAGGCGACGTCGAGACGGGCGACCCCGTCGGCGAGCTCGTGGACGGCGATGCGCTGTTCGTTCTCGAGCCAGGGCTCGTCGACGGTGCGCACCGACAGGAAGACGATCTGGCGGTGGGCGCACTTGTTGTGCTTCAGGTTGTGGAGGAAGGCGCGCGGGGCGAGCAGCGGGTCTTCCATCAGATAGACGGCGGTGCCGCGCACCGCCTCGACCCGCGGGCTGCGCAGGGCGCCGAGCGCCACGGCGACGGCGACGCCCTCGTAGCGGCGGCGGGCGGCGAGCCGCAGGCGGCCGGCACGCCAGGTCGCCATGATCAGCACCAGACCGGCGCCGATCACCACCGGCAGCCAGGCGCCGTGCAGGATCTTGGTGGCGCAGGCGACGAAGAAGGCCGAGACGACGGCGGTGAAGACCGCGACGACGGCGAAGGCGTGCAGCCGGCCCCAGCCCCAGACGCCGCGGGCGACGAGGTAGGCGAGCAGCGTCGTCACCACCATGGTGCCGGTAACGGCGAAACCGTAGGCCTCGGCGAGGCGTTCGGACTTCTGGAACAGCACGACGATGGCGATGACGCCGACGAAGAGCAGCGCATTGACCGACGCGACATAGACCTGCCCGCGTTCGGCGGCCGAGGTGTGATGTGCCCGGATGCGCGGCCAGAAGCCGAGATGGGCGGCCTGATGGGTCAGCGTGAAGGCGCCGGAGATGACCGCTTGGCTGGCGATGACCGTCGCCACGGTGGCGATGAGGATCAGCGGCATCACCAGTGTCTCGGGCACCAGATGGAAGAAGGGTCCGTCGACCGAGCGGCCGGCGGCGGCCTCGTTCAACGCCCAGGCGCCCTGGCCGAGATAGTTGACGATCAGCGCCGGCGCGACGACGAAGGCGAAGGCCTTGCGCGTCGCGGTGCGGCCGACGTGGCCCATGTCGGCGTAGAGCGCCTCGCCGCCGGTCACCGCGAGGACGACCACCGCGAGGATGCCGAGGGCGAGCGGACCGGCCTCCATCAGGAAGGCGAGACCGGCGCGCGGGTCGAGCGCGGCGAGGACCTCGGGACGGGCGGCGATCTGGATCGCGCCGGTCACCGCGAGGACGGCGAACCAGACGAGGATGATCGGACCGAACCAGCCGCCGACCTTGGAGGCACCACCCTTCTGCACGGCGAAGAGCGCCGTCAGGATGACGATGGCGAGCGGCAGGACGAAGCTCTCGAGCGACGGTGCCAGCACCTCCAGGCCCTCGACCGCCGAGAGCACCGAGATGGCCGGAGTGATGACCGCGTCGCCGTAGAAGAGCGAGGCGCCGATCACGCCCGCCGCCGCGACGAGTGCGGCCTTGCCCGGGGCCGCGCGACCGGCGAGCGCCATCAGCGCGAAGATGCCGCCTTCGCCGTGGTTGTCGGCCCGCATCACCAGCGTCGCGTACCAGATGCCGACGACGACGATCAGCGACCAGACGATCAACGACAGGAAGCCCGTGACCTGCGCCGGTTCGGGGGCGAGGACGCCGGACTTGAAGGCGGTGTCGAGCGTGTAGATCGGCGAGGTGCCGATGTCGCCGAAGACGACGCCGAGGGCAGCGAGCATGCCGGCTTGGCCGAGCACATGGCCGGGCGCGGCGACGGGCGCGGTATCCGTCGGGGCGACGGGATCGGCGGGGTGGAGGATTTCGCCGGAGGGGATCGACGTCATGGTCGGGGTCTCGCGAGGAGGGAAGGGTCCGACCGTCGAGATGCGCCGTCGGGCGTAAGGATGCGATGGCGAAGCGGGGGCGGCGCCATAAGGATTTCATAAGGACGCCGGGTTCGACCGCCTCCCCGGTTCCCCTTCGCCGCCGTCGCGATCAAGATGGGGCCGACTCGCCGAGGAGATGCCCTTGCCACCGCCCGACTTTCCGCGTCTGCCCGCCGACCGCCCCCGCACGCCGGGCGCCGGACCGGTCCTGGCACTCGTCGGCACGCTCGGAATCCTCGGCGCGGCCACCTGGATCGGCCTGCATCTCGGCACGGTGCTGCCGCCGGCCTACGTGATCTCGGTCTTCCTCGTCGCGGTGCTGGCGGCGGCGGCCTTCTTCGGGCCGCTCGCGGGACTGCTCGCCGCCTTCTCCGCCTTCTTCGCCTTCGACTTCGGCTTCGTCGAACCGAAGGGCACCTTCGCCGTCGACGACCCGCGCGAGGTCTTCGCCCTCGGCGTCTTCCTCATCGCCGCGATCGTCACCGGCAGCCTCGCGGGCCGGCTGCGCGAGGCGGCGGACGACGCCCGGCGGCGGGCCGACACGCTGGCCATGCTCAAGGACTTCGCCGAACGGGTCGGCGCCACCGGCGACGGCGCGGCGATCCGCAGCCTCGTCGTGCGTCACGTCGCCGCCCGCGTCGACGGCGCCGTCGTCCTGCACGACCGCGACGAGACCGGCCGGATCCGCACCGACGGCTGGCCGGAGGCGGTCGCGCCCGACGCGGCCGAGGTGAACGCGATCGCCGCGATCTTCGCCGAGGCGCGGCCGGCGGCGCGTCTGGTCGGCGCCCGCCGGCTGCGACCGCTCGCCACCGCCGACGGGGTGGTCGGCGTGATCGGCCTCGACGCGGCGGTGCGCGAGGAGGACGATCCCGGCCTGACGGCGCTGCTCGAACAGGCGGCGATCGCGCTCGAGCGCCTGCGTCTCGCCGAGGAGCGCGCCACGGCGACGGCGGCGGCGGAGCAGGAACGGCTGCGCTCGGCGCTGCTCTCCTCGATCTCGCACGACCTGCGCACGCCGCTCGCCACCATCCTCGGTTCCGTCACCAGCCTGCGCCAGCTCGGCGACCGGATGGAGCCGGAGGACCGCGCCGACCTGCTCGAGGCGATCGAAGAAGAGACCGACCGGCTCTCCCGCTTCGTCGGCGACCTGCTGGTGCTGACCCGGCTGGAGGCCGGGCTCGACGTGCGGCGCGACTGGATCGATCCCGGCGACGTCGGCGTCGCGGCGGCCGACCACCTGCGCCGCGTCCATCCCGGCCGAACCGTCCGCGCGGCGCGGCCTGCCGGCGGGGCGAGCGTGCGCGGCGACGCCATCCTGCTCGAACAGGTGATCTTCAATCTCGGCGCCAACGCCTGCGAAGCCTCGCCGCCCGACACGCCGATCGACATCGTCGTCCGGCGCGACGGCGATGCGATCGCCATCGACGTGGTCGACGCCGGGCGCGGCATGTCGCGGGAGGAAATCGCGAGACTGTTCGAGAAGCGCCTGCCGGAGACCAGCGGCGGGGGCGGCAAGCGCCTCGGCGGCCTCGGGCTCGAGATCGCGACGCGGGTGGTCGCGGCGATGGGCGGGACGATTGCGGTGGAGAGCCGCACGCAGGCCGTACCGGGCACGCGTGTCACCATCCGCCTCGCCGCCGAAATGCCCACGACACCCGCCGAGACGGGAGGGACACGCACGTGACGCGCCGACCGCAGATCCTCGTCGTCGACGACGAACCCCAGATCCAGCGCTTCCTCAAACCCGCGCTCGCGGCGGCGGGCTACGACGTCATCCGCGCCATGGACGGGGCGGAGGGGCTGGCGGCGGCGCGCGCCCACGCCCCCGACGTCATCGTGCTCGACCTCGGTCTGCCCGACATGGACGGCAAGGAGGTCATCACCCTGATGCGGCGCCATTCCGAGACGCCGATCATCGTGCTCTCGGCGCGCGGCGAGGAGATCGAGAAGATCGCCGCCCTCGACCTCGGCGCCGACGACTACGTCGCCAAGCCCTTCGGCATCGGCGAGCTGCTCGCCCGCATCCGCGTCGCGCTCCGGGCCGGGGCCGGCGGGCGCGGCGAGACGGTGGCGAACGTACTGCGCTGCGGCGACCTCGAGGTCGACGTCGACGCCCATCGCGTCACCCGTGCCGGCGAGGCGGTGAAGCTGACGCCGAAGGAGTTCGACCTGCTCGTCGCCCTGATGCGGGCGGGCGGGCGCGTCCTGACCCATCGAGCGCTGCTCGCCCGGGTGTGGGGTGCCGGCCATGTCGAGGACACGCAGTATCTGCGCGTCTTCATCGGCCAGCTGCGCCAGAAGCTCGAGGACGATCCCGCCGCCCCGGCGGCGATCGTCACCGAACCGGGCGTCGGCTATCGCATGAACGTCGCGCCCGACCGGGTGTGAGCGAAACCGATCCGCGCGATGATCGACGTCAACGACGGGGGGCGACCGGCGGATCCATGGTGCGCCGCAGGACGAGATCGGGTATCGAGACCCTTCGCATCGGCGAAGCATTCGGAACGACGACGGAGAAGACGACATGAGCGGCGCGAGCGAACAGCGGGCGGACGGAATGGTCAGGCTCGCCGACTATCGGCCGACGCCCCATCGCATCGACGGCGTCTTCCTCGACTTCCACCTCGACGAGGCGGAGACGATCGTCACCGCCGAGATCGGCTTTTCCGCCCGTCCCGAGACCCCGGCCGGCACCGCGCTGGTGCTCGACGGCGACGAGATCGATCTCGTCTCGGTCGCCCTCGACGGCGCGACGCTCGCCCCCGAGGCCTACGAGGCGAGCCCCACCGGCTTCACGCTGAAGGCGCCGCCGACCGCGCCCTTCCGCCTGACCTTCGTCACCCGGCTGAAGCCGGCCGAGAACACCAAGCTGATGGGCCTCTACCGCTCGTCCGGCAACTGGTGCACCCAGTGCGAGGCCGAGGGTTTCCGCCGCATCACCTATTTCCACGACCGTCCCGACGTTCTCGCGGTCTACCGGACCCGCATCGAGGCGCCGAAGGCGTCGGCGCGTCATCTGCTGGGCAACGGCAATCCGACCGAGACGGGCGACGTCGGCGCCGATCGCCACTATGCGATCTGGGACGACCCCTTCCCCAAGCCCGCCTATCTCTTCGCCATGGTGGCCGGCACCTTCGACGTCGCGGAAGACACGTTCGTCACCGCCTCGGGGCGGACGGTGGCGCTCGGCATCCATGTCGAGCACGGCCGCGGCGAGAAGGCCGGCTGGGCGATGGATGCGCTGAAGCGCTCGATGCGCTGGGACGAGGAGGCCTTCGGGCGCGAGTACGACCTCGACGTCTTCAACATCGTCGCCGTGTCCGACTTCAACATGGGTGCGATGGAGAACAAGGGTCTCAACATCTTCAACGACAAATACGTGTTGGCGAGCCCCAGGACGGCGACCGACACCGACTACGCCAACATCGAGGGCGTGATCGCGCACGAGTATTTCCACAACTGGACCGGCAACCGCATCACCTGTCGGGACTGGTTCCAGCTCTGCCTCAAGGAGGGCCTGACGGTCTTCCGCGATCAGGAGTTCTCGGCCGACCAGCGCTCGCGTGCGGTCAAGCGCATCGCCGACGTGCGGCTCCTGAAGAGCCATCAGTTCCCCGAGGACGCAGGCCCCCTCGCCCACCCGTGCCGGCCGAACGTCTACAAGGAAATCAACAACTTCTACACGGCGACCGTCTACGAGAAGGGCGCCGAGGTGGTCCGCATGCTGAAGACGCTCGTCGGTGCCGACGACTTCCGCGCCGGCATGGACCTCTATTTCGAGCGCCACGACGGCGAGGCGGCGACCGTCGAGCAGTTCGTCGCCTGTTTCGCCGAGCGGACGACGGTCGATCTCTCGCGCTTCATGCTCTGGTACACCCAGTCGGGCACGCCGGAAGTGATCGCCCAGATCCAGTGGGACGCCGCGAGCGGCCGCCTTTCGATCGCCTTCGACCAGACCGTGCCGCCGACGCCGGGACAGCCGGTGAAGTCGGCGATCCCGATCCCCGTGCGCTTCGGGCTGGTCGGCCCCGACGGCACCGACATGCATGCGGCGCGCATTTCCGGGGCGACGGTCCGGGGCGACGTCATCGTCCTCGACAAGCCGCATCACGACGTGGTCTTCGAGGGACTGACCGCCCGCCCGGCGCCGTCGCTGCTGCGCGGCTTCTCGGCGCCGGTCAGGCTCTCGACCAATCTCGACGTCGCCGATCAGGCACATCTGGCGGCGACCGACGTCGATCCCTTCAATCGCTGGCAGGCGATCCAGGGGCTGGCGCTCGCCGGCCTGATGGAGGCGACCGCCACGATCCGCGCCGGGCGCGAGCCCGGCTTCGATCCGCGCATCGTCGAGGCGATCGTGCGGACCGCCGGCGAGCCGTCGCTCGAGCCGAGCTTCCGGGCGCTCGCGGTGGCGCTGCCGACCGAGGCCGACGTCGCCCGCGAGATCGCCGTCGACGTCGATCCGGACGCGATCTTCGCGGCGCGCCGGAGCCTTCGTGGGCTGATCGCCCGCGAAGGCCGCACCGTCTTCGCCGACGTCTGGGCGAAGACCACCGCGAGCGGCCCGTTCTCGCCCGATGCCGCCGCCGCCGGCCGCCGCGCGCTGCGCAATGCCGCGCTCGACTATCTGGCGATCGAGGACGAGGGTTCCCTCGTCGCCGAGGCCTACGACGTGGCCGACAACATGACCGACCGGCTGGCGGCGCTCGCCATCGCCGTCGGTCGCGGCCAGCCCCGCGCCGACGAGCTCCTCGCCGACTTCCACGCCCGCTTCGTCGACGACCCGCTGGTGATCGACAAGTGGCTGATGGTGCAGGCGACGGCGCCGCTTGCCGGCACGCTCGACCGGGTGAAGGCGCTGACCGGCCACCCCTCCTTCGCGATCACCAATCCGAACCGGGTGACGGCGCTGATCACCACCTTCGCCTCGGGCAACCAGACCCAGTTCAACCGTCCAGACGGCGCCGGCTACGTCTTCGTCGCCGACCGGGTGCTGGAGCTCGACCGGCTCAATCCGCACCTCGCCTCGCGGCTGCTGTCGACCTTCCGGTCGTGGCGCGCGCTGGAGCCGCGGCGGCGGGCCTGGGCGGAGGCGGAGCTGAAGCGGGTGGCGGCGACGGCGGGTCTGTCGCGCGACGTCGCCGACATCGCCGAGCGCTCGCTCGGCTGACTCTACGTCGCCGGAAAATTGCGGTTTTCCACGGGATTCGGGAAACTCCCCATGCCGCGTGGAAGCACTGGACAACCCGATTCCGGTCGATTCAAATGAGGGTGATTCGAGCGACGCGTGGGGGTTTTCGCCGCTCGATTTCACTCCAATCGACCGGGGGGTTCCCACCATGGCGCAGGCCGGCTCTGCCCGTGCATCCGCATGGATTCCGTTTGCCTGGGGTACGCTCGCGCGGCCCCCACGCCTCGAGGGACACGCCCACCATCTCGCCAGTCCCACCTATCGGCAGGTGCTCAAGGCCGAGCCCTGGCTCCGACGTTCGATCCCGGTCCTGATCGTCACCTTCGTCGCGATGATGACGCTGACGCGCCTCGTCGGGATGATGGAGACGCGGCAGGCGCTGGAAGACGCCGCCCGCGACCAGACCGCCCTCGTCGCTTCGACGCTCGCCCGCGGCATCGATCAGGCCAAGGACCGGATCGCCGACGCCGGATGGGACGCGATCGTCCGCCCGCTCGTCGCCGAACTTCCCGTCCATGCCACCGCGGACGGCCGCCGCATCCTGGTCGCCGACGCCGAGGGCCGCATCCGCGTCGCCCATCCCGCCGACAAGCGGCTCGAAGGCAAGCCCCTCGACGACGTGCTCGGCACCGCGCAGCCGTTGACGACGCTCGGCGCCAAGGCCGGGGCGATCGGCCTGACGCTCGCAGACGGCAGCCGCGCCATCGCCGCGCTCGCCCATGCCGAAGGCGCTTCCGCGAGCGTCGCGGTGCATCAGCCGGAGGAAGGCATCTACGAGGACTGGCGGCGCAACCTGCGCTCGACGCTGACGCTCTTCGCCTTCACCGCCGTCATCCTGCTCGTGCTCACCTACGCCTATTTCGCCCAGGTGATCCGCGCCAATTCCGCCGACGCGCTGCATGCTCTCGCCACCGCCCGCACCGAGACCGCCTTCAAGCGCGGCCGCTGCGGCTTCTGGGACTGGGATCTGGCGCGCGGCCGCTTCTACTGGTCGGCCTCGATGTTCGAGATGCTCGGCCTCGACAACGCCGACGGCTCCGGCCTCGTCGGCTTCGGCGACGTCGCCAAGCTGGTCCACCCGGAAGACGTCGATTTCGCCAGCTTCGCCGGCGGGCTTCTCACCGGCGAGATCCACACGCTCGACCGCGCCTTCCGCATGAAGAAGGCCGACGGCAGCTGGCTGTGGTTCCGCGTCCGCGCCGAGGTGGTCGACCGCACCGAGACCGGCTCGCGCCATCTCGTCGGCATCGCCGCCGACATCACCGAGCATCGCCGGCTGGTCGAGACCACCGTCGCCGCCGACCTGCGCCTGCGCGACGCGATCGAGACGATCTCGGAAGCCTTCGTGCTGTGGGACGCCGACAACCGCCTCGTCATGTGCAATTCGAAGTACCAGCAGCTGCACGGCCTCGGCGAAAGCGACATCCGCCCCGGCGCGCCCTATTCGCAGGTGATGGAGATCGCCCGCCAACCGCTGGTGCGTCACCCGCCGGCGGAGGAGGCGACGGAGGACGGCTCGTCGTCCTTCGAGGCCGAACTGGAAGACGGCCGCTGGCTGCAGATCTCCGAGCGGCGCACCAAGGACGGCGGCTTCGTCTCGGTCGGCACCGACATCACGCCGCTGAAGCGCCACGAGGAGAAGCTCGTCGAGAGCGAGAAGCGGCTGATGGGCACGGTCCTCGACCTGCGCTCCTCGCGTCGCAAGCTCGAGATCCAGGCGCAGCAGCTGGTCGAACTCGCCGAGAAATATTCCGAGGAGAAGGTGCGCGCCGAGGAGGCCAACCGGATCAAGTCCGACTTCCTCGCCAACATCTCCCACGAACTGCGCACGCCCCTCAACGCGATCATCGGCTTCTCCGAGATCATGAGCCAGGGCGGCATGATGGGCGCCTTCGGGCCGGACAAGTACGCCGAATACAGCCGTGACATCCACCACTCGGGGATGTTCCTGCTCAACGTCATCAACGACATCCTCGACATGTCGAAGATCGAGGCGGGCCGCATGGAGCTGGCGCACGAAGAGGTGCCGCTCGACGAGATCCTGGCCGAGGCCGGCCGCATCATCGCGCATGCCGCCGACGACAAGAAGATCGAGGTCGCCCACGACGTCCAGCCGGGCCTCGCGCTCGACGGCGATCGCCGCGCGGTGAAGCAGGTGGTGCTGAACCTCCTCTCCAACGCCATCAAGTTCACGCCGGACGGCGGCCGGGTGTCGCTCACCGCGCGGTCGGACGGCACGGCCATTCGCATCGCCATCGTCGACACCGGCATCGGCATCTCGGCCGAGCACATCGCCCGGCTCGGCCAGCCCTTCGTCCAGGTCGAGAACCAGTTCACCAAGACGCACAAGGGCTCGGGCCTCGGCCTCGCCATCGCGCGCAGCCTGGTCGAGCTGCAGGGCGGCACCATGACCATCGCCTCGACGCCCGAGGTCGGCACGACGGTCGAACTGACCTTCCCGCTCGGCGGCCGGACGGCGGCGAAGACCGAAGGCGCGAGCAAGGACACCTCGCGCGCAGCCTGACCACACCGAGGTCGACGGGATCGACATGCGAAACGGCGCCGGGGTTGCCCCCGGCGCCGCTTTCTCGTGTGCAGACGTGATCGTTCACTTGGCCGGAGCGGGCGGCACCGTAGCGCCGGGGCCCTGGCCGGCGCCGGGCATCGGCGGCTGGCCGTCCTGGTTCCAGCGCATGCCGGGGCCCTGCATGCCCCAGCCGTGATGGCGACCGGGACCGCCCATGCCGAAGTCGCCGTGCATGGCGGCCATGGCGAGCTTGGCCTCGTCCTTGGTGATCTTGCCGTCGTCGTTGCGGTCGAACAGGGCGAAGCGCTTCTTGAAGGGCTTCTCGAACTCGGCCTTGGTGACCTTGCCGTCACCGTCGAGGTCGTGGATCTCGAGGAAGCGGGTGACCGCCTTCTCGCCGCCGCGGCGGCCGATCCAGCTCTCGATCTCGGCCTTGTCGAGGGTGCCGTCGTGGTTGGCGTCGATCTTGTCGAAGCGCTCGTCGACCATCTTCATCGCCTCGGCGAGGGTGACGGTGCCGTCCTTGTCGGCGTCGAGGCGATCGAACAGCTTGTCGAGGAAGGCGCCGCGCATCGGACCCGCGCCGGGTCCGCCCATCGGGCCACCCATCGGACCGGCCATCGGGCCGTCCGGTCCGCAGCCCATCGGCCCGCGGGCATAGGCCGCGCCGCCGGCCGCGGTGGCGAGGAGGCCGGCGCCGAGGAGGATCTTGGTCAGGGTCTTCATGGTCGTCTCCGTGGCGAGGGAGGGGGAACGTTTCGCCCCGGGGGGAGAGGGCGCCCTCGCTTCGAAGATCACACTAGAGGCCGCAACCTTTCGGGCACTTTGCGGCCGGATTAAACTTCGTTCATACGAGAAGGCTCCCGCGCGGGTGTCACTTCCGCCCGCGCTTCCTCGCCTTGCCGACGATGCGTTCGTGGACCTCGTGGACGGCCTTCTCGGTCTCGGCCAGATGGGCTGCGAGCGTGCCGAAATCCGGCAACTCGCCGACCCGCGTCAAGAGGTCGATCAGGCCGCGCGGTGCCTCCTTCGGCACGAAGGCGCCGTCGGAGGCGAGGCGCAGCGTCTGGGTCAGGCCCTGATAGAGCCGCAGCGCCGGGCCGACGAGATCATGGTCGGTCGCCGAGAGGTGGCCCGCCGCCGCCAGCCGATCGAGGGCGACGCCGGTGTTGGTCGAGAACAGCGCCGGATCGTCGGGACCGTGCAGCAGCATCAGGAACTGGGCGAGGAACTCGACGTCGACCAGACCGCCGGGGATCTGCTTGATGTCCCAGGGGTCGGTCGTGCCCTTCTCCTCGGCGATCAGACCGCGCATCTCGACGACGTCGGCGCGCAGCTTGTCCGCGTCGCGGCGGCGGACGAGGGCGGTGCGGATCGCCGCCTCGACGCGGGTGGCGAAGGCGGCATCGCCGGCGACGACGCGAGCGCGGGTCAGCGCCATCGCCTCCCAGGTCCAGGCCTCCTCGGCGTGATACTGCTCGAAGCTCGACAGACGCGTCGCCATCGGCCCCTTGTTGCCGGAGGGGCGGAGGCGGAAGTCGACCTCGTAGAGGAGCCCCTGCGCCGTCGGGGCGGAGAGTGCGGCGACGAGGCGCTGGGTCAGGCGGATGTAGTACTGCGACGGGGCGAGCGGCCGCTCGCCGTCGGACATGTCGCAGCTCTCGTCGAAGTCGTAGAGCAGCATCAGGTCGAGGTCGGACGACGCCGTCATCTCGCGGCCGCCGAGCTTGCCCATGGCGACGACCACCGCGGCACCGCCGGCGACCCGGCCGTGCGCCTTGGCGAATTCCGCCTCGACGGCGGCGAGCAGTCCGCGCACCAGCACGCCGGCGAGCGTCGCATAGGCGGCGCCCGCCTGGATCGCCGAGAGCGTGCCGGTCAGGACGCGCACGCCGATCAGGAAGATCTGCTCCTGGCCGAAGACGCGGGCGCGATCGAGCAGGTCCTCGTAGTCGCGCGCCTCCTCGAAGGAGGTGGCGAGGCGGCGTTCGAGATCGGCCTCCTCGGGGACACCATCGTAGAAGGCGGGTTCCATCAGCGCGTCGAGCACACGCGGGCGGCGGCCGATGGTCTCGGCGAGCTTGGGGGCTGCGCCCATGATCGCGGCGATCAGATCGAGCAGCGAGGGGTGGGAGACCAGCAGCGAGAAGATCTGCACGCCGGCCGGCAGCTTCGCCACCAGCCGGTCGAAGGCGAAGAAGGCGGCATCCGCATTGTCGGTGCCGGCGAGCGTCGCCAGCAGCACCGGCGTCAGCTCGGTCAGGCGCTCGCGCGCGACCGTCGAACGGGTCGCGGCATAGCGGCCGAAGTGCCAGGCGCGGATCGCGGCGGTGACGTCGGGGGCGCGGCGATAGCCGAGGCCCGACAGGGTCTCCAGCGTGCCGGGGTCGTCCTGATCGCCGGTGAAGACGAGATTGCCCATGTTGGCGGAGAGCTCGGGGGCGTTCTCGAACAGGCGGGAATAGTGCCGCTGCACCGTCTCGAAACGCAGGCGGAGCGCGGGGGCGAAGTCCTTCAACCCCTTGAAGCCCATCATCCGGGCGATGCGGTCGACGCCCTCGTCGTCCTCGGGCAGCGCATGGGTCTGCTCGTCGGCGACCATCTGGATGCGGTGCTCGACGTTCCGCAGGAAGAGATAGGCCTCGGTCAGCTCGTCGCGGACGCGGGCCTCGATCCAGCCGGTCTCGACCAGCCGCTCGAGCATGGCGAGCGTGCCGCGGCCGCGCAGCGACGGGTCACGACCGCCGGCGATCAGCTGCTGGGTCTGGACGAAGAACTCGATCTCGCGGATGCCGCCGCGGCCGAGTTTGACGTTGTGACCGGCGACGGCGATCTCGCCGTGGCCCTTGTGGGCATGGATCTGGCGCTTGATCGAATGGACGTCGGCGATCGCGGCGTAGTCGAAATACTTCCGCCAGACGAAGGGGCGGATCTCCTTGACGAAATAGTCGCCGGCGGCGATGTCGCCGGCGCAGGCGCGCGCCTTGATGAGGGCGGCGCGCTCCCAGTTCTGGCCCATCGACTCGTAATACTGGAAGGCCGCATCGAGGTTCATGGCGATCGGCGTCGCGCCGGGATCGGGGCGCAGGCGCAGGTCGACGCGGAAGACGTAACCGTCGGCGGTGCGCTCCTGCATGATCTTCGACATGCGCCGCGTCAGCTTGACGAAGAGATCGACCGCCTCGTCGGGCTCCGCGAGCCGGGCCGTCGAACGATCGAAGAAGACGATGAGGTCGATGTCGGAGGAATAGTTGAGCTCGAAGGCGCCGTATTTGCCCATGGCGAGCAGGATCCAGCCGGAGCCCTTTTCGGGGTCGGCGGGATCGACGAGCTCGATCTTGCCGCGTTCGGCGGCGTCGCGCAGGCAGAAGCGACAGGCGGCCGACAGCGTCGCGTCGCCGAGGCGGGTGAGAGCCCCGGTCACCTCCATCGTGCCCCAGACGCCGCCGAGATCGGCGAGGCCGATCGCCAGCGCCGCCTCCTGCTTGGCCTTGCGCAGGCGCATCATCAGCTCCGCCTCGTCGGCGGTGTCGAGCGCCCGCACCTCGGCGACGAGGGCGTCGATGCGCTCGGCCGGATCGGAGGCGAGCACACGGGCGAGGCGGGCGAGATCGCGGGTGGCGAGGTCGGCGAGGTGGCTCGAGTTGGCGAAGACGCCTTCGAGGAAGGTCTTCGTCGCCGGGCTCTCGCGCAGCAGCTCGGTCAGGGCGCCGTCGTCGCTGGCGAAGCGCGACTGGTCGACGACCCGGGCGAAGGCCTGGGTCCCCGCCTTGCGGTTCGGCGGGCGGATGTCGACGCGAATGCGGGAATGGAGCGGTCCGGCGGCGGTCTTCTCGGCGTTTCCTGCGCTCATTCTTCTTCTGTCTCGCCTCGCGGGGCCGGGTCGCCCGGCGCGACGAGGCGTGCGCCGCCGGGTGCCCAATGGATAGGCAGTCGGGCGGGAGGGTCAAGCGCGGGGAAAGTCGTAAGACCCGCGTCGACGAACGCAGTCGTCAGACGCGGCACGGACGCGCGGAAGCGCGCACCGCGGACGGCGCGCGATCATCGCGAAGAACCGGAAGATCGGATCGAGCGCGCCTCAGACGGCGAAGTCGACCGCGCCCGAATCGAGATCGTAGAAGGCGGAGACCACCTTCACCTTGCTCGACTGGACGAGGCCCGAGACGATGGGCGAGCGCTCGACGAGGCGGGCGGCCTGACGCCTGGCGTTCTCCTTGACCGCATTGGTCACGATGTCGCCGGGCACGTCCTTGACCGCCAGCGCGGAGGGGACGATCGGCTCGATCATCTGGCCGATCGATCCGGGGAAGGTGGCGTTCTTGATCGCCGTGTCGCAGGCGGCGGCGACCGCGCCGCAGCGCTGATGGCCCATCACCACGATCAGCGGCGAACCGAGCACGGCGGCACCGTATTCGACCGTGCCGACGACATCGAGGTCGATCAGGTTGCCGGCGTTGCGGATGACGAAGATCTCGCCGAGGCCGAGACCGCCGAACAGCAGTTCCGGCGGCACGCGGCTGTCGGCACAGGCGATCACGGTCGCCCAGGGCGCCTGCCCCGCCGTGACATGATGGCGCTGGCCCGACAGGTCGGCGGCGCAGACCTGCGCGTCGGTGACGTAGCGGGCGTTGCCGGCCTTCAGCTTCTCGAGCGCCTGATCGGCGGTGAGGTCCGTCTTGGGACCGCCGGCGGCATGGGCCGGGCTCGCCATGAAGCCCCCCGCCAGACCGGCCACGGCGGCACCCGCCAGACCCAGAAACGCCCTTCGACCCATTCCCGTGCAACGTTCACACATGACGATCCTCCCGGCGCGGCGGCGCGCCCCGACGCACCCCGCCCGTCGAGCCTATCGCAGCGGAAGGGCGGTGCAAGCGTTTCCGTCGTATTTCTACTAAGGAAACGTCTCGGATCAGGCGGAAATCGGCAGCGAAACGACGATCGCCAGCCCCGGCCGGGCGTCCTCGACCGCGATCGTGCCCTTGTGGAGGCGGACGACGGCGGCGACGAGGGCGAGACCGAGGCCGGATCCCGGCGTGGTGCGGGAGGCCTCGAGCCGGGTGAAGCGCTCGAAGATGCGGGCGCGATCGGCCTCGGGCACGCCGGGGCCGTCGTCGGCGACGCGGATCACCGCCCGGCCCGCGACCGCACCGACGGAGATCGTCACGGCGGGGGCGTGGTCGCCGCGTCGGCCGTGTTTCAGGGCGTTGTCGACCAGATTGGTCAGCGCCTGGGCGATCAGTTCGCGGTTGCCGCTGACGGCGAGCGGCCCGGAGGCGGCGAGCGTCAGGCTTCCGCCCTCGTCCTCGGCGACCGGCTCGTAGAGTTCGGCGACTTCCGCCGCGACCTGCGCCACGTCGACCGGGTCGGCGGCGGTGAAGGCACGGCCGGCCTCGACGCGGGAGATCATCAGCAGCGCGTCGAAGGTGCGGATGAGCGCGTCGGATTCCTCGAGCGTCGCTTCCAGCGCGTCGCGATGGGGGCCGGTCGCGTCGGAGGCGAGCAGCGCCTGTTCGGCGCGATTGCGCAACCGGGTCAACGGCGTCTTGAGGTCGTGGGCGATGGCGTCGGAGACGCCCTTCACCCCGCCCATCAGCTCGCCGATGCGCTCCAGCATCTCGTTGAGGCCGACGGCGAGGCGGTCGAACTCGTCGCCCGATCCGGTGACGGCGAGACGGCCGGAGAGATCGCCCTCGACGATGCGGCGCGAGGCGGCGGAGACCTGATCGATGCGCTTCAGCACCCGCCGCGACAGGAACCACCAGGTCAGGCCGGCGATCACCACCATCAGGCCCGCGACATAGCGGAAGGCCTTGCGGAAGACGCCGCGCAGCCGCTCGCGCTCGCCGATGTCGCGGCCGACCAGCACGCGGAAGCCGTTGTCGAGCGCGAAGGCGCGCACCAGCGCGACGTGGCGGATGTCGCGGCCGTCCTCGATGCGGACGTAGTCGATCGCATGGGGATCGTCGGTGAGGTCGGCCAGCGCCGACGGCGGCAGTTCGGCGACGTTGCCGGCGATCGGATTGCCGGAAGGGTCGACGACGTAGAAGAGACCGGCGTCGGGGCGGCGGGTTCGGATGTCGAGAGCATCGATCAGGCGCAGAATGCCGCCGTCGCGGTACTGGTCCTGCAGCGCGTCGACGTCGGCGTCGATCGCCTCGTGGATCTGCCGCGTCAGCACGCGCGTCGCGTCGTGGGTGACGGCGACCACCAGGAACAGCGAGAAGGCGGTGAAGACCACCAGATAGAGCAGCGACAGGCGCACCGCCGTGGTGCGGAACAGCCGCTTCAGCGCCGCCCAGCGCCCGGGGGCCTCCGTCGGGGGCGGGATCGCGGTCACGGCCGCGGCGCTCACTTCGCCGCCTCGCGGACCATGTAGCCGGCGCCGCGCACGGTGTGCAGCAGCGGACGGTCGCGGTCCTTGTCGATCTTGGCGCGCAGCCGCGACATGTGGACGTCGATGACGTTGGTCTGGGGATCGAAGTGATAGTCCCAGACGTTCTCGAGCAGCATGGTGCGGGTCACCACCTGCCCGGCGTTCTTCATCAGATATTCGAGCAGACGATATTCGCGCGGCTGCAGCACGATCTCCTCGCCGCCGCGGGTCACCGTGTGGGAGAGCCGGTCGAGCACCAGATCGCCGACGCGGTAGCTCGTCTCGACGTCGCCGGGGCGACGGCGGCGGGCGAGCGCCTCGACGCGGGCGAGGAGTTCGGTCACGGCATAGGGCTTGGCGAGATAGTCGTCGCCGCCGGCCTTGAGCCCGTCGACGCGGTCGTCGACCTGGCCCAGGGCGGAGAGCACCAGCACCGGCGTGTCGTCGCCGCGGCCGCGCATCTCCTGGACGATCGACAGGCCGTCGCGCTTGGGCAGCATGCGGTCCATCACCACGACGTCCCACTCGCCGGTCTCGACCGCATGGGCGCCGTCGTCGCCGTCGCCGGCGTGCTCGACGACGTGACCGGCCTCCCTGAGGGCCTTGACGAGATAGGTGGCCGCTTCGCGGTCGTCTTCGACGATGAGGATTCGCATGGGGGATACTCTAGCTGAAAAGGGGTCGGCGGCGGAGCCTTCGCTCCACCGCCGACCGGACCTCCGACCCGAGGAAACGGGGTACACGGGGGGAAGAGTTCCCCCGGGCGGAGGATCGCGTCAGCGCACCGCCAGCGGCAGCGGCACGAAGCGGACGCCGTCCTGCGTCTTGACGCGCAGCAGCACGGCCTTGCGACCCTCGCTGCGGGCGGCACGGATCGCCTCGTTGACGTCGGCGACCGTCGCGACGGTGCGGCCCTGGACGTCGAGCACCACGTCGCCCGGCTTGATGCCGCGCTGGGCGGCGGGGCCGTCGGGATCGACGTCGACCACGGCGACACCGCCGCCGGAGACGCCGACCTCGGAGGCCGGCGCGAGCGCCAGACCGAGGGCGGCGAGCGAGGTCGCCGCCGCGCCGTCGTCGGGCGCCGACTGGCCGATCTTGGCGCCGAGATCCTTGGGCATGCGGCCGAGTTCGACCTCGACGGTCTGCTCCTTGCCCTTGCGGACGATGCCGAGCTTGACCTTGGCGCCGGGTTCGTAGCCGGCGACGACGCGGGCGAGGTCGCGCGAGTTCTTCAGCGGCCGGCCGTCGAGCGTCAGGATGGCGTCGCCGGCCTCGAGACCGGCCTTGGCGGCCGGGGTCCCGGGCTGGATCTGGGAGACCAGCGCGCCGCGGGCGTCCTTCAGGCCGAGGCTGTCGGCGACGTCGCGGTTGATCGGCTGGATGGCGACGCCGAGCCAGCCGCGCACCACCTCGCCGCCCTTCTCGAGCTGGGCGATGACCTTCTGCACGGTGGCCGAGGGAATGGCGAAGCCGATGCCGACCGAGCCGCCGGAGGGCGAGAAGATCGCGGTGTTCATGCCGACGACGTTGCCCTGGAGGTCGAAGGTCGGACCGCCGGAATTGCCGCGGTTGATCGGCGCGTCGATCTGCAGGAAGTCGTCGTAGGGGCCGGCGCCGATCTCGCGGCCGCGGGCCGAGACGATGCCGGCGGTGACCGAACCGCCGAGGCCGAAGGGATTGCCGACCGCCAGCACCCAGTCGCCGGGACGGACGTCGCCGGCGGCGAAGGGAACGGTCGGGAAGTCCTTCTTGTCGCCCTGGATCTTGAGCAGCGCGACGTCGGTCTTCTCGTCGGAGCCGACGACCTTGGCGTCGTATTCGGCACCGTCCTCGGTCACCACGGTGACGGAGGTGGCGCCCTTCACGACGTGGAAGTTGGTCACGACCTTGCCGTCGGCGGCGATGATGAAGCCGGAGCCCTGCGACACGACGCGTTCGCCGCCGTGGCGGAAGCCCTTGCCGGGGCCGTGACCCCAGCCGCGGCTGCCGGGGCCGTATTCGCGCGGGCCGCCGAACTCGCGGAAGAAGCGATCGAGCGGGCCGCCCTCGGGCAGGTCGGGGAAGGTCTCGGCGAGGCTCTCGCGCGGGGTCGCCTCGGCCTTGACGCGGATCGAGACGACGGCGGGGCGGACCTTGTCCACGACCGGCGCGAAGGAGAAGGAGAGGAGATTGGGGGCGACGACCGGCGTCTCGGCATGGGCGACCGGCGTGCGGCCGAGAAGCGGGACGGAGGCGAGCATGCCGACCACCGCCAGCGACGCGGCGCCGGCGGCAATGGTCTTGCGACGTGCGGTACGATCGAAGATCGGCGAGGACTTGGGGGCGAAGTCGTTCATCGGGGGTGCTCTCATCGAATTCGAAGTCTCGTCGGAGGGCCGGGGGGGAAGCCTTCCGTGCTTCGAAAGATGGGAGCCGTCGCCTTACCGCGCCATGGCGCCGGGATTAAATCTCGGTAATGAAGCCGCCGCCGCGTTTCGTCGTCTCAGGAGCGATCCTTCGGCTCCTCGGCGAGGATGCGGGCGAGACGCTCGCTCTCCTCGGCGCTGAGCGGCGCCTCGGCGGTGGCCCCGCGGGCGCCGCGGCGGCGGATCGTCCGCATCGCGACGACGCCGCCGATCGCCAGAATGGCGAAGGGCGACAGCCAGAGGATCAGGTTGTGCGGCGAGAAGCTCGGCTTCAGCAGCACGAACTCGCCGTAGCGGGAGACCAGCCAGTTCTTCACCGCGCGATCGTCGTCGCCGGCCATGATGCGCTCGCGGACCAGGATGCGCAGATCCTTGGCGAGTGGCGCGTCGGAATCGTCGATCGACTGGTTCTGGCAGACGAGGCAGCGCAGCTCGGCCGAGACGGCGCGGGCACGGGCCTCGAGCGCCGGATCGGCGAGCATCTCGTCGGGCTGGACGGCGAGCGCCGCGCCGCCGACGATCATCGGCAGGGCGAGCGACAGGGTCAGGAGCGGGCGGCGCAGCGCGTTCGAGAGCATCGTGGACATCTCCCTCACTCGGCCGCGGCGGGCATGGCGCCGCTCGCACGCCGGGTCGGCGTCGGTGCGCCGATCCTCAGGCGCCGGTCGGTCAGCGAGATGGTGCCGCCGATCGACATGACGAGGCAGCCGATCCAGATCAGCAGCACCAGCGGCTTCCAGTAGATGCGCATGGCCATGCCGCCGCCCTGCGGCTCGCCCATGGCGAGGTAGAGCTGGGAGAAGCCGTCGAAGGTGGCGATGGCGGTCTCGGTGGTGGGCATCTTGCGGGTGCGATAGGTGCGCTTGGCCGGCTCGAGGACGGCGACCTCGTGGCCACCCTGTTTCACCACGAAGCGGCCGACGACCGCATCGAAGTTCGGCCCCGTGATGTCCCGCTGCTCGGTGAAGGTCACGTCGAAGCGAGCGATCTGGACGGTGTCGCCGGGCTTCATCACCAGGACGTGCTCGATCTTCCAGGCGCTCTCGGCGACGATGCCGAAGATCATCAGGCCGAGGCCGAGATGGCCGAGCGTCGTGCCCCAGGCCGAGCGCGGCAGGCCGCTCGCGCGGCGCAGGGCGACGGCCGGTTCGGCGAAGAGCTTGACGCGGAAGGCGAGTTCGGCGAGCGCGCCGAGCGACAGCCAGAGCCCGAGACCGATGCCGAGCGGCGCCAGAACCGGGCCGCCGCGGGTCGCCCACCAGGTGACGAGCGTGCCGACGATGGCGACGGCGAAGACGACCGCCAGACGCTGGGCGACGGCGGCGAGATCGCCGCGCTTCCAGGCGAGGAAGGGTCCGAGCGGCACGGCGAGCAGCAGCGGCACCATGAGGGGACCGAAGGTCATCTCGAAGAAGGGCGCGCCGACCGAGATCTTCGCTCCCGTCGTCGCCTCGAGCAGCAGCGGCCACAGCGTGCCGACGAAGACCGCGGCGGTGGCCGCCGTCAGGAACAGGTTGTTGAAGACGAGCGCGCCCTCGCGGCTGATCGGGGCGAAGAGGCCGCCCTTGGTCAGCGTTCCGGCCCGCGCGGCGAAGATCGTCAGCGAGCCGCCGACGAAGAGCACCAGGATGCCGAGGATGAAGACGCCGCGCGCCGGATCGGTGGCGAAGGCATGGACCGAGGTCAGCACGCCCGAACGCACCAGGAAGGTGCCGAGCAGCGACAGCGAGAAGGTGAGGATGGCGAGAAGGATGGTCCAGACCTTCAGCGCGTCGCGCTTCTCCATGACGATCGCCGAATGCAGCAGCGCCGTGCCGGCGAGCCAGGGCATCAGCGAGGCGTTCTCGACCGGGTCCCAGAACCACCAGCCGCCCCAGCCGAGCTCGTAATAGGCCCAGTAGGAGCCCATGGCGATGCCGAGCGTCAGGAACACCCAGGCGGCGAGCGTCCACGGCCGCACCCAGCGCGCCCAGGCGGCGTCGATGCGGCCTTCGATCAGCGCCGCGACGGCGAAGGAGAAGGCGATCGAGAAGCCGACGTAGCCGAGGTAGAGCAGCGGCGGATGGATGGCGAGGCCGGGGTCCTGCAGGATCGGGTTGAGGTCGCGACCCTCCATCGGCGCGCGCATGATGCGGGCGAAGGGGTTCGAGGTCAGCAGCACGAAGAGGTAGAAGGCGAGCGCCACCCAGGCCTGGACGCCGAGCACCGTCGCGTAGAGGCCGCGCGGCAGGTTGCGGCCGAACCAGGCCACCATGGCGCCGAAGAAGGCGAGGATCGCCACCCACAGCAGCATCGAGCCCTCGTGGTTCCCCCAGACGCCGGAGATCTTGTAGATCATCGGCTTCTGCGAGTGGGAGTTCTCGAAGACGTTGGCGACCGAGAAGTCGGAGGTGACGTGCGCCCAGGTCAGCGCCGCGAAGGCGATCGAGACGAAGAGGAACTGGCCCCAGGCGGCGGGACCCGCCACCGCGGCGAGCCGCTCGTCGCCGCTCTTCACGCCCCAGATCGGGACGATCGACTGGACGATGGCCAGCGCCAGCGCCAGGACCAGCGCGTAGTGTCCGACTTCGACGATCATGCCGTTTCCTCCTCGCACCCGAAGACCTCAGTTGGTCTTCGGCATGCCCTTTCCGGCTTCTTCCTGCCAATGGCCCGACTTCTTGAGCGCGTCGGCCACTTCCTTCGGCATGTATTTCTCGTCGTGCTTGGCGAGCACGCTGTCGGCGACGAAGAGCCCGTCCGGGCCGACCTTGCCTTCCGCCACCGTGCCCTGACCCTCGCGGAAGAGGTCGGGCAGGATGCCGGTGTAGCTGACCGGGATCGACTTCGCCCCGTCGGTGACGCGGAAACGCACCGTCGAGCCCGTCCGCTCGACCGAACCCTCCTCGACGAGACCGCCGAGACGCAGGCGCTGACCGGGCTTCACCATGCCCGATGCCACGTCGGAGGGCGAGGTGAAGAAGGTGATCTTGTCGTCGAGCGCGAAGAGCACGAGGCCGACGGCGACCACCAGCACGGCGCCGGCGAAACCGATCAGGCTCAGTCGCTTCTGTTTGCGGGTCATGTCGGGCCGTCCTTCCCCGTTTCCCTGTCGTTCACTTCGCCGCGCCGAGCGCGTCGAGACGCGCGGCGGCGGCGGGGTCGGCGGCCAGCGCCGAGCGGGCACGGGCGAGCGCCGCGTCGGCATCGGCCGTCCGGCCCATCACGCGATAGGCGCGCACCAGTCGTTCCCATTCGTCGATCGAGCCGCCGGAGGTCTTCAGGCGCTCGTCGAGACGGCCGACCATGTCGGCGACCATCTTCTCGCGATCGCCGGCCGTCATGCCCTGCGCCGCCTCGACGTCGGCGGTCGACGGGCCGGGCGCGGCGGGCACCGGCTTGCCGGAGGCGGCGGCCTCGACCTTGGCGAGTTCCTCCCGCGCCGTCTCCAGCCACGGGTCGGCGTCGGTGCCGGAGGCGACCAGCGCCTTCCAGGCGGCGACGGCCTCGGCGAGCCTGCCTTCCTGCGACAGGGCGGCGGCGAGATACATGCGGGCGAGCACCGACTTCGGCTCGATCGCCAGCGCGGCGCGGAAGCTCTCCTGCGCGTCGGCGCCGATGGTGCCGTCGGCGGCACCGACCTGGGCCTCGGCGAGACCGACGAGGCGGCGTTCGCTCGGACCACCGATGCGGATGGCGGTGCGCCAGGCACGGACGGCGTCGTCGAAACGGCCGACCCGCATGTAGACCGGTGCCACCACCTCGAAGCCGCGGACGTCGTCCGGGTTGGCGGCGAGATGGGCCTCGACGCGGCCGATCAGCGCCTCGATCGACTGGTCGCCGGCGCCGGCGGCGATCCGGGCGGCGAGCGGCGCGTCGGGCATGTCGGGGCGGCCGACGAGGAGATAGCCGCCGACGGCGATCGCCGGCACCAGCACCACCGCGAGGGCGGCGGCGACGCGCGAGCGCCGGCTCGGCGCCCCGTCGGCGGCGGCATCGGTGCGGGCGGCGGCGCGCAGCAGGCGGCGGGCGATCTCGGCGCGGGCGGCTTCGGCTTCGGCTTCGCCGACGAGCCCGGCCTCGCGGTCGCGATCGACCTCGGCGAGCTGGTCGCGATAGACCGCGACGTCGCCGTCATCGGTCGTGGCGACGCGGCCGCGCGCCAGCGGCGCGAGCAGGAGGAGCACGGCGACGGCGGTCAGGCCGGCGAACAGAATCCAGATCAACATCGGGCCGACAACCGCTCCTCGTTCCACCGGCCGCGCGAGAGTTCGTCAGGCGCTCTCTTCCGATCGGTCGAAGGGAGATACCCGCGGCGACCGGAGACGGCAATGGTCCGAGTGCGTAACCCATCGTCGCGCACGAGATGTTGACCGTGGTCAAACGGTGGAACGAATCTCAGCCGGCGGCGCGCAGCGTCTTTTCCGCCGCCAGATCGCGGCTGCGCCGCAGGACGGCGGCGTGGTCCTCGCCGAAGACCAGGGCGCAGAGACGGATCGCGGCCTCGACCGCCCGATCGAGGTCGGCGCGGTCGCGATGGGCCGGCGAGCGCATCTCCTCGAGCAGACGCGACGAGACGAGTTCCAGCGTCGCCTCGATCTGCTTGCGGCAGCGGCCGACCAGTTCGTGCAGCGCGAGGCTGTCGCTGGCGGCCTTGGCCTCGAGGGCGATGCGGACGGCGAATTCGGCCTCGGCGACGTCGGCGGCATCGAAACGACCGCCCCAGCTGCCGCGATCGTCGAGCATCAGGGCGCGGCGGACGAGGCCCGGCGCGGTCTCGAGCCGGCCGGCGACGGTCTGCGACATCACCGTGCGGGCATTGGCGAGACGGCGGAACCAGGCGGCGACGTTGTCGACCGGCATCGCCAGTTCGAGCATGCGGGTGAGGTCGTGATAGGCGCGCAGGTCGGCGACGAAGGCCTCGCGGGCGGCCTCGTCGTTGCCGCGGGCGGCGGCGCGGGCGGCGTGGCGATCGATGCGGCCGACCACCGCCTCGACCAGCGGCGCCCAGCGGCTGCCGGAGACGAGGCGCGGATCGTTGGAGCCGGCGAGCCGGCAGGCGAGATGGGCGAGCACCGCCGGATTGGTGGTGCGGGTCAGGACGGAGGCGGCGATCCAGTCGCCGCCGAGCAGGCCCTGCTCGAGCGAGACGCGCACGGCATCGAACAGGCGCGAGGATTCGGTCGCGTCGTGGACGGTGAGATTGCCGGGAATCTGGCCGAAGAGATTGGCGAAGGCGGCCTCGTGCTGGAGCACGTGGGCGACGTCGGTCACGGCGCGGAAGCCGGCCTCGCCGCCGAACTGGCCGGCGAACTTCTGGCGCGCCTTGGCATCGGCGGCGATCCGACGCAGCGTCTCGGCGAGCGCGGTCGCGACCTCGCGGCGCAGCTTGCGGGCGATCGGCGCGGCATCGGCGGTGGCGTCGAGCGGATCGGCGGCGAGCGCGCGTTCCCAGGCGGCGGGGGCGAGATCGCGGCGGATCCAGGCCCAGATGCGGACGACGGCGCGGCGGGGGATGCGGCAGACCGGCAGCGCGACGATGTCCTCGTCCTCGACGAAGGGGGCGACGGGGGCGAAGAAGGCGCGCTCCAGGCGCACGGCCCAGGGCTCGCCGCCGGTCGCGACGGAGACCTGGGGTTCGCCCACCGCCTCGAAACCGTCGATCGCCTTCAGCACGATCTCGGCGGCGCCTTCCAGCCGATCGGAAGCGCGCAGCGAGCGGCCCAGCATGGCGCGGGCCTGCGGCGACAGCGCGTCCATGTAGGTGCGGACCTTGGCAGTGAGGAGCCCCGGATCGGGCATCGCGCTCTCCGTCGATCGTCGGAACCGCCGGGCGGGCGGCCAGCCACCGGAGACCCGCGCATCAGCGGGCGATGCTCGCGGCAAGGCGAGGATCGGGACGCACGCACGAGATCCGGTCGGACCGAAGATCGGCCGAAGCGCTTAAGATTTGATTGAGGTTGACGAAGCGTCGACGCTCACGAGATCGGGCGCCAGCTGCCGTCGGGTTGACGGCAGGCGGTGGAGCGCCGCGTCTCCTTGCGGCCGTCGATCGCCACCACGTCGACGTAGTCGCGGCAGGTGTACTGGTTGACCGCGTAGGCGGCACCGGGGGTGACCTGACCGCGCCGGCCGGTGGCGGGGTTGTGCCAGTCGCGCACGACGCCGGCGGCGCCCTGCTCGAGCGCCACGAAGTCGGCCTCGGCGGCGACGCGGCGATCGCCGTCGTCGAGCTGGCGGCCGAGGTCGTCGACCGACCACGCCGTGTAGAGCGCACCGGCGCCGGCCGAGATGGCTTCGGCGGAGGCCGCCTGCGCCTTCGACTTGCCGCCGATGAGGCCGCCCGTCAGCTTCGCGGCCACGCCGCCCGATTCGGATTGCGACGAGGTCTCGATGCAGCCGCCGAGGAGGGCGCAGAGGATTCCGATCGCACCGAACGTCCCGAGTTTCATTGCCGCCTTCCGCTCGCAACCGTCATCGTCGAGGGGCGTCGCCATCGATCGCCCGCGCTCCCTATGGTGCGGCATCATGGCCGAAATGGGTCGAAAGGTCAGCCTCGGTCACAGCGACGGCAGCACCAGCCGACAGGCGAGCCCTCCCATTTCGGAGGCCTCGAGGGCGAAGCTGCCACCGTAGAGCCGCGCCGTCTCCTCGACGATCGACAGACCGAGGCCGGAGCCCGGCACGGTCTCGTCGAGCCGGCGGCCGCGTTCGACCGCGACGGCGCGTTGTTCGGGGGGAAGGCCGGGGCCGTCGTCCTCGACGACGAGCAACAGGCGGGCGGGGGCGTCGCGAGCGACGGCGGGATCGTGCGTCGCGGTCAGCAGCACGCGGCCGTCGCACCACTTGCAGGCGTTGTCGACGAGATTGCCGAGCGCCTCCTCGAAGTCCTCGCGTTCGCCGCGGAACTTCAGGCCCGGCTCGACCGAGACGTCGATCGCCACGCCCTTGTCGGCATGGATGCGGCGCATGGCGCGGGCGAGACGTTCGATCACCGGTTCGACCTCGGTGACGACGCCGATGACACGGCGTTGGGCGGCGATGCGGGCGCGGTCGAGGTGGTGCTGGACGTGCTCGCGCATCAGCTCGGCCTGTTCGACGACGTGGCGGGCGAGCGGTTCGTCGGAGCCGCGCGCCTCGTTGACGAGGACGGCGAGCGGCGTCTTCAGCGCGTGGGCGAGATTGCCGACATGGGTGCGGGAGCGTTCCATCGCCTCGCGGTTGGCCTCGACCAGGGCGTCGAGTTCGTGGGCGAGCGGGGCGATCTCGGCGGGAAGGTCGGCATCGAAGCGCGCGGCCTCGCCGGTGCGGATGCGAGCGAGCGAGGCGCGCATGCGTTCGAGGGGCGCGAGCGCGAGGCGGACCTGGAAGAGCGCGGAAGCGACCGAACCGAGGCCGACCAGCGCCAGCACCGTCACCGCGCGCCAACGGAAGCCGGCGATGTCGCGGTCGAGTGCGCCGGCATCCGCCGCGACGGCGAGGCGAAACTCGCGCAGGCCGTCGAAGTCGACGATCCGTTCGAGCACGCGCAGGCGTTGGCGATCGGGACCCTCGACATAGGCGGTGGCGGGCACGCGGCGGGTGACGGTCTCGCCGGCCTCGCTCGGCAACGGCAGGATCTCGCCGATCAGCGAGGGCGAGGCGAGGACGACGTTGCCGCCGTCGACGCGACGCACCACCCAGTACCAGCCCGACAGCGGCAGCTCGAATCGCGGCTCGCCGAGGTCGTCGGGCATGCGGAAGCTGCTGCCGGCATCGGCCTGGTCGGCGAGCGCGGCGACCAGCGTCTTCATGTGGATGGCGATGCGGTCGTCGAAGGCGCGTTCGACATGGCCGCGATAGACCGCGATCAGGACGAAGCCCGCGACCGCCAGCGCCACCGTGCTCCACAACGCGGCGAGCACGAAGAAGCGGCGGGCGAGCGATCCGCCGGTCATGGGCGGCCCGTGGGTCGTTCGGGGCCGACCGAATAGCCGAGGCCGCGCACCGTCTCGATCACGCCGTCGCCGAGCTTCTTGCGCAGGCGCCCGACGAAGACCTCGATCGTGTTGGAATCGCGATCGAAGTCCTGATCGTAGAGGTGCTCGACCAGCTCGGTGCGGGAGACCACCCGGCCCTGGTGCAGCATCAGATAGGCGAGCAGGCGATACTCGTGAGAGGTGAGCTTGACCGGCGAACCGGCGAGCGTGACGCGGCCGGCGCGGGCATCGACGATCAGTTCGCCGAGGACCATCTCGTTGGAGGCGCGGCCGGCGGCACGGCGCACCAGCGCGCGGACGCGGGCGAGGACCTCTTCCATGTGGAAGGGCTTGGCGACGTAGTCGTCGGCCCCGGCGTCGATGCCGGCGACCTTGTCGGACCAACGATCGCGCGCGGTGAGCAGCAGCACCGGCATGGAACGGCCGGCGCGGCGCCATTTCTCCAGCACGGAGATGCCGTCCATCATCGGCAGGCCGATGTCGAGGATCACCGCGTCGTAGGGTTCGGTGTCGCCGAGGTGATGGCCCTCCTCGCCGTCGAAGGCGGTATCCACCGCGTACTCGGCTTCGCGGAAGGCCTCGGCGATCTGGCGATTGAGATTGCGGTCGTCCTCGACGATCAGCACGCGCACGGTCCCGCGCTCCCCTCTTTCCTCGTCCGGCGCGCGGCCGGAGTCATTTGCGGCCATCGTATAGCAGACGACCCGAGCGTGCATCGAGCCCCGCGCGACGCACGCCGCCGGAAGCGTCGAACAGGATCAGGCGATAGACGAGCGCGTCGTCGCTGCGGCAGAGCCGGGCGCGCAGAATCTCGCGACCGAGCGGTCCGGCGATCGTCGCCAGGGGGCGGATGCGCCCCTCGCGCACCGCGAGGTCGGCCTGAGCCGGGGTCAGGCACTCGACCTCGCGCGGCACGTCCTCGGCCGCGGCCGGGGGGGAGCCGGCGGCGAAGAGCGCCACGAGAAGGGCGAGAGCGAGGGGCATGCGGTCCATGGGGCGACCTTGCGCCCCTCGCCCTGAACCGGGGCTGAACGGCCCCGATCAGCCGCGTTCGCCACCGCCGACCGGACCGTCGGTGAGGAAGCGCAGCACGGTGTTGGCGACGCCGAGCCCGCCGACCACCAGACCGGCGGTCTTCGGGTCGGCGACGGAGAGCCAGTCGGTGGTCATCAGCGCGCCGACGACGGCGGCGGCGACGTTCAGTCCGATGGTGCGATAGCCTTTCATGGGGATGCTCCTCTCGTGGATACCGTCAGGCGGCGAAGATCTGGCCCGGCGTCTCGGGGTGGATGCGGGCGGCGCCGAAGTCCGGGAGATCGCCTTCGTCGCCGTGCCAGAGCAGGTTGAGATGGAAGCCCGGACGCGGGTCGAACCGCGGCGTCTCGACGGGGCCGATGCCGTCGATCTCGACCGTCTCGATGCCGGCGGCGACGCGCAGGACGCCGTCGCCGCCCACGGGGGCGAGGTCGAAGCGGATACCGGCGGCGGTGTAGCCCATCGAGACGATCTCGCCGGGCACGAGCCCTTCGGCGACACTCGGTTCGAGCAGCCGGGAGCGGACGGCGGCAGCGGCCTCGTCCGCGTCGGCGAAGCGCAGGAAGACGGTGATCATGCCCAGGCCCTCGCTTGCGATCGGAGACCGGCCTCGGACCCCGCGAGGGGCCAGACCATCAGTTCGTCGAGGAACCCGTCGACGGCATTGGTGCCGTCGACGCAGGCGAAGAACCGCACCTGGGTGGGGGCGAAATAGGCGGTGACGAAGGTCGCGCTCGTCGCCACCGCGCCACCGCCGAACGCCAGCCGGACGGTGCCGGCACCATGCGCCTCGACCGCGCCGAAGGCGTTCCAGCTTCCGGACGCGGCCGTCGCCGAGATCGCCGTCGCGCCGTCGTAGGCGACGACGGAATTCGCGTTGGCGTTGGACATGACGAGAGGCGACAGCGCGCCGCCCTGATATCCGACGATGCGTCCGTTGCCGGCGTAGGTCGTCGAACCGCGGACGGCGATCGTCGCTCCACCGGCGTCGGCGATCTGCGCGAGGACCGCCGCCGAGGGGCGCACGTCGTCGGCGATGCGGGTGACGGCGGCGGTCGACGGGATCGTCACATAGGACGAGGGCGGCTCGTTCGCCGCGGCGACCTTCTCGACATTGGCGTAGCCGAAGTGGATCGAGGAAATGCCGTCGCCGGTATAGAAGTCGGTGTTCGTCGCCGTCCCCGACAGGAAATAGGCGGAATGGACGATCGCACCGGCCTGGGTCGTCGTCGCCGTCATCTCGATCCGCCAGCACGGGCCGACACCCGGGACGGCCATCGCCACGACGACGACGCGGCCGGCATTGGCGGACGAGACGATCGCGCCGGTCGCGAGGTTGACGCAGACCTCCGGGTAGGCTCCGACGTAGGCGCTGCCGATGCTGCGGATCTTGACGTTCCGGGCGCCGACGCCGCGCCGCACGACGATCTGGTGGGCCCAGTGCTCGCCGGCGGCATTGGCGTTGGCGACGGTCCAGGACCACCAGTTGTGGGCCGCGCCGGAGGCCGTGTTCTCGACGATCTCGCGCATGCCGTTCGTGCCGTCGGGGCCGAGCGAGGCCGCGCCCTGCGACACGTTGCCGAGACCGTAGCCGGTGCCGCCGATCGCCTCGGAACAGGGCCCGTACTTGGTCGCCGCCTTGGCCTCGACGAGCAGGCGCCGCCGGCCGGCCGAGGCGTCGAGGGCGGGAGTGTCGGCGGCGATCGTGTCGAGCGTGCCGGTCGGACCGACGACGCGCTTGGAGGCCGAGGAGACGGCGAAGAGGTCGGCGAGCGTCGCCGCGGCGCCGGCGAGCATCGCGCCGCCGATCGGCATGGATACGGCAACGCCGGGGTCGACGCCGTCGAGGCGACGATCGGGGTTGCGCCACCAATCGGTGCCGGCCGCGCGCCGCTGCGGCACGCCGACGGCGAGAGCGAAGGCGAACATGGCGGACCTCAGGCGATCAGGAGGAGGACTTCGACGGTGCCGGCGGAAAGCGCGGCGGAAAGGCCGGTCGATCCGGTCGCCCAGATGCGGCGCACCGAGATCGGCTCGTAGCCGACCGAGCCCGCCGGAATGGTGATCGGCACCGCCGCGGCGGCGAGGTCGGACGCGGCGGCGAGCGGCGTCACCATGACGGTCAGCGCCGTCGCCGTGCCGTTCCAGATGCGCAGGGCCTTGGCGTAGGTCGCGAGATCCGCCGTGTCGGAGACCATGGCGGCAGTCAGTTTCACCGCCTCGACCGCCGGCGACTGGCGGGTGGAAGCAGCGGCGCCGAAGCGGTCGGAGGCCTTGTCGTAGCTCATGGGATGGTCCCTTTCGGTGGTGTGGCGAGGCGCGCGCGGCGGCTCATTCGAATTCCCAGATCCACAGGAAGCCGGCGCCGCCCGCCCCGCCGGCCTGGCCGGTCGCGGACGAGGCGACCACGCCGCCGGAGCCGCCGGCACCGACGGACGAGGCGACCGAGCCGGCGACGTTGCCGACGTTGCCGCGGGCACCGCCGCCGAAGAACGCGGCACCGCCGGAGCCGGAGAGGACGTTTCCGGCATCGAAGCGCAGACCGGGCGAGCCGGGCTCGCCGGCGAAGGCGGGATCGCCCGCCGAGGTCGTACCGCCGAGGCCGCCGGCGACCGCCGTGCCCCAGGTGCCGGCCGCCATGCCGGTACCGCCGCCGCCGCCCTGCGCGACCGCGTCCGAACCGAAGGAGGTGGCGCCACCGGCCCCGCCGTTGCCGCCGGTCGCAGCCCCCGCGGTGCCGCCGGTACCGATCGTCACGGCGCGCGAGGCGACGGCCGAGACGTCGAGGAAGCGTAAGGCCAGACCGCCCGCCCCGCCCCCGCCGCCCGCAGCCCCCGACGAAGCCGCGCCGCCGGCCCCGCCGCCGCCGCCGCCCGCGCCGAGGGCGAAGACGAGGACGAAGCGGACGCCGCTCGGCCGGGTCCAGGTGCCGGAGGTGGTGAAGCTGCGGGTGGAGAGCAGGCGCCCTCCCCCGGCGAGTGCGCCGGTCGGCACGGTGACGCGGCCGGTGGCGGCGGCGACGCGCAGCGCCTCGGTCCAGCTCGAGCCGTTCGACGAGACCTTGATCGAGAAGTCGTCGTCGCCGAGGAGGCCCATCAGCGCGCGACCGCTCCAGCCGGTCTCGAACAGCAGCGCGGCGTCGCGGGCGGGCAGCGCCTTCTCCACCGCGATCCGCATGTGGCCGGAGCCGGAAGCGTCGTCGCAGGCGAAGAGCGCGGCGTCGGACTTGACGGCGAAGCGGTTGGTGGCGTCGGGCGTGGTCGAGACGCCGACGCGGGGCACCGATCCGTCGGCGAGCGCGGCGGCCTTCACGAGCCCGGCCTTGCCGGCGAAGTCGACCCAGGCGCTGCCGTCGTGGATCAGCAGACGCGCCTCGTCCTCGACCCAGCAGAGCCAGCCGGCGCGCGGGGCGAGGAACATCCAGCCGCCGTCGCGCTCGCAGGCGATCTTCCCCGCCGCTCCGGCCCAGGCGCCGGAGGCACCGGCGGCGACGAGCCATCGGCCGCCGGCGACGGGGCTCGTCGGCGGGGCGGCCAGATCGCGATCGGCGACCGAGAGCTGGACGGCGCCGTCGAGCCGCATCAGCGCCTCGTTGTGGGTGACGTGTTTCTGCGCCTGCGACGCCTCGATCAGCGGCAGGTCGAGCCGGGTGGTGGTCATGGAGGTCTCCGGAAGGCGGCATCCCGCCCGGTCGTGGGTGAACGTGGCCGGCGGCGAGCCGCGCAGCGGGCGGACGCGCCCGGATCAGAGAAGGTCCTCTCGCCCCGCACGTCTCGATCCGAGGGCGCTCTCCTCCGGTACTCTCCCCCTCGGAGGGGGAGAGACAGAGAGGGGGGGCTCTGCGTCGCGGTCGGGATTCACGTCGACGAGGAAACGCCGTTGCCCCCCTCCCTGTCCCTCCCCCTCGCGGGGGGAGGGGACGATGGGGCAGCCGCCGGTGTCGAAGCGCGAACTTCCCAGATTTGACGGTCAGACGGTCAGAGCGGCGCTGCGCGTCGTGCCGGGGCCGAGCTCCGGGTCGATCTGCGCCACCGTCACGGTGACGGTGGCGGGTGCGGACCCGAGGGCGGCGTCGCGCGCCGCCTTGGACCAGAGCCAGCCGGGCGTCGTGGTCTCGGCCGAGGCGACGACGGTCGAACCCAGAGCGACCACGATCGACCAGCGTTCGGCAGATGCCCCGAGCGGTACCTCGAGCAATGCCCAGGAATCGGCCCCCGCGACCCGCGACCGCCGCACCCAGCCGAAGGCGACGTCGCCGCTCGCGGTGTCGACGCTCGCTTCCAGATGCGCCGGGCTCCACGGCTTCAGGCCGCGTGCCGCAGGCGTGGCGACGACGTCGACCCAGGTCGCGGCGGTCGGCGGGTCGGCGGCGGGGCCGACCTTCAGCGTCACGGCACGGCCGATGTCCTCACGGCCGATCGGCAGAGTGATCAGCCGATCGTCGAGCAGCACGAAGGCGCTGCCGGCGGGGATGGTCGCGGCGCCGGCGTCGTCGGAACCGCCCTGCCGACGCAGGAAGCCGGAGAGCCGCCAGGTCGACGGCGCCACCAGCTCCGCCTCGCGGAACTGCACCACTTCCCAGTCGCCCGAGGGCCCGCGGATCGCGGCGCGGTTGGCACCGTCGAGGACCAGCGCCTCGGAGGCGGCCGAGAGCGTGCCGCCCGAGAGGCGCACGTCGAGCCGGGCGGCGAGGTCGAAGACCGCCGTCGGGCCGGGGGGGAGATCGGTCAGTGTCTCGCCGAGGATCGCCGGCCGGTCGACCGTGGCGATGGTCGCGACCGTCGCGGCATCCCTGACCCGCGCGACGGCGAGCGAGCCCGACCAGGGCGAGGCCCAGGCGGCGAGGTAGGGGCGATGGATGTCGCCGTCCTCGTTCGGATGGGCGACGTCGACGACATGGACGACCGGCCGGCCACGCACCGTGGCGAGCAGCCCGCCGCGATCGCGCCGTCCGCCGCGCACCGGCCGGCGCGCGCTCGGGTCGATCGTGCGGACCTCGATCAGCCGATCGGTACCGTCGGTCGCCGCCTCGACCATCACCCGCGTCGTCCGCCCCTCGATGGCGAGGGCGAGGACGTCGCCGGGCTCGATGTCGAGCCGGGTCGGGGGGAGCCGGACCTTCGCCGTGGTGCGACCGGCCCAGAGGTCGGCGAGCCAGCCTTCCGCGAGCGAGCACATCGCCTCGACGGGTGCGACGACGGCGAGATCGGCCGAGGTCGAGCGCCGCGTTCCGCCGATGCGGCGGCCGGCGGTGACGGTGGTGCGGCGATGGTCGAGCAGCGCGTCGGTGAAGGTGACGGAGATCTCGGCCGGGAGCTCGGTCTCCTGCGTGCGCCGGATCTCGACCACCGCACCGCGCTCCGGTTCGACGAGGTCGTCGAGCATGATCGCCGCGTCGATCCGGCGATCGCGGCCGGCGAAGCGGATCGCCGTGCCGACGTCGAGCGCGTCGATGCCGAAGGCGGCGAGGAGCGGCTCCAGCGCATCGCGCGCCGACATGCGGCGATCGATGACGAAGCCGTCGACATGGCCGGTCACGGCGCGGAAGGCGACGTCGGCGAAGCCGGCCTCCGCCAGGATCGCGGCGATCAGCCCCTCGACCGAGGTGCCGCCGAGCCGGCCGGTCAGCCAGTGACCGGTGACCCAGGCCGAACCGTCGGCCCAGACCGACGCGGCGCTCGGAAAGGCCGGATAGGGGCGTGCGTCCCAGGCCCAGAGATGGATGCCGTCGAGGGCGACCATGCGTTTCCCTGCCGGCGACAGCGGATTGCGGGTCGGGTTCACCGCCGGGTCCCAGTGATCGAGCACTGCCTCGAGGGTGCGGCGCTGGACGAAGTCGTCGCGCACGCCGGATGAGAAGACGGGCAACCGCGCCTCCGCCGACTTGGGGTCGGGGAAGGCGGCGGGCTCGTTGGCGCCGAGATCGACGGCGGGGCAGCCGAGTTCGGTCAGCCAGATCGGCTTCGACTTCGCCACCCAGGCGGTCGGCGTCGCCGAACGCACGCCGCCGGGGCGGTCGTGATGGGCGTTCGACCACCAGCCGGCGAGGTCCTTGGGGCGGAAGACCCAGTGCTCGCCGTGGGCCCCGTCGACGATCGGCGTGCGGATCTGCGCCAGCCGCGCGGCGTCGGAGGCGTAGTACCAGTCGAAGTTCTCGCCGCCCTCGACGCGGGCGTCGAGATGGGCGCGATCGGTCGGCCGATCGGCGATCGCGGCGTCGAGATGATCGCCGTCGCGCCAGTCGGTCAGCGGGAACCACGCATCGATGCCGACGACGTCGATCGCCGGGGTCGCCCACAGCGGATCGAGGTGGAAGATCACGTCGCCCGAACCGTCGTCGGGGTGATGGCCGAACCACTCGCTCCAGTCGGCGCCGTAGGTCAGGATCGTCGACGCTCCCAGCACCGAGCGCACGTCGGCGGCGAGCGTCACCAGCGCCTCGACGAAGGGGTGGGCGCCCGTCGCGTCGCGCAGGCGGGTGAGGCCGATCAGCTCGGAGCCGACGAGGAACGCGTCGACGCCGCCGGCCGCCTTCGCCAGATGCGCCATGTGCAGGATCATCCGGCGGAACGACCATTCCGAGCCCGCGCTGCAGACGACGGCGTCGCCGGCGATCGAGAAGGCGGAGACCGCGACCGAACCGACGAAGGCGGCGATCTGGTTGCGCGCCGCCGCCGTGCGATCGGCGCTCGACGGGCGACCGGGGGCGGGATGGGCGGTGATGCGGCCACGCCAGGGGAAGGCCGCCTGTTCCGCCGCGCCCCAGGGATCGGGCCGACCGTTGCCGGGTGGGATGTCCATGGCGAGGAAGGGATAGAGCGTCACCTTCAGCCCACGCGCCCGGATCTCGCGGATCGCCTCGACGATGGTCGCGTCGGACGGCGTGCCGCCCCAGGCGGGGCGTCCGTCGACGCGCGACACGATGCGGGCCTCGCCGCGCGAGAGCCCGGCGACCGACCAGGCCGGCCCGCCCGTGACGGTCTTCGCCACCACCTCGACGCCGGGGCGCAGGCGGCATTCGCCGGCCCTGAGATCGTCGCCGAACCACGCCACCACAAGGGCGACGCGTTCGAGGTTGGGGCAGAGTTCGATCGCCTCGTCGAGGGCGGCGAGGAAATCGGTGCGGGCGGTCGTGACGTGGCGGTTCTCGGCCGCCGAGACCCCGTCGGCGACCGCGGTGACCGGCGTCGTGCCGTAGCCGTGTTCGGTGGCGCCGGGGATGAAGGTCAGCGCGCGGACCTTGGCCTCCAGCGTGTCGACGACGCGGATCACCTCGAAGG
This sequence comes from Pinisolibacter sp. DMC100, assembly GCF_056313705.1. Lineage (NCBI taxonomy): Bacteria > Pseudomonadati > Pseudomonadota > Alphaproteobacteria > Hyphomicrobiales > Ancalomicrobiaceae > Pinisolibacter > Pinisolibacter sp. DMC100. The sequence continues at coordinate 1,603,687 of NZ_JBQUZT010000001.1, read as the reverse complement.
TCAGCTGCGGGATGCGGTTGCCCCATTCGTCGAGCGGCAGACGCTCGAAGACGACATGGGCGAGGCCGCGATAGGCCGGCGCGACGCCGCCCTGGCGGGCGAGGATCAGCGCGTCGGGCTCCTGATCCTCGGCGCCGAGGTGGACGCGCATGGTGACGGCGTCGAGATCGAGCAGCACGCCGTCGGCCCAGACGCGGGCGACGCGGTCGATCGGTCCCTCGCACAGGCCGACGGCGAAATTGGCGAAGTATTTCCAGCTGGTCGAGGTCGACGAGCCGCCCTTGCCGCCGCCGGTCTCCTGCACCACCGCCTGTTCCTCGTGGCGGGTCGCCCAGATCACCTGACCGGCGATGCGGACGCGACCGAAGACGCGCGGGATCGGCTCGCCCTCGGTCGAGGCCTGGACGTCGAGATCGGAGAGGCGCGGACCCTCGACGTCGCGCGAGGTCCTGAGCAGGGTGCGGTCGATCACCGCGCCGGCGACGGCACCGACCGCCTGACCGATGGTCGCGCCGATGCCGATCGCGCCGCCGAGCGCGGAGCCGGCAGCGGCGAGGAGAAGCGTGGCCATGGGATCACTCCGTGGGGGACGCGGCGTCCGACCCGTCGAGGCCGGGGAAGGCGAAGGCGCGGGAAAGCCGGCGCCGCCACCAGGGGCCGAGCGGGCTCTCGACCACCGCGGCGCCGTCGTAGGCGTGAACGAAGCGCGCCGGCTCGACGAGGACGCCGACGTGTTTCGCCGGCAGATCGGGCCGCCAGCGGAAGAGGGCGACGTCGCCGGGGCGGGCGGCATCGAGGGCGATCGGCACGAAATGGCGTTCGCCGACGGCCGCCAATGCCTCGACGCCGCCGGCCTCGGCCCATTCGGGTGCATAGGGCGGCAGCGCCTCCGGCTCGTCGCCGTAGAACTCGCGCCACAGGCCGCGCACCAGACCGAGACAGTCGCAGCCGACGCCCTCGAGGCTGGCGCGATGGCGATAGGGCGTGCCGATCCAGCGGCGTGCCGCCGCGACGATCGCGGCACGGGTGACGGGCGGGCGTTCCATGATCACGACACCCAGGCGCCGCCGTCGTTGACGACGGCGCTCAGAGCCGGCGAGGCGACGAGGAAGTCGTTGCCGGGGATGTGGGGGAAGCCGCGGAAGGACCGCCAGTTGGCGAAACGATCGCGGCAGGTCTCGAAGCGGCGGTCGCAACCGGGGCGGACGGCGAGCGCATCGCCGACCGCGAGGTCTCCGGCGATCGGTTGCCACAGATCGAGCACGACGCCGCGAGCATCGACGCCGTGGAAGCGGATCTCCGAGGCGCGACCTTGCGCCCCACCGGTCGAGACGGTGGCGAGCCCGCGGTCGAAGTCGCCGGCGGTCGCCGCATCGAGCCCGGCGACGCGGACGCGATGGGCGTCGAGCACGGCGGCGACGGTCGCGGTCGTCGCGACGATCGCGAGGCCGCAGCGCGCATCGCCGAGTTCGGCGTCACAGCGGTGCTGGAAGAGGCGGCCGCGGGTCTCGTCGAGGACATGGGCGAGCGAGCGGATCTCGGCGGTGAAGGCGCCGTCGAGCCGCGCGATCTCGCCGAGCACGCCCTTGCGCATGGCGACGCGGCGGCTGGTGTCGGACCAGTCGACGACGTCGATGGCGACGCGGGCGCCGTCCCAGAGACCCGCCTCGACGTCGGCGACATCGATGGCGGCAGAGACCAGCGCGCCCTCCACCTCGAGCCCACCGACCGAGAGATCGGCCCGCGCCGTCGCCTCGGAAGCGGAGAGACCGGTCGCGGCGGCGTGGATCACGCCGTCGAGGACGATGTCGCGGTCGTGGTCGGTGAAGCCGAAGACGGCACCGTCGGCGCGGGTCAGCCGCCAACAGGTGGCGAGCGTCGTCACGCCGCCGGCGAGGGCTGCGGCGAAGTCGGGCGAGAGCGTCTTCACGACACGATCTCCACGATCGGGATGGTCGGGATCTCGCCGGCGAGGAAGGCGGTCAGGTCGACCCGGATCTCGTCGGCATCGAATCGGGCCGGCACCAGGAACCGGAACCCGGCGGTGACGGCGGCGCCGGAGGCCGGGATCCGGCCGGCGAGGAAGGTCACGCCGCCGTCGGTCTCGGAGACCGAGAAGTCGGTGCCACGGGTCTTCTCCACCCCCGCCACCGCGACGCGGACGGTCGTCGCGATGGGCCGAGTGATCGGGCGGGTCCAGGGGCGCAGCGGCGCGCCGTAGGTCTTGGCGAGCTGGAAACGTGCCGTCGCCCCGTCGCCGGTGCCGATCGGCTGGTCGAGCGGGCCGGGCGCGCGCGAGGGAAGCGAGGAGCGGTCGTCGAGCGGGTCGCGGAAGAGGAACCCGTGCAGCCGGCCGCGGCGCGCCTCGAAGAAGGCGATGACCTCGGCGAGGTCGTCGAGCGAGCGGACGCCGGAGCCGGCATCCCACCGCCTGCGGCTTCCCCCCCAACGGGCGTTGCGCACTTCGCGGCCCGATCCCAGCGCGACGATCTCGGTGCGCCGCTCCGGTCCGCCGGTCGCACGCAGAGCGACGGCGAGCGGAAATTCCGCCGCATCCACCGTGACGATGTCGGTCATGAACGTGTCCCTCGGAACATTTGATTTTCCTCAACGACGGTGTTTCGCGGGGCGGGTAACCATCGCGACGAGGAGGACGAGAGCGAGATGAGCGTTCATTCTACCCACGACCTCGCGGAGGAATTCCCCGAACATGCCGAGCGAATCCGTTCGCTCGTGCTGACGGACGGAAAGTTCTCCAAAGCTGTCCAGGCGTACGGCGAAGCGAACCTCGAGATCCTGCGGATCGAGAACGAGTTGGAGCCTGCCGCGGACGACTATCTCGAGACGCTGAAGAAGAAACGACTTCATCAGCTCGACGTGATTCAGCAGGCACTCCTGCACCCGGAACGCACCGGAACCTGAGCCCCTCCTCGTTGGGTCCGGTGTCAGAGCCCGCGCCGTCCCCGTCCGACGGCGCGGGCCAACATACTCGTCATCTGGGCCTCCGACCGGCGGAACGACGCCGCGTCGGGGGTGGTGACGTTGAAGGTGACGTGGGTCGTCCCCGCCGTGTTCTGCGCGGCGATGCCGAGGCGACCATCGGGGCCGCGGGCGAGAGGCATGATGGCCTCCGCCCCGGCTTCCCCCATCAGCCCCGCTCCACCGCGCATCGGGAAATAGGTCGGCGTCGAGACGACGCCGCCGTCGGCGAAGGGCGTCACCCGTCCGGCCGAGAAGACGCCGCCGTGCGAGAAGCCGAGGGCGGCGACGAGCGATCCCGCCATCTTCGACAATCCGGTGCCGATTCCGTCGGTCAACGGCGACAACGCCGCGTCGAGCGCCTTGCTCGACAGCCGTTCGGCGACCGAGCGCAGCACGACGTCGAGCGCCTTGCCCTGGACCACCGCGCCCTTGAAGGCGGTGTTGAGCGACGAACCGACCGACTTCGACAGGCCGTCCATCTCGGAAAGCCGTTCGGACAGCGTCTTGGTGGTCTCGTCGAGCCCGGCGAGGGTGTCGGCGGCGTCATTGCTGGCCATGGGTCGTCTCCGGCGGCAGATCGGGGTGAAGGCGCATCAGGCGGTCGAGGACGGTGCGGTTCGGCGCTTCGGACGCCCGGCCGGAACCGAGGGCGGCGGCGAGTTCGCGGGGGCTCATCGACCAGAAGGCGGCGGGCGACAGCCCCCAACGGGTGAAGGCGAGACGCATCATCTCGTCCCAGGGGAAGGCGGCTCGTCCGCCCCCGGGACCACCGGAGGGGACGCCGCGGCGTCTCCCTCGGGTGCGCGGAGAGTGCCCGCCCCCTCCCCCGCCTCGCCACCGAAGGTCAGCGCGAGAAGGTCGGAGACGACGGCGACGGCGCCGAGAAGACCGCCATCGACATGCATCGCGAATACATCTTCCGACGTCGTCGGGGAGCCACCTCCGGTCAGGCCGGCGGCGAAGATCCGGGCGACGTCGCGGGCCGAGAGGCGGCCTTGCGCGAAGCGTTCGGCGAGGCGGGCGAGATCGTCGACGGCGAAGGCCGCCTCGAGTTCGCAGAGCGCGCCCAGCGTGAGGCAGAGCGTGACCGGGCGACCGTCGACGATCGCCGCCACCTCGCCGCGACGGCGGTTGGCCATGGCGACACCCTCAGATCGCGGTGAAGGTCAGGGCGCCGGCCGATTCGAGAGTCAGCTCGAAGGTCAGCTCGCCGTCGTGGGCGCCGGAGAATTCCAGCGCGGCGATCTGGAAGGCGCCGGCGATCACCCCGAAGTCGGGGATCACCACCTGCCAGGTCTTGAGCGCACCGGAGAAGAAGGTCGAACGCACCGCGGCGTCGGAGGCAGCATCGCGGAAGACGCCGGAGCCCGAGACATGGGCGCGGCGGACACCGGCGCCGGCGAGCAGCTCGCGCCAGCGATCGACGCTGTCGGCGGAGGTGACGTCGACCGCCTCCTCGGCGAAGGCCAAGCGGCGCGAGCGCAGGCCGGCGACGGTGACGAAGGTGCCGTTGCCGGCGTCGTCGAGCTTGAGGAGGAGGTCCTTGCCTCTCTGAACGGCCATGGCGATCTTCCCAATCAGACGGGTTCGAGGAGCGCGACGAAACGCACCACCGCACGGGCGGTGACGCGGTCGCGCAGGATGGAGGTCTCGGTCGTGTCGCGGCGCAGCAGCGCGACGCGACGGCCGGCCGGCGAGAGGTCGGCGGCGAGAAGCACGGTCTCGACCCGCTCGGCGAGGCAGGCGGCTTCCGCCCGACCGCCGGCGCGGGAGAAGATCTCGAGCGTCGCCCGCGCCTCCTCGAGCGTCGCGTCGACGCCCGAACGATCCCGCACCGTCACGTCGGCGACGACGAGATGGGGGAAGACCGGGTCGCGCGAGGCGGCGTCGTGGATGCGAGAGCTGAGATCGGCGGCGAGCGTCGCGTCGGCACGCAGCGCGGCGAGCATCGCCGTCACGAGGCTCTGGGCGGCACTCATCGGTTCTCCTCCTCGGCATCGACGATCAGCCGGGCGCGGCGTTCGTCGAGATCGCGGGTGGCATGGATGCGGAAGATCCGCTCGCCGAGGCGCAGGCGGTCGCGGCTGGAGAGGTCCGACCGCCACCGCATCTCGATGCGATGGGTGACGCTACCGGTCAGGCCGCCGCCGGCTTCCGCCGAGGTGCCGCCGCGCGGTTCGATCGCCGCGAGCACGGTGCCGTCGGCGGTCCAGGTGGTGGAGCCGTCGGCGGCGGTCGTTGCGCGTTCGATGGTCAGGCGATGGCGCAGGGCGCCGAGGGGGGCGGGCGTCGTCATGCCAGCCTCAGGGCGCGGAAGGGGGCGACGAGGGCCTCGACCTGATCGGAAACGGACGCGGGGACGACGCCGTAGCGCGCGCCCTCGCGGTTCTCGTACCAGCGGGCGACCAGCGTCATGATCGCCAGTTTCAGCGGCTGCGGCACCGAGATGCCGGAAGGGCCGAAGCCGGCGACGAGATCGATCTCGATGCCGTTCAGCACCCGCCCCGGCGTCGGACCGGTGCCGAGCAGGGCGAGGCGGGCGGGCTGCGAGGCGGCATCGAGCCGCCAGGCGACGGACGACAGCAGCTTGGGATCGCCATCGGCATCGTAGACGGTGATCGACGCGATCGAGCGCACCGGGCCGACGGGAAGTTCGACCACGCCGTCGCACGGCCAGGCGTCGAGATAGACCCGCCAGGTCTGGTCGACCAGGACGCGGCGGATCGCGGTCTCGACGTGGAGACGGGCGGCGACGATCAGGGCCGAGACGTAGTCGTCCTCGGCCGTCGTCTCGAGGCGCAGATGGGCCTTGGCGTCGGCGAGCGAGACGGGCTCGACCGCCGGCGGCGTGATCAGGAGTACGGTCATCGTCGACCTCGATCGGGGGGAGGAAAGACGAGACCCGGCGACGGGGCGAGATCGCCGCCGGGTCTCTTCGGCAGACCGGGCCGGACGGGCGGACGGGGAGGAGCGTCCGGCCGGCGACGGCGGGGAGACCCGCCGCGGGCCGTCAGGCCGTGCCGAACTTCAGGAGCTTGATGGCGTCGAAGTCCTGGACGCCGCCGCCGACACGCTTGGTCGTGTAGAAGAGTACGTAGGGCTTGGCGGAATAGGGATCGCGCAGGACGCGGACGCCGACCCGGTCGACCACCAGATAGCCGCGGCGGAAGTCGCCGAAGGCGATCGGGCAGGCATCGGTCGCGATCGTCGGCATGTCCTCGGCCTCGACGACGGGGAAGTTCATCAGCGTCGCCGGCTGGCCGGCGGTCGCCGGCGGCTGCCACAGATAGTGACCCTGACCGTCCTTCAGCTTGCGGATCTCGGCCTGCGTCCTGCGGTTCATCACCCAGCTGGCGTTCTGGCGATAGCCGGCGCGCAGGGCGTAGACGAGATCGACCAGCTTGTCGGACGGGTTGGACGACGGCAGGCCACCGGCGACGCCGGTCGCGACGTAGCCGAGGCTGCCCCAGGCCCAGGAGGCGTTGTCGACGCGGCCGTAGGCCATGAAGCCCTTCGGCTTCGACACGCCGTCGCCGTTGACGAAGGCGGCGCCCTCCTGCTCGGCGAAGGCCTGTTCGACCTCCTCGGCGATCCAGGCCTCGACGTCGATGGCGGCATCGTCGAGCAGCGCGCCGGTCGCCGCCGGCATGGCGTAGAGCTCCATCGTCGGGAAGGCGAGCTGCTGCAGCGTCTGCGTGGTGGTCTGGGCGCGGGCGCCGGTCTCCGCCACCCAGCCGACGGTCGCGCCGACCGGCGAATAGGGCTTGTTGAAGACGTTGCCCGAGACCTGGCGGTTGCCGGCGATGGCGCGGATCGGCGAGGCCTGCGACAGGCGCAGCATCACCTGACGCTCGAGCTCGGGCGGGGCGACGTAGCCGCCATCGGCCGAGGAGCCGACCGACAGCGCCTTCTCCTCCAGCCGGGCGAGGCGGCCGGCGTCGCCGGTGCGGACATAGGCCTCGAAGGCGGCCTTGCGGTCGAGATCGACGACCGAGGTCCCGGCCCCCTCGAGGCCGAGGCGCGGCCGCGCCGCCTTCAGCGCCAGCGCCTCGGCTCGGCGGCGGCCCTCGTCGACGGCGGCGTCGAGGCGGGCGAGCTTCTCCTCGATCAGCGGATCGACGTGGCCGCGCCGCTCGATCTCGCCGAGGCGGCGGTCGTTCTCCTCGCGCCAGCCGGCATAGTCGCGCATGAAGCCTTCGAAGGCCCCACCGACGTCGGCGTTCGGGGTGCCGCTCGGGGTCGCGGCCTTGGTCTCCGGCGCCGGGCCGGTCTCGATGGGCATGTGGACTTCGGTCATGATTCACCTCTCGGGGTGGAAGAGCGCGGCGGCGCGCCGGATGATCGCCGTCAGGTCGGCGGCGGAGATGTCGCGGCCGAGCCCCCGTGCCGCCTCGACGGAGGCGACGCGAGCGGCGGGCTGCATCGGGAAGGTGACGAGCGAGATCTCCCACAGGTCGATCTCGGCGAGGCGGCGGATGCCGGAACGGGCGTCGCGACGACCCTTGACGGCGCGAAAGCCGATCGACAGGCCGTCGAGGACGCCGCCGCGCATCAGCGCCAGCGCCTCGCGACCACGGGCGACGTCGGTCAGGATGCGGCCGCGGACGAAGAGGCCGCGATCGTCCTCGCGGATCTCCAGCCAGCGGCCGATCGGTTCGGCCGGGTCGTGATGCCACAGCATCTTGACGCCGCTCGCGCCGCGGCGGGCGAGCGTGGCGCGGAAGGCGCCGGGCTCGACCACGTCGCGGGCGAGATCCTCGACGCCGAAGAGGCAGGCGTGGCCGGTGAAGGCGCCGTCGGCCTCGACCCGGTCGAGTTCGGCGACGAGGCGTTTCACCTCTGGCGCGGCGAGAGCGGTCGTCATGGTCACACCTCCCGGACGCGCGGCAGGCCGACACGGGCCGAACGGGCGGCGAGCGCCGCGGCGAAGCGGGAGAAGACGGTCCGGTGATCGGGGCGCGCGGACGGGCGGCCCGTGGCGAGACGAGCGATCCAACGGGGCATGGGTGAGGTCCTGTGGTTTCGGGGGACGGCGAGGCGCCGGCGCCTCAGTCGGGGTCGGCGAAGAGCCGTTCCAGCCGGGCGATTTCGGTGACGAAGTCCTCGAAGCGGCGGTTGGAGGCGGCGATCTCCTTCAGCGCCCAGACCAGCAGTGCCGAAGCACCGCTCGCCCAGAGGAAGAGCGCGAGATGGCCGAGGTCGCCGCGTTCGGCGAAGGTGGTGGCGAGGTCGGTCATGCCGGCAGTCCCGGATCGGCCGAGGCCCGCGGGCCGTAGCCGGCGGCGGCGCGCTTCTCGTCCTCGGTGAGGAAGGAGGCGGCGCCGATGCGGTTCCACAGCGCCTCGCGTTCCAGCGCCAGCGCATCGACCCGGTCGGTGTCGACGTCGAGGCGCAGCCCGTCGCCGAAGAGCGGCGCGAGCCACCCTTCCAGCGCGGCGGCGGTGCGGGCGACCAACGGCATCACCGTCAGCCGCCAGAAGGCGCGATTGGCCTCGGCATAGTTGGAATAGGTGTTGTCGCCGGGGATGCCGAGCAGCATCGGCGGCACGCCGAAGGCGAGCGCGATCTCGCGCGCCGCCTCGCGCTTCGCTTCGACGAAGTCCATGTCCTTGGGGCTGTAGCCCATCGCCTTCCAGTCGAGCCCGCCCTCGAGCAGCAGCGGCCGGCCGGCGTTGGCGGCGCCCTGGAAGCCCTCCTCCAGCTCCTTCTTCAACCGGTCGAACTGCTCGTCCGACAGGTTGCCGCCGGTGTCGGCGCGATAGACCAGCGCACCGGAGGGCCGCGCCGAATTGTCGAGCAGCGCCTTGGTCCAGGCCGATGCCTGATTGTGGACGTCGAGCGCGGTCTGCGCCGCCTCGAGGGGGGCGAGGCCGTAGTGGTCGTCGAGCGGGTGGAAGGTCTTGAGATGCAGGATCGGGCTCGGCCGGTCGGGATCGACACGGAAGCGCACCGCACCCGCGCCGGTGCCGTAGTCCCAGCCCTCCGGCCAGCCGTCGACGCCGACCAGGACACGCATCCGGTCGGGGCGCAGCGCATGGAGTTCGCGTGGGGTCCCGTCGACGGCGACGAGTTCGACATAGGCGTTTCCCGACACCGAGAGGTGGCCATAGACCTCCTCCATGAAGGCGCGGCCGGCCTGTCGCGGATTGGGGCGGCCGAGGAGATCGAGCAGCGGATGGGTGGCGAGATCGCGGTCGTGGTCCCACAGGAGCCACGGCACCGAGGCCGCCGCCTCGCCGACCAGACGCACGGCGCGGTGGACGATCGGGTTGCGCAGGTAGCCGGCGCGGGCGAGCGTCGCATAGTCGCGCGCCGTCCACACCGGGCGGCCGAAGCTCTGCCAGGCGACGAAGGCGCCGGTCGCCGAGGCGCGCGTCTCGGGCGCGGCGGTCGGCCGAAAGGGGCCGCCGACGGGGGCGGCCCGTCGCCGGAGACGATCGAAGAGAGTCATGGGATCCTCGCGATCGGGGCGTCCGCCCCTCAGAAATTGCGCACCTTGGGCCGACCGCGGCCCTCGAGCATCAGCGCGGCGAGCGCCCAGACGAGCGCGTCCATGCGGTCGGGCGAACGGCCCGACGACAGCCCTTCCGGGCCAAAGTCGCAGAGTTCGTCCTCGAGCTCGGGAAACGAACCGACGTGGCGCACCCGCCCCTGCGCATAGAGCGCTGCGACGGGCTCGGCGCGGGTCCACTTGCCCCGGCTCGCCCGGACGGGCTTCACCGGCAGATCGGGCGCGACCTGCCGCAGCACGGTCTCGACCATCTCGCCGCCCTGGTTGACCTCGACGACCAGAGCATCGGCCTCGAGCCCCTCGAAGAGGGCGACGGCGCGCGCCGCCCATTCGTTGGGGCGCAGACCGCGGCACGAGGCATCCGCCAGGACATGGCCGATGCCGGCCTCCGAAATCCCCGCCGCGACGATGCCGCAGGCATCCGCCGTGGCGCCCGAGGTCGCCGGCGGGTCGACCGCGACGACGATGCGGACGAGGTCCGGAGCGACGTCGATCCGCGATCGGTCGATCTCGTCGCGCCGCCACAGCGCGTCGTCGCGATCCTCGATCAGCTCGCCGTCGAGTTCCTGCCGCCCGAGCCGGGTGCCGGCATAGCGGCCGACCACGGCGTCGAGGAAACGCGGCGCCAGATTGAAGGCGTTCGCCCGCGTCGAGGCGCGCGCCACGGCGCAGTCCGGATCGGCGACGAGGCGTTTGACCAGCGGCACCGGGCGCGGCGTGGTCGTCGCCACCTGACGCGGCCGATCGCCGAGGCGCAGGCCGAACTGCAGCATGTCCCAGACCTCCTCGGCATGGCGCCACTTGGCGATCTCGTCGGCCCAGGCGATCTCGAACTGCGGCCCGCGCAGCGCCTCCGGATCTTCCGACGAGAAGGCCTGCGCCACCGCGCCGTTCGGCCATTCGAGCCGGCGCAGCGAGGGTTTCCAGGTCGGGCGCTCCGCGCTGCGGTGAATGCGCAGCAGGCCGGAGACGCCCTCGATCATCACGTCGCGGACGTCGGCGAAGGTCTCGCCGACCAGCGCGATGCGGCCGGCCGGGGCCTCGGCGAAGGGCGGCCGGCCGAGCGCCGTCGCCTTCACCCATTCGGCCCCGGCGCGGGTCTTGCCGGCACCGCGGCCGCCCATCAGCAGCCATGTCGTCCAGTCGCCGGCGGGCGGCATCTGATCGGCGCGCGCCCACAGCGACCAGTCGTCCCGAAGACGTTCCCGCTCCTCCGCGGTCAACGCGAGGGCGAGGCGATCGAGCGTGCCGGCTTCATCCGCCGCCCGGAGCGCGGCGCGCAGAGAGGCTGCGGTGGAGGTCGCCTCCCCTGCCCTGGCCGAGGTCGGCCCCGCCGTCGGCGCGACGCAGGCTTTCGAGGCGGCGGGCGAGATCGAGGCGGAACTCATCGATGTCGCCCTCCGGTTCGGCGGTCTCGCGGCCGGCCTGCTTCTCGAGGCCGATGAGCAGTTCGAGCGTGCGGGCGAGCGCGCCCAGCGTGCGGGCGTCCTTCTCCTCGAGGCTCGGCGGGGCCGAACCCTCGAAGCGGCGCTCGACCTCGGCGATCTGCCGTTCGACCGCCCGGAAGAGGCGGGCGACCAGCGTCGAGCGATCGAGCGGCGCCTCGGCGCGGGTGCCGCTCTTGTCGCGCCGCTTGCGCCAGCCGTCGCGGCGGGCGCGGCGCCAGATCCGATCGGTGGCGATGCCGTAGGCCCGGGCGATGGCGGCGACCGCGAGGTCGGAGCCCTCGTAGGCGGCGCGGATCTCGGTCCAGGGCGGATCGACCGCCGCGCGATCGGCGGCCGACGGCAGGGGTTCGTCGCTCGGCGAGAGGGGCACGCGCGCTCCGTCGGTCGGCCGCGGCCGATCACCCGCGTCGGTGTCCCGCGGCGGAGGGCGCGCGGCGACACCGCGGCGAGGCGGTCGGATCCGGGGTGATGTTGCGAAGACGATGTCGGGTGATCGCGGAGCCCGAGGCCCCTTCCGTGTCCGGCGGCTGCGCCATCGACACGTGTTCGATCATGGGAAGAGACTGCCCGCCGAGCGTGACGCCGTCAAGCATGCAATCGAAGATTTTGTGAAAATTTTCCTATCCGCCGTCCGGGAGACCGATCAAGTCACTGATCGGGTTACACCTTCACCCGCGGCTGGCGGGGCGGACGCGGCCGCGGATCCTCGCCCGGCCAGTCGCAGAGGTGGTCCTCGTAGCTGTCGGGGGGGATATCCTCGTCGGAAATCACACGGCGGCGGACCGAGATGCCGGCGGCGTGCACCGTGTCGGGATCGCCGGAGACCAGCGGGTGCCACCAGCGCAGTTCCTCGCCCTTGGCCAGCAGCCGATAGGCGCAGGTCGGCGGCAGCCACGTGTAGGTCTGCGAGACGACCTCGTCGAGGTCGAGCTCGACGCAGTCGGGCACGAAATCGTGACGGTTCGGATAGGACGAGCAGCGGCAGGTCTCGGGATCGAGCAGGCGACAGGAGACGTTGGTCCAGTAGATCTCGCCGGTCTCCTCGTCCTCGAGCTTGTTGAGGCAGCAGCGGCCGCAGCAGTCGCAGAGGCTCTCCCACTCCGCGCGGCTCATCTCCTCGAGGCGCTTGGTCTTCCAGAAGGGCTCGCTCACGACCGTCTCTCTCCTTGCCGGCGCCGAGGCCGACGCGGGAGGAGCGTCGATCGCCCCTCGACCGAGGCATGGCGATTGCTTAATGTCTCGTCAACCCTTTCGCGCGTCCCGAGCCGGGACGTGGCGACGCGATCGACACGGGACCGAACGAGACGGACCGAGCCTTGGCCACCGACGAAACGCCCACTCCGGACGGGCAGGACGCCCCCGCGTCCCCGCCGCCCGCCCCCGAATCGACCGGCGGACGGCGCCGTCGCTTCGCCGATCGCGCCATGGCGGTCGACGCCTGGCTCGACACGACCCTGTGGAAGAGCTTCAACTGGGCGGTCGAATCCTGGCGGCGCTACGCCACGGCGCTCCGGGCGTTCCGCGTGCGCGGGCCGGCGCGGGCCTTCTTCGAACTCGTCGGCGACGCCGCCAATCTCGGCGCGGGCGGCGTCGTGCTGCTCCTCGCCCTCGCCCTGCCGGCGCTGGAGGCGACCAAGACCGACTGGCGCGCCAAGGCCGACTATTCCGTCACCTTCCTCGACCGCTGGGGCAACGAGGTCGGCCGTCGCGGCCTGATGCTCAACGATTCGGTGCCGCTGACCGAGTTCCCCGATCACCTGATCAAGGCGCTGATCGCCACCGAGGACCGGCGCTTCTTCGAGCACTTCGGCATCGACGTGCTGGGCACGGCGCGCGCCATCGTCGCCAACATGCGGCAGCAGAAGGTGCGGCAGGGCGGCTCGTCGCTGTCGCAGCAGCTCGCCAAGAACCTCTTCCTGACCAACGAGCGCACGCTCGAGCGCAAGATCAAGGAGGCCTTCCTCGCGGTCTGGCTCGAGACGCACATGACCAAGCAGGAGATCCTCAAGCTCTATCTCGACCGCGCCTACATGGGCGGCGGCACCCACGGCGTGGCGGCGGCGAGCCAGTTCTATTTCGGCAAGTCGGTGCGCGACATCGATCTCGCCGAGGCGGCGATGCTCGCCGGCCTGTTCAAGGCGCCGACGAGCTACGCGCCTCACGTCAACCTGCCGGCGGCGCGCGCCCGCGCCAACGACGTGCTGTCCAACATGGTGGCGGCCGGCTTCATGACCGAGGGCCAGGTGCTGGGCGCCCGGCGCCACCCCGCCACCCCGGTCGATCGCGCCCGCACCAACGAGCAGGCCGACTACTTCCTCGACTACGCCTTCAACGCCATCCGCGACATGGCGCCGGCCGAGCACACGCTGATCGTCCGCACCACCATCGATCCGGAGGTCCAGAAGAAGGCGGAAGAGGTCGTCGAGAACGCGCTGCGCCAGAACGGCGAGGAGCTCGACATCTCGCAGGCCGCCGCCGTCTTCATGACGCCGGACGGTTCGGTGCGCGCCATGGTCGGCGGTCGCGAATACGGCGCCAGCCAGTTCAATCGCGCCACCGACGCGGCGCGCCAGCCGGGATCGTCGTTCAAGCCCTACGTCTATCTGGCGGCGCTGATCGGCGGCAAGAAGCCGAGCTCGCTCGTCACCGACCAGCCGGTCTGCATCGGCAACTGGTGCCCGAAAAACTACGGCGGCGGCTACTACGGCCGTGTCACGCTGATGGAGGCGATCGCCCGGTCGCTGAACTCGATCCCGGTGCAGCTCACCGAGCAGCTCGGTCGCGAGAAGGTCGCCGCGGTCGCCCGCGCCGTCGGCATCGACCTGCCGGTCAAACCGGACTGGCCCTTCGTCATCGGCTCGTCCGAAGTCCACATGATCGACCATGCCGCCGGCTATGCCGCCTTCGCCAACGGCGGCTACAAGGTGCTTCCGACGCCGATCGATCAGGTCGTCGCGTCGAGCGACGGACGGGTGTTGTACGATCGGTCGCGCGACGCGACGCCGCCGCAGCGCATCTTCCCGCCCGACAAGGTCGCCGAACTGAATTCGATGCTGAACAACGCGGTGGAGACCGGCACCGGCGCCCGCGCCAAGCTCGACGGCATTCCGGCCGGCGGCAAGACCGGCACCACCCAGTCGTCGCGCGACGCGTGGTTCTGCGGCTTCACCGGCAATCTGGTCGGCGTCGTCTGGGTCGGCAACGACGACTACCGACCGATGGAACGGGTCACCGGCGGCATGGTGCCGGCGCCGATCTGGCACGACGTCATGGAATTCGCCCACAAGGGCATCGAGCTGAAGCAGGCGCCGGGCTTCCCGCCGCCGCGCGGCGTCGGTTCCGGTGCCAAGGTCGCGGCGACCGATCCCGCCAAGGGGCTCCAGCCGGTGCCGGTGTCGCAGGAGGCGGCGCGCCAGAAGGTGCTCTCCGCCAAGGCAACCAACACCATCGGTGGTCTCGCCGACCGGCTGCGCAACGCCGCCCCGGTCGATGCGATGACCAAGCCCCCGGCTCGTTCGGGCGCGCTCCTGCCGCTCTCCGGCGGGGGACGTATCCGCCTCGCCGCGCCGGCGACCGGGCTCGCCGCCGGCGGGCTCACGCCGATCGGGCGCTGACGGCGGCCGAAACGCCGTTCGGCCAGCCGCGGCATTGACGCGGGGGCCTCGCACGAACAGGATCCGCCTCGATCGGACGGGGCGAATCCGAAGTGTCCGTCCGCGTCCGGCGGTCGCTCCGGCCGCTCCGATGCCCGGGCGGTGTCGTCTTTCGTAGGTGTGAATTGCGCTTCCTGCTTGCCCTCCTCGCCGCCATGGTCGCGAGCCTCGCGCTGGGGCTCGGTTCGGCGTGGTACATGGTGACGGCGCCGCGGACCAACACGGTCGAGGTCGGCACCTGGCGCGCCTTCCCGCCGAGCGACGCCGCCACCGCCGATCCCTATCTGCGCGCTCGCGTCGCCCGCAGCGGCGAGTTCGGCATGGGCACCGGCACCGGCCTGACCTTCGTGGCGGCGAACGACACGAACGGGCGCGGCCTGACCGCGACCTGCGACTACGTGATCGCCGGCAAGGGACTTCAGGCGCGGCTGTGGACGCTGACCGCCGCCACCCGCGACGGCCGTTCCGGCGTGACGCCGGAGGGCCGCGCCCATGTCGACAGCCACAATCTGGTGCGCGACGCCTCCGGGCGGTTCGAGGTCGTCGCCGCCGCCAAGGCGCGGGCCGGCAACTGGCTGCCGCTTCCCGCCGGCGAGGACTTCGTCCTGACGCTCCGCCTCTACGACACGCCGCTCGCCCTCGGCACGGGGATGCAACCGGAACTTCCGACCATCACGCGGGGGACCTGCCGATGATCGCGCGTCTCGCCGTCTGGGCACTCGGCGTCGCCATGCTCGCCGGCATCGTCCACATCGTGGTCGTGCTCGGTGTACCCGGCCACTCGGTCAACGATTCGTGGAACGCCATCGCGCGGCTCGGGCCGACCGGCACCTTCGTCGCCCTGCCGCGTCCGACGGCCGGTGTTCCTTCGCTGCCCGGTCTCGACCCGGCGATGGCGCAGGCGACCTGCCGCTTCGAACTCGACGCCGCGCCGGTGCGCATCCGCGTCGCCGCCCCCGACGTCTACTGGTCGCTGTCGCTCTACGACCGCCAGGGGCTCCATGTCTGGGGTCTCGACAACCGCGGCTCGGGTCAGAAGGCGGCGGACGTGCTGGTGGCCGGCGACGTCCACGTGGCGCAGCTGCGCGAGAACCCGCCCGAGCAGCTCGAAGACGTGGTGATCGTCGACTGGAAGGGCCGTCAGGGCATCGCCCTGTTCCAGATCTTCCGCCAGCAGCCCTCGCTCGACGGCGAGATCAGGGCCGCGCTCGAGGCGGCCGAGTGCAAGGCGACGCCGCTGCAGTGAGGCGCGTCACTTCTGTGGAACCGGGATGTTGATCGAGCCGGCTTCGCCGTAGCGCGAGCGACGGCCGTTCGACGGCGTGCCGCGGCGCGTTCCGGCCGGGAAGTCGGCCTCGGCGATGTCGATCGCCGACTTCAGTGCGCTCCAGGCCTGATTGGCCTCCCAGATCCGGTCCGACGGCGTCTCGACCTGCATCCGGTCGATCGCCATGCGATAGGCGGAGAGGCGGAAGCGCATCATGCGCCACGCCCAGTCGACGACGCGGGCGTTCTCGTCGATGCGGGCGTAGGCATCCTTCAGTTCGTGTGCGGCGAGATCGGCGCGACCGTCGGCGGCACGCAGGCGCAGGGCGTCGTCGTCGCGCACCTTGCGGGCCTCGCGCCAGAAGGGGCCGACGAGTTCGGCGTCGGTGTGCATGTCCAGAATCAGCCGGGCCCAGCGGGTCTCGCTGGAGCGATAGGGATCGCGCCGCAGACGGGCATAGTAGCCGGCGGGGTCGAAACGCGAATCGATCTCCGGCAGGATCCGGGTGCGCTGGCCCTCGATCAGCATGTTGCCGAACCAGTCGTCGGCGTGCGGCGCCCGAACGATGCCCCAGGCTCGGTCGCGCAGCGTGCCCTCGCTGTCGGTGCGATTGAAGTCGGAGACGAGTTCGTCGCGTCCGTGGGCGGCGATCTTGTCGCCGACGAAGGGCAGGACACCGTCGTTCCAGGCATTGGGCTTGGCACGGCCGAAGTCGCCGGTCTCACGGCCGCAGCCGGTCAGAGCCGTCGCGAGGACGAGGAGCGTGGCGACGGCGCGGACCCGATTCGAGAGCATGGGTGCGCGTTTCCTTCCGCGACCGAGGTGTCTTCACTTGCCGCGTCGGCGCGGACGCCCGGGACGGGAGGGCCGCGGGGCGTCGCGTTCGGTCGGCGACGGCTCGTTCCAGCGTTCGACCCGAACGCCGGTGAAGAGCGCGATCTCTCCGCGCCGGTCACCGTCCTCCGCGTGCCGTTTCGGTACCCGGCGGCGGACGGTCGTCAGGAACACGACGTCACCCATCGATCTCTCCTCGTGCCTCCGGGCCGAGAGCGGAACGCGGGGATCGCGGCATGCGATCCGGAACGATGACTCGAGCGGCTCCGACGGACCGCTCGCGATCGAGCCTTGCGCCAACATGGTTAACGGAGTCTTAACCGGTCTGGTCGATACTGATCGAAACGCAGTGTCTGCGGTTGCGAAGAGACGACGATGGAACGACCCGAGCCGGCTGCCTCGACGAAAGACCCGATCGTGCTGCAACGCCGCTCGGCCCGCGACGTCCTGAACGACGCCGTCGATCTCTATCTCGTCGCACCCTCCCACGACCGCAGCGAGATCGCCGCCTTCGCGGCGCTGGTCGGCGGCCTGCTCGACGTCGCCGACGCCGAACGCCGCCGTCAGGTCGCCGGGCTCCTGGCCCGCCGCCCAGACGCGCCGCCGGAGATCGCACGGCGGCTGGCGCTCGACGAGATCGAGATCGCCGAGCCGATGATCCTGCATTCGCCGGTGCTGACCTCGAGCGACCTCATCGTCATCATGCGGCGCGGACCCGATCACGTGCGTTGTGTCGGGCGTCGTCTCGACCTCGCCCCGGACGTCGCGGCCGTGCTGATCGACGCCACCGTCGTGCCGCCCTCGACCGCGCCCCACGTCGAGGCGCGACGCCGTCGCACCGATCTCGAGGCGCCGATGCCGATCGCGGCGACGCGGACAGAAACCGCGCGGCCGATGCTGCCGCCGCGCCCGGCCGAGCCGGCGGCGGAGACCGCGCCGCGGATCGCCCCGCCGGTGCTCGCACCCCGCGACCTGCCGCCGCCGCCGCTGTTCGACGTCGCGCCCCGTCCGGCCGCACCGCGCCCCGCGGCGCCGCAGCCGGCGATGCAGGCAGCACCGCCGATGCCGGCCCGCCCCGCCGTACCGACGGCGCCGGTCATGCCCGCCGTGGCCGCCCTCGACGCACCGGCCCGCCGCGACGAAGGGCTTCCCGAACTCTCGATCTGGCTCCGCCTCGACGCGGCGGCGCGTTGGCGGGCGCTCCAGGCGGCGACGATCGAGGCGGCGCTCCGACCGGCTCCGGCGCGGTCGAGCGGCCATGATCCGTCGGTGCTCGCCGATCGGCTGCTGTCCGGTGCCGTCACGGGGGATCGGGCCTTCCTGGTGACCGCCTTCGGCGAACATCTGGCGCTGGCGCCGGACGTCGTCACGATCGCCCTCGACGATCCGACCTGCGAGACGCTGGCGATCCTGCTGCTCGCCGGTGGCGTCGGCGAGATCCGCGCCACGTCGATCCTGCTGCACCATCTCGGCGTCCAGGCCGACGTCGGCCAGCTCCAGGACCTCGTCGCCCTGCTCGAGCGGACGCCGCGGCGCACCGCCGAGCGGCTGGTCACCGCCTGGCGCGACGACGAAGCGCGTTCACGGCCGAAGACCGTGCTGCGCCAGACCGACGCGGCCGAGCGGCGCGAGGCGGCGGGCCGGGCGCGCGACATGGGCACCGGCGAGGCGCGGCGTCCCGCGACCACGACGACGCGGCGCGCCTGAGGTCTCCCGAGAGAGGCGTTCAGAGCTTCGGCGGCCAGACCGGCAGGATCTTCTCCGGCGCGTTCGGATCGCGCGGCGGCGGCTCGATGAAGGAGCGGCCGGCGCGGTCCTCGATCTCGATCACCCAGACGTCCGGATCGAAGCGGGTCTCGGAGGCGATGCGCGCGTCGATCGCCGCCGGCGCGACGCCGGCGAGCACCGTCTCGAAGCGGCGCGTTCCCGCCTCGCCCTCGGCGACGTCGCTCTGCGGCAGGGGGGCGTGGAGATCGGCGGTGCCGTCGAGCCGGTCGACGACGACGAAGATGGCACCTGCCGTCTCGTCGCCGCGGCGGCGCAGGACCGCCATCGCGCCTTCCGCACGGGCGCGACGCAGCAGCGCCGAGACCCAGAACTCCGAAGTCGGACGTCCCGCCGCGCTCATGGGCAGGCCCTTTCGGCGATCACTGTCGCGTGGAGCCGGGATCGCCGAGATTGGCGAGCAGACGCTCTGAGACGCGGCCGGTGGCGATCCAGCCGTGATCGATCTCGAAGCGACGGATCGCCGTACCGGTCTTGTCGTCGAAGCGGCCGTCGGCCTTCAACGGGCCGTAGCCGGCGGCGACGAGGCCGCGCTGGGCGCGCTGGATGCGCACGTCGCCGCCCTGGGCGAGCGGCTCGCGCAGGGCACGGCGGATCGCGCCGGTCGGAACGACGGCGCTCGTCTCCTCGACCAGCGGCACGTTGGCCGCCTCGTCGGCGCCGACCGGGCTCGCGACGGTCTCGACCGCGGCCATGCGGGCGGGCATGGCTGCGACCGGCGTGTTGGCCGGCGCGGCGGCGATCGGGGCCGGCTGGGCGAGCGGCGCGGGATCGGCGCGACGGGCGGCGGCCTGCGCCTTGAGCGAGCCGGTCGCCGTGGTGTCGGGGGTGCGGAGCGCGCGGGCGGAGGCGAGCAGCAGCTCGCTCGGCTCGCCGGTCTGCGGCGCGCCGATGCGGCGTTCGAAGGCGCGGATCGCCTCGACCGTCGCCGGTCCGAGAATGCCGTCGAGCGGGCCGGAATAGAGGCCGTGGTCGCGCAGCGCCACCTGCAGCTCGGCGAGGCCGGCGGGCTGCTCGAGCGCGCCGACCGGGCGCGGGCGCGGCACCGGCGTCGCCGCGGGCGCTGCGGCGGGTGCGGCCTGGGGCGCGGCGGCGGCGGCCGGGTTCTGCGGCGCGGGCTGCGGCAGCGGCACGGCGGCGGGGCGCGCGGCCTCGGCCGTCGAGCGGGTCTGGAAGAACGGGTGGGGATGGCGCGCCGGCTGGTTGCCCAGCGCGTTGCCGAAGATCACGCCGATCATCGCCAGCGACAGGAAGGCGCCGGCCGAGGTCACCGGATGGCGCAGGGCCGTCTCGGCGAGGCGAATCGGCAGGCTGCCGGGCGGGGCCGGGCGGTCCCGGACCTCCTCTGGACGATGGCGAGCGTTTGAGCGTTCGGATCGGGTCATGTCAGGCACGCTTCTGCTCGAGCCGGAGCCGCGGTTCGGCGGCGGCGAGTTCGACGACGCGAGTGTCGGCACGGGTTTCGGGACGGGCGGCGCGCGGCGCCTCGGGATCGAGCGGCAGACGGACGGTGACGCAGGTCCCCTCGCCCAGCCGGCTCTCGATCTTCATCGTGCCGCCGTGCAGGCGCGTCAAGCCCTTGACCACCGACAGGCCGAGACCGGTGCCCTCGTGGCGACGGTCGTAGCCGCAGTCGGCCTGGACGAAGGGCGTGCCGAGGCGCTCGATGTCCTTCTCGGCGATGCCGATGCCGGTGTCGCGGACGAAGATGGCGATGTCGCCGCCCTCGACGCGGGCGCCCAGCGTCACCGTGCCGAAACGGTCGGTGAACTTCACGGCGTTGGAGACGAGATTGATCAGGATCTGCTTGCAGGCGCGGCGATCGGCGACGAGCTCGGGCAGGCGCGGCGGCAGATCCAGGCGGAACGCGAGCCCGCGCTCCTCGGCCTGCAGCGCCATCAGGCTGCGGATGCTCTCGATCAGCGCCGCCGGGTCGAAGGGCTCGGCGACGACGTCGAAGGAGCCGGCCTCGATCTTCGACATGTCGAGGATGTCGTTGACGACCTGCAGCAGGTGCTTGCCCGATTCGTTGATCAGCTCGACGTACTCGCGCTGACGCGGATCGCCGAGCGGCCCGAAGATCTCGGCGCCGAGCATGTCGGAGAAGCCGATGATGGCGTTGAGCGGCGTGCGCAGCTCGTGACTGACGTTGGCGAGGAAGCGCGTCTTGGCCAGGCTCGCCTCTTCGGCGATCTCGCGGGCGCGCATCAACTCGTCCTCCTGCGCCTTGCGCAGGGTGATGTCGCGGGTGACGGCGACGACCTTGGCGGACCGGATCATCGGATCGCCGTCGTCGAGCGGGCGGCAGCGCAGCTCGAGCCACAGCCAGTGATGGCGGCCGTCGACACCGTCGACGCGGACGCGGAACTCGACCGAAGCCGAGCGGCCGAAGGCGGCGGCATCGGACAGGGCGGTCAGGTAGGCCGGGCGATCGCCGACGTGGATCATGCGGAAGAGACCGTCGCCGCTCGCCGCCTCGGCGGTGATGCCGAGCACGCGCTCGACCGCCGGGGTGACGAAGACGATGTCGCCGTCGGCGCCGTGGCCGGTGACGATGTCGGTGATGTTCTCGGCGACCAGACGGAAGTGATCGGCGCGGCGCCGGGCGATGGCGTCGCCGGCACGGGTGACCAGTTCCATCCGCATGGCGAGGCCGCCGGCGTAGAGAATGGCGAGTGCCGGCACCGCGAAGGCGAGCGCCGGGCCGAGCCGGGCGGCATCGACCGCCGGCAGCCGGCCGGCGAGGCCGATCGCCACCACCGTTACGAAGGCGAGCGCGGCGAGGCCGAGAGCGATGCGGGTGACCATGCGGCGGCCGATCAGTGCGGCTTCCATCGGCACGATGCCGAGGGCGAGCAGCGCCGGCGAAGCGACACCGCCGGTGAAGAGGGCGATCCAGCCGAGCACGAAGGCGGCGACGGCGGAAGCGGCGAGCTGGGCGCGGCCGATGTCGCCGCCGTGGGAGACCCACAGCGCGATCGGCGCGGGAGCGACGAGACCGATCAGGGCGACCGTCTCGACGAGGCCGGTCGGACCGACCAGCGCCCACCACGGCGGCACCAGACCGAGGGCGGCGAGGCCGGCGGCGAGATTGGCGGCGATGAAGGCCCGGTGGCGGCTCCATTCGAGCCGATCGCCGGCCACCCCTTCCGGGACGAGACCGTCGACGAACCGACCGATCGGCGCTAGCGGGCCTTGATGACGATACTCGGACACTCGATCAACTCACCACCGATGTGGGCCGCGACGAACGCTCGGCGACGGGGACATGATGGCAGCGGCGACTTAACAGGCTGTTGAAGAGCGGGCGATACACGCAGCGCGGAAGCCTCTGAAAACGCGCGCGAAATGCGGGTTTCCTCGGATTTTGTGCGATCGTGCCCGGCCAATCGCTTTCATGGTGAACGGAGGGCTAACGGAAATCGGACAATTCGAATGCCCCACTGAACCCGACCTTCAACCGGGCATGCCATGATCCCCGACAGATCCGACGACAGTGGGACGTTCGTCGGACGAAGCTCTCGGGGAGGCTTCGATGTTCTTCATTTTCCGCGCCGTGTTCTGGATCTCGCTGGCGCTGCTGCTGGTGCCGGCCGACTGGCGCAAGGCGGTCGATTCGCTCGGCACGCCGCACCTCGCGTCGCGCAGCGTGACCGACCACGGCGACCGTATCGTCGAGACCGCCGTCGGCACGGCGCAGGCGACCCTGCGCGAGGCCGGTGCCTGGTGCGCCGACAATGCGATCGCCTGCGCCGCCGGGCGCGTCGCGGTCGACGGTGCCACGGCGCAGGCCGGACGCTGGGTGCAGGAGAAGTTCGAGGCGCCCGCCACCACGGCTTCGACCGTCGCCGCCCCGACCGCGCCGCGCGCGACCGATGCCGAGCGTCGTCGCGCCCAGGTCGTCCCCCTGCCGCACGCCCGCCCCGTCTCCTGATCCGCCCCACGCGACACTACGCCGTCGGTTCGGTTTTGCGATGCCGCGACGCACGCGCTAGAACGGTCGCGAGCAGGAGGCCGGACCCTTGGCGACCATCGACGACATCATCGCGGACTTCGACGTCATCGACGACTGGGAAGAGCGCTATCGCTACGTGATCGAACTCGGCAAGGCGCTCGAGCCGATCGACGAGGCCGATCGCACCGAGGCCAACAAGGTCCGCGGCTGCGCCTCGCAGGTCTGGCTGGTCACCCGCGTCGAACCCGGTCCCGACGGACCGCGCCTGATCTTCACCGGCGATTCGGACGCCCACATCGTCAAGGGCCTGGTCGCGGTGATGCTGGCGATCTTCTCCGGCCGCACGGCCAAGGAGATCCTGACGCTCGATCCCGAGCCGATCTTCACCGCCATCTCGCTGCGCGACCACATCACCCCGCAGCGCGCCAACGGCGTCAACTCGATGATCGAGCGCATCCGCGCCGAGGCCCGCAGGGCGCTCGAGGGCTGATCGCCCGCGCCGTTCACGGCGGTGAGCGGCGCTCGTCCGGGCGATGGTCGGACGTGCCCCAGTGACGCAGCCGGCCGGGCGCATCCCGCCCGCGCGCCTCGTCGGCGAGGCCGTAGTGGTCGGCGAGCCGGCCGAGCGCGATGTCGAGCACCACCTTGGCGGAGCGCGCCGGCCAGCGGCGTTCGCTCTCCACCCGCTCGAGCCCTTTGAGGAAACAACAGACGTCGACCAGCAGACCGCCGAGGTCCGAACCGGTCGCGGCCAGCGCCGCCTGGACGCGGTCGCGCGCGGCGATCGACCGGTCGGTCAGGTCGGCGAGACCGCCGGTTCCCGAGCCGCCGGTGATCCGGCCGGTCGACCAGTTCGAGGTCACCGTCGGCATCATCCGGGCGAGGGTGAAGTCGCCGCGCAGCCTCTCGCCGGCGGCGACGCGGGCCGGCGAGAGATGGGCCCTGCCGTCGCGGTCGCGGCGGCGGGCGAGCCAGGCGAGCGGGCTCTCGGCACCGTCGACGACCGCCGTCTCGCCCTCGCCGATCACCCGGCACGCGACCTCGCCGTGTTGCAGGCGGAAGCCGTCGAGATCGCCGAGACGCTCCCGGCGGGCGAGCCGGGCGCGGCCGGCGGCGGTGACGGCGAGACGATCGCGAGCCTCGCCGCGGACCTCGATCTCGCCGCGTTCGGCGAGCGTGCGCAGGATGTCGCCGTCGGGCTTCAGCCGGCGCAGACCATCGGGGCCGACGACGCGCAGGACGCCACGGTCGTCGAGTGCGCCCTCGGCGACGGCGAGCAGGCGCAACAGGCGCAGTTCGGCGGCCTCGCTCATCGCCCCGCCTCCAGATCGCAGGCGAAGTCGATCCACAGATCGGCCGCGGCCTCGACGGCGGCGACGATGCGGTCGACGGCGGGATCGTCGCGCCGTTCCTCGACGACGCGGCAGGCGTGGGAGACGGTGGTGCGGTCGCGACCGAAGCGGCGACCGACCTCGCTCAGCGACAGGCCGAGCCAGACGTGGGCGACGTACATCGCCACCTGGCGGGCGAAGGCGATCGGCGCATGGCCGCGCGAAGCGCTCCGCAGTTCCGCGAGATCGGCGCCGAAGGCGCGAGCGACGACCGTCTCGAGGCAACGGCAATCGGCGGCGACGTGATCGCGGTCGCAACGCCGCCGCCGTCGTGGCATCGGCCGCCGCCGTTCGACGATGCTCGGCCTCGCGACCGGCGTGCCGACGTACCCCTTCACGATCCTGTTGTGCGTGACGTGCTCGAGCATCCTTCGATCCCCCTCGGTCCCGACCTGTCGATAGGAATAAATGCCTCTCGATTATGGGGGCGCGTGAGGGGATGGGGATAACTTGTGATATATATGGTGAACTTGACCAATTTTTCGTTGCGTCAGAAATGTCGCGAGTTGTCCCCGGGCCGGCGGGCCCGGGCGACGATGTGGGGTCTCGACGAAGGACCCCCGACATGCCCGATGACCGACGCCACTGCACCCCACCGCCCGTCTCTGCTGCCGCAGCCGAACCCTGGAGACGGGGCGAGCGCGACCGGATTCTGCCGCGGCTGGTGCCGGTGACGCCGGCCGATCTGGCGGATCGTTCGCCCGCCGGGCTCGCGCACATCCGCGCCGCGCTGGCGCGGGCGCTGGCCGGCGAGCGGCGGCGGGCACGGGCGCGGCACTGGAGCTACAGCCTCGCCCGCCACGTCGGCCTGATCGAGGCGCTGGCGGCCGAAGAACGGCTCGGCGCCGAGAGCAAAAACGAACGCCGCCGCGAACGCTGAGTTCGCGGCGGCGTCGAAAGCGATCGGGACGAGATCAGCGGGCGCCGCGGCGACGCTGCTGGCCGAGGCCCATCTTCTTGGCGAGGTCGGAACGAGCCTGCGCGTAGTTCGGGGCGACCATCGGATAGTCGGCCGGCAGGCCCCACTTTTCGCGGTACTCTTCCGGGGTCATGTTGTACTGGGTGCGCAGGTGGCGCTTCAGCGACTTGAACTTCTTGCCGTCCTCGAGGCAGACGATGAAGTCCGGGTTGACCGACTTCTTCACCGGAACCGCCGGCTTCAGCGGCTCGGGCGCCGGCTCCGGCGCGACACCGGCGGAGGTGCGCTGCAGGGCGGCGTAGACCTCGGCGATCAGGCCGGAGAGTTCGGCCGCGGGCACGGTGTTGTTGCTCACGTAGGCCGAGACGATCTCGGTGGCCAGTTCGATGAGGTTGGTGCTGGAATCGGTCATTTTTCACCTGTCTTGCCGGAGGGGAACCCCTCGGATTTCGGTCACTCGAGGAACGATCGAGTCATTGCCGAGATTCGAATCGCGCCGGATTCATCTCTGACAAATGTCGCTTGAATCACTTCGACCCCCAATCGACATCTTCCTATAGGCAGAGTTCGCGAGATGCACAAGATCTCGTCTGCAACTTTCATCTTCGTCACGCAGTCGACGCGAGTTGCGAACTTCGCCGCATTCGCAGAAACATCGCGGAGAAACGCCTCTCGCGAGCAACCGTGACGACATGGTGAACATGCTGCGGCATCATGGCAGTTCGAACGCCTTCTGGAAGAGTTCCGAGATCGCGCGAGTTCTCGGGCAGCCGGCGGCGACGGGGCGCGCGACCACGGCGGAGACCCCGATTGTCGGCGATCGAGGTCGCACTAGCTTTCCTCCTCGCCGCCGCCCATGATCGGCGCGGCGATGCGTGCGGGAGGACAAGACGATGGACGACGACACCCTGAAGCGGCGCCTGACCCCGGAACAGTACCGCGTCACCCGCTGCGCCGGCACCGAACGCGCCTTCACCGGACCGTATTGGAACGAGAAACGCCCCGGCACCTATGCCTGCGTCTGCTGCGGTCGCCCCCTGTTCGACGCGGCGACGAAATACGATTCGGGCAGCGGCTGGCCGAGCTTCTGGGCGCCGATCGCCGAGGCCGGCATCGCCGAACACCGCGACGTCTCCCATGGCATGATCCGCACCGAAATCCGTTGCGCCGAATGCGAGGCCCATCTCGGCCACGTCTTCGACGACGGGCCGCAGCCGACCGGCCTGCGCTACTGCCTCAACGGCAACGCCCTCGACTTCCAACCGGACGAAGAACCGAAAGCATGATCGCTTCCCGCCTGTCGCCTCTCGCCGACCATCCCGCCCCGACGATCGAGGCGAGACCGGTTTCCCGAACCCTCCACGGCGTCGAGATCGTCGACGACTTCGGCTGGCTGCGCGCCGAGAACTGGCAGGCGGTGATGCGCGATCCGGGCGTGCTCGATCCCGCCATCCGCGCCGTGCTGGAGGCCGACAACGCCCATGCCCGCGCCATCATGGCGCCGACCGCGGCGCTGCAGACCCGCCTGTTCGAGGAGATGAAGGCGCGCATCAAGCAGGACGACGCGTCCGTTCCCGCCAAGGACGGTCCCTACGCCTATGCCGCGCGCCATCGCCCCGGCGGCCAGCACCCGATCCACGTCCGCACGCCTCGCGACGGCGGCGACGAGGAGGTGCTGCTCGACGGCGACGAGCGGGCGGCGGGGCTTTCCTATTTCCGCCTCTCCGGCGTCGTCCATTCGCCCGACCATCGGCGGATCGTCTGGGGCGCCGACGAGAACGGCTCGGAATATTTCACGCTGCGCGTCCGGGATCTCGTCCGCGGCCTCGATCTCGAGGACCGGGTCGAGGCGACCGGCGGCGAGGCGGTCTTTTCCGCCGACGGCGAGAGCTTCTTCTACGTCCGGCTCGACGACAACCATCGCCCGTCGAAGGTCTTCCTGCACCGCATCGGTTCGCCGGCGCTCGAAGACGTGCTGGTCTACGAGGAGGCCGACCCCGGCTTCTTCGTCGGGCTCGGCAAGACGCTGTCCGGCCGCTTCGTGGTGATCGCCATCCACGACCACGAAACCTCGGAGGTGCGTCTGATCGACGCGGGCCGCCCGACGGCGGCACCGCGGCTGGTCGCGCCCCGCGTCACCGGCGAGGAATACGAGGTCGAGGATGCCGGCGATCGCTTCACCATTCTGACCAACAACGGCGGGGCGGAGGACTTCCGCATCGTCACGGCGCCGATCGAGGCACCGGGGCGGGAGAACTGGGAGACGCTCGTCCCCCATGTCGACGGTCGGCTGATCCTGTCGCAGACGGCGACGAAGCATCACCTCGTCCGCCTCGAGCGGGTCGAGGGCCTGCCGCGCATCGTCGTGCGGCGCCTGTCCGACGGGGCGGAACATGCCGTCGCCTTCGACGAGGAGGCCTATTCGCTCGGTCTCCTCGGCGGCTACGAGCACGACACGACGAACCTGCGCTTCTCCTATTCGTCGCCGACCACGCCGGTGCGGGTCTTCGACTACGACATGGAGAGCCGCGAGCGGGTGCTGCGCAAGGAGCAGGAGGTGCCGAGCGGCCACGATCCGGCGGCCTATGTGGCGCGGCGGATCTTCGCCCCGGCGGCCGACGGCGAGACCGTGCCGATCACCCTGATCCATGCCCGTTCGACGCCGATCGACGGCAGCGCGCCCTGCCTCCTCTACGGCTACGGCGCCTACGGCATCACCATTCCGGCGGCCTTCTCGACCTCGATCCTGTCGCTGGTCGATCGCGGCTTCGTCTATGCCATCGCTCACATCCGCGGCGGCAAGGACAAGGGCTTCCGCTGGTATGCGCGAGGCCGGCGCGAGTTCAAGACCAACACGTTCGACGACTTCGTCGCCGCCGCCCGCCATCTGGTGGCGGAAGGCTTCTCGGCGCCGGATCGGCTGGTCGCGCAGGGCGGATCGGCCGGCGGCATGCTGATGGGGGCGGTCGCCAACCGGGCGGGCGGGCTCTTCGCCGGCATCGTCGCGGAAGTGCCCTTCGTCGACGTGCTCGCCACGATGTGCGACCCCGACCTGCCGCTGACCCCGCCGGAATGGCCGGAATGGGGCAATCCGATCGAGGACGAGGCGGCGTTCCGCACCATCCTCTCCTACTCGCCTTACGACAACGTCGAGGCCAAGGCCTATCCGCCGATCCTCGCCCTGGCGGGTCTCACCGATCCGCGCGTGACCTATTGGGAGCCGGCGAAGTGGATCGCCCGGCTCCGGGCGAAGGCGAGCGGCGGGCCGTTCCTGATCGAGACCAACATGGACGCCGGCCACGGTGGCGCCTCCGGCCGTTTCGACCGACTGAAGGAGGTCGCCAAGGTCCAGGCCTTCGCCATCGCCGTCACGGGGACGCCGGATCTGCCGTGAGGCGGAGGGCGTCGCGCAGCACACCAAATGCCGAAGGCCGGAGGCGTCACCGCCTCCGGCCTTCTCCGTTCATGCGCCGACGATCGCGCCGGGCGCGGCGGTCACTTCTTCGCCGGGCAGGTGTTGATGCCGAGAAGGGTGTAGGCCGGGCAGAAGCCGAAGATCGCGGTGGCGAGCGGCACCACGCCGATCCAGCCGATCCACTTCCAGGAGATCGTCGCCGGGCCGAGCAGGGCGAAGGCGATCAGGGCCAGGCCGACCACGATGCGCAGGATCTTGTCGATGCCACCGACGTTGGCGTTCATGGGAATTCTCCTCGTGTGTGTCGCGGGCGGAGGGGACGCGGGGGGTACGCCCCGTCTCCGATCGCGACCACCATAACGCCGCGGCAGGCCGGCGTCGGTGACCTAGTCACACGGCGGCCTCATCAGAAAGACGCGCCCTCGACCGCCTCGGCCAGCCGATCGAGCCCGGCGCGGTCGACGACCTCGACGGTGCCGCGGCCGAGGCGGACGAGGCCGCGCTTCTCGAAGGCGGAGAGGTGACGGCTCACCACCTCGCGGGCGGTGCCGAGTTCGGCGGCGAGATCGCGGTGGGTGACGGCGAGGACGTCGCCGCCGCGACCGACGAGATGGCGGGCGAGGCGGGCATCGACGCGGTGGAAGACCGCCGACTGCAGCGTCGCCAGGAGATCGGCGACGCGGCGGCCGTAGCCGGTGAAGACGAAGCGGCGGAAGCCCTCGGACCGCGCCATCAGCGTGTCGAACAGCGCCGTCGGCACGGCGACGCCGGCGGTCGGCTCCTCGACGATGCCGTCGGCGGCATAGGCGTCGCCGGCGAGCAGGCAGGCGGTCGTCAACACGCAGGTCTCACCGCGGCGGACCCGGTAGAGCACGATCTCGCGGCCGGTATCGGCGATCATCTGGACGCGTACCGAACCGTCGAGCACCAGCAGATAGGCGGTACAGGCCCGGCCGGGCGAGAAGACCACGGTGCCGGTCGGGAGATCGACCGTGCGGGCTCCGGCGAGGAGCGCCGCGCGATCCTCGGAGCCGAGGCCGCCGAGGCCGGGAATCCGTTCGGTCCAGTCGCTCGCCGTCACCCCATGCCCCCGATCGTCACGAACCACCCCCGCGGGAGGACGGCGACAGGCTACTCCCCGCCGGTGGCCGGGATCAATCGAGGAAGGCGGTGTCGTCGCCGTCCTTCGGTGTCTTTCGGGGAGTGATGCCGACGTCGAAACCGGGCAGGCCGCGCGGCAGACGCGGGCGTTCGGCGGCGGGCGCCAGCGTCGCCAGCCGGCGGGCCGCCGCGCCCTTGGCGAAGTTCATGCGCAGGCGGGTGCGCAGCTGGTCGGGGCCCCAGTAGCCACCGGGGCCGGAGACGTAGGCATGACGGGCACCGAGCGCGCGGCGGGCGTGGCGGGCGACCGTCTCGGGCGCGAAGGGGCGCACCAGCAGGCTGTCGATGCCGGCGCCGACCGCCGGTTCCAGCGTCGAACGGACGACGCAGGACGACATCATCACCACCGCCATGTCGGGATTGGCGATGCGGATGCCGCGGCGGACCGACTTCACCCAGTCGATGCCGGAGATGCCGGTCAGAGTCTGATCGACGAAGACGAGGTCGATCGGCGTGTCCATGACCCGCGCCAGCGCCTCGTCGGCATCGCCGAAGACCTCGACGCGACGGAAGCCGAGATGGCGCAGCATGGCGCGCATCATCGACTGGAAGGTGCGGTTGGGGTCGAGGACGACGACACGGGCCTCGGCGAAGGAATCGGCGGCGAACATCGGACGCCTCCTTTCCCTTGCGTCATTCTCGTCGGCCCGACTGTCCACCCCGGCCGGTTGAGAAAGCGTTCACACGGAAACGCAAAACGGCCGGACACGAGGTCCGGCCGTTCGATGTGTCGTCGATCGCGCGCGCCGATCAGACGGCCTTCTCGTAGCACTCCAGGACGTAGTCCCAGTTGATCAGGCTGTCGACGAAGGTCTCCAGGAACTTCAGACGCAGGTTGCGATAGTCGATGTAGTAGCAGTGCTCCCACACGTCCGCGGTCAGGATCGGCTTGGCGCCGACGGTCAGCGGGTTGTCGGCATTGCCGGTCTTGGAGATGACGAGCTTGCCGTCCTTGACCGAAAGCCAGGCCCAACCGGAGCCGAACTGGGTGACGCCGGCCTGCACGAAGTCGGCGCGGAACTTGTCGTAGCCGCCGAGGTCGGCATCGATCGCGGCCTGGAGCTTGGCCGGGATCTTCTTGCCGCCGCCGTCCTTCTTCATGAACTTCCAGAACTCGGCGTGATTGAAGTGCTGGGCGGAGTTGTTGAACACCGCGACGTTCTTGCCGGCCGAGGCGACGATGATCTCCTCGAGCGACTTGCCCTCGAACTCCGTCCCCTTCACCAGATTGTTCAGGTTGGTGACGTAGGTCGCGTGATGCTTGTCGTGGTGGAACTCGAGCTGCTCGACCGAGAAATACGGAGCGAGCGCGTCGTAGGCATAGGGCAGCGGGGCGAGTTCGAAAGCCATCGGAAGGACTCCTGCGGAATGGCGGGCGCCGGCGTCTCGGGTGAGCGGCGACCGGGAAGGGCCACGTGCAACATAGGGAGGACTACGGACCTCGGCAACCGCCGCGCCCGAATTCTTCCAGTTCGAAGCACCCTACGCCGCATCACGCGTGGGCGAAATCCCAATAGAGTCGGCGCGCCAGACGATAGACCGGGCCGGGCTCGAGTTCGCGGTTCTCGAAGCGGACGATCGGCATCACCTTGGTGTAGTTGCCGGTCGAGAACATCTCGTCGGCGCCGAGGAAATCCTCGTAACGCAGCGTCTTCTCGACGACCGGCGTGCCGGCCTTGCGCAGGAGGTCGATGGTGCGGGCCCGCGTGATGCCGGCGAGGAAGGTGCCGTTGGGCACGGGCGTCATGGCGACGCCGTCCTTGACCATGAAGACGTTGGCGGAGGCGAGCTCGGCGACGTTGCCGAGCATGTCGAGGACGAGGGCGTTGTCGAAGCCCTTGTCGCGCGCCTCGCGGGCGGCGCGCGCGTTGTTGGGATAGAGGCAGCTCGCCTTGGCGTCGGTCGGCATGCATTCGAGCGTCGGCCGGCGGAAGCGCGACAGCGTCACGGTGATGCCGGTCGGCGGCAGCATCGGCGCCTCCCACAGCGTCAGCGCGAAGCGGGTGGAGGCCGGATCGGCGCCGATCACGAGATTGGGATGATCGTGCTCACCCCAGTAGCTCGGACGGATGTAGAGCTCGGCGTCGCGGGAAAAGCGCGTGAGGCCGTCCTTGGCGAGTTCGAGGATCTCCTCGTCGCGCATGGTCGGCTCGAGGCCGACGGCGCGGGCCGAACGGTTGGTGCGGGCGCAATGGCGATCGAGATCGGGCGTCACGCCCTCGAAGGCGCGGGCGCCGTCGAACACCGAGGTGCCGAGCCAGAAGGCATGGCTGCGCGGCCCGATCAGGGGCGGATTGCCCTCCAGCCATTCGCCGTCGAACCACGTCCAGGTCTTCGGGTTCTCGATGCCGTGCGCCATGATGCCGCCTTTCGGGTGATGAGTGGGAACCCCACCGATACGACCGTACAGCAAGCAATGCAAGGATCGGCGGCGGCGACGGCCGATCCGCCTGTGACGCGGTGCGTCGGGCGAACGGCGGAGGGGCGCGGCGATTGCCCCCTTTTCCTCGGCGGTCGGTTCGGTCCATTGTCGCCACTCCCGATCCACGGAGCGACGCATGTCCCACGCGATCTACGTCTTCGACGCCTATGGAACCCTGTTCGACGTCCATGCGGCGGTGCGCCGCCATGCCGACGAGGTGGGCCCCGAAGGACAGCTCCTGTCGGCGCTGTGGCGCGCCAAGCAGCTCGAATATTCGTGGATGCTGACCATGATGGGCCGCTACAAGGACTTCTGGACGCTGACCGAGGAGGCGCTCGACTATGCCTTCGCCCGGGTGCCGCAGGCCAATCGCGCCTCGCGGGCGGCGCTGCTCGACAGCTACCTCACCTGCGACGTCCACCCGGACGTGCCGGAGGTGCTGAAGCAGCTGAAGATGCGCGGCGCGAAGATCGTCATCCTGTCGAACGGCACGCCGAAGATGCTCGCGGCGGCCTGCCGCTCCGGCGGCATCGACGAGGTGGTCGACGACATCGTCTCGGTCGACGAGATCAAGATCTACAAGCCCGACCCGCGCGTCTACGACCTCGTCACCACGCGCTATCGCTGCTTCCCCGAGGCCGTGTCGTTCCAGTCGTCGAACCGCTGGGACGCGGCCGGCGCCACCGCCTTCGGCTTCCGCTCGGTCTGGGTCAACCGCAACGACCTGCCGGAGGAATACAACGAGTTCCGCCCGGCCGCCGTGCTGCCGAGCCTCACGGGTCTGCTGACGCTGGGCTGATACGACACCCCGTCATCGAACCGTCGCACGCCCCCTCCAAAGGTTGGGGCGACGCGAAGCTCACCGTCGCGCCTCCCTCGGGGGAAACATGACCGTCGCCGACAGGACCCGCGCCCTCTCCGCCCTCGAAGGGCTCGCCGAACCGATGCCGGGGCTGGTCTTCGCTCACGCCTTCGACGAGGTCGGCCACGCCCATGTCCTCGCCGATGCCGAGGCGATCGGCGCGGCGCTCGCCGCCCGCGACGGCTGGGTCTGGCTCCACTTCAACCTCGCCGACGTTCGGGCCGGCGAGTGGATCGGCCGATCGAGCCTGCCGGAGACGGCGCGCGATCTGCTGCTCGATCCCGACGACCACCTTCGGCTCGCCGCCGAAGACGAGGCGCTGTTCGGCGTCTTCGCCGACTTCCGCCGCGAGTTCGCCCGCGACACCCGCGGCGACATCGCCCATCTGAAATTCGCCCTGCACGGCCGTCTGCTCGTCACCGGACGGCGCCAGTCGCTGCGCTCGATCGAGGGCGTGCGGCGGGCGATCGCCCGCGGCGAAGCCTTCGAGACCGGCGAGGCGTTGCTCGAATGGGTGTTCGACACCTTCGCCGACGAAGTGACCGCCACGGCGCGCGAACAGGCCGAGAAGCTCGAGGTGATCGAGGAGCGCGTGGTCGAGGACCGGGTCGATCCGGAGGATCTCCGCGTCGGACCGATCCGGCGCATGGCGCTGCGCCTGTCGCGTCAGGTCGGCGCGCTGCGCATCCACTTCGCCGCCCTCGTCGACGACCGCGAACGCGATCTGCCCGAGGACGTCTTCGCCATGGCCGAACGGGTGGCGCTGCGTCTCGCCTCGGTGGCGCGCGACGTCGAGGCGATCCAGGAGCGGGCGCGGATCATCCAGGAAGAAGCCTCCGCCAAGGCGGCCGACCACATGAACCGGCAGCTGTCGACGCTCTCGGCGCTGACCGCCCTGTTCCTGCCGGCGACGCTGGTGACCGGCGCCTTCGGCATGAACACCAAGGGGCTCCCCTTCGGCGACGACGAGACCGGCTTCTTCCTCGCCTGCCTCGTGGCGCTGATGGGATCGGGCGCGGTCTATCTGATCCTGCGCCGGATCGGCATCATGAAGTGAGCGCCGCCTCGAGATCGGCCTGCACGGCCGGTTCGAGATCGAGTTCGAGATGCAGCCAGACGAGCCCCGAGGGCGCGATCCGCACGACGTTGGCGGCAACGATGATCTCGAGCTCCAGCCCCTCGCCCGCGGTCTCGTCGACGCGGGTCACGATCTTCGCCCGATCTTCGGGCTTCACCAGCCCCGCCGCGAAGGCTTCCATCCGGGCGCGATGCTCGACGGGCGTGCCCTCGGGCAACCGCCACCAGAACCAGATCCGCGCATGATCGCCGATCCGCCGCGGTGGCTCGAAGCCGGAGCGCACCACCTCGACATCGGCGGCCACGAGGACCGCGTCGAGCACCGCCCGCGGACGCGCCTCGTCGGAGGCGGCGAGCACGGCGGCGCAGGGCACGATCGGGCGGGAGAGCGTCATCCGCCCTCCCCTCACGCCAGGTTCTTGAGGATCCGCGCCCACGACCGGATGCCCTTGTGGAAGCTCTCGAGGTCGTACTTCTCGTTCGGCGAGTGGATGCGGTCGTCGTCGAGGCCGAAGCCGACGAAGAGCGTCGGCATGCCGAGATACTTGGCGAAGGCGTTGCCGACCGGGATGGTGCCGCCCATGCCGGTCATCAGCGCCGGCACGTTCCATTCGTCGCCGAGCGCGCGGCGCGCCGCGTCGAGGACCGGGCTGTCGAAGGGCATGGTGAAGCCGGCCGAACCGCCGTGGGCGTGGAAGGTCACGGTCGCATCGGGCGGCAGCATCTCGGTGACGCGGGCGCGGAAGGCGGCGCGGATCTTCTCCGGGTCCTGACCGCCGACGAGGCGGAAGGAGACCTTGGCCGAGGCCTTGGCCGGCAGCACGGTCTTGAAGCCGTCGCCGGTGTAGCCGCCGGTGACGCCGTTGAACTCGCAGGTCGGCCGCGCCCAGATCTGCTCCAGCACCGAACGGCCCCGTTCGCCGGCCGCGGTCTTCAGCCCGACCGGGCCGAGGAAGCTCTCCTCGGTCGCCCCGAGCGCCCGCCAGGAGGCGTCGACCTCCGCCGGCAGATCGTCGACGCCGTCGTAGAAGCCGGGCAGCGTGACGCGGCCGGTGTCGTCGTGGAGGCTGGCCAGGATCTTGGTCAGGACGCGGATCGGGTTCCAGGCGGGGCCGCCGAAGAGGCCGGAATGGAGGTCGCGATCGGCGCAGGCAATCTTCACCTCCTCGCCGACGAGGCCGCGGAGGCTCGTCGTGATCGCCGGGCGGCCGCGCGCCCACATGTTGGTGTCGCAGACCAGCGCGAGGTCATGCGAGAGCTCGGCGGCATGGGCCTCGAGGAAAGGCTCGAGCGAGGGCGAACCGCTCTCCTCCTCGCCCTCGAGCAGCACCGTGACGCGGACCGGCAGACGGCCTTCTTCGGCCAGCAGCGCCCGCATCGCCTCGATGAAGATCAGCAGCTGGCCCTTGTCGTCGGCCGAGCCGCGGCCGGTGACGACCTCGACGCCGTCGCGCTCCTCGACCTTGGGGTCGAAGGGATCGGCGTGCCACAGCTCCAGCGGGTCGACCGGCTGGACGTCGTAGTGGCCGTAGAAGAGGACGTGGCGGGCGTCGTTTTCGACCGCGCCCTTCCAATGGGCGACGACGATCGGGTGGAACGGCGTCTCGCGCAGGGAGGCCTCGAAGCCTAGATCGGCGAGGAGCTTCACGCAGTGCTCGCCGGTCGCGCGCACGTCGGCGGCGAAGGCGGGATCGGCGGAGATCGACTTCAGCCGGACGAGATCGAACAGACGGGCGAGGCTCGCGTCGAGATCGGCGTCGACGCGGGCGAGAACGGGATCGATGGACATGGCTTCCAATCTCACTTCAGGAGCGAACCGAGCACGCCGCGGACCAGCGCATTGGTGATCTGGCGGCCGGCGGCGGAGGCGGCGGAACGGGCGGCGGACTTGATCACCGCCTCACCGAGGGTCTGCGAGCGCGGACCACCGGTCTTCATGCTCGCGACGCCGCCGACGGTCGACAGGATGCCCCCGAGGACGCCGTCGAAGAAGCCCCCGCCGGTCGGGGCAGGGTTGTCGCCACCGGGCTGCGCAGGGCTCGCCTCGATCTTGCCGCGCAGCTTCTCGTAGGCCGAGATCCGATCGACCGTCTCGTCGTACTTGCCGGCGACCGGCGAGGTGTTGACGAGGGTGGCGCGCTCTTCCGCCTTCAGCGGTCCGACGCGGGCCTCGGGCGGGCGGACGAAGGTGCGCTGGACGATCGAGGGCACGCCCTTGCCGTGCAGCATCGAGACCAGCGCCTCGCCGACCGCCAGCTCGGTGATCGCCGTCTCGGTCTTGAAGGCCGGGTTCTGACGGAAGGTCTCGGCGGCGGCGCGCACCGCCTTCTGCTCGCGCGGCGTGAAGGCGCGCAGCGCGTGCTGGACGCGGTTGCCGAGCTGGGCGGAGACGGTGTCCGGCACGTCGAGCGGGTTCTGCGTCACGAAATAGACGCCGACGCCCTTGGAACGGATCAGGCGGACGACCTGCTCGACCTTCTGGATCAGCGCCGGCGGCGCCTCGTCGAACAGCAGATGCGCCTCGTCGAAGAAGAAGACCAGCTTGGGGCGGTCGATGTCGCCGACCTCGGGCAGTTCCTCGAACAGTTCGGAGAGCAGCCACAGCAGGAAGGTCGCGTAGAGCCGCGGGTTCGACATCAGGTCGTCGGCGGCGAGGATGTTGATGCGGCCGCGGCCCTGCGCGTCGGTCGCCATGAGATCCGAGATCGCCAGAGCGGGCTCGCCGAAGAAGGCGTCGCCGCCCTGCTGTTCCAGCACGAGGAGCTGACGCTGGATGGCGCCGACCGAGGCCTTGGAGACGTTGCCGTAGTCGACCGTCAGCTCGTCGGCGCGCTCGGCGACATGGGCGAGGACGGCGCGCAGGTCCTTGAGGTCGAGGAGCAGCAGGCCCTCTTCGTCGGCGAGCTTGAAGACGATGTTGAGCACGCCCTCCTGCACGTCGTTGAGGCCCATCAGGCGCGCGAGCAGCAGCGGCCCCATCTCGGTGATGGTGGCGCGGACCGGGTGGCCCTGGACGCCGAAGACGTCCCAGTAGACGGTGGTGAACTTCTTCGGCTCCCACTCGGTGAAGCCGATGTCGGCGCAGCGCCTGGCGATCCAGTCCTTCTCCTCGCCCTTGGCGCCGATGCCGGAGAGATCGCCCTTGACGTCGGCGGCGAAGACCGAGACGCCGGCCTCGGCCAGGCCTTCGGCGAGCACCTGCAGCGAGACGGTCTTGCCGGTGCCGGTGGCGCCGGTGACGAGGCCGTGGCGATTGGCGAGCTTCAGCTCCAGCCACTCCGGCTCGACGCTCTTGCCCAGATAGACGCCGCCCTCGATGTGCATCGGATTCTCCCCGGAAATCGACATGCCCTTCCTTAGCCCGCGCGCGCTCGCTTGGAAACAGAGCCGGGACATGACGTTGGGGCAGAGAAGGGTCGGGGAGGCCCTTGTTCGATCCCCTCGCCTTGTGGCAGGTTCGGCCGCCGACGGACTTCAGGGTGGATCCCGCAGAGCGCGCGACGCCAGATCGAGCGCGGCGGGAATGGAGCCTCCGGCAGCCATGCCGCGGCCGTTCGGTCGCGGAAGGGGGGATGAGTCCACGAGCCACCCCTCCGACGACATTCGACCGGCGTCTCCCGACGCCGTGGCCTTTCGAGGACAGGTCCCATGCAGGAAATCATCGACAAGATCGCCGCCCAGGTCGGCATCGACCCCGCCACCGCCGACAAGGCCGTGGCGATGATCGTCGACTTCATCTCGAGCCATGCTCCGGCCGAATACGTCGACATGGTCAAGCAGTACGTTCCCGGCTTCGACCAGATGGCGACGGCGGGCGCGGCCCATGCCGAAGCGGCGGCGGCCGAGGCCGGTGGCGGCGGCGGCCTGATGGGCGCGCTCGGCGGTCTGATGGGCGGCGGCGGCATCGCCGGTGCGCTCGGCAGCCTGATGGGCGGCTCGGAAGGCGGCGGCATGGGCGCGGGCCTGGCGCTGCTCGGCAACCTCCAGAAGGAGGGGCTCGACATCGGTCAGATCAAGGAGATCGGCAGCAGTCTCGTCGGCCAGCTGAAGCAGGTCGCCGGCGACGAGAACGTCGACAAGCTGCTCGCCAACATTCCCGGCGCGTCGCATCTGATCGGCTGACGGCGTCCGTCCGGACAATATCGCGCCCGATCCTCTCGACTTCCGCTCGGGGGGATTGTGGAATCACGGTTTTCGGGATCAAATCCCCGACCATAATCTCTCGAGCCGACGCCGGTTTCAGTCCGGCGCGGCGATCCAGCGAGGAACCGCGCAATGACCAACATCGTGGACATCGAAGGCATCGGCCCGGCCTACGCCGCCAAGCTGACGGCGATCGGCCTGAAGACCGTGGAGGCCTATCTCGAGGCCGCCAAGGACCCGAAGGGCCGCAAGGACATCGCCGAGAAGACCGGCATCTCCGACAAGCTGGTGCTGGCCTGGGCCAACAAGGCCGACCTCTTCCGCATCAAGGGCGTGGCTTCGCAGCTCTCCGACCTGCTCGAGGCCGCCGGCGTCGACACCGTCAAGGAGCTCAAGCACCGCAACGCCGCCAACCTCCATGCCAAGATGCTGGAAGTGAACGCGGCCAAGAACCTCGTCAACCACGTCCCCGGCGAGAACCAGGTCGCGGCTTGGATCGAGGAAGCCAAGACGCTTCCGGCGATGCTCACCTACTGAGGTTCGACGCGAGCGCGGCCCCCCGGGCCGCCGCCGCGCGCGACATGCGGGCCGGATCGGGCGACCGATCCGGCCCGTTCGCGTCTGTGGCCCGTTCGCGTCCTGCCCGTTCGCGCTTCCCGGTCCGCCCGCGGGCGATCACAGGGTGATCTGGCCGTGGCGCAGCGCCTCGATGACCGTGTGGGTCTTGTTCGAGGCGTTCATCTTGTCGGCGGCGTTCTGGAGATGGGCGTGGACGGTGCGCTGCGAGATCGCCAGAAGCTCGGCGATCTCGCCGGCGGTCTTGCCGATCGCCGTCAGCGACAGCACGTGGCGTTCGCGATCGGAGAGGTCTCCCGGGCGGGCACGTTCCAGCCAACCGATGCGCGCAAGACTCTGCAGGGCGGCCTTGCAGAAAAAGGAGAGCTCGTCGAGGGCGTCGGGCGTGATCGCGAGGGCGGCTCCGGCGAGCATCACGCAGCCCTGCCAGGGACGCGGCTCGCGCATCGGCAGCACCACCACCGAAGCGTCGGCGCCACCCGCCGCGGCGAGCAGATCGGAACCCGCGAGGGCCGGCGGAGGGGCCGCGGCTCCATCGGCAGAGAGCGGGTGGAGACCGCCGTCGCGGACGACGAAGGGCCGGTCGCGCGTCAGACACCACGACAGCAGCGGATCGCTCGGCGCGATGTCCAGGAGGTGGCCGCCGGAGCGCATATCAGGCCAGTTCAAGCGGACGACGAGCTTCGCCATGCCCCGCCGCGGCAGGGGCAGTCCGGTGATCAGCACGTGCGTGGCGCCCAGTCGGCGCAGACGGCTCTCGAGCGCCTCCAACACCCGACCGCCGTCGCCCTCCACGGAAAAGCGAGCCGCCTCTCCGTAGAGCCCTTCAGACTCTCCCCTGCCCATTCCTCTGGTCTCCCCCTCGAAAGGACACTGAGACCGTTCCCCAAATCGTTCAATTGTCGGTTTTACGAGGGGTTGACGTAAGCGTCACCCTACGAAGGTTTCACGGCGGAAAGGGCCGATTTCGCGCCTCCCTACCATCGTCTAATTCCAGATTCCGCGGAAATCCCCCCTATCGGGACAGCGATCGAGGCGCGACAATGTCGCGCGGGCGGAAGCGCTCTCGGGAGGCGACCTTCGTCCTTCCGTGACGCTACGGATACCGACGATCGCGCCGGGGAACCATCGTTCGTCGTCGACGGACGAGGGTTCCGATGAAGACGCCGTGTCCCCGCGAGGGGCCGCGTCAGACGTGGGAGACGACGGTGAGCGCGAAGGCTACGGGACTGATGGGGTCTTTCGACCCGCGCGGCTGGGACGACTGGGTCGGCGTGGCGACCAAGGCCTTGAAGACGGTGCCGTTCGATCGGCTGAAGTCCTCGACCGCCGACGGCATCACGATCGAGCCGATCTACGAGGGCAACCCGACCCCGGCGCCGCTCGGCGCGCGCACGGCGGGCAAGCCCTGGACCGTCATGGCCCGCATCGACATCCCCGGCAACAAGACCGCCAACGCCCAGGTGCTCGACGATCTCGTCGGCGGCGCCTCCGGCCTCGACCTCGTCTGTGCCGAGAGCCCGAACGCCTACGGCCACGGCCTGACGATCTCCTGCGACGGCTGCGTCAAGACGTTGCTCGGCGGTGTCCATCTCGACCTGATCCCGATCCGGCTCGACGCCGGCCATCGCAGCGCCGACGTCGCCGACATCCTCCTCGGCGTGGCGCGCGAGCAGGGCAAGACGCTCGATCTCTCGGTGATCAACGATCCGGTCGGCCTCCTCGCCGCGACCGGCAAGATCGGCACCAAGGCGGAGGACGCCATCGCCGCCGCCGCGGAGGCCGCCAAGCGCTTCCCCGGCACCGCGCTCGAGGCCGACGGCCGCGTCTGGCACGCCGCCGGCGCCTCCGAGGTGCAGGAGCTCGCCGGCCTGATCGCCACGGCCGTGACCTATCTGCGCGCGCTCGAGGCGGCCGGCTTCGACGTCGCGGATGCCGCGTCGAAGATCGGCTTCACCGCGGTCGCCGACCAGAACCAGTTCCGCTCGATCGCCAAGCTGCGCGCACTGACGCTCTTGTGGGCCCGCGTGCTCGAGGCCTGCGGCGTGGCCGCCAAGGCGCCGCGCATCCATGTCGAGACGGCCCGCCGGATGATGGCGCGGCGCGATTCCTTCACCAACATGCTGCGTACCACCATCGCCACCTTCGCCGCCGGCGTCGCCGGCGCGACCTCGGTGACGGTGCTGCCCTTCACCCAGGCGATCGGCCTGCCGGACGCCTTCGCCCGTCGCGTCGCCCGCAACACCCAGTCGGTGCTGATCGAGGAATCGAACCTGCACCGCGTCGCCGACCCGGCGGCGGGCTCCGGCCTCGTCGACACCGAGACGGCCGAGATGGCCGAGCGCGCCTGGGCGCTGTTCCAGGTGATCGAGGCGGAAGGCGGCATCGTCGCGGCGCTGCGCTCCGGTTCGCTCCATGCCAAGGTCGCCGGCGTCGCCAAGACCCGCATCGACGCCATCGCCAAGCGCCGCGAGCCGGTGACCGGCGTCTCCGAGTTCCCCAACATCGCCGAGGGCACCGTCGCCGTGATGGACACGCCCGCGCCGACGCCGCGCACCGTGCCGCCGGTCGAACACGTCACCGCCTTCGTGCCCCATGCGCTGGGCGAGGCCTTCGAGGGCCTGCGTGATCGTGCCGACGCCGCCGGCATCCGGCCGACGGTCTTCCTCGCCAATCTCGGCCGCATCGCCGACTTCACGGCGCGGTCGACCTGGGCCAAGAACGTCTTCGAGGCGGGCGGCATCCAGGCGCTGACCAACGACGGCTTCGCCTCGATCGAGGCGCTGTCGGCGGCCTACAAGGCGTCCGGCGCCCAGGCCGCGGTGATCGCCTCTTCCGATGCCGTCTACGACGAGCAGGCGGTGAAGGCGGCGACCGCGCTGGCGGATGCCGGCTGCGAGATCCTCTATCTCGCCGGCAAGCCCGCCGACGCGGAGAAGAAGGCGGCCTACGCCAAGGCCGGTGTCACCGGCTTCGTCCATGTCGGCATCGACGTGGTGGCGACGCTCTCCGACGCGCTCGACAAGCTCGGCGCCTGATCGACCCCGAGGGGCGGACGACGCCCCTCGCCTTCCGATCGTCGATCTTGCGCGAAGCCGGATCGACGGGAATTCTTCCCCGCGGGGCCGTGGGCGCGCAGCGCGACCCGGAACCGGAGACCGAGGAGAGGCCGATGAGCCGCATCCCTGACTTCAGCAGCGTTCCCTTCTCCACCGTCGCCGTGCCGGCCTCCGCCGAGGGCGCCGAGGTGTGGACGACGCCGGAAGGCATCGACGTCAAGCCGGTCTACGGCGCGAGCGACCTCGAGGGCCTCGACTTCCTGAAGACCTGGCCGGGTCTGCCGCCGTTCCTGCGCGGCCCCTACCCGACCATGTACGTCAACCAGCCCTGGACGATCCGCCAATACGC
The DNA here is from genome assembly GCF_056313705.1 of Pinisolibacter sp. DMC100. Lineage (NCBI taxonomy): Bacteria > Pseudomonadati > Pseudomonadota > Alphaproteobacteria > Hyphomicrobiales > Ancalomicrobiaceae > Pinisolibacter > Pinisolibacter sp. DMC100. The sequence goes on along the minus strand of NZ_JBQUZT010000001.1, from coordinate 1,561,878 downwards.
CGGCTTCTCGACGGCCGAGGATTCCAACGCCTTCTATCGTCGCAACCTCGCGGCTGGTCAGAAGGGTCTGTCGGTCGCCTTCGACCTCGCGACCCATCGCGGCTACGACTCGGATCATCCGCGCGTCACCGGCGACGTCGGCATGGCGGGCGTGGCGATCGATTCGATCTACGACATGCGCACCCTCTTCTCGGGCATCCCGCTCGACCAGATGAGCGTGTCGATGACGATGAACGGCGCGGTGCTGCCGATCCTGGCGCTCTTCGTCGTCGCGGCCGAGGAACAGGGCGTCGACCAGTCGAAGCTCTCGGGCACCATTCAGAACGACATTCTGAAGGAGTTCATGGTCCGCAACACCTACATCTATCCGCCGATTCCCTCGATGCGGATCATCGCGGACATCTTCGCCTACACGTCGCAGAACATGCCGAAGTTCAACTCGATCTCGATTTCCGGCTATCACATGCAGGAAGCGGGCGCGACGGCGGACCTGGAACTCGCCTACACGATCGCCGACGGCATCGAATACATCCGCGCCGGCCGCGCCGCGGGTCTCGACGTCGACGCCTTCGCCCCCCGCCTGTCGTTCTTCTGGGCGATCGGCATGAACTTCTTCATGGAAGTGGCGAAGCTGCGCGCCGCCCGCCTGATCTGGGCGAAGCTCGTCCAGCAGAACTTCCAGCCGAAGTCGGACAAGTCGCTGAGCCTGCGCACCCATTCGCAGACCTCGGGCTGGTCGCTGACGGCGCAGGACGTCTTCAACAACGTCGTGCGCACCGCGATCGAGGCGATGGCGGCGACGCAGGGCCACACCCAGTCGCTCCACACCAATGCGCTCGACGAGGCGCTGGCGCTGCCGACCGACTTCTCGGCCCGCATCGCCCGCAACACCCAGATCCTGCTGCAGCAGGAGAGCGGCACCTGCAAGACGATCGACCCGTGGGGCGGCTCGGCCTATGTCGAGCGGCTGACGGCCGAGCTCGCCGAAAAGGCGATGGCCCACATCGCCGAGGTCGAGGAACTCGGCGGCATGGCCAAGGCGATCGAGGCCGGCATCCCGAAGCTCAGGATCGAGGAAGCCGCCGCCAAGACCCAGGCGCGCATCGACAGTGGCTCGCAGACCGTCGTCGGCGTCAACAAGTACAAGCCCGAGAGCGAAGCCGCCATCGACGTGCTCAAGGTCGACAACTCGGCCGTCCGCGCGGCGCAGATCGAGAAGCTGAAGCGCCTCAAGGCCGAGCGCGTCGAGGCCGACACCCAGGCGGCGCTAGCGGCGCTGACCGCCTCGGCGGCGTCGGGTGAGGGCAACCTGCTCGACCTCGCGATCAAGGCGGCGCGCGCCAAGGCGACCGTCGGCGAGATCTCGATGGCGCTCGAGCAGGTGTTCGGCCGGCACAAGGCCGAGATCAAGTCGATCCAGGGCGTCTACAAGCGCGAGGTCTCCCGCATGAGCGATGCCGTCGAGAAGGTGCAGCAGCTCGTCGCCGAGTTCGAGACGAACGACGGCCGCCGTCCGCGCATCCTGGTCGCCAAGATGGGCCAGGACGGCCACGACCGCGGCCAGAAGGTGATCGCCTCGGCCTTCGCCGACCTCGGCTTCGACGTCGACATCGGACCGCTGTTCGCCACCCCGGAAGAGGCCGCTCGTCAGGCGGTGGAGAACGACGTCCACATCGTCGGCGTGTCGTCGCTCGCCGCCGGCCATCTGACGCTGGTGCCGGCGCTGAAGGCGGCGCTGGAGGCGGAAGGCCGCGGCGACATCATGATCGTCGTCGGCGGCGTGATCCCGCCGCAGGACTTCCAGGCGCTGATCGACTTCGGCGCCGCGGCGATCTTCCCGCCCGGCACGGTCATCGCCGACGCCGCGGTGAAGCTGATCGCCGACCTCAACGCCAAGCTCGGCTACGGCCCGGCCGCCGCGGCGGAGTGATCGGCAGGCATCGACCTCGCGGACGAGACATCAGGCCCGTCGGGTTCGCCCGGCGGGCCTTCGTCGTCTTCGGGCCCCACCGTACGAGGGCGGGAACCCCGCGACCGGCGCGGGTCTCGGCGATCCGAAAGGTGCGGGCGTGACAGCGCCGCCGCGTCGCCTTATTCGACATTCAAAGCAAGACGAACGTTGATTCGAAAGGGTATCGAATGGCGAACCAGCCTGTCGATCGGAGCGGCCTGCGCCTCGGCGCGGCCTCGGTTCTCGGCCTGACCCTGGCGGCGCTGGCCGCCTGTGCCCCGACCGGCGACAGTTTTGGCACCGGCCCCTCCCGCCCCGCCTTCCAGGCGACCGGCGACACGTTCCTGCAGATCACGGCGCAGGGTGCCGGCCCGATCGGCGCGGCGACGCCCTTCTCCTCCAAGGCGGTCACCGCCCAGCTGCCCGGCTATTCGACCGGCACCGTCACCATCGGCCTCGAGACCTCGACGCCGGAGGCCATGGTTCTGTTCAAGGACGCCTACGGCGGCCGCATCCAGGTGCTGCACATCCTCGGCCAGGGCGGGCGGATCGCCCAGATCCACGGCGTCACCCATCACGTCGTCGGCCCGGCCGGCGAGCGCGCCGGCATGACCTTCCGCGAGACCGGCACCGATCCCTCGACCTGCCGCATCGGCACCGACCTGTGGCTCGGCATGGCGATCTGCAAGTCGCGCGGCGCCTCGAACGTGACGCTGACCTTCTCGTTCCAGGGCGAGGCGGCGATGAGTTCGCAGCTGCCCCCGCGCCAGATCCTCGACACCGGCATGCTCCAGAGGATCATCTGGACTCCGCCGGGCTGAGGCGCGGCGTGGTGTTCGCGCCGGAACGAGACGTTCCGGCGCGACTTCAGGGGTACGAGGTGAAGGTGTGCACGGCGATCTTGCCGTCGCGGACCACCAACGTGTCGGTCGCCAGCGTCACCGTCGGCTCCGAACGCCAGGTGAAATAGGCGACCTCGCCGTGGACGCACTTGGCGAGAAGCGTGAACGCCTCCCAGAACTGCGGCGTCGCACCGTCGAGGAACGCCTGGAAGAAGGCGCGGATCTCGTCGCGGCCACGAAACGCCCTGTCGTGCATGATCAGCACGGAATCGTCGCCGTAGTCGGCGAGGATCGCGTCGATGCCCTCGGCGAAGGCGCCGAGATGGTGGGCGAACACGTCGGCCGTGGTCGCGACGGCGTCTCGCGCCGAATGATCTGCTGTACTGGTCACGGGGGTCTCCCTCGATCGGGTCTCGTCGATGTCGGGGCGAGGCGACCGGCGCACGGCTTCCGCCGCGGCCGGCCACCGGGCCTCAGGCGGCCTTCGCGGCGTCGAGATGGGCCTGCCAGGCGCCCTGCGCCTCGTTCCAACCGATGTTGGCGATGACGGTGGCATCCGGCCGGATGAAGGCGAGCGGACCGGAGAAGGTCATGTAGAAGGCGCTGTCGACCGGGAAGCTGGTCTTGTCGTGACGGGCGCCGGAGGACTCGAAGCCGTAGCCGGGCGCCACCGCCGTGTCGCCGCCGGCCGCCTTGCCGCCGCGCACGTCCATGCGGCCCTTGTAGAGGAAGTACTCGCCCGGGCCGGTGTGGAAATGCGCCGCGAAGGACGACCCGGCCGGGCATTCGAAGATCGCCGTCCAGGTGCCGGCCTCCGGCGACACGTGCAGCAACCGCCAGGTGATGCCGCCGGCCGAGAAGGCGTCGGGGAAGGGCGCCCACGGACCGTCGTCGATCTGGACGTATTCTTCGGGAGTATGGGGCTTCATGGGGTTTCCTCTCTCGCGTTTCGTTTTCGAGATCTCCGCGGCGCTCGCGCCGACGAAGACGTTCCGGGGCCGTTCGCCGGCCTTCTCTTTCGGAAACGGTAGGGCGGGCCGTCCGATTACGCATTTCCACTGATGCACACCGACGCGACCGCCCGTGCATCCCGCGGCCGCTCGCATCGATCGGATCGCTTCGAAATCATAAAATTCGTCAATACCTTGCGGGCCGGCGACGCGATCGGAGTGCACGCTCGGTGGCGCCGGAGTGCACGCAGGGGCAGATCGCGGGGCACGCGCAGTTGCTATTCGGTGGGCGATCAGCCGTCACCGACCGACGAGGCCCCCATGGACACCACCGACCGCGCCGCCACCGACGGCTTCGTGTTCAATCAGACGATGCTGCGCGTCCGCGATCCCGAGACCTCCGTCGCCTTCTATCGCGACGTGCTCGGGATGACGCTGCTCGACCGTTTCGATTTTCCCGACATGCGCTTCTCGCTCTACTTCATGGCGCATGTCCGGCCGGGCGACGGCCCGGTTCCCACCGACGATCTGGAGCGTGCGCGCTGGGTCTTCCGGCGTCACGCGACGCTCGAGCTGACCCACAACTGGGGCACCGAGAGCGACCCGACCTTCGCCGGCCATCACGACGGCAACACCGAGCCGCGCGGCTTCGGCCACATCGGCTTCTCGGTTCCCGACGTCCATGCCGCCTGCGCCCGTTTCGAGGCGATGGGGGTGCGGTTCGTCAAGCGGCCGGACGAGGGTCGGATGAAGGGGCTCGCCTTCATCCGGGATCCCGACGGCTATTGGATCGAGATCCTCTCCGCCCCGTCGCTCGCCGCGATGCTCAGGGGGGCGTGAGCGACGGACGCCGCGCGCCGCGCCGTCCTCACGACCGCGCGGCGGGATGGCCCGCGCCGGCGATCAGGTCGGCGCGGAACGCCTGGGGCGAGACGCCGAATTCCGCCTTGAAGCGGCGACTGAAATGGGTGGAGTTCTGGAAGCCCCAGCCATAGGCGATGTCGGTGATGGTCCGACCCGCCATCTTCGGGTTCTCCAGCTCGCGGCGGCAGCGGATCAGGCGCTGACGGATGATGTACTGCTGCACCGTCGTCCCCTCGCCTTCGAAGAGCGCGTGCAGGTAGCGCAGCGAGACGCGCTTCGCCTGGGCGATCAGTACCGGCGACAGGTCGGGATTGCCGAGATTGGCGTGGATGTGGTCCTTGACCGTCGCGAGCCGCGTTTCGCGCAACGTCGTCGGCCCGTCCTCGCGGTCGATGCCGAGCACGTTGACCAGGATGCCGAGCACGGCTTCCGTCAACGCCTCGCTGTGGCGCAGGTCGCCCGCCAGGAACGACGGCGAGAGCGAGCCGACGATCGAGGACAGGAGCCCGGCGCCGGCGGAGCCGCGCGGCAGACACCCCTCGATCGAATGCCACTCGCTCGGCAGCCAGCTGCGCAGCCGCGCCAGCGGCATGGTGACGGAGATCTTGCGGAGCCGCTCCGTCACCTCGAAACGCATCGGCCGAATGGAGTTCCACAGGAGCACGTCCCCCGGGCCGAGATCGACGCGCTTCTCGCCGATGGCGAAGGTCTCACGACCCGAGAGAACCAGCTGGACGGTGATGGATTCGCGGCCGTCGACGCCGATCTCGGCGCGGGTGCGCCGGGCGCCGCAGGGGTCGCAGGCACAATCGACGATCTGGAAGCCGCCGACGGCGCGATGGGTCAACTGTGCGTCGAAACCGGAGCCGGTCGGACGGTCGACGTCCCAGGCGCCGTAGACGCGCTGCAGAATGTCCTGCCAGGCATCGTAGCGATGCGTGGCGGCGATGTCGCGCGTATCCCACCGCGCTCCCGCCTCCGTCGGCATTGCCCGTCCTCCCGATTATTATTGTTTCGTGATCGTCGAGCACTCGACATGTAGAATATCGGAGGGCGTCGTCAAAGCGAAAGTCGAAGACGAGGGCGGTCGATCGACCTGCGCTCGGCAAGAAGCGGGGCGCTCGACCGCCGTTCGCCATGGTCGTCGCGGCGCGAACGACGTTGGCCGCATCCCATTCGTCTCGCCGGAGCAATGACGAGCGGCGCCGGGCGACGCATTCATACCCTTGAGTTACAAGGCGTTTTTGCAACTCGTTCGAAAATCGTCTGGACACCGCCGGGTCGATGGTGGCAGGGAGAATGACGCCGTCCCGCCGGTCGCCCGACGCAGAGAGCATCGCCGATGTCCACATCCTCCTTCGCCCCGCCGACGGCGGGCCTCGCCCATGTCTCGGTCGATGCCGCAGGCGACGTCTCGATGACGCCGCCCGAGGCTCGGCCGACGCCGGTCCATGCCGCGCGCGACGTGCCGGTCGAGGAACTCGCCGCCCGGATCGTCGCCGGCGACCGCTCGACGCTCGCCCGCGCCATCACGCTGGTGGAGAGCCGCAAGCCGGAGCATCAGGCGAAGGCGCGTCTTCTCGTCCAGGCGCTGCTGCCGCACACCGGCAAGGCCCATCGCGTCGGCATCACCGGCGTGCCCGGCGTCGGCAAGTCGACCACCATCGATCAGCTCGGCGCCAATCTGACCGCCGCCGGCCACAAGGTGGCGGTGCTGGCGGTCGATCCGTCCTCGACGCGGACGGGCGGCTCGATCCTCGGCGACAAGACGCGCATGGCGCGACTGGCGGTCGATCGCAATGCCTTCATCCGCCCCTCGCCCTCCTCCGGCACGCTCGGCGGCGTCGCCGCCAAGACGCGCGAGACGATGCTGCTGTGCGAGGCGGCGGGCTTCGACGTCATCCTGGTCGAGACCGTCGGCGTCGGCCAGTCGGAGACGACGGTCGCCGGCATGGTCGACTTCTTCCTCGTCCTGATGTTGCCCGGCGCCGGCGACGAGTTGCAGGGCATCAAGAAGGGCGTGCTCGAGATCGCCGACATGATCGCGGTCAACAAGTCGGACGGCGACAATGCCGTGCGCGCCCGTCAGGCGGCGTCGGAATATCGCGCGGCGCTCAACATCATGGCGGCCAAGTCGGCCGCCTGGACGCCGCCGGTGGTGCTGATCTCCGGCCTCGCCAACCAGGGCCTCGACGCCATGTGGGAGCAGGTCGAGACGCATCGCACCAAGCTCGAGGCGACCGGCGAACACGCCGAACGCCGCCGCGTGCAGCAGGTCGCCTGGATGTGGTCGATGCTGGAAGAGCGCGTGATGCAGGCGCTGCGTCACGACACCCGCGTCGCCGGCCGCCTGACCTCGCTCGAGGCCGGCGTCCGCGACGGCACCGTCTCGGCTTCGCTGGCGGTCGACGAGATCGCCGGGGCGCTGGGGATCTGATTCCCCGGCACGCGGTTCACTCGAAGGCGGCGAGGAACTTCGCGAGCAGCGTGTCGAGGGCGCGACGTTCGTCGTCGGAGAGCGCGCCGACCAGCGCGACCTGCGTCGCCACGTGATCGGTCACCGCCGCCTCGACCCGCGCGAGCCCGGCCGGCGTCAGCGCGACCAGCACGCCGCGACCGTCCTGCGGATTGGCGAGACGTTCGACCAGACCGGCGCGCTCGAGCTGATCGATGCGGTTGGTCATCGTTCCCGAGGTGACCATGGTCGTGGCGAGGAGATCGCCGGGCGACAGGCGATGGGGCGCTCCGGCGCGGCGCAGCGTCGCCAGGATGTCGAAACTCGACGGCGACAGGTCGTGACGGGCGAGCGTGCTCTCGATGGCGTGGCGCAGATGGGTGGTCAGACGCGTCATGCGTCCGAGCAGCCCCATCGGCTCGACGTCGAGGTCGGGCCTTTCGCGCCGCCATTGGGCGAGGATCGCATCGACATGGTCCATGGCGCGACGTGACAACGAAGCCCCGATCGGGTCAAGCGTCGAGATATCTCGACATCGAGATATTTTCATCTATCTTGACGTCGAGACAAATGGAGCGACCGATGAAACTCGGCGACCTCGCGACGACGGCCCTCGCACCCGCGATCTGGGGCAGCACCTATCTCGTCACCACCGAATGGCTGCCGCCGGATCGGCCGCTGACGCTGGCCTTCCTCCGCGCGCTGCCCGCCGGGCTGATGGTGCTGGCGCTGACGCGGCGGCTGCCGTTCGGCGTCTGGTGGGGGCGCGTCTTCGTGCTCGGCGCTCTGAACTTCACGATCTTCTGGGCCTGCCTCTTCGTCGGCGCCTATCGCCTGCCCGGCGGCGTCGCCGCGACGCTCGGGGCGGTGCAGCCGCTCGTGGTGATCGTGTTGCAGCGCGTGATCGCGGGCACGGCGATCAGCCCGGCGCGGGTGGCGATCGGCGTCGTCGGCATTCTCGGCGTCGGCCTGCTGGTGCTCGGCCCGAAGGCGGCACTCGACGGGGTCGGCATCGTCGCCACGCTCGCCGGCGCACTGTCGATGGCGCTCGGTACCGTGCTGACCAAGCGCTGGCAGCCGCCGGTCTCGGCGCTCGCCTTCACCGGCTGGCAGTTGCTCGCCGGCGGGCTGATGCTGGCGGTGCCGGCGCTCCTGCTCGAGCCGACGCTGCCGATGCCGACGGCGTGGAACCTCCTCGGCTTCCTCCACCTCGGCCTGATCGGCGGGGCCTTCACCTACTGGCTGTGGTTCCGCGGTCTCTCCCGGCTGGAGCCGGCGGCGGTGGCGCCGCTCGGCTTCCTCAGCCCGCTGACCGCGGTGCTGCTCGGCAGCCTCGTGCTCGGCCAGATCCCGACGGCGATGCAGGCCGTCGGCATGGTCCTGGTGCTCGGCAGCGTCTGGGCGACGATGCGGGTCAGGGCCTGAGGGGTCGGAACCCCTCCCCGGCCCGGACCTCGCCGACGAGCTGCCCGTTCCAGTCCTTGATCTCCTGCCTGAGGAACCCCGCGAGCGCCGGGTCGTCCATGCGGCCGAGGAGCGCTGCGACCAGGGTCGCGACCGCCACTTCCGCGGCGCGGGTGGTGCCGTCGAGGCACTTCAGCGCGAGCGCCAGACCGAGCGTCGGCAGGGTCGCGACATAGACGCCCTCGGCGCCGATCTTCACATAGGCAGCGCCGTCGAGCGCCCGCGAGAGGTCGGTGCAGAGGCGGCCGGTGCCGGCGATCATGAAGGGCTCGGCGCGGGCGGCGTCGAGCAGCCGGCGCGCCGCCTTGGCCCGTTCGGGCGCGAGGCCGGTGCCGGTCTCGAGCTTCGCGAAGCCACGGGCGATCGCCGCCAGCGGGATCCCCCAGACCGGGATCGAACAACCGTCGATGCCGCGCGGCATGGTCGCGAGATCGACGCCGGTCACGTCCTCGAGCGCGGCGGCGATCTGGCGATGGAGCGGGTGGTCGACCTGTTCGTAGCCGGCCGGGTCCATGCCCTGATGGCAGGCGGCGCAGACGAAGCCGGCGTGCTTGCCCGAGCAGTTGTTGTGGAGGCGCGTCGGGCCGAGGCCGGCGCGGTGGAGCGCGCCGCGGTCGGCCTCGCGGCCGGGCCACTGCGGGCCGCAGGCGAGGCAGGTCTCGTCGCGGCCGGCGGTGGCGAGCATGGCACGGGCGGTCTCGACGTGATCCGTCTCGCCGGAATGCGACGCGGTGGCGAGCGCCAGTTCGCGGACGCCGAAGCCGAGGGCGTCGGCGGCGCCACTCTCGACCAGCGGCAGCGCCTGGATCACCTTGATCGACGACCGCGGATAGATCACACGGGTCGGATCGCCGGCCTGGGCGACGATCGCGCCCGCAGCATCCGCCACCACCCAGTCGACGGGATGCCGGCTCTCGACGAAGCCGCCCCGCACCACTTCGATCGTCGCCGTCACGCGTCCCTCCCCGCGATGTGCCCGGACACGCCCCTTCGGCGGCCGGAGCGCGATCCTTCCCCCATTCGTCCGGTCCGATCAACCCGCGAAGGCCCGGAAAACCGCCGACGAAGCGCAAGACCTTTCGCCGTCGCGCATCCTTTCGCATTGCGTGCAGTTTTCTGTCGCAGTGCAGCGAAAGTGCTTTTCCGGCGCCGACAACTAGGCCATTGTGCTGACGACGTTCGTCTAATTCACCGCGACATCGCGGAACGGGCGTCCGTCGTCGGGTCCTCCGGAGTGGATCCGCGGCGAATTCTAATCGTTTCGATCGCCTGTTGGGGGGCCCTCGTCCGTGCCGAAGATCAAGAAGTTGCTCGTCGCCAACCGTTCGGAAATCGCCATTCGCGTCTTCCGGGCGGCCAATGAACTGGGGCTCGCCACCGTCGCCGTCTTCGCCGAAGAGGACAAACTGGCGCTCCATCGCTTCAAGGCCGACGAAGCCTATCAGGTGGGCAAGGGGCTGGGGCCGATCGAGGCCTATCTGTCGATCCCCGAGATCATCCGCGTGGCGAAGCTCTCGGGTGCGGACGCGATCCATCCCGGCTACGGCTTCCTGTCGGAGAGCCCGGAATTCGCCGAAGCCTGCGCCGAAGCCGGCATCACCTTCGTCGGCCCGTCGTCGGACACGATGCGCCGGCTCGGCAACAAGGTGGCGGCGCGCAACCTCGCCATCTCGGTCGGCGTGCCGGTCATGCCGGCGACCGAGCCGCTGCCCGACGACATGGAACTGGTGAAGAAGGCCGCCCTCGCGATCGGCTACCCGGTGATGCTCAAGGCGTCGTGGGGCGGCGGCGGACGCGGCATGCGCGTCATCCGCGACGAGGCCCAGCTGATGCGCGACGTGGTCGCCGCCAAGCGCGAGGCCAAGGCCGCCTTCGGCAAGGACGAGGTCTATCTCGAGAAGCTGGTGGAGCGCGCCCGTCACGTCGAGGTGCAGATCCTCGGCGACACCCACGGCAACGTCGTCCATCTCTTCGAACGCGACTGCACCGTCCAGCGCCGCCACCAGAAGGTCGTGGAACGGGCGCCGGCGCCCTATCTCTCCGACGCCGAACGGGCGGAGCTCTGCGGCCATGCGGTGAAGATCGCGCAGGCGACGAGTTACGTCGCCGCCGGCACCGTCGAGTTCCTGATGGATGCCGACACCGGCAAGTTCTACTTCATCGAGGTGAACCCGCGCATCCAGGTCGAGCACACCGTCACCGAGCAGGTGACCGGCATCGACATCGTCAAGGCGCAGATCCACCTGATCGAGGGCGAGAAGATCGGCGTCCCCGGTTCCGGCGTGCCGCCGCAGGGGGCGATCCGGCTGAACGGCCACGCGCTGCAGTGCCGCATCACCACCGAGGACCCGGAGAACAACTTCGTTCCCGACTACGGCCGGATCACCGCCTATCGCGGTGCCATGGGCTTCGGCATCCGTCTCGACGGCGGCACGGCCTATTCCGGCGCGGTCATCACCCGCTTCTACGACCCGATGCTGGAGAAGATCACCGCCTGGGCACCGACGCCGGGCGAGGCGATCGCCCGCATGGACCGCGCGCTGCGCGAATTCCGCATCCGCGGCGTCGCCACCAACCTGACCTTCGTCGAGAACGTCGTCTCCCATCCGAAGTTCCGCGACTGCAGCTACACCACCCGCTTCATCGACGAGACGCCGGAGCTCTTCCGCGGCGCCCGTCGCCGGGACCGGGCGACCAAGCTCCTGACCTTCATCGCCGACGTCACCGTCAACGGCCACCCCGAGGTGCGCGGCCGCGCCACGCCGCCGACCGATGCGGCCAAGCCGATCGTGCCGGTCTTCGATCGCGAGATCGTGCCCGGTACCAAGCAGATCCTCGACGCGCGCGGCCCGAAGGGGCTGGCGGACTGGATGCTCGGCGAGAAGCGCGTGCTGGTCACCGACACGACCATGCGCGACGGCCACCAGTCGCTGCTCGCCACCCGCATGCGCAGCCACGACATCGTCCGCATCGCCGAGGCCTATGCCAAGGGCCTGCCGCAGCTGTTCTCGCTCGAATGCTGGGGCGGCGCGACCTTCGACGTCGCCATGCGCTTCCTCACCGAGGATCCGTGGGAGCGTCTCGCCCAGGTGCGCGAGAAGGCGCCGAACATCCTCCTCCAGATGCTGTTGCGCGGGGCGAACGGCGTCGGCTACGCCAACTATCCCGACAACGTCGTGAAATTCTTCGTCCGCGAGGCGGCGAAGGGCGGCGTCGACGTCTTCCGCATCTTCGACGCGCTCAACTGGATGGAGAACATCCGCCCGGCGATCGACGCCGTGGCGAGCGAGAACAAGGTGGCCGAGGCCGCCGTCTGCTACACCGGCGACATCCTCGACCCGGATCGGGCGAAGTACTCGCTGAAGTACTACGTCGAACTGGCCAAGGAGATGGAGAAGGCGGGCGCCCACATCCTCGGCGTCAAGGACATGGCCGGCCTCCTCAAGCCCGCCGCCGCGCGCGTCCTCTTCAAGGCGCTGCGCGAGGAGATCCAGATTCCGATCCACTTCCACACCCACGACACCTCCGGCATCGCGGCCGCGTCCGTTCTGGCGGCGGTGGATGCGGGCGTCGACGCGATCGACGCGGCGATGGATGCCTTCTCCGGCCTCACCTCGCAGCCCTGCCTCGGCTCGATCGTCGCGGCGCTGAAGGGCTCCGAGCGCGACGCGAACCTCGACGCGGCGACCATCCGTAAGCTGTCGTTCTATTGGGAAGCGGTGCGTGCCCAGTATCGCGCCTTCGAGAGTGATCTGCGCTCGGGGGCGTCCGAGGTCTATCTCCACGAGATGCCGGGCGGCCAGTTCACCAACCTCAAGGAACAGGCCCGCGGCCTCGGCCTGGAGGCCAAGTGGCACGACGTCGCCCAGGCCTATGCCGACGTCAACCGCCTCTTCGGCGACATCGTCAAGGTGACGCCGACTTCCAAGGTGGTCGGCGACATGGCGCTGGCCATGGTCGCGGCCGGGATCACGGCCGAAGAGGTCGCCGATCCGGCCAAGGACGTCGCCTTCCCCGATTCGGTCGTCCAGCTCTTCCGCGGCGACCTCGGTCAGCCGCCGGGCGGTTGGCCGAAGGCGCTGCAGGCGAAGATCCTCAAGGGCGCGCCGGCCTATACCGATCGCCCGGGTTCGCTGATGGCGGCGGCCGATCTCGAGGCCGTACGGGCGGACGCGGCGAAGAAGACCGGCCGGGAGGCGGCGGCGATCGGCGACACCGACCTCGCCAGCTACCTCATGTACCCCAAGGTCACCACCGACTTCTTCCGCATGCAGGACCTCTACGGCCCGACCTCGGCGCTGCCGACGCCGACCTACTTCTACGGCATGCAGCCGGGCGAGGAGGTCGCCGTCGACATCGAGAAGGGCAAGACGCTGGTGATCCTGGCGCAGGCCATCGGCGAGACCGACGAGACCGGTCAGGTCAAGGTCTTCTTCGAGCTCAACGGCCAGCCGCGCATCGTCAAGGTGCCGAACCGTGCGGCCTCGGCCAAGATCGTCGCCCGTCGCAAGGCGGAGGAGGGCAACGACGCCCATGTCGGCGCGCCGATGCCGGGCGTGGTCTCGACCGTGGCGGTCAAGGCGGGGCAGGAGGTCAAGGCCGGCGACGTGCTCCTCTCCATCGAGGCGATGAAGATGGAGACCGCGCTGCACGCCGAACGCGACGGCAAGATCGCCGAGGTGCTGGTCAACGCCGGCTCGCCGATCGATGCCAAGGACCTGCTGGTCGTCTACGGCTGAGGCCGATCGACGACCCGAACGACGACGAGGAGGCCTTCGGGCCTCCTTTTTCGTATTCGAGACAATTTCCCCGCCGGGCGCGCGACATTCGTTCACGCTTCTCCTCGAAGCGCGTGGAACGTACGATGATCTCGAGACTTCCTTAGGAGAGGAGGTCGATTCTCGCGAGCCGAACCGATAGATCGCGCAGTCGACGCGACCGGTCGACGAGGTCGATGCGAAGCGCGCGTCAACCATTCGGTAACGATCACGGCGCGAGGATCACGGGCAATGTTGCAGGGAGATGGATTCGTGTCGCTGCTGGTCTGCCTCGCGGTCCTCGTCGGTCTGGTGACCGGGCTGCGCTTCAACGTCCGAATGCTGGTCTGGCTCTGCCTGGCGGCGATGATCTGCGGTCTCGCCGCGGGCATGGCCGGCTACGCCGCGCCCGGACGCACGGTGCTGACGACCCTGGTCTCGCTGGTCGCCCTGCAGGTCGGCTATTTCGTCGCTCTGGTGATCGGCGCCATGCGGCTCGCGGAGAACCCGGCCCCGGCCGGCGAACACGCCGGCGTGCACGATCGACACGGTGAAGCCTCGCGTCCGACCGGCGCCTGACGCGCTCCGATCACGCCGGCAACGGCGGCAGTTCGATCGTCACGGCGAGACCGCCGGACGGCGCGTCGCCGAGGATCAGGCGCCCGCCCTGCCCTTCCACCACCGCTCGCGCGATCGCCAGACCGAGACCGAAACCCGATCCGGCATTGAGATTGCGCGACACGTCGCCGCGCACGAAGGGACGGGTCATCGCCTCGCGCTCCGCTTTCGGAATGCCCGGGCCGTCGTCCTCGATCTCGATCACCGCGGTCTCCTCGCGCAACGAGAGGCGCACGCGGGCGCGCTGGCCGTATTTCACGGCATTCTCGACGAGATTGGTCAGTGCGCGGGTGGTCGACTGCGAGCGCAGGCGACGTGACAGATGGTTCGGCCCTTCGTAGGCGACGTCGCCGCCGAGATCGACGGCGTTGTCGCAGATCGTCTCGATCAGCGACGCGAGATCGACCAGCGACGGCTCCTCGGCATGGCGCCCCTCGCGCAGATAGGTCAACGCCCCCTCGATCATCTCGCCCATCAGGTCGAGATCGCGGCGGAACTCCGTCTGCAGCACCTCGTCCTCGACGAACTCGGTGCGCAGGCGCATGCGGGTGATCGGCGTGCGCAGGTCGTGTCCCATGGCGGCGAGCATGCCGGTGCGGTCGGCGACGAGGTCGCGGATGCGGCGGCGCATGGCGTCGAAGGAGCGGGCGGCGACACGTACCTCCTCCGGCCCCTCGAGCGCCAGCGGCGATCCTTCCTTCTCGACGTCGAAGGCACGCGCGGCGGCGGCGAGCTCGCGCAGCGGCCGGACCAGCGCGACCGCGGCCCACAGCGCCAGCAGGAGCGACGTCACCAACGCGAGGCCGACCACCACGGTGGGAACCGCGATCTTGGGCGGCATCGGCGGCGGCAGGCGTGGCATCATGACCAGCCATTCGCCGCCGGTCAGACCGACGGCGAGGCGCATGACCTCGCCCGAGGGTCCCGCCGGCACGATCCGGATCGCCTGGACCCAGGGACTGATGTCGTCGATCAACGGACCGAGGTAACGGCCCGCGATCATGTTGGTCCCCGCCGGCTCGGCGTCGGGCGGCGGATTGCGATCGAGATCGAGCCCCAGCTCGGGAAAGATCGCCGCCATCTCCTCGATGCGGGCCTCGCGCGTCTCGCCCGGCGGCAGGCCGGCGATGTAGCGGACGATGGCATCGATATGGACGCGGACGATGCGCGGCGGCGGTTGAAAGATCAACGAACCGGCCACGACGATGATCTGCACCAGGATCGCCGAGGCGATCGCCACCAGCACCAACTGCCCGGCGAGCCGTCGGGGCCAGAAGTGCCAGGGAATCCGCATCAGGAACTCTCGACCTCCGCGGCGAAGAGATAACCGCCGGCGCGGACCGTGCGGATGATCTCGGGATGGTGCGGACTCGTCTCGATCTTGCGGCGAATGCGGCTGATCAGGATGTCGACCGAACGCTCGAAGGGACCGGCGACGCGGCCCTGCGTCAGTTCGAGCAGGCGGTCGCGCGACAGTACGCGACCGGGACGTTCGACCAGCACGCGCAGGAGGTCGAACTCGGCCCCGGTCAGGGCGACCTCGGCACCGTCGGCATTGACCAGCCGGCGCGCCGCGACCTCGAGGCGGTGGCCTTCGAAGACGTGGACGGCGAAGCGGGCGGTCTCGCTCGGACCTTCGCCCGCGGTCCGCCGCAGCACCGCGCGGATGCGGGCGAGCAGTTCACGCGGGGAGAAGGGCTTGCCGAGATAGTCGTCGGCGCCGAGTTCCAGCCCGGCGATCCGGTCGCCCTCGTCGGAGCGGGCCGTCAGGATGACGATCGGGATGCGACTGCCGCGCCGAAGGCGGCGGCAGATCGACATGCCGTCCTCTCCGGGCAGCATCAGGTCCAGCACGATCAGGTCGACGGTCTCGTCGGCCAGGCAGCGATCCATCTCGCCGCCGTCCGCCACCACCGTCACCCGACAATCGTTGGCGCGCAGGTAGCGCGCGACCAACGTGCTGATCTCGCGGTCGTCCTCGACGACCAGAATGTGAGGCGTCGGATACATTGCCCCGTCTTGCCATGGAAGGGACGATTCGCGCGCGATTATTTTGTTTCCGATCGATGTCGGGGACAAAAAACCTGAAGCTCCGCCGGTATCGCTTCGAATTGTTCCGAGCCGCGAACGGCCTCAGACGTCGCCGCGGGCGAGCGCCCTGAGCGCCTCGACCCGCGCGATCACGACCCTTTCGCGATCGACGCCGACGCCGTGCTCGCGCAGCTTGGCGAGACCGCGCGAGAAGCTCTCGGGCGTCATGCCGAGGCGGCCGGCGATCAGCGTCTTCTCGTAGGGAAACTCCAGCGTCGCACCGCCGCGGGCGCCGCCGGCGAGATCGGCGAGGAAGCCGGCGATGCGGCGGGTGGCGGGCAGGCTCTTCAGCCGCTCCAGTTCCTCCACCATGACGCGCAGATGGGCGGAGGCCGAGGCGAGCATCGGGAAGGCGAGGTCGGGGTCGGCGGTGAGGCGCGATCGCAGGCGGTCGGCGTCGAGCGCCAGCACGCGGCAGGGCGCGGCGGCCTCGGCGCCCGCGTGGGTCGGGATGCCGAGCAGGGCGGCGGCCTCGCCGAAGCTCTCGCCGGCACCGTTGATGGCGACGACGGTGTCGACGCCGTCCTCGGAGGTGCGCATCAGCTTCACCCAGCCGGAGACGACGAGGAAGAGCGTGTCGATCCGGTCACCCTCGAGGAACAGCACCTGCCCCTTGGCGAAGGCGCGCGGCGTGCGATCGCCGACGATGTCCCGGGCGAGCGCCTCGTCGATGTTGCGGAACAGCATGTTGCGGCGAACGACGGCGAAATCGGCAGCATCCATGGCGGTATCCTCAGAGACGGTCGCTCGCCTCGCGGGCGAACTGGGCGAGACGGGAGAGCGAGGCGATCTCGACACTGTCGCGTTCGACCGCGACGCCCTCGGCGCGCAGGGTGGCGAGCGCGCGCGAGAAGCTCTCGGGCGTCATGCCGAGGCGGCGGGCGATCAGCGCCTTGTCGTAGGGCAGCCGCATCCGCAGGCGGCCGGAAGCGCCTTCGCCCTGCACGCGCCGGGCGCAGGTGACGAGGAAGTCGGCGACCCGCTGGGGCGCGGCGTGCGCCTTCATCAGGCGGACCTGTTCCGACAGCGTCGTGGTGTGGTGGGCGATCGAGGCGAGGAGCGCGGTGGCGACGCGGCCGTCGGCGCGCATGGCGGCGCGCAGCGTCGCCGCCTCGATGCGCAGGAGCCGCGCCTCGGTCACCGTGTCGGCGGCGACGGGGAAGCGCCCGCCCATGAACATCACCGCCTCGGCGAAGCTCTCGCCGGCGGTCATCACCGACACCACCGCCTCGGACCCGTCGGGCAACAGGCGGTAGAGCTTCACCCAGCCGTCGAGGATGACCCAGAAGGCATCGGCCGGATCGCCCTGGCGCACGACGCTCGCGCCGCGGTCCCAACGCCGCGGCACGGCACCGGCGAGGACGGAGGCAGCGACTTCCGGATCCATGTGACGGAACATCGGTACCTCGCGAACGCGCGCGAGGTCGCCTGCGTCGATCTGAAACAGGGGACGGGGCTGGCCGGTCAAGCAGTGTCTCCATCGATCGCCTCGGTCGCGGGGGGAGCCCCTCGCGGACCGAAGACCGCGATCGTTATAGCGGAGGACGCGTCGCGTTCCATGCCTCTGCGTCGCATTTCGACGAATCCTCGGGTGTGCCACCGACACGCGGGCGAAATCGGTCAAGGACATTCGGCCGACGCGGCGCGAGAATGCCGGCTCCCGATCCGCCGGAGCCTCGCGATGATCACCCGCCGTACCGCCCTCTCGCTCCTCGCCGGTCTCGCCGCCGCCTCGGCGTCGGCACCGGCGCGAGCCGCGGCCCTGCCGATCTTCGGGCGCCGCCACGACGGGCGCGACGCCCGGCCCGACGACTTCCCCGAATGGCGGCTGGTCTATTTCGGTTACACCCATTGCCCCGACGTCTGCCCGCTCGGTCTCCAGACCATGGCCGACGCCATCGAGACGCTGGGCCCGCTCGGCGCGCATGTCTCGCCGGTCTTCGTCACCGTCGACCCCGCCCGCGACACGCCGGCGGTGATGGCCGACTACGTCGGCTTCTTCCATCCCCGCCTCGTCGGCATCACGCCGAGCGAGGAGGAACTCCGGGTGATGGGCAAGGCCTGGCGCGTGAAATACGCCAAGGTGGAGGTCGGCGAGGGCCGACCCTATCTGATGGACCACACCGCCAGCCTGCTGCTCGCCGATCCGGCGGGCGAGCCGGCCGGGCGGCTCTCCCACGATCTCGGCGGCGCGCGTTCCGCCGAACGGATCCGCGCCGCGATGGAGGCACGCAGTTGACGAGCGAGACCGGTCAGGGCGATCCGCTCGCCACGCATTTCGGCCGCCGAATCGTCTCGACCGACGAACGCCGGCGCCTGGTCCGATCGACCTTCGAGGCCGTGGCGCCGCGCTACGACCTGATGAACGACCTGATGAGCCTCGGCATCCACCGCCTGTGGAAGCGGCGATTCGTCTCGCTCGCGGCACCGCGTCCGGGCGAACGGGCACTCGACCTCGCCGGCGGCACCGGCGACGTCGCCTTCGCGCTCGCCCGTGCCGGCGCGACCGTGGCGGTGGCCGATCCCTCGATCGCGATGATGACGGTGGGCATGCAGCGGCCCGGCGGCGAGGCGATCGCCTGGGTCGAGGCGGAGGCCGAGGCCCTGCCCTTCGACGACGCCACGTTCGATCTCGTCACCATCGCCTTCGGCATCCGCAACGCGACGCGGATGGACGCGGCCCTCGCCGAGATCCGCCGCGTGTTGCGCCCCGAGGGGCGCTTCCTCTGCCTCGAGTTCTCGACGCCACGACCCTGGCTCGCGCCCTTCTATGGCCTGTGGTCGCGCACCGCGATCCCGGCGCTGGGCGCCGCCGTCTCCGGCCGGGTCGAGGCCTATCGCTACCTCGTCGAATCGATCGGCCGCTTCCCCGACCAGCCGACCTTCGCCGGCCAGATCGAAGCAGCCGGCTTCGCCGACGTGCAGTGGCAGGACCTCTCCTTCGGCATCGCCGCGATCCACGGCGGCCGGTGGCACTGAGCTCCGCCGTCGAGGTCGGATCGTCGATCGACGCATACGTCCACCGTCTTCCCCGCGCGTCGCGGCACGCCGCGGGAACGGAGGTTCGCGCGCCGGCTTCGCGCCCTGCGACTGCCCCGATCGCACGGTGTCGCACCGTCGAAGGACCGACTGGACATGACCCTTCCCTTCGGCTCAACATCCGGACCAATACGTCAAGATGAAGCCCTCGAGGTCATGCCATCGGGGGACGAGGGAGGACACGATGCTCGGATCGATGCAGGACTGGCCGCTGCTGTGCACCAAGATCATCGACCACGCGGCGCTGCTGCACCCGGGTCGGACGGTGCTGTCGCGCTCGGTCGAGGGGCCGATGCACGAGACGACCTGGGCCGAGATCCGCCGGCGCTCGCTCAAGGTCGCCAAGCGGCTGGACAGGCACGGTATTCGTCTCGGAGACCGGGTGGCGACGCTCGCCTGGAACACCTGGCGCCATCTCGAGGTGTGGTACGGCCTGCTCGGCCTCGGCGCGATCTACCACACCGTCAATCCGCGGCTCTTCCACGATCAGATCGTCTGGATCGTCAACGATGCCGCCGACCGGCTGCTGTTCGTCGACCTGACCTTCCTGCCGATCATCGAGAAATACATCGCCGAGATGCCGACGCTCGAGCAGGTGATCGTGCTGACCGACGCCGCGCACATGCCGGCGACGACGCTCCCCAACGCGGTTCCTTACGAGGACTGGATCGCCGAGGTCGACGAGGACTTCGCCTGGAAGGCCTTCGACGAGAACACCGCCGCCGGCCTCTGCTACACCTCGGGCACCACCGGCAACCCGAAGGGCGTCGTCTACTCCCACCGCTCCAACGTGATCCACGCCTTCCAGGCGGCGCAGGTCGACATGTTCGGCTGCGGCTCGCGCGACGTGATCATGCCGGTCGTGCCGATGTTCCACGCCAATTGCTGGTCGCTCGCCTTCACCGCGCCGATGGTCGGCGCGAGCCTCGTCATGCCGGGGCCGAAGCTCGACGGCGCCTCGATCCACGAGATGCTGGAGGTCGGCAAGGTGACGCTGACCGCCGCCGTGCCGACCGTCTGGCAGATGCTGTTGCAGCACATGGAGGCGAAGCAGGTCCGGCTCTCCACGCTGAAGCGGGTGATCATCGGCGGCGCCGCCTGTCCGCGCGCCATGACCGAGAAGTTCGAGAAGGTCTACGACGTCCGCGTCGCCCATGCCTGGGGCATGACCGAGACGAGCCCGCTCGGCACGATCTGTTCGCTGAAGCCCGAGACCGCCGACCTCGACCTCGAGGCGCGGCTCGATCTCCAGGTGAAGCAGGGCATTCCGCCCTTCGGCGTCGAGATGAAGATCACCGACGACGCGAACAACGAGCGCCCGCGCGACGGCCGTTCCTTCGGTCGCCTCAAAGTGCGCGGACCGGCGATCGCCGGCGGTTACTTCAAGGGCGCGGGCAAGGAGGCCTTCGACGCCGACGGCTTCTTCGACACCGGCGACGTCGCGACGATCGACCCGAACGGTTACATGCAGATCACCGACCGCTCCAAGGACGTCATCAAGTCCGGCGGCGAATGGATCTCGACGATCGATCTCGAGAATCTCGCCATCTCACACCCCGACGTGCTGGAGGCCGCGGTGATCGGCATCGCCCACCCGAAGTGGGACGAGCGGCCGCTGCTGGTGGTGGTGCCGAAGCCCGGCACCTCGCCGACGCGGGAGGGTTTGCTCGCGCACTACGAGGGCAAGATCGCCAAGTGGTGGATGCCCGACGACGTCGTCTTCATCGACGAGATCCCGCACACCGCCACCGGCAAGATCCAGAAGATGACGCTGCGCGAACGCTTCCGCGACTACAAGCTGCCGAGCGCGTGATCGGGGCGGCGGACCGCCGCCGCGCGGAACCGGGGACGGCCGGAGATTGTCGTCGACAGCCGCGTGCGGCCGGTGCAGGCTCCGGTGGATCGACATTCGCATGCGTCGCCGCCGGTCACCGGCGGCGCGCGGAGTTGCCTTCATGACGTTCGCCGCGCCGGCACCGCCCCACCGCTCCTCGCAATCCTCCCGAGCCGGCGGCGACCGGACCGGGGCTCGGGCGTCATGACGGCGGCACCGGACACGACCGTCGACGGCTCGCAAGGGCGGTGGACCGCGATCGCCGCCCGTCCGGTCGTCCGGGCGGGCGCGGTCGTCCTCTTCCTCGTCACGGTGATGGTGGTCCGCCGGCTGGTCGATCCGCGCGGCTTCTTCTTCCTCGAAGACGACGCCTGGTACTACCACCGGATCGCGCTCAACATCGCCCGCCACGGCTTCAGCTCCTTCGACGGGCTGGTCGCCACCAACGGCTATCATCCGCTCTGGCAGATGGTGATGGCCGGCGCGGTCTTCCTCTTCGACGTCGGCGTCCGCGGCGTGATCCTGTTGCAGCTCGCCCTGCTGGCCGCGGCGGTATGGATCTTCCTCGGCTCGCTGCGCCGGATCGGGCCGCTGCACCTCGCCCTCGTCGCACTCTTTCTGCCGCTGCAGGTCCAGGGCATCGTCGCCCACGGCATGGAGGTCGATCTCGCCTTCCTCGCCGTCGCGACGTGGTTCGTGGCGATGGCGCGCCATGCCGACGGACGCGACGGCGGCTCCGTCCACTGGCTCGGTGTGACCGTCGCGTTCTGCTTCCTGGCACGGATCGAGGCGATCGTCTTCGTCGCGCCGGGGGCCCTCCTCCTGGTGCGGTCGAACCGGGCACGCGCCGTGCTCCTCGCCGAGATCGTCGCGGTCGTCGGCCTCTACGGCGCGATCAACATGGCGCTCTTCGGCCTGCCGATGCCGATCTCCGGTGCGGTGAAGTCGCTCGGTGGGCTGCAATGGAACGCGGCGCTCGCCGAACAGCTCTTTCCCCTCGGGATCAGTCCGAAGAAGATCATCCAGGCGCAGCATGTCGGGCGGCAACTGCCGCCCTACGTCGCCGCCGCCGTGCTCGTCGCCGTCTTCGCCCGCCGCGACCGGCTGCTCGGCGCGATGGTCGCGTCGGTCGGCCTCGGCCTCGTCGTCTACTGGGGCAAGCTCTTCTTCTTCTCGTCGTGGCAGGTCTGGCCCTGGTACGACTTCCCGACGATCGTCGTCGTCCTCCTCCTGGCGGTGGCGGTCGACCGCGTCGCCGCGCGCCTGCGGACGGAACCGGGCCTACTCCCTCGCATCGCACGCCTCGGCGAGATCGTCCTCGCCGCCGGCCTCGTCGGCTTCGTCGGGGCGGCCGCCCATCGCGACGCCTGGCGGACCGGACCGGGCCTCGACACCGACTTCGAACGGATGAACGCCTTCGCGGCGGCGGAGGTGATGCGGCGGCTCGGCCCGGTGCCGATCGCCATGGGCGACCGCGCCGGCTCCTTCGCGGCGCTCCATCGCGGGCCGGTCGTCCAGCTCGAGGGTCTCGTCTCCGACAAGGCCCATCTCGCCGCGTTGCGGCCGGGCGCCGACCTCGAGGCCCGGCTGTGCGGCCTCGGCGTCCACCACGTGATCTCCTACCAGCACGATCTCGGCGACTACCGGGAACGCGACATCCCGGCGATCCGGCCGGAGCTCTCGGGCTACCGCTCGTCGACCTATCGCGCGCGGAAGGAGAACGAGGTCTTCGTCCTGAAGCGGCCCGACCTCTTCGACAATTCGGCGACCCGTGACGGCGATCCCGTCGTCTATCTCTGGGCGATCGACTGCGGCCGGGCGGCGCGGTGACCGTCAGCGACCGGCGATCGACGGCGAGAAGGTCATCAGGGCGAGGATCTCCAGCATGATCTGGGCGGCGGCCTGGGCGGTGTTGGTGGTGCCGTCGTATTGCGGCGCCACTTCGACCACGTCGCCGCCGATCAGGTTCACGCCGGCGAGCCCGCGCAGCAGATCGAGCGCCTCGCGTGTGGTCATGCCGCCGATCTCCGGCGTGCCGGTTCCGGGCGCGAAGGCGGGGTCGAGGCAGTCGACGTCGAACGAGAGATAGGTCGGTCCGTCGCCGACCACGGCGCGGGCCCGGGCGACGATCGCCTCGATCCCGAGTTTCGAGATCTCCTCGGCGTGGATCACCGTCATGCCGCTGTCGCGGGAGAATTCCCAGAGATATTCCGACGCACCGCGGATGCCGATCTGGATCGTCCGCGTCGGGTCGAGCACGCCGTCGAGCACCGCCTGACGGAACGGGCCGCCGTGGTGGAACTTGGTGCAGTCGAAGGGCCCGCCGGTGTCGCAGTGGGCGTCGAAATGGATCAGCCCGACCGGGCGTTCCCGCCCCAGCGCCCGCAGGATCGGCAGCGTCACCGAATGATCGCCGCCCGCCCCCAGCGGCGCGACGCCCGCGGCGACGATCTTCGCCACGTGGGCCTCGATGTCTTCGTGCGCCATGGCGAGGTCGAAGCGCGAGCGGAAGGGCACGTCGCCGATGTCGGCGACCTTCAGATCGCGGGTCGGAACGCATTTCAGCACGTGTTCGTAGGGCCCGATCCGCTCGATCGTGCGCATGGCGCGCGGTCCGAATCGGGCGCCGGAGCGGTTGGAGACGCCGAGATCCATCGGGATGCCGTAGAGCGCCACCTGCAGGTCGGCGAGGTCGGGCGTCGCCGGATCGACGGCACGGTGCGGTGCGGCGCACAGGGTCGAGATACCGGCATAGGGCGCCGCACGGGTGCCGGCGGCGTCGAACACCATGGCGGCGATGCGGGCGAAGGCCGGGTCGTGGATGGTGCCGCCGGCGGCATCGCCGTATTTCGCGCGCAGTCGCTCGAGATCGTCGGGAGTGAACATCGTCGCAGTCTCCGAATGCAGATGGGGGACGTCGCGGCCACCGCAGGGGGCGCGTCGCCCGCTCAGTCGGCCGCGAGGCGACCGGCGACCGCGGCGCGATAGATCCGCGCATAGTCGTCGGCCGTCAGCGGCCGGGCGTTGGTCTCCGACGAGGAGATGTCCTCGACCGCCTTCTCGCCGACCCAGGCGGCATCCGCCCCGTCGAGACCGAGGGCGGCGAGATCGCCGGGAATGCCCACCTCTGCCCGCAGTGCCATGATCCAGGCGAAGACGGCATCGAAGCCGGGTTCGGCGAGGCCGAGCCAGCGGCCGAGGCGGATCATCCGCTCCTCGATCGCCGGACGGTTGGCGAGGACGACGTAGGGAAGCAGCACCGCGTTGAGCAGGCCGTGGTGCAGTCCGTGGCGGGCGCCGAGCGGGTGGGCGAGCGCATGGACGCCGCCGAGGCCCTTCTGGAAGGCCACCGCCGCCATGGCGGAAGCGACCAGCATGCCCTCGCGCGCCGCGACGTTGCCGCCGTCTCGACAGGCGACCGGCAGGTGAAGGCCGACGAGGCGGATGCCCTCGAGAGCGATCGCCTCCGACATCGGATGCGCCAGCGGCGAGGTGAAGGCCTCGACGTGGTGGACCAGCGCGTCCATGCCGGTCGCGGCGGTCAGATGCGGCGGCAGGCCGACGGTGAGCAGAGGGTCGAGCAGCACGGCGAAGGCGAGCAGCTCGACGTGGGTGATCACGCGCTTGACGTGCTGCGCCTCGTCGACCAGCACCGCCTCGCGGCTCAGTTCGGACCCGGTGCCCGCCGTGGTCGGCACGACGATCAGGCGCGGCAGACCGAGGCGGGGAAAGTCCGACAGGGTCGGAAAGGCCTCGAGCGCCTTCGACCATTCGAAGGTCGCGAGCCGGTCGGGGCCTCCGGCGGCGAGTGCGATTCCCTTCGCCGCGTCGATGGCGCTGCCGCCACCGATCGCGACGACGAGATCATGCCCCTGCGCCGTGAAGGTGGCCGCACCGCGCGCCACGTCGGCGAAGGTCGGGTTGGCGCGGACGTCGGAAAAGACCGCCGAGCGCGGGAAGGCGGCCGCGAGATCGGCGGCGAGCGCGGCGAAGAACGGCAGTGCCGCGACACCCGGATCGGTGACGACCAACGGCGCTTCGCCGCCGGCGCGGCGGCACCAGGCGGCGAGATCGGCGGTCACACCCGCACCACAGACGATCTCGGTCGGATAGTTCCAATAGGTCGCAGTCGACATCGCTCCCCCTCGACCCGTTCGCGAGACATCGGTCGAGATGACCGTCCTTCCCATCGACGAACAAGCCGCGAGAGGAGATGCGAACATCGATGTTCAGCGATGCATCTCGCCCGAGAGATGCACCGTGCGCAGATCGTCGACGAAGGCGCGGGCGATCTCGGTCAGATGCCGGCGCTGGCGGGTGACGAGGTGGAAGGTCACCTCGTAGCGCAGCATCGCGGGGTTGAGCGCGGCGAGCAGCCCCTTCTCGACCAGCGGCGCCGCGAAGTGCTGCGGCAGATAGCCGAGGTGATGGCCGGAGAGCACCAGCATCGCCGTCGCCTCCATGTTGTCGGCGACGGCTCCGATGTGGCGCGGCATCTCGGTGAGCCCGGTCTCCGGCAACGGATAGCTGCGCCAGGCCCAGTCGTGGTCGTGGACCTCGGCCGGCGTCAGGTTGCCGGCGCGCTCGAACAGCGAATGGGCACTGCCGCAATAGGCCACCTGCCGCTCGATCAGCAGCGGCGTGAACTGCAGCGTCGGGGCGCGATGCCAGAAATAGCCGATCGCCACGTCGATCTGGCCGGCGAGCAGGCGCTCCTCGAGTTCCTGCGGCGAGCGGACGATGATCGAGATCTTCACCGCCTCGTCGCGACCGCGGAAGAGGGCGATCGCCTCGCTGACCCGGTTGATCTGGTCGAAGGGCGTCTGGCCGATCATGCCGATGCGCAGATTGCCGACCAGCTTGCGGTCGAGGTTGCGCGCCGCCATGCCGAAGTCGGCGACCGAACTCATCAGCGCCCGGGCGAGGTCGGTGAAGGCCTCGCCCTTGGGGGTCAGGCGGAAGCCGCCGCGGCCGCGTTCGCACAGGCGGAACCCCAGCCGCGTCTCCAGGGTCGCGAGCTGGGTGCTGATCGTCGACTGGCCGACGTTGAGCGTGGTCTGGGCGAGCGAGACGCCGCCGGCCTCGACCACCGCCAGGAAGACGCGCACCAGTCGCAGATCGAGGTCGCTCAGATTGCCCAGCATGCGGAGACCTCTCATATCGATGGAAATCGATGTGAAGGTTTTATTTTGGAAATTTGCGATGTCAACGAGATGCGCGATCGTCTCGATATCGGGGCCGAACGCCATCTCGGGGGAGATTGATGAAAACGACGCGATCCGCATCTTCCGGTTTCGACGCCGCCGTCGGAGCGCGTTCGGTTGCAGCCCGCGAGGCCGACCGGCAGGCCGTGCTCGAGGCCGCCGCGGCTCTGGTCGCCCGCTTCGGCTCGCACGACACCGAAGGCTATTTCGCCGCCTTCGCCGAGGACGCCGACTTCGTCTTCCACACGACGCCGGAGACGCTGCCGAACCGGGCCGCCTATCGCGCCCTGTGGTCGCGCTGGGAGGCGGAAGGCCTGCGCATTCTCGCCTGCCGCTCGATCGATCCGAGCGTCCGGCTCCTCGGCGACACGGCGGTCTTCGTCCACCGGGTCGAGACGTGCCTCGCCTTCGGCGCCGACGAACAGACGGCGAGCGAACGCGAGACCATCGTCTTCCGACGCGATGTGGACGGCCGCTGGCTCGCCGTGCACGAACATCTCTCGACCATCACCGCCTGATCCTCGCCCGAGGATCGTGTCGACCACGAACGAGGACCTGCCCATGACGTCGCAACCTGCCGCCCGGCTGCTGCCCGGTCTCTGCATCGACGGGGTCTGGGAGCCGGGCGAAGGCCCGGTGCTCGACATCGTCGATCCGTCGACCGAGGCGCTGCTGGCACGGGTCGCCGCCGCCGATGCGGCGGCGGTCGATCGCGCCGTGCGGGCGGCGAGGCGGGCGGCGCCGGCCTGGCGGCGGACCGCCCCCGACGAACGCGCCACGATCCTGCGGTCGGTCGCCCGGGCGATCGAGGCGTCGGCCGAGACGCTCGCCGCCATCCAGTGCGCCAACAACGGCAAGCCGCGCGGCGAGGTCGAGTTCGACATCGCCGACGCCGTCGCCACCTGGGACTACTACGCCGATCTCTGCACCGGCGAGCCCGGCCTCGCCGGGGCGCCGGTCGCCCTGCCCGACCCGGCCTTCACCGCCCGCGTGGTGATGGAACCGGTCGGCGTCATCGGCCTGATCGTGCCGTGGAACTTCCCCCTGGTCACGACCGCCTGGAAGCTCGCCCCGGCCCTGGCTGCGGGCTGCACGGTGGTGCTGAAGCCGTCGGAACTGACGCCGCTGGCGGAGAGCGAGCTCCTGCGCATCCTCCATGCGGCCGGCGTACCCACCGGCGTGGTGCAGATGGTGATCGGCACCGGCGCGGAGGTCGGGGCGGCGCTGGCGGCCCATCCGCTGGTCGACAAGGTCTCCTTCACCGGCTCGACGGCGGTCGGGCGCACGATCATGGCGACGGCCGCGACCGACATCCGCCGCGTCGGCCTCGAACTCGGCGGCAAGTCGTCGCTGATCGTCTTCGACGACGCCGACCTCGACCTCGCCGTCGATCTGGCGGTCAAGGGCGCCTTCTTCAACGCCGGACAGATGTGTTCGGCGACCTCGCGCGTCCTCGTCCAGCGCGGCCTCGCCGATCGCTTCGTCGCGCGCTTCGTCGCCGCGACCGAGGCACTCGTCGTCGGCGGGCCGTCGGAGGGCGCCGACGTCGGCCCGCTGATCGGCCGGGCGCAACGCGACCGGGTCGAGGCGCTGGTCGAACGCGGGATCGCCGAGGGCGCACGCGTTCTCGTCGGCGGCGCCCGTCGACCCGGGCCGGGCTGGTTCTGGCTGCCGACGATCCTGACGGACGTCGCCGCGACGAGTGCGCCTTGGCGCGACGAGATCTTCGGGCCGGTCGCCTGCGTCCGCGTCTTCGACGACGAGGCGGAGGCGACGGCACTCGCCGAGGACACGATCTACGGGCTGGTCGCGAGCGTCGTGACCGCCGATGCGGCACGCGCCGACCGGATCGCCGAGGCGCTGGGCGTCGGCATGGTCTGGGTCAACGCCCCGCAGGTGATCTTCCCCGCCACAGCCTGGGGCGGGTTCCGGCAGAGCGGCATCGGCCGCGAGCTCGGACCCTGGGGGCTTCGCGCCTTCCAGGAAGTCAAACATGTCGTATCGGCCGTGCCGACACGCTGAACGCATCATCACGGGACATCGACGGAGGGCATCATGGCGGTTGGCGAGGCAATGATCGAAGCGGGTCGAGGGACCCGGCCGACGGGGATCGAACGACGTTCGATCGACTATGTGCCGGCGAGCGAGCGGCACGGCAAGGTCGCCGACCAGGGACCGTTCTGGTTCCTCGGCAACTTCCAGTTCTTCACCATCGCCATCGGCTTCGTCGGCCCGTCGATGGGCCTGTCGCTCGCCCACACCGCGCTCGCCGGGGCGATCGGCATCCTGTTCGGCACGCTGTTCATGGCGTTCCACGCCTCGCAGGGCGCCGAACTCGGCCTGCCGCAGATGATCCAGTCGCGGGCGCAGTTCGGTTACCGCGGCGTCGTCGTGGTGCTGATCGGCACGCTCGTCACCTTCGTCGGCTTCAACGTCGTCGATTCCGTGCTGATCTCGACCGGCCTCAACGGCATCTTCGGCTGGGACGCGACGACGGTCGTGCTGGTGATCACGGTGATCGCGACGCTTCTGGCGATCTACGGCCACGACTGGCTGCATCTGATCTTCAAGATCTGCTTCGTGGTGTCGCTGCCGCTCTATCTGGTGCTGACCGGGGCGATCCTGACGGGGCATGCCGGCGGGCAGGCACCGTCGGACTCGAGCTTCACCTGGGTCGCCTTCGTCGCCCAGATCGCGGCCGGCGCCAGCTACAACATCACCTACGCGCCCTATGTCTCGGACTATTCGCGCTATCTGCCGCGCGACACCAGGCCGTCGTCGATCATCGCGGCGGTGATGGTCGGGGCGTCGTCCTCGGCGATCTGGCTGATCGCGCTCGGCGCCTGGCTCGCCACCCGTCTCGGCGCCTCCGACGGGCTCGTGGCGCTGCATCAGGCCGGCGACGCGATCGCCCCCGGCTTCGGCTCGGTGATCGCGCTCGCCTCGATCGCGGCGCTGGTCGCCACCATGGGGCTCAACGCCTACAGCGCCATGCTCACCATCCTGACCGGGGTCGACGCGCTGCGGAAGGTTCATCCGACCCGCGCCTCGCGCATCGTCACCATCGTCGTGACGGCGGTGCTGTGGACCGGGCTGTCGCTCGCCGTCAGCTCCGACGCCATCGCCCTGCTCTTCGCCATGCTGACGGTGATGCTCTACCTGCTGGTGCCGTGGACGGCGATCAACCTCGTCGACTACTTCGTCGTCCGGCGCGGTCGCTACGCCATCACCCACATGTTCACCACCGGCGGCATCTACGGCAGTTGGGAGTGGCACGGGCTCGTCGCCTATGCGGTCGGCTTCGCCTCGACCATCCCGTTCTTCGTCCTCGCCGGCTTCTTCACCGGCCCGGCGGCGGAAGCGCTGGGCGGCGTCGACATCGGCTGGCTGGTCGGTCTGGTCGTCGCCGGCGGCGTCTACTGGTTCCTGACCCGCGGCGTCGACCGGACGGCCGAAGACGCCGCGATCCGCGAGAGCGAGGCCGAGCTGCGCGAGATCGAGGCCCAGCCGGCGGTGCACCACTCGACCGTCCCGGTCGGCTCCGACACCTGGGAATGATCACGCCACGACGGCGACGCATCGATCGCGACCGATGAGACGTCACGGGCCCCTTCGCCGGCGAGGGGGCCCGTGATCGCGTCCGGCGGGACGCCGCGGTGTCGCGGCACGATACGTAAGGATTCCGACGACGTGGCCTCGGCGGCGGTATGCCGGTAAAGGTGTGCCGTCTTGGAACAGATCACCCCGAGCTCGCGACCATGGACTTCGACGACACGCTGCGCATGATGATCGGCCCGCTGATGGCGGTGACGATCGCCGTCGCCATCCTGGGCCACCCCGGAAGGGCGACGCCGATGCAGGCCCCGCGCATCACCGCCGAGGCGGCGGCGCTGTGGCAACACGCCTGGAACGAGGCCGCGCCGATGCTCCAGTCGGGCAACTGACCGACCGCCGTCACTCCCCGAAGGTCGCCGCCATCTCGGCCGCGGCGGCGACGAAGACCGGCACCAGCGACACCGCCTTGTCGAGGCTCATCCGCGCCGTCAACGCGTGGCAGGCGATGGCGGCGAAGACCCGCCCGCGCGGATCGCGCACCGGCACCGCGACCGCCACCAGACCACTCAGGAACTCCTCGTCGTCGACGGCGTAGCCCTGGCGGGCGATCGTCTGCAACTCGCGTTCGAGCACCGCGCGGTCGACGATCGACTTCGGCGTCTCCCGCGTCAGCGTCAGACCGTCGAGGATGCGGTCGCGCTTCGCCTTGGGCTGGGTGGCGAGCAGCAGTTTGCCACTCGCCGTGCAGTGGAGCGGCACGCGCGAGCCGGGTTCCAGCGACAGACGCAGCGGCCAATGGGTCTCGACGCGGTCGAGATAGACCACACCCTGCCCCGACAGGACGGTCAGGTTGCAGGTCTCGCCGACCCGCTCGACCAGGTCGGCGAGGATGCGATGGCGCGCCGCCGAGGCGCCCGACTGGCGCACGATGCCGAGACCGAGACGCTGCATGCGTGGGGAGAGGGTGAACTTCTTCGAACCGCCCTCGCGCTGGACGAAGCCCTCCTCCTCCAACCGGTGGCAGAGGCGATGCGCCGTCGCCTTGGGCAGGCCGATCTCCAGCGCGACGTCCGTCACCGTCGCCGAACCGCCGTTCTCCACCAGGAACTCGAGCACTTCGAGGGCGCGGGCAACCGCCGGTCGCTTCGCTCGCCCGGCCTGCTCGCGCTGATCATCGGTGCCTGCAACCACGTCGAGATCACCCACCTCGTCACCCTCCACTGCGCGTCCCGAATTTCCGAACACGGATCGAGATTCGTCGCCATGATTGCATGTTTTCCCGTTAAACGGAACAGATAATTGCGTTTAATCGATTGACTCGAAGATCGTTGATCGTAATTCTACGCATCGAGAGGTCGCCGATCGAAGCGACCCCGCTGGGGAGGTCCTCGTGGATCGAGAGGTTTACGATTTCGTCGTCGTCGGCGCCGGATCGTCCGGCTGTGCGCTCGCCGCGCGCCTGAGCGAGAACGGACGCCACACCGTCGCCCTGCTCGAGGCCGGGCCGCGCGACACCAATCCATGGATCCACGTTCCGATCGGTTACGCCAAGACGATGTGGAACGAGCGGGTGAACTGGTGCTTCCGCACCGAGCCCGATCCCGGCATGCACGATCGCCGCATCTACTGGCCGCGCGGCAAGGTGCTCGGCGGCTCGTCGTCGATCAACGGCCTGATCGCCATCCGCGGCCAGCGCGAGGACTACGACCGCTGGGCCGAACTCGGCAACGAGGGCTGGTCCTTCGCCGACGTCGAGCGTTACTTCGTCCGCCTCGAGAGCAACGATCTCGCGGGCCGCGAACCCGGCCACGGCGCCGACGGTCCGCTCAGCGTGTCGAGCATCGGCGCCCGCCACGAGCTGATCGAGGCGGTCATCGGCGCCGGCGAGAAGCTCGGCATCCCGCGGACGCGCGACTTCAACGGCGTGAAGCAGGAAGGCGTCGGCTACTACCAGCTGACCACCCGCAACGGCCGGCGCTGTTCCACCGCACAGGCCTATCTCAAGCCCGCCCGCCGCCGCGCCAACCTGCGCGTCGTCACCGAGACGCGGGCCGAACGGGTGCTGATCGAAGACGGCCGCGCCGTCGGCGTCGTCTGTTCCTCGAACGGCCGGCGCTTCGAGATCGGCGCGCGGCGCGAGGTGATCCTGTCGGCCGGCGCGCTGCTGTCGCCGCAGCTGCTGATGCTCTCCGGCATCGGCGACGGTGCGGAACTCGCCCGCCACGGCATTCCGGTCCGCGTCGATCGCCCGGCGGTCGGCAAGAACCTGCAGGACCACCTCCAACTCCGCCTGATCTACGAGGTGAAGCGGCCGATCACCACCAACGACCAGCTCCGCAGCCTCGTCGGGCGGGTGTCGATCGGTCTGCAGTGGCTGCTCACCCGCACCGGACCGCTCGCGGTCGGCATCAATCAGGGCGGCATCTTCACCAGGGTGCTGCCGGAATCGACGCGGCCGGACGTGCAGTTCCACGTCGCGACCCTTTCCGCCGACATGGCGGGCGGCACGCCGCACCAGTTCTCCGGCTGCACGCTGTCGGTCTGTCAGTTGCGGCCCGAGAGCCGCGGCGAGGTGAAGCTCGCCTCGGCCGATCCGCTCGCGGCACCGCTGATGTATGCCAACTATCTCTCGACCGAGACCGATCGGCGCTGCGCCAAGGCGGCCCTCGCCTTCGCCCGCAGGCTGGCGTCGACCGAGCCGCTCGCCGGCGAGCTGGTGCGCGAGCATCTGCCCGGCCCCGCCGCCGTCACCGACGACGACCTGCTCGAATTCGCCCGCGAATACGGCGCGACGATCTTCCACCCGAGCGGCACCTGCCGGATGGGCGTCGATGCCGACGCCGTCGTCGACCCGCGCCTCAGGGTGCGCGGCGTCGCCGGGCTGCGCGTCGTCGATTGTTCGATCATGCCCGAGCTGGTCTCGGGCAACACCAACCTTCCCGCGGTGATGATCGCGGAAAAGGCATCCGACATGATCCTGGAAGACCTGAACTCATAAAAAACGGAGGGAGGAAACATGTCGACGAAACCAGACAAGGGGGAAATGAGGAAGGTAGTCTTTGCCAGTCTGATCGGTGCGACGATCGAGTGGTACGACTTCTTCCTCTACGGTGCGGTCGCAGGCATCGTCTTCAACAAACTCTTCTTCCCGGCGAGCGACCCGGTGGTGTCGATCCTGCTGGCCTACACGACCTTCGCCATCGGCTTCGTGGCGCGACCGCTCGGCGGTCTCGTCTTCGGCCATCTCGGCGACAAGACGGGGCGCAAGAGCGTCCTCGTGGCGACGCTGATGATCATGGGCGTCGCCACCATGCTCGTCGGCTTTCTGCCGACCTACGATCAGATCGGCATCCTCGCGCCGATCCTGCTGGTGATCCTGCGTCTGGCGCAGGGCATCGGGCTCGGCGGCGAGTGGGGCGGCGCGGTGCTGATGACCTACGAATACGCCGCACCCGAAAAGCGCGGCTTCTACGCCTCGATCCCGCAGATCGGTCTGGCGATCGGCCTGTGCCTGTCGTCCGGCGTGGTGGCGCTGCTGTCGCGTCTGCCCGACAAGGACTTCCTGTCCTGGGGCTGGCGCATCGCCTTCATCGCCTCGTTCCTCCTGGTGCTGGTCGGTCTCTACATCCGTGTGAAGATCGTCGAGACGCCGGAGTTCCGGAAGGTCAAGGAACAGAACGCCGAGGTGAAGGTCCCCGCCGCCGAGATGATGCGGCTCTATCCCGGCAACGTGTTGCTCGGCATGGGCGCCCGCTACATCGACGGCGTGTTCTTCAACGCCTTCGCCGTCTTCTCGATCGTCTACCTGACCCAGCTCGCGCCGGTGAAGGTGTCGCGCGAGGTGGCGCTGTGGGGTGTCTCGGCCTCGGCGCTGGTGATGGTGGCGACGATCCCGTTCTTCGGCTGGGTCTCCGACAAGCTCGGGCGCCCGAAGACCTACGCGATCGGATCGGCACTGCTGGCGCTCTCGGCCTATCCCGCCTTCGTGCTGCTCGGCTCGGGTGATCCGGTCCTGATCTTCGCCGCGCTGATCATCCCCTTCGGCGTGATCTACGCGATGTGCTACGGCCCGGAGGCCGCGCTCTTCGCCGATCTCTTCGATCCGCGCGTGCGCTACAGCGGCATCTCCTTCGTCTATCAGTTCTCCGGCATCTTCGCCTCGGGACTGACGCCGATCATCGCCACCTATCTGATCGAGGCCAACGGCAAGCAGCCCTGGTACCTGATCGGCTACGTGGTCTTCGCCGCGCTCGTCTCGATGCTCTCGGCGCTGGCGATCCTCAAGCGGCAGACGGTCGGCTACGGCCAGCTGCAACGGGCGACCTGAGCCCGCCCCGGACGTGGGGCGCAGGCCATGGCCGGCCCCACGTCCACCCCTCGATTTCGGGCCCGTCCCGACCAGACCACGAGCGGCCGCCCACAGAGGCCGCCGCGCCGGGATCGGCGTCGCGCGCAGGCGCGGCGTCCCCGCTGCCAGGAGAACACGACGATGAAGATGACGACCGAAGAAGCCTTCGTGAAGGTTCTTCAGATGCACGGTATCGAACACGCCTTCGGCATCATCGGTTCGGCCATGATGCCCGTCTCCGATCTCTTTCCGAAGGCGGGCATCACCTTCTGGGACTGCGCGCACGAGACCAATGCCGGTCTGATGGCCGACGGCTTCACCCGTTCCACCGGCAAGATGTCGATGGCGATCGCCCAGAACGGACCGGGCGTCACCGGCTTCGTCACGCCGATCAAGACCGCCTACTGGAACCACACGCCGCTGCTGCTGGTCACGCCGCAGGCCGCCAACCGCACCATCGGTCAGGGTGGCTTCCAGGAGATGGAGCAGATGCGGCTCTTCGCCGACTGCGTCTGCTATCAGGAAGAGGTGCGCGATCCGACCCGCGTCGCCGAGGTGCTGAACCGCGTCATCCTGAAGGCCCGCCGCGCCAGCGCGCCCGCCCAGATCAACGTGCCGCGCGACTTCTGGACCCAGGTGATCGACATCGAGCTGCCGCAGATCGTCCGGTTCGAACGCCCCGGCGGCGGCGAGGACGCGCTCGCCGAGGCCGCCAAGCTCCTCAGCGGTGCCGCCTTCCCGGTGATCCTGTCGGGCGCCGGCGTCGTGCTCTCGGGGGCCATCGCCGACGTGGTGGCGCTCGCCGAACGGCTCGATGCCCCGGTCTGCTCCAACTACCAGCACAACGACAGCTTCCCCGGCTCGCACCGTCTCGCCATGGGACCGCTCGGCTACAACGGCTCGAAGGCCGGCATGGAGATCATCGCCAAGGCCGACGTCGTGCTGGCGCTCGGCACGCGCCTCAACCCGTTCTCGACCCTGCCGGGCTACGGCATCGACTACTGGCCGAAGAACGCCCGGATCATCCAGGTCGACATCAACCCCGACCGCATCGGCCTGACCAAGAAGGTCGACGTCGGCATCGAGGGTGACGCCGGCAAGGTGGCGCGCGGCATCCTCGCCCGCCTCTCGCCGGCCGCCGGCAACGTCGGCCGCGACGACCGCAAGGCGCTGGTGTCGCTCACCAAGTCGCGCTGGGCGCAGGAACTCTCCAGCCTCGACCACGAGGACGACGATCCGGGCACCGTCTGGAACGCCGAGGCGCGCAGCCGCGACGCCGATCTCATGAGCCCGCGTCAGGCGTGGCGCGCCATCATGCGCTCGGTGCCGAAGGATGCGATCGTCTCCTCCGACATCGGCAACAACTGCGCCATCGGCAATGCCTATCCGAGCTTCGAGACGGGGCGGAAGTATCTGGCGCCGGGCCTGTTCGGTCCCTGCGGCTACGGCTTCCCGGCGATTCTCGGGGCCAAGATCGGCAATCCCGACACGCCGGTGATCGGCTTCTCGGGCGACGGCGCCTTCGGCATCTCGATGAACGAGATGACGGCCTGCGGCCGTGACTGGTGGCCGGCGATCACCATGGTGATCTTCCGGAATTACCAGTGGGGCGCGGAGAAGCGGAACACGACGCTCTGGTACGACAACAACTTCGTCGGCACCGAGCTCGACCGCGAGACGACCTATGCCGGCATCGCCCGGGCCTGCGGCGCCGAAGGCGTGGTGGTCAGGTCGATGGAGGAGCTGTCGGATGCGCTGGAGAAGGCGGTCGAACGGCAGATGAAGGAGAAGAAGACCACCTTCATCGAGGTCCTGCTCAACCAGGAACTCGGCGAGCCCTTCCGTCGCGACGCGATGAAGAAGCCCGTGGTGGTCGCCGGCATCGACCCGGCCGACATGCGGCCGCAGCAGGGCGCCGTCTGAGACGGAAGCGACGCTTCCCACAGGTGACGAAGTCCCCCGGCGCCCTCGCGGGCGCCGGGCGGGCGAACGCGTCCTTCGAAAGACAGACGAGGGCCTCCCCGTGACGCTTCCATCCGGCCTCGCAGACCAGAGCCGCTCTCCTCGCCCTCCCGTCGTGGTGCGGTGATGCGGGCGCTCGACCATCTCTTCGACCGGGCGCGCGACCTCCGCCGCCACATCGTCCTGCCGGAAGGCGGCGATCCGCGCGTCGCCGCTGCGGCGGCGATCGCCGTCCGCGAGGGCCTCGCCCGGATCACGCTGATGGACGGCGAGGCGCCCGGCGCGACGACGCTCGCAACCGCGACGGCCCCCGACCTCGACGATCTCGCCGCCACCTATCACGCCCTGCGCGGCCATCGCGGCGTGACGGCCGAGGAGGCGCAGGCGACGATGCGCGATCCGATCGGGCAGGCCGCCATGCGGGTGCGGCTCGGTCAGGCCGACGGCACGGTCGGCGGCGCGGTGGCGACGACGGCCGACACCGTCCGCGCGGCGCTCAGGATCATCGGCCGGGCGGGCGATGCCGATCTGGTCTCGAGCTTCTTCCTGATGCAGCCGAAGGCGGCGGACGCGCCGATCGCCCACGGCATGATCTTCACCGACTGCGGGCTGGTGATCGCGCCGAGCGCCGAGGAACTCGCCGGCATCGCCATCGCGGCGGCTGGCTCGTGCCGCACGCTGCTCCGCGAGACGCCGCGCGTCGCGCTGCTGTCGTTCTCGACGGCGGGTTCGGCGGAACATCCGAGCCTCGACCGCGTCCGCACGGCGCTGAGAATCGCGCGCGAGAAGGCGCCCGACCTCGAGATCGACGGCGAGATCCAGATCGACGCCGCCCTCGACGGGGCCATCCGCGCCCGCAAGATGCCGCTCAGCCGTCTGACCGGCCCCGCCAACGTGCTGGTCTTCCCCGACCTCGCCGCCGGAAACATCGGCTACAAGATCGCCGAGCGGATCGGCGGTCTCGCGGCGATCGGTCCGCTGCTGCAGGGGCTGGCGCGACCGGCGAACGACCTGTCGCGCGGCTGCTCGGTCGACGACATCGTCGCCGCCATCGCCATCACGGCGGTGCAGTCGGCCCCGACTTGACCGGGGCCGAACACGGCGCCGGACCTCAGTCCTTGAACCAGACCTCGACCTCGCCGGTCAGCTTGATCGTCAGCGGACGGCCGTGACGGTCGAGCGAGCGGCCGGCCGGCACGCGGATCCAGCTCTCGGAGATGCAGTAT
The DNA here is from genome assembly GCF_056313705.1 of Pinisolibacter sp. DMC100. NCBI lineage: Bacteria > Pseudomonadati > Pseudomonadota > Alphaproteobacteria > Hyphomicrobiales > Ancalomicrobiaceae > Pinisolibacter > Pinisolibacter sp. DMC100. The sequence continues at coordinate 1,524,718 of NZ_JBQUZT010000001.1, read as the reverse complement.
TCCTCGACGTTGAACTTCTCGACGCCCTTGAAGCGCACGCCGATGCCGCGCTGCAGGATGTCGCCGTCGAAATAGGGGCTCGACGGGTCGATCGACAGGCGATCGGGGAGCGCGGGGGCGGCGGCGGGCGTGGTCTCTTCGGTCATGGTCGTCCTCGGCGGATGATGGGCGCGTCCGCGAGGGGCCGCGCCGAAACGGTCGCCACGACATGCACCGTTTCGCGCGACGGGTCAAACCCGTCGCCCCTCCCCGACCGGGACCGGGCGTGCTAGAGGTGGGCGTTTCCCGCGAACCGCCGATCCGACGGACCCGATCCCGACCATGCTCCACCGCCCGCCCCTGCGCCGATCCCGCCTCGCCGGATGGAGCCGGAACCTGGGCGGCTTCGCGTTACCGCTGCTGATCATCGCCGTCGCCGGCCACCGGCTCGGCTGGATGGAGACGGAGCACGCGGTGGCGATCATGCTCGCCGCCTTCGGCTTCGCCGCGCTGGCGCTCCTCGGCGGGGCGGCGGCGGCCGCGGTCATCTGGCACGACGGAAGGCTCGGCGCGCGTCTGGCGGTCGGCGGCATGCTGTGGTCTCTCGTCACGCTGGCGCCCGCTGCCTGGCTCGCCTTCGAGGCTCTCACCCATCCGGTGGTGCTCGACGTCTCGACCGACGCGACCGATCCGCCGATGTTCCGCGCCGCCGCCTTCGCCCGCGTCGGCCGCTGGAACACGCCGACCCCGCCGTCGCTCGAAGAACGCACCCGCATCCGCGCGCTGACGCCGGAGATCGGGCCGCGGCGCTATTCGATCGGTTCGGACCTCCTGTGGAGCGTGGCGCGCAAACGCGTCGAGGCGGCGGGCTGGACCATCCTCGACCAGTCGCAGCCTGCCGGCGACGGTGACCGCGGCCGCATCGAGGCGATCGCGCGGTCGATCGTTCTCGGCCTGCCCGACGACGTGGTGATCCGCATCCTGCCGGAGCCTTCGGGCGCGCGCATCGACATGCGCACCTCGCCGCGCTGGGGCGGGCTCGACTTCGGCCGCGGCGCGGCGCGCATCCGCGCCTTCCTCGACGACCTCGATCAGGCGGTGATCGACACCTACGGCCGCTGAGCCGTCAGATCCGCTTCAGCCGCGCGGAGAGCCGCACCGGTCCGTCGACCGCGGCGATGACGCCGCGCGCCGCCAGATCCTCGGCATGGGCGAGCAGCGACAGCGCCGCCGCGCCGTGCAGGCTGCGATCGACCGCGGCATAGATCGTCGCCACCATCTCCGGAATGGTCTTCTCGCCGTCGCCGAGTTCGGCGAGCAGCGACGCCTCGCGCCCCAGCCGATGCGCCTCGAGCCCGCGCAGGAACGGCAACGGATCTGCGATCGAGGCGCCGTGGGCCGGGTGGAGCACCCGGTCGTCGCGCGCCATCAGCCGGCGCAGCGAGGCCATGAAGTCGGCCATGGCGCCATCGGGCGGGGCGACGATCGTCGTCGACCACGCCATGACGTGGTCGCCGGTGAAGAGCGCCGCCTCCTCGGCGAGCGCGAAGCAGAGGTGGTTGGCCGTGTGGCCGGGCGTCGCCACCGCCTCCAGCGTCCAGCCGGCGCCCGCGACGACCGCGCCGTCGGAAAGCGCCACGTCGGGGACGAAATCGGTCTGCGACGAGGCGTCGAGCGGGTTGACCTCGCCGATGTCGAGCGGTCGGGCGGAGCGATGCGGGCCCTCGCCGAAGACCGTCGCGCCGGTCGCCGCCTTCAGCGCCGCGGCGGCGGGGGAATGGTCGCGGTGGGTGTGGGTGACGAGGATCGCACCGACGCGGGCGTCTCCCACCGCGTCCAGGATCGCCGCGACATGGGCCGGATCGTCGGGACCGGGATCGATCACCGCCACCTCGTCGGCGCCGACGAGGAAGGTGTTGGTGCCGTGGAAGGTGAAGGGACCGGGGTTCTTCGCCACGACGCGACGGACGAGCGGCGACAGGCGCACCGCCTCGCCGTGGCGGGGATCGAAGGCGCGATCGAAGACCAGCGGCGTGTCGGCCATGACGGCACCTCTCAGACGAGCGAGACGACGAAGCGCAGCCCCATCACCCCGAGGAACAACGCGAAGACGATCTCCAGCGTGCGCTTGTCGAGCCGGTGGGCGAGACGCGCGCCGATCGGGGCGACGAAGACGCTGGTCGGCATGATCAGCGCCGCGCCGATCAGGCTGACGAAGCCGATCGACAGCGGCGGCAGCAGGGCGGTGCGCGACCAGCCCGCCGCCATGAAGCCGATCGCGCCGGGGATCGAGATCAGCACGCCGACGCCCGAGGCGGTGGCGACCGACTGGAGGATCGGGCGGTTGCAGAAGCTCATCACCAGATTGACGATCGAACCGCCGCCGATGCCCATCAGCGCCGACAGCACGCCGGTGACGACGCCGATCACGGCGCGCCAGGGTTCGCCGGGAACGTCGTCGGCGACCTTCCACGAGGCCTTGCCGAAGCCGAGCTTCGCCGCCGTGACCCAGGCGACGAGGACGAAGACCAGCTTGAAGACCGCCGGCGGGGCGAAGGAGGCGAGCCACGAGCCGATCACCACGCCGCCGACGATCGGCAGCGCCCAGGCGCGCAGCAGCGCCTCGTCGACGGCGCCGCGGGCGCGGTGGGCGAGGAAGGAGCGGATCGAGGTCGGCACGATGACGGCGAGCGAGGTGCCGACCGCCAGTTGCATCTTCAGCTCCTCGGGCACGCCGACGACGCCGAAGAGCTGATAGAGCACCGGCACCATGACGGCGCCGCCGCCGACCCCGAAGAGGCCGGCGAGCAGACCGGAGAGCGCACCGGCGCCGAGCAACACGCCCGCCAGTTCCGCCCATTCCATCATGCCGATGCCGCCCATCGCGTGCCCCCGGTTCCGTCGTTCATTCGGCGAGTTTGTCGCGCCGGCGCAGCTCCGGGAAGAGGTGTGCCCAGAGACCGGCGACGAGGAGCGTGCCGACGCCGCCGATCACCACCGCGCCGACCGGCCCGAGAAGCGCGGCGAGCAGCCCCGATTCGAACTCGCCGAGTTCGTTGGAGGCCCCGATGAAGACCGAATTCACCGCCGAGACGCGACCCCGCATTTCGTCGGGCGTGTCGTGCTGGACGAGCGTCTGGCGCACGAAGACCGACACCATGTCGGAGGCGCCGAGCACCGTCAGGAAGCCGACCGCCGGCACCAGTGCCGTCGACAGGCCGAAGCCGATGGTGGCCAGCCCGAAGGCCGCGACGGCGGTGAACATGGTGACGCCGGAGCGCCGACGCAGCGGCCGGTGGGCGAGGAAGATCGCGGTCGCCGCCGCCCCGAGCGCCGGCGCCGAGCGCAGCAGGCCGAGGCCCCAGGGGCCGGTCGCCAGGATCTCGCGGGCATAGATCGGCAAGAGCGCCGTCGCCCCGCCGAGCAGCACGGCGAAGAGATCGAGCGAGATCGCCCCGAAGATCGCCGGGCGCGAGCGGATGAAGCGGATGCCGGCGAAGAGCCGATCGAGCGACGGCTTCTCCGGCGGCACGACCGGCGGGCGCGGCGTGACGCGGAAGATCGAGGCGGAGGCGACGGCGAAGGCGGCGACCGCCGAGCCGAAGGCCGCCTCCGGGCCGATCGCATAGAGGATGCCGCCGAGCGCCGGGCCGGCGATGGTGGAGACCTGCCAGGCCGACGAGCCGAGCGCCACGGCATTGGCGAAGAGTTCGCGCGGCACCAGCGTCGGCAAGAGCGCCTGGGTCGAGGGGTTGCCGAAGGCGCGCGCGGTGCCGAGCAGGGCGGCGAAGGCATAGATCGGCGTCGCCGAGCGGACGTCGAGGACGACGCAGACGAGCACGCCGAGCGCCGCCGTTGCCATCGTGGCGAAGGCGATCGAGGAGACGAGGCGGCGATCGAAGCGATCGGCGACCTCGCCGCTCGCCAGCGCGAAGACGAGATTGGGCACGAAGACCGCGAGCCCGACCAGACCGAGCGCCAGGGCCGAGCGGGTGACGTCCCAGACGTGCCAGCCGAGGCCGACGTTGTAGGCCTGGATCGCCAGTCCACTGAGGAAACGGGCCGCCATGAAGAGGCGGAAGTCGCGATGGCCGAGCGCGGCCAGTCCGCCGCGGCGGGGAGCGGGCGGGGAAGCCGCTTCGGCCATGGTTCTCTCCGTCCCCGCCGGCCCCTCGCCGACGGTCGAACGTCGCCTCTAGCATGCGAGACGCATTCCTGTCGTCACATGAACGTGCGTGGCCGCTCTCGGCCTCGGCGGGCCGGCGTTCGTCCGCGATGCGAACGACGCGGGGTGCCGCCTCAGCGCGGGCGGCGGAAGCGGGCCGGCAGGAGCTCGTCGAGCGGCGCCGGGCGCACCACCCAGGCGACGGAGCCGAAGACGACGACGCCGAGAACGATCGAGCCGACGAGTTCGAGCGGCAGCGGCAGCAGCGACAGCGGCCGGGCGGCGAGAGCCAGCACGGCCGCCATGGCGAGCGTCGCGGCGGCGGTGCGGGCGAGATCGTGCCAGGGGATGGCGAAGGCCATCAGACGGCGGGCGACGACGAAGTTCACCGCGAAGAGCGCGAAGTTCTGGATCAGATAGGCGATCGCGCAGCCCCACACGCCCCAGCGCGGCACCAGCACCGCCATGGCGGCGAGGCCGACGAGGGCGGCCGGCAGCGTCACCAGCCCGCCGAGGCCGGTGCGCTTCTTCATGTGATAGACCTGCTCGAGCACGAAGGTCTTGTAGCCGATGAAGACGGCGGCCAGCACCGCCGGCGGCAGAACCCGGACCGCGGCGGCGGCATAGTCGGGCGACAACAGCAGGCGGCTCATCGGATCCGCGACCATGACGATGCCGACGGCGGCCGGCAGCGCGATGAAGGAGACGCCGGAGACCAGCTCCGACATGCGGCCGCGGGCGGCGGCGTCGCCGTCGCGCTCGTAGGCCTCCATCAGCAGCGGGAAGGTGCGCACGCCGACGAGGCTGAAGAGGAAGTCGAGCGGCTGGCGCGCCAGCATCACGCCGGCGGCATAGACCGCCACCGCCTCGGCGCCGACCGCCTGATCGAGGAAGATCCGGTCGGAGGAGTTGGCGACCGCCGCGACGATCGCCGCCGGGATGATCGGCAGGCCGTAGGCGAGATAGGACTTCAGCGGCTCCAGCGCACCGGCGTGGAGGTCGAGCCGGGCGAAGGCGCGGCGCGCGCCCCACAGGCCGACCACCGCGGTGATCGCCACGTAGACCAGCGTCTGGGTGAAGAAGGACGGCCAGATCCAGGCCGCCGCGATGCCGACGACGAGCAGGCCGAGGGCGCGGATCGCCTCCATGGCGACGATGCCGTTGCGATCGTTCTGGACCGACATCAGCGTCGAGGGGAAGCGCATGACGCCGGTCGCCGCCAGATAGAGCACCACGGCGACGACGAAGATCGCCTCGTCGGCGTCGTCGCGCATCACGATGCCGGCGATCGCGGCGAGGGCGAAGGCGGGAACCAGCGTGGCGGCGTAGATCCAGAAGCTGCGGACGGCCTCGTGGCCGAAGGCCTCCGGGCGGCCGGAGGCGAAGCGGGCGAGTGCCAGCCGAACCCAGTTGCTGATCGTGCCGTCGATCGCCTCGGCCACCGTCATCACCAGGACGAAGAGGCCGTACTCCTCCTTGGAGATCAGACGCGTCAGGATCAGGACGAGGACCAGCGACACGATCCGCGGCAGAACCACGGCAGGCGCATAGCCGACGAGCGAGCGAACGATGGACATGCGATCTCCCGAGCGGCCGTCCGGCGACGGCAGCGGAACCAATGACCGGCGTGAAAGACCTCCCCCGGTGTGGCATCGCACGCGGGATCGATCATCGCCCGAGGGTATTGCGATTTGGTTGTCGCAAGCCCCCTCGCGCATAAAGATTCCGTTGCGTCACTTCAAGCCCAACGCCCGCGCCATGCCGGCTTCGACGCGCAGCGTCGCGGGGTCTTCGACGATGCCGAAGGAGTGGTTCGGCCGGGTCAGTTCGGCGGTGTAGATCGCCCAGGCGAAACCGGCCTTCTCCGCCGCCCGGCGGGCGATGCCGACGACCTCGGCGCGCACCCCCGGCGCCATGCCGGGGCCGTAGCCGCCGAATTCGCCGAGCAGGATGCGCCGCGGCGGGATGCCGTGGACCCTGGTCCAGTCGGCGACCTTGGCGAACTCCGCCTCGATCGTCGCCGCGCTCGCACCGGAGGCGACGTACTTGTCGAGATGGGCGGCGACCGCCGTCTCCATCGCCGCGCGGGCCTGCGGATCGGCGACCTCGGCGTCGATGCGCGCCTTCGCGTCGGCGAGGATCGCCGTGCGGGCGGCGGCGTCGATCTTGGCCGCCGGGAAGGGCAGGCCGGGCAGGAAATGCGCCGGCCCGGTCTCCCACGGCAGGCCGGCATGGGTCAGTGCCATCGGCTCGTAGGCGTGGAAGCTCCAGATCACCCGATCGTCGCCGGCGAAGCGCGAGGGATCGAGCCGCAGGAGCCCCTCGACGCCGCCGCCGCGGGCGCCCGAGAGCACCAGCGCCAGATCGGGAGCGACGCGGCGGGCGGCGCCGTGAAGAGCCACGAGCTGGCCCGGCCAACGATCGGTCAGGGCGAGGTGCGAGTTCCAGTCCTGATCGGGCTCGTTCAGGAGTTCGAGCGCGACGCGGTCGCCCGGCAGGGTCTTCAGCCGGTTGGCGACGGTGCGCACCAGACCGAGATGACGGGAGAAGCCCTCGCCCGCCCGCATGCCGCCGGTGCCGAGCACCCAGTGCAGGCCCTGCGGCCTGTCGTTCGTCTCGGGCACCAGATGGAGATCGACGATCACGCGGAAGTCGGCGGCGATGAGCCGCTTCGTCGCCCGCAACACGCCGTCGAGAAGGCGCTCGGTCCCGAGATCGTCCCAGAAGAACGGCGAGGGATCGACGTTGAGGCGGACGAAGTCGAAGCCCTGACGGCGGAGCGCGGCGAGGCGATCGTCGGGGACCGCCTTCGACCAGTCGGGGAAGTTCGAACGGTCGTATCCGGGTGCGAGGAAGGCGTCGCGGCCGGTCCAGGTCTGCCAGAGTTCGAAGTTGATGCCGCGCCGGAAGGCGGGCGCCTCGGCCGCCGCGAGCGGCGCGGCGAGCAGCGCGGCGAGCACGGTCGCGGCGAAGACCCGGACGAGACGCCCGACGGTCGATGAAAACGGCATGCGGTGCCCTCGCCCCTGTTCGCGCGCGATGATGCAGGCTCCGCCCGTCGCGGTCCAGTACGGGCAACGGATCCTTCACCGATCGCGACTAGGCTCTCACGCTCACGACCATGTCTGCGGGCGGGGGGAACGGCTTGGCGGATCGACGTCCGATCGTGTTCGACGGTTGCTTCGGCTGGATCCACGCGGGCACGCGTCCGCGCGGCGTCGTGCTGTGTTCCGCCCTCGGCTTCGAGGGTGTCGCCGCCCACCGCGCCTGGCGCGACCTCGCCGAACGCCTCGCCGACGCCGGCCTGCCGACCCTGCGTTTCGACTGGGCCGGCACCGGCGACGGGCTCGGCGACGATCGCGATCCCGGCCGCCTCGCCGCCTGGGAGGCGAGCCTCGTCGCGGCGATCGAACGGCTGAAGGAAGAGACCGACGTCGCCGAGGTCGCCCTCGTCGGCCTGCGTCTCGGCGCCACCATCGCCGCCCGCGTCGCCGCGGTGCGCGACGACGTCGCCCTCCTGGTCGCGTGCGGCCCCGTCGTCTCCGGCCGTCTCCTCGTACGCGAGCAACAGAGTTTCGCCCGCATGCTGCGGGTGCGCGGCGACGACGATCCGCCGGATGCCGACGAGATCGACGGCCATGCGCTCAACGGCTTCTTCATGTCCGAGGAAACCGCAGAAGCGATCAGGGCGATCGACCTGCGCAAGGCCGAGGCGCGGCCGGCCCCGCGCGTGGTGCTTCTCGCCCGCGAGAACGACGCCGCCTGCGGCGCGCTCGCCATGCGGCTGCGCGACCTCGGTGCCGCCGTCGAGGAGCGCCCCTTCCCCGAACTCGACAATCTGATCGAGAACCCGACCCGCAGCCGTATTCCCGCGGCGCGCTGGGAGGCGATCGTCGCCCATGTCCTTTCCGGCGCCGGAGAACCGCGCGCCGCCCTGCCCGCGCCGCTCGACGAGGCGCCGCGCCTCGAGGACGAGGCCTGGGTCGAGGAGCCGTTGTGCTTCGGCCGCGACGATCGGCTCTTCGGCATCCTCTCCCGGCCGAAACGCGCCGTGGGCGCACGGCCGGTGGTGGTGATCCTCGACGCCGGGCGGGTGTCGCACGTCGGCTGGGGGCGCGGCGCGGTGGAACTGGCGCGGCGTCTCGCCGTCGCCGGCCATCTCGTGCTCAGGATGGACCCGGCCGGCATCGGCGACAGCGACGCCATGCCCGACGGGCCGGCCGAGGTGCTCTATTCGAAGGAGGCGGTCGACGACGTGATCGCCGCCTTCGATCGGCTGGAGGGCGAGGCGCCGGCCGGCTTCGTGGCGATCGGTACCTGTTCGGGGGCGCATTTCGCCTGGCACGCGGCGATCCGCGACCCGCGCGTCGTCGGCGTCGCGCTGATCAACCTGCAGCGTTTCGTCTGGAAGGACGGCGACAGCCTCGAGATCGCGATGCGCAACCAGATGCGCGCGACCGGGGCCTATCGCGCCATGGCGCTGCGCGCCGACACCTGGAAGCGGCTCCTGACCGGCAAGATCCACGTCCTGGCGATCTCGCGCGAACTCGGCCGGCGGATCCTCGGGCGGATCGCCGGCAAGATCCGGCGGCTGGTCACCACCGATCCGGCGGTGCGCGCGTTGAAGGGGCTCGCCGCCCGTCGGACGCGGGTGCTCTTCGTCTTCGGCGAGGACGACGGCGGGCGCGACGAGTTCGCCGCCCATGTCGGCAAGGAGGCGGCGCTCGAAGACATCGCCGCCACCGCGAGCCTCGAGATCCACACGGGTGCCGACCACAACTTCTCGCAGCGCGATCCGCGCCGGAAGCTCCACGCCCGGCTCGTCGCCTTCCTCGGCGAGATCGCGCGGCGCTGATCAGTCGGCGTCGCGGCGCGGCGTCAGGACGAGGGTGAAGATCACCCACATCGCCAGGACCGAGCTCTTGGCGGCGACGCCGAGCGACGACGACATCACCGCGACGAAATAGGCCACCGACCACAGCGCCTGGAGCGAGGTCTCACGCACCACCTCGCGCATGAAGGCGGCGAGCGCGGCGAAGAAGACGATCGAGACGAGCACCCCGTAGGCGGCGGCGAAGCCGATCTCGGAACTCTCGATGCCGAGGCGGATGGCGTATTCGCGCTGCGCCTTGGCGATGATGTCCGGATCGGGCCAGAGCCAGAACTGCTCGCCGCTCAGATCGCCGAAGATGCGGAACATCGACAGGCGGGTCTGCGCCGAGCCGTGGTCCTGGCTGAAACGTTCGAGGAAACGGTCGGCACCGCCGCCGTCGACGAAGATCACGACGAAGATCGTCGCCAACGACAGGGCCGCGACCGCGAAGATCGCATGGCCGATCGAGAAGCGTCCGCCGATCAGCAGGCGCCCCAGACCGATCACCGCGGCGAGCCCGACCATGACCAGCGCCAGCACCATGGCGACGCGGCCGCCGAAGGCGATCATCGACAGCGAGGCGAGCCCCATCGCCGCGAAGCGCCAAGGCAGCGTCAGGCGCGGTGCGGCGCCGAAGGCGAGCGCGACGATGTAGTTGCCGGTGACATAGGCGTCGATCAGCGGATGGCCGAAGAGTGCGGTGGCGCGCCATTCGTAGGTGATGAGCTTGCCGTCGGCCTCGTACATCGGCGTCAGGCGCCGGCCGCCGGCATATTCCCACAGCGCCATCAGCGAGTTCGCTGCGACGATCAGGTGCAGCAGCGTCTCCAGCCGGGCGCGCTCGGCGGCGTCGAGTTCGGCGATCGCGACGAAGAGCATCAACGGCAGCAGGAAGGTGTCGAGCGTCGCCGCCAGGGGCAGCTTGACCACCACCGCCGCCTGGAACAACAACAACGCGATGCCCAGACCGAAGGCGACGAGCCCCGGCCATCGCGTCGCGACGCGACCGAAGAGGCGGCCGACGCCGCCGTTCGCCCAGCCCCAGATCAGCACCACGACCAGCGACAGGAAGGTCGCCGGATGGATCTTGGCGAGCGCCGATCCGCCGGCGACGGCGTAAGGGATGCCGACCGCGGTCAGGAGCAGGGCCGAGACCAGCAGGACGACGAGGACCAGCGCGAAGGTCGCCGCCACCGCGACGCGACGGCGGTTCGCGCCGGGGCGCGGCCGCGCTGCGAGGGTCTCGGCGATCGGATGCGCCACGGCGTCGAACTCCCCTGGCCGACGGCACGGGCCGCCGCGGCGACGGCGGCAGGCGCCGCGATCGGTCCACCATGGTGGCGAAACAGGGTTAACGCCCGGTTGGCGCCGGGGCGCAGGCGGGACGAAGGGCTGGCGTTTTACCTTTCGAAAACATCGGCGGGTTATGGATGGAGGCGGTGTCGACGAAACGGACGGGAGCCGCCCGCCGTCGGTCGCGCGCATCGGGGTCGTTTTCGTGATCATGGCCGCCTGTCACAGCGATTTGGAGTCGACGACCGAGCGCCCGGCGACGGTGATCGACATCGATTCCTGGCGGATCAACGTCGCGACCCAGCAGGACCTGATCGCGCGCGTCGTCGCCGACGTCCGCGGCGGCATCGCCGGCACGGTCTTCACCATCAATCTCGACCATCTCTCCAAGTTGCGCCGCGACGAGGCCTTCCGTGCCGCCTACGGCCGGGCCCGCCACGTCTCCGCCGACGGCTTCCCCGTCGTGCTGCTGGCGCGCGCCGAGGGCGTGAGGATCGATCGCGTCACCGGCGCCGACCTCGTCGTGCCGCTCGCCCGCGCCGCGGCCGAGGCCGGCATCGCGGTCTATTTCTTCGGCACGTCGCCCGAGGTGCTCGACGCCGCCATCGCGCGGCTGAGGGCGACGATTCCCGGTCTCGTCGTCGCCGGAGCGGAAGCGCCGCCGATGGGCTTCGACCCGCGCGGCCCCGCCGCCGCGGACGCCGCCCGCCGGATCGTCGCGTCGGGCGCCGGCATCTGCTTCCTGGCGCTCGGCGCGCCAAAGCAGGAGGTCTTCGCCGACTTCGCGGTGGAAACCACGGCCAAGGGTTCGTGGATCGGCGTCGGCGCGGCGCTCGACTTCATCGCCGGCCACCGCACCCGGGCGCCGAAGTTCTTCCAGCGCGTCGGCCTGGAATGGGCGTGGCGCGCCTTCCAGGAACCGCGCCGGCTGCTGCCGCGCTATGCCGAGAACGTCGGCTGGCTGGCGAGCCACCTCGCCGGTCTCCTCCTCGGCACGCGTCGCCCGCCGCGCGGCTGAGGCGTCACGCCCGACCCGCCGCGGCGTCGACCAGACGCGCCCATTCCACCATTCCCGCCTCGAAGCCGAAGACCTCGGCACGTTCCGATCGCTCGACCGGATCGCCGGGCGCGTCGAGCGCCGCCTCGATGCCGCGTGCCATGGCGTCGGCGTCGCCGATCGGCACGATCCGGCCCCAGCGTCCCTCGCCGAGGATCTCGCGCGGACCGCGACAGGCGGTGGCGACGATCGGCAGGCCGTGGGCGAGCGCCTCCACCAGCACCAGACCGAAGGCTTCCGTGCGCGAGGGTACCGCGACGACGCGGGCGCGGGCGTACCACGGCTCGGGATCGACACGGCCGAGCAGCTCGACCCGGTCGGAGAGACCGAGGGCGGCGATGCGCGCCTCGAGCCGGCCGCGTTCAGGTCCTTCGCCGGCGATCGCCAGCCGAGCGTCGGGGCGAGCGACGCGGGCGAAGGCATGGACGAGGTCGACCATCCCCTTCTCGACGCCGAGGCGGCCGACCGCCAGGACGAGCGGCGAGCGGCTCGCCAGATCGGCGGCGCTCGCGCGGGCCGCCGCGAAGTCGACGACGACGGGGTTGTAGATCCGCCGCGTGCGCGCCGGATCGGCACCCCACTGGGCGATCAGGTCCTCGACCAGCCCGTCGGAGACGCCGACAATGTGGTCGGCGATGCGGTCGAGGAAGGGCATGCCGAAATAGGCGCAGGCCGAGAGGCGGCCGGTCCGCCACTCCTCGAAGCCGTGATAGGAGACGATGGTCGGGGTCCGACGGCGCGACATCGCCACGGCGGCGGCGAGCTTGACGCAGGAGCCGGAGACGGCGGCGAGCGCCACGTCCGGCGGATCGGCCCCGACCAGGCGGGTCAGCCGGGCGAGCGAGACCGCATGCGCGCAGCCGAGCACCACCAGGCGCGGATTGGTCGTCGCGTCGAGGTCGAAGCCGGGCGGCGGGGCCTGATCGACGGCCAGGGTGACGCGGTCGCCGCGCGCGGCGAAGCCCCGGGCGATCGACACCCAGACCTTCTCGGCGCCGCCGTCGCCGACCGCACGTGTCGTCAGCAGAAGATTGAGACTTTTCGAATAGGACATGAGCCCGAGAACACTGCCGATCGACCATCGCCCCGGACGAGAGGCCCGACGCAGCCGCGCGAGGATAGACCACCATGGCGAGCGATGACAATTTGCGGCTGGGTCTGCGCATCGCCGCAGGCAGTGCGCGTCGTTGGCAGGCGGCGGTGGCAGGTCGACTGGCAGTGCGCGGAGACGTCGTCGTCGTCCGTCTCGACGGGGTGCCCGCGCCGGTCCCGGCCGGGCTCGAGGCGCTCTTCGCCTTCGATCGCGCCGTCGGAAGGGCACTCGGCGAAACGGCGGCCGATCGGGTCGGGGCGCTCGATCTCGCCGAAGCCGGACCCGACCTCGACCTGATTCTCGATCTCGACGGGTCGACCGCCGAGGCCGGCGCGACGCCGGTGCTCGCCGCGACCTGTCTCGGTCTACCGCCGCTCGACGGCGCCGTGACGGCGGTGCTGGAGACCCGCGTCCCGGTGCTGGAGATCACCCGCCACGCCGCGGGCGAGGCACCGCGCCTCGTCGGGCGCTGGCGCGTCGCGGTCGAGGACAGCCGGTCGACGCTGGCCGCGGTGTCGCAGATCCTCGGTCGGCTCGCCCACATGGCGGCGCTGGCGGTGACCGCCGCGGCGCGCGGCGAGACGCTCGCGATCGCCCCCGCCGATCCGCAAGGCGCGACGCTCTCGCCGCTCGCCCCGGCGCGGCTCTTCCTGCGTTCGCTCGAGGCGCGGATCGCCGGAAAGCTCGAGCGGCTGGTACGCCGGCCGGCCGACTGGCGCACGATCTGGCGGCGACGGACGCCGGGCAGCGATCCCGTCCGGCCGCAGAGCGACGACGCGCCCTTCCACCTGCTCGCCGACGACGGCGCGCGCTTCTATGCCGACCCCTTCCTGTGGTCGGTCGGCGGGCGCGACGTCCTCTTCCTCGAAGAGTTTCCCTATGCCACGGGCAAGGGCATCCTGTCGGCGGTCGAGATCGGGCCGGAAGGGCCGATCGGCACGCCGCGACCCTTCCTCGAACAGGACTGCCATCTCTCCTGGCCGCAGATCTTCGAGGCCGACGGCACGGTGTGGATGATCCCCGAGACCTCGGGGCGACGCACCGTCGAGCTGTGGCGGGCAGTCGACCTGCCCCACCGTTTCGAGAAACACGCGGTGCTGCTCTCCGACATCGACGTCGGCGACGCGACGCCCGTCCGGACCGCCGACGGCTGGTTCCTGTTCGGCACGGTGCGCGAGCGCTGGTGCTCGAGCTGGGACGCGCTGTGCATCTGGCATGCGCCGACGCTCGAGGGACCGTGGACGCCGGTCGGCGACGGCCCGGTGGTGGTCGACCCGGCGACGGCGCGGCCGGCGGGGCGGCCGATCGCGCATGCCGACGGGCTCCTCCGGCCGGTGCAGGATTCGACGCGCGGCTACGGCTGCGGTCTGGCGCTGACGCGGATCGACCGGCTCGACGCGCAGGGTTTCGCCGAAACGACGCTCGCCCGTTTCGCCACGCCGGCGCCGCTCTCCGGGCTCCACACCTGGAACCGGCTCGCCGGGGCGAGTGGTCTCCTCGAGGTGATGGACGTCTTCGCCCGCGCGGACGACTTCGGAGCGTCGCGGCGGCTGGATCTGACGCCGCCGTGACGCCGATCGGGGCGGTCGGACCGGCCCCGCGGGCGTTTTCGAAACATGATTTATCGTTCGTTAAACGCTTTCACGTCTTCTGACAGACGGGCTCGACGGCGTTTCCGACGACGGCGCGCGAGCCCGCGAGATCGGCCCGAAACGGGCCGTCGAAGGCGGTGCACGATGTCCAGGACGACGACCAGCGCGACGACGAACGACGGCGGCACGAGCGCCGCCGCACGAGCGGAGGGAGCCGATCAGGTCGATCTGGCTCTGGTGCTGCGCATCCTCAGGTCGCAATGGACGATCGTCGCGCTCTGCCTCGCCGTCTTCCTCGGCGCGGCCATGGCCTATTCGGTGGTCTCGCCCAAGGTCTGGCGCGCCTCGGCCCGCGTGCTGCTCGATCCGCGCGACAAGCAGATCGTCGGCAACGACGTCTCCCGCCAGATGCAGGGCACCGAGCTCGGCTGGGTCGAGACCCGCCTCGAGCTGGTGAAGTCCTACGACACGCTCGCCGCCGCCGTCGCCAAGGAGAAGCTCGTCGACGACGACGAGATCGTCTCGGCCGGCGAACGCGCCTCGGCCGACCCGGTCGCCGCCGCGGTGCGCAATCTCGCCGAGCGGGTGCTGGTCGAGCGACCGAAGGAGAACAATCTGATCGACGTCACCGTGTCGTCGAAGACGCCGGACAAGGCGGCGCGACTGGCCAATGCCGTCGCCCAGGCCTTCGTCGAGGGGCTCGCCCGCGCCAAGGTCGATCAGGTCGAGCATGCCAACGACCTGCTGTCGCGGCAGATCGACGAGATGCGTTCCAAGATGCTCGAGGCCGAGGCCCGCGTCGAGGAGTACAAGCGCAACAACGGCATCGCGATGACCCGCGGCAACCTCGTCGAAGAAGAGACGATGCGCCAGTCGAACGAGATGCTGGTCGCCGCCCGTACCAAGACGCAGGAGGCGCGCGAGCGCTCCGAGCGCCTCGCCCAGTTGCTCAAGAGCGGCGATCCGACCATTCTCTCCCAGACCGACTCGATCGGCTCGGCCGTCATCTCGCGCCTCAAGATCGAGGCCGCCACCGCCATGCGCCGCAAGTCGGAACTGGAGCAGACGCTCGGCCCGCGCCATCCGCGCGTCGCCGCCGCCACGGCGGAAGTCGACCGCGCCCGCCAGCAGGTGGCCGACGAGGTCAAGTCGCTCGCCGCCACCGCGGCGCTCGACTATCAGGTCGCCCGCGCCAACGAGGACAATGCCCGCAAGGCGCTGGAACGGGCGCAGGCGCATCTCGCCGACGCCTCGCAGGCGACGGTCGGCATGCAGGAGCTCGAGAACGAGGCCAACGCCCGCCGCGAACTCTACAAGAGCTTCGTGTCGCGGATGGAGGAGACCACCCTCCAGCGCAACACCCAGGTCTCGGACGCCCGCGTCGTCTCGCCGGCGCAGATCCCGCTGAAGCCCTTCTCGCCGCGCACCACGCTGGCGCTGGCGCTGGCCGGCGTCGCCGGTCTCGGTCTCGGCATCTCGCTGGCGCTCTATCGCGGCCGGTCGGTGCTCGCCACGGCGACGGCCACGGCCGCCCCCGCGGTCGAGACCGCGCCCGTGATCGCGCCGGTCGTCGCCGAGGTCGCGTCGATCCCGGCGGAGCCCGCACCGCCCGCCGCCGAGGTCGTCCCCTCCACCCCTCCCACTCCCGTGGCCGCGATCGTCGCGCCGGTCGTTCCGACGGCGGTTCCGGCCGAGGTTCCGGTGACGGCCGAGCCGGCGGAGGCGCCCCGCACCACGCGCCGCGCCCGTTCGACCGACGATGCCGCGACCGACCATCCCGCCCGCCGCCGCGCCCGGCGCGCCACCGCCGGCTTCCGCGAGGCGACCTTCGCCATCGGCCTCGACGCCATCGCCCGGCTCGGTGCCGACGACGGTCCCGGCGCCGGCATCGGCGCGCTCAGCGAGGCCGCCGACGGCCATCCCGACGAGGCGGCCCTCGAGCGTCTCGACGCGCTCGGCCACACGCTCGGGGCGAGCGATCGCGCCGGCGTCTGCGTCGTCTTCTCCAACACCGTGCCGACGCTGGTCACCGCCTCGCTCTGCCTCGGGCTGGCGCGCGCGGGCGCACCGGAGGCGGCGACCGACACCCTCGTCGACCTCGCCCACGAGGCGGCGCCCTTCGACGTGCTGTTCGAGCGCGGACGTGCCGTGGCGCCGATCGGACTGCCCGGCGAAGCGGAGTGGGAGCGCGTCGGCGACGCGGCGACGACGCTGCTGCGCCCGCTCGATCCGCCGATCGAGGGCGACGGCGAGAGCCATCCCGAAGGGCTCGCGGCCTTCCTCGCGGCGCTGCGGCGCCACGGCGACCGGGCGATCGTCCATCTCGGGCGTCAGCCGACGGCGGCGCTTCTCTTCGAGGCGGCCGAGGTCGCCGACCACGTCTTCCTCGTCGCCGACGCCACCGATCTCGAAGATCGCCGGTCGGCCGACGAGATCGCGGTGATGAAGTCGTTGCTGCCGCATTTCGACGGCATGGTCGTGCTCGGGCGCGACGCGAGCGAGGATGCCGTGCTGCGGCGGGCCGCGCGCCGCCGCCGGGCCGTGCCGACGGAGGCGTGATGATCTACGTCGACCATACCCATCTCGGACGTGCCGTCACCGGCCTCGAGCGGATCACGCTGGAGCTGTTCGGCGCGGAGGCGCTGGCGCCGCTCCAGATCCGGCCGATCCGCTCCAAGGGCACGCTGGGGCTGATCCTCGCCCAGCAGATCGGCATTCCGGCGCGGCTGGCGCTGAACCCGGGGTCGATCCTGCTCGCACCGGGCTTTCCGCCGTCGATTCCGGCGAGCCTCTTCGGCGCCCGCGTCGTGCCCTACATCCACGACTGTTTCCTGCTGACGAGGCCTCAGGACCTCAACCGGCGGGCGGCGCTCTACATGGCGCCGGCCTTCCGCCGGGCGGTCGAGACGCTGCCGTGGTTCCTGGTGAACTCGCAGACGACGGCGGGCGAGCTTTCGGCCTTCGCCCGCCCCGATGCCGAGATCACGCTCTATCGCCCCCAGGTACGCGACGTCTTCGCCATCGGCGCCGAGGCCTCGGCGCGGGCGGCCAACGCGCGGCGGGCGGAGAAGGGCGGCAGGCTCGACCTGATCGCGCTCGGCACCATCGAGCCGCGCAAGAACCTCGCGGCGGCCGCCGACATCGTCGAGGTGCTGAGGCGCGTCCACGGCTGGGACGCGCGACTCAATCTGGTCGGCCGGGCAGGCTGGGGCGGCGAAGCCGAGAAGCTCGCCGGCCGCGAGGGCGTGGTGATGCACGGCTATGCCGAGCCCGCGCGGGTGCGCGAGCTGCTCGCCTCCGCCCACGTCTTCCTGTCGACCTCGCACGACGAGGGCCTCGGTCTGCCGCTGCTCGAGGCGCAGCATGCCGGCCTGCCGGTCGTGGCGCCGGACAAGGCGGTGTTCCGCGAAGTCTTGGGATCGTCGGGGCGGCTGGTCGACACCGCCGATCCGCGTCGCGCGGCGGCGATCGTCGACGCGATGGTGACGACGCCGGGCATCTTCGTGCAGGCGGCGGCCGACGCCATGGCCAACGTCGCGCGCTGGAACGCCGAGGCGAGCGCCGACCGCAAGGCACTGATCGAACGATTGGCGCGTTTTTCCTGAGGCTCAGGCGACCCGCTTGCCGCCGGTCCGGCGCGGGCCGGCGTCGTGGGCGCGCACCATCTTGGCGACGCAGGGCTCCAACGTGTCGGGACGGCCCGCCTCGATCGCCGCCCTGCAGGCGCTGATCCGCGGGTCGGACGCCATCATCCGATCCGCATCCTCGACGCTCAGGCCCTGCAACAGCGGGCAGCGCGTCGGATCGAACGCGGCCGCCATTCCCGGTCCCTGCTGATCGGTGCACATGCTTCTCTCGCCCCGTCCGACGCGGCCGTTGATCGGCCGTCTCTGTGGCGAGGCTCGCGGGTTTTCCCGTCGTTGCCCTCGCCTTCGACTCGTTCGCCGACGCCGGCGCGATCCGCGCGACCTTCGACTTGCAAGAATTCTACCCGGTTTGTCGCCCGTCTCCAAGGACGAGACGCGGCCATGGAGACGCCATGACGCCGCGGACGCAAACGCGCGACGACGCGCTCGCAGGAGCACGTTCGAATCCCATCTCTCGGATGAATGAGCCCGTCGGGACCGGGCTTGAGCGGTGGTCGGAGTGGCAGGATTTGAACCTGCGACCCCCTCGTCCCGAACGAGGTGCGCTACCAGACTGCGCTACACTCCGTGACCGCGAGGCGCTGTATATAGACCTCGGCCGGTCGCCGCAAGGGGCCAATCGCACCCCTGTGGACAGAAATGTCGATCCGACGATTTCGAGCGCGGAACGCCGCGTCGGTTGCCGGGCGTTGCGGGAATCGCTATAGGGAGCCCGACGCGCCGGCCCGGCCGGCAGCCGTCCTGGGGCGTCGCCAAGTGGTAAGGCAGCGGATTTTGATTCCGCCATTCACAGGTTCGAATCCTGTCGCCCCATCCAATTCCTTCTGTTGTGGAGCCATGAATCTGAGATTCACCGCGAATATCTGAGATTCGATCTTCCTGAAATTAAAAGGTATTTTCTGAAATTAAATATTTCGAAGTATAGCGGTCCTTGGGTTGGTGGCGTTCCAAACGCTGGTTAGCATCACTGCTTTCGCTATGATCCGTGGCAATCCCGCCACGACGCGATACGATCTCCGGTGATTGGTGTCGGTCATGCGACCGCGCGAAACGATGACTCAAAGCTGACGGACAGCGTCGGCCGGTGTCGTTCCGATGCGGTGTTGGGGCGGGGCTCCGCTCTCGATTGTTATCGTGCCCTGTCAGCGACCACCTCATGTACGAACCGCTCGTATCCGATTCGAGTTTGAGTATTTCGAGCCGGGGATATGGCGTCGGGTGGATGCTGTGGAGCCTTTCATATAGTATTCACAAGTTTCACATGGAAACAGTAGATATTTTACTAATAATTACATATCAGATTTTCAGAAAAATGTCCGCGTATATCTAAATTATATATTTTATATCCCTAATATTGGTAAATAAAAAAGTAATATATATCTCTATAATTGACCTTGATGATCAGTGCAATGCTATAACGATCGCCTCTAGGCGGGAATTCCATTGTGAGTTTGGCGCTCCCTCAGGTGGAGTCCTTGCGGCAACGCAGATCCATGGACCGGCAAGTGCTAAAAGCCCTATTCGTATAATTTCGTAGTTTCTTGTTGTCCCACCAAAGGTAGGATGAATGTTATGAGAATGACGCCTGATAGCAGGAGTTGAATCTATGGATATTATTTCGGTGATTGTTGACGCGGTGATATTGGGAGCAACAAGCGCAACAAAAGACACTGCTAATGCCCTTGTTAAAGGAGGGTTTGAAAAGTTGAAATGCGGACTAAAGCAAAAGTTTAACATAATATTTAAGGGCGATACAAATAGAAAAGAATTGGAGGATTCACTAAAATCTGTTGGAGTAGAAAAATCTCCAGAAATTACGAAGGACGCCGAAGAGCTTCTTGTCGCAATTTCTGATTCATTAAAAGATGCGAGCGTTTCAGAGCGCGAGTACGTGGTTCAGGCTGGATTTTCAAATCTGTTGGAGGCCGAATCGAGCGAAGAATTTTCAAGCGCTATTAGCGAATACTTTTCTGGTGTTGGTCTTGCGATAAAGAAACTTACCGATGATCAGTATCAACTCTTGTGGAAGATGCGCTTCGTAAAGAGGCTGCGTATCTCCGGTTGCGCGGGTTCAGGAAAAACACTTGTCGCCGCTGAGAAGGCAATTCGCCTAGGTAATGTTGGTTTAAAAACACTATTTCTATGTCACAGCCCTCTTCTTGCAGAGTATGTGGAGCGATTGACGAGGGGAACCTGCGTCGAAGTTCGATCCTTTTCGCAGTGGTGTCACGAATTGAGTTATTCGAATATAAATAAAACATCCGAATATTGGAGTAATTATGACGAGCCAATAGCTGATGAATTGATTGCTAGCGCGCTTTCTATAGAAGGATCCGAGCGTAGATATGATGCCATAGTTGTTGATGAAGGGCAGGATTTTCGTGAGGATTGGTGGGCTTTGGTCGAGCTTGCGCTTTTTAGCAAAGACGCTGGGATTTTATATGTATTTCACGATGATGCTCAATCTTTGCTTCCGCACAGATCCCGCTATCCGATAGCGGATCCCGTTGTTGATCTATCAAGAAACTGCAGAAATGCTGGTGAGATATATAATATAATTAAAGCCTTTTACCCGCATGCACCCGATGCAGAGGGGGAACTGCAGAACAAGGGGTTCGTTCAATTTTATAGCGCTACGAGTAAATCCCAGTCAAAGACATTGAAAACTGCGATCTCCCAGCTTATAGATCTTGGTCTAATAAATGATACGGTGGTACTTCTTGGTGGGTCCGCTTCCACAGAAACATCTAACGTAATTGGAAGTACAATATCGATTCCTGAAAGGCGCGGTTGGCAAGAGGCTGTCAGAAATTACGTATCTGGATTGCGTTCATTTAACTCGACAGGAGTTACCTATCCGTCAGGGTTCTCAGCTTCGTTCCTTAGCGCGCTCAGTGAAGAAATTAGACCGACAGGTGATGATGTAAAACTGATTCAGGGCGGCTTGAAAGAAATCTCCATCGACCCTGATCTTCGAAGAAAAATAGAAAAATCAAAATTTAACCAAAGAAGTTGGCGTCGGGATGCGTCGGGCCGCCTTGTGTTCTCCAGGCCAGTTAATACATCCGTCTGGGCGGCAGAGTTGGTATTGTTTTTTGTAAGCGATGATTGGGTGACCACGCTACCTGATACGGTCTTAAACATTACGCTTAAGAGACATCACGAGAAAAGAGACAAAACCTCAATTCCGGTATATGACCTATCGTCGTTTAAGGGGCTGGAATCGGAGGCCGTTATACTTCTTATTCTTGGATACCCTGAGTCAATAAAACAATCTTTATATGTTGGCGTGTCTCGTGCTCGCCAGGCGTTAATTGTAATATCGGACATACAAAGCACGATAACTGATATTTGCCCAGCACTTGAATCGAAAATAGTTTAGGGTCTGGACCCATAAAATGGTTGTCAGTTCAGAGTGAAGTGTGATTCACGATTTCCGAGAGGAGATCGGCATGAATCGCGACCTGTTTTGGCTCTCCGATGAGCAGTTCAACCGGATTTCGCCGCATCTGCCGCGCGATACGAGAGGAAAGCCGAGGGTCGACGACCGCCGTGTCATCAGCGGCATCGTCCACGTCCTGAAGTCGGGCGGGCGTTGGGTCGACGCGCCTGCCGACTACGGGCCGAGGAAGACCCTCTACAACCGCTATGTCCGATGGGCTGCCAAGGGAGTCTGGGAACGCCTTTTCCATGCGCTCTCGGCCGCCGCCGGCGCACCGGCGCACGTCCTCATCGACAGTTCCGCCGTGAAGGCCCATCGGTCGGCCTCCGGAGGAAAAGGGGGGAGAAGACGCAAGCCATCGGGCGATCGCGCGGCGGCCGGACGACCAAGATCCACGCCCTGACCGACACCGCCTGCCGTCCGATAGCCTTCCTGCTGACGGCTGGACAAGTCGCTGATTGCACAGCGGCTTCGGTTCTGCTCGAACGCCTTCCGAAGTGCCGCATCCTGCATGCGGACAAAGGCTACGACACCAACCACATCCGCCGAACCGTCGAAGCCAAGGGCACGATGCCGAACATCCCACCCAAGGCGAACCGGATCTGGAAGAACTGTTTCTCGCCCTACCTCTATCGCGACCGCAATGCCATCGAGCGGATGTTCTGCCGCCTGAAGGACTTCCGACGTGTTGCCACCCGATACGACCGTCTCGCCGTCAACTTCCTCGCCGCAGTTCATATCGTGGCGACGGTCGCCTACTGGTTATGAGTCTGGACCCTAGTGTTTCCTTTGAGTAGTTACCATTTCAACTGGTGGGGAATCGTCTATGCTCGTACGGCCATGTTGGGTGGCGCTGGTATTTTTGCTGCAAACTCCTCGCACGATAGTGCGATCGGAGTGTGCCGGTGGCCCGACGGCTTCAATTTGATCATCGTGCAATGACAGCGACCGCCTCATACACCAATCGAATCGCTCGTATCCGAATCGAACTCGAGCATTTCGAGCCGAGGATATGGCGTCGTGTGGAGGTGCCTCTCTCCACGAGCCTTCGTGGGCTGCACGACCTCATCCAGGCGGTCTTCCCATTCGAGAACTACCACCTCTTCCAATTTCGGGTGGGGGGTGACGAGGAGCCGAGGCGATACGGCGTCCCCAACATCGATGGCATCGACTGGGTGAAAATCTACGACGCCAGAAATCTGAAGATTGGAACGCTCGTCGATCGCGGCGTGGTGGCGTTCGCCTACAACTACGATTTCGGCGACAACTGGGAATTCAAGGTCGACCTCGAGGAGGTCTCCGATCTCGATCACGCCCGTGACTACCCGAGGTTCATCGATGGCGAACACCGTGCGCCCCCTGAGGACGTCGGTGGCATCACCGGCTTCGAGGAGTTCCTCGACGCCATGGCAAAGCCACGGAGTCGGAATCATCACCGCATGGTGGCCTGGTACGGCAGCGTGTTCGATCTGAACGATCTCGACAAAGGGACCATCGCCAAGGGAGTCGAGATGTTGGTCAGGCGTCATGCCGTAGGGAAAAGCAGCTACGCGAAGAGTCGCGGTGAGATTTGAGCGACCGAGAATCTCGTGTACGACGACATGGGAAAGATGGGTAAGGCTGCGAACCAAGGCTTGTAAGGTTGCGTCCCTCAATCCATATTGGAGACGCCTCTCGGAAATGGCCGAGTGGTCGGACTGTTGAGACTGTCAACCTCGAAAGTGGCTGCCGGCAACACGATGCTGATCAGCATCGCGACGACCGCGACCCAATCGAATGAGACACTGAGCATAGCTCGGACCTCCACGGTTACATTATACCGCCTCGCGTTTTTAGACCCGTGTTGGATAGAAGTTCGAAGCTCAGACACATCGAACCGAAGCTGACAGATGGCGGCGTGCGTTCGGGGGATGTCCGGTCAACCGCCGGGGCTCAGGGTCAGAGCTAATCCCCCGAACTCTGCGACTGCGAGGGCGCTCAGTTGAATCTGGATTGGTTTCGACCAAGAGGCTACAAGCACTTCGATCGTCCCGTATGTGAGAAGTTTGCTCTCAAGGCGACTGACCCAAAATTTGTTTCGCGACATGCCTTCAGTCCGATGATCCGGTACATCAAATCGGAAAAGCGGTACCGCAAGACAAAGGGCGCGGAAAGAGGCAAAACAAAATACAAAGACAGACCAATCATGTATGCCTCGCATAGGGATGCATGCATTTTGTCTTACTATTCATTCTTGCTTGGAAACGAACTCAACGATTTTTATATTAAGCGCGGCATTAGTGAGAACGTCATTGCTTATAGGCCGCTGGGCAGGGGTAACTATCACTTCGCTGCTGACGTCTTTGAATTTGCAAAGACCAATTCTCCGGTCACCATTCTTGCGTTCGATGTGACCGGCTTCTTCGACAATCTGGATCATGGGCTGCTGAAGACGCGTCTGAAGAGAATGCTGAATACGGTCAGCTTGAGTGATGATTGGCTGCGTGTTTTCCGACATATTTCACGTTTTCACTACGTCGAACTCGATGAACTCCGAGCGAATCCCAAATATGCCAAAATTTTAAAGGCGAAGGGGGCAGAACCAATTGCGACGGTTGCCGATTTGAAGGCGTCGGGTATTGCCTTCAAGTCGAATCCCACTCCAGGCGTGGGAATTCCGCAAGGCACGCCAATCAGCGCCACGCTCTCGAATCTCTATATGATCGATTTCGACGTGGCAGCGAAGGCATATTGCGACGACATAGGTGGACTATACCGTCGATATTCCGACGACATCCTCGTCATATGCAAAGATGAATTCGCTGCCCAAGCCGAGGCAACAATTGGCGGGCTCGTCCGTGCAGAAAAATTGGAACTGAGCATAGCAAAAACGGAGCGAACGCGCTTTGATCATACAGCTCCTGCTCATTTACCAAAGAAGGCAGCTCAATACCTCGGGTTCAATTTCCATCCCGATGGGGTGTACATCCGAGCAAGTTCGCTCTCCCGCCAGTGGCGGAAGATGAAGCGAGCGTTCAAGAGAACGCAGCGCGTTGCAGAAGAGGCAATCGCGAAGGGGCGCTCGAGTAAAGTCTACACGAAGCGCTTGCGGAGGCGTTTTACGCCGCTTCAGTTTCGGAACTTCTCATCCTATGCTCGACGAAGCGCAAATGCATTTGGGCAGGGGGAGAAAATATCTCGACAATTGAAGAGATTCGAGAGGGCAGTATTCGAGAAATTGAAATTACTCGACACCGTTGGTGAGGATTGATGCGGGTCTATCAATTTGCGGAAGAGC
The DNA here is from genome assembly GCF_056313705.1 of Pinisolibacter sp. DMC100. Taxonomy (NCBI): domain Bacteria; kingdom Pseudomonadati; phylum Pseudomonadota; class Alphaproteobacteria; order Hyphomicrobiales; family Ancalomicrobiaceae; genus Pinisolibacter; species Pinisolibacter sp. DMC100. The sequence goes on along the minus strand of NZ_JBQUZT010000001.1, from coordinate 1,500,300 downwards.
GCCAGCCAGCCTCTTGCGCCTCATGCTCGGAACAGAACCACCGTTTCTTCGGATCTGTCATCGTCACCCTTTCATAGTCTCGTCCCCCGGGCAGATGATAGATGCGCTCGCCCTTCCGGTTGACGTTGCCCTTGATCATGCAAGCGGTGGACGAGGTCGGCTGACGGGTCGTGGAGGCGGGTGCAGCGGGCGGCATGGCGAGAGAGACTGGTTGCGCCCCGGACCACATCCGTTCGAAGTTTTCTGTGAATGACCGGACAGTTGCGCCATCCGATGAGACGATCAGATCGTTGTCCTGCTGCTTCAAGCCGCTCGCTGTGAAGTTCGCCGATCCCGATCGGATAACGGTCCCGTCCACGAGATAGGATTTCAAGTGCATGATTGTCAATCGGCGCGGAACATTGACCCCGGATCGGCGTCCAACTTTGACCCCCTGTTATGGTGCTGAAGGTCGCCGCCTGCATTTCGGCACGTCGGTTATTTCGGGCGTGTCGTTGGTGTCGTGACGGAGGGAGGGCGTAGCCCGACCGTAGGCACGATACCGACGACGGCGCCGATCTCAGGCCCGGTGTTTGAAGCGCCAGCTGTCGTTGCCGGTCTCGACGATGTCGCAGTGATGCGTGAGCCGGTCGAGCAGCGCGGTCGTCATTTTGGCGTCGCCGAACACCGACGGCCATTCGCCGAAGGCCAGGTTGGTGGTGACCACGATCGAGGTGCGCTCGTAGAGCCGGCTGATCAGGTGGAACAGCAACTGACCACCGGATTGGGCGAACGGCAGGTAGCCCAACTCGTCGAGGACGATGAAGTCGAGGCGGCAGAGGTAATCCGCCATCCGGCCTTGCCGACCGGCTCGGGTCTCGGCCTCGAGCTTGTTGACCAGGTCGACGACGTTGAAGTAGCGCCCACGCATGCCGCCCCTGATGCAGGATCGCGCGATGGCGATGGCCAGGTGGGTCTTGCCCGTGCCGGTGCCGCCGATCAACACGACGTTGCGCTGTTGGGTGACGAAGCCGCCACCGGCGAGGTCCGCAACCAGGTTCTCGTTGATCGGCGTGCCGTCGAAGGCGAACTCGTCGATGTCTTTGGCGAGCGGCAGCTTGGCCACGCCCATCTGATAGCGGATCGAACGGGCCTGCTTCTCGGCGATCTCGGCGGTGAGCAGAGCCGCGACGACGCGCTGAGGGTCGTGGTTGCGCTTCAAGGCGGTGGCGACGATCTCGTCATAGGCCGCCTTCATGCCGAACATCTTCAACTCGGCCATCGTGCTGAGGATCTGGGTGCGGTCCATCAGCCGGCCCTCCGCAGCGCGTCGTAGCGCGCGCAGTCGGCGATCGGCTCGTGCCGGAGCTTCAATGCGTCCGGGGTCAGGATGGTGATTGCTTCTCCCGCCGGACGCCGTCGCGCCAGGATGTTCAGCACCACGTCGGCGGAGTGCACGCCCTCGCCGAGGGCCTCGGCACAGGCGGCCTCGACGGCCACCAGGCCGTCGTCGAGCACCGCCGCAAGGATGTCGACCATCTGTCGGTCACCGTCGTTCGACCCGGCGAGCTTGCGGCGGATCCGATCGAGGGCACCGGGCAGCACCCAGTCCTTGAACGGGGCACCGTTGCGCAGCGCCCCGGGCTTGCGTGCGAGCACCGGCACGTAGTGCCAGGGATCGTAGATCGTCTCGCCGCGGCCGAAGGAGCGTTGGTGTTCCGCGACCATGCGCCCATCCTGGCGGACGACGAGCCGGTCGGCATAGGCGCGGATCTCCACGGGGCGGCCGACGGCGCTCGCCGCGACGGAGTACTTGTTGTTGTCGAAGCGAACGAGGCAGGTCTTCGATACCGACGCGGTCACCGCGTGGAACCCGTCGAAGGGGCCGCGATAGGGAACCAGCGACGCTCGCTCGTCCTCGAACACCTCCCAGGTGGTCCGATCGGGGAACTCCGGGTTCCGATGCGCCTTGGCGTAGGCGACGCAGCGGTCGAGCAGGAGGGCGTTCAACTCGTCGAACGACCGCAGCCGCAGGCGCGGGGTGAAGAACCGCTCACGCACCAACCCGACCTGGTTCTCGACCTGTCCCTTCTCCCATCCCGAAGCCGGCGTGCAGGCCACCGGGTCGACCAGGTAATGCCCGCTCATCTGCAGGAAGCGGCGATTGTAGGCGCGCTCCTTGCCGACGAAGATCGTCTCCACGGCGGTCTTCATGTTGTCGTAGATGCCGCGCGTGCAGGTGCCTTTGAAGAAGGCGAAGGCCCGGTCGTGGGCGTCGAACACCATCTCCTGGCTCTCGCGGGGATAGGCGCGGACGAACATCATGCGGCTGTGGCAGAGCCGGACGTGTGCCACCTTCACCGTCATCGGCAGGCCGTTCATCAGAACGATCTCGTGGCTCCAGTCGAACTGGTAGGCCTCGCCCGGCGCGAAGGAGAGCGGCACATAGGCATCGACCTTGGCCGCCGCCGTCTCCACCGCCCAGGCCCGAGCGTAACGCCGCACCGCGTCGTAGCCGCCCTGGTAGCCCACTCCGCGCAACTCCTCGAAGAGCCGCACCAACGTCAGCCGTTCACGCGTCGATACCGCCGCATTCGCCGCCAGAAGCCGGTCGAGTTCCGTTTTCCACGGACCGAGCTTGGGCAACGGCTGCTTGTCGCGGGAGTACGCGAAGATCGTCTCGCCCGACCGGATCACCTTCCGGACCGTGTTCCGGGCGACATGCAGTTCGCGCGCGATCTCCTTGATCGACCGATCTCGAACGAAGAAATCGCGGCGTATCCGCGCAATCGTATCCACTGACTTCATCCCCCGACCGCCGCCTCCAAACAAGGGCTGGCAGTCTGCTCGCGGTTGCGTTCAGGGGGTCAAAATTGGACGCCGATTACCCCCTCAAGGGGGTCAAAATCCCACGCCGAAACACATGCATGATGGGACCAGGGCGTTTCATCCGTGCGTCCGCCAGTAGCGGAGTGAGCCTCGCCAGGTCGTGTTTCTGTGTGGGATCGAGAACGGACCCGGATGACCACGCCGCGCGCCTTGGCGGCTATCAGGGCGTCGATGACGGGGCGGTCGGTGAGGGCGTACGCCGCCAAGTCGATCGTATCGCCAGCCTCGTCCAGAAGCCCTACGTCGACATGCTCGAGATTTTCCGTGGGCGCGTAGTGGATGACGAAGTCGCCCGCCAACGCGGCCTGCGCCCCAATGCCGCCGACGACCACCCTCAACCCGAGCAGGAAACTTATCCCCACTCGCGCCAGCCGTGGCAATATGTGTCGGTTGGTGATGGAGACGACGGCCATGTCCGAGGAATCCGAATCTGCAGCACGAGTGATCACGGTAGCGCTGAAGGAGTTGGTTCGTATCGCCAATGAGGGCAATCTGCCGATGCTTGCCTACATGCTCGACATGGCGCTGGTCGAGGCCAAGGCGCAGACGAGAGAGTTGTCACCCGAACCAACAAACGTCATCCCATTTCAAACAGCCCATTGATTAAGCGAACTGTTGGACCGACCAGCAAATAAGCGTAGACAACCAATTGTGTTTACGGATCATGGTACGATGAAAAAGGAAGTAATCGGATCCCTCGCAATCGGCCTCATTCTCATATCCTCGCAGGCATTCGCCTGGTCATGGAGCGGAGATCCCGCAGGTCAAAAGCTCGATCAGGAGGCAAGGCACTTTCTGACGACGCAAAACGTATGCGGGGTGCGCCTGAAGACCTCGTACCTAATCGACCTGGATCGCCGCATCACGGCGCACCACAAGGGTTGGAAGGTCTATGAGGACTTTCTGATCGACTCCGTGACGAAATCCAACGCCGAGTACATGGCTTCGACGCCTGCCGAAAAGGTGAAAGCCGAGTGCGCCGAACGGCTGGACGAGGTCGTGGCAAAGGGATTGTTGGAGCCCAAGCCGAAGGACGGCAAGCCGCAGAACCGGGGGCGATTCGATATCAACTCGTGGGTCGGGGTATGGAGCGCAGATCCCAAGTGGTGCGCTTTCGCCGAAAAGATCGGCGAGCACGATCCCGCCCCGATCCGCATCAAGCCCGATCGCATCGTCGGGCTGGAAAACCAATGCCGAATAGCTGCTGTCCGAACTTCCTTCTCCCCTGACACATGGAACGTCCGCGCGGAATGCGAAGGGGAAGGAATGACGTCGTCAGAACGGCGTGTGCTTTCGATCAGTCCGAACTTCCAAGTTCTCAACATGACCTTCGAGAATGGCAGCGTCGTCAAATTCACGAGATGCCCGTAATCTGCCCCGATCGAGTATCCGGTCTCGTCTTCGAACGCCGAACCCAAGTTGACATCAATGTCGCCCATACAGGATAGAGTTGAATTTTGTGTTGCCTACCCGTTCAATGCCTTCAGCGTCCGATTCGAATGGAAACTCACATGGCAGTTATCGGCTTCGAATTGAAATCCGAGCAGGTTCGTTTTTGTGTATTGCAGGGAACGCGCGTTGCGCCAACCTATGTCACCCATGGTATCCGGGACTTTCGTAATCCAGTCGAAACGCCCGAACTCATGAATTTCATGAGGCAGACCTTCACAGAGTTATTTGATCAATACGCGCCGGACGCCGTTGGCTTTCGCTTGGCGATGTCCGCGCATCCATCAATCAAGAAAGCAGAACAGTATCCGAGCCTGTATTTCAGTTACGGAATATTGAATTTGATTGCTTATGATCGACGAATACAGGCAATAATGTTTAATAATAATAGTTTTACTTCATCGTTCTTTGGAAAAAAGTCAGAAAAAGGGGAGAGAATCGATAAGAACAAGATGTGTGACGACATCCTCGGCCAGCACGCTCCGCACTGGGACGATGCAACTCGTCTTGCCGCCCTTTCCGCTTGGGGTGTCCTGAAATGATCTTACCTAGCGTTATCGTTCCACCATTTCGCCCGGAGGAACTCGCACTAAAGAAATACATCAACGTGCAAGAGATCGCCTCGGGTCAATTCGGCACCGTATATCGTGCAAGCAACATTTTCTCTGCTCAAGAAGTCGCCCTAAAAGTCATTGAATTACCTCCGGGTTCTGAGCTGTCAAAAATAATCGAATCTCGTTCGCAAAGTCTTTGTGATCACACAAATGTCGTTCGGTTCCAGTCCGGCGAAATATTTTCGGCCAATGGAAAACAGTATCTAGCCATAGAAATGGAATTCATAGCAAACGGTTCGCTTTCAGATCGCATAAAAACTGAGTTTGTGCCTGTATCAGATTCAGTATCCGTAATGAAGGATATATTGTTCGCTGTAGAAAGAGCCAACGGTCTTGGTATAATACATAGAGACATCAAGCCCGGTAACATCATGCTTTCAAAGCCGAATGCCAAACTTTCAGATTTTGGCGTTGCTTTGGACATTTCATCTGGAGCGGAAGTGTCTCCCGGACTTTTCTACCGCCCTCATGGAGCCCCCGAGACGCATGGTGCAGGCATGTTCGGTCCACAGTCAGATGTCTATTGTGCTGGGATGGCTTTATTTTCAGCAGTCAACAATATTCCGTCGATAACATTAACCTGTGGTGCGCGCATATCAGCGGCAGACTTCGATTCGGCGATCAAGAACGGCACACTTATTGATGCAATTGGATTTGAACCGTACATTCCCAATCAGGTTAAGACAATAGTTAGCCGCGCCTGCTCTCCAGATCTTTCTAGGCGGTATAAAGTAGCGTCTGAATTCCGTAATGCTCTCGAAAAGCTGAGCTTCCAACATGCGTGGGTTCCAACCGACTCAAGCCGGACGCAATGGAAGTCCAAACTCACATGCGATGCAGAGATCGTCTTGCGAACTGGAAAAAAATTTGAAGTGGACTTTCTAATTGGAGGGCGAAGGAGGAGATCAGACTGCACTGTTCATGATAAAGAAATTAGCGCAAAAAAAGCCATGTATGCACTGATCCGAAACACATCACTTCGATGAACAAGGAGGCTTCTCCATTTTGGATTCAAAAGTCTTGAGAGGAAACGTCCATATGGCAGAATATTATATATAATATTTGAAAGGCAACGGGGCGGTGGCGCTCACGGGGCCAGCCGTGAGGATTTCGCCAACAAGGTCGGCAAACCTCAGCGTCACGGGAGATCCATCGGAAAACCCGGAATTATTGTAGTTCAATTTCGTGAGCGCCAAGAGATCGTTCAAGATCGTTTCCATGCCGACCAGCCCTGACGGACGGACAACATCGATCGTCAAGGGGTTGGGCACTTCGCGACCCGGATAAGTCGCCAAGCGCGGTGTGTAGCCGACCGTCCAAAGGTAAGCCTTTCTCTCCGAGGCGATGATCGCGGTGCCTCGGAGGACCGGGTTCTGACCATAGCGATACAACTTCACCTCAGACTGCCGGCGGATCCGTATTCCGACCACCACAGTCTCGGCGGGGGCAGCACTCCTGAATCCATCCCATTCGCTGTCCGAAAACTCGATCTTTCCATGTATGAAAAGTTCTTTTGGCGCATAACCGTGGATATCCCGATAAGAGTCCACGACCATGCGCATCAACTCGGCGGCTTTATCTCGCGATAGGTGATAGGTCTTGTCGGTTTGTGAGTACCAAGGACCGACGGCTCCCCGAAATACGACGCCCTCACCCGTCGACAGAAACATCTGTGCACCACAGCATGCATTATCTGTTCCCCGAGCGTTTTCGATCTTCTTGAAGACCAGCCCGACGTAGCAGACCCCATCACGTATGTCGGCAACGCGCCAAGGGCGAGCCCCAGTCTTATAGAAGCTCGTCGTGCTAAGGTTCCACGCGACCGATGCGGGATCCTGCAGTGATCTCCTCGTCGACTCTCCCTCAGCGTCAGGGGACAATGTCGTCTCTCTCACGACTTGGAGTACCTGGCCCGTATCAAGAAGCTTCGCTTTGAGTTGATTATGAAAATTCAATTCGTATTCGTAAAGAGCAGCGGCCTCCATCTCCTCGATGAACAGAGAGCCTTTCGACAATATCGACTGAGCACCGCGTTTGCTGAGAGCGAGCGTCGACTTCTCCTGTAAGAGCTTCGGCACCCGTGACTTCGGTCTACCATAAAGAAACACCTCTTCAGGCACGACGACAAACCACAAGAGTGGCGGTCTGGCGTCTTCCTGCCGAAGATATTTTCTCACCGCCGTATCGAATAGTTCGACTGCCCTTGAAATGCCCTCGTGGCGATTTTCACTCCTGATGCGACGACTCAATTCGGCCTCATCGATCTCGACGAACGCGAACGGCTTCTCGGGCCATTCGACATTGAACACCGCCTGAAATCCCGGCCAGAGCAGCTTGTTTTCGGGTTTGCCTTTTTCCGGAGGCAGAATCGGCTTCCTGATGCCGGCGACCCAGGAGCGGTATTTCTCCGCCCCACCCGCAGTGCCGATTACTCCAACGTCCATGCGCGCGGGATTCTGGTTCGAGGCGAGGGGACCAAAGAGGAACAAGCCGTCCTTCGGATGCTCGGCGGTCTGGTTGTATCCGAACGTCAGGAGCGGCTCTTTCAGTTGGACGGTCTGATAATCCTTCATTCGCCGTCCTCCTCGTCCAAATCTGCAAGATCGTCGAGGCCATCATCAGGTTCTGGTGGATCCAGCGCATCCGCAATCAACGCCAGGTCGCTCGGAATGCGGCAGGCCGTCTTCAAGACCATCGGCTTGGCCGAGACAGAGAAGGATCCCGCGCTGCCGAGATCGATGGCGACCCGGTCATTCCCATCCCCGAAAAAGGCAGCGAACGCCTCGAGCAATTGCCGCCAATGGGGATTCCACCAGCTTCGGCAGAATCGCTTCCGCAAGCCAGAGGTCCGTTTCGGGTCATTGATGGCGGTCCTTCCATCATCCGAGAAGCAGACGTACGGCTTCAGCCTGACGACCTCGTCGCTGCCGAGGACGATTGTCATCTTCATGGCCAAATGCCAGTAGACCGAATACTTTTCACTTCGTCCGACAACCTTCTTTCGGGCTTTCTTGCCGTCCAAGGTCGTATAATTGATCCAATCTGATCCATCGATCAAACCAAGTGGGAAATAGTGAGCCACCCCCGAGGATGTCTCATATGGAATGAGCCCACGTGACTCGAGATACCCCTCGAGGTGTTGCCGCAAGAAGCTGGTGGCAATGTTCGATGCATCTTGCCGCTGAGGACTATAGGGATCGATGATCTTTCCCGACAAAAAATCATTGAATTCGACGGTCGCACGTGAAGAGAGTGTAATGCCCGACGGGGTCTCCAGTTGCAGCGCTGCAATGTCGGAGAATGTCAATATCAAAGTACCCCATAAATTTTGAGGGATTCGGCAACCTTCGAGAACTTTCTTCATTTCATCCTTTGAGCACGAATATTGAAAATAGTTCATCGCTTTTGGCAATCTGCTTATCGGCAGCAAATTCGTCATGACGGGTTCGGGTTGAAACTCAACTTCGGTTCCCACACGACCGACGGCCGATCGCCAGTTTTCGAACGCGGCCGACTGATCGGTCTCCGCACGAGGGACGCGGGCTTCCTCCAGAAGCGCCAGCAATTCGTTGAGTTTCTCGCCCCACCCTCTCGAAAAATCGATCGCGTTCAATCGATGCACCTGAATCGGAAAATCCGAGTATGAGACGTCGTCAATTCGGAGCGGAACGATGAATTCTGGGTCGCCAATCTTCTTCTTGGTCGCAGCAGCGACAGATAGCTCGTCTTGAACGCCCGACCTCTCGAGGGAAACACTATTCTTCGAGGCAACAAAAAGAAATTTGATTGCCCCCTCACTGATGGCCTCCTGAATAGTTGCCCAAAAAGGAGTGCCACCCTTCAAATCGAAGATGTCGGCCCAAACCCTATAGCCGTTGCCGACCAGCCGTGTGCCCAGCCATCTGACGAAATCGTTGTCATCAGGCGTTGCGTGACTGATGAAAACCATATCTCGCGACATTGAGACCTCGAATCGATTCCGCCAAACAATCTTGGCAGCGAAAGATCGTAGCCTAGAATCGTGCGAGCAGCGTCGTCATACTAAACGTCTGCCTCAAGCGAAAAGGCTATCCGCACCAAGCATGGCTCACGACCTGCCTTGGGGCGTTCGCGGGCACAGTGGCACGCATCTGTATGGAAGCTATTAAATAAACGAACCCGCGCTTGGAAGCTTTTGGCTATTACATAGCCCAAACATAGGCCCCATATTTCTGATAGAAATCACGCCACAATTAAAACCGCTTCGATTTGGTCTAACCGGAACTGATGTTGAGTTTCTTTATAAATGTAAACCCTATCTGCATCAACGGTCAAATTATAGCGCATCGATATGGAGCGATGTTGATACTGTGGACCATGTTTGCTTACACGCACGGTGAAATCAGGCAGTCCGGTGCTCACCTCCTGTGATCTTTCGTCCCCTGTTAACCATGGTTACGAACTCTTCAGAATTCGTTCCCGGTTTGTATTGCAACCTATCCGGGTGTCCGGCATCATTCATTCATGATTACGATATTCACCCGTCGGGCCTGGAGCCCTACCGTTCGGACGAAACCCGCAGCGTTGCGGTGTCCGTCGGTGTGCCTCGCCCGCTCACGCATCGGCTGACACCGCACCCCTGAAGGGGAGGACTCGAGAGCGGCATCCTCAAGAGCTTCTGCGATGTCTACGTCCTTCGAACTCCATCTCATCAGCGCACGTCGTGTCGACGTTTGTTCGGCGGTTGCCGCTCGTGCCGTCGCCACCATCTCGCTGCTCGCCGACCACGGTAAATGCCGTCATGGCAACCCGGTTTCCTATCTCTTTGGCGGCGTCCCCGTCGCCTTCAATGCAATCCTCAAATATTTCAAGCCAGAGGTTCGGGTCAAAAAACGTGTATTCCCTTTCATCGAGTGTCACCACGAATAGAGGCCAAGGCATCATGTATAAAAAGCCGGATCACACATCATCAATGATGCACACACAATTCAATTCACCGTCCTGAGACGCGAAGAGTGCGATCTCGGGACACGACTTCCGAGATCGCCATGACCATTCGTTTCATTTCCGACCCTTCAGCGGTCGTCCTGCATCTTCGCTGCCTCGCCGACGACATCGAAAGCCTCGTCCTCGAGGGTCGGCCTTCTGCATCGGCTTTGGCTTCGGCTCCCGTTCTCGATGATTGGGAGGCCAGCCCTCGCCTCGACGTCTGCCTCACGGGGGAGGTCAGTCGTCATCCCCGGTTCGGCATGCATTCGGAAATCGCCACTTCGGGCCTTTGGGCGATCGACGAAGCAGCCGGGTGGGCGCGGACGCTCTCTCGGTATTACCGTCTCGGTCGTCGTGTCACCTCCACGCATGGGGAGGCATGACCATGGCCAAGCGGATCTTTGATGTGATCATCGATTCCGGTGATGAATCCGGTGACGATGAATTCGCGCCCGATGCTGGTGGTGATCACCCCGGCGTCACCGCGCCTGCACGCCCTTCCGTCTCGTCCGTCTTACCCGACCTCCTGTTGGGTGCGGCCCTCGACAAGGCGACCAGACGCCGGATCGCACAGCGCGGGGCCACTTGTTTTGTCGTTATTGTGCCGTCGTCTGATTACGTCGGGGCGATCAAGAAGGCGGTTATTCACACGACGCCGTTCGGTGCCGGCACCTACCACATCGTCACCCGCGACGGCACCGAACGGCGGAGCCCGGGTGCGCTGGCAGAGGCGGAGGCGGAGTCTCTCGACGCGCTCGCCGACGGCAAGATCGTCATCGGCATCACCGCCGACGTGGCAGCGTTACCGGCGATTCTCGCCTCGGCAGCCGACGTCTCCATTCGTGTTCCCACACCCAGCGCACGCATCATTCGTCGTGTCGTGAGTGTGTGTTTGTCCGGTCGACCGCCGCGTGATTTTTGTGACGCCGACGTTTTAGGGTTGTCCTATCGACAGGTGCTGTCAGCCCTCCGTCCGACGGGGTCGGCTGCCGATGCTGCGTTTCGTCTCCGCGCCCTACGAAATACAGTGTTTCGTGTCGGGGCTGACGACCGCCTCCCCGACCTGCGTTCGATGCGGGCCTTCGGTGACGCGCGCACTTGGGGTCTGACACTGGCGCGCGACATCGCCGACGTGAGGGCGGGAAAGATCGGGTGGCGCGACGTCGACCGTGGTGTCGTTCTGCATGGCCCGCCCGGTGTCGGCAAGACTTTGTTCGCCAGAATATTGGGAAATGCCTGTGGTCTTCCGACAATCGTCTCATCCATCGGTGAGTTCTTCTCGTCGACCGACGGACATCTCGGGGCGGTGATCAAGGCCCAGCGTGACCTTTTTGCTCGCGCCAGGGCTCTTGCGCCTTGTATACTCTTCCTTGATGAAATCGATTCACTTCCAAATCGTTCGACGTTGGATTCCCACAATCGGGATTGGTGGGTGTCACTCGTCAATGACTTTCTGTCATTGGTCGACGGTGCCGTCGCGTCGACGGAGGGCATCATCATCGTCGGGGCGACAAATTCGATAGAGCGTGTGGACCCCGCCGTGCTTCGACCCGGACGTCTCGAAAAGGCGATCTTCCTCGGCCCGCCCGACGCCGCTGGCCTCGCCGAAATTCTGCATCACCACCTCGGTTCAGATCTTGTCGATACCGATCTCTTGCCGTGGACGCGGATGGCGGTGGGTTTGACTGGAGCCGATGCCATGGACGCGGTTCGCCGTGCTCGCAGGGCTGCACGCCATGAGGGTCGGGCGATCACCATCGAGGATCTGGTCGGCACCCTTTTGCCTCCCGACACGCGCGCCCCGGAAACGATTCATCGGATCGCCGTACACGAGGCCGGTCACGCTGTCTTGGCCCACGTGCAGCCGGCGACAGCCGTCTTGTCGGCGAGTCTTCAGCAGACAGCGGTCGGCGCGGGATCGGCTCGTCTACATGCGTTGCCGGACCTCGTCGATCAGGCGACGATCGATCAATTCGTAATCGCCCTTTTGGCAGGCCGCTGCGCCGAGGCGGTCCTGATCGGAACGGTCTCCTCGGGTGCAGGAGGCTCGGAAACTTCGGATTTGGCGCAGGCAACGACTATACTTTATGCAGCGCACGCGAGTTGGGGGCTTGGAAAGCAAATCCTTTTCCGTGCTGCCTTGGCTCAAGCTCCCCAACTCGGCAATTTCGATCCTGTATTGCGGCTCACAATCGAGACAGATCTTCGACGTCTCGAAGTCACGGCCCTGCGTCTCGTTCGTCGCCATCGGCGGGTAATCGAGCGTGTCGCCGCAGCCCTCGAGGCTCGTCGGTATCTGGACGCTGCCGAAATCGCCGCCCTCATTTCCTGTCGACGCCGATCACCCGCAGTCGATCGTGCAGCTTCTCTGGACCTCACTACGCAGCGGGCCAGGTTGGAGCACTGTCGAAATCTCCTAGAACAAATGGGGATTCCCCACTCGATTACAAAGCGTACCGGGAGCGATGAAACGACTTAACGCTGGGTTGCCGGTTTTTTCCAAATATTTTTGCGAATACGCTTGACACGTGCCGGAATACCCTGGTAGCCGGGTCTGGTACACGATCAGCTAGTGAAAATCCCTGGCGTATTCCTCGCCTCTGGGATCGGTCGTACGGCAGCGCTTGGTCTGCTGACGATCGATCTCGACAGAACGACCCGGCCCCTTGGTGCTCGGGTCGACACGAGGAAGATCGGTATGCCTCCTCTGTCCACCATCAGCCCTGCCGACCTCGGCCTGCATGCCAATGCGGTGCCGATGCGGAACCCGCCGTTGTGGAATCGCGGACGGGCTCTCGACGGCGTGGGTGGGGATTACAAGTGCCTTGGACGCTCGCTTTTTCGCAGCATCCTCGAATTACGGTGCCGCCGCCATCTCAGCGCCGACAAGAACGTGCTCGAATTCGCGGTCGAATCTCATCAATTGAAGTATTTCATACCTACGAGTCCGCACGATCACAGGTCCGCGATCTATACGCCCGACATCACGGTTCGTTATCGTGACGGTCGGATCGTCGTTGTCGAAGCAAAGGCGGAATTCTTCGCCAAGCAGCCATATTGGAAGAGCCACCGCCCCTTCATTCAAGAAGCCTATGAAGTCGATCATGGGATCGAATTCATCGTGAAGACGGAGTGGGATATAAATGCTCAGCCGGCGCTGTCGAACGCCGAGATCCTGTTGCGTTATCGCTATAGGTACCGCTCGGCAGACGGTGAAAACGCCCTGCGTCGCATGCGCATGGTGCTGGCGGCATATCAGCCGCCGTCCACCATCCGTGAATTGATCGCCGTTTCCGGCATTCGGAGCCCCGCCTGCCAGGATCTCGGTTTTGCCGCCCTGATGAATCTCGCTCTGTGGGGGGAGATCGATTTCGATCCGACCTTGCCCATCACCTACGAGACCCGTGTGATCTGGGGGGCGACCGAATGAACGCGCTCATCCCCTACTCATACAACTTCGTCGAGGAGAAGATCGAGCCGGTACGCTTCGATCTCAGGCAACACGACCGTGTCAAGTTCAATGAACAAGTCCATGTCGTGATGTGTCGTTACGAAAAGAAGGTTTCCTTCATCTCGATCGACACCGGGGTTCCTGTCGACCTCTCCGATCAGGAAATCGCGCGATTGTGGTGGAAGGGAGACCTCGCCTTCATCAACACGGGCGTACGTGCCGAACCGTTGGAGGGGGTCACAAGAGTTCTGACAACATCGGATACACACAAGAAGAGTTTCCATCGGAAGCTCTATTACATCAATGCGGTGATCTATGGGACGCCCGTGTCGGATGCCGGTGTCCGCCCGGGGTACGTGCTGACCAGAACCGCAAAGGGTGTGAAGCCGATCATCGATGCTGCCCACGCGGCGCTCCGTGACGGGAGCAGCGCTCCTGCGCCCAGTACGGTGCTCCGATGGTTGAATACCTACGAACGCACCGAGCGGGCTTTCGTGGCGGAAAAGCTGATCGATCGGCGGGCCTTCAACCCGGGGCGCGCCGTGACCTACCATCCGTTGGTTCGGACAGAAATACAAAACGCCGTAGCCGTATGGATGCGGTCGAACGTCAGTGTGAATCGCGCATATGCGTCGCTCTGGACGCGGCTCGATGATGCCAAGAAGGCCATTCTGGCTGAAAACCCGCAAGCAGATGTCACAAATCTCAATGCACCACACGCGAAGACGTTCGCGACGTACTGCAAGGCAGTCAATCGGTTTGCTCGAGATAGTTTCCGAGTTGGACAGCGTTGGGCAGAGTTGCGTTATCGGACCTATCAACAGACGATTCGGCCGTCTCGAGTCTTGCAAGAGGTGGAGATCGATCACGGTCTACTGGACATCATCGTCATCGGCTATGGCGGTATCTATCTCGGGCGTCCATATCTGACGTCGGTCATCGACCGTGCCAGCGGGATGATCATCGGACGGTACCTCGGTTTCGAGGCTGCATCGACGGCCTCCGTGGTGGCAGCCCTCCTCGATGCAATGTCACCAAAGGATCTGACCCGGTTCAAGGCACTCGGTGAAGCTTATCAGTGGCCCTGTTACGGCACACCCGAGTGCCTGATCGTCGACAACGGCCGAGAGTTCGTCGGGCCATCATTACAGGTGTCCTGCGAAGCTCTCGGCATATCTCTCATTACGATGCCGCCGGCCTATCCACACATGAAGGGTGGCGTCGAAAGGGCATTCAAGACCTTCAATGACGACATCCTGCACAGCCTGCCCGGTACGACCTACTCAAATTCCATAGAACGGAAGCTTTACGAGTCAGGGAATCCCGCAAGGCCCAATCTTCCGGCGGTGACGCTCGAGGAGTTGGACGGGTTGCTCCTCCACTGGATCGTCGCCGTGCACAGCAGACGCCCAACGGAAGTGCTCGGTAGCGTTCCGGGCGCGGCTCGCACGCGTATTTCGGTCTGGAATGAGAAGGTAAAGTCTTATCCGATTGCGCCACCACCCCCTGCGGATCAAATAATGGCGTTCCTTGGAGAGGTAGAAAAGAGAACAATACAAAATATTGGTATTCAGTGGAGCCATATTCACTACGACGGGCCGGGATTGGCCGCTCTGAGAGGTCACGCGGATCATCGTCTCGGTGGTGAAAAGGGTGGTGGCACCGAATACGTCTGCGTCCGCAATCCGTTGGATCTCGGCTCGATTTATGTCGTGAACCCCCACCGTCAGCACGGTGGCGTCGGGGAGCGCATCGAGGTCGTGGCGTCCCCCCGATACCGCGAGTACGCGACCGGGCTCCATCGCCACGTTCACAATGTCACCGTCACGCGGGCTCGTGAATTGTACGGAAACGAACCCGACGTCGAGGCTTTGATGCGCGTGAAGTCCGGACTCATCAAGACCGGAATCGCTTTCGTGAAGGAACGGGGGGTCAAGAAGACACATAAGCATGTCGCGAGATTCTTGGAAGGCTGCGGATATACCCGCATGGAGAGCAGCATTTCGACTTCGAATGCTCCTTTCCAGAAGGATCCCCTCGCAGAGGCGGGGTACCGGATGCCCTCTTCTGTCGTCGAGATCACGCGGGCTGATCCGAATGCGATGTCCGAGCCCCGTGTCGAGCCGGACAAGCCCCTCGGACGGAAGGGGGGACCAAAGGTGCGTTCGAAGGCGTCCAAGTTCACTGCCGCCGTCCCTCGAGACGCCGTTGACGCAGAACGGCAGCAAGCACCGTCGCTCTCCAATGACCGTGGTCCCGATCGCGTCGATCCGGATGCTCGTCGACAGAAGATAGAGGAGAGGAAGCGGGCGCTTTCGGCAAAAGCATCGCGGACACTTTCCACAATAAATCAAGAGGATTTGCGACATGACGGAGAATGATAGATCCATATACAAGACGATGTCGCGTTATGATCGCCAGTCGCAAGTCAACAGAATGGAGATACTGTCGCCACGTTACCTCGATGCGATGGAGGCCATTTCATCAATGCACTGCCCATGTCGTGGTGGCCCGCCCAGTCTTGGTACCATCGGGGCCGTCTATGGTGACCCGCGTTCCGGGAAGACCTACGCCCTCAAGAGCTATGCGAGCCGTTTTCCTCGTAAGCTCGGCGACGAGGGCATGATCAGCCCGGTCGTCTATATGGCGGTCGCCAGTGACAGCACCGTGCGAGGTGTCATGGACACTCTGGCGAAAGGACTCGGGCTGGCGGTCTCGAGCCGGATCAATACCCATGCGGCAACCGACAGGCTGATCGATACGCTACAGCAGCAGCAGGTGCAGTTGGTCATCATGGACGAATTTCATCGTATTTCCGATCATGGTGGCCTGCGAGTCGAATTGCCGTTCAGGGGGCTGCTTCGTCAACTCCTCGACGAGGCGAACATATCAATAATCGCTGCCGGAATGGGTTCGATCTACACGTGGATACGAAAGGATGGTCAACTCGAAGGACGGGGAATGCTGCCACATCACTTGATTCCCTACTACGATTACCGCAGTGAGGCGGATCGGGAGGAGTTCGAGTTGGTCTGCTCGTCGATCGATGACGCGTTGCCGTTCGTGGAGCGGTCGGGGCTCGAGGATCCGTCCTTCTGTACCTCCCTGCTCACGGTGTCGCGGGGTTCGATCGGGCGTCTCGCGGCGTTCATGCGGAGGGCAGCCGGCGAAGCCCTCACCGACAACGCCCGTGCGATCGGCGCTCGGCATTTCGCTCGCGCATGGGACCGCGTCAAGGCTCCCGGCGTGCGGGTGACTTTCAATAACCTCGATCCCGCTGATCCGCCGAAGGGTAAGGATGCTCTGGACGAGGATGACGATCCGAATTTCGCGGACCATCACGCGCCCTTCAACAGGCGGTGACGACAATGAACAGCAACCAGATACTCATCGAAAATCGACAGGCGGCTCCGATGATTCATCGGCCCGTCCTCCAAAACTACCGCATCCCCTACGAAGGGGAGGCGGCACATCGATTCTTCGAAGCGCTCGCGGACCTCAATGGCTACTATTCCCCCGCCACGATGGCTTTGCGCTTCGATCTCAACGCTCGACGGTGCGATCCGCAGGAGTGTCTCCAGTTCGTGTCGAGGCTGCCCATTTCCGATGAGGGCAAGCGTCGATTGGTGGCGGCGACCCCGAGTTTCGGTGCCGACCAACAGGTCACCCTGCTCGGGCAGACCTTCTGGCGGGACCAGTGGTCCGCGACCCCGAGGCGCTTCTGCCCCGCATGCTGGACCGAAGCCCATTATCAGAGAACTTGGTGGGATCTCCGGCAGTTTCGGTGCTGCCCGATCCATGGGCGTGACCTGGTGAGTACGGACACCGGCGACAGGGTCGTCCCTGATGACGCGTATCTGCGCATCGTATCGCCGTTCGGTCATCGAACAACCGTCGACGATATGCGCCATATTCCTGCACACACGTCCTCACTGGAGAGGTATACGCTGGAGAGAATGGGGATTTTGGATCCGCATGACTCGCCATTTCTCGATGAAATTCCAATGCTCGGAGATATTTTTGATGTTATTGATACTTTGAGAGAAGTATCAATAGAAAATAATATTCAGGAAACCGTCATAGATAGCTATGGGGTACTCGCTGGAGGTCCAATTGCACTCACGGCATTTCTCGATCGAGTGGCGATGTCAAACTTGGTGTCTGGCAAGACGCGGGCTTGGGGGTTGTTCGGGCAGACGCTGAGGGGAGTGCTCGATAGGAGATCGGGCGGGGTCTGGGAGATCTTGCGCGACGCGGTGACCCTGACTGCCAGTCGGAGAGGCGTATTCTGGAGGGGCAATCGGGCAGTTTGGCGCAGCGAAACTGTTTCCACCATTAATAGAGACAACCTCGCTCGTGAGGTTGGGCTTGATCCCCGTCTGGTCAGGCGGATTGCGGATGAGTTGGGAGTTCGTACTCGCTCCAGAGGGCCGGGTTCCAACCCCTATGAGACATTCAGCGCGGCTGACGCGAATCAGATTCGGACATTTGCCGCGTCTTTGATGAATCGAGATGAAGCTGCGAAATATTTCGGGGTCTCGCCAGCGTTGTTAACTTTGATCGTGAAGGAGGCGATCATCCTCCCCTACGCCAAGATCGTGAAGAACAGTGTTTACGCAGATCATTTCATTCGCGATGACATGGACGCTGTCTCAGAAATTGGGCGGGGTCTACCGTGGATTAATCCCGAGTCCATACCGGACGGGCACATGCGGATCGGTGATATACGCCCGACATCGCGCTGGAACCCTGCGCCCCAGTTGAAGGCGCTGGCGGCTGGCGTCGGCTGTGCCGTGGCCCGTACCGGTGAACGGTTTGGCGATATCGTACTCGATATGGCCGTTCTTTATCCGGAGAGGTTTGGCGTTGTTCGTGCAAAGCGGTCGCGGCGGAGGGCTGCCGGCGAAGGTATTTCACTGTTTCAAGCCCGGGCAATTATTGGATTGAATAATAATTCGACCCGTTGTCTCGTCGAGGCGGGGCTGATTAAGGTGCTCCGAGCCGGCTGCACTAGGTCGAAGATCTCTGAGGCTTCAGTAGAGGAGTTTTCCACAAAGTGGGCAAGCGCCAGGCTGTTTGCCGATTACGTTAATGAAACGCCGGGTGTATTTGTCGGTCGCCTCGCTGCCCGATCCATCCTACATAAAGAGATATTTATCACGCGGAACTGCCCGGCGCTGTTCATTGTAGATAGAGAGAGCGCGAAGAGGGCGCTCAACTTGAACTGTTGCCCCGACGAACAGGGAGGCGACCCGATCGTCAATTTCATGAAGGCGCTGACCCGAGAGGTTGTGGCTCGAATTAATCTCGCGCCCGTGCACGGGCTTGCTGCGTCGGCTCGCAATCGAACCATCACTTATGAGGATGCTGCCCACGAGGTGTCGATCGATGTCGTCTTCGATATGGAGGCCAAGTCGATCCGTATTGTGCGTCGTTTGGAGTCTACGCCGATCGGTTCGCCGTCGCAGATCGCCGCGTCCAGCGCCGTCGATGCGAGGTTCGAGATCGAACGGCGATTCCTTGCGCCGTTGGAATGGGGAATTACTGAGGATGCCGTAACGGTCTCGACCGAGTGGAGCCCTGTTGCGCTGGATCCAATCCACTCGGCGGAAATTGTAGAGAGGGTCGTTCCGATCTTGGCGTTCTTCAGGGCCAACTTTTCCGTTCGGCTTAGGCACCGTGGTAGGTAATGTCCAAATTTTAAAAGATGCATTCGAAATATTGTGCCACGATACCTATAACACAGATTGTTGACCCGCGCTCAAATCATTAAATATTTATTTCTCGGATGAGATCGGTGGTAATTACAAATATATTTGTAGATGAATTGATCTTCATTCTATTTTGTTGGCTCTGGAATCTCAAATTCATGACTCCATAATCTCAAATTCACGCTCAAAATCTCATAATTAAATTCTAAGTCATTGATTTTATTGGGGTAAGAATCTCACAATCACGGCTCCCCAACACCTTCGATTCGTCGATCCACCCTCGCCGCGCCTCAACCGAAGCGGAGGCGGAAGCGCCGGCGTCCGAGCACGCCCTCGCCATGGCCGGAGAAGCCGCGCAGGCGGAAGGCGAAGGTGCCGGTCTGACCATTCGAGCAGTCGACCGTGCCGCGACCCAGCCCCTCGAGGACGAAGGAAAAGCTTCCCGAGCAGCGGATGCCGCGATCGGACACGACCGCGACCGTGCCCTCGCCGTTCCAGTGGCCGGTGGTGGTGCCGACGAAGGTCTCGTCGCCGGTCTCCGACAGGCCCTCGACCGGCACCGTCAGGCCGAAGCCCGCGAGGCAGGGCACGAGCGCGACGATCGCCAGACGACGCATGAATCACTCCCGAGGCGGTCCGATCCCCGAGGAAGCGCCGCGACCGGCGCCGTCCCGGCAGGCCAGCGTGCCACTTACCACCGCAGCCGGCAACGCTCCGCCACGGGCAGGATCGAGTCGGCTGGACGAAGCAGTCGCCGCCGACGACGACCCGCGACCGGCATTTCACGTAGAGTCATGCAGCAAATGCAAGCCCGCCCCAACCATCATGCACGCATGTCGGTGTGGCATGCTTGCGTCTCTCCAGGGAATTCTGTCGTGCGTGACAAATATCGCGCAAGATTTCGCTGGGCCGTCCGACGAATTCATTCGAGTATGTATTTTCCGGCTTGCGACAGACACCGAAGTGCCGCAATCCGGTAGCAACCGGGAGGAAGCGAGGGCGCAATCAAAGACGCCCCGCACCCGCGGCGACGGCCGAAGAGCCGAACGTGTCGACGCGGGAGAAATGCAATCGAGGTCCCACGATGTCCAACGAGAAGCCGCAGACCCAGCAATACACCCAACAGGCTCCGGTCCGTCCCCAGGCCGACAGCCTCGACGCTCAGTACAAGCCGATCGGCATCTCCGCCGTGACGGCAGCGCTGCAGCCGTCGCACCGGAAGGTCGACGACGGCCAGATGGGCTGATCGTTCCTTCGGGGGCCATCGTCGAAGCACGTCGACGCGACGCAGGGAAACGGATATCGAAGGCAGCCGTCCATCCGGACATGCCTTCGTCTCCTCATCCCACGGTCTCGCCATGCTGACGATCCACGGTCTCGTCGAATCCCGCCTCGTGACGGCCGCGATCTCTTCCGCGCCGCCGCCGGAGGGCCGTGCCGTCTGGTACGATCTGATCGAACCCTCGGAAGAGGAGGATCATTTCGTCGAGGACGAGCTCGGCATCGCCGTGCCGACGCGCGACGAGATGGTCGAGATCGAGGAATCGAGCCGCCTCTACGAAGAGGGCGGCGTGCTCTACATGACGGCGCTGGTGCCGCTGCTGTCCGACACGGACACGCCGCGCGTCACGCCGGTGACCTTCGTGCTGACGACCGACCGGCTGGTCACCGTCCGCTACGAACGCCCTCGCTCCTTCGAGATCTTCCGCCAACGTGCCGAACGCGGTGCGGTCGTGCTCGCCGACGGCCGTTCGGTGCTGATCGGCCTGCTCGAGACGGTGATCGACCGGCTCGCCGACACGCTGGAACGCATCGGCGGCGACATCGAGCGGCTGTCGAACGACGTCTTCCGCCCTCGCCTGGAGCGCGAGAAGGGGCTCGAGGAGGCGATCACCGCGATCGGCCGCAGCGGCGGCACGCTGGCGCGGATCGACTCGAGCATCGTCTCGCTGACGCGGCTCTTCCACTATCTCGGCGAGGAGAACCGCCACGACCGGCTCGACCGCGACGGCCGCGCGCGGCTCGCGACGCTGGAGCTCGACGCCCGCTCGCTCGCTGAACACGTCAAGTCGATCGACACGCGGGTGAACTTCCTGCTCTCCGCGACGCTCGGTCTGGTCGGCGTCGAGCAGAACACGATCGTCAAGATCTTCTCGGTTCTCGCCGTCGTCTTCATGCCGCCGACGCTGATCGCCTCGATCTACGGCATGAACTTCCACGCCATGCCCGAACTGGACATGCCCTGGGGCTATCCCATGGCGCTCGGGCTGATGCTGATGTCGGTCGGCACGACCTTCGCGGTCTTCAAGTGGAAGCGGTGGCTGTGACCACCGCTCCTCACGAGCCCCTCGGTCGATCGATCGGCGTACGGCTCACGGGTAGAGCCGCACCTTGTCCCACGGCGCGCCGGGCGCGGCGCGGGTGAACTCGATGCGATCGTGCAGGCGGAAGGGGCGGTCGTGCCAGAACTCGATCGTCTGCGGCACCACGCGGAAGCCCGACCAGTGGGGCGGACGCGGCACCTCGCCAACGGCGTGGCGCAGGCCGTATTCGGCCACCGCCTTCTCCAGCGCGAAGCGGCTCTCGAGCGGCCGCGACTGTTTCGACGCCCAGGCGCCGATCCGGCTGGCGCGGGCGCGCGAGGCGAAATAGGCGTCGGCCTCGGCGTCGGTGACGATCTCGACGGCGCCGCGGATGCGGATTTGCCGACGCAGCGTCTTCCAGTGGAAGAGCAGCGCCGCCTTGCGCGAGGCGAGCAGCTCGACGCCCTTCTTGGATTCGAAATTCGTGTAGAAGACGAAGCCCTTCTCGTCGAATCCCTTGAGCAGGACCATGCGGACGTCGGGCAGGCCGGTGTCGTCGACCGAGGCCAGCGCCATGGCGTTGGGGTCGTTCGGCTCCTTCGCCTCGGCGTCCTTCAGCCATTGCGCGAAAAGACGAAACGGCTCTTCGGCGCCGGAAAAGTCACCCGTCGTTAACTCCGATGGGAGATCGTTCTGAAATTGGTCGGTCATCGCTTTCGGAGGAACCCTTGGCCGGTCTTCGGTCCCCAACCCTAACCGAGCTTCGTCGTCATGGCCAACGCGCTCGCGCGCGGATCGGCCGTGCGATCACGGCATCGGTCGTCGTCTGCGGGCTCGGCGCGCTCGGCGGTTGCGGCATCGTCGTGCCGCTTTCGTCGCTGATGTCGTCGTCCCCCGAGCCGCCGCCGGCGCCCGCCGAAGTCACCGGCTCGATCCCCACGACCGCCGCATCCGCACCCGCGCTCCCCGACGGCGACGCCGATTCGGTGCGTCGGGCGCTCGAGATTTCGGTGGCACGCGGCGTCGAGGCGCCGATCGCCTGGAAGAACGAGACGAACGGCCACGCCGGCACCGTCACCGCCTCGCACGCCACGCGGGCGCCCAACGGCGCCCCGTGCCGCGACTTCGAGACGACGCTGACGACCGTCTCCGGCGTCGACCTGCATTCCGGCCGGATCTGCCAGGGCTTCACCGGCGGCTGGGAAGTGCTGCGTTTCGAACGCGTCGGCGGTTGACGGCAGCGCGTCGAGCCGTCATTCCCTCTTCAATTCCATCGCGTCGCACACCACATCATGCGACGACACCACGACAATCTCCGATGGGCCGACCGCGCGTCGCGCGGGTCCGGGGACCGGAGAGCGGGAGAGGACGATGCGCAACCCCTACGACGTTCTCGGCGTCGGCAAGACGGCCGACGCCGACGACATCAAGAAGGCGTTCCGGCGGCTGGCGAAGAAGCACCATCCCGACCAGAACCGCGACGACCCCAAGGCGAAGGAAGCCTTCGCCGAGGTCAACGCCGCCTACGAGATCCTCGGCGACGCCGCCAAGCGCGGCCAGTTCGACCGCGGCGAGATCGACGCCGAGGGCAAGCCGCGCTTCACCGGCAATCCCTTCGGCGCCGGCGGCGGTCCCTTCGGCGCGGGCGGCGGACCGTTCGGCGGTCGCGGCGGCGGGCGGACCGCGCACGGCGGCGGGCCGGAGTTCGACGACTTCCTCACCGACATCCTCGGCCAGGCCTTCGGCGGCCGCGCCCGCAGCGCCGGTGCCGGCGGCAATCCCTTCGGCGCCGGCATGGGCGGCGGGCCGCGCGGCGGCGCCGGTCCGGGTGCCGGCGCACGCGCCCGCGGCGAGGACGTCGAGATCGACGTCCGCGTCAGCCTCGAACAGGTCGCCGAACGGGCCAAGATCCGTGTGGACCTGCCGACCGGCAAGACGCTCGACGTGGCGCTGCCGGAGGGCGTCTCCGACCGGCAGAAGATCCGCCTCGAGGGCCAGGGCCACCCCGGCGCGCCGGCGGGCGACGCGATCGTCACCGTGGTGTTCGAGCGCCATCCGCAGTTCCGCTGCGTCGGCCACGACCTCGAGACCGATGTGCAGATCAGCCTCGAAGACGCCGTGCTCGGCGGCCGCATCCGCGTTCCGACGCTGTCGGGCGCGGTCGAGCTCAACCTTCCCGCCGGCACGACCGGGGGCAAGGAACTGCGGCTCAAGGGCAAGGGCCTGCCGACCAAGGCGGGCGGCCACGGCAATCTCTACGTCAAGCCGCGCATCGTGCTGCCGGAGGGCGGCGATGCCGAGCTCGAGGCCTTCCTGAAGGCCCGCCGCGCGCGGTGAGGGCGGCGGCCGATCCGTTCGGTCGCCGTTCATGTGGTTTCTGCGATGATCCTCCGGAGCGTCGGGGACGACGCGACTTCGGGAACGAGGCCATGATCCGCACCATCATTCACGCCCTTTCGGTCGCAGCCCTGCTCTGGACGGTCCAGGCGGAGGCGCAGACCCGGCCGCCCCAGCCCAACCGTCCGCCGTGGCAGGACGTGTGCTGCGGCGGGCCGTGCTGCAAGCCGCGCCCCGGCCGGTGAGAGACGACAGGTGGAGACAGCCCGCGACGACTCCCCGCCCCTTCGACCGACGGCCCGCACGGCCGCCGGTCCTCGCGCCGTGGCCGTGGTCGCGCTGATCGGCGCGGTCGGCTGGGGTCTCGCGGCGTGGGAGCATTTCGTCGCGGTGCCGGCGGCGGCGAACACCGCGCGCGTCGCCTTCGCGCTCGATCTCGTCGACCGCTTCGACGACACCCCCGCCCACAAGGCCTATGTCGAGCTCGCCGCCGACATGAAGCCGTGGTGGAGCGCCATCGACGGTCTGCAGCACCGGCTGCAGGGCGCGACGAGCGACGAGGAGCGCGACCGGCTGATCGCCGAGCGCGACGCCTCGCTGGTCGCCTTCATCCAGGACAAGAAGATCGCCGAGAAGATCGACCTGCTGATCGGCTCGTTCGACACCTTCACGCGCTGCCTCGCGGCTTCGGTGTGCGACGGCGACATCGTCGAACGGTCGATTTCGATCGACGTCAAACGGATCTGGCGCACCTTCCGCCCCTGGGTCCAGCATCGCCGCGAGGTCGACGGCGACCGCGGCTACGGGCGGGATCTCGAAGAGCTCTACTTCCGCTTCGTCGGGTGACGGCGGCGCCTCGGCGGGCGTGCCGCGTCCGAAGACGTGGCGATGCCGTGCGCGATGCTTCGAGACGGGCGCCGATGGGCGCCCTCCTCAGCATGAGGCGCTTTTCATATTCGATACAAATACATACGCCTCATGCTGAGGAGGCGTTCGAAGAACGCCGTCTCGAAGCATCGCGCACCCACGCCGCCGCGAAGACCATCGTCGCGAGCGCCACGCACCCCTCACTTCTTCTTCGACACGAAGGCGGCGAAGGCCGCCTGAGCCTCGGCCGACTTCAGGCGGCGAGCGAACTCTTCCGCCTCCGCCTCGATGCGGGCGATGATGTCGGCACGGCCGAAGCCGGGGACGTCGCGCAGCAGGCGGCGGGAGGCGGCGAGTGCGGCGCGCGGCTTCTTCGCCAGATCCTTGGCAACCGCCAGCGCCGCCGCCTCGAGTTCGTCGGTCGGTACCGTGTCGTTGACGAGGCCGACCTTCAGGGCGCGGGCGGCGTCGAAGGGGCGGCCCATCGCCAGAAGCTCGAAGGCGACCGCGTCGCCGAGGCGGCGGGGGCCGAGCAGGCTCGACGCCGCCTCCGGCACCAGACCGAGATCGGTGAAGGGCGTGCGGAAGAGCGAGGTCTGCGAGGCGACGACGTAGTCGGCATGGAGCAGCGCCGTCGTGCCGACGCCGATCGCCAGACCGTCGACGCCGATCACCAGCGGCTTGTCGAGGCTCGCCAGCGTGTGGAGGAAGGCGAGGATCGCGCCACCGAGCGTGCCGGAGCGCGCCGCGGCGACGAAGTCCTCGATGTCGTTGCCGGCCGAAAAGGCCCCCGGCACGCCGAGCCAGAGGTGGACGGCGACCGAATCGTCGGCCTCCGCCGCCCGCCACGCCGCCGTCATGGCGCCGTACATGGCGCCGGTCAGGGCGTTCTTCTTGTCGGCGCGCGTCATGCGCATGACGGCGACGGCGCCGTCGCGCTCGCTCGTCACCGGCGCCGCGGCGATCTCGGTCTCGTCGGCCATGGTCGTCTCTCCCCTCGTCGTTTCGACGGTTTCGTGATGTTTCGGCCGCATTGTGCAGATCTCGGCACCCAACGGCAACCCCGTCGCTCCGGCACGCCCGATCCGCACGGGAAGGGGTGCCATCGCAGCCGCTTCTCGGCTAGAGAAGGCGCCATGGAGATCCTGGCGACGACGACGGACGAGGAACGGGAAGCCGCGATCGCGGGCGCGGTCGCGGCGCTGGCGGCCGGCCGGCTGGTGGCGCTGCCGACCGAGACGGTCTACGGCCTCGGGGCGGACGCGACCGACGGGCGCGCCGTCGCGGCGATCTATGCCGCCAAGGGGCGGCCGAGCTTCAACCCGCTGATCGCCCACGTGCCCGACCTCGCCAGCGCCGAGGCGCACGGGGTGTTCGACGCCGACGCGCGGCGGCTGGCCGAGGCCTTGTGGCCGGGACCGCTGACGCTGGTGGTGCCGAAGCGGGCGGAGAGCCCGATCGCCGATCTCGTCACCGCCGGGCTCGACAGCGTCGGCCTGCGCGTGCCGGCTCCGGCGACCACCCGCGCCATCCTCGCCCGGCTCGGCCGGCCGGTGGCGGCGCCGAGCGCCAATCGTTCCGGCCGGATCAGCCCGACCTGCGCCGCCGACGTCGCCGACGATCTCGGCGACAAGGTCGCGGTGATCGTCGACGACGGTCCGTCGCCGGTCGGGGTGGAATCGACCATCGTCGCCGTGCTCGACGGCACGGTGCGGCTGCTGCGCCCCGGCGGCGTGGCGCGCGCCGAAATCGAGGCGGCGATCGGCCGACCGCTCGACGGGGCGGACGAGGCCGCGACGGCCGTCGACGAGATGACGACGGATGCCGCGCCGCTCTCGCCGGGTCTCCTGACCTCGCACTATGCGCCGAACGCAAGGGTGCGGCTCGGGGCCGTCGACGTGCGGCCGGGCGAGGCGCTGCTGACCTTCGCCGACGCGCGGCCCGAAGGCACCGAGCGAGCCGTCGCGATCGTCGACCTCAGCCCCGCCGGCGACATCGCGGAGGCCGCCAGCCGGCTCTTCCGGTCCTTGCGCGATCTCGACGCCTGCGGCGCCGAAGCGATCGCGGTCGTGCCGATCCCCGAGGACGGGCTCGGCGAGGCGATCGTCGACCGCCTGCGCCGCGCCGCCGCCCCGCGCCCGGCCGCCGGACCCGCGAAGCCCTGACATTTCGCCGGAACCGAAACGCACGCCTTCGCCCCGCACCGTCATGCGCGCGACGCATGGCGCGGGGGTGCGCACCGACGAAGGTATGACGGCAACATTGATTTCGGTCACGGTCTCGGCGTGACGAGCCGCGCACGATCGGTCAAGGTGAGACCGTGTCCAAGGCGTGGACGGGGCCCGTTCCCGTTCGGCGCGAGGATCACGGAAGTCGGAATACCGAAGCGATCGATCCGCATGCGCGATCGAACGACCGGAAAAGTCGCCGGAAAGGCGACGGCCGCGGAGAAACCGCGGCCCGGTCGAGGGAGGAAGGACGGACTCTTCGATGTCGACGCTGCTCATTCATCACCCGGCCTGTCTGGGTCACGCGACGCCGCTCGGCCATCCCGAGCGCGCCGATCGGATGCGGGTGATCGATCGCATTCTCGAGCACGAACGCTTCCAGCCGCTCGAGCGCGAGGCCGCCCCGCGCGGCACCCGCGCCATGGTCGAGATGGCCCATCCCGGCACCTACTTCGACGAGATCGCCGAAGCGGTCCCGGAAGAAGGCCTGCTGCGTCTCGACGACGACACGACGATCTCGCCCGGCAGCCTCGAGGCGGCGCTGCGGGCCGTCGGCGGCGCCTGTCAGGCGGTCGACGAGGTCTTCGAGAAGAAGGTCAAGAACGCCTTCGTCACCGTGCGCCCGCCGGGGCACCACGCCGAATCGAAGCGCGCCATGGGCTTCTGCCTCTTCAACAACGTCGCCATCGCCGCCCATTGGGCGCGGGTGACGCACGGCGCCGAGCGGATCGCGGTGATGGACTTCGACGTCCACCACGGCAACGGCACCCAGGACATCTTCTGGAACGATCCGAACCTGATGTACGCCTCGACCCACCAGATGCCGTTCTATCCCGGCACCGGCGAGGTCTCGGAGACCGGTATCGCCGACAACGTCGTCAACGCGCCGCTGTGGGCGGGCGCCGGCGGCGCCGACTTCCGCGAGGCGATGGACATCGCGGTGCTGCCGCGCATCGAGGCGTTCAAGCCCGATCTCGTCATCATCTCTGCCGGGTTCGACGCCCATACCCGCGACCCGATGAGCCAGATCAACCTCGTCGAGGCGGATTTCGCCTGGGCGACGTCGCGGCTGATGGACATCGCCGATCGCTGCTGCGATTCGCGGCTCGTCTCGGTGCTCGAGGGCGGCTACGATCTCGAGGGTCTGGCGCGTTCGGTCGCCGCCCACGTGATGACCCTGATGAAGAATTGACGCGGTTCCGTCGCGACGACGGAGGCGCTACCATCATGGTTCGGGCGGCGCGTGTGGCCGCCGATCGTCGCCGTCGTCCGGCGGCGCGTTCAGTCGTTGTTCGGAGGTTTCGATGTCGGGTCGTTTCAGCCTGATCGCCGGTTTCGCTCTCGCCACCTGTCTCGCCATTCCCTCGGCCCGGGCCGACGACACCATCGCCAAGCGGCTGTGGCTCGCCTCGGGCACGGGCAAGACCGTGACGGTCGACAGTTTCCGCGAGATGCGCGAGGACTGCTCGCTCGCCCCGGCGCCGGAGGTGACGGTCACCCAGCAGCCGGCCTTCGGCAAGTTGACGGTCTCCAAGACCAAGGCGCCGGGCAAGACCGATCCGAACGGCCCCTATGCCGCCTGCAACGGCAAGCCGTTCAACTGGGCCGTGGTGAAGATCCCCTCGCCGTCGAAGGCCGAGGGCACCGACGGCGCGGTCGTCCGGGCGCAGGAGAGCACCGGCGAGGTGACGACCTACGAGATCGAGATCGTCTATGCCAAGAAGCTCCCGGCGGGGAAGTCGTCGGGTCTGCTCGAGGACCGCTGAGTCCCATTCCACGCGAAACGTGGCACACTGACGCCGCGCCCGACGAGTCGGGCCGCGGCGTCGTGCGTCTCGACGCCTCTCGTCCTGCCCGATGGAGCCTCGATCCCGTGACGTCGACCGCGCTTTCCGAACCCGCGACCCTCACCTTCGAGCAGGCGCTCGCCGAACTCGAGACGCTGGTGCAGCGGCTGGAGAGCGGCAACGTGCCGCTCGAGGAATCGATCGCGGCCTACGAGCGCGGCGAGGCCCTGAAGAAGCGCTGCGCCGATCTGCTCGACGTCGCCGAGAAGCGGGTCGAGAAGATCCGCGTCGGCAGCGACGGCCGCGCCATCGGCACCGAGCCGCTCGACCCGGACGCGTGAGGCGACCCGGCCGGCCGAATTCCCTTTTCGCTGCCTGCTGTTCGACTTCACCCTGAGGTGCGAGCGCAGCGAGCCTCGAAGGGCGAAGTCGTCGACGGGCCTCGCCACTCGGCCCTTCGCGCTTCGAGGCCCGGCTTCGCCGGGCACCTCAGCATGAAGGGCCTCTGCAAGAGGCCGAGCAGGTCGACGGCGCCGACGCGCGACCTCACCCCTGCCCTCCCCGGGCCGGGACGACCAGATTGGCCTTCAGGATCTGCACCACCTCGCCCGCCTGATTGCGGGTCTCGTTGCGGACCGTGACGATGCCGCGGTCGGGGCGCGACTTGGAACGCGTCACCTCGACGATCTCGGTGTGGACCGTCAGCGTGTCGCCGGGACGGGTCGGGCGCGGCCAGGAGATCTCGCCGCCGGCGCCGACGATGCCCCAGGCGAAGGGGACGCCGTCTTCGGTCAGGAGCCGCATCGACAGCGCCGCCACCTGCCAGCCTGAGGCCGCCAGTCCGCGGAAGAAGGTCGCCTTCGCCGCCTCCTCGTCGAGGTGGAAGGGCTGCAGGTCGTAGGCGCGGGCGAAGGCCTTGATCGCCTCGGCATCGAGCGTGACCGACCCGGTCGTCCAGGTCTGACCGACGGCGCAATCCTCCAGATAGTGGTCGTTCACGGCCTTCTCCCTTTTCCCACCGCTCGATGCGGTTTATGATGATCGTCGTCATCTATTCAAGCATCGATGATGGCCATCATCAATATCCCTTCGCGACGGAGGCGGGCATGGCGCGGGTATCGCGGGAGACGGCGGCGTCCCATCGCGCGGCGATCGTGGCGGCGGCGAGCCGACTGTTCCGGGCGCGCGGACTGGCGGCCGTCGGGGTCGGCGAGATCACCCGGGCGGCGGGGCTCACCCACGGCGGCTTCTACGGCCACTTCGCCTCGAAGGAGGCGTTGGCGGCCGAAGCGGTGACGACCGCCTTCGCGGAAGGCCGCGCGCGGATCGCGGCGAAGGGTCTTCACGGATATTTGCGCGGCTATCTTTCCCGCACCCACCGCGACCGGCCCGAGGACGGCTGCCCGCTGGTCGCCTTCGCCGGCACCTCGCTCGCCGGCGCCGACGAGGTGCGCGAGGCGCTGGCCGAAGGGACGGCGAGCCTGGTCGAGGCGATCGCGGCCGGGCTCGACGACGACCTCGAGCCGGGCGCGCGGGCGGCGGAAGCGCTGCGTCTCGCCGCGCTCGCGGTCGGAGCCCAGGTGATCGCGCGGGCACTCGCGAAGACCGATCCGGCGCGGTCGGACGCGGTTCTGATGGCGGCACGCGCGGCGCTCGGCCCCCATGCGGGTGACGGCGACGCCGCGCCCGCCCTGCGCGCGGCGGACGGCGCCCCCGCGAAAGGGTGATTTGCAGCCCGGCGGCGGCTCATGTATCGATGACCGAAGACCCTCGACCCGAGGGACGGACGCGTGACGGCCGAGACGGCGAACCCGCGCAGGTGGTTTCGATTTCGAGAGACTCGATTTTGCCGCAGCCCCCCCTGACCCCGCTCCTCGACACGATCGCCACCCCCGAGGATCTCCGCAGGCTCCCCGACGCCAAGCTCAAGCAGCTGGCCGACGAGGTGCGTGCCGAGACCATCGACGCGGTGTCGCAGACCGGCGGCCATCTCGGCGCCGGCCTCGGCGTGGTCGAGCTGACGGTGGCGCTGCATCACGTCTTCGACACGCCGCGCGACGTGCTGATCTGGGACGTCGGCCACCAGACCTACCCGCACAAGATCCTGACGGGGCGGCGCGACCGCATCCGCACGCTGCGCCAGCCCGGCGGTCTCTCCGGCTTCACCAAGCGCGAGGAGAGCCCCTACGACCCGTTCGGCGCGGCCCATTCCTCGACCTCGATCTCGGCGGCGCTCGGCTTCGCCGCGGCGCGCGACCTCGACGGACGCGACAATGCCGTCGTCGCCGTGATCGGCGACGGCTCGATGTCGGCGGGCATGGCCTACGAGGCGATGAACAACGCCGGGGCGCGCGACGAACGGCTGATCGTCGTGCTCAACGACAACGACATGTCGATCGCCCCGCCGACCGGCGCGATGAGCGCCTATCTGGCGCGACTCGTCTCGTCGCGGACCTTCATGCAGCTGCGCGACATCGGCAAGCAGATCACCCGTCGCCTGCCGAAGTTCATGGAAGTGGGCGCCAAGCGGGCGGAGGAATTCGCCCGCGGCCTCGCCATGGGCGGCACGCTGTTCGAGGAGATGGGCTTCTACTACGTCGGGCCGATCGACGGGCACAATCTCGACCACCTCCTGCCGGTGCTGCGCAACGTGCGCGACGCCAAGGAAGGGCCGATCCTCGTCCACGTCGTCACCCGCAAGGGCAAGGGCTACGCCCCGGCGGAAGCCGCGGCCGACAAGTATCACGGCGTCGGACGTTTCGACGTCGTCACCGGCAAGCAGGACAAGCCCAAGGCCAACGCGCCGTCCTACACCAAGGTCTTCGCCAACGCCCTGGTCGACGAGGCCGGGCGCGACGACAAGATCCTCGGCATCACCGCCGCCATGCCGTCGGGCACCGGCCTCGACATCTTCGGCGAGGCCTTCCCGCACCGCATGTTCGACGTCGGCATCGCCGAGCAGCATGCCGTGACCTTCTCGGCCGGTCTCGCCGCCGACGGCTACAAGCCGTTCTGTGCCATCTATTCGACCTTCCTGCAGCGCGGTTTCGACCAGGTGGCGCACGACGTGGCGCTGCAGTCGCTGCCGGTGCGCTTCGCCATCGACCGGGCCGGCTTCGTCGGCGCCGACGGGGCGACCCATGCCGGGTCCTACGACCTCGCCTTCCTCGGCTGCCTGCCCAACATGGTGGTGATGGCGCCGGCCGACGAGGCCGAACTCGTCCACATGGTGGCGACCGCCGCCTCGATCGACGACCGGCCCTCGGCCTTCCGCTTCCCGCGCGGCGAGGGCGTCGGCGTCGAGCTGCCGAGCCGCGGCGAGGTGCTGGAGATCGGCAAGGGGCGGATCCTGCGCGAGGGCGACAAGGTCGCCATCCTGTCGCTCGGCACCCGGCTCTCCGCCGCGCTCGAGGCGGCCGAACGGCTCGAGGCGCAGGGGCTCTCGACCACCGTCGCCGACGCGCGCTTCATGAAGCCGCTCGACCGCGACCTCGTCCGCCGCCTGGCGCTCGGCCACCGGGTGCTGATCACCGTCGAGGAAGGCGCCGTCGGCGGCTTCGGCAGCCACGTCCTGCACTTCCTCGCCGAAGAGGGCCTGCTCGACGGCGGCCTGCGCGTCCGCGCCCTGACCATGCCCGACCAGTTCCTCGACCACGGCGACCCGGAGAAGACCCATGCCGCGATCGGAATCGACGCCTCCGGCATCGTCCGGCGGGCCTTCGAAGCGCTCGGACGGGCGGAAGTCGCGGGCAGCGAACCGGCCCGCCTCGCCTGAGGGCCAGACGGCACTGCTGCGCGTCCTGCGTCACGCCCTGTGGGTGCTGATCGCCGTGCTGGTGATCGGCCTCGGCGTCTTCGTCGCGCTGCGCGAACCGGTCGCCACCAAGCCGGCGGGCGACGCCGCGAAGCTCGAGCCGATCGCCGGCATCGGCGGCCCCTTCGACCTCGTCGACCAGAAGGGCCAGCCCTACACCCAGGCGTCGCTGCAGGGTCATCCGACGCTGCTGTTCTTCGGCTACACCTTCTGCCCCGACGTCTGCCCGACCACGCTGATCGAGGCCGAGGGCTGGATGAAGGAACTCGGCGCCGACGCCGACCGGATCAAGGTGGTCTTCGTCACCGTCGATCCCGAGCGCGACACGCCGGCGAAGCTCGAGGACTATCTGAAGAGCTTCGATCCGCGCTTCGTCGGCCTGTCGGGCCCGCGCGCCGAGATCGATCGGATCATCAAGGCCTACCGCGTCTTCGCCCGCAAGGTCGACGGCAAGGACGGCGAATACACCATGGACCACACCGCCGCCGTCTACCTGCTCGATGGTCACGGCCGCTTCGTCGGCATGATCAACTACCAGGAAGAGGCGACGAAGGCGCTCGTGAAGATCCGCCGCCTGCTGGCGATGCCCTGACGATGGATCTCGCAGCCCTCCTCTCCGCCGCCGTCGCCGGCTGCCTCTACGTGGTCTCGCCCGGCCCCGCCGTGCTGGCACTGGTCGGCATCGGCGCCGCCAAGGGACGACGGCCGGCGCTGCAGTTCCTCTTCGGCCACCTCGCCGGCGACACGCTGTGGTGCACGCTCGCCATCACCGCGCTGGTCGGGGCCAAGGTGTTCGATCCGCTGCTGTTCGAGCTGGTGGCGCTGGCCTGCGGCCTCTATCTCGGCCATCTCGGCCTCAAGGGCGTGCGCTCGCGCTCGGCCGAAGGTGCCGACGATCTGATCGGCGATCGACCGTGGATGCGCGGCATCGCCTTCGGGCTCACCAATCCGAAGAGCTACCCGGTGGCGCTCGCCATGTACACGGCGCTCTTCGCCGGCCGCACCGAGGCACTGACCTTCGCCGCCATGCCCTGGCTCTTCGCCGCCTCCCTCGTCGGCTTCCTCGCCGGCGACGCCATCCTCGCCTGGGTGGTCGGCACCGGCTTCATGCGGCGGCTCTATCTGTCGCACGCCGTCACCATCGTGCGGGTGACCGGCGCGCTCTTCTGCCTCTTCGCGATCTCCACCCTGTGGGAGGCCGTGCCGAAGCTGCTGGCGCGGCTGACATGAGCACGCCCGAGACGATCACGACCGAACGGCTGATCCTGCGTCCCCATCGCCCCGACGATCTCGACGGCTACGGGCTCCTGTGGCTGCCGCCGACCGACGGGCCGGCCCGCGTGCCGGTGCTCGACCGCGAGGGCGCCTGGGCGCGCCTGCTGCGCCTCGTCGGCCATCGCGCCGTCTTCGGCTTCGCGCCGTGGCTGGTGACGGAGGCCGCGAGCGGCGCGATCCTCGGCGAGGCCGGTTTCGCTCGGTTCGAGCGCGGCATCGGCCCCGGCTTCGACGATGCCGCCGAGGCGATGTGGACGTTGCGCCCCGAACATCGTGGCCGCGGCCTCGCCCACGAGGCGATGGCGGCGGCCGTCGCCGACTTCGATGGCCGGTCGGGCGCATCGCGCAGCGTCTGCATGATCGAGCCCGACAACGCCGCCTCGCTCGCCCTCGCCACCCGCCTCGGCTACCGCCGTTACGGCGAGGCCCTGCGGCACGGCCGGGCGATCGATCTCCTCGAGCGCGTCGCCGGCTGAGAAGCCCGACAAACAGAACCCCCGCGCCGTCGCCGACGCGGGGGGGTCAATCTTTCCGGGTCGATCGAGCTGCTCGATCAGGCGGCCAGCGCCTTGCTCAGCGGCAGCAGGTCGTAGCCCAGCGCCTCGGCGACGGCGGCGTAGGTGACGCGGCCGGCACAGACGTTGAGGC
This sequence comes from Pinisolibacter sp. DMC100, assembly GCF_056313705.1. Classification (NCBI taxonomy): domain Bacteria; kingdom Pseudomonadati; phylum Pseudomonadota; class Alphaproteobacteria; order Hyphomicrobiales; family Ancalomicrobiaceae; genus Pinisolibacter; species Pinisolibacter sp. DMC100. The sequence goes on along the minus strand of NZ_JBQUZT010000001.1, from coordinate 1,465,980 downwards.
CGGCGGCCAGATGCGGGTCCTCGGCGATCGCCTTGCGCCAGCCCTTGTCGGCGAGCGCCAGGGCGAAGGGCAGGGTCGCGTTGTTGAGCGCGAAGGTCGAGGTGCGGGCGACGCCGCCCGGCATGTTGGCGACACAGTAGTGCACGACGCCGTCGACCACGTAGGTCGGCTTGGAATGGGTCGTGGCACGCGAGGTCTCGGCGCAGCCGCCCTGGTCGATCGCCACGTCGACGATGACCGAACCGCGCTTCATGGTCTTGAGCATCGGCCGGGTGATCAGCTTCGGCGCGGCGGCGCCGGGGATCAGCACGGTGCCGATGACGAGGTCGGCGCCGGCGACGAGCTCGGCGACGGTCTCGCGGGTCGAGGCGGCGGTCTTGACGCGGGCGCCGAACTGCTGGGTCAGGCGACGCAGCACGTCGAGCGAGCGGTCGACCACGGTGACGTCGGCGCCCATGCCGAGGGCGATGGTGGTGGCATGGGTGCCGGAGACGCCGCCGCCGAGGACGACGACCTTGGCCGGCGCGACGCCGGGGACGCCGCCCATCAGGATGCCGCGGCCCTTGGAGGCGTTCTCGAGCGCATGGGCACCGACCTGAGCGGCCATGCGGCCGGCGACTTCCGACATCGGGGTGAGGAGCGGCAGGCCGCCGGTCGGCGAGGTCACCGTCTCGTAGGCGATGCAGGTGGCACCCGAATCGACGAGATCGCGGGTCTGGGCCGGATCGGGTGCGAGGTGAAGGTAGGTGAAGAGCAGGTGATCGGCGCGCAGCTTCTTGCGCTCGACGGCCAGCGGCTCCTTGACCTTGATGATCATCTCGGCCTCGCCCCAGACGGCGTCGACGTCGTCGACGATTCTGGCACCGGCCTTGACGTAGTCGCGATCGGCGATGCCGGCTCCCTTGCCGGCCCCCTTCTCGATCAGCACGGAATGACCGTGCGCCACCAGTTCGGCGACCGACGCCGGCACCAGACCGACGCGGTCTTCATGGTCTTTGATCTCGCGAGGAACTCCGATGCGCATTGTCCATCTCCCGAACCGGATCGGCACCGGCCTTCCCGAGCCGAATAATCTGTCGATCATGCGCGCGATCCCACGCAATTTTTCGCCGGACTTTGGATTTCAATCCATTCGATAAGACAGGAAATTGTTTTAATCACGGAAATCGTCGAATATCATGCGGCCATGTTGTTGGACGATCGTGACCGCCAGATTCTGAGCGAGCTGCAAGGCGACGGCCGGCTGACCAATGCCGAGCTGGCCGAGCGCGTGCACCTGTCGCAATCCGCCTGTCTGAGGCGGGTGAACCTCTTGATGGGGAGCGGGCTGGTGGCGGGCACCCATCTGGTGATCGACCAGAAGACGGCGGGTTTCGCCGGCACCGCCTATGTCTCGATCACCCTCGACAGCCAGGACCGCGCCCGCCTCGACGCCTTCGAGGCGAAGGTGCGGCTCGTCTCGCAGATCCAGGAGTGCCATCTGCTGGCCGGCCAGTCGGACTATCTGCTCAGGGTGATCTTCCGCGACATGGCCGACCTCGAGCGCCTGCATTCGGAAGTGCTGACGCGCCTGCCCGGCGTGGTGCGCGTGCAGTCGCAATTGACGCTGCGCACGGTGAAGCGGACGACGCGGGTGCCGGTGTGAGGGGGGATCGAGTGGCCGCGAACGCTCGCCGGAGGTCACTGTCCTCATCGCGCCGATTGCGGCCTCGCGCTCATCAGGCAGGATCATCCGGGTCCGGATGAGAAGACGAAACTGCCGGAGCCGGGGCTTCCTTGCGGAGAGCAGCCCAGGTCAGCAGGGCGTCGAGAGCCGGACAGAGGGCCTGCCCCCACTCGGTCAAGCGGTACTCGACCTTCGGCGGCACCTGATGGTGCACGATGCGGTGCACGATGTCGTCCTTCTCCATCTGCCGGAGCTGCTGGACGAGCATCTTCTGGGAGATCGCCGGGATCGCCCGTTCGAGATCCGAGAAGCGCAGCGTGCGGCCGCCGAACAGGTGAAACAGGATCACCAGCTTCCAACGTCCCTCGATGAGCTTCAGCGCCTGTTCGACGCCTTCCGCTGCGGTCTCGCGGGTATGGCCGTGCGGCTTACCTTCAGGTGAGTACCTGACTTTTTCGTGCGTACTTGTCATTATCTCAGGATAGGGCCAACTCTCTCGAGGTGCAATGCACTTGGGAGATGGGTAATGGCCACGGATCTACCGAAACCGATCGCCGACTATTTTGCTGCGGAGGGAAAAGACGGTGCGGCCACCGCGCGCTGCTTCACCGAAGATGCCGTCGTCGTCGATGAACGAAGGAACCACGTCGGTCGCGTGGCAATCGAGGCGTGGAAGACCGAAGTCTCGACGAAATACCACGCCGTCGCCGAGCCGATGGCCGTCGTCGAAGAGGGCGGTCGCGTCATCGTGACCTGCCGCGTCTCCGGCGACTTTCCAGGCAGCCCCCTCGACCTGCGCCATGCCTTCGTCCTCGAAGCCGGTGCCATCGCGCGACTGGAGATCGTCCCATGAGCCATGATCTCGATCTGCAGGGGCGCCGAGCCCTGGTGACCGGGGGGACCCAGGGCGTCGGTGCGGCCATCGTCGAAGTGCTGCGGGAAGCCGGCGCCCGGATCGTCACCACGGCACGCAGCGTACCCGAGATCTCGCCCCCGGATCTCCACTACATCGCCGCCGATGTCGCAACCGCGGAAGGGTGTGCAAAGGTCGCGAGCTTCGCCCTCGAGCAGCTCGGCGGTGTGGACATCGTCGTCAATGTCGTGGGTGGTTCGACCGCCCCGGCCGGTGGCTTCTCCGTCCTCGACGACGACGTGTGGATGCGCGAACTGAACCTCAATCTGATGACGGCGGTTCGCCTCGACCGAGCCCTGTTGCCCTCGATGATCGCACAGGGCTCCGGTGTCGTCGTCCATGTCACGTCCATTCAGGGAAGACTGCCGTTGCCGGAGTCGACCACGGCCTATGCTGCGGCGAAGGCGGCTCTCTCGACCTACAGCAAGAGCCTGTCGAAAGAGGTGTCGCCGAAGGGCGTCCGAGTGGTGAGGGTGTCACCGGGCTGGGTGGAAACGGCAGCGGCGGTCGCCTTGACCGAACGTCTCGCCGAGCAGGCGGGAACCGACTACGCCGGCGGCAAACAGATCATCATGAACTCGCTCGGCGGCATTCCCCTCGGGCGGCCGGCGAAACCCCGGGAGGTCGCCGATCTCGTCGCCTTTCTCGTGTCCTCGCGCGCCGGTGCGATCACCGGCAGTGAGTTCGTCATCGACGGCGGCACGGTCCCGACCGTGTGACGGGCCGCGCGCAGCCGCCGGTCCCGGATCGACACGCCCCGCCGTTTCTGCCCGCCGTGCCCGCAGTCGTCGACGAAGCCACCCACCGAATTGCGGTGGGTGGTCGCGACGTCACCTCGTGTCGCAAGTCGCCGGAGTGCATCGGACGCGGTCGCAGCCCCCACGCCCCTTCCGAGATTGCGGGTGGGGCGGAGGCGTGTGGGCGTCGGCCTGTCTCCAGCCCGGCGATCGCTTCAAGTCGATACGCGCCCGGCCAAGTGGCCGCTTCGGATCGGATACGGACGGTCCCCGAGATCTCCCATCCCCCCGGCGAGAAGACATCCATCCATATCCATTAAAATGCATGATACATGCATTCAAAACGCACAGATCACGTCCACCTCCCCGCCCGAACGCCGCCGGCAGGCGCCGCCGCGCGGCTGCCCGCCGGACCGAACGCCACCCCGCCTCAGCGGTTCAGGTCGACCGAGCCCCAGCAGTCCGGGCCCTTCCAGGTGCCGGCAACGTTGCGGGACGTCACCTTGCCGGCGAAGTGGACGTCGCCCTTGGGCGAGGCCATCACCGCGGTGAAGGAGCCGTCCGACTTGACCGTGCCCGAGGCGCGCTCGCCCGAGCCTTCGTAGGCGTAGCCGATCAGCTCGATCGAGCCGCCCGAGACGTTGGCGTTCATCGGCGTGACGCCGGCGCAGGCCGCGCTGCGACCGCCGGCGACCGACGAGGCGCCCGAATAGCTGTCGGCGAACGCCGGAGCGGCGGAGGCGGCGAGAGCGAGGGCGAAGATCGGGGCGAGAAGGCGCATGACGAAACTCCGAATGCACGAGCCGTCCGAGCGACGGCGAGGCGCACGTTAGACGAGGCGGCGCGGGCTGGAAACCACTTCGCGGCAACACTCCGACGAAACCCGTCGCGGTGCGGCGACCCGCCCCGTCGATCGCGTCAGCCGACCTCGCCGCCCGCGAGATCCGCCCGGCCGCGCAGGATCGCGTCGGCCTCCGGCAGATAGAGATCGGAGCCGGCGGGGTGGAGCACCAGCCCCGGCAGGATCGACGGCCGCGCCCGCGAGCCCTTGGTCGCCGTCACCAGCAGGCGATGGGCGGGGGCGTCGGCGCGCGGGTGGACGGGGCGGACGGCGACGTCACCGAAGCGGCCGGAAAGGGCCGTGAGAATCTCGTCGAGCCCGTCGCCGCGGAAGATCAGGCCGAGCCGGCCCTTCGGCGCGAGCACCGAAGCGGCGACGCGCATCCAGTCGGCGAGCGTGCCCTCGGCGAAGACATGGGCGGCGGCACGGCGCGCGTCGGGCGAGGGGCGGACGCTGCCGGGGGCGAAGAAGGGCGGGTTGACGATCACCCGGTCGAAGCTCTCGCGCGGCAGCGCGGCGTCGCGGATCGCGCCCCGGCGCAGCACGTCGACGGTCGCGACGGTGACACGGGCGCCGAAGGCGGCGTTCTCCCCCCGCGACGCATTGGCGCGGGCGAGCGTCGCCGCTTCCTCGTCGCGTTCGGCGAGGACGACGGCGAGGCCGGGCGCGCGGGCGGCGGCGAGGAGCCCCGCGGTGCCGACGCCGGCGCCGAGATCGACGAGACGGCCGGTCGCAGCGCTCGGCACCAGGGCAGCGAGCAGCACGGCGTCGAGGCCGGCGCGGTGGCGGCCCTTCGCCGGCTGTTCGATCACGACGCGGCCGTCGTGGAAACGGTCGAGCGTGGTCGCGGGCCCGGTCGTCGGCGCGGTCATCGGCGGTTCTCGGCCACCAGTTCGCCGCCGAGGCCGGCTTCGACGAGCAGGCGGCGGGCGGTCGCCTCGTCCTCGTCGGCGACGAGGAGGCGGCGCGGGAAGGCGCCGATCGCCCCTTCGAGGGTGGAGATCGCGGCGTCGGCCACCAGCACCGGCACGTCGATGCCGGCGAGCAGCGCCTCGACCGCCGAGATCAGAACCGGATCGTTGCTCCTGACGATTTCGCGCATGGCTCGCCTCCCTCCCCTCCTGCCTAGGCCCTGCGGCGGACGGGGGCAAGCCTACGCCCGCCCAGAGCACGACTTGAGGCGGCGGCGGCGGTTGCCTATTCTCCGACCGCGACGTGAAAACGTCGGCGCGAAAGAGATTCGAGGCCGTCTTGCCTTCTGGTATCGACGGCGCCGGAGGGGGATGCTACGCCCCTCGAGGGATTTGGGACCGATCTGTCGGTCGATGACGAGGTGTCGGTGGTGGGCGTCGTGGTTTCTCTCGAGGACGGCAAGAAGCGTCCGGAAGCATCGGTCGAACCGCTGGTGCGGCTGGTGGCCGCCGACATGGACCGCGTCAACGCGCTGATCCTGTCGAAGGCCGGCTCCGACGTGACGATGATCCCGGAGGTCGCCAACCACCTGATCTCGTCGGGCGGCAAGCGGCTCCGGCCGATGCTGACGCTCGCCGCGGCCCAGATGTGCGGCCATTCGGGCGACGGCCACGTCAAGCTCGCCATGGCGGTCGAGTTCATGCACACCGCGACGCTGCTGCACGACGACGTCGTCGACGAGAGCGACATGCGGCGCGGCAAGCTCGCCGCGCGCAAGCTGTGGGGCAACCAGGCGAGCGTGCTGGTCGGCGACTTCCTGCTCGGCCAGGCCTTCCGCGTCATGGTCGAGGTCGGCTCGATGCAGGCGCTGGGCGTGCTGTCGGACGCCGCCGCGATCATCGCCGAGGGCGAGGTGATGCAGCTCGCCGCCGCCAAGAACATGGCGACGACCGAGGACGAATATCTCGCCGTCATCCGCGCCAAGACCGCCGCGCTGTTCTCGGCCGCGGCCGAGGTCGGACCGATCATCGCCGGCTCGGGCCGCGACGCCGAGGCCGCCTTCCGCTCCTACGGCACCAATCTCGGCCTCGCCTTCCAGCTGGTCGACGACGCGCTCGACTACGGCGGTTCCTCCGCCCAGCTCGGCAAGAACGTCGGCGACGACTTCCGCGAAGGCAAGATCACACTTCCCGTCGTGCTCGCCTATCGCCGCGGCTCGGACGAGGACCGTGCCTTCTGGAAGCGCTGCCTGCAGGACGGCGGCGCGGTCGAGGGCGATCTCGAGAGCGCCATCGAACTGCTGAAGAAGCACGACGCCATCGCCACGACGGTCGAACGCGCCCGTCACTACGGCGCCATGGCCAAGGACGCGCTCGCACCCTTCAAGGACGGCGCCCACAAGCGGGCATTGGTCGAAGTGGTGGATTTCTGCATCAGCCGGGTGCACTGAGCCCATGACGAAAGGCGTGCCGGCGGCCGATTGAATCGGGTCGCCGCCGCCCCTACTCTTCTCGCGTCCCATCGACGCGAGGCGAAGCCGTGCCCGACCTGATCGCGAATCTCGTCTCCTTCTTCGCCTATTTCGTCGGCGCGCTGGTCTACGGCCTGTTGTTCGGGGCGATCTACACGCGGCTGACGTCGCATCGCGAGTTCCATCTCATCGTCGGCGAACGCAACGCCACGGCGGCGATCGCCTTCGGCGGCAGCCTCGTCGGCTACGCGCTGGCGGCCTCGGCGGCGATCCACAATGCCCGATCGATCGCCGAATTCGCCGTGTGGGGCCTGGTCGCCGTGGTGACGCAGGTCGTCGCCTATCTGGTGGCGCGGCTCTTCCATCACGATCTGCCGGATGCGATCGAGCGCAACGTGCTCTCGGCCGGCGTCTGGGTCGCGGCGGTGTCGATCGCCGTCGGCCTCGTCTCCGCCGCCTGCATGAGCCCGTGAGATGGCGAGGCGCACCACCCCTCCCCCGGACGGGCGACCGCCGCGCAAGGCGTTCGGCCGCCGCGGCGTCGCACAGCCGCCGGTCATGCAGGAGGCCGCCCCGCCCGAGCCCCCGGGGCGACGGCGCATCCGCCGCATCGCGCTCGGCGTGACGGCGGCGACGGCGATCTCCGCCTATGCCTGGGACAGCGGCTGGTTTTCCGCCATGCCGAACTGCGACCCGAGCGACCCGATGGCCGCGGCCGAGCCCGAATGCCGCGACCGCAAGGACGAGGCGTCCCACGCGACGAGCCGTTCGAGCGGCGGCGGCTGGCACTATTGGAGTTGGTCGTCGTTCTCGCGTTCGTCGAACGCGGTGACGCACGTCTCGACGTCGACGCCGTCGTCCTCGGTTCATTTCGGCGGCTTCGGCAAGACCGGCGCCGCCTTCCACGGAGGCGGATCATGAGGCGCGAGTCCTCGCCCGTCAGGCCCGATGCGGCGACGCGTTTCGCCGCGATCGGCTTCGACTTCGCCACCATCGACGGCGAGCCCTATTGGGACGAGAGCGCGCGCTACCTCTTCACCCTCGACCAGATCGAGCAGGGACCGGAGGCGGCGACCGAGGAACTGGCGGCGCTGTGCGACGAGTTGGTCGACCGCGTGGTGCGCGACGAGGCGGCGCTCGCGCGGCTGAAGATCCCGGAACACGCCTGGGGTCCGATCGCCGAGAGCCGACGGCGGGGCGATCCCTCGCTCTACGGCCGTTTCGACTTCTCCTGGGACGGCGCGGGCCCGCCGAAGCTCCTCGAATACAACGCCGACACGCCGACCGGGCTGCTCGAGGCGGCCGTCGTGCAGTGGCAGTGGCTCGAGGACATGGTGGCGCGCGGGGCGCTGCCGGAGGAGGCCGACCAGTTCAACTCGCTGCACGAGAAACTGGTCGAACGCTGGCGCACCATCGCCGGGGCCGGACCGCTGCATCTCGCCTGCATGCGCGACAGCCGCGAGGATTCCGGCACGACCGACTATCTCGAGCATTGCGCCGGTCTCGCCGGCATCGAGACGATCGGCCTCGACATGGGCGACGTCGGCCACGACGGTTTCCGCCTCGTCGACCGACGGGCGATGCCGATCGATCTGCTGTTCAAGCTCTACCCGTGGGAATGGGCCTTCGCCGACGAATTCGGCCGCTCGGAGGCGGTCGGGCGCACGCGCTTCTTCGAGCCGCCGTGGAAGCTGATCCTGTCGAACAAGGGCATGCTCGCGCTGCTCTGGGAGATGGCGCCGGGCCACCCCAACCTGCTGCCGACCTTCTTCGAGGACGATCCGAAGTCGCGCATCCTCGGCGATCGTTACGCCCGCAAGCCGCTGTTCTCGCGCGAGGGCGCCGACGTCCGCCTCGTCGACGGGGCCACCCGCGCGGAGGGACCGGCCGGCGGCTACGGCGCGGAGGGATGGGTGCGGCAGGCGCTGGCGCCGCTGCCGCGCTTCGGCGAGCGTTTCCCGGTGATCGGCTCCTGGGTGGTGGGCAATGAGGCCGCCGGCATGGGGATCCGCGAGGACGTCTCGCCGGTCACCACAGACCGGGCGTGGTTCCTGCCCCACGTCATCCTCGACTGACCGTCAGGCCGCGAAGATCCCGAAACAGGTCGCCCCCGAGCCCGACATGCGGGCGAAGAGGCAGCCGGGGCGGGCGCGCATCTCCGCCAGCGTCTCGGCGATCGGCGGAGCGATGGAGATCGCCGCCGCCTCGAGGTCGTTGCGGGTCGTACCGAGCCAGGCGACGAGGTCATGGACATCGGCGAAGCGCTCGGGGAGCGGCGGCAGCGGCGGGTTCTCGCGGGAGGCGAGCGCGCGGAAGACCGCCGGCGTCGAGACCGGCACGCCGGGGTTGGCGAGTTCCAGCCGGAAGGGCGGCAGGGGCGCGATCGGCGCGATCTCGTCGCCGATGCCGCGGGCACGCAGCGGTTCGCCGATCACGCACATCGGCACGTCGGCGCCGAGCGGCAGGGAAAGCGCCGCCAGACGCTCGCGGCCGAGGTCGAGGCCCCAGAGCCGATCGAGCAGACGCAGCGTCGCCGCCGCGTCGGACGAGCCGCCACCGACGCCCGAGGCGACCGGCAGATGCTTCTCCAGCCGCAGATCGACCGGGAAGACCGGTCGGCCGAGGCGGGCGGCCTCGTCGGCGAGGAGGCGGGCGGCGCGCAGGACGAGATTGTCGTCGCCGGCCGAGAGACCCGCCGCGTGGGGGCCGTCGATCGCCAGCGACGCGCGCGCGCCGGTGCCCGCGGCGCGGGCGGCCGAGACGGTATCCGACCAGCCGCCGTGGACGACCAGCGTGTCGAGCAGGTGATAGCCGTCGGCGCGACGGCCGGTGACGTGCAGCGCCAGATTGACCTTGGCGGGCGCCGCCTCGACCGCGATCGAAGCGGAGCCTTCCCGTTCCGGCGCGGCGGCCGGGGCCGTCACTTGGCTTCCGGTGCCGGCGTCGCGGGGGCGGCGGGCGCCGGGGCTTCGGGCGCCGGAGCCGCCGGCGTCGTGGCGGCGGGAGCGGGAGCGGCGGGGGCAGCCGGGGCGGGCGTGGCGGCGTCGGGTGCCGGCGCAGCGGCGGCAGGCGCCGGAGCAGCGGGCGCCGACGCGGCATCGGCGGCCTTGGCGGGGCGCGAGGCGGCGTCGTCGATCCAGCCGTTCTTCAGCTTGGCCTCGATCTTCGCCTTGTCGTCGGGCTCCGGCTTCATGTCGAGGGCGTGGCGCCACTGGAACGTCGCCTCGAGCGTGCGGCCGACCTTCCAATAGGCATCTCCGAGATGGTCGTTGATGACCGGATCGTCGGGCTTCAGCAGGATCGCCTTCTCGAGCTCGGCCACCGCCTCGTCGTAACGGCCGAGCTTGAAATAGGCCCAGGCGAGACTGTCGACGATGTAGCCGTCGTCGGACTTCAGCTCGACCGCCTTCTTCACCAGGTCCAATCCCTTGTCGAGATTGATCCCCATGTCGATCCACGAATAGCCGAGATAGTTGAGCACGTGCGGCTCGTTCGGCATCAGTTCGAGCGCCTTGTAGAAGTCGGCCTCGGCCTTCGGCCACTGCTTGGTGCGCTCGTAGGCGATGCCGCGATAGTAGAAGAACGACCAGTCGTTCTTCGACGGCTTGTCGATCAGGTCGATGGCGCGGGTATAGACCTTGGCGGCTTCCTCGAAGTTCTTGGCGGCGCGCAGCACGTCGCCGAGCGCGACGATCGCCTCGAGGTCCTTTGGCGTGCGCTTGATCACCGCTTCGAGGTGACGCGTCGCCTCGGCGTGGTTCGACAACAGCGTGTAGTAGCGGCCGACCTGGATGTCGGCGACCGGACGCAGACGCGAAGCGTCGGGGATGCGCTCGAGCAGGGCGATCGCCTTCTCGTACTGCTTCATCTGGCCCTCGAGGCCGGCGAGCGAGACGAGCGGCAGTTCGGCCGTGGGATCGAGCCACAGCGCCAGCTGGAGATACATCGCGGCGATGTCCTCGCCGCCGTCGCGCGCCAGCGCCGACCCGATGCCGTAGAGGAATTCTGCGGCGCCGGCCTGCGGCGTCGTGATCATCGCCGCCGGTTTGCGGCCGGCCTCGATGTCGGCGCGCAGCGCGGTCATCACCGGGTGATCCGGCACCTTGGTCGCGAATTCGGAGAGCACCGCCAGCGCGTCGTCCCTGCGGCCGATGCGGGCGAGGTGGCGCGCCCAGGCCTCGACGATGCGCAGCGCGTTGCGATCGGCCTCGAAGGCGGTCTTCAGCCGCTTCGTCGCCTCGTCGGTCTTGCCGGCGCGATCGGCCATCAGGCCGACGTGGTAGTTCTTGAAGACGCCGTACCAGTCGAGGCCACCGACCTTGTCGACCACCCGGGCGGCACCGGGGAAGTCGCCGCGGCCGCTCTCGGCCCAGCCGGTCAGGACGGCGACGGTCAGATCGGAGAGCGGGCGCGGCTGGATGGCGCCGAGATTGGACTTCACCCGGTCCCAGCGGCCGCGCTTCAGCGCGTCGACGCCGAGGACGAGACGGGCGAGCGGATGCTGGCGGCTGGTGCGCACCAGCCCCTCGGCAAGGCCGACGGCCTCGGCCATCCGCCCGTCGGCGAGCAGCAGTTGGAAGGTGCGCTCGGCGAGCGCCAGATTGCCGGGATCGAGCGCCAGCGCGTTGTCGAGATAGGTGGCGGCGGCGGTCACGTCGCGCGACTGGCCGGCGAAGCGGCCGGCGAGATAGGAGCCGGCCAGCGTCGGCGGCGTCTGGATCGACAGGAAGTCCGGTTCGCCCTGCGCGGCTTCGGCGAGAGCGCCGGAGAGAACCAGCGCGAGGCCGGCGAGAGCCGCCCGAGACCGGGCACGACGAAGACCCGAGACGGCGCGGAGGATGACGGTGCCGGACGACATGCGCATGAAACTCTTTCGATTTCCCGCGAGCGCGGGCTCGCGTCCTTGACTGGCGATACGATCCGACACGCCGGGAGCGGGGACCGGGAGACTGAAAGATGACCGAGGGATGTGGCTTTCCCGAGACGCGTCCGGCCGGTTCCTGCGGCCGGGCGAGAATGGCCTTTTCCCGCCGCGATGTGAAGCAGCTTTCGCCCCGGCGACCCGAACCGCGACGTTTCGGTGGATTATTCGGGCAAGAGACGTGCCGATCCCGACGCGACGTTTCGCCATTCGTGCGACTTGGGACTTGCGTCGGGGGGTAACCGGATGCAAAGCATCGAGGATCGCCGAGGACCGTCGGAGAGGGCCCACGTTCACTCGGGGACGGAGACGGGAGTGGTCCTAATGACGAAGTGGGTGTACTCGTTCGGCGGCGGTTCGGCCGACGGAACGGCTGAGATGAAGGCGCTGCTCGGTGGCAAGGGCGCCAATCTGGCGGAAATGTCCAACCTCGGCATCCCGGTGCCGCCCGGCTTCACCATCACGACCGAGGTCTGCACCGCGTTCTACGCCGGCGGTCGCACCTACCCGGCCGAACTGGCGGCCCAGGTCGACGCCGCGCTCGATCGCATGAGCGCGATCACCGGCAAGCGATTCGGCGATCTCGCCGACCCGCTCCTCGTCTCGGTGCGCTCCGGCGCCCGCGCCTCGATGCCGGGCATGATGGACACGGTCCTCAACCTCGGCCTCAACGACACGACGGTCACGGCGCTGGAGACGGTGGCGGGCGACGCCCGCTTCGCCTGGGACAGCTATCGCCGCTTCATCCAGATGTATTCCAACGTCGTGCTCGACCTCGAGCATCACGAGTTCGAGGAGATCCTCGAGGAGTACAAGGAGCTGAACGGCTACGTCCTCGACACCGACCTGACGGCCGACGACTGGAAGAAGGTCATCGTCTCCTACAAGGCGCTGGTCGAGCGCGAGACCGAGAAGCCCTTCCCGCAGGATCCGCGCGAGCAGCTGTGGGGCGCGATCGGCGCCGTCTTCGGCAGTTGGATGAACGCCCGCGCCATCACCTATCGCCGGCTCCACGACATTCCGGAGAGCTGGGGCACGGCGGTCAACGTCCAGGCCATGGTCTTCGGCAACATGGGCGAGACCTCGGCGACCGGCGTCGCCTTCTCGCGCAATCCGTCGACCGGCGACAAGCGGCTCTACGGCGAATTCCTGGTCAACGCCCAGGGCGAGGACGTGGTCGCCGGCATCCGCACGCCGCAGAACCTGACCGAGGCGGCGCGCCTCGAGGCGGGTTCCGACAAGCCGAGCCTCGAGACGGTGATGCCGGCCGCCTATGCCGAGTTCGTCGCCATCTGCGAACGGCTCGAGAAGCACTACCGCGACATGCAGGACGTCGAGTTCACCGTCGAACGCGGCAAGCTGTGGATGCTCCAGTGCCGAATCGGCAAGCGCACCACCAAGGCGGCGCTGAAGATGGCGGTCGACATGGTGGCCGAAGGCCTGATCACGCCGAAGGAGGCGATCGGCCGGATCGATGCGGCCGGGCTCGACCAGCTGCTGCATCCGACCATCGACCCGAAGGCGGAACGCAAGCTCTTCGCCCACGGTCTGCCGGCCTCGCCGGGGGCGGCCTGCGGCGAGATCGTCTTCACCTCGGAAGAGGCCGAAGCCGCCACCCAGGCCGGCCGCAAGGTCGTGCTGGTGCGCGTCGAGACGAGCCCGGAAGACATCCACGGCATGCATGCCTCGGAGGGCATCCTGACCACCCGCGGCGGCATGACCAGCCACGCGGCGGTCGTCGCCCGCGGCATGGGCAAGCCCTGCGTCTCCGGTGCCGGCTCGATCCGCATCGACTATCACGCCGGCACGATGACCGCCGACGGCGTCACCCTGCGTCGCGGCGACAAGATCACCATCGACGGCGCCGCCGGTCAGGTGCTCGTCGGTCAGGTTCCCATGCAGCGGCCGGAACTCTCCGGCGACTTCGCCACCCTGATGGGCTGGGCCGACGAGGTCCGTCGCATGGGGGTGCGCGCCAATGCCGAGACCCCGGCCGACGCCAAGGTCGCCCGGTCCTTCGGCGCCGAAGGCATCGGTCTGTGCCGGACCGAGCACATGTTCTTCGACGAGGGCCGCATCGTCGCGGTGCGCGAGATGATCCTCGCCGACACCGAGAAGGAGCGGCGCGAGGCGCTGGCGAAGCTGCTGCCGATGCAGCGCGCCGACTTCGTCGCGCTGTTCGAGATCATGCACGGGCTTCCCGTGACGATCCGTCTGCTCGACCCGCCGCTGCACGAGTTCCTGCCCAAGACCGACGAGGAGATCGCCGAGGTCTCCGCCGCCATGGGCGTGCCGGCGGCCAAGCTCAAGGAGCGGGCCGAGGCGCTGCACGAGTTCAACCCGATGCTCGGCCATCGCGGCGTGCGTCTCGCCATCTCCTATCCCGAGATCTACGAGATGCAGGTCCGGGCGATCTTCGAGGCGGCGATCCAGGCCGCCAAGGAGACCGGCGAACACGTGGTGCCCGAGATCATGGTGCCGCTGGTCGGCATCAAGTCGGAGCTCGACTTCGTCAAGGCGCGCATCGACGCCGTGGCGAAGGAAGTGGCGGAGAAGACCGGCGTCGCGCTCGACTATCACGTCGGCACGATGATCGAGCTGCCGCGTGCGGCGATCACCGCCGACAAGATCGCGGAAGTCGCGGAGTTCTTCTCCTTCGGCACCAACGACCTGACGCAGACGACCTTCGGCCTGTCGCGCGACGACGCCTCGAAGTTCCTGAACACCTACCTGCGCGGCGGCTTCCTCGAGCACGACCCCTTCGTCACCATCGACAAGGAGGGCGTCGGTTCGATGATCGAGCTGGCGGCGGAGCGCGGGCGCAAGACGCGCCCGAACATCAAGCTCGGCATCTGCGGAGAGCACGGCGGCGACCCGGCCTCGGTGCGCTTCTGCGAGTCGGTCGGCCTCGACTACGTCTCCTGCTCGCCCTTCCGCGTGCCGATCGCGAGGCTCGCGGCGGCCCAGGCGGCGTTGCTGCACGCCAAGGGGTGAGACCCCGATCGGTCGTTTGAGACGAAGAGAGGCCCCCGCGAGGGGGCCTTTCTATTTTTGCTCGGACGGCGCGTCGGAGGCGCGTCGTCCGACGCGGTGTCATTCGTTCCCATTCCCCGGAATCGACCGCTTCCATCGTTCGAAGTACTCGGAACAGTCCGCCGCCGATTGGGCGAGACTGGCGCGCTGCTCCGCCGTGTTCATGCGCCACACGCCCCAGTCGGGATCCGGCATGCCCGACGCGACCCAGTCTGCGACGACGCCGTCGGCGATCTCGCGCGGCGTGTCGGCACCGAAATGGACGAGGCCGAACGGGTTGTCCGGCGTCACGAAGCGGTCGTCCTGTGGCGTCATTCCCCCGTTGGCGAGGCCGAAGATCACCCCGTGAACAAAGGCGACGAGATCCTCCCCCTCGAGGTGATGGTCCAATCGCCCGGTCTCGGCGATGCCGCCGAGGCCGATCCCTATATGGTCTATGCTCAGATAATAGAGCCATTCCCGGACGAAGGTCTCGATGGCCGATGTGATGTCGACGTCACTCATGTCCGTCTCCCCGGAAATGGATCTTGGTGTTTCGACTGATCAGACCATCGCCGTGCAGGACCTCGATCGTCACGTCGGACCAAGGGCTGTGGCGAATGCCGATCACCGTCTCGTCCCGGCGGGTGAATTGCGGATTCGGATAATTGGGATTGTACACCTCCCGCTTCGCGCCACCCAACAACCGCGCCCCGACATCGAGAAACGTATCGCGGTCGACCGTCCGGATGTTGCCGTCGGAGTTGCGAAATCGCTCGCCGATCAGGGCGCCGTCGCGCATCAGGCACTGTTGCAGCGCTTCGCCGCGGACGTCGGGGTCGCCGAGTTCGCGCAGGCGTGTCAAAGCCGCATCCAGGCGATACCGATCGGCGGCAATCTCGCCTCGGATCGTTTCCGTCAGGCTGTCTCGCCAGGTCGGTCGCCAATCGCGATCGAACCGCCTGACGGCGGCGACCGCCGCATCCGCCTGCATGCGCGTGACCGCGAGTTCGGTGATCTCGCCTTCCGTTCCGACGAGCGGACGTCCGGTGAGCCGCGTCGTCCGGAGTTGAAGCGAAGGCCGAAACGGCCCGTTCTGCGCGACCCGCACGAGGCCGTCGCCATATCCCGATCCGTCGGTCCAACGACCGGCGCCCGGTTGCCCGGCTGGGATGCGCGGTTGCGAAGGCGCGTATTTGCGATGAAGCAGAACGAAACGGAGAAAGGCCAGTTCGACCCGTTGCCCGAGGAGCTCCGATCGCAGCCACCTGTTCCGAATATCTCGTTCCCGCAGAACTCGCCCACGTTCGACGCTGTCCATGTGTCGTCTCCGAACCAATCGGCAGACACCATCATGACGCGACTTCAAATACGGGAGATCAACCTTCGAGATATGCCCGGCAAACCTGGAAAGCGCAATGTCGTCAGCCAGTCACGCGGGGAGGTTCGGCCTGTCATCGCAGCGCCGGGCATCATGGAGAACGAAATCCCCCTCCCCCTCACGCCTTGCGCGTGAAGACCACCACCGCCTCGACGTGATGCGTCCACAGGAACTGGTCGATGGGGGTGACCTCGCCCATGGTCCAGCCGGCGTCGATCAGATAGCGGGCGTCGCGGGCGAGCGTCGCCGGGTTGCAGGAGACCGCCACGATCACCGGCACCGACGACTTCGCCAGTTCCTTGAACTGCGGTGCGGCGCCGTCGCGCGGCGGGTCGATCACCACCGCGTCGAAGGCCAGTTCCTTGCCCATCAGCGGGCGGCGATAGAGATCGCGCACCTCGACCGTCACCGGCTTCAGGCCCTGGGCGTGGCGGGCGGCGAAGGAGAGGCTGTCCAGCGCCGAGCGCTCGCTCTCCACGGCGTGGACCTGGACCTTGCGGGCGAGGCGCAGCGCGAAGGTGCCGCAGCCGGCGAAGAGATCGGCGACGCGGGCCGGGCCCTTGGCGCGCTTCGGGCGGGTGGCGAGCGCCTCGTCGATCGCCTTCTCCACCAGCTTCGCCATGGCCTCTTCGGCCTCCGGCACCGCCTGGAGGAAGGCGCCGGGCTGGGGCATCACCGGGATGGCGCCGAAACGGACGACCGGCGGCGTCGCCTCGACGACGATCTCGCGCTCGATCGCGAAACGGGCGAAGCCGAGTTCGAGGGCCAGCGCGATCGCCTGCTGGCGGCGTTCGGGGGCGAGCGTCGCGTCGCCGGCGGAGACGTCGAGGCCGGTCTCGGTGTCGATCACCGTGAAGACCGCGCCCTTGGCGCCGAAGGTCAGGAGATGGGACATCTTGGCGAGCTTCGGCATGGCGGCGCGGATGCGCGGCGACACGACGAGGCAGGCGGAGGCGTCGACGACGCCGTGCGACAGCCGGGCGCGGAAGCCGACCGCCGGGGCGCCGGTGCGGCGCTGCACCGCGATCACCGCGCGGCGGCGCGAGGCGGGGCCGGTGGCGATGGTCTCGGCGACTTCCGGTTCGAGGCCGCGATCGGCGAAGGCGGCGCGCACCTGCGCCCGCTTCCAGGCGAGATAGGGCGTCTGGTCCCAATGCTGCAGCGAGCAGCCGCCGCAGGCGGCGAAGACCGGACAGGCCGGTTCGACTCGGTCGGGGCTCGGCGTCAGCACCTCGACGACTCGGCCGCGCTCGGTCGGGCCCTCGCCGTCGACGACGATCGCCACCGTCTCGCCCGGCAGCGCACCGCCGACGAAGAGCTTCTTCTCGCCCGCTTCCGTCTCGAAGACGGCGAGGCCGTCGCCCTTGTGGGCGATGTCCGATATGGCGACGGTCAGCCGGTCGTCGCGGGGCGCAGAGGCGTTCACGGGGGTATCGTCCTCGAATGTCACGGGCGCCCTTTTGCACGAAGTGGCGACGATTAGCGATAGGGAACCGCGCGTATGCCGCGCTTCAGTCCCCGTCTTTCACCGCGGCGAGCACGTGCTCGCGGTTGCCGTCGCCGCCGGCGATGGCCGCTTCGGCCCGGCCGAGGACGCGCCAACCCTCGGTGGCGAGGAGATCGGCGATGCGGTCGACGGTAGCCAGTGCCGCCGCCTCGTCGCGGACGATACCGCCCTTGCCCAGCCCTTCGCGGCCGACCTCGAACTGCGGTTTGACCAGGAAGACACCCTTCGCCCCCGGTGCGGCGAGCCGCAGGGCGGGCGGCAGGGCGAGCGTCAACGAGATGAAGCTGACGTCGGCGACGACGAAGTCGGGCCGCTCGGCGAGATGTTCGGGGCCGAGATCGCGGGCGTTCAGCCCCTCGATCGAGCGGACGCGAGGGTCGGCGGCGACCACTTCGGCCAACTGGCCGTGGCCGACGTCGATCGCGGTGACGTGTTTGGCACCCCGATCGAGCAGGACCTGCGTGAAGCCGCCGGTCGAGGCGCCGACGTCGAGGCAGACGCAGTCTTGCGGCGACAGCGCGAATCCGTCGAGCGCGCCGACCAGCTTCAGCGCCGCGCGCGACACCCAGCGCGCCGCGGGGTCGTCGAGGGCGATCACCGTGTCGGCGGCGACCGGGGAGGCGGGGCGCGTCTCGATGCGGCCGTCGACGGTCACGGTGCCGCGGGCGACGGCGTCACGGGCCCGCGCACGGGTCGGCGCGAGGCCACGTTCGACGAGGGCGAGGTCGAGGCGCTGGCGGGTCATGGTCGGGGATGGCTCACAGGCACGCGGCCATGCCGCCGGCGATCGTGTCGAAGAAGACGCCGTCGCCGAAACGCCCCCAGGCCCACAGCGCCACGCCGACCAGCACGGCGAGCGTCGGCACGCCCAGCCACAGGAGCGGGCGCGGCACGGCGGGTGCGGGCGTGCGGGGTTCGGCCCCGAGGGCGACGTCGTTCATGGGCGTCAGTCTACGCCATCGGGAGGCCGCGGCAAAGCGGGCGGCACGGCCTTTGCCTCTACACCTCAGTCGACCGACACGGGTGCCCGAGTCCGTCCGGTTTGCGACAGGGAGCGTCGTCGTGTCGACGCGTTTGTCGAACGAAGGGGAAAAGCATGGCCACACACATGGTGAAGGTCGCCTACGAAGGCGCGGTGACCAAGGCGCTGAAGAATGCGGAAGCCGGTCTGACGAGCGGCGGCGCCGTCGTCTACGAGGTCGAGGGCGTGCCGCCGGCGCTCACCATCGACGACGTCGTCGAGGCGGTGAAGCGCGCCGGTGGAAAGCCGACCCACAAGGACCACGTCGTCAAGTGGGCCGATCTCGCCGCATGAGACCCGTGACGACAGCGGTGGTTGCATCGTCGAGGGTCGCGGGTAATCTCCACCCATGACCCTCGACATCGCCACCCGCGTCTACGACCACGGCTTCCGCATCGACCCGATCGTGCGGACGCTGCTCGACACCGATTTCTACAAGTTCCTGATGGTGCAGTTGATCCGCAAGGTGGCGCCGACCACGCGGGCGACCTTCGCGCTGCAGAACAGGACGAGGAGCGTGCGGCTCGCCGACATCGTCGACGAACGCGAGCTGCGCGATCAGCTCGACCATGCCCGCACCATCCGCTTCCAGAAGAACGAACTGATCTGGCTCGCCGGCAACACGTTCTACGGCGTGCGCCAGATCTTCTCGGCCGACTTCCTCGACTGGCTCGCCCGCTTCCGCTTACCCGAGTACGAGCTCGCCCGCACCGACGACGGGCAGTACGAGCTGACCTTCGAGGGCGACTGGGCCGACGTCTCGATGTGGGAGATCCCGGCGCTCGCCATCGTCAACGAGCTGCGCGCCCGCGCCGCGATGAAGGGCATGAACCGCTTCGAGCTCGACGTGCTCTATGCCCGAGCCAAGGCCAAGGTCTGGGCGAAGATCGAACGGCTGCGCACGCTCGAGCGCGAGATCGGCGCGAGCGTGCCGGTCGCCGAGTTCGGCACCCGCCGCCGCCATGGCTTCCTGTGGCAGAAGTGGTGCGTCGATGCCCTGAAGGAGGGGCTGGGGGCGAGCTTCTCGGGCACGTCGAACGTCAAGATGGCGATGGACGCGGCGCTGGAGGCGATCGGCACCAATGCCCACGAGCTGCCGATGGTCTACGGCGCGCTCGCCCGCGACGACGCGGAGCTCAGGCAGGCGCCCTTCCGCGTGCTGGAGGACTGGGCGCGAATGTATCACGGCAATCTGCTGGTGATCCTGCCGGACGCCTTCGGCTCGACCGCCTTCTTCCGCGACGCGCCCGACTGGGCGGCGGACTGGAAGGGCGTGCGCCCCGACAGCAAGGAGCCGATCGCCGCCTGCGACGAGATCATCGCCTGGTGGCAGGCGCGCGGGCGCGACCCGAAGGAGAAGCTGATCGTGCTCTCCGACGGCATGGACATCGACACGATCGAGAAGGCGGCACGCCATCTCGTCGGCCGCTGCCGCTTCTCGATCGGCTGGGGGACGCATCTGACCAACGACTTCGCCGGCTGTGCGCCTGCCGGCAGCCATCCCGACCTCGAGGCGATCTCGATCGTCTGCAAGGTGGTCGCCGCCGACGGACGGCCCGCAGTCAAGCTCTCCGACAATCCGGAGAAGGCGACGGGCCCGGCCGACGAGGTCGCGCGCTACCTGCGCATCTTCGGCGCGGAAGGCTTCGAGCGGCAGGCGGTCGTGGTGTGAGCCCCCGCGCGGGCGATCACGCCCGCCGCAGGTCTTCGATGTAGGCGTGGATCTCGCGGTCGAGCTCCTGGCGGAAACGCCCGAGTTCGCGTGCCGTGGCGACCACGCCTTCGGAGGCTCGGTCGGTGGCGGTGGCGTCCTCGCGCACCGCGGCGACGGCGATCGAGACGGTGCGGGCGCCACCGGCGGCGCGCTGGACGTTCTCGGCGATCTCGCGGGTGGCACTCTCCTGGTCGACCATGACGCCGGACATCTCGTGGGCGAGCGCCGACAGATCGCGGATCGTCCCGCCGATCGAGGCGATCGCCTCGACGACGCGGCGGGTCTCGCCCTGGATGTGGGAGACCTGGGCGGCGATCGCCTCGGTGGCGCCGGTCGTCTGGTTGGCGAGCTGCTTCACCTCCGCCGCGACGACGGCGAAGCCCTTGCCCGCCTCGCCGGCGCGCGCCGCCTCGATGGTGGCGTTGAGGGCGAGGAGGTTGGTCTGGGCGGCGATCGAGTTGATCAGCGAGACGACCTCGCCGATCGTGTCGCCCGAGGCGGCGAGCGTGCGCACCACCTCGTCGGTGCGGCCGGCCTCGTCGAGCGCGCGGCCGGCGATCTCGGCGGAATGGTCGACCCGGCGCAGGATCTCGCGGACCGAACTCGCCAGTTCCTCGGCGGCGGCGGCGACGGCACCGACGGTGGTCGAGGTCTCGTCGGCATCGTGCAGGGCGACGCTCGAGCGCTCGGTGGTGCGTTCGGCGACCGAGTGCATGCCGGCGGCGGTCTCTTCCATCCGGGTGGCGGCCTGATTCATCTCCTCGAGCAGGCGGCCGATGGTGGAGACGAAGGTCTCGGTCATCACCTGACGACGGCGACCACGCTCGTGGCGGGCCTCCTCCTCGCGGTGGACCTGCTGTTCGACGCCGGCCTCGGTCTTCAGGGCGAGCTTCAGCGCATCGACGGAGCGGGTGAGCGCGGCGATCTCGTCGATGCCGTCGACCTGCGGCGTCGCGGCGTCGACGTCGCCCGCGGTGATGCGCGCCACCGCCTCGGTCAGGCGGACGACCGGCCGGCCGATGTCGCGCTCGAGCCACCAGATCAGAGCACCGCCGATGACCAGCAGGACCGCGCCGATGGCGGTGAAGACCGCGATCATGCCGTCGCGGGTCGCCTCGAGCGGCGTACGGTCGGCGGCGAGGATCGCCCGGCCGATCGGCTTGCCGGAATAGTCGGAGAGAACGCGCGATTCGACCGACCAGTTGCGACCGTCGATCGTCACGGTGCCGAGCCGGGTCTCGCCGGAACGCGCCGCCGCGGCGGCATCGAAACTCGCGGGGAAGCCGGAGGCGAACACCTCGGACGCGGCGCCGGGCTTGGTCGGATCGATCACCAGCGCGATCTCGAGGCCGGTGCGGGCGGCGAAGTCGCGCGCGAAGGCCTTGCCGAAGGCGACGCCGACTTCGACCGTACCGGCCGGCTTGGCGTCGACGCGGACCGGTACCACGGCGCGGATGCCGATACCCTGGACACCCGACTCGAGCCCCACCACCTCGCGACCGTCGCGATTGGCCTCGACCACGGTGTGGCGGAAGGTGGAGAGATCGTCGCCGAACTTGTCGAGCTTGTGGAGCCGGAGGAAGGAGGTCGCCGGGGCGAGATGGAACTGGAACTGATCGAAGCCGTCCTGCTTCATCGCCTCGAAGGCGGGGGTCAGACGGGCGGCGAGATCCTCGCGATCACGCCCGGCGAAGGTGGCGGCGACGTCGGGCTGGGCGGCGACGAAGCGGGCGAGCGAACGGGCGCGCTGACCCTGGGCGGCGATCTCCGCCGTCAACTGCCGCGCCCCGCTCTCCAGTTGACGGGCGGTGCCGACTTCGACGAAGTGTCCACCGAACCACAATCCGGCGGCGACGCAACCGGCCGCAGCGATCGCCATGCCGGTACCGATGCCCATGATCAGGCGCGTCTTCAGATGCATGAACGTTCGCTCCATCCGTTCTCCGCCGGAATGGTGCATATTCGTGATTAACGAAGTGTTCTTGGCCGCCTGAAATGTCGTAGTGCCGGACGTGCGAAACGATCCGGTGGAGTTCGTCCAAGGTGAATCCGATGGCATTACGCAACATCCCCGAGGTCTTCGTCGACGCCGACGCCTGTCCGGTCAAGGACGAGACCTTCCGCGTGGCGACACGCTGGAAGGCGAAGACCCATGTGGTGGCCAACAGCTGGATGCGCATCCCCGACGATCCGTCGATCGAGCGGGTGGTGGTGGCGCAAGGGGCGAACGTCGCCGACGACTGGATCGCCGAGCGCGTCGGACCGGGCTCGGTCGTCGTCACCAACGACGTGCCGCTCGCCGATCGCTGCGTGAAGGCGGGGGCGCGGGTGGTGACGCCGTCGGGACGGGTGTTCGACGCCGCCTCGATCGGCATGGCGCTGGCCACCCGCGATCTGATGGAGGATCTGCGTTCGGCCGGTGAGACGACCGGCGGGCCGCGCCCCTTCGGCCCGCGCGAACGGCAGGCCTTCCTGCAGTCGATGGAGCGCGAGATGCGACGGGCGGCGCAGGATCTGGCGCGACGCCCGCCCGAGGGCTGATCAGGCGTCGCCGGCCGCGGGCACCAGACGGGCGACGAGGCCGTCGACGTCTTCGAAGATCGCGCGCGGCTCGACCGGCTCGATCCCCATCTGGGTGACGCGCAGCACCGTCGGGACGCCGCGGGCACCGACCGCCGACATCAGCTCGCGGGCGAGGCCGGCGCGCTGGTTGAGGAGGTCGATGGCGCCGTCCTCTTCCGCCAGGAAGGCCTCGACGACGTCCTCGGCGATGCCGGTCTCGCGCAACACCGCGGCGCAGGTCGCCTCGTCGGTGACGTTGCGGCCGTCGACCCAACGGGCGGCCTGGAGGGCATGGAGCACGGCGAGCGCCTTCGCGGGCGCGCGCAGCTGCACCGTCGCCAGCGCCAGCGTCGCCGGGCCGCTGTCGAACTTGCTCTCGAAGTCGCCGAGCACCTTGTCGCGATAGGCCTCCGAGAAGACCTGCCCGGTCAGCTCGGCGATGCGTCGGTCGTTCTTCCAGGCGTAGTCGGCGAACTCCGGCGTCATCGGCCGATCGCCGATGAAGAGGCCGGAGGCGAGCACTACCAGCGGCAGGCCCGCCGCCTCGATCCGGGCGAGCGCCGGGGCCGCACCCCAGCACCAGCCGCAGAGCGGGTCGACGATGGCGACGATCGTGCCGGGAGCGAGGATCTCGACCTCTTCCGAGGTCTCGACCGCGGGACGGGTCTCGGTCTCGCTCATCGCGCGCGCTCCAGCGTCTCGGTGCCTTCGATGGCGATGCCGAAGCCCTCGAGGCCGACGTAGCGGCGCTCCTTCGAGGCGATCAGGCGGATCGAGGAGACGCCGAGGTCCTTGAGGATCTGGGCGCCGACGCCGATCTCGCGCCAGTTCTCGGCCCGGCTCGAGGCGGAGACATGGGCCTCGACCTCGGCGGCGGCGAGCGGATCGGCACCGGCCTCGGGCTCGCGCACCGGCTTGGCGACACCGACGGAGCCTTCGCGCAGGTAGACGACGACGCCGCGGCCCTCGCGCGCCATACGCGCCATCAGCGCGTCGACGGTGCCGGACTTGCCGAAGACGTCCTCGACCACCGATTCCAGATGGAGGCGCACCGGCACCGAGCGGCCGTCGCGGATGTCGCCGAAGACGATGGCGAGGTGATGCATCGGGTCGAAGGGCGTCGAATAGGAAATGGCGCGGGCGCGGCCGGCCGGGGTCTCGACGTCGAATTCGGCGATGCGCTCGACGAGGCGCTCGTTGCGCTGGCGATAGGCGATGAGGTCGGCGACGGAGACGATCTCGAGGCCGTGCTCCTCGGCGAACTTGGCGACGTCGGGGCCGCGCTTGACGGTGCCGTCGTCGTTGACCAGCTCGCAGATGACGCCGACCGGCGGCAGATTGGCGAGGCGGCAGAGATCGACCGCGGCTTCGGTGTGACCGGAGCGGACCAGCACGCCGCCGTCCTTGGCGATCAGCGGGAAGACGTGGCCGGGACGGACGAAGTCCATCGGGCCGACGTTGGGATTGGCCAGCGCCCGGGCGGTGTTGCAGCGCTCCTCGGCCGAGATGCCGGTGGTCAGCCCGTGGCGATAGTCGATCGTCACCGTGAAGGCGGTGCCGAGCGGGGCGTCGTTGGCGGCGATCATCGGCTCCAGATGGAGCTTGCGGGCGAGTTCGCGCGGGATCGGCGTGCAGACGATGCCCGAGGTGTGGCGCACGATGAAGGCCAGCTTCTCGGGCGTGGCGTGGACCGCCGCGACGATCAGATCGCCTTCGTTCTCGCGATCGTCGTCGTCGGTCACGACCACGATCTCGCCGCGCTCGAAGGCGCGCAGGGCGGCGGCGACACGGGACTGGTTCATCATCGTCTCCTCACGGGCGCGGGACCTGGTGTCCAGCCCCAGAAAGTCATCGGGCGTCACCGCGCCGCGGGTGGCGGTCGCGATCTTCTCGGCGGTCTCGCGCGAGACCCAGACGCCGGGATCGTTGCACAGCGCCGTGATCGCCGCCGGCGACAGGCCGACGCGGCGGGCAAAGCCGCTGCGGGTCTCTTTCGTACGGGCGAGCCATTGATCCAAGCGCATGACGACGATGAATAGCGCTGCACCATTTCAGTGGCAATGAAAATGCGGTCGCGATTTCATCACATGAACGCGAAAGACCGTCGCCGATTTGGCGACGGTCTCCTCGTTTCTGCGGCGATCGTTCGATCAGGCAGCGCGGATACCGGCGACGAAGCCGTCGATGTCGGACCGCAGGCGTTCGGAGTGGCGGGCGAGTTCGCCGGCCGAAGCGAGGACCTGGGAGGCGGCGGCGCTCACCTCCTCGGCGGCGCGCGATACGCCGACGATGTTGGAGGAGACCTCTGCCGTTCCTGTGGCGACCTGATCGATCGCCTCGGCGATCGCCTCGGTGGTCGCCTCTTCCTCGACGACGGCGCCGGCGATGGCCGACGAGATCTCGTTCATCGAGACGATGGTGCGGCCGATCTCGGCGATCTCGGTCGAGGCGAGCCGGGTGGTCGACTGGACGCTGTCGATGCGGGCGGCGATCTCGGCGGTCGCCTTGGCGGTCTGTTCGGCGAGCCCCTTGACCTCGGCGGCGACGACGGCGAAGCCGCGGCCCGCCTCGCCGGCCCGCGCCGCCTCGATGGTGGCGTTGAGGGCGAGGAGATTGGTCTGCGCCGCGATGTCCTCGATCAGGCCGACGATCGAGCCGATCTTCTCGACGGTCTGGGCGAGTTCGGCGACGCGGCGATTGGTGACCTCGGCCTCCTGCACCGCCTTGCCGGCGATCTCGGTCTGGCGACCGACGCGCTCGCCGACGTCGCGGGCGGCACCCGCCAGCGCCTCGGCGGAGGCGGCGACGGTGCGGACGTTCTGCGTCGCCTCTTCCGACGCGGAGGAGACGGCGAGCGACTGGTTGGTGGTCTCTTCGGCCGAAGCGGTGAGCGTCGAGGCGGTCGCCTGCAGCTCGGTGGCGGCGGCGGCGACCTGTTCGACGACGCCGGAGACCGAGGCCTCGAGGCGATCGGCGAGCTCGACCATGGCGCGATGGCGTTCGGCGGCGAGCCGCGAGGCGGCCTCGGCGCTCTCGGCCTCGAGCCGGCGCTTGGCGATCGCGTCGTTGCGGAAGACCTCGACGGCGCGAGCCATCAGGCCGACCTCGTCGCCGCGATCGGCGCCGTCGACCGCCGTATCGGCATCGCCGGCGGCGAGGCCATCCATACGATCGGCGAGGCGGCGCAGAGGACGCGACACGCCGGCGATGGCGACCCACAGGGCGAGCGCGAAGACCAGCGCGGCGGCGGCGCCGACGGCGATCTCGTTGACGAGGATCGCCGCCTCGGCGCGTTCGTCGGCGGCCTTGGCGGCGGCGATCGCCTCCCGCGTCATGGCGTCGATGGTCTTGGCGACGTCGTTCTTCAGCGTGTCGAGGGGACCGTCGAAACGGCCGATCAATATGGTCAGCGCCTCGTCGCGACGGCCGTCGGCGGCGATTTCGCCGGCGCGGCGGCCGGTCGCCACCACCTTGTCGAAGGCGGCGACGAAGCCGTCGATCTCGGCGGCCCGGCTCGGGAGGGCGGCGGCGGCCTCGCGAGCGAGCCGGTTGAATTCCTCGCGGGCGCCCTCGAAGCGACCGAAGAACTCGCGGACCATCGCGGGGTCTTCGCGCGACAGGCCGCGATAGGCGATGTCACCGGAACGGAAGGCCTGCTGGTTGGCGCGGGCGAGCAGGGTCGCGGCGAGCGATTCTCCCATGGTCACCGCCTGCGCCCGTTCGGACACGTCCCGGGCGGTGCGGGCTCCGAAGAACACGGCCCCTCCGGCAACCAGCGCCATCACCACCAGACCGGTCACGATCTTCTTCGGAATGGCCACGTCGACGATGCGCATGTTCAGCTCCCGATACACAATTCGAGTTGCGCCGAAGCTGGTCCACAATCGTCAATAAAAACTTACTTACGTGAAGTCACTTCAGTCAAACGCTACGACTTTGGTATTGCTACGTATGATCATCATGCAGAAGAAATAGATCAGCCATCCACAAATGCATCACTCATCTTGACATCGGATATATCAGACTTCTCGCATGTAAATGGAAAGGCATTTGTATCCTGCTTCGTCCGGATGCATCCGGCCGACTCAGCGTCCGGTCTGGCCGCGATGTCTCAGGGCGTGGTCGACGAGCGTGATCGCCATCATCGCCTCGACCACGGGCACGGCACGAATGCCGACGCAGGGATCGTGGCGGCCCTTGGTGATCAGCTCGACGTCGTGTCCGGCGCGATCGATCGTGCGGCGCGGCGTCAGGATCGACGACGTCGGCTTGACGGCGAGGCGGGCGACGATCGGCTGGCCGGTCGAGATGCCGCCGAGGATGCCGCCGGCGTGGTTCGACAGGAAGATCGGCCCGTCGTCGCCCATGCGCATTTCGTCGGCGTTGTCGATGCCCGTCAGTTCCGCCGCCTCGAAGCCGGCGCCGATCTCGACGCCCTTGACGGCGTTGATCGACATGAGGGCGGACGCGACGTCCTGATCGAGCTTGCCGTAGAGCGGCGCGCCCCAGCCGGCCGGAACACCTTCGGCGACGACTTCGAGAATGGCGCCGATCGAAGAATGCGCCAGACGAATACCATCGAGGTATTCTTCGAAACGGGCGACGCTGTCGGCATCGGGCGAGAAGAACGGATTGCGGTCGACCTCTTCCCAATCCCAGTTGGCGCGATCGATCGCTTCCGTGCCGATCTGCACGAGGGCGGCGCGGATGGTGACGCCGCCGGGGACCAGCGCGTTCAGCACCTGACGCGCCACCGCGCCGGCCGCCACGCGCGACGCGGTCTCGCGCGCCGAGGAGCGCCCGCCGCCGCGATAGTCGCGCAGGCCGTATTTGGCGTCGTAGGCCCAGTCGGCATGGCCGGGGCGATACTTGTCGCGGATGTCGCCGTAGTCCTTGGAGCGCTGGTCGGTGTTGCGGATCATCAGCGCGATCGGCGTCCCCGTCGTGCGCAGACCGTCGGTGGCATCGTCCTCGAAGACACCGGAGAGCACCTCGACGCGGTCGTCCTCCTGGCGCTGGGTGACGAACTTCGACTGGCCCGGCTTGCGGCGATCGCATTCGGCCTGCAGCGCCTCGAGGTCGAGGCGGATGCCGGGCGGGCAGCCGTCGACCACCGCGCCGATGGCGGGACCGTGGCTCTCGCCCCAGGTGGTGACGCGGAACAGGTGACCGAAGGTGTTGTGCGACATCGCGGCGAAGATCCCCAGAACGTGCTCGACGTCTAGGGGATCGCCGGGTGTCGGTCAAATCGCGGAGCGTTCGGCGCGCTCGCGGCTCAGCCGAGGTTGGCCTTCAGGAAGGCGAGCGTCCGCTCCCAGGCGAGCGCGGCGTCCTCGGCGTCCCAGCGGGCGCCGGTCGGATTGGCGAAGGCGTGGTCGGCGTCGTACCAGTAGACGGTGAGGCGATCGGACTTGCCGGCCTCCTTCATCGCCTGCTCGAAGTCGGCGACCATGGCGGCGTTGATCGACTGGTCACGGGTGCCGAAGTGGCCGATCACCGGGCCGACGAGCTTCTTCAACTGCTCGGCCGGCTTGCGGACGTTGCCGTAGTAGATCACCGTCGCGTCGACCGGCGTGGCGGTCGAGGTCTCGAGCGACCAGCCGCCGCCGAAGCACCAGCCGCAGGTGCCGACCTTGCCGGTGGAACGGGCATGGCCACGGGCGAAGGCGACGGCGGCGACCATGGCGGCGGTGGCGCGCACCGGATCGAGCGAGGCCATCTGCGCCTTGGCCTCGTTGGCGTCGGCGGCGACCTTGCCGAAGAGATCGACGGCGATCACCAGATGGCCCTTGGCGGCGAACTCGCTCGCCACCGCCTTGATCTGGTCGTTGAGGCCCCACCATTCGTGAACGATCACCAGCGCCGGCGCCTTCTCGGCGGCCGGGTACGCGATCGCGGCCGACATCGGCGCACCGCCCTCGACCGGGATCTGGATCATCTCGACGCCGGAAGCGGCGGCCGCCGCCAGCTTCGGGTCGAACAGAACCGCCGCGATGGGCAGACCGGCGAGTCCCATGAGGAAGGCGCGACGATCGGCATCCGGGATCACCGGGGGCGGCATATGGGCGTGGCTTCCGCAGCCTTCGAGCGTGCACATGAGGCAACCATCCGACGTTTGCGACCCTCTGGCGGGGTCGGTTCCTCCGCGCCCGTCAAGCGGGCGGGACGATCATAACCACGAACCGGCGCGGTCTCGCCACACGAATACGCGATCTTGCGGCACCATGAGATGGGCCAGTTCGTGGTCGTCGTTCGCCTCGATCACGTGGCGCAGGGCACGGAAGACGCCGCCGTGCGAGACGATCACCATGTCGCCCGAGGTGCCGGCGAACCAGCGGGCGATCCGGGCGGAGAGCTGGACGTAGTTCTCTCCCGCCGGCGGCACGAAGTTCCACTTGTCGGCGCGCACCGCCTCGTAGCCTTCGGGATCTTCACGGGCGACCTCGTCGTAGGTCTTGCCCTCCCACAGGCCGAAGGTGACCTCGCGCAGGTCGGGAACGATCGTGTAGGCCTCGGGATCGAGCCCGCCGGCGATCCGCACGCGCTCCATCGTCTCGCGGGTGCGCCCGAGCGGGCTCGCGAACCACGAGAGCGACGCCGGATCGATGTCGTTCGCGGCGAAATGGGCGGCGAGCGCGCGGCCGTTGCCGTCGGCCTGGGCGCGGCCGGTCTCGTTCAGCGGAATGTCCTGGACACCCTGCAGGCGACCGGCGGCGTTCCAGTCGGTCTGGCCGTGGCGGATGTGGAAGATGGTTCTCGTCACGTCGTCCTCGTCGGCCTGCCCGTTCGCGCCTGCGAGAAGATCTAGCGCGGATGCGTGACGGTCTCAACGAGGATGCCGGCCGATCGACGCGGAGCCGACCGGCGCGAGGCGCGGAGGGGGACGCAGATCACGTCGTCTTCGGAGGGAACGTGGCGTAGGCATCGGCCAGCCGCGCGCGGTTGCGGTCGGTATTGAGATGCCAGTCGCCCCACTTCGGATCGGGCATGCCGTCGGCGATCCAGGCGGCGAGAATGCCGTCGGCGACCTCCCTCGGCGTGTCGGCACCGAAGTGGGTGATGCCGAAGGGATTGTCGGGCGTGACGAAGCGTCCGTCCTCGGGCGTGGCGCCACCGGCCGCCATCCCCTCGATCACGCCATGGACGAAGGCGAGCAGATCCCGACCTTCGAGATGGAAGTGGATGCGCCCGATGTCGAGGAAAGCACCCAGCCCGGAGCCGATCTCGTCGCTTGCCAGATCTTCCAGCCGCCACCGGACGACTTGCGCGATCACTGATTTCAAATCGGCTTCGGTCATCTCAGTACCCCTGAAAGTGAACTTTGAATCCATCCTCGACGATGGCTCCATCCCCGTGCAACACGTCGAACGACACATCCGAGTCCCGACTGTGACGAACGCCGATCACGGTTCCATCGCGACGAAGGAATTGAGGAAACGGGTATCGCGGATTGTACTCGGTTCGAACCGCACCCGCGAGAAGCCGGGACCCGATCTTGAGGAAAGTCTCGCGATCGACCGTTCTGATCGTGGGATCATCGGTACCTCGGTACTGCCGGCCGATCGGTTCTCCATTCGGAGCAAGGCATTGCTTCAGGAGTTCCCCTCGGACATCCGGTCTACCGAGTTCACCCAAGCGAGCCTCCGCCGCTTCGAGACGCGCACGCTCGGCAGCGGTCTCGCCCACGACCGTCTCCGTGAGACTGTCGCGGAACAGGGGGCGCCAATTCCGATCGACACGCCGAACAGCGGCGACCGCCGCATCGGCCTGCATGCGGGTAACCGCCAACTCGGTGATCTCCGCCTGCGTGCCGACCAGCATACGACCGGTGACGCGCGTCGTCGCCATCCCCGTACGAGCACGTGGGGGCCCATTCTGTGCGACACGGACGAGGCCGTCGTCCCACCCTTCGCCGTCGGTCCATCGACCACCACCCGGCTGCCCGGCGGGGATACGAGGCTGAGACGGAGCATATCTGTGCTGGAGGAAAAGGAAGCGCCGCAGCGACGCCTCGGCCCTCAGGCCTAGAAGTTCCGCCCTGACACGACGAATTTCGAGATCGAAACTCCGATGTACACAGTATGCCATGTGGCGTCTCCGACCGAATGGACGACATCATCATGGCACGGCTCGACAAGGGGGCGCGTTACTTCTTGTTTGTCCCCGGATACACGAAGGGCGCGGCCGTTTCCGGTCGCGCCCTCGCGAAGTCTTCGATCAGGTCGGGGAAAAGATCACTCTTTCACCACCGAAATATCCGGGGCATCGACCGCCTTCATGCCGACGACGTGGTAGCCGGCGTCGACGTGGTGGATCTCGCCGGTCACGCCGCGGCCGAGGTCGGAGATGAGGTAGAGCGCGCTCGCGCCCACTTCCTCGATCGACACCGTGCGCTTCAGCGGGGCGTTGTACTCGTTCCACTTCAGAATGTAGCGGAAGTCGCCGATGCCGGAGGCGGCGAGCGTCTTGATCGGGCCGGCGGAGATCGCGTTGACGCGGATGGCCTTGGCGCCGAGGTCGACGGCGAGATAACGCACCGACGCCTCAAGCGCGGCCTTGGCGACGCCCATGACGTTGTAGTGCGGCATGACCTTCTCGGCGCCGTAATAGGTCAGCGTGACGATCGAGCCGCCGTCCGGCATCAGCTTCTCGGCGCGCTGGGCGATCGCGGTCAGCGAATAGACCGAGATGTTCATCGTGCGGTCGAAGTTCGCCGCCGTGGTGTCGACGTAGCGGCCGGTCAGCTCGTCCTTGTCGGAGAAGGCGATGGCGTGGACGAGGAAGTCGATCTTGCCCCACACGCGCTCGACCTCGGCGAAGACCGCGTCGATCGTGGTCGGGTCGGTGACGTCGCAATGGCCGACGACGATGCCGCCGAGTTCGGCGGCGAGCGGCTCGACGCGCTTCTTCAGGGCATCGCCCTGGTAGGTGAGCGCGATCTCCGCACCCGCGTCGCGCGCCGCCTTGGCGATGCCCCACGCGATCGAGCGGTTGTTCGCCACGCCCATCACCAGACCACGCTTGCCGGCCATCAGGCCCTTGGTGTCGGCCATCGAATTGCCCTTCGTTCGTTCCGTTTTCGTGGCGGGTTCTATGACACGGGCGTCCGGGAGCCGCAAGCAGGCGGGTGCCGCGCGATGACGCGAGCGGTGGTGGCGACACGACTCAGAAGAGATCGAGCTGGCCGCCGCCGGACGCACCGTCCTCCCCGCCCCCGTTCGTCGGGCGTCGCGGCGCGACGGCGCGCGGTGGACGCGGAGGGCGCGGCGGCGGGGCGATCTCGACCAGATCGAAGAGCTCGTCGGGCGCCGGCACCAGCAGGCGACGGGCGACCTCGACGCCGACGGTCGGGTCGAGCCACGCGGCGAAGTCTTCCGGCGCGATCACCGCCGGCATGCGGTCGTGGATGGCGCCGACGGTGGCATTGGCGTCGACCGTCAGGATCGCCGTGGTGTCGACCTCGGACCCGTCGGGCGACGACCAGGTCTCGGTGAGGCCGGCGAAGGCGACGATGCCGCCGTCGCGCGGCACGAGGTGGAACGGCGTCCGCCGATTGCCGTCGCGGCGCCATTCCATGAAGCCGGTCGCCGGAACCAGGCAGCGGCCGTGGCGCATGGCACCGCGGAACGACGGCTTGTCCGCCGCGGTCTCGGCACGGGCGTTGATCAGCAGCGAGAAGGCGGCGGGGTCCCTCACCCAGGACGGCCAGAAGCCCCAGCGCACCAGACGGAAGTGGCGTCGCCCCTCGGAAAGCACGACGACGGCGATCGGTTCGGTCGGACGGATGTCGTCGCGGGCGGGAAAGTTGGGCCGCTCTTCGTATTCGAACAGCCGGCGAACTTCCTCGGGCGGCGCGGCGAGCATGAAGCGTCCGCACATGTCGTTCTCTCCTCGACGGAATCTCGATCGGACGGATGTCCGCGTAAGCGAAATGGTAACGCCTGGAAACCAAAATCAGAAACAGAACGACCGAGCAGGAAGACATGGGACCGGCACACGCGACCATCGACGAGGATCCGACCGACCGTCTTCGGCCGGAGAGGCTCGCCGCCGCGAACATCAACCCGGTGACCCGGCTCGCGACCGACTATCTCAATCATTTCAACGACGTCGTCATGATGCTCGAGCTCGTTCCGGACATGCCGGAATGCATCGAGGACGTGGTGGGCTGGGTACCCGTCACCTACGACGACTATTTCCGCAACTCCCATTTCCGCGAGCGCGAATTGGCGGTTCTGGCCTGGGAGCATGCCGATCCCGACGTGCGTTCGGAATTCGACGCCGCCGTCACCCACCTCGACTGCGCCATGGCGGAGGCGATCTGCCTCGCCGAGCGTTGCGACGGCACCGACGGGGAAGCCGGCGAACGGCTGCGCGACTGCGTCGTCGGCCGCCTCAAGCCGCTGATCGCCACCGCCTCGGCCATCGTCAACGGCACCGCCGCACAGCGGGCGGGCTTCGACGACGGCACCGATCCCGGCGCGCAGGCGGCGATCGACGAACTCTTCCACTGATCGCCGTGAGCGAAGACACGCCCCTCCGCCGCGACGCCGTCTCGGTCGTCGTCTGTCGCGACGAGACGGTTCTGCTCGTCCGGCGCGGCCGGGCGCCCTCGGCCGGGCGCTGGGCGCCGCCGGGCGGGCGCATCGAGGCCGGCGAGACGGCACGCGACGCCGCGATCCGTGAACTGCGCGAGGAGACCGGCCTCGTGGCCGAGATCATCGGCGACCTCGGCATCCGCGAGGTCGCGAGCCGCGACGCCGACGGTACGCCGACGCTCTTCGCCATCGCCGTCTTCGTCGCCGTCGCCGGCCCCGAGGAACCGGTTCCCGGCGACGATGCGGCCGAGGCGCGCTTCGTCCCCCGCGCAGCAGCAGCCGACCTCGATCTCGTCGCCGGGCTGATGCCCTGGCTGACACGCGCCTTTCGCCTCCACGATGGATATCGCGTCGCGAACGGGGTAAGGAACGCGGAGTCCGGCGGGGCGGCCGAGGGACGAGGGCGAGATGGCGAAGACGGCTGAGGGCACCACGAGCTTGCGCCGACGGGCGGCACGTTGGGCGGCGGGTCTCCTCGTCGTGGTCTCGACGATCGGACCGGCCGGCGCGGCGGAAGAGGCCTCGCTCGACGACACGCTCGCCAATCTCGCGGAGACGCTCGGCGCGCTGCAGCACCTGCGCCCGCTGTGCGGCGCCCAGGACGGCACCGCCTGGCGCGACCAGATGAACGCCGTGCTCGATGCCGTCCAGCCGACGCGCGAGAAGCGGCTGGCGATCGTCGACCGCTTCAACCAGTCCTATCGCGGCAGCGTCGCGGCGCAGCGCAGCTGCACCTCCGCCGCCCGTCTCCTCGCCGAGACCTACCGCAAGCGCGGCGAGGCGCTGGGGCGCGACATCCTCACGCGTTGGGGCCACACCTGACCGCGCGTCGGACGGTTCCGTGGCATTCGAACCACGGTGTTAACCATTTCGACACGAATTTTAACACTCGTTAAGAATATGGCCCCTGACGGCGCGACCGCAGGGTAACGCCGTGCTATTTCTCGTGTCGGGAGGGGATGCCGACGAAGCATCCCGAGGGACACGCCGCCGGACCCGTTCACGGCGGCAATGGTCGGCTGCATGCCGACGGCACACGACGAGACCGACATGCTCGACGAGACGAGCCTTCACGAGATCGAGCCTTCGCTGGCGGAGAAGAAGCGCGCCGCCTACGAGATGGTCGCCGACGCCATGGCGGAGGCCGAGGCCGAAGGCATCGATCGCGACATCGTCGCCCAGGCGGCGCTGTTCGCCGTGGTCTCCGATCTCGTCGCCACCTGGGGCGAGGTCGAGGTCGCCGATTTCGTCGAGCGCATGGTCGACCGTGTGCTCGCCGGCGAGTTCACCATCAACCGCTCGCTACAGTGACGGCAGGCCGCCCAAGGCCAGCCGCGCCAGCACCAGAACACCGAAGACCACCAGGATCGACCCCGCCACGAGGTTGATTCGCGCCAGCATGGCGTCGGTCATGCGATCGCGCAGCGCCGCCACCGCGGTCGCCACCAGGAGCCACCAGCCCGAACCGCCCGACACGACGCCGAGCACGAACATGCCGGCGGCGAGCCAGTCGCCGGGTTGCGGCGCCCAGCTGCCGAGCGAACCGAACAGCGCCAGGAAGCCCAGCACCGTCGCCGGATTGGTGATGGTCATGCCGAAGGTCGCCGCCGCGGTCGCCCAGAGCGTGCCGCTCTCACCGGCACCGTCGTCGAGATGGGGATGGGCGAGGGCGGTGCGGATGCCGAAGGCGATCAGCAAAAGCCCGCCGATCAACTGCAGCCAGAACGAATGACCCTCGAC
Organism: Pinisolibacter sp. DMC100; assembly: GCF_056313705.1. Lineage (NCBI taxonomy): Bacteria > Pseudomonadati > Pseudomonadota > Alphaproteobacteria > Hyphomicrobiales > Ancalomicrobiaceae > Pinisolibacter > Pinisolibacter sp. DMC100. The sequence continues at coordinate 1,430,984 of NZ_JBQUZT010000001.1, read as the reverse complement.
GAAGCCCGAGACCGCGGTGATGCCGAAGGCGGCGACGGCGGCGAAGAGGCCGTCGGCCGTGACGGCGCCGAGACCGGCGGCGAGACCGGAGAGGAAGCCCGAGCGGAAGGCGCGCTGGACGCACAGGATGTTGACCGGACCGACGGGGGCGGAAAAGACGACGCCGACACCGAGACCGGTGAGGAGGAGCGGCAGGCTCGACATCGCGGCGCGGTCCCTCTTCTTCGGTTTCGGTTCGACGGTCGCTTGTGCGGCCGCCCCTCATGGATAACATGCCGGCCGGTGCTTCGGCACCGAAGCGGGTTCGACCACGAGCCCGCGTCACGGTCAAGCGGGTCGGTTTTCATGACGTTGCACAGCCATACGACCGGTTCACGACGGCGGCGCCTCCTCGCGGCGGCCCTCGTCGCCGCGCTGGCGTCCGTCCCGGCCCTCGCGTCGAGCGTCCTCGCGCAGGACGCCGGCCCGGCCAAGAAGGTCGGCACCGAGCGAATCGTCGTCACCCCGCCCGCCCCCGCCGCCCCGGCGACGCCCGCGGCGCCCGCTCCGACGCCGGCACCGAGCGGCACCGCCGCGCCTGCGGCCCCCGCGACCGCCCCGGCCCAGCCGGGCGCGCCGCTGCCGGAGGTGCACAAGGGCGAGGCCGATCTGCCGCCGGCGGTCGCCAAGATGCGCAAGCGCCTGCTCGACGCGGCCTATTCCGGCGACATGCAGCGGCTGAAGATGGTCATCCAGTCGAACGAGATGCCGCCGGTCTTCTCGGTCAACGAGATCGGCGACCCGATCGACTTCCTCGAGAAGCAGTCGGGCGACGGCAAGGGTCTGGAGATCCTGGCGATCCTGACCGACGTGCTCGAATCGAGCTGGGTCCACGTCAACGCCGGCAAGCCGCAGGACATGTACGTCTGGCCGTCCTACGCGGCGTTGCCGGTCGACAAGCTCGAGCCGGCGCAGCTGGTCGAGCTCTACAAGATCGTCACCTCCTCCGACTTCGAGGAGATGAAGGGCTCGGGCCGCTACACGTTCTATTCCGTCGGCATCGGCCCCGACGGCACGTGGCACTGGTTCCGCCCGGCCGACTGACGGCCGGGACGGGGGCACCGGTTCCGCCCGGCCGACCGACGGCCGGGACGGGGGGCACCGGTTCCGCTCGGCCGACCGACGTTCACGAGAGAAGCTCCCTGTTCGGCTTCACCCTGAGGTGCTCGCGTGAGCCGAGCCTCGAAGGGCGAAGCCAAGACGGGCGAAGCCACGGGGCTGACCCACGACGGGCCTTGCCCATCGGTCCTTCGCGCCTCACGAGGCCCGGCTCCGCCGGGCACCTCAGGATGAAGGACCTCCGCACGGAACGGGGAAGACCCCGAACGGCCTGAAGGATGCCCCCCTCCCCCGCTCGCAAATCTCTCGCGATGCACCATATTTGCTCTCGCCTCCCCGCCGCCTTCGGGCGATCCTCGGGGAGAACGAGAGGAGCGGCGGAATGAGCGGGAAGATCGCGCGACGGGACGATCGCGGCGTGGTTCGGGTCTCGGGCGAGGAGGCGGCGGCCTTCCTCCACGGCGTCGTCACCTGCACGACGAAGACGCTCGCCCCCGGCGAGGGACGGCTCGGCGCGCTCTTGACGCCGCAGGGCAAGATCCTCTTCGACTTCTTCCTCACCCCCCATGACGACGGGTTCCTGATCGAGGTCGACCGCGCGATCCTCGCCGACTTCGTCAAGCGCCTCGGCTTCTACCGGCTGCGCGCCAAGGCTACGATCGCCGACGTCTCCGCCGACTGGGCCGTGGCGATCGCCTTCGACGGCGACGCGCCGACGATCCCCGGCGCCGTCGCCTTCGCCGATCCGCGGGTGGAAGGGCTCGGCACGCATCTCCTCGTCCCCGCCGCTGCGGCACCGACCGCGACCGCGGCGCTCGACGACTGGCATGCGCTCCGCATCGGCCTCGGCGTGCCGGAGAGCGGCCGCGACTTCCCGCTCGGCGACGTCTTCCCGCACGACGTCGACATGGACGACCTCGACGGCGTCGACTTCAGGAAAGGCTGTTTCGTCGGCCAGGAAGTGGTGTCGCGGATGAAGCACCGCGGCACGGCGCGGAAGCGCATCGTCCAGGTCGTGGCCCGCGAGGCCCGCCCCGCCTGGCCCGACGCCGGTACCGAGATCACCTGCGGCGACAGGGCGATCGGCACGCTCGGATCGTCGTCCGGCACCGCCGCGCTGGCGCTCGTCCGGCTCGACAAGGCCAAGGCGGCGATCGATTCCGGCGACGCGATCGAGGTCGGCGGCGTCACCGTGGCGCTCGCGATCCCGGATTTCGCCAGCTTCGACTGGCCGGTGGAAGCGGCCGCCGACTGAGGGCATCGGTGCCTCTGGCGGGTCGGCGCGACCCGGTCTATGGATCGGCCTCGACACTTCACGGACGACTCGGATGCCGCCCCGTTCCACCCCGCCGCGCGCCTGGCAGCGCATGCTCTCGGGCCGCCGGCTCGATCTGCTCGACCCCTCGCCGCTCGACGTCGAGATCGACGACATCGCCCACGGCCTCGCCCGCGTCGCGCGCTGGAACGGCCAGACCTTCGGCGAGCATGCCTTCTCGGTGGCGCAGCACTGCGTGCTGGTCGAGGAGCTGGCGCTGCGGCTGGAGCCGAAACTCGAGCCCAGGTATCGCCTGACCGTGCTGCTGCACGACGCGCCGGAATATGTCATCGGCGACATGATCTCGCCCTTCAAGGCGGTCGTCGGCGGCGGCTACAAGACGGTCGAGGCCAGGCTCGAGGCGGCGATCCACATCCGCTTCGGCCTGCCGGCGACGCTGCCGGCAGCCATCAAGGCGCTGACCAAACAGGCCGATCACGTCTCGGCCTATTTCGAGGCGGTGGAGCTCGCCGGCTTCGGCGCCGAGGAGGCGGCCAAGATCTTCGGCCGACCGAAGGGCTTTCCCGAACGGCTCGGGCTCGATCCCTGGCCGGTCGGCGAGGCGCAGGCGCGCTTCCTCGCCCGCTTCCGCGAGCTCGACGCACTGGTCCACCCGCCGAAGTGAGGGGGTCGCCGGAGTGACGGTGGTCGCCTAAGTGAGTGGGTCTGACCGTCTTGCGACCGACATCCGGCGGGTTCAGGATTTCTCATCCTCCAAACGGGAGACCGCATGCCGAGCCTTCACGTCTGTTCGCTGTCGAAACTCGCCGACACCGTCACTGCCTGCGGGGCGAGCCATGTCGCCACGCTGATCAACGCCGGCACGCCGGTCACCCGGCCGGCGTCGATCCCGGAGGCGAACCATCTGTTCCTCGGCTTCAACGACATCGTCGAACCGATGGCCGGGATGATCCCGGTCGGCGAGGCGGAGATCCTGCGCCTCTTCGACTTCGTCGACGGCTGGGATCGTGCCCGGCCGATGGTGTTCCATTGCTGGGCCGGCATCTCGCGTTCGACCGCCGGGGCCTATGTCGCCGCCTGCCGGCTGATGCCGGACCGCGACGAGGCCGACATCGCCCGCGAACTGCGCGTCAAGTCGCCCTCGGCGACGCCCAATCTCCGCCTCGTGCGCCTCGCCGACGCGCTGCTGCGCCGCGACGGCCGCATGGTCGCCGCCATCGAGGCGATCGGCCGTGGCCGCGACGCCTTCGAGGGCCAGCCCTTCGTCCTGCCGATCACGGACGGCGCGCCATGAGCGAAGCCGGCGGCGGCATCGAGATCGGCCTCAACGCGGCGATCGTCGCGGTCGTCGAGGGCGAGCCTTCGGTGCTGACGCTCGGGCGCGGCCCGAGCGATGCCCCGACCGACGCCCTGCCCTTCGGCCCGTTCGATCCCGTCCGCCACCGCACGCTGGAGCTCGGCCTGCGCGCCTGGGTCGAGGCGCAGACGGCGCTGCATCTCGGTCACGTCGAACAGCTCTACACCTTCGGCGACCGCGGTCGGCTGGCGCGGGCCGGCGACCAGAGCCCGCACGTCGTCTCGGTCGGCTACCTGGCGCTGACCCGGCTCGAGGGCGCGCCCGACAACGCGGCGCGGGCGGTCTTCGCCGCCAACGCCGCCGAATTCCGCCCGTGGTACGACCATTTCCCCTGGGAGGACTGGCGCCACGGCCGGCCCTCCGTGCTCGACGAGGCGATCCTGCCGGCGATGCGGGCGTGGCGGGCGGAAGACCCGCGCCATCGCGACATCGGCCGGGCGCTCGACCGGGCGGAACGGCTCAGCCTGTTCTTCGGCGAGGACGGCAGCCCGTGGGACGAGGAGAAGGTGCTCGAGCGCTACGAGACGCTCTACGAGGCCGGTCTCGTCGCCGAGGCGCGGCGCGACGGGCGTACCGGCGGCGCCTGCCCGCCGCTCGGCCGCGCCATGGCCTTCGACCACCGCCGCATCCTGGCGACCGCGATCTCGCGGTTGCGCGCCAAACTCAAGTATCGTCCGGTGGTCTTCGAGCTGATGCCGGAGAGCTTCACCCTGACCGAGCTGCAGAAGACCGTCGAGGCGATCTCCGGCCGGCATCTGCACAAGCAGAACTTCCGCCGGTTGGTCGAGACCGCCGCCCTCGTCGAGGCGACCGGCGAGACCTCGCTCGTCACCGGCGGGCGGCCGGCGAGCCTCTATCGCTTCCGCCGCGAGGTGTTGCGCGAGCGCCCGGCGCCGGGGCTCCGGCTCGGCTCACGGGGCTGACGCGCGATCGGGCACCAGGATCTCCCGCACCACCTTCGTCACCGGCACGTGGCCGACGAAGTCGGTGTTGGTGTGGTGCCAGGCCTCGAGTTCGACGGCCGGCGGCGCCTTGCGGCGATGGGCGAAGTCGCCGATGCGGTCCCAGGTGCCGATGACCTCGACGACATGGGCGCAGGCGCGCGGCATCTTCACCCGCGCCGAGATCGAGACGATCCGCAACGCGGCGCAGAGCGCCTCGGAGCGCGCTCGGTCGGTGCGCTGGAGCGCATGGAGCGCGTCGGCGATCACCAGATTGCCCTTGGAATGGCCGACCAGCGCGTCGAGCTTCAGCCGCTCGTCGCGCAGCAGCGCCAACAGCGTCTCCGAGTCGCGATGGTCGTGCGGCGGCTGTTCGCCGAAGGCGCCGGTCTCGAGGCCGCGGATCCAGTCGAGCGAGCGGTCGACCTGTTCGCGCAGGCGGTAGCGGCCGTCGAGCCCCGCCGCCCAGGCGAAGCCGCCGGAGGCCTCGGTCAGGAGGTCGGCGAGACCCCAGCCGGAGACGAGTGCCGCGACCGGCCGGCCGAGCGCGTCGGCGACGTTGCGGCCGAAGGCGGCGGTGCCGAGCGCCGAGCCGCCGACGCCGGCGACCGCGATCGTGTCGACCGAGGCGCCGCCGGCCGCCATGAAGGCCTCGACGTCGGCGCAGACCACGAGACGGCCTTCGCCGGAGGGCGGCACGAGGAGGATGGTGCCTTCGCAAGCCGCGGACGGCGCGAGGTCGATCGCCTCGTCGCGGGTGACGACCTTGACGTCGTAGAAGAGCGCGTCGAGCAGGACGTTGCGACGACGGAAGACGTCGAGCAGCGCGGCGCTCGACGGGCGGCCGAACAGCCGCCACGGCAACGTCATCGCATCCGTCCAGCGCGCGATGCCGGCGGAGATGAAGTCGTCTGCCACGTCTCGTTTCCTCCCGTTTCGCCGATCATAGACCCGCGACGGCGCAGGGCCAACGGCGACCTCGGGCGTAGCCTCAGAGCAGCTCGCGCACGCTCTCGACCGGACGGCAGAGCCGCGCGCCTTTCGGCGTCGAGACGATCGGGCGGTTCATCAGGATCGGATGGGCGAGGATGGCGTCGATCAGCTCGTCGTCGGTCTTGGCCGGATCGCCGAGGCCGAGTTCGGCGTAGGGCGTGCCCTTCTCGCGCAGGATCGAGCGCACCGGCACGCCCATCTTCGCGACGAGGGCGACCAGTTCCTCGCGCGTCGGCGGCGTCTTCAGATAGAGCACGACCTTCGGCGCGGCGCCGGCTTCCTGGAGGATCGCCAGCACGTTGCGCGAGGTGCCGCAGGCCGGATTGTGCCAGATGGTGACGTCGGACATGGGGTCTCCTCGCGAACGTGGGTGTCCGCGAGGGATAGCCGAGGCGACCGTCCCGGGCAATCGCGCCGGGACGACCCTCTCATTCCGCCGGAGCGGGCACCGCGGCGGGTTCGCGGTCGACCGGGCGCTCGCGGATCGGCAGGTGGACGAGGCCGGCGAAGATGCCGAGCGCCACGCCCATCCACCACACCGGATCGTAGCTCTTGTTCAGGTCGTAGAGCGCGCCGCCGAGCCAGACGCCGAGGAACGAGCCGACCTGGTGGGAGAAGAACACCAGACCGCCGAGCATGGCGAGGTAGCGCGTGCCGAACATCAGCGCGACCAGCGCGTTGGTCGGCGGCACGGTGGAGAGCCACAGGATGCCCATGGTGGCGGCGAAGAGCACCACCGTCACCGGCGAGGCCGGCGCCATCAGGAAGAGGACGAAGACCACCGAGCGGGCGAAATAGATGAAGCTCAGGATCCAGCGCTTGGGGATGCGCATGCCGAGGATGCCGGAGCCGAGCGAGCCGACGACGTTGAAGGCGCCGATCAGCATCAGCGAGATCACGCCCCACTTCGGCTCCATGCCGATGTCGCGCAGATAAGCCGGGAAATGGGTGGTGATGAAGGCGACCTGGAAGCCGCAGACGAAGAAGCCGGCGACCAGCAGCACGTAGGAGCGATGGCCGAGCGCCTCCTTGAGCGCCTCGCCGATCGACTGGTCGTGGCCGTGGAACATGCGCGCGCCGGGCTTGCCCTGCAGCGGGATCGCCAGCAGCGGGATCAGGCCCATGATCGCGGCGAGGATGGTCAGGCTGTCGTGCCAGCCGAAATTGACGATCAGCCCTTGCGTCAGCGGCGAGAAGAAGAACTGGCCGAAGGAGCCGGCGGCGGTGGCGAAGCCGAAGACGAGGCTGCGCTTCTCCTGCGTCACGACGCGGCCGAAGGCGGCCATGACGATGCCGAAGGCGGAACCGGCGACGCCGAAACCGACCATGACGCCGGCGAGATGGAAGGAGAGCGGCGTCGAGGCCCAGCTCATCCACTGGATGCCGATCGCATAGATCACGGCGCCGACGGCGAGCGTCTTGGCGGTGCCGAAGCGATCCGCCGCCGCGCCGAAGGCCATGGCGCCGACGCCCCACAGCAGGTTCTGCCAGGCCATGGCGAGGGCGAAGGTCTCGCGTCCCCAGCCGCGTTCGGCGGTGATCGGCGTCAGGTAGAAGCCCATCGACGAGCGCGGGCCGAAGTTGATCGCGGCGATGAGGCAGCCGCAGACGACGATCAGCCAGAGGGGGAAATGCCGCCCCGCGGGGCGCTCGCTGCCGGTCATCGGAATTTCCTCCTCCGCCGGGGCCTCGCGCGCGACGCGGACGGTCCCTCTCTTCGTAGGAATACGCAGGCCGGACACGTTCGAAAAGTCAAAAGAGATGCGGTGATCGATCTACGGAGCTGATGGATCCCGCCGCCTCGTCGATTTTCATGACGGACATGCGACGGGGGTCTGTTCAAGCCGGAGCGACGCCCCTATATTTCAGCCGTCCGCGTAACGGGACGAACGCCGGGTGTTCGCCGGTGTTTTTTCGGGTCTCATATATGCTCAAAATGAGCATAAGACCTCGGGGAGAAACGGAATGACGGATGCGGTCGAGGCCAAGGTGACGGCCGGCGAGGCGATCTCGAAGAAGGCGAAGGCCCCGCGCCGCGCCGCCGCGAGCACGCGCACGAAGTCCGGCGCCGCCGAGAAGGTCGCGGGCAAGCCCGCCCCGCGCGCCAAGGCCGCGACCAAGGCGACCGCCAAGGCCGCGCCCCGCAAGGCGAGCCCCCGCAAGCCGGCGGCGAAGGTTGCGAAGCCGCAGACCGCCGCCGAGCGCTTCGGCGTGCTGCCGATGCCCACCCTCGAGTACACGCCCGAGATCGCCGAGGCGACGGCCCATCTCTACGCCAAGGTCGCCCACGTGATCCCCGAGATCGAGTGGCCGTTCCATGCGCCTTACGTCCACGCCATCAACGAGCTGAAGAAGATCCGCAAGGCGGTCGTGCTGGCGCACAACTACATGACGCCGGAGATCTTCCACTGCGTCGCCGATTTCGTCGGCGACAGCCTGCAGCTCGCCCGCCTCGCGGCGAAGACCGACGCCGAGGTGATCGTCCAGGGCGGCGTCCACTTCATGGCCGAGACCTCCAAGGTGCTCGCGCCGGAGAAGACCGTGCTGATCCCCGACGGCAAGGCCGGCTGCTCGCTCGCCGCGTCGATCACGGCAGAAGACGTCCGTCTGCTGCGTCGCCGTTTCCCCGGCGTGCCGATCGTCGCCTATGTCAACACCTCGGCCGAGGTGAAGGCGGAGGTCGACATGACCTGCACCTCGTCGAACGCCATCGAGGTGGTCGAGAGCTTCGGCACGGACCGCGTCATCTGCCTGCCCGACCAGTATCTGGCGCGCTGGGTGGCGGCCAATTCCAAGGTGAAGATCATCACCTGGAAGGGCGCCTGCGAGGTGCACGAGCGCTTCACCGGCGCCGAGCTCGAGGCCTACCGCGCCGACGATCCGAACGTCACGATCATCGCCCATCCGGAGTGCCCGCCGGACGTGATCGGCGCCGCCGACTTCGCCGGCTCGACCGCCAAGATGATCGACTACGTCAAGACGCTGCCGCAGGGCGCCCGCGTGGTGCTGATCACCGAATGCTCGATGGCCGACAACGTCTCCTGCGAGGCGCCGGGCATCGAGTTCGTGCGGCCGTGCAATCTGTGCCCGCACATGAAGCGGATCACCCTGCCGAAGATCCTCGACGCGCTTCTGAACATGACCGAGGAGGTCGTCGTCGACCCCGCGGTCGGCGAGCGCGCCAAGGCGGCGGTCGAACGCATGATCAACCTGAAGAACTGACCTCGCCAGAGGCCGCAGGGGAGGCTCGCGCCTCCCCCCTCGTCCGGACGCACGCGCCGGACCGGAGGGCCCGCCGTTGCCGCAGACCACCACCCATTCCCACGAACTCGCGAGCCCCCGCACGCAGGACGGCATCGACGACGTCGTCATCATCGGCGGCGGGCTCGCCGGCATCTTCTGCGCCCTGATGCTGGCGCCACGGCCGGTGACGGTGCTGACCGCCGCACCGCTCGGAGGCGGCGGCTCGTCCTATTGGGCGCAGGGCGGCATGGCGGCCGCGGTCGCCGACGGCGACCATCCCGACAAACACCTCGCCGACACGATCGCCGCGGGTGCCGGCACGGTCGACGCCAAGATCGCCGGGCTGATGACGCGCGAGGCGGCGGCCCGCATCGCCGATCTCCTCGCCTTCGGCGTGCCCTTCGATCGCGACGGCGCCGGCAAACTCGCCGTCGGCCGCGAGGCGGCCCATTCGGAGCGGCGCATCGTCCATGTCCGCGGCGATGCAGCCGGCAAGGAGATCATGGCGACGCTGGTCGAACGCGCCAAGGCGACGCCGTCGATCCGCATCCTCGAGGGTTTCGTCGCCGAGAGCCTGACCCGCGACGGCCGCTCGATCCGCGGCGTGGTGGCGCGGCCGAACGAAGGGCGCGCACTGACCACCGTCGAGTTCCCGGCCCACGCCGTGGTGCTCGCCTCCGGCGGCATCGGCCATCTCTACCGGGTGACGACCAACCCGCCGCAGGCCAACGGCCACGGGCTGGCCATGGCGGCGCGGATCGGGGCGATCGTCGCCGATCCGGAATTCGTGCAGTTCCACCCGACAGCCATCGACATCGGCCGCGACCCGGCGCCGCTCGCCACCGAGGCGCTGCGCGGCGAAGGCGCGATCCTGATCGACCGCGACGGCCGGCGCTTCATGGCCGACTATCACAAGGACCTCGAGCTGGCGCCGCGCGACGTCGTCGCCCGCGCCATCCATGCCGAGCGCATGGCCGGCCGCGGTGCCTTCCTCGACGCACGCGAGGCGGTGGGCGAGGCCTTTCCGAAGAAGTTCCCGACGGTGTGGGAGACCTGCACCTCGGCCGGGCTCGACCCGCGCGTCGCGCCGATCCCGGTCGCGCCGGCGCAGCACTACCACATGGGCGGCGTGCTCTCCGACGCCAACGGCCGCACCTCGGTCGACGGGCTGTGGGCCTGCGGCGAGGTCGCCTCGACCGGCGTCCACGGGGCGAACCGGCTGGCCTCGAACTCGCTGCTCGAGGCCGTGGTCTTCGCCGCCCGCATCGCCCGCGACATCCAGGGCCTGCTGCCCTCGCCGAAGGTCGCCCGCTGGGCGATCGACCGCGGCGAGGCGGAGGCCGAACTACCCGGCGGCGGCACCTCCGACGTCGTCGAGACGGTGCGCGACGTGATGGCGACCCATGTCGGCGTGATCCGCACCGGCGAAGGACTCTCGACCGCGCTGACGCAGATCGACGCGCTCGCCAGGGGCCGGCTCGACGTCGGCACGCTCAACACGCTGACCGCCGCGCGGCTGGTGACGGCGGCGGCGCTCGCCCGCACAGAGAGCCGCGGCGGGCACTGGCGCTCGGACTTCCCCGAAACCGATCCGGCGCAGGCGCGCCGCACCTATTTGACGCTCGACGAGGCCAAGGCGATCACCGCCGGCGCCGTCGCGCGGGAGGCGGAGACCGCATGACGACCAAGCCCGAGACGCCCGCCTTTCTGCCCGAACTGCCGCGCCTGCTGGTCGACCGCGCCGTCGAGGCGGCGCTGCTCGAAGATCTCGGCCGCGCCGGCGACATCACCGCCCAGGCGACGATCCCGCCGTCGGCCAAGGCGGTCGCCACCTTCGTGACGCGCAAGACCGGCGTCGTTGCCGGCATCGACTTCGCCCGCCGCGCCATGGCGATGATGGATCCGGCGATCCGCTTCTCCGAACTCGCCGGCGACGGCACCCGGGTTTCGCCCGGCGACGTCATCGCCCGCGTCGAGGGCTCGGCCCGCGCCGTGCTCTCGGCCGAACGGGTGGCGCTGAACTATCTCGGCCGCCTGTCGGGCATCGCCTCGGCCACCGCGATGTTCGCCGACCGCATCGCGCACACGAAGACCAAGATCGTCTGCACCCGCAAGACGACGCCGGGTCTGCGTGCCTTCGAGAAATACGCGGTCAAGTGCGGCGGCGGGGCGAACCACCGCTTCGGCCTCGACGACGCGGTGCTGATCAAGGACAACCACATCGCCGTCTGCGGCTCGGTCGCCGAGACGATCCGGCGCGCGCGCGCCTTCGTCGGTCATCTCGTCAAGATCGAGGTCGAGGTCGACACGCTCGATCAGCTGCGCGAGGCGATGACCGAGCACCCCGATGCGGTGCTGCTCGACAACATGGGGCCGGACGTGCTGCGGCAGGCGGTCGCCATCGTCGCCGGTCGCGCGGTGACGGAAGCCTCCGGCGGCGTCGGCCCCGACACGGTGGCGGCGATCGCGGAATCGGGCGTCGACCTGATCTCGACCGGCTGGATCACCCATTCCGCCCCGGTGCTCGACATCGGCCTCGACATCGACGTGCGCTGAGCACAACGACGACGGAACACGAGAAAGGGGGCCGCGAGGCCCCCTTGGTCTTTCAGCGCGTCGATCGCGATCACGGCGGCAGCTGGTCGTCGCCGGTCTTGGCGGCGGCATCCGCCTCGTCGTCGCCGAGCAGCGACTTGAAGCGATATTCGACGTCGTTGGAGTTGGCATAGCCCATCATCGGCACGTCGGGCTGAGCCCAGATGCGCGAGCGCGGCGGCAGCTGCGCCACCTGGCCTTCCGGCACCGGCGGCAGCAGCACGCGGTTGTGACCGGGTTTGCCGACCGAGACGGTGGCGACCACCGACGGCGTCACGACGCGGCCGGGGCCGGAGCGCACCATGGCGACGACGATCGGCTCGCGATCGGTCTCCGGCGTCTTGACGATGGCGACGCGCGGCAGGGACTTCTCCGACTGTGGCGCGGTCCAGGAGGCGATGGTGGCGACCGGCGGCCAGCCGTCCTGCGACGGCGGCACGACGGCGAGCGTCGGCTTGGTGAAGATGTCGCGATCGGTGGTGCGGCCGAGTGGGGCCGGCGAATAGAGGCGATCGGACTTGCCGCCGCGGTTGATGGTCGGCGGCACGCGGCGCTGGTCGGCCGGGGGCACCTGCCGGGCCGAGGGCACCGAACCGGTCACGTCGGGATCGATGACGTTGTCGGGCACCACCTTGGGCACGTCGCGCGGCGGCTGATCGGCCTCGGCGACGACGATCGGCTTGACGTCGACGGTGGCGACGACGACGGGCTTCACCTCGGTGGCGGCGACCGCGGTCGGCTTCGCCTCGGCCTCGTCGCGGGCGGCGACCATCGGCTTGGGCGCGACCACCGCGCCGTCCATCGAGAGCGGCAGCTGGTTGGCGGCCTGATGCACCGCGGCGGCGGCGGCGGCGAGGCGCACGTCGCGCACACCGTCCCAGTCGGCCATCCAGACGTCGGCGTTGCGGTTGGCCCAACGCAGCGGCGGCTCGCCCGACGGGGCATTGCCCAGCACGGCGGCGGCGACGAGACCAAAGAAGAGGACGGGGGCCACCCGCATGCGCGAGGCGGACTTCACCCGACGGGCCTTGTGACGGCCACGGCGATCATTCGGCATACGCGATACCAGCTCCGAACAACGCGTCGGAAACCCGCCCGTGACAGTCCTGCCACGGTCCACGGATTCCCTCCGGATCGAAGTCATGATCGCCGGGTAACCTCGAGAAAGCGTTAAAGGCGGGAGGGGAGCCGCGAATTTCCTCGCGTTCGCCCGTCCGCGCCCCGCTCGGCCCGGCACGACATGGTTACGAAGGACGCGAGACTTCGGCCGAAAGTCGCCCGGAGAGCGTGCCGTCGAGCCGGCGGATGGCGCCGAAGGGGCCCTCCCCCGGGCGCTCGAGATCACGCGCGACCACCGCGAGCCCGCGCGCCCCGAAGCGGACGCGGATCGCGTCCTCGACCCAGTGGCGGGCCTGCGCGCCACGCCGTGCCGCCTTGCGCCCGGCCTCGGCGAGCCAGCTGCGATGGCTCGCGACCGCCGTGGCGAGATCGTCGAGGCCGGTGCCGGCGGTCGAGGAGACGAGCACGACGGGGGCGATCCAGTCGCCCGGCCGATGCGAGGCGAGCGTCAGCGCGCCGGCGACGTCGGCCATGGCGCGGCGCGCGGGGTCGCCCATGTCGGCCTTGGTGACGCAGACGACGTCGGGCAGCTCCATCACGCCGGCCTTCATGAACTGAAGACTGTCACCCGATCCGGGCTGGATGCACAGGAGCACCGTGTCGGCGACGAAGGCGATGTCGCCCTCCGACTGGCCGATGCCGACGCTCTCCACCACCACGAGGTCGTGGACCGCCCGCATCAGCACGATCGCCGCGACCGCATGGTCGGAGAGGCCGCCGAGCCGGTCGCGCGCCGCCATCGAGCGGACGAAGACGCCCTGGTCGTCGGGATCGGTGCGCAGCCGCGTGCGGTCGCCGAGCAGCGCGCCGCCGGTGAAGCGCGACGAGGGATCGACCGCGACGACGCCGACGGTACGGCCCGCCGCGCGCGCCTCGCGGATGAGGGCATTGGTCAGCGTCGACTTGCCGACGCCGGGCGGGCCGGTGAGACCCAGCACGTCGCCGGCGCCGTCTTCCGCCGCCTCGTCGAGGAGACGAGCGAGTTCGGCCGAGCCGTGCGCCGTCTCCACCAGCGTCAGGGCGCGGGCGAGGGCCGGCTTGCCGCCGGCGCGGATCGTGGCGAGGGTGGGGAAGGCGCGCGCGTTCATGCCTGCTTCATGGCCCGGCGCGGGGGCCGCGTAAAGGCGGCGGTTGGTCGAAGGCGGCGAATGCCCCGGTTCGTCTATGGCGGGAATGCCCGCATGGACGGCGGCGGTCGACATGCTAGACAGGAGGGCGACGAAACCATCGGAGGCCGGCCATGCACGGAACATCGAAGAGGCTCGCCACGGCCCTCGTCTTCCTCGCGCTCGCCCTGCCGGCGCGGGCGCAGCAGGCGACCGACCTTCCCCCCGCCCTCGCCCCTTTCGCCGCGTCGATCGAACCGGCGCCGGCGAGCGTCTCCGGTCTGCCGGGGCGGACCTACGTGCCGGTCTATTCCAGCGTCATGGCGATGGGCGGCGGCACGCGGATCGACTTCTCGATCACCCTGTCGATCCACAACGGCTCGGCCACCCGGTCGATCGTGATCGAGCGGATCGACTATTTCGACACCGCCGGCAAGCTGGTCGAGGCCCATCTCGACCGGCCGGTCTCGCTCAAGCCCTACGGCACGATGCAGGTGGTGGTCGCCCAGCCCGACACTCGCGGCGGGCTCGGCGCCAATTTCGTCGTCGACTGGACGGCGCCGACCGCGACGATCGAGCCGATCGTCGAGGCGGTGATGCTCGCCTCCCACGGAACCCAGGGCTACTCGTTCCTCGCCACCGGCCGCAAGGTCGAGCGCTGACGGCCGATTTCGGCCGGAAACCGGGTCCGCAAGGCTACGGACCCGGTCGCTCGACCATGGCCGCGACGGCGTTTCGGGGCTCGGGTAAATTTCCCTGCGAACGGCGATTTTCCGGCCCGAATGCACTGGTTTCTTCCCCGTTCGGCCCCAATATGGAGAAATTGCGCGCGAAACGGGCCGAGTGCCCATGTCTCGAGCGCATTTCTCCCCTGCGACGACGGCGCTTCTCGAGCGCTCGTCCAGGCGTAGGGAAGCGACGAAGACGACGGCCGAGGAGGCCGCGACGAAGAAGAAGGACGTCCCGAGACATGAAGACCCGCCTCATCCTCGCCGGCCTGGCGCTGGCGCTCGCCACCGGCACCGCCCATGCCCAGGTCAAGATCGGCGTCGCCGGCCCGATGACCGGTGCCCTCGCCGTCTACGGCCAGCAGCTGAAGAACGGCGCCGAGATGGCGGTCGCCGATCTCACCGCCAAGGGCGGCGTGCTCGGCCAGAAGCTCGAGCTCAAGGTCGGCGACGATCAGGCCGATCCCAAGCAGGGCGTCTCGGTCGCCAACAAGATGGCGGGCGACGGCGTCAAGTTCGTCGCGGGTCACCTGAACTCGGGCGTGTCGATCGCCGCCTCCGACGTCTACGCCGAGAACGGCATCATCCAGATCTCGCCCTCGACCACCAACCCGAGCTACACCGAGCGCAAGCTCGCCAACGTGTTCCGCACCTGCGGCCGCGACGATCAGCAGGGCAAGGTGGCCGGCGCCTATCTCGCCAAGGCCTTCGCCGGCAAGAAGGTCGCCGTGCTCGACGACAAGACCACCTACGGCAAGGGCCTGTCGGACGAGACCCGCAAGGCGCTCGAGGCGGCCGGCATGAAGCCGGTGCTGGTCGAGTCGGTCAACGGCGGCGACAAGGACTACGGCGCGCTCGTCTCCAAGATCAAGGCGGCCCAGGCCGACGTGGTCTATTTCGGCGGCACCCATGCCGACGCCGGCCTGATCATCCGCCAGATGCGCGATCAGGGCGTCAAGGCACCGCTGATGGGCGGCGACGGCATCAACTCGGCCGAGCTCGCGGCGATCGCCGGCGATGCGGGCATCGAGGGCACGCTGATGACCTTCTCGCCCGATCCGCGCAAGATCGCCGGCGCCGCCGAAGTGATCGCCCGCTTCCGCGCCAAGCAGATCGAGCCGGAATCCTTCACGCTCTACACCTACGCCGCCGTCGAGGTGTGGGCGCAGGCGGTGGAAGCCGCCAAGTCGACCGACGTCGCCAAGGTCGCCGCCGAGATCCACTCCGGCCGCACCTTCAAGACCGTCGTCGGCCCGCTCTCCTACGACGCCAAGGGCGACATCACCACGCCGGCCTATGTCGTCTACCAGTGGAAGAAGAACGCCGACGGCAAGATCGACTACGCCGAGGTGCAGTGAGGCCGACCGGCGCGCCGCCCCGGGCTGCGCGCCGACGTCTCTCTGTCGGGCCGCTCGGCCCGGCCGCATGACCGACACGACGAGGGCGGGGAGCGCGCAGGCGTTTCCCGCTCTCGTCGTTCTTGCTCTTGCACATTATTCGCAATAAAGTCGGAACAGGATCGCCGCGGAGCCATCGGGCGCTTCGCGCGGGAAGGATGTCATGTCCATGGAATCACGGATCGAGAACGCGCCCTGGACGGCCTCGCTCGGGGCGCACGTGCGGCGCAACCCGGGGACGGCGGCGGGCCTCGGTCTGGCGCTGGCGGCGGTGCTGGTGCTGCTCGGGGCGAGCCTGCGCGACCTTCTGGCGGGCGAGGCCTCGGACGGACTGAAGCTCGGCATCGTCGGCGGCTTCGCCGGTTTCGCGGCGACGGCACTCGGCGCCCTGCCGGCGCTGATGCTGCGCGAGATGCCGCAGAAGCTCTCCGACGTGCTGCTCGGCGGCGCGGCCGGCATGATGCTGGCGGCGTCCGCCTTCTCGCTGATCATTCCCGGCCTCGAGGCCGGCACCACGTTCTCCGGCTCGAAGTCGATCGCGGCGCTGATCGTGGTCGCCGGCATGGGGCTCGGCGTGCTGCTGATGCTCGGCCTCGACGCCTTCACCCCGCACGAACACGAGACCGTCGGTCCCTGTGGCCCGGGCGCCGAGCGTTTCGGCCGGGTCTGGCTCTTCGTCTTCGCCATCGCGCTCCACAATCTGCCGGAGGGCATGGCGATCGGCGTCGGCTTCTCCCATGCCGACATGGCGGTCGGCCTGCCGCTGACCACCGCCATCGCGCTGCAGGACATTCCGGAGGGCCTCGCCGTCGCGCTGGCGATGCGCGGCGCCGGCTTCTCGGCGGGGCGCTCGGTCGTCATGGCGGTCGCGACCGGCCTGCTCGAGCCGATCGGCGCGGTGCTCGGCGTCGGCCTGACCGGTGGGCTCGAGATCGCCTATCCGACCGGCCTCGGGCTCGCCGCCGGCGCCATGCTCTTCGTCGTGTCACACGAAGTCATTCCCGAGACCCATCGCAACGGCCACCAGACCCCGGCGACGGTCGGACTGATGGCCGGCTTCGCCCTGATGATGGTGCTCGACACCACCCTCGGCTGATCCCTTTCACGGCCGACGGCGACGCATCGCCGCGGCCGCCCAACCAGGAGACAATGAATGTCCGGCATTCCGCAGATCAACATCGGCATCGACGAGGCCACCCGCAAGACGATCGCCGACGGCCTGTCGTCGCTCCTCGCCGACAGCTACACGCTCTATCTGATGACGCACAATTTCCATTGGAACGTGAAGGGGCCGATGTTCAACACGCTGCACCTGATGTTCATGGGGCAATACACCGAGCAGTGGACCGCCCTCGACGCCATCGCCGAACGCATCCGCTCGCTCGGCTTCCCGGCGCCCGGCACCTACAAGGAGTTCGTGGCGCGCGCCTCGATCGCCGAGGTCGAGGGCGTGCCGAAGGCGCTCGACATGGTCCGCCATCTGGTCTCCGCCCAGGAGGCGACCGCCCGCACGGCGCGGGCGCTGTTCCCGGTGGTCAACGCCGCCGACGACCAGCCGACGGCGGATCTCCTGACCCAGCGCATCGACGTCCACGAGAAGACCGCCTGGATGCTGCGTTCGCTGCTCGAGGAGTGAGGCGAGACGCACGGAACGAAACGCGGCGCGGCGCGGCGGGCTCCCCGTCGCGCCGTCGTCGTTTCAACCCAGGATGCCGGGCAGATCGAGCCCCTTCTGGCGCGCCCAGTCGCGGGCGATGTCGTAGCCGGCGTCGGCGTGGCGCATGACGCCGGTCGCCGGGTCGTTCCACAGCACGCGGCCGAGACGGGCGGCTGCCGCCTCGGTGCCGTCGGCGACGATGACCATGCCGGCGTGCTGGGAGAAGCCCATGCCGACGCCGCCGCCGTGGTGCAGCGACACCCAGGTCGCGCCCGAGGCGCAGTTGAGCAGCGCGTTCAGGAGCGGCCAGTCGGAGACGGCGTCGGAACCGTCCATCATGGCCTCGGTCTCGCGGTTGGGCGAGGCGACGGAGCCGCTGTCGAGGTGATCGCGGCCGATGACGATCGGTGCCTTCAGCTCGCCTCGCGCCACCATCTCGTTGAAGGCCAACCCCAAGCGATGGCGATCGCCGAGGCCGACCCAGCAGATCCGCGCCGGCAGGCCCTGGAACCGAATCCGCTCTGCCGCCATGTCGAGCCAGTTGTGGAGATGGGCGTCGTCGGGGATCAGCTCCTTCACCTTGGCGTCGGTCCGGGCGATGTCCTCGGGGTCGCCGGAGAGTGCCGCCCAGCGGAAGGGGCCGACGCCGCGGCAGAACAGCGGGCGGATGTAGGCCGGGACGAAGCCCGGGAAGGCGAAGGCGTCCGCGACGCCCTCCTCCAGCGCCATCTGGCGGATGTTGTTGCCGTAGTCGGTGACCGGCACGCCGTCGCGCCACCAGCCGAGCATCGCCTCGACATGGATCGCCATCGCGGCGCGGGCGGCCTTGGCGACGCCCTTCGGGTCGCTCGCCCGGCGGCTCTCCCACTCCTCCAGCGTCCAACCGGCCGGCAGATAGCCGTTGACCGGGTCATGGGCCGAGGTCTGGTCGGTGACGAGGTCGGGGCGGATGCCGCGGCGGCGCATCTCGGGCAGGACCTCGGCGCAGTTGCCGAGCAGGCCGACCGAGATCGGCCGCCCGTCGAGGCGGGCGCGCTCGATCATCGCCATCGCCTCGTCGAGCGTGTCGGCGCGGGCATCGAGATAGCCGGTGCGCAGGCGGAAATCGATGCTCGACGGCCGGCATTCGACCGCGAGGCAGGAGGCGCCGGCCATGGTGGCGGCGAGCGGCTGAGCGCCGCCCATGCCGCCGAGGCCGCCGGTCAGGATCCAACGGCCCTGCCACGAGCCGCCGTGATGGCGCCGCGCGGCTTCCGCGAAGGTCTCGTAGGTGCCCTGAACGATGCCCTGGCTGCCGATGTAGATCCACGAGCCGGCCGTCATCTGGCCGTACATCATCAGACCCTTGCGATCGAGCTCGTCGAAATGCTCCCAGGTCGCCCAGCGCGGCACCAGATTGGAGTTGGCGATGAGGACGCGCGGCGCGTCGGCATGGGTGCGGAAGACGCCGACCGGCTTGCCCGACTGCACCACCAGCGTCTGATCGTCCTCCAGCCGACGCAGCGTCTCGACGATGCGATCGAAGCTCTCCCAGTCGCGCGCAGCCCGGCCGATCCCGCCGTAGACGACGAGATCGGACGGCCGCTCGGCGACCTCAGGATCGAGATTGTTCATCAGCATCCTGAGGGCGGCCTCGGTCTGCCAGCTCTTGGCGGACTTCTCGGCCCCGCGCGGGGCTCGGACGACGCGGGCATTGTCGATGCGGGTCTTTGGGCCGGTCATGGGGGCGTTTCCTCGGGCAGGTTCGTCGGATGACTCGTCGTGATGTGCGTCGGTCGGGGAGACGTCCAGCCCCCCTCCCTGGCCCTCCCCCTCGAGGGGGGAGGGAAGAATCGTGGCGCTCGCCGAAATCCCGACCGCGCGCCGTCGTCTCGGCTGCGGCGGCGGCAGCGCCGGCAGAGGCGGCGGAACGGCGGCCTCGCCTCCTGCGTCCCCTCCCCCCTCGAGGGGGAGGGACAGGGAGGGGGGCAACCGCGGCTCGCCGAGAGCCGCAGGCCCCGTCACCCCCGCGCGAAAGCGAGCGCGCCCGCGAGCACGCTGCGCAGGGTGTCGGCGACGGGTTCGGCCCAGGTCTCGTCGAAGGACGGCGGCCAGTTGGTCGGATCGATCGCCACCGGCTCGCGCAGGTAGCCCCGCATCGCCAGTTCCATCTGGATGGCATGGACGCCCGTCTCGGGCCGGCCGCGGCTGCGGGTGATCCAGCCGCCCCTGAACCGACCGTCGACGACATGGCCGAGGTTGCTCGCCGCGCAAGGGGCGGCGACCGCCGCGGTCAGCGCCGGATCGCAGGCCACCCCGCCGTTGGTGCCGATGTTGAACTGC
Organism: Pinisolibacter sp. DMC100; assembly: GCF_056313705.1. Taxonomy (NCBI): domain Bacteria; kingdom Pseudomonadati; phylum Pseudomonadota; class Alphaproteobacteria; order Hyphomicrobiales; family Ancalomicrobiaceae; genus Pinisolibacter; species Pinisolibacter sp. DMC100. The sequence goes on along the minus strand of NZ_JBQUZT010000001.1, from coordinate 1,411,152 downwards.
GGCAGACGGCCGTCGAAAAGGCGCGGGATCGTCGAGCGGATCGAGTGGCAGTCGTAGAGGACGACGCGCTCGTGGAGCACGCGGAGCCGCGCGATCTCGCCGTCGAGGGCGGCGTGCCACGGGTCGAACCAACGGGCGCGACGCTCTTCGATCTCGGCGGCGTCGGGCTCGGCGCCGGGGGAATAGAGCGGTTCGCCGTCGAAGGTCTCGGTCGGGCAGAGGCCGGTCGTCATCTGGCCCGGATAGAGCGAGGCACCCGACGGATCGCGGTTGAGGTCGATCACCGAGCGCGACACGGTCGTGCCGATCAGCGCCGCGCCGAGCGAGCGGGCGAAGGCATAGAGCCGATCGACGTGCCAATCGGCGTCGCGCCGGGCGCGCCAGGGCGAGACGAAGCGATCGTCGAGGCCGGCGAGGCCGGTGCCGGCGTGCGGGAAGGTCAGGATCAGCGGCGCCGTGCCGCGCTCGATCGTGACGAAATCGGCTTCGGTCATGGCGCCACGTCCAGTTCGGGGAGATCCACGGAGGCGGCGGCGGCCTCGATCGTGCCGTCGAGGATCATCGCCGTCGCCGCGGCGATGTCGGGGGCGAAGAAGCGGTCGTCGTCGAGCGTCGGCACGCGGGCGCGCACCGCGGCGCGGACGCGCTCGAGCACCGGGCTCGAGGTGAGCGGCGCGTGGAAGTCGCAGCCTTGCGCGGCGGCGAGCAGCTCGATCGCCAGCACGTTCGCCACGTTGCGCACCATGCGATGCAGCCGATAGGCGCCGTGGGCGGCCATCGAGACGTGGTCTTCCTGATTGGCCGAGGTCGGGATCGAATCGACGCTCGCCGGATGGGCCATCTGCTTGTTCTCGGAGACCAGCGCCGCCGCCGTCACCTGCGGGATCATGAAGCCGGAGTTCAGCCCCGGCCGCGGCGTGAGGAAGGCCGGCAGGCGCGACAGCACCGGGTCGACCAGCAACGACACGCGGCGTTCGGCGATCGAGCCGATCTCGCACAGTGCCAGCGCGACGATATCGGCGGCGAAGGCGACCGGCTCGGCGTGGAAGTTGCCGCCGGAGATCGCCTCGGGCCGGCCGTCGGCATCGACGAAGATCAGCGGATTGTCGGTGACGCCGTTCGCCTCGCGCTCCAGCGTCACGGCGACGGAACGCAGGATGTCGAGGGCGGCGCCCATCACCTGCGGCTGGCAGCGCAGGCAATAGGGGTCCTGGATGCGGTCGTCGCCGGTGCCGTGGCTGGCCCGAATGGCGGAGCCGGCCATCAGCGCGCGCAGCGTCGCCGCCGTCTCGATCTGGCCGGGGTGGCGGCGCAGGCTCTGGATGCGTATGTCGAAGGGACCGTCGGAGCCCTTGGCCGCGTCGGTCGTCAGTGCGCCCACCACCAGCGCGGCGCGCAGCACCCGCTCGGCGCCGAAGAGGGCGTGGAGGGCGTTGGCGGTCGAGAACTGGGTGCCGTTGAGGAGCGCCAGACCCTCCTTCGGCCCGAGCACGACGGGCGCGAGGCCGGCACGCGCCAGCGCGTCCGCCGCCGCCATCCGCTCGCCGCGGAAGAAGGCCTCGCCGACGCCGATCATCGCCGCCGTCATGTGGGAGAGCGGCGCGAGATCGCCCGAGGCGCCGACCGAGCCTTGGGCCGGGACGAGCGGCAGCACGTCGCGCGCCAGCATCGCCTCGAGCAGGCGGGCGGTCTCGAGCCTCACGCCCGAGGCGCCCTGACCGAGATTGGCGAGCTTCAGCGCCATCATCAGCCGGACGATCGCCGGGGCGAGCGGTTCGCCGACGCCGGAGGCGTGGCTGATCACCAGATTGCGCTGGAGTTGCTCGAGATCGGCGTCGTCGATCCGGACCGAGGCGAGTTTGCCGAAGCCGGTGTTGATGCCGTAGACCGGCGCGCCGGCGGCGACGATCGCAGCGACCGCCCGCGCCCCCGCCTCGATCGCCGGCACGGCGGAGGCATCGAGCGAGACCGCGGCGCCGGCCGAGACGGCGCGCCATTCGGCGAGCGTCACGTTGCCGGGTACGAGGGTCACGGAGTTCGTCGTCATGGGTCACCGTCCGTTGCGGATGCGTGCGTGAAGGGGAAGGGCGCCGAGCGCCTCGACGAGGGCGGCGAGGCTCTCGACCGACCAGATCGCCAGATCGCAGGCCTTGCCGGCCTCCAACGTGCCGATCGTGTCCGCCCGCCCCAGCGCGCGGGCGGCGTGGCGGGTGACGCCGAGGAGGCATTCCTCGACCGTCAGGCCGAAGCGCACCGCGGCAAAGTTCATGGCGAGCAGCAGCGAGGTCATCGGCGAGGTGCCGGGGTTGCAGTCGGTCGCAACCGCCATCGCCACGCCGTGACGGCGGAAGGCCGCGATCGGCGGCAGGCGTGTCTCGCGCAACATGTGGAAGGCGCCCGGCAGCAGCACCGCGACCGTCCCGGCCGCCGACATGGCCGCCGCGCCGGCCTCGCCGGTCCATTCGAGATGATCGGCCGAGAGCGCCGCAAACCGCGCCGCGAGCCCGGCGCCGCCGAGGTTCGACAGTTGGTCGGCATGGAGCTTCACCGGCAGGCCGGCGCGCGTCGCGGCTTCGAAGACGCGGGCGACTTCGTCGGGCGAGAAGGCGATCGTCTCGCAGAAGGCATCGACCGCATCGATCAGCCCTTCGCCGGCGAAGGCCTCGATCATGGCGACGACGGTGTCGAGGTACGCCGTCTTGTCGCCCTTTGCCTCCGGCGGCAGGGCGTGGGCGCCGAGGAAGGTGGTGGCGACGCCGACGTCGCGGATCGCGCCGAGCCGGCGGGCGGCCTCGAGCATGCGTCGCTCGGCGGCGGGTTCCAGTCCATAGCCGGACTTGATCTCGACCGTGGTGACGCCGTCGGCGATCAGCCGATCGAGGCGCGGCAGGCTCTCGGCGACGAGGGTGTCGAGGCTCGCCGCCCGCGTCGCCCGCACCGTCGCGGCGATGCCGCCGCCGGCGGTGGCGATCTCGGCATAGGTCGCGCCCTCGAGCCGGGCCTCGAACTCACGCGCGCGGTTGCCGGCATGGACGAGATGGGTGTGGCAGTCGATCAGGCCGGGGGTGATCCAGCGGCCGTCGCAGTCGACGGTCGACGTGGCCTTCAGATCCGCCGGCAAATCGGCGCGCGGTCCGACGAAGGCGATGCGGCCGGCCCGCGCGGCGACGGCGCCGTCGGCGATCACACCGAGGCCCGACCGATCCGCCGCCATGGTGGCGAGGCGGGCGTTGATCCAGAGCGTGTCGACGTCGAAGGCCATGGGCATGCCGCCGGTTGGAGGACATCCGATTTCAATCGATCAGGACCTTGCTCCGGGTCGCCGCTTCTGTCAATATGTCTAGACATAATATTCGCGAGAGGACGCCGACGATGGAGACCGCGATCTTCGAACGGGCTCTGACGCCGCAGGGCTGGCGCGACGACGTCCGCGTCTCCTGGCGGGACGGCCGCATCGTCGCGGTCGCCCCCGGCGCGGAGGCGGGCGAGGCGCCGCGCGTCGCCGGCGTCATGGTGCCGGGCGTCGGCAATCTTCATTCCCACGCCTTCCAACGCGGCTTCGCCGGCCTCGCCGAGCGGCGCGGGTCGGGGGCGGAGGATCACTTCTGGACCTGGCGCGAGGCGATGTACCGCTTCGCCCTCGCCATGACGCCGGAGCACCTCGCGGCGCTCGCGGCGATGGCGCAGGTCGAGATGATGGAGAGCGGTTTCACCGCCGTCGCCGAGTTCCACTATCTCCACCACGCCGCCGACGGCCGGCCCTACGACGAGCCGGCGGAAATGGCCTTCGCGGTGGCGCAAGCGGCGGCGGCGACCGGGATCGGCCTGACGCTGCTGCCGGTCTTCTATGCCCACGGCGGCTTCGACGACCGGCCGACCGGACCGGGCCAGCGGCGCTTCGCCAGCGATCTCGACCTCTTCGCCCGACTGCACGAAGGCGCCGCCCGCGCCGTGGCGCCGCTCGCCGGGGCCTGCGTCGGCATCGCACCGCATTCGCTCCGGGCGGTGAACGGGCCGGAGCTCGCCGCGCTGCTGGCGGCCCATCCGGCCGGGCCGGTGCACATCCACGTCGCCGAGCAGGTGGGCGAGGTCGAGGACTGCCTCGCCGCGACGGGGCGGCGGCCGGTCGAACGGCTGTTCGATCTGGCCGAGGTCGACGCGCGCTGGTGCCTCGTCCATGCGACCCACGTGACGGACGAAGAGATCGGCCGCATCGCCGCTTCGGGCGCGGTCGCCGGCCTCTGCCCGATCACCGAGGCCGATCTCGGCGACGGGGTCTTCCCCGCCGTCGATTTCCGCGCCCGTGGCGGTCGCTACGGGGTCGGCAGCGATTCCAACGTGTTGATCTCGCTGCCGCAGGAGCTGCGTCTGCTGGAACAGAGCCAACGCCTCGTCGATCGCGCCCGCAACCGCCTCGCCGAGCCGCCGCGGTCGACCGGGCGCTCTCTGTTCGACGCGGCGCTCGCCGGCGGCGGGCGGGCGCTGGGGCGGGGGCTGAGCGGGCTCACCGTCGGCGCCGCCGCGGACTTCGTGGTGCTCGACGCCGACCACCCTGCCCTCTTCGGCCGCCGCGACGATGCGGTGCTCGACGCCTGGATCTTCGCGTCGGCGACGAACCCGGTCCGCGCCGTATGGGCCGCGGGCCGGCAAGTGGTCACCGACGGCCGCCACGTCGCCCGCGGGCAGGTCGAGGCGGCGCATCGGCGCACGGTCGAGGCACTGGCGGAGATGGCCGGGTGAGGCTCACCCTGCACCCGAGCGAAACCGGCCGACGAGGCGACGCTTGTCGCCGGGGTGGACGAAGCGCGCCCAGGTGATCGGCACGCCGTCGCGCCAGGTGCGGCGCTCCACCACCAGACAGGCGGTGCCGGTCTTCACCGTCAGCAAGGCCGCCGTCTCGCGGCTCGCGCCTTCGGCCGAGATGACGTGCTCGGCGTCCGACCACGGCACGTGGGCGAGCAGCCAGGCGCTCGGCGGGCGGGTGGCGAAGGGCTCGTCCGCCGCTTCCGGCACGGCGGCGAGATTGATCAGCCGTTCCTCGATCTGCAGCGCCGCGCCGTCCGACATGTGGCGGACGAGGAGGCGCAGCACCGGCGCGCCCTCGTCGAGGCCGAGGGGGGCGGCTTCCGGGTCGTCGGGCTCGAGGCGGGCGCGGTCGAGGATCTCGAAACCGTAGGTGCCGCCGAGCCGTTCGACCTCGGCGACGATGTCCCAGATCTCCAGCAGCGGCCGCTCCGGCGGGCGATCGGCGACGACTGTGCCGGCGCGCTTCTTCCGCGTGACGATGCCCTCCGCGGCGAGGCTGCCGAGCGCACGGTTCACCGTCATGCGGGCGGCGCCGTAGCGCTCCATGATCTCGAGTTCCTTCGGGATCTTGGCGTGCGGCTTCCAACGGCCGTCGCGGATCGGCTCGAGCAGGGCTCGGCGGATCTGCTGCCAGAGCGGCCCACGGCCGTCGAGGTCTCCGAGTTGCTGCATGCGTCGCGTCGCCGTTGCCGTGACGACCCGAAGGGCTTTCGAATCGCGCTGCGATCGTCGCCCATCGGGTCGGTCGATGGCAAACGGCGCCTCACTTCACCGGCGAGAAGGCGGTGGGCGACAGGATGCGGTTCTCCATGTCGACCAGCACGTCGGCCTCGGCCATCGCCTTCAGATAGACGGCGAAGGCCGGATCGGCGGCCATCTCCTTGCGGCGCGCTTCGCGGTCGGCCTGGCTGTCGAAGCCCCACATGTGGACCACCGTGTTGAGCCGCCCCTCGAGGCCGGTGTACCAGCCGAGGCAGCGGCCGAGATACTTCTGCTGCAGCGGCCAGGCGAGCGTCTCGTAGATGGCGACGAAGTCGGCGACGCGGCCGGGCTTGCAGGTGTAGATGCGCAGGTCGACGATCATGGGGCTGCTCCTCGGCTCGTGCCGCGACATTGGCGGGATCGAGCGAGACTAGCGGATTCGCCAACCGCGGTGGGCGCGGGCCTCGAATGGCTCGGCCGCGCGGCGCGCGTAGTAGCGGAGTGTTACCCGACCGTCGCGGTTTCGGCCGATGCTCTCCACAACCCTCCGGCCGTCTCCCCCCGAGACGGCGACAGAGAGGGTACGGGAGAGATGTCATGTCCAAGAAGATCCTGTTCCTCGTCGGCGACTTCGTCGAAGACTACGAGGCGATGGTGCCGTTCCAGACGCTCGCCGCGGTCGGCCATTCCGTCCATTCGGTCTGTCCGGGCAAGAAGGCGGGCGAGAGCATCGCCACCTCGATCCACGACTTCGAAGGCCAGCAGACCTATTCGGAGAAGCGCGGCCACAACTTCGCGATCAACGCCGACTTTCCGGCCTCGCACGAGGGTTGGGACGCGCTGGTCGTTCCGGGCGGTCGCGCGCCGGAATATCTCCGCCTCGACGCCGGGGTGATCGCGCTCGTCCAGGGCTTCGCCAAGGCCGGCAAGCCGATCGCCGCGATCTGCCACGGCGCCCAGATCCTCGCGGCGGCCGGGGTCATCGGCGGACGCAAGGTCTCGGCCTATCCGGCCTGCGCGCCGGAGGTCAGGCTCGCCGGCGCCGAATATGCCGACATCGCCATCGACGGCGCCTACACCGATGGTAATCTGGTGACGGCGCCCGCCTGGCCCGCCCATCCGGCATGGATGGCGCAGTTCCTGGCGGTGCTCGGCACCCGCATCGCGCACTGAGGCGGGGCCGTGGCCGAGCGCCGGGACGAGAGATCCCCTCGAGGGGACGTGTTCCGGCGCGGTTCGGGAGGAGACCGAAACCGATGTGCCATGTCTTCGCATCCACCGATCCGGCACTGTTCGAGCCGGCGACGCGCTCCGTGCGCATCGCCGGCGTCGTCACCAGCCTGCGTCTCGAGGCCGCCTTCTGGCGGATCGTCGACGACATCGCCCGCGCCTCAGGACTCACGACCGCGCGGTTCCTCTCCACGCTCCACGACGAGGTGGTGGAACTGCGCGGCGAGGTCGGCAACTTCGCCTCGCTGCTGCGGGTGATCGCGCTCAGATGGGTCTCCGGCGAGGTCAACGGCGTCGCCGATCCCGGCGTCTTCGCGCGGCCGGCGGCGCTGGCAGCCTTCGTCGCGGATGCGTGAGGCGGAGTGCGTCCTCGATTCCGTGCGGACTGGATTCCGTGCGCGATGCTTCGAGACGCGGGCCTCCGGCCCGCTCCTCAGCATGAGGCGCTATTCATATTCGAAACAATTACAGACGCCTCATGCTGAGGAGGGCGACCTTCGGGCGCCCGTCTCGAAGCATCGCGCACCCGCGCACAGAACCTGCCGCAGCCCGAAAACGCAAAGAGCCCGCCGGATCGCTCCGACGGGCTCTCGATGTTCGTGTCCGCTCGATCAGCCGATGCGCGAGAAATCCGCGACGGTGGCGCAGGCGGCGCGGATGGCGGCGAGCAGCTTCAGCCGGTTCTCGCGCACGCCCTTGTCGTCGGCGTTGACGAGGATGCCGTCGAAGAAGGCGTCGACCGGACCGCGCAAGCCGGCCAGCGCCGTCATGGCGGCGGCGAAGTCCTCGCCGGCCACGGCCTTGGCGGCGGCGGCGGTCGCGGTCTCGACCGCGGCGGCGAGCGCCTTCTCGGCCGGCTCGGCGAGGAGCGCCGCGTCGATCGCGCCCGAATAGGCGCGACCGTCCTTCTTCTCCTCCTTGTCGAGGATGTTGGCGGCGCGCTTGTAGCCGGCGAGCAGCGAGGCACCGTCCTCGGTGGCGAGGAAGGCGCCGAGCGCGTCGACGCGCTTCACCACGAGGACGAGGTCGTCCTGCGGGTTCTCTGCGGTGCCGAGCGCGAAGACGGCGTCGACGAGGTCGTGACGCGCACCCTGGTCGCGCAGCTGCACCTTGAGGCGATCGGCGAAGAAGGCGAGGAGGTCGGCGGCGATGCCGTCGCCCGATTTCGGCAGGGCGGTGAGCGCGGTGGCGAAGGCGGGCACCAGCTTCAGCCGCACGCCACCCTCGAGCAGGATGCGGATCACGCCCAGCGCGGCGCGGCGCAGCGCGTAGGGGTCCTTGGAGCCCGTCGGCTTTTCGTCGATCGCCCAGAAGCCGGTCAGCACGTCGAGCTTGTCGGCGAGCGCGACGGCGATCGACACCGGGTCGGACGGCACGCGGTCGGACGGACCCTGCGGCTTCCAGTGATCCTCGATCGCCGCGGCGACCTCGACCGGCTCGCCCTGAGCCATCGCATAGGTGCGGCCCATCAGGCCCTGGACCTCGGGGAACTCGCCGACGACCTCGGTCATGAGGTCGGCCTTGGCGAGCTCGGCGCCGCGGCGCGCCTTGCCGACGTCGGCGCCGACCAACGGCGCCAGTTCGCCGGCCAGCCGGATCAGACGATCGACGCGCGCTCCTTGAGTGCCGAGCTTCTCGTGGAAGACCACGTTCAGCGCGCGCAGCTTGGCCAGACGCTGGTCGAGGATCTTGCCGGCGTCCTTGTAGTCCGGCAGGTCGGCGAGGTCGGTGTGGAAGAAGTGGCGGGCATCCGACAGGCGGGCGCGGATGACGCGGCCGTTGCCGGCGACGATCTTCTTGCCGCCGTCCTTGGCCTCGAGGTTCGAGACCAGCAGGAACTTGTTGGCGAGCTTCTGGTCGATGTGATGCGAGCGCAGCACGAAGCACTTCTGATTGGCGCGGATGGTGGCGCGGATCACCTCCGACGGAACCTCCAGGAACTCCTCCTCGAAGGTGCCCATCAGCGTCACCGGCCATTCGACCAGACCGGCGACCTCGTCGAGCAGGCCGTCGTCCTCGACCAGCTCGAGCCCCTGCGCGAAGGCGAGCGACTTGGCGTCCTCGAGGATGATGTGCTTGCGGCGCTCGGTGTCGAGAATGACCTTGGCGTTCTGCAGCTTCTGGACATAGTCGTCGAAGCGCTTCACCGAGAACGGCGCGGGCGCCAGGAAGCGATGGCCGCGGGTGATGTTGCCGGCATGGATGCCGTCGACCTCGAAGGGGACGATCTCCGGCTCTTCCAGATCGGTGCCGAAGGTGCAGACGATCGAGTGGAGCGGACGCACCCAGCGCAAGCTTCCCGAACCCCAGCGCTGCGACTTCGGCCAGGGGAAGGCGCGGATCGTCGCCGGCACCAGTTCGGCCAGCACGTCGATCGCCTTGCGGCCGGGCTTCACCGTCTCGGCGACGTAGTAGTCGCCCTTCTTGTCGGAGACGACGGTCGCCTGGTCGAGCGAGGCGAGGCCGGCGCCCTTGAGGAAGCCCTGGATCGCCTGATCGGGGGCACCGACGCGCGGGCCCTTCTTCTCCTCGCGCACGTCGGCGCCCTTGGCGGGCACGCCGACGACGTGCAGCGTCAGGCGGCGGGGCGTCGCATAGGCGCTGGCGCCCTCGTAGTGCAGGCCCGCGGCGACCAGCCCGTCGGTGATCATCTTCTTCAGATCCTCCGACGCCTTCTTCTGCATGCGGGCGGGGATCTCTTCGGAGAACAGTTCGAGAAGCAGTTCGGGCATGGTCGGCTCTGGTCCGGCTCGGAAAACGGGTCGCGTCGAGGCATAGAGCCGGGGCGCGACGGTGTCCAGCCCGAGACGCGCGAAAGGCCGGATCGCTCCGGCCTTTCGGTTGCTTCGAGGCGCCATCCGAGGCGCCGTCAGGCGGCCGCGACGGTGAAGCGGACGCGGATGTGCGCCGGCTTCTCGATCTCGTCGAGGATCGCCACCGCGAGGTCGGCGCGCGAGATCGTCGCGGGGGCGGGGCCGGCGAAGAGGACCTCGTCCTTGCCGACGCGGTACTTGCCCGTGCGCGGGGCATCGGCGGCCGGGTCGTAGGGGCCGTAGCCGGCGGGCGGCGACAGGAAGGTCCAGTCGAGGCCGTTGCCGGCGCGACCGGCGACATAGTCGGAATGGATATCACGGGCGGCCGAGGCGGCGGCGCGGACGAAGTCGGGGAACTCCGGCGTGTCGACCAGCTGCACGCCCGGTGCGACGAAGAGCGAGCCGGCACCGCCGACCACCAGCAGGCGCTTCACGCCCGAGGCGATCACGCCGGCGTCGATCGCCTTGGCGCCGACGGTGAACTTGGGCGCGATCTCGGGATCGGTCCAGCCGGGATTGAAGGCGGAGATCACGGCATCGGCGCCCTTCACGGCAGCCGCGACGGAAGCGGCGTCGTAGGCATCGGCCTTCACCACGGTCAGGCCGGCGCGCGGGGTGAGCTTGGCCGGATCGCGGGCGAGCGCCACCACGGTGTGGCCGCGCGACAGGGCTTCTTCCAGGACGGGGGCGCCGACGAAACCGGTGGCGCCGATCAGGGCGATCTTCATGCTGGATCCTCCTTCGGATCTAGGGACGGCACGATCGAAGGGTAGTTCGATTGTGCGATCAGGTTACGAATGGTAACTTGATGGCATGAAGTGACTTCACGCGGAAGGACGCATGTTCATGAATGCAAGGCACCCAGAGGGAACCGCCCCGGTCGGCGACCGCTCGATGGCCGAGATCCGGGTGATCGCCGGCGTGACCGGTCCGGTCGCCGACGCGCGCGTGCTCTGCCCGGTCCGCGACGTGCTCGATCGGCTGGGGGATGCCTGGAGCGTCCTCGTCATCCTGCGGCTCGGCGACGGGCCGCTGCGCTTCAACGCGCTGAAGCGGGCGGTCGGGGCGATCTCGCAGCGGATGCTGACGGTGACGCTCCGCAGCCTCGAGCGCGACGGACTGATCAGCCGCACCGTCCGGCCGACCAACCCGCCGCAGGTGGAATATGCCCTGACCGACCTCGGTCACTCGCTCGCCGGACCGATCGGGGCGCTCGCCGACTGGGCCGTCACCCGACAGGCCGAGATCGGCGAGAACCGCCGCCGCTTCGACGCGGCGGCGGAGCTGTGAGCGGCGATCGCCGCGATCACTCGGCCGCGGCGGGGACCGGGGCGGCGGCGAAGCGGGCACGCAGCACCGGCATCCATTCCTTGGTGGTGATGGCGAGGCAGATCAGCGCCCAGAAGATCGGGTATTCGAAGCCGCCCTTGTTCCACAGCCACTTGAAGCCGCCGACCTCGAACAGCGCCGCTGCCGCGACGAAGAGCGCGCCGGCCGCCGCGGGTGCCGCGAAGCGGGTGAAGAGGCCGAGCACCAGGCAGAGGCCCGACAGTCCTTCGACCGCCGCCGCCAGCCAGAGGAAGAACTCCGGCGCCGGGAAACCCGCCTTGGTGAAGAAGCCGAGAATGGCGGCGTGGTCGACGAACTTGCCGGCCACGTGCGGGAACATGAAGAGCCCGGCCGTGATGCGGACGATGTTGTCGCCGTCGGTGAGATCGTAACGCGAAAGATCGATGGACATGGTTTTCTCCTCGTCGATGGGACGATGAGACCATCGACGGCGGCGAAGAGCCTTGATCTGATTTCGCGAAGATCGGCGCACTCATCGTTCGACGATGGGAAACACCCTACGAGAAAACCGAAACGCCGCGCTCGGGGGAGCGCGGCGTTCGAAGATCCGTGTCGGTCGGGGTGCGCCTCACGCGGCGCCGCCGCCGGCGGTGGCCAGCCAGGCCTTGCCGCAGGCCTTGGCGAGTTCGCGGACGCGCAGGATGTAGCTCTGGCGCTCGGTCACCGAGATGACGCCGCGGGCGTCGAGCAGGTTGAAGACGTGGGAGGCCTTGATGCACTGGTCATAGGCCGGCAGCGCCATCAGGTGACGCTTCTCCTCCGGCGTCTCCCAACCGGCGGCGAGATACTTCTTCGCCGCGGCTTCGGCCATGCGGAACTGCTCGAAGAGCATGTCGACGTCGGCATGTTCGAAGTTGTGGCGGGAATACTCCTGTTCGGCCTGCAGGAAGACGTCGCCGTAGGTGACCTTCTCGTGGCCGTCGCGGCCGTTGAAGTTGAGGTCGTAGACGTTGTCGACGCCCTGCACGTACATGGCGAGGCGCTCGAGGCCGTAGGTCAGCTCACCCGAGACGGGCGAGCACTCGAAGCCGGCGACCTGCTGGAAATAGGTGAACTGCGACACTTCCATGCCGTCGCACCAGCATTCCCAGCCGAGACCCCAGGCGCCGAGCGTCGGGCTCTCCCAGTCGTCCTCGACGAAGCGGATGTCGTGGGTCGCCGCGTCGACGCCGATCGCCGCGAGGGACTTCAGGTAGAGGTCCTGGAGGTCGGCGGGCGACGGCTTCAGGATCACCTGGAACTGGTAATAGTGCTGCAGCCGGTTGGGGTTCTCGCCGTAGCGGCCGTCCTTGGGGCGGCGCGAGGGCTGGACATAGGCGGCGCGCCACGGCTTGGGGCCGAGCGCGCGCAGCGTCGTCGCCGGATGGAAGGTGCCGGCGCCGACCTCCATGTCGTAGGGCTGGAGAACCACACAGCCGTAATCCGCCCAGAAGCGCTGGAGGGTGAGGATCAGCCCCTGGAAGGAGCGATCGGGGCGCATGTGGGCGGGCGTGTCGGAAGCGATCATGGGGCCAATCCGGGGAGAAAATCGTGCCGGACCCTAGCCATCGGCGGCGGCTCGCGTCAACCGACATCGCGCCCCTCGATTTTTTTCCATTCGTTTCCATCTTTATGTGAACCGGCTCGCGGGCCGCAACGACAGACGAGCAAGAACGGCTCGATGGTCGGGCCGGTGAGAGAACCCGGGGAGGTTCCCATGTCCAACGCGATCCGCAACAGCTTCGTCGCCCTCGCTGCCATCCTCGCCGTCGCCGGTACCTCGTTCGAGGCTCAGGCTCAGCGCGCGGCCGTCAGCCGCAGCACTCCGTCCACCACCGGCTCGACCGGCACCGACGGCGGTGGCGGCGGCGGTCAGGTCATGCTGCTCGGCCAGCCGGGCAACTGCCCGCCCACCATCGCCTGCGCGCCGAACCAGCCGCGCGAGCCCGAGCGTCCGCGGACGCCGAAGCACTCCCGCGCCAAGCAGATCTGCGACGTCGCCACCATCAACAGCACCGGCGAGCGCGTCCGGCACTGCATCGATCGTTGAGATCGATCGCACCCTGCTCGCGGCTTCGGCCATGACGACGAAAGAGGCCCCGCGCGTTGCGCGGGGCCTCGTGCGTTTCGGGAGCACCGATGGCGGTCGGGGCGCCCTCAGGCGCGCGAATAGGCCTTCGAGGCGTCCTGCGACGAGACGTTGGGCCGCGACGTGGCCTCTTCCTGGGCCGCGACGAGGCGGCCGATGGCGGTCGAGTCGAGCTTCTCGGCGGCGACCTCGGAGGCCGTCCGGGGCAGCCAGTCCTGGGACCCGCCGGCGTCGCCGTCGACCGATGCGGTCGCAGCCTCGGCGACACGCGCGGAAGCCGCGGTCTCGCGCGCGGCGCGGACGGGCTGGATGACGTTGAAAGAAGAACCGACGGACGAGATGGACATGACCCGACCTCCCTAGTCTTGCCTCCCTTGTTCCCGACTGGACATGATCGGCCCCGTCTCTTGCGGATCGCTTGCCGGATTATTTCGAATTATTTCCAAACGTCGTACCGCTTGCACAATCGTCGCGAATACGCAATCAAGTACCTCAAACAAAAGTATATTAGTTAACGCTTTATGTATAAATACACATTGAATTCAGTAGTAATCGAGAGCATCTACGCGTCATGCCTCGATGAAGACTCCGTGCGTAGTGACGGGTCCGAGGCAGAAGGAGGCGTCCATGTTCACGACGCTCCGCAAAAACATCGGCATGACGGTTCTTCTCTCGACACTCGCGTTCAGCGGCAGTGCCTATGCCGACGGCGACCTCATCCCCTTCGGAACCATGGGCAACTGCGCGGCCGGTCAGACCTGCACGGTCGGCGTGGTCTACTTCCTGGGCTTCGGCGGCTCGGGCGGCGGCCTCGGCGGCGGTGGCGGCGGCTTCGCCAGTGCCGGCGAGCAGAAGCCGGCCCCGCCGGCGCACCACGGCGGCCCCGGTCATCACGGTCATCATGGCCACGGCGGCCACCATGGCCATCGCGGCGGCGGGGGCATGGACAACTGATCCGCCCCCCCTCGCGCATGACGCGGATCCGGGCCGGAGGGCGACCTCCGGCCCGGATAGCGTTTCGGCAGCCGACGACGGACTTCAGCCGAAGGAATCGAGCCGGCGGCGAATGGCGAGGAGATCGCGCCAGGCGAAACGCTTCTGCGCCGGCTGGCGCAGCAGATAGGCCGGATGCAGCGTCGGCATGGCCGGGATCTCGCCGGTCGAGGTGGCATAGGAGAGCCAACGTCCGCGCAGGCGGGTGATGCCGAGCGTGGTGCCGGTCAACGCCGCCGCCGAGGCGCCGCCGAGGAAGACCAGCACCTCGGGGGCCACCAGTTCGATCTGCCGCATGACGAAGGGCTTGCAGATCTCGGTCTCCTGCGGCGTCGGCGTGCGGTTGCCCGGCGGGCGCCAGGGCACGACGTTGGCGATGTAGACCTCGGAGCGCTTCATGCCGATCGCCGCCAGCATGCGGTCGAGCAGATGGCCGGAGCGGCCGACGAAGGGGATGCCCGCCTCGTCCTCGTCGCGGCCGGGCGCCTCGCCGACGAACATCACGCGGGCGCCGGCGGCGCCGTCGGAGAAGACGAGCCGACGGGCGGTGAGGCGCAGATTGCAGCCCTCGAAACGCTCCATCGCCTCGCGCAGCGCCTCGAGACTCGGGGCGCGGGCGGCCAGTTCGCGCGCGGCGACGACGCCGGCATCGCCGGGCACCGCGGCGCCGAGGCTCGGCCGGGCGACCGGCTGGGCCGGCGGCTCGAAGCGGCGCTCGGCGGCGGGCGGCGGCATGCGCGAGCGGTCGGGGGCGGTGCGATCGGGCGCAGGCGCGGCCGTCTCGGCCGCCGCGGCATCGGGACGCGGGGCGGGGCGGCCGGCGAAACGCTCGGCGACGGCGGCGGCGCGTTGCCGACGCTCCTCGGCCTCGCGCGCCGTTTCGGCGAAGCGATCGACCGGATCGTCGCCCAGGCAGACGTCGACGCCGACGGCCGAATACCAATCGACCAGCGCGACGAGTTCGGCGTGGGAGAGGGGCGACGGCATGGGGATGCGGCGACTTTCCCAATACGACACTTTCTTCTGCCTTGGCGGAAGGTTCGAAAGCGTCTAAGTGGTCTTCGGAGCCTGCGGCTGCGCGCGAGCGCGGAATCCCGGGCATGATAGACCGTGGATCGCCGTCACGCGATACCGCGGCACGGACGGGACGGAATTTTCGCGGCGCCGATCGCCGGCCGTCCCCCGAAAAGAGGGCATGCGGCGGCGACGTCGCGAGGGGCGGGCATCGACGTCGGGGGGCCGGCGACGAGGTCCGTTCGGGGAGATCGCAGCGCGGGCAGGCCCCGCGCCGAGCTTTGAGGAGTTTCGAGGAATGAGCGCGGCAGCCGAGCTTCCCGAGCGGGAGAGCATGGAATTCGACGTGGTGATCGTCGGTGCGGGCCCTGCGGGCCTCGCCGCCGCCATTCGCCTGAAGGAGATCGCCGCCGAGAAGGGCGAGGAAATCTCCGTCGTGGTGCTCGAGAAGGGCTCCGAGGTCGGCGCCCACATCCTCTCCGGCGCCGTGGTCGATCCGATCGCCGTCGATCGCCTCGTTCCGGGCTGGCGCGAGGAGGCGGATCATCCGTTCAAGACCCCCGTCACCGAGGACCAGTTCCTGGTGCTGACGCCGGGCGCGAGCATCCGCCTGCCCAACTTCGCCATGCCGAAGCTGATGAACAACCACGGCAACTACGTCGTCAGCCTCGGCAACGTCTGCCGCTGGCTCGCGGCCAAGGCCGAGGCGCTGGGCGTCGAGATCTATCCGGGCTTCGCCGCCTCCGAGATCCTCTACGACGATGCGGGCGCGGTGATCGGCGTCGCCACCGGCGACATGGGCGTCGGCCGCGACGGCGAGCCCAAGGACAGCTTCACTCGCGGCATGGCGCTGCTCGCCAAGTACACGCTGATCGGCGAGGGCGTGCGCGGCTCGCTCGCCAAGCAGCTGATCGCCAAGTACCAGCTCGACAAGGATGCCGACGTGCCGAAGTTCGGCATCGGCATCAAGGAGCTGTGGCAGGTCGATCCGGCGAAGCACAAGCCGGGCCTCGTCCAGCACTCCTTCGGCTGGCCGCTGGATCTCAAGACCGGCGGCGGCTCGTTCCTCTACCACATCGAGGACAATCAGGTCGTCGTGGGCTTCGTGGTCCATCTCAACTACGAGAACCCCTACCTGTCGCCCTTCGAGGAGTTCCAGCGCTTCAAGACGCATCCGAAGATCCGCGGCGTCTTCGAGGGTGGCAAGCGCATCGCCTACGGCGCGCGCGCCATCACCGAGGGCGGCTGGCAGTCGGTTCCCAAGGTGTCGTTCCCGGGCGGCGCGCTGATCGGCTGTTCGGCCGGCTTCCTCAACGTGCCGCGCATCAAGGGCAGCCACAACGCCATGCTGTCGGGCATGCTGGCGGCGGAGAAGATCGCCGAGGCGATCGCCGCGGGCCGCGCCCACGACGAGCCGATCGAGTTCGAACGCGCCTGGCGCAGCTCCGACATCGGCAAGGACCTGAAGAAGGTCCGCAACGTCAAGCCGCTGTGGTCGAAGCTCGGCACCATTCTCGGCGTGTCGCTCGGCGGTCTCGACATGTGGACCAACGAGCTCTTCGGCTTCTCGCTGTTCGGCACGCTGAAGCACGGCAAGACCGATGCGGCCTCGCTGAAGCCGGCGGCGGAATGCACGCCGATCGTCTATCCGAAGCCCGACGGCAAGATCTCCTTCGACCGGCTCTCCTCGGTGTTCCTGTCGAACACCAACCACGAGGAGGATCAGCCGATCCACCTGAAGCTCGCCGACCCGGCGTTGCAGAAGTCGTCCGAGCTCGGCACCTTCGCCGGTCCGTCGACGCGCTACTGCCCGGCGGGCGTCTACGAGTGGATGGAGAAGGACGGCGACATGACCTTCGTGATCAACGCGCAGAACTGCGTCCACTGCAAGACCTGCGACATCAAGGATCCGAACGGCAACATCACCTGGACGACGCCGGAAGGCGCCGGTGGGCCGAACTATCCCAACATGTGATCGACGCCGATCGAGACGACACAGAGCGCCCGGGGGAGACCTCGGGCGTTTCGCGTTTCAAGGCTCGCCGGCACCCTCCCCCACACCCCGTTTGAGCAGACGCGGCAGCAGGCGGCGGGCGACCAGCACGGTGCCGACCAGCACCACCAACAGTGCCGCCGCCACGGCGATCGCCGCCTCGCGGTCGCCCTCGCCGAAGAGCTTCCAGGCCCAGGCGCCCATCGAGCCCGGCGCGATCAGGACCGGGATCCACAGGATCGCCGAACCGAAGTTGGCGATCTGGAAGGGGATCACCGGCATCGCCGACATGCCGGCGACCGTCGGCACGCTGGCGCGCAGGGGGCCGATGAAGCGGCCGATCAGGATCGCCGTCCAGCCCCAGCGGGCGAAGACGTTGCGCGCCGCCGCCAGTGTCTCGGGATGGCGCGAGAACGGCCAGATGCGCTCGACGTGCGGCCCGAGGCGCAGGCCGACCCAATAGGAGATCGCGTCGCCCAGCGCCGCGCCGAGCGCGCCGCCGATCCAGATGTCGAGGAAGGGCAGTTGCCCGGTGCCGATCAGGGCGCCCGCCGCCATCATCACGCCGGTCGCCGGGACCAGCACGCCGACGACGACCAGCGATTCGCCGAAGGCCATCAGGCCGAAGACGAGACCCGCCCAGGCCTGGTTGCGCTCGACGAAGGCGAGAAGATCTGTGAAGGCCTGCGCGATGTCCATGGCCTCATGATCGCAGAGAGATCATGGCGACGTCGAGACGGACGCCCGAAAGATCCGATCGATCGGACCGCGGCTCAGCGATCGGCCGACAGTCCGTCCGGTCCGACCGGCAGGCCGACCGCCGCCAGCGCCAGCGCCGCGAGGCCGGCGGCCGAGGGCACCGAGGCGCCGCCGCTCGCCGGCGGCAGCACGACCGCCTCGACCCGCAGCACGCGCCGCGTCGTCCGGCCGAGCGCCGCGACGAGGGCGCGGTGATCGCCGCGGCCCGCCGCCCTGACCGCCTTCTCCAGCCGGTCGCGCGCCACCAGCAGGCCCTGCTCGCGCAAGGGGGAGCCGAAGAGGCGCTGCGACAGGGTGACGAGGTGTTCGGCGAGGCGGGCGCGCCAGTCGAAGTCGTCCCAGGCGAGGCGGAAGACGGCGACGGTGTCGTCGGCGCGTCCGGTGCGCTCGACCCGGTCGACGAAGCTCGCCGCCTCGCGGAACCAGTCGCCGTCGAGGAAGACGTCGGGCGGCAGGATCAGGAACCACGGCGCCCGCCGCGCCGCCGCCACGCCCGCCGCGACCCGGCCGGCCCAATCGGCCGGCCCGTCGACCAGCGTGCAGCCGGCGGCATCGGCGACGATGCGGGTACCGTCGGTCGAGGCGTGATCGACCACGATCACCTCGCGCACCACGCCCTCGGCCGCCGCCGCCACCAGCGACGACAGCGTGCGGGCGAGGCCCTCCTCGGCGTTTCTCGTCGGAATGACGACGGACAACATGGGCTCGACGACCTCGTCCCCGGCGGATCGCCCCCGCGATCGCCATTTTCGCAGATCCGTCATACACGCGCGCGGCGCCGCCTGCCAGCGCGGGAAAGCCGCGGGCGGGCACAGGATGAAGGATGTTCTTGTCTTGTTCTCGCTTCCGACGCATGATCGGGGCATGAATCGGATCGAGCCCACGCCCCCCTCCCCCGTTGCCGCCGGCGTCTCGGCGGAAGGCGCCGTCGTCGCCGATCGGCGGCGCGGGCGCGGCGCGACCGCCAATGCCTCGGGCCGCTACGAGCGCGAGCGGCGCGAGGCCTTCGACGACGGTTGGGGCGATCTCGACGATCTGCCGGCCTTCGCCACCACCGTGACGATCGAGAAGCCGAAGACGATCATCACGCGGAATTCGTCGCCGGACATCGGATTCGACCGCTCGATCAACCCCTATCGCGGCTGCGAGCACGGCTGTTCCTACTGCTATGCCCGGCCGACCCATGCCTACATGGGCCTGTCGCCGGGGCTCGACTTCGAGAGCCGCCTCTTCGCCAAGCCCGACGCGGCGCGGCTGCTCGAGCGCGAGCTCGCGGCGCCCGGCTATCGGCCGAAGCCGATCGCGCTCGGCACCAACACCGATCCCTATCAGCCGATCGAACGGCGCTGGCGGATCACCCGCGAGGTGCTGGAGGTGCTCGCCCGCACCGACCATCCGGTGACGATCGTCACCAAGTCGGCGCTGGTCGCTCGCGACATCGACATTCTGGCACCGATGGCGGCCAAGGGCCTGGCGCGGGTGGCGATGTCCGTCACCTCGCTCGACCGCCGCCTGTCGCGCTCGATGGAGCCGCGGGCGTCGAGCCCGGAGAAGCGGCTCGCTGCACTGAAGGCGCTGTCGGAGGCCGGCATTCCGACCGGCGTGCTGGTCGCGCCGATCATTCCGGCGCTGAACGATCCCGAGATCGAGGCGATCCTCGAGGCGGCGGCCGCCGTCGGGGTCGGCGAGGCGGGCTGGGTGCTGCTGCGCCTGCCGCTCGAAGTCACCGAAATCTTCAAGGGCTGGCTCGTCGAACACCATCCCGACCGCTATCGTCACGTCCTGTCGATCCTGCGCGCCATGCGCGACGGCAAGGACTACGACGCGGCCTGGGGGCGGCGGATGCGGGGCAGCGGGCCCTACGCCGACCAGATCCGTCGCCGTTTCGAACTGGCGCTGAAGCGGCTCGGCATCGCCAAGCCGAAACGCGACGCGCTCGACTGCACACGGTTTCGCCAGCCGGAAGTCGCCGGCCGGCAACTGTCGCTGTTCTGAAGGAGATCCCGATGTCGATCCGCCTGTCGATCGTCACCCTCGGCGTCGCCGACGTCGCCCGGGCGACCGCCTTCTATGTCGCGCTCGGCGCGCGGGTGGGCGCGGCGAGCAACGAACACGTCACCTTCTTCGACATGAACGGGGTGATCCTCGCCCTCTACGGTCGCGCCGCGCTGGTCGACGACGCGGCGGTGGCCGCCGACGGCACCGGCTTTTCCGGCATCACGCTCGCCTGGAACCGCGACAGCCGCGAGGCGGTCGATGCCGGGCTGACGCAAGCCATCGCGGCCGGCGGGCGGCTGGTGAAGCCGGCGAAGGACGTCTTCTGGGGCGGCTATTCCGGCTATTTCGCCGACCCCGACGGCCACCTCTGGGAGGTCGCCCACAATCCGTTCTTTCCGATCGATGCCGAGGGCGTCACCCGCCTGCCGGAGGGCGATCATGGCGAAGCGTGAGGCGAAGGCGAAGGTCGCCACGACGGCGGGGCCGGACGATTCGCTGGAGCGTGCCCATGGCGCACCCGGCTCGCGGATCGCCGGCGTCGACGAGGCGGGGCGCGGACCGATCGCCGGGCCGGTCGTCACCGCCGCCGTGGTGCTCGACTGGGCCCGTGTGCCGGCGGGGCTGAACGATTCGAAGAAGCTGACGGCGGCCAGGCGCGAGGCGCTGTTCGAGGCGATCCTCGCCGACCACGGCGTGGCGATCGCGCTCTCCTCGGTCGAGCGGATCGACGGGACCGACATCCGCGCCGCGACGCTCGACGCCATGCGGCGGGCGGTGAAGGGGCTCGCGGTGCCGCCCGACCACGTGCTGATCGACGGCATCGACGTGCCGCCGGGCCTGCCGTGTCCCGGCACGGCGGTCGTCGAGGGCGACGCGCGGTCGCTCACCATCGCCGCCGCCTCGATCGTCGCCAAGGTGTTGCGCGACCGGCTGATGGAGAAGGCGGGGGCCGAGCATCCCGGCTACGGGCTCGAGCAGCACAAGGGCTACGGCACCGCCGACCACATGGCGGCCCTCGCCCGTCTCGGCGCGACGCCCCTCCATCGCCGCAGCTTCGCCCCGGTCGCCCGCGCCCTCGGCCTGCCGCCGAAGGAGAAGCCGACGCCCAAGGCGAGACCCGCGCGGCCGAAGACCGCGGGCGGGTCGCAGGGCGATCTCTTCGGGTGAGGTGGCGCGCCGGGCCCTGCGGGGGCCGGAGACGAAGCATTGCGCATCATGGCTCGGAACCGGGTATCTCGAACGCCTTCCCCCCTCACCGCCCCCGCCAACGAAAAACCCGCGCCTCTCGCGAGACGCGGGTCGAATTCGTTGCGAAGTGCTGCCGGCTCAGTTGAGCTTGGCGGCGACCTCGGCGATGCCCTTGGCGACCAGCACGTCACCCGACGGGCCGGCGACCTTGGCGGCCATCAGCTTCTCGGCGGCGGCGACCGCGAGGTCGGTGGCGCGCGAGCGGACTTCCGCCACCGCCTGGGCTTCCGCCTGGGCGATCTTGGATTCGGCCGCCTTGGTACGGCGGGCGATCAGATCCTCGAGCGCCTTTTCGGCCTCGGTGGTGGCGAACTCGGCCTGAGCCTTGGCTTCGGCCACGATCGACTGGGCTTCGAGTTCGGCGTCGGCGGCCTTCTGCTTGTAGGCAGCGAGCAGCGCGCCGGCTTCCTCGCGCAGGCGCTTGGCCTCGGCGAGTTCGGCCTCGATCGCGGCGACCTTGCCGTCGAGCGCGGCGCCGATCTTGCCCGGAACCTTCAGGGCGACGATGACGCCGAAGAAGATGAGAAGCGAGATGAAGGCCCAGAGAGAGGCGAGAGACGTCGCGTCCATGAGTTTCTCCTCACTTCGCCGCGGCGACGGCAGCGGCGATCTCGTCACGCGAGACACCGTCACCGATCAGCGACGAGACCAGGGCTTCGGCGGTGTCGACCGCGATGCCGTCGACCTCGGCGAGCGCCTTGGTCTTGATGTCGGCGATGCGGCTCTCCGCCTCGGCGATCTTGGCGGCGAGCCCGGTCTCGGCATCGGCGCGCTTGGCGTCGATCGAGGCGGTCAGCGCCGCACGGGTTTCGGAGGCGATCTCCTGGGACTTCTTGCGAGCCGTCGCCAGCGAGGCTTCGTAGGCGGCGCCGGCCGCTTCCGAATCCGCCTTGAGGCGGTTCGCCTCCTCGAGGTCGGCGGCGATCTTGCCGTGACGCGTCTCGAGGATGCCGCCGATGCGCGGCAGAGCGACCTTGGCCATCAGCACGTAGAAGAGGCCGAAGGTGATCGCGAGCCAGAGGAGCTGCGAGGCGAAGGTCGAGCTGTCGAACGGGGGGAAGGCCCCGCCGTGCTGCGCGCCGCCGTGCTGCACCTCTGCCGTGGTGTGGACTTGTTCCGCCATCTCGACCGTCCTGGGATGAACCGAAGTCACCACCGCCGGGAAGACGGCGGCAGTGGGGTCGCATGCGTCACCGGCCGCCCGACGGACGGCCGGTGAACCCGAATTCGTGCGTCTTCGCCGATCAGGCGAAGAGCAGGATCAGGGCGACGAGGAGCGAGAAGATGCCGAGAGCTTCGGTCACGGCGAAGCCGAAGATCAGGCGGCCGAACTGGCCGTCGGCAGCCGCCGGGTTGCGCAGCGCGCCGGCGAGGTAGCTGCCGAAGATGGTGCCGAGACCGATGCCAGCACCGGCCATGCCGAGGGTGGCGATACCGGCGCCGAGGTACTTTGCAGCTTGCGGATCCATCTGAATGCTCCTTCGGGTAGTCGACTGTTGGGATGGGTACTTCCGCGATCTCCCGGCCTCAGTGGCCGGGGTGGATCGCGTCGTTCAGGTACATGCAGGTCAGAACGGTGAAGACGTAGGCCTGCAGGAAGGCGACCAGGAACTCGAGCGCGGTCAGCGCCACCGCCATGGCGAGCGGCAGGACCGAGCCGACCATGCCGACGGTGCCGGCGGCCGAGAGCGTCACGACGAAGCCCGCGAAGACCTTCAGCGTGATGTGGCCGGCCAGCATGTTGGCGAAGAGACGAACCGAGAGGCTGATCGGACGAGAGAGAAACGAGATGATCTCGATCATCGTCACCAGCGGGATCAGGGCGCCCGGCACGCCCGACGGCACGAAGAGGCCGAAGAAGTGGAAGCCGTGCTTCCAGATGCCGTAGACGATCACGGTACCGATGACCAGGATCGCCAGGGCGAAGGTCACGATGATGTGGGAGGTGATCGTGAAGAAGTAGGGGACCATGCCCAGCAGGTTCGCGACCAGCACGAACATGAAGAGCGAGAACACCAGCGGGAAGAACTTCATGCCGGCCTTGCCCGCGGCGTCGCGCAGCGTGCCGGCGACGAAGGAGTAGGCCATCTCGGCGACGAGCTGCCAGCGGTTCGGCACCAGCGAACGACCCGACGAGGCGAGCACCAGGAACGCCGTCGCCACGATCACCGTCACCGCCATGAACAGCGACGAGTTGGTGAAGGACACGTCGTAGTGGCCCACCTGGATCGGAAGGATCTTGGTGATGTGGAACTGATGGATCGGATCGACCTTGTCGGCTGCCACCTGTCAGTCTCCGCTTCTTTCGTCCCGGCCGAACCGGCCGAACCCCGCCCGCGCATCACGCGCCAACTGCCCGCGGGCTCACGCCCTCGGACCCTCGATTCCCGTTTCGGCCCCTCGCATAGCACGCCGCGTCGCCGCGCGCTCTACGCCCTTGGACCATGATCGTCGTCCGGAGATGCCGGCCGCGATCCGGAATTTCCCTTCTCGCGCAGCCGTGCCCCCGCATCGGCCACCACGCCTTCGGCTCGCAGGACGTTGAGCACGCCGGCCGCGAAGCCGAGAAGAAGGAGGATGATCAACCCGAAGGGAGCGGTGCCCAGCGCCCGGTCGACCACCCATCCGAGGCCGCCGCCGACGATCACGCCGGCCACGAATTCGGAGGCGATCTTGGTCGCCTGAGCGAAGCCGGAAGACCTTGCCTTCGCCTTCGCCGCCTCTTCCGCCGCCCGTCTCGCCTCGAGGGTCTCCCCCAGCCGATCCAGACGTGCGGCGAGCGCCGCTTCCTCGGCGGATGCCGCGGGTCGCTTTGCTGCCCCGTCCGCCGGATCCCGTCCCTCAGATCCATCGATCATGGTCGAGATCCCTCGCTCGAGGCAATGCTTCCCGCAGGCTCGGCCATGGCCGATCCCACCTTCGAAACCGGGCGCACCATAGTGGCCGGGGAAAAGCCTGTCAAGGATACCAGACTTTAGTTTATCGCCATGAAATCAATGGGATAATCGAGCTTGCACGATGTTTTTGCGTATCCGCCGCCGATGCCCGCGTCCCCTCGCGCGGGCGCGGGCCGTGCGATCGCTCGCGGGCGATCCCTTCAGCGTCGTGATGTGCGCCGAAGACGGGGGATCGGGGACCCGAGAGAATCGCTCGTGAGCCCGCGAGAATCGCCGGGGCGTCGGGCGTCACGCGGGCTCGACGATGCGGGCGGCGACCTCGAGGTCGACCGAGACGAGGCGGGAGACGCCGCGCTCCGACATGGTGACGCCGAAGAGCCGGTTCATCCGCGCCATGGTGATCGGATTGTGAGTGATGACGACGAAGCGGGTGTCGGTCAGCCGCGTCATGCGGTCGAGCAGGTCGCAGTAGCGTTCGACGTTGGCGTCGTCGAGCGGCGCGTCGACCTCGTCGAGGACGCAGATCGGCGCCGGATTGGTGAGGAAGACGGCGAAGATCAGGGCGAGCGCGGTCAGCGCCTGTTCGCCGCCGGAGAGCAGCGTCAGCGTCGCCGGCTTCTTGCCGGGCGGGCGAGCGAGGATCTCGAGGCCGGCTTCGAGCGGATCGTCCGATTCGACCAGCTGCAGCTCGGCGTCGCCGCCGCCGAAGAGATGGGTGAAGAGCTCGCGGAAATGACCGTTGACCCGGTCGAAGGCGCCGAGCAGGCGCTCGCGGGCCTCGCGGTTGAGCGTGCCGATCGAGGCGCGCAGGCGCCGGATCGCCTCGACCAGTTCGTCGCGCTCGCCGGCCAGCGCCTCGCGGCGGGCCTCGACCTCGGTCAGTTCCGCCTCTGCGGCGAGATTGACCTGGCCGAGCTTCTCGCGCTCGACGCGCAGACGCTCCAGGCGCCGCTCGGTCGCGGTCTCGTCGGGCGGCGGCGCGTCGGGCGCGAGGCCGAGACGATGGGCGAGCGCCTCGGGTTCGATCGAGAAGGCCTCGGCGATGGCGTCGGCGATCTCGGCGCGGCGGGAGGCGGCGGCGACGAGCCGTTCCTCGGCGCGGCCCTTGGCCTCACGGGCGGTCGACAGCGCCTCGAGGGCGGCGCGGGCGAGATGATCGGCCTCGGCCTGGGCGCGCTCGCCGAGCGTCAGGGCATCGGAGGCGGCGGCACGCGCCGCCTCGGCGGTCGCGATCTCGCCGGCGAGACGGACGCGGGCGTCGTCGAGATCGGCGGGGCGATCGAGAAGTTCGTCGCGCTCGGCCTCGGCCTCGGCGCGGCGTTCGGCGACGAGGGCGGCCTGACGCTCGGCGCTGGCGGCGCGCGCCGCCCAGCCCTGGCGTTCGGTCTCGATGGCGCGGCGGCGGCGTTCGCGCGCCTCCGCCTCGCGCAGATGGGTCTGGCGGGCGGCGCGGGCCTCGGCGACCGAGGCGCGTTCGATCGAGACGCGGGCGCGGGCCTCGGCGAGATCGATCTCGAGGACGCGGGTCTCGGGCAGATCGGCGGCGTCGGCGCGGGCCGCCTCGGCGCGGGCGGTCGCCTCCTCGCGCTCGGCCTCGAGGCGCGCGGCGGTCTCGACGAGACGGGCGAGCGCCGCGGCGCGGGTCGCCGCCTCGCGCTCCAGGCGTGTGAGGAGTTCGCGCGCCGTCGTCTCGTCGCGGCGGGCGAGGCGCAGCGCCTCGCGGGCGGCGGTCGCGGCGCTCGCGGCGCGGGTCTCGGCGGCGGTCGCGGCCTCGCGGGCGAGGCGGGCGGCCTCGACGGCGTCGCGGGCCGCCGCGATCAGTCCATCGAGTTCGGCGAGGCGATTGCGGGCGGAGAGGCGGCGCGCCGCGGCGGTCGGGGCGTCGGCGGCGACCGTCAGGCCGTCCCAGCGCCAGAGGTCGCCCTCGCGCGAGACGAGGCGCTGGCCGGGCACGAGGGCGAAGCGCAGGCGGGCGCCTTGCGATCGCTCGACGAGGCCGATCTGGGCGAGGCGGCGCGACAGCAGCGCCGGCGCGCGGACGTGCTTCGCCAGCGGCTCGGCGCCGGGCGGCAGGGCGGGATCGGCGGTTCCCGGGCCGGGATCGCGCCAGTGGACGGGGGCGCCTTCGTCGGCGGAGATCTCGAGATCGTCGCCCAGCGCTGCGGCGAGGGCCGCCTCGAGGCCGGGGGCGACGGCGATGTGCTCGACGATCGGCGGCCACAGCTGTTCGGCGGCGACGTCGAGCATGCGGGCGAGCGTCTTGGCCTCGGCCTCGAGCCGGGAGAGGTCGCGTTCGGCCTCGGCGAGCGCGACGCGGGCGGCCTCGGAGCCGCTGCGTGCCGCGCCGATCGCCTCTTCGGCCTCGGCGACGCGGTCCTCGGCCTCGACCACCGCGGCGGTCGCGGTCTCGCAGTCGTCGCGGGCGATCTCGAGCGCCTCGTCGTCGCCGGTCGCTTCCAGCGCGGCACGGTCGCGGGCGCAGGCGGCGGCTTCCGTCGCGAGACGGGCAAGCCGCTCCTCGGCGGCACGGCGGGCCTCGTCGAGGGCGCGGCGGCGCGCTTCCGCCTCGGCGAGACGGGCCTGGCGATCGGCGAGATCGCTCTCGGCGACGGCAAGGCGCGCCTCGGTCTCGGCGAGACCGTCCTCGGCATCGGCGAGGATGGCGGCGCTCTCCTCGGCTTCCGCCGCGAGATCTTCCTCTTCGTCGGCGAGACGGGCGAGCGCCGAGGTCATGTCCTCGGCGAGGCTCGCCTCGCGGGCGGCGTCGGCGGCGAGCTGGGCGAGGCGGCGCTCGAGATCGGCGAGGCGATCGCGGATGCGGCGTTCCTCGGCATCGATCTCGGCCGAGGCCATGCGCAGGCGTTGCAGCGTCGCGCCGGTCTCGGCCTCGACACGGCGCAGTTCGGGCAGGTCGTGGGCGGCGACGGCCGCATCGCGGGCGGACCGGGCCTGCGCCTCGGCGCGTTCGTCGGCGCCTCGCGTCGCCTCTGCGAGGGCGGCGGCGGCCTCGTCCTCGCGCACCACCGCCTCGCACCAGCGCAGCCAGCCGATGGTCGCCTCGGCGTCGCGGATCTCGGCGGAGAGGTTGCGATAGCGCACCGCCTGACGGGTCTGGCGCTTGAGGCTCTCGACGCGGGTCTCGAACTCGGTCAGCACGTCCTCGACGCGCTCGAGGTTCTGCTCGGCCGCCTTGAGGCGGATCTCGGCCTCGTTGCGGCGGGAATGGAGGCCGGAGATGCCGGCCGCCTCTTCCAGCACGGCGCGGCGCGCCGTCGGCTTGGCGGCGATCAGCTCGCCGATCTGGCCCTGACGCACCATCGAGGGCGAGCGCGAGCCGGTCGAGGCGTCGGCGAACAGGAGCTGGACGTCGCGGGCGCGGACGTCGCGGCCGTTGACCCGGTAGGTCGAGCCGGCCTCGCGTTCGATGCGACGCGACACTTCGAGCAGGTCGGCGTCGGCGAGCGGCAGCGCCACCGTGCGGTCGGAGTTGTCGAGGGTGAGCGTCACTTCCGCGGAGTTGCGGCCCGGGCGGCGGCCCGAGCCGGCGAAGATGACGTCGTCCATGCCGGAGGCGCGCATGGACTTCCAGGAGTTCTCGCCCATGACCCAGCGAAGGGCCTCGACGAGATTGGACTTGCCGCAGCCGTTCGGCCCGACGACGCCCGTCAGCCCCGGTTCGATCCGGAACTCGGTCGGCTCGACGAAGGTCTTGAAGCCCGAGAGCCTCAGCCGAGTGAACCGCACCGTCCCCTCCCCCGTTCGGGCGAAGGCCGCCCGCCCCGCCTCACTTGAGGAAGGGCGCCAGCGCCTCGTCCATCTCGGCGATCGTGCCGATGCCGACGATCTTCTTGCCGTTGACGAAGAAGGTCGGGGTGCCGTCGATCTTGAAGTCCTTGGCGGCGCGCTCGCGGCCGGCGGTGATGCCGTCGAGGAGCTTCTGGTCGGTCAGACAGGCGTTGAACGTGTCGCGGGTGAAGCCGGACTGCTTGGAGAGCTGGAACAGCGCGTCGACGGGGTTCTCCGCCCGCGCCCAGTCCTTCTGCTTGGAATAGAACAGGCCGTTGACGTCGAAGTAGCGGTCGCCGGGGGCGCAGCGCGACAACATCGAGACGGCGGCGGCGAGCGCGTCGAGCGGGAACTCGCGATAGACGAAATAGACCTTGCCGGTCTTGATGTACTTCTCATCGAGATGCGGGAACACCGCCTCGTGGAAGTGGGCGCAGTGGCCGCAGGTCATCGAGGCATATTCGATCACCGTGACCGGCGCGTTCGGGTCGCCGAGCGCCTTGTCGGGCAGCACGCCCGGCTGCTTCAGCGCCGTCGTGTCGAACGTGCCCTGGGCGGCGGCGGGAGCGAGCCCCGCGGCGAACACGGCGGCGGAGGCGAGAAGGAGGCTGCGGCGGGTCTGCATCGGGGAGGATCCTCGAAGGGCGGGTCGCGGCGAAATCGGCCGATCTTCCCCCTTCAATAGCCCGAATGTGGCGAGACGTCGCCCCCGCGCGCCCGTTCACGTCATCGTCAACGGTGGACAACCCGGCGGATATCAACGGCTTTGTGCAGGATTCGACGTTTCAGCGACGCCGCGAGGCGACGACGGCGTGACCGAGACGGGAGAGCGCCGCCCTGAGGCCCTCGTCCTCGATGCCCTCGACGAGGGTGGCGAGATAAGCCTCCTCGCTCGCCGCCAACGCGCGCAGGCGCGGCGGGCGGGTGATGCGCGGGCGCTCGATCGGCTTCTGCACGATCTTCAGCCGCGCCACGGCGGGAAAGCCGAAATGGGCGTTGATGCGTTCGAGCACGCGCGGCGCGTCGTGCTGGAGGAGAAGGGCGCGGGCGCCCTCGCAGCGCACGATCAGCGTCGCCGGTTCGAAGCCCTCCTCGCCGCCGTCCTCGAGCCGACGCGGCCAGGAGAGACGCTCCGGCTGGGTCGCCTCGGCATGGGCGGCGCCGACGATCTCGGCCCAATGGGCGAAGAGATCGGTCGAGGCGAAACCACGCTTCTTCGCCGCCGGCTTCAGCACGTCGCCGAGCGCCTCGGCGACCGACACGGGTCCGCGCCGGCGGTGGGGCCGGGAGCCTTGGGACGAGAAACGGGTGTCGGGGGCGTTCGCCATGGCGCCACCATGGCGAAGCGGGCGGGCGGAAACAAGGCGGGGAAACGCGCGTTCCGCCGGACCTTGCGCCGGCGCGGGCTTTTCTCCCCGCCATCCCCACGCTAGGTGAGGAGGCATGGATGCTGCCCTCGCCCTCCCCGCCCCACGCGCCGCCGATCTCCTTTCCTGGTACGACCGGCACCACCGCCGCCTGCCGTGGCGGGTGACGCCGCCGGAACACGCGGAGGGCGTCGTCGCCGATCCCTATCGGGTGTGGCTCTCCGAGATCATGCTGCAGCAGACGACCGTCGCCGCGGTGAAGAGCTATTTCGAGGCCTTCACCGCGCGCTGGCCGCGGGTCGTCGATCTCGCCGCCGCCGACGAGGCCGAGGTGATGAAGGCCTGGGCCGGGCTCGGCTACTATTCCCGCGCACGCAATCTGCACGCCTGCGCCAAGGCGGTCGTGGCCGAACACGGCGGACGCTTCCCCGCGACCGAGGACGCGCTGCGGGCGCTGCCCGGCATCGGCGCCTATACCGCAGCGGCGATCGCGGCGATCGCCTTCGATCAGCGCGCGACCGTCGTCGACGGCAACGTCGAGCGCGTCGTCGCCCGGATCTTCGCGGTGGAGGAGGAGATGCCCGCCGCCAAGCCGGCGCTGCGCAAACTCGCCGCGACGCTGACGCCGGACGTCCGGCCGGGCGACTTCGCCCAGGCCACGATGGATCTCGGCGCGACGATCTGCACGCCGCGCAAGCCCGCCTGTGCGCTCTGCCCGTGGACGGCGTCCTGCCGGGCCCGCGCGCTCGGCATCGCCGAGAGCCTGCCGATGCGGGCGGCGAAGACGGCGCGGCCGGAGCGGGTCGGGGTCTGCCACGTCGCGGTGCGCGAGGACGGCGCGGTGCTGCTGCGCCGGCGTCCGCCGAAGGGCCTCCTCGGCGGCATGAGCGAGCCGCCGGGTGGCGACTGGGGGGCTGTCGGGACGATCGCCGAGGTGGCGCCTCCGGTCGCCGGACGCTGGCGCAGAATCGCGACGCCGGTCGTCCACGTCTTCACCCATTTCCGGCTGGAGCTGACGGTGATGCGCGGCGACGTCCCGCGCTCGACCCCGGCGCCGGCGGGACACTGGTGGTCGGCTCCGAAGGACCTTCCCGGCGAGGCGCTGCCGAGCGTCTTCCGCAAGGCGGTCGACGCGGCACTCGAGGGCTGAGGCGCGGGGCATCGTCCCCGACCGACACCCGCGAACGAAAGCGCCCCGGGATCGCTCCCGGGGCGTTTCGTCGAGCAACGTGCGCCACAGGGGGGGACGGCGCGTCGTTCTCGGAACGATGGGTCAGGCGGCGTCGCCGTGGCGGGCGCGCCATTCCTTGCGCAGCTCGTCGATCACCAGCGGCCGGCCATCGCGCGAGGCGTGCCAGAAGGTCCAGCCGTTGCAGGCCTCCGCGCCCTGGACGAGCGCGCCGACCCGGTGGATCGAGCCGGCGGCATGGCCAGGCGCCTCGAGGCTGCCGTCGATGCGGACGGTGGCGAGATGGCGGCCCTTGGCGTCGAACAGCACTTCGCCGGGGGTGATCAGGCCGGTCTCGATCAGGGCGCCGAAGGGGATGCGCGCCTCGGCGCGCTTGCCCTTGACCAGCGACAGGGCCGTCGCGTCGAAGGGCTCGACCGCGGCGATGCGGGCCTCCGCCGCCGCGGCATAGGTGCGGTCGCGCTCGACGCCGACGAAGCGGCGGCCGAGGCGCTTGGCCACCGCCCCGGTCGTGCCGGTGCCGAAGAAGGGATCGAGCACCACGTCGCCGGGGTTCGACGAGGCGAGCAGCACCCGGTGCAGCAGGCCTTCCGGCTTCTGGGTCGGGTGGACCTTGTCGCCGGCGGAGTCCTTCAGACGCTCGCCGCCGTTGCAGATCGGGATCGTCCAGTCCGAGCGCATCTGGGTGTCTTCGTTGAAGGCCTTCAGCGCGTCGTAGTTGAACGTGTACTTCTTGGCGTTCTTGTCGCGACCGGCCCAGATCAGCGTCTCGTGGGCGTTCTGGAAGCGCTTGCCCTTGAAGTTGGGCATCGGGTTGGTCTTGCGCCACACCACGTCGTTGAGGATCCAGAAGCCGAGGTCCTGGAGGATGGCGCCGACGCGGAAGATGTTGTGGTAGCTGCCGATGACCCACAGCGTGCCGTCGGGCTTCAGGACGCGCCGCACCGCCAGCAGCCAGGCACGGGTGAAGGCGTCGTAGGCCTCGAAGCTCTCGAACTGGTCCCAGGCGTCGTCGACCGCGTCGACCAGGCTCTGGTCGGGACGATGGAGGGCACCGGCGAGCTGCAGATTGTAGGGCGGGTCGGCGAAGACCAGATCGACCGAGGCCGACGGCAGTTTCTCGAGCTCCGCGACGCAGTCCCCGATCAGGATCCGATCGAGGAAATCGGCGCGCGCATGCGGCGTCGAGAGAGAGGCAGGCGAGCCCGTTCGGGCCGTCCGGATACGCGACTGGGACATGAACACGCTCGCCTGAGTTACGCGGCTACTCGATGGCGTCATGGTTACCGATCGCGGTAAAGGCGAGGTAAAGAGCATCGGGCACGGCGCCGCGGGAGGCCGGGGTGCGCGGCGCGCTCTTCCAACCGTCGCATCGCCCCCCTACAAAGGAACGAGACATCCACCCCCGACTCGGGACCAGACATGCTCGTCATCTTCGATTGCGACGGCGTCCTCATCGACAGCGAGGTCGTCGCCGCGCGCCTCGAGGCGGAAGCCGTGACCGAACTCGGCCTGCCGATGACCACGGAAGAGATCTGCCGCCGCTTCGCCGGCGTCACCACCCGCGAGGTGTGGGCGACGCTCGAGAAGGAACTCGGTAAGCCGCTGCCGCCCGGCTTCTTCGAGGCCTTCCTCGTTCGCGTGCGCGAGGTCTTCGCCGACGATCTCGAGGCGATCCCCGGCGCGCGCAAGGCGCTCGAGGCGATCCGGGCGCGGTCGATCCCCTATTGCGTCGCCTCGTCGACGCAGATGCATTCGCTCGTCACCAATCTCGGCACCGCCGGGCTGGCCGACCTCTTCGACGGCAACGTCTTCTCGGCGAGCCTGGTCAAGCGGCCGAAGCCGGCGCCGGACGTCTTCCTGCTCGCCGCCTCGCAGATGGGCGCCGACCCGGCCGACATCGTGGTGATCGAGGATTCGATCGCCGGCGTCACCGCGGCCCGGCGGGCCGGGATGGCGGTCGTCGGCTTCGTCGGCGGCAGCCACGTCACCCCCGGTCACGACGAGCGGCTGACGGCGGCGGGAGCGCGGGCGATCTTCTCGCGCATGGACGACCTCGCGGCGGTGCTGGCGGCCCAGGGCTTCGCCGTCGCCGCCTGAGGAAACACGACACGCGAGGCGGCGGGAGACCGCCCGCGGAAGGAGGAGCGATGCAGACGATCGGTCAGGGCGTTCCCTTGGGGACGACCGTCGAGACCCCGGCGGTGCCGGCGCCGGCCTTCTTCACCGACGCGGTCGCCGCCGTGGCACGGCTCGAGGCGCTCTACGGCGAGGCGATCGCCTTCCTCTCGCGCCGCTTCCGCGAGGTGGCGGAGAGCGGCGAGGTGAGCGCGCGCATCCGCGCCTTCTACCCCGAGATCCGCATCGCCATCGACACCCATGCCCGGCTCGATTCCCGCCTCGCCTTCGGCTACGTGCAGGGACCGGGGCGCTATGCCACCACCGTGACGCGGCCGAATCTCTTCCGCCGCTACCTGACGATCCAGATCGAGCAGCTGCTCGCCAATCACGGCGTTCCGGTCGAGATCGGCGTCTCGGAACAGCCGATCCCGCTGCATTTCGCCCTGACCAGCGACGTCTCGATCAACGGCGACGTCGAGGAGAAGATCGGCCGGCCCCTGCGCGACGTCTTCGACGTGCCGGATCTCGCCGTCACCGACGACGCCATCGTCAACGGCACCTGGACGGCGAAGAACGGCGAGGCGGCGCCGCTCGCGCCCTTCACGGCGCCGCGCATCGACTATTCGCTCGCCCGCCTGCAGCACTACACCGCGACGGCGCCGCTGCATTTCCAGAACTACGTGCTCTTCACCAACTACCAGTTCTACGTCGACGAGTTCGTCGCCTTCGCCAGGCGCGCGCTCGACGAGCCCGAACGCGGCTTCACCGCCTTCGTCGAGCCGGGCAACGTCGTCTGGCGGCCGGGCGAGACGGTGCCGGAGGGCACCCAGCCGCCGCGGGCGCCGCAGATGCCGGCCTATCACCTCGTCCGGCCCGGACACGCCGGCATCACCATGGTCAACATCGGCATCGGCCCGTCGAACGCCAAGACGGCGACCGACCACGTCGCGGTGCTGCGGCCGCACGCCTGGATCATGCTCGGCCACTGCGCCGGCCTGAGGAACACCCAGAAGCTCGGCGACTACGTGCTCGCCCACGCCTATGTCCGCGACGACCACGTGCTCGACGCCGACCTGCCGCTGTGGGCCCCCGTCCCGGCGCTCGCCGAGATCCAGGTGGCGCTCGAGCAGGCGGTGGCGGAGGTGACCGGGCTCGCCGGCTTCGAGCTGAAGACGATCATGCGGACGGGCACCGTCGCGACGATCGACAACCGCAACTGGGAACTGCGCGACCAGCAGGAACTGGTCGAGCGCTTCTCGCAGTCGCGCGCCATCGCCCTCGACATGGAATCGGCGACGATCGCCGCCAACGGGTTCCGCTTCCGCGTGCCCTACGGCACGCTGCTCTGCGTCTCCGACAAGCCGCTGCACGGCGAGCTGAAACTGCCCGGCATGGCGAGCGAGTTCTATCGCCGCCAGGTCGGCCAGCACCTCGAGATCGGCATCCGCGCCATGGAGAAGCTCCGCTCGCAACCGGCGGAGAAGATCCACTCCCGCAAGCTCAGGAGCTTCGAGGAAGTGGCGTTCCAGTGAGGGGCGGCGCCCGCGCCGCGGCAGGGCCCCCTTCTCCCCTAGCGGGACCTTCGCGCAATTCCGCCGAGCCGAATTCGACGCTGTGCGCGATGCTTCGAGACGGCGCGCACGGCGCGCCTCCTCAGCATGAGGCGCTCGTGTTTGCAGAGGAAATCTCCGACGCCTCATCCTGAGGAGCGCCGCAGGCGCGTCTCGAAGGATCGCGCACGGACGTCGACCGAACCTCCGTCGGACAGCGCAGAGGTTCCCTCGCCGGAGAAGGGAACCTCCGCGGCGCCCCCCTCAATACGTGATCGCCGGCTTGACGATCAGCACGTTGACGTCCCGCTTCGGCGTGAAGTTCTGGTAGCGGACCTCGAAGCGGGTCGGGGCGATCTTCTTCACCCCGGTGCCGCAGAAGGACACCAGATTCTTCGGGTCGCCCTTGTCGATCACCATTCGGAAGTCGCCGATCGGGCCCTTCCAGTTCGCGCCCGACGTCAGCACGTAGGCGATCCAGAGATCGGGGCGATAGCTGTCCTTCCTGGTCACGCCGGCGTCGAAGCCGCGGACGAAGTCGTCGTCGATGCAGAACTTGGCGCGGTAGGCGGCGACGTCCCCGGCGAAGTCCTTCACCGTGCGCAGATCCTTCTTGAGGATCGAGCCGACCGAGCCGCCGACGAAGGGCTTGTAGGCATGCGACACCCGGATCGGGCGCCCGGCCGGGAAGACCTGGGTGCGGCTGACGGCGGTCTTCGTCGTCCACAGCGGCGTCCAGCTCGGCGGGGTCGACTGACCGTCCTCGATCAGGCCTTCGGCGACCAGCGCCTCGCGCTCGGCGGGGGTGAGCGCCTTCACCGCCGCGTCGTATTTCTCCCAGACCGGCATCAGCGGGATCTTCGCCGCCTTCAGCCGCTCGGTGACGTCGCGCCCCTTCAGCACCGCGGTCTGGGTCAGCGTCAGATCGGCCGGCTTGCCGTCGACCAGCGTGCGGAAGCCGAGTTCGCCGGTGAAGTCGTAGGCCGGCTTCTCGATGCCGTTCTCGATGTCGGGCAGCGGGAAGGCGACCACCGTCTCGATGTCGGCGGACGACGTGTTGAGGAAGACGTAGTCGACGGTGACCTTCTCTTCGGAGATGAAGAGATCTTCCGACTGCATGACGATCGCGTCCGACTTCGTCAGGACCAGGCCGCCGAGGCCGAGTTCCGCGGTACTGTCGTTGGCGAGCGCCGGCACGGCGACGGCGGCGAGAAGAGCGGCGAGCGCAATGCTGCGAGACATGGTGTCCTCCGACCCGGATCGGAGGGCAACCGGCCCTCCCCGTCGGAGTAGAGCCGCAACCGCGCGGCGAGGCAACGGGGATCGCGCATGCGGCCGGGCAAGGCCCGTTGCGGACGCCGGCCCCCGGCTCCGCTCACTTCTTCGCCGGATCGGCGGGCTTCGGCGTCGGGACCGGCGCGGCGCCGGCGGGGGTCGAGACCGGGCCGACCACGACGACGCTCGGGGCCTCGGCGAGGATGCGCCTGGCCGCCCGCTTGACGTCGTCGAGCGTCACCGCCTCGATCATCGCGTTGCGCCGGTCGATGTAGTCGATGCCGAGATCCTCGATCTGGATGCCGAGGACGGCGCCGGCGATCTTGTCCGACGTGTCGAAGCGCAGCGGATAGGAGCCGATCAGATAGGCCTTGGCGGCGGCGAGTTCGGCGACCGTCGGCCCCTGATCGCGCATCCGTTCGAGTTCCTTGCGCACGATCGCCATCGTCTCGTCGACCTTGTCGGCCGAGGTGCCGAGGGCGCCGACGAACTGGCCGGCGTGCATCTGCGGCGCGAGGCCGGTCGCCACCGAATAGGCGAGACCGCGCTTCTCGCGGACCTCCTGGTAGAGCCAGGACGAGAAGGTGCCGCCGCCGAGGATGTGGTTCATCACATAGGCGGCCATGAAGTCGGGATCGGCCCGCTTGAGCCCCGGCCCGCCGAAGCGGACGGCGGCCTGCGGCACGTCCATCGCCTCGCGCGCCGTGACGCCGGCCTTCGGCACCACGTCGGCGACGGCGACGAGCTTTCCCTCCGCCGGCAACGCGCCGAAGATCCTGTCGAGCGCCGGGGCGAGCGTCGCCGCGTCGATGTCGCCGACGACGGCGATCTTCAGACCCTTGCGGGTGAAGATCTCGGCATGGGCCTTCTTCAGATCGGCGACCGAGATGGTGGCGACCGAGGCCTCGGTACCCTCGCCCGGACGGGCATAGGGGTGGTCGGGGAACACGGTCTTCGCCCAGGTCCGGGCGGCGACGGCGTCGGGATTGCGCGCGGCGCGGCGGATGCCGGTGATCGTCTGGACCCGCATGCGCTCCACCGCTTCGGCGTCGAAGCGCGGCTTGGCGAGCGCCAGGGCCAGCAGATCGAAGGCGGCGGCGCGGTTCTCCGACAGGACCTTCATCTCGCCGGAGAAGCGGTCGAGCTCGTCGGAGAAGGAGAGGTCGATCGACAGTTCCTCGAGGCGCTTCTGGAAGGCCTGCGAGGGGATGTCGCCGGCGCCCTCGTCGAGCAGGCTCGACAGGAGGTTGACGGTGCCCTCCTTGCCCGGTGCGTCCTGGGTCGAGCCGCCGAGGAAGGAGAAATCCAACGCGACGATCGGAACCGCGTGTTCCTCGACCAGCCAGGCCTCGATGCCCGAGGGGCTGACGACGCGCTGGATGCGGCCGGCCGAGGCGGGGGTCGCGGCGGCGAGAAGACCGAGGCCGACGACGAGGGCCGCCGTGGCGTACCGCAGGCGGGAGGCGAAGAAGGTCATGATCGCGATCCTCGTGCGGTTCAACGGAGGGCGTCGAGCGTGGCGAAGCCGGCCGGCGGCTCGGCGTAGCGGATCGGTCCCCCGCCCATCGGGCCGCCCCCGACCGGGAAGGCGGCGCGCGGCCGCGGCTTGCCGGAGGGCGGCGCGCTCTTCAGTTCGCCGGTGACGGCACCCTGCGGTGCCAGCCACTTGGCCGCCGCCGCCTTGATCGCTTCCGGTTCGACCGCGCGGATGCGCGAGGGCCAGTTGCGGACGAGGTCGACGTTGCCGCCGGTCGCCATCTCGGCGCCGAACAGGCGGGCGAGCGAGGCCTGGTTGTCCTGCACCTTGATCGCCTCGGCATAGACCTTGGACTTGGAGCGGGCGACCTCCTCGTCCGGCACGCCCTTCTCGGCGACGTCGGCGATCACCGCCTCGATCGCCCTCGACAGCGCGTCGAAGGAGACGCCGTCGCGCGGGCTGGCGGCGACGACGAAGCGGCCGTCGTCGAGCGCGTCGCTCTGGTAGAAGGCGCCGACGTTGCTGGCGAGCTGCTTCTCGATGACGATGGTGCGGTAGAGCCGGCTGGTGGCGCCGCCGCCGAGCGCGTCGGCGAGCAGTTCCAGCGTCTCGGACTGGCCGGGCTCGGCGGTGTGGCTCGACGGCACCCGCCACATCCGCCGCCACGACGGCTGGTTGACCAGTTCGTCGGCGAGCGACACGGTGATCGAGGCGACCGCCTCCGGGTCCTTCGGGCGCGACCGCTTCGGCGGTTCGGCGCGGCGGGGCACCCGACCGTAGTGGGTCAGCGCCAGATCGCGCACCGCCACCTCGTCGACGTCGCCGGCCACCACCAGCACCGCGTTGTTGGGCGTGTAGAAGCGATCGTAGAAGGCCTTGGCGTCGTCGACCGTCAGCTTCTCGATCTCCGAGCGCCAGCCGATCACCGGGATGCGGTAGGGATGGCCGGGGTGCAGCGCCGCGTCGACCGCCTCGCCGAGTTTGGCGGAGGGATCGTTGTCGGTGCGCATCGAGCGCTCCTCGAGCACGACCTTGAGTTCGGGCGCGGCGGTCGCCGGATCGAGCGCGAGGTTCTGCATCCGATCGGCCTCGAGGCTCATGACCAGCCCGAGATGCTCCTTGGCGACCCGCTGGTAATAGGCGGTGTAGTCCCACGAGGTGAAGGCGTTCTCCTGGCCGCCGATCGCGGCGACCTTGTTGGAGAAGGTGCCGCCCGGGTTGGCCTTGGTGCCCTTGAACATCAGATGTTCGAGATAGTGGGCGATGCCCGACTTGCCGGCCGGTTCGTCGGCCGAGCCGGCGCGGTACCACACCATGTGGGTCACGACCGCGGCGCGGCGGTCGGGGATGACCACGACGGTCAGCCCGTTCGGCAGCTGGAAGGTCGAGACGTTGGCGCCGATGACCGGGGCGGCGGCGGAAGCGGCCGGCGCGGTCGTGGCGGGCGGGGGCGTGACCGGACCTTCGGCGAACGCCGGTGCGGCGAGCGTGGCGGCGAGGACGGAGACGGCGACGAATCGCCCGAGCGAGCGCGGCAAGAACCGAACCTCCTGGAACAGATGCAGGGCGGCCGGCGATCCGACCGCCGTCGTCTCGATCAGAACGGCAGCCAGGACGGCTTCCAGGAGGACTTCTCCTCCGGTGCCGCGACCGGGGCGTTGGGCGAGGGCTTGCGATACTGGTCGGGCGGCTCGATCAGCGTCTTGCGACCGCCCGGATTGGCGGCGCGCTTGATCGCCTCTTCGTTGGCCATGCCCTGACCACGCAGTTCGTCCGGCTTCAGCGGGCGGCTGGTGTCGACCGACGCCGAGGTCGGACCGGCGGCGCCGTTCTGCATGCGCCAGCGGGCGAGTTCCTCGGGCGACATGATGCGGCCGTCGGTGCCCTTGTCGCCGTCGCGCGCGGCACGGCGCTGCTCGTCGGCGACGTCTTCCGGGTTGCGCGGGAAGCGCGGGTCGCCGACGGCGGCGGTGCGCGGCGAGGGCAGCGCCTTGGTCGGCGGCACCACGAGCGGCGCGCGCGGCTTGTACTCGACCGGACGTTCGTTGGTGTCGATCGCGCCGAGAC
Organism: Pinisolibacter sp. DMC100; assembly: GCF_056313705.1. Lineage (NCBI taxonomy): Bacteria > Pseudomonadati > Pseudomonadota > Alphaproteobacteria > Hyphomicrobiales > Ancalomicrobiaceae > Pinisolibacter > Pinisolibacter sp. DMC100. Next base: position 1,372,449 of record NZ_JBQUZT010000001.1, on the reverse strand, counting down.
CCTGCATGACGCCCTTGATGGCGTTCTGCTCGAGCGTCGTGTCCTCGTCGGCGCCTTCGGGCACGAAACCGTCGGAGGAACTGGCGCAGCCGCTCGTCAGAGCGGCGAGGAGGAGGACGACTGGCGCGCCGACGGCGCCGGACCGATACTTCGTCGACACAGAACACCCTCTCCCTGTCGACCGGCCGCGCGCCGGTCGCCCGCGACCCTGCGGTCGCCATCTGACTTGCCCGGCGACCGCCGGGCTTCTTCGGCTCAGGAAGAGCCTGACTTTGTGGCATCCTCGGGGCCGGAACGGAACGCATCGATCAGAAGACCGACCACGCCCGCCACGATCCAGACGTCCGCCGCGTTGAACACGTACCACGAACGCGAGCGATCGGGCAGGAAGAGATGCACGAAATCGACGACCGCCCCCGCCCAGGCCCGGTCGATCGCGTTGCCGATCGCCCCGCCGATCAGCAGGCCGAGCGACAGCGCCAGCAGAATCGACGTCGAACGCCACAGCCAGACCGTCATCACCACGGAGGCGACCAGCGCAAGGGCCACCAGAACCCAGCGTCCCCACGGATTGTCCTGCTGGAACAGTCCATAGGAGATGCCGTAGTTCCAGACGAGGCGGAACTCGGCGAAGGGCGCGAGGCGCACGGGACCGTTCTCGGCCAGCCCGTAGCCGTAGACCAGCCACAGCTTGGAGATCTGGTCGACGGCGAGGCCGAGCCCCGCCGTCACGAGACCGAGGGTGCGGGCCGACACGGTCATGCCGAGGCGGCCTCCGCGGCGAGCCACTCGCGATAGGCGGCCGCGTCGCGGGCCGAGAGATCCGGGAACTCCGGATCCGAGCCCACATCCGCGACGATCCGCCACGAGCGGGCGCAGCGCGTGCCCTCGAGCTTGACCGGCACCACCGCGACGCCGGCGACGTCGGCGAGGCGGAAGGCCTCGGCCGGGCCTTCGTCGACGCGGATCACGATCGACGAGGTGATCGCCACCTCGGCGAGGTCGATGCCGTCGAGCGCCGCCATCAGGTCGGCGTCCGTCACATGGACGACCGGGCCGGCCTCGAGGCTGGAGCCGATGCGCTTGGCGGCACGCTCGATCTCGAGCGCGCCGGTGACGACGCGACGGACATCGCGGATCTTCGCCCATTTCGCCGCGAGCGCGTCGTCGCGCCAGGTCTCCGGCACGTCGGGGAAGAGCTCGAGATGGATCGAGCCGGCACCGGGGAAGCGATGGCCCCAGGCCTCTTCCATGGTGAAGGGCAGCATCGGCGCCAGCCACTTGGCGAGCGCGTCGAACAGCCGATCGACCACGAAGAGCGCGCCGCGGCGCTTGGCCGAGGACTTGGCCTCGCAGTAGAGCGCGTCCTTGCGGACGTCGAACCAGAAGGCCGAGAGATCGACCACCATGAAGTTCAGGACGGCGCCGACGACCTTCTTGAAGTCATAGGCCGCGTAACCCGCCTTCACCGCGTCGGAGACCTCGACGAGGCGATGCAGGATCAGCCGCTCGAGTTCCGGCAATTCGCCGAAGGCCGGATCGCCGGCCGCATCGTGATGGGCCAGCGTGCCGAGCATCCAGCGGATGGTGTTGCGGATCTTGCGATAGCTCTCGACGTTGGTCTGGAGGATCTCCTTGCCGATGCGCAGGTCGTCGGCATAGTCGGAGGTCATCACCCACAGACGCAGGATGTCGGCGCCGGACTGCTTGATGACGTCCTGCGGCGCGACGATGTTGCCGAGCGACTTCGACATCTTGCGGCCGTCCTCGGCCATGACGAAGCCGTGGGTGAGCACGGCGTCGTAGGGCGCGCGACCGTTGGTGCCGCAGCTCTCGAGCAGCGAGGAATGGAACCAGCCGCGATGCTGGTCCGAACCCTCGAGATACATGTCGGCCGGCCACTTCAGGTCCGGACGCTTCTTCAGACAGAAGGCGTGGGTCGAACCCGAATCGAACCAGACGTCGAGGATGTCGCGCACCTGTTCCCAGGGGCCGAGATCGTCGACCAGCCCGCCGAGGAAGCGCTCCTTGGCGCCGGCCTCGTACCAGGCGTCGGCGCCGTGGGCGAGGAAGGCGTCGTAGACGCGCTTCTGCAGCTCGTCGTTCTTGGCGAACGTCGGTCCCGGCGCCAGTTCGCCGGTCGCGGTGTTGCGGAAGACGGCGATCGGCACGCCCCAGGCGCGCTGACGCGACAGAACCCAATCCGGGCGATTGGCGATCATGCCGTTCAGCCGGTTCTGGCCCGCCGGGGGATAGAAGGTGGTCTCGGCGATCGCCTTGAGGGCGCGGGCGCGCAGCGTGTCGGGCTCGTTCGAGCCCGCTGCTTCCGCGTCAGTCCCGCGGATCTGGCGGTCCATGTAGACGAACCACTGCGGCGTGTTGCGGAAGATCACCGGCTTCTTGGAGCGCCAGGAATGCGGATACTGGTGCTTCATCCGCCCACGCGCGATCAGCGCGCCGGCCTCGACCAGCGCGGCGATGACGCGGGGGTTGGCGTCGCCCTTGTCGCCCTTGTCGGTGATGACCGAGGCGCCGACGAAGCCCGGCGCGTCCTCGGTCAGGAAGCCGCCGTCGTCGACGGTGAAGGGGATCGCCGGATCGATGCCGCGCAGCTCGAGAGCGCGGGCATTGTGCATCCAGATCTCGAAGTCCTCGCGGCCGTGGCCCGGCGCGGTGTGGACGAAGCCGGTGCCACTGTCGTCGGTGACGTGGTCGCCGTCGAGCATGGGGACGGTGAACGTGTAGCCGAGATGGGCGAGCGGATGGGCGAGCGTCAGACCGGCCAGCGTCGCGGCCGGCACGTCGCAGACCTTGGCGAAGCTCTCGACCTTGGCCGCCTTCATCACCTCTTCGGCGAGCTTGTCGGCGAGGATCAGCCTGTCTTCGACCTTCGCCCAGTTCTCGGCCGGCGCCGCGGTCACTTCATAGAGACCGTATGCGATGCGGTTGGAGAAGGAGACGGCGCGGTTGCCGGGGATGGTCCAGGGCGTGGTCGTCCAGATGACGACCGAGGCGCCGGCGAGGTCGCCGCCCTGCACCGGGAACTTCACGAAGATCGTATCGGACTGATAGTCCTGATACTCGACCTCGGCTTCCGCCAGCGCGGTGCGCTCGACGACCGACCACATCACCGGCTTGGAGCCGCGATAGAGCTGGCCGGAGACGGCGAACTTCTGCAGCTCGCCGGCGATCACCGCCTCGGCCTCGTAGGCCATGGTGAGATAGGGGTTCTCGAAGTCGCCGATCACGCCGAGGCGCTGGAACTCGGCCGACTGCACGCCCACCCAGTGCTCGGCAAACGCCCGGCACTCGGCGCGGAACTCGTTGATCGGCACCTCGTCCTTGTTCTTGCCCGCGGCGCGATACTTCTCCTCGATCTTCCACTCGATCGGCAGACCGTGGCAGTCCCAACCCGGAACGTAGTTCGAATCGAACCCTTCCATCTGCTTCTGGCGGGTGATCACGTCCTTGAGGATCTTGTTCAGCGCGTGGCCGATGTGGAGGTTGCCGTTGGCATAGGGAGGGCCGTCGTGCAGCACGAACTTCGGCCGACCGGCGGCCTCGGCACGCTGGGCGCGATAGAGATCGGCGTCCTTCCACTTGGCCAGGATCTTCGGCTCGTTCTCCGGCAGGCCGGCGCGCATCGGAAAATCGGTCTTGGGCAGGAAGAGAGTCTTGGAATAATCGACGGTCTTGTCGGTCATCTCGGGTCCTCGAGAGAGCGCTCGTGTCTGGGGCAGGCCCGCGCCTCGTGAGCCGAGGGGGCCTCTGGGGCGGGTGTCGCGCGGGGACACGCGACGTCGTTCCCGAACCGGCGGCGTCGCGTCAGGCGCGCGCGCGCAGGTCCGGGCCGATAATTCGCGCGATCGGGCGCGGGGACGGAAGCGCCGTCCGGTCGGTTCGCCGCTGGGTCATGGCCCGCGTTCTAACAGGAGACGCCGAGGATCGGAAGAGGCGAAGGGCCGCGCGCGGGCACGAACGACGACCCCCGCGGACCCGGCAGGGCACGCGGGGGCGAAACCGGCGCGAGGGCGCCGCGCGCCTCAGAAGCGATAGTTGACCTTGGCGAGCACCGCGTCCGAGGTCGAACGGAAGCGGATCGACGGCGGATTGTTGCCGGCGACCGTCCGGGTCTCGGCGCCGAAGTCGTAGTGCTTCCACTCGATGCCGGCCGACCAGTTGTTGGTCACGGCATATTCGAGGCCGAGACCGGCGGTCCAGCCGACGCGCGAGGAACCGCCCCAGCTCTGGACGACGCCGATGGTCTGGTCGTTGCGGGTCTCGGAGAAGGCGACACCGCCGGTACCGTAGACCAGCAGCCGGTCGAAGGCGTAGCCGGCCTTCAGACGGGCATCGACGATCCAGTTCTGCCGCGTCCGGCATTCGGTGGCGGCCGTGGTCGAGCACTGGCCCTTGGCCGACAGGTCGAGGGCGCTGACGCCGACCTCGCCGCCGAGCACGAAGGCATTGATCTGGTAGTTGTAACCGGCCTGGACGCCGCCGATCACGCTGCCGCCGTCGAGGTCGAAGGCCGCGCCGGGGAAGTCGCTCCAGTGCGTCTTCGACCAGATGCCGCCGAGATGGGCGCCGGCATAGAAGCCGGTCCAGTTGTAGGCCGTCGCGGCCGGCTCCATCATCGCCGCCGACGGGGCCGGACGATAGAGATCGGCGGCCGAGGCCGAGCCGACGATCAGGGCGGCCGGCAGGACGATCGTTGCAAAGACGAACGATTTACGCATGACGTAATCCCCCCAAACGCAGTTCTGCGTATCCAAACGTCACGATTGCATGTTTTCGTGGAAATGCAATCAGGGATTCGAACACGAAGTCTCGAGCGGGAAGCTCTGTGGCCGCTTTGCTTCACTCCGTCGGCGGCAACACTCGCGACATGCCGCGAATGCGTTCGCGGTGCACGATGTAGAGACCCGAGGCGACGATGAGCGCGATGCCGGCCCAGGTCGGACGATCGGGAAAATCGCCGAAGACGAGATAGGACAGCGCCGTCGCCGAGACGATCTCGAGATAGCCGAAGGGCGCCAGCACCGCGGCCGGGGCATGGCCGAAGGCGGTGACGATCATCCCGTGGGTGACGAAGGAGATGACGCCGATCGACAGGAAGATCGCCCAGCTCCAGCCCGTCGGCCACACCACCGGACCGGAGAGCCAGCCGGCACCCGAGGAGACCGCGAGTCCGATGCCGAGCGCCACGGTGCCGATCAGCCCGGTGGTGAACTGCACCGCGGTCAGCGTCCCCTGCCCCGACAGGCGCCGCGTCATGACGTGATAGCCGGCGAAGGTGAAGGCGGCGGCGAGCGGCAGGAGCGCCGTGGCACCGAACTGCTCGAAGCTCGGCCGAATGATGACCAGCGTGCCGAGGAAGCCGACGCCGCAGGCCGCCCAGCGCCGCCAGCCGACCGTCTCGCCGAGGAGCCAGGGCGACACAGCGGTCAGGATCATCGGCTCGGCGAAGGCGATGGCCAGCGCGTCGGTCAACGGCATGGTGGCGAGCGAGGTGAAGAACAGCAGCGACGTCGCCGCCAGGAACAGGCCGCGCAGCAGATGGCCGGCGGGCTTGGGCGGCATCAGCCGCCGCCCTTCGCCGATGGCGAGGCCGACGAGCGTGGCGACCAGGAGCTGGCCGACGAAACGGGCGAAGGCCACTTCCATCGCCGGCATCGAACGGGTGAGGACCTTGGCCAGCACGTCCATCGACGGGACGATCAGCATCGCCGCGGTCATGATGGTGATGCCGCGGACGATCGAGGAGGAACCGGGGGTCACGCGATCTCTCCCGCCAGAGCCCTGTCGAGCGCGGTGCCCGGCGACATCGAGGAGAGAACGGCGCGCGCCTCGGCGGCGTCGAGATGCATCTGCGCCACCAGCGCGTCGACCGAGGCGAATCTCGCCTCCGGCCGCAGGAAGGAGACGAAGCCGACGTCGACGCGTTTGCCGTAGAGATCGCCGGAGAAGTCGAAGACATGCGTCTCGAGCACCGGCGCGCCGTCGTCGAACTGCGGCCGGCGGCCCCAGTTGGCGACCCCGTGTCGGGTCAGACCGTCGACGGTGAAGGTCACCGCCCACACACCCTGCTTCAGCCGGCAGTTCTCGGGCAGCCGCATGTTGGCGGTCGGGAAGCCGAGCAGGCGGCCGCGGGCGTCGCCGTGGACGATCTCGCCCTCGACGAACCAGCGATAGCCGAGCAGCCCGTGCGCCTCGGCGAGATCGCCGGCCTCGAGCGCGGCACGGATGCGGCTCGACGACACCGGCTCGCCACCCTCGCAGGCGAAGGGCTCGACGACGTCGACGCCGAAGCCGTGGCGTCGTCCCGCCTCGTGCAGGAAGCCGGGCGTGCCCTGGCGGTCGCGGCCGAACTGGAAGTCCCAGCCGATGGTGACGCTGGAAGCGCCGAGCCGGCCGATCAGCACGTCTCTGACGAAGTCCTCGGCCGAGAGTGCGGCGAAGGCGGCGTCGAAACGCCCGACCACCAGCCCGTCGAGCCCGAGGGCGTCGACGATCCGCGCCTTGGCTTCCGGCGGCGTCAGGCGGAAGACCGGCCGGTCGGGCGCGAAGAAGGTGCGCGGATGCGGTTCGAAGGTCAGCGCCAGGGCAGGCTTCCCCTCGGCCCGCGCCCGGTCGAGAGCCGCGCCGAGCACCGCCTGATGGCCACGATGGACACCGTCGAAGTTGCCGATGGCGACGTGCCCACCGCGGAGGCGGTCGGGCAGGGACTCTGCGAGATCGAACGGCTGCGGCACCACGTCGGCGCGGCGCTCCACTTCTTGCGACATCGGACCACGTTCTTTCGGAGGCGGCGAAGGCTCGGAGACGATGAATCGACGCCTCGGCGCCCTGATCGTCGCGCCGACCGTGCCGTGCCCGCCCCGGCGGGTCAAGACCGATGCCGAAAGGCCGCTCTGCACGGGAAGGAGAACAGGGTTAATCTTCGGTATCTCGAAGAACCACAGAAAAACTGCGGAAATTCGCGGTCGTTCGACCTCGCCGCCGCCGTCCGGGACGTCGTTTCGCAAACCGTCGCGGGTTTTCCGGCAGTTTCATTGGCTTCCCGGCGGGTTCCATTAACGGAATGTTCGAAACTGGTGCCTAGATTGCGGTAAAGGCCGGTGATCGACGTCGCGAGTGCATGTGACGGCGGTGGGACCGGAGAGTGCGGAAGGGGGCATCCTCGCCGGGATGCCGCGCAATGTTCGGAGTACCCACTCATGGCGCTTGATCTTTCGATGCCGGTTCTCGTGGTCGACGACTACAAGACGATGATCCGGATCATCCGCAACCTCTTGAAGCAGCTCGGCTTCGAAGACGTCGACGAGGCGTCCGACGGCACCGAGGCGCTCGGCAAGATGAAGGAGCGCCGCTACGGCCTCGTCATCTCCGACTGGAACATGGAGCCGATGACCGGCTACGAGCTGCTCAAGCACGTTCGCGCCGACGGCGGTCTGTCCAAGACCCCGTTCATCATGGTCACGGCCGAGTCCAAGACCGAGAACGTGATCGCCGCCAAGAAGGCCGGCGTGAACAACTACATCGTGAAGCCGTTCAACGCGCAGACGCTGAAGGGCAAGATCGAGGCGGTCTTCCAGGACTGACGCACCACACCGCCGGCGAGGGAGGGGATGCCCGCGCCGGAACGGATGCAACGCAAGGGGACGTATCATGGCTCCGGTCAGACCGGAGCAGCTGGCCCGGATCGTCGAGTTCCTCCAGACGGAACGTCGCGATCTGTCGCTCGACGACGTCATGGCGCTCGCCGAACGCATGGCCGAGACGCTGGACGACACCGTCGCCAGGGTCGATGAGCTGCTCCACGACGAATTCCGTTCGATCGTCGGCGAAATCGCCTCGCTCCGTCGCGACATCGGCGCCTTCCGGCCCGGCCAGATCCGGTTCCAGAAGATTCCGGAAGCCGGCCGCGAACTCGACGCCGTGGTCGAATCGACCGAAGCCGCGACCAACGCCATCATGGAATCCGCCGAGGCCATCATGGCCGCCGACGGTTCCGACCCGGAAGCCTTCAAGGCGCTGGTCGACGAGAAGATGGTGACGATCTTCGAGGCCTGCTCGTTCCAGGACATCACCGGCCAGCGCATCCGCAAGGTGGTGCGCACGCTGGGCTGGATCGAGGAACGTCTCGCCGGCCTCGCCAAGACGCTGAAGATCGACGACGCCGAGGGCGAAGCCGAGGAGAGCGAAGAGGAACGCCGCATGCGCGAGCTGATCCTCCACGGTCCGCAGCACGCCGGCGAGGGCGTCGACCAGAACTTCGTCGACGACGTCATGTCGACGTCCGACCAGGACGACATCGACGCGCTGTTCCGCTGATCCCATCCGCACCGGAAATCAGAGCCGCCGTCCGGACCCCTCCGGGCGGCGGTTTCGCGTCTCCGGCTCTCGACGTCGGTCGGCTCAGGGATTGCGGCGGGCGGGCGCCGGCGCGCCGGCCGGTACGATGCGTATGCCGGGACGCGGCGGCTCCTCGGCGACCGGAGCGCCGGAGCGCGCGGGCGCGGGCCGCTTCGGTGCCGCCGATCGCGCCTCGGCCATCCTCGCCTCGGCCTGACGCGGGGCGGCGATACGTGCGGCGACGGCCTGCGGCGACGTCTCCGGGGCCGGCGGCGGCTCGGGCGGGCGGGTCGCGGCGGCGGCACGGGCGAGCGCGCTCGGTTGCGGCTTCTCCGCCATCGCCTCGACCCGGACGGGCCGCGGCGGGGCGAAGAGATTGCCCTGGCCGAGGCGGACGCCGTAGTCGAGCACGTCGACCACCTCGGTCTCGCGTTCGACGTGGTCGGCGATCAGCTCCATGCCGAAGCGGCGGAAATAGTCGGTGAGATCGACCGGATGGATGTCGGTGCCGAGCTCGTCGCCCTTGTGCAGCAGCCGTTCGGCCGAGATCTTGGCCCAGCGGAAGCCGCGGTCGGAGAGGTTCTGGAACGAGATCTTGAGGTCGGTCATCTGGTCGACCGAGAAGCGGAAGCCCAGCTCCTTCAGCGCCTTCATGCCCTCGCTCTCGATCGGCCCCATGGCGCGCACCGAGGCCTGCGGGAATTCGAGCACCAGCATGTCGGCGAGGTCGCGGTTCTTCTCCATGAACTGGAGGAAGTCGCGGAAGAAGCCGGCATGCGACAGGCTCGCCGAGGAGAGATTGAGGAAGACGCCGATGTCGCGCGAGCGTTCGGCGAGGCGGCGCAGGATCGCCACCGACTTGATCAGGATCTGCTCGTCGATCGACGCCATCAAACCGCGCGCCTCGGCGATCGGGATGTAGTCGGAGGGGTGGATCACCTCGCCGTCGTCGCCGCGCAGCCGGGTCAACGCCTCGTAGAAGCGCACCTTGCGCTGCGGCAGCGAGACGATCGGCTGGAGATGCAGGTCGATGCGGTCGGCGTCGATGGCGCGCCGGACGTAGGCGAGGAAGCCGTCCTCGTCGAGATCGGCGAAGCGATCCGGCACCAGTTCGGAGCGCGACGGGGCCGCGGCCGCCGGACGTCCGGCGGCGAGCGCCGAGGGACGTTCGCCGAGACCGCGGCGCGGCTCCTGACGGATGTCGCCGCGGATCAGCGCCGAGCGCGTCTCGGTGAACTGCACCTCGAGATCGGCGACCGCCTCGATCACCTGCCGGGTCAGCGTGCCGATCACCTCGACCTCGGCGACGACCTGGTCGATCTCCTCGCGTCGCGCCCGCGCGCCGCCTTCCTCGAGCATCAGCAGCCGGCGTTCGACCGCGCCGACGTCGGCGGCGACGTCGGCGATGCGGCGGACGAGGAACTCCAGCCGGTCGTCCTCGGCGGCACGCCGACGCCGGATGCTCGTCGCCCAATGGATACCCGTCAACGCCAGCAGCACGATCGCGCCCGAAGCCGCCGCCCCCGTCGCCGACGCCGCGAACTGCCAATAGGCGATCGCGCCGACCGAGAGGGCGACGATCGGGATGCAGATCGCGATGAAGAGGTCTGCGAAACGGCGCATGTGACGGGCCCGGCGCGACGATCGTCGCTCGTGTTCGCGCCACCATGCCTGATTCACCATCGCCGAGCCAATCGCCTCGCGCCCCGCCACGCGCGATCATTCGGCGCCGAGGCGGGTTATCCACGGATCGCCGCATCGCGCGGCCGTGAAGGCGCCGGCTCTTGACCCTCGCCGGGGGCGCCGCCAAATGGTCGACGAGAGCGAACGGGCGCCGGCGTCGCGCCGCGCCCCGCGAGAGGATCGACGACATGATCACGCTGAAGATCGAAGGCATGACCTGCATGGGCTGCGTCCAGTCGGTGGAGCGCGCCGTGCTCAAGGCCGATCCGAACGCCAAGGTGACGATCGACCTCGCCAGCGGCCGCCTCGACCTCGACGGCAGCCTCGATCGCGACGCCGCCCGCAAGGTGGTCGAGGCGACCGGCTTCGACGTCGTCGACTGATTTCGGACGAACGAAGTTCTGTCGGACCTCCGACGGAGGCCCTTCATCCTGAGGTGCTCGCGCAAGCGAGCCTCGAAGGGCGAAGGGCCGAGTGGCACCGCCCGTCGACGACTTCGCCCTTCGAGGCCCGACTTTGTCGGGCACCTCAGGGTGAAGCCGAACAGTGGGACAGACCCGAACGGCGCACCTCCGGCATGACGCAGCGTCGGCCGAGGCCGTCCCGCCCGTTGCAACCGGCGATCCGCCGGTGCATGACGAGGTCGTTCGCGCTCGCGGAATCGGTCCGCGAACCCGACGCGTTCGACCAGCGGGCCGCCTGCCGATGAGTTTCTTCCGTCTCTATCTCCGTGCCGTCGGCCTCGTCGGGCCCGATCGCGGCCTCGCCTTCGGTCTCGGCTTCGCCGGCATCGTGCTGGCGCTGCTCGGCTTCGCCGAACCGATCCTGTTCGGTCGCGTCGTCGACGCGCTGACCCACGACCGCCCGGCCATGGGGCTGGTGGCGCTGTGGGCCGGCCTCGGTTTCGTCGGCATCGCCGCCGGCATCTTCGTCTCGCTCCATGCCGACCGGCTCGCCCATCGCCGCCGGCTCGAGGTGATGCGGAACTTCTTCGAGCACGTCATCCAGCTGCCCGCCTCGTTCCATTCCGACGAGCAGTCCGGCCGGCTGATCGGCGTCATGCTGCGCGGCACCGACCATCTCTTCTCGCTGCTGCTCGCCGTCTTCCGCGAGCATCTGACGGCGGTGGTGATGCTGGTGTCGCTGATCCCCGTCTCCCTCTACATGAACTGGCGCATGGGCCTGCTGCTGATGGCGCTGATGGTGGTCTACGGCACGCTCTCGACCGTCGTCGTGCGCAAGACCCGCTTCGGCCAGGAACGTGCCGAAGCGTATCACTCCGAGCTCTCCGGCCGCGTCGTCGACGTCATCGGCAACGTCTCGGTGGTGCAGAGCTTCTCGCGCCTGCAGGAAGAGGCCCGCGCGCTGCAGGCGATCATGGGCAACCTGATCGCCGCGCAGTTCCCGGTGCTGAACTGGTGGGCGCTCGCCTCGGTGCTGACCCGGGCGGCGGCGACGATCACCATCGTCTCGCTCTTCGCGCTCGGCACCGCGCTCCACGCCAAGGGCGAGATCTCGGTCGGCGAGATCGTCTCCTTCGTCGGCTTCGCCGGCATGCTGATCGGCCGCCTCGACCAGCTGACGCAGTTCCTCTCGTCGCTGGTCTTCGAGGCGGCGGGCATGCGCCAGTTCTTCGACGTGCTCGACCAGACCTCGACCCTCGTCGAGAAGCCCGGCGCTCCGGCCTTGAGGGTCACCGGCGGCCGCGTCGTCTTCGATTGCGTCAGCTTCCGCTATCCGCGTTCGAATTCCGGCCTCACCGACGTCTCCTTCGTCGCCGAGCCGGGCAAGACGACGGCGATCGTCGGCCCGACCGGCTCGGGCAAGTCGACCGCCATCGCGCTGCTCCAGCGCGCCCGCGATCCGTCGAGCGGCTCGATCACCATCGACGGCCAGGATCTGCGCGACGTGACGATCGACAGCATCCGCAAGTCGATCGGCGTCGTCTTCCAGGATCCCGGCCTGTTCGACCGCTCGATCGTCGAGAACCTGCGCATCGGCCGGCCCGAGGCCACCGACGACGAGATCCGCGAGGCCGCCCGCCTCGCCGAGGCCGACGCCTTCGTCGAGAGCAAGTTCGGCGGCTGGGACGCGCGGGCCGGCGAACGCGGTCGCGGCCTCTCGGGCGGCGAGCGCCAACGTCTCGCCATCGCCCGTGCGATCCTCAAGAACGCGCCGATCCTCATCCTCGACGAGGCGACCTCGGCGCTCGACAACGAGACCGAGCTGAAGATCAAGCGTGCGCTCGATCGTCTGGCGAAGGACCGCACCACCTTCGTCATCGCCCATCGCCTGTCGACCGTGCGCAACGCCGACCAGATCCTCTACATGGAGGCCGGCCGCATCGTCGAACGCGGCACCTTCGACGAGCTGGTGGCCGCGGGCGGCCGCTTCGCCGCGCTGGTCGCGGCCGGCGAGCTGCAGGACGAGGAGGAGGAGGCCGCGGCGACTTCCCCTGCGTGAGCCTTCGATAAAATTCGAGCGATCGGAAAAACCGCGTCTCGAGGCGGCTCTGATAGGACGGTGAGACGGGCACGATCGCCCGACCTGCCACAGGAGATCCGTCCGATCATGGCTTCGAACGCTCTTTCCGCCGCGACCGGCCCCGCGAAGGGTGCCCCCGTCTTCTCCGACGACGACCGCGACGACTGGCAGGACTGCCCGATCGCCTCCTCCTGGATCCTCGAAGGCGCGCCGCAGGCCCGCATCGTCGCGCTCGCTTCCGGCGCCGACGGCTTCGCCACCACGGCGCTGTGGGACTGCACGCCCGGCACCTTCCGCTGGCAGTTCCACTGGGACGAGACCGTCCACGTCATGGAGGGCGTCGTCGCCGTGACCATGCCCGACGGCAGCGAGCACGTGCTGCGCGCGGGTTCCGTCGCCTTCTTTCCCGGTGGTTCGCACGCCGTCTGGCGGGTGGTCGAGCCGGTCCGCAAGCTCGCGGTCTGCCGGCGCACCGTGCCGGCGCCGCTCGCGCGGATCATGACGACCGGCGATCTCGCCCGTCGCGCCCTGCGCTTCCTGAAGCGCGCCGCGCACATCATCTTCATCGGCACCGTGCCGGAGAATGCGACCCTTCCGAAGAGCGAACCCGCACTCGTCCCGATCCCGGTCCGTGTCGCCGCGCCGAGACGCGTCGCCGCCGTCGCCGGTATCGCCGCCGCCGCCGCGGCTGCCGCCACCATGGCGGCGCTCGACTTCGTCTGAGCGCGTCGCTCGCGTCGTCCGCCCTCCCCGTTCGACAAACCGCCACGGCGCCGTCGGCCTCTCACCCTGGGGCCGGCCGCGCCGTCGCGCGTCATCACGGCACGTGCCCTCGCGCGCGGCCAACTCGCCCTCGCCCGGCGCCGGAAGAGGTTCTTTTCCCGCGCTCGTCCACATCGAGGCATGTAATTTTTGCAGTTCAGGTTTGCAAAACTGCCTCAGATGCCACACGCAAAAATGGCAAAGACGCTGCGTTATGTTTGACTAAGCATAACTAACGGATGGTTTATGACCCTGGGTTAATTAAATCACGCCCGAAATATTACGAAAAACGCGATTTGATATGCGTATTTTGCCTGAGTTATTGTGTTTTCAGATAGTCCTCGTACACCAACTTTCCGGGCTATCCAGAAGCGAAGATGTTCTTCCGGGTGGATACGATGGCCGACGACGACAGTTCTCACAACAGAGCGCCAAGCGTCACCTATGGAACAGCCGGGAATTGCCCCGACGGTATCTCCTTCATCGAGCATTTCCTGGTGGACGACGCACCGCCGGAACTCGAGGAGGTCGAGGCGGCGATCGACGCCGAGCCGCGACCCTGGTGGGTCCGTTGGGTGCGACTGGGTGCCCTCGCCCTGTCGCTCGGCTTCTGGGCGCTGGTGATCCACGTCCTCTTCTGGTGAGGGCGCCGGGGTTGCCGGCGCCCCGCCGCGCCGGATCGACCGGACGGCGGCGGCCCGAACGGCGGAAAACGTCCTCCGCCTTGACTCGCGCCGCCTTCGTCCCTATCTCCGAGCGACCCTGTTGGCACTCGATTTCGACGAGTGCCAACAGGTCGATTTCCCGGCATCGCCCGCCCCGATCCATCCATCGCGAGGTCGGATCACGGGCGAGAGCCGAACGAACGTGTTCCAGAGAGGATCGCATCCATGTCCATCTCCTTCCGTCCGCTCGCCGACCGCGTCGTCGTCAAGCGCATCGAAGCCGAGCAGAAGACCGCCGGCGGCATCATCATCCCCGGCACCGCGCAGGAGAAGCCGCAGGAAGGCGAGATCGTCGCCGTCGGCCCCGGCGCCCGCGACGACGCCGGCAAGCTGATCGCGCTCGACGTCAAGGTCGGCGACAAGGTGCTGTTCGGCAAGTGGTCGGGCACCGAGATCAAGCTCGGCGGTCAGGATCTCCTCATCATGAAGGAGAGCGACATCCTGGGCATCGTCGGCTGATCCGACCCACGCGGAGACGACCATGCTCGGAACGCCGGGACATCCGCTGATCACCGCCGAATGGCAGATCGGCCTCGTTCTGATCCTGGGCGTCGTCGTCGCCGCCATCCTTCACCGCATTGCCCGTCGCATGGTCGCGCGCGACAAATCCCGCGACCACGACGATCGAGGAGACTGAAATGGCTGCCAAAGACGTCAAGTTTTCCGCCGATGCCCGCGAGCGCATGCTGCGCGGCGTCGACATCCTCGCCAACGCCGTCAAGGTGACGCTCGGCCCGAAGGGCCGCAACGTCGTCATCGACAAGTCCTTCGGCGCCCCCCGCATCACCAAGGACGGTGTGTCGGTCGCCAAGGAGATCGAGCTCGAGGACAAGTTCGAGAACATGGGCGCCCAGATGGTGCGCGAAGTGGCCTCGAAGACCGCCGACCTCGCCGGTGACGGCACCACCACCGCGACCGTGCTCGCCCAGGCCATCGTCCGCGAGGGCGCCAAGGCGGTCGCCGCCGGCATGAACCCGATGGACCTCAAGCGCGGCGTCGAGCTCGCCGCCGCCACCGCGGTCAAGGACCTCGAGGGCCGCTCGCGCAAGATCAAGACCTCGGCCGAGGTCGCGCAGGTCGGCACGATCTCCGCGAACGGCGAGAAGGCGATCGGCGAGATGATCGCCGAGGCCATGCAGAAGGTCGGCAACGAGGGTGTCATCACCGTCGAGGAAGCCAAGACCGCCGAGACCGAGCTCGACGTCGTCGAAGGCATGCAGTTCGACCGCGGCTACCTGTCGCCCTACTTCATCACCAACGCCGACAAGATGGTGGCCGACCTCGAGGATCCCTACATCCTGATCCACGAGAAGAAGCTCTCCAACCTGCAGGCGATGCTCCCGGTCCTCGAGGCCGTGGTGCAGACCTCCAAGCCGCTGCTGATCATCGCCGAGGACGTCGAGGGCGAGGCTCTCGCCACCCTGGTGGTCAACAAGCTGCGCGGTGGCCTGAAGATCGCCGCCGTCAAGGCGCCGGGCTTCGGTGACCGTCGCAAGGCCATGCTCGAGGACATCGCCATCCTGACCAACGGTCAGGTCGTGTCGGAAGACCTCGGCATCAAGCTCGAGAACGTCACCCTCGACATGCTCGGCCGCGCCAAGAAGGTCACGATCGCCAAGGAGAACACCACGATCGTCGACGGCACCGGCGCCAAGGCCGAGATCGAGGCGCGCGTCGCCCAGATCAAGGCCCAGATCGAGGAGACCACCTCCGACTACGACCGTGAGAAGCTCCAGGAGCGTCTCGCCAAGCTCGCCGGCGGCGTCGCGGTCATCCGCGTCGGCGGCGCGACCGAGGTCGAGGTCAAGGAGAAGAAGGACCGTGTGGACGACGCGCTCGCCGCGACCCGCGCCGCGGTCGAAGAAGGCATCGTCCCCGGTGGCGGCGTGGCTCTGCTGCGCGCCAAGAAGGCGGTCGAGGCCCTGTCGTCCGACGTCGCCGACGTCCAGGCCGGTATCAACATCGTGCTGAAGGCCCTCGAGGCCCCGATCCGTCAGATCGCCGAGAACGCCGGCGTGGAAGGCTCGATCGTGGTCGGCAAGCTGCTCGAGAACCCCGACGCCGAGATCGGCTTCGACGCTCAGACCGAGCAGTTCGTCAACATGGTGTCGGCCGGCATCATCGACCCGACCAAGGTCGTCCGCACGGCGCTCCAGGACGCGGCTTCGGTCGCCGGCCTGCTGATCACCACCGAGGCGATGATCGCCGAGAAGCCGCGCAAGGAATCCGCCCCGGCGATGCCGGGCGGCGGCATGGGCGGCATGGGCGGCATGGACTTCTGATCCGACAGGATCGGAAGGCCGTGAAGGCCGCCCATCACTGAGAAGTGCCGAAGTCGGGCAAGCCCGACTTCGGAGGGCGGCATGGACTTCTGAGGAAGTTCCCCCGACGAAAACACGAGAGGCGGCCTTCGGGCCGCCTCTTTCGTTTCGGGTGATGGTTTGCTCGGGACGATGTCGGGGCGCGGGAGGCGCCGACGCTCACCAGCGCAGGCGCGGCACGAAGGCGGTGGCGCCGAGCTTCTCGGCCTCGAGGCGCGCCGAGACGCGGGTGGCGTCGGGGTCGTCGATCGGGCCGAAGTCGGCGGCGTGGATGCCGCCGGTGACGAAGAGCGTGTCGATCTTCTGCAGGAAGGCGCCGCGCACGTCGGTCGCCAGGCCGTCGCCGATCGCCAGCGTGCGCACCTCGGCGAAGGGCTTGCCGTAGAGTTCCGAGATCCGCATCCGCGTCTCGTCGTAGACCGGGCCCCAGGGCTTGCCGACCAGGGTGATGTCGCCGCCGAGCTCCTCGTAGAGGCGGGCGAGCGCGCCGGCGCACCAGACGCGCTGGTGGCCGCGTTCGACCACGATGTCGGGATTGGCGCAGACCAGCGGCAGGCGGCGTTCGGCCAGCACCGCGAGGCGGGCGCGATAGTCCTCCGGCGTCTCGACCGTGTCGTCGAAGAGGCCGGTGACCAGAACGATCTCGGCATCGGCGTCGCCGACGCGCAGCATGTGCAGGCCGTCGATGAGCGGCAGGTCACGCGGCGGGCCGACGTGGAGCACGCGGCGCTCGGTGCGGCGGCGCAGGATCTCGCGGGTGACGTCGCCGGAGGTCAGCAGGTCGTCGTAGGCCTCGCGCGGCACGCCGAGCTTGGCGAGCTGTTCGTGGATCGGCGCCGACGGCCGCGGCGCGTTGGTCAGGAGCAACACCCTGCCGCCCGCCTCGCGCCAGCGCACCAGCGCGTCGCAGGCCGGGCCGAAGGCCTCCACCCCGTTGTGGACGACGCCCCAGACGTCGCAGACGAGGGCGTCGTAGCGTCCGACGAAGGCGGCGAGACCGTCCACACGGGGCGGCGAGTTGGTGAGCATCGAGGACCTCTGGCTTGTGTGCACGACGACATTACCCTTCCCCATGCTGCACCGCAACAACCAGCCTTTCGGTGGACGGCAGACATGCATCCGTCGACGCGGGGCGCCGAATCCGCGAAAATGATCGTTCGAACCCGCGAAAGGCAGCGCATGATCGTTCGCCAACTCTCCGAGACGACCGTCAATCGCATCGCCGCCGGCGAGGTGATCGAACGGCCGGCGAGCGTCGTCAAGGAGCTCGTCGAGAACGCGCTCGACGCTGGCGCCACCCGCATCGAGGTGGTGACGGCGGGCGGCGGCAAGACGCTGATCCGCGTCACCGACGACGGTTTCGGCATGACGCCGGAGGATCTGGCGCTCGCCGTGCAGCGCCACTGCACCTCCAAACTCGCCGAGGACGACCTCTTCCGCATCGAGAGCCTGGGCTTTCGCGGCGAGGCGCTGCCGTCGATCGGCGCGGTGGCGCGGATGGCGATCGCCACACGGCGCGCCGACGACACCAACGGCTGGGAGATCGGCCTCGACGGCGGCCGCGTCTCCGACGTCCGCCCGGCGGCGATCTCGCGCGGCACGCGGGTCGAGGTGCGCGATCTCTTCTTCGCCACGCCGGCGCGGCTGAAGTTCCTGAAGTCGGACCGCGCCGAGACGGCGGCGATCACCGAGACGGTGAAGCGGCTGGCACTCGCCCGCCCCGACGTGCGCTTCTCGCTCACGGGTTCCGACCGGTCCTCGCTCGACTTCCCGGCCTCGCGCGCCGAGGACGCGCTCGCCGCGCGGGTGGCGTCGATCGTCGGCGACGACTTCGTCGAGAACTCGCTGCTGGTCGACGCCGAACGCGAGGGCGTGCGGCTCTTCGGCCGGATCGGCCTGCCGACCTATCATCGCGCCGCCTCGACGCATCAGTATCTGACGGTCAACGGCCGGCCGGTGCGCGACAAGATGCTGTTCGGGGCGATCCGCGGCGCCTATGCCGACGTCATGTCGTCGGATCGCCACGCCGTCGTCGTGCTCGACGTGGCGCTCGATCCGACCGAGGTCGACGTCAACGTCCACCCGACCAAGGCCGACGTGCGCTTCCGCGACGCCGGGCTGGTGCGCGGCCTGCTGGTCGGGGCGATGCGTCAGGCGCTCGCCGCCGCCGGCCACCGCGCCACCTCGACCGGCGGCGCGGCCACCCTCGCCGCCCTGCGCTCCGGCCTCACCGCGGCGACCGGCTCGGCGCCGCACGCCTCGGGCTGGACGCCACCGTCGGGACCGCTGTGGCGGGCCGCCGATCGGCCGTCGTCGCCCTTCGACTGGCGCCAGGACGCGGCACGGCCGGCGGACGTGCCCGCCTTCGATCTCGGCTCGCCGCATGCGATCGCAGGCCGGGTGCTGTCGGAAGGCGGCGCCTCGCCCTTCGACGCGGTGACCCTGCCGTCCGCCGACGCCAGTGCCTACGCCGTGCCGCTCGACGAGGCGGCGGAGGCGCGGCCGCTGGGGGCGGCGCGGGCGCAGGTCCATGCCAACTACATCGTCGCCCAGACCCGCGACGGGCTCGTCATCGTCGACGCCCACGCCGCGCACGAACGGCTGACCTACGAGAAGCTCAAGGCACAGCTCGCCGAGACCGGCATCGCCCGGCAGGGCCTGCTGATCCCGGAAGTGGTGGAACTGCCGGAGGAGGACGTCGCGCGGCTCCTCGCCCGCGCCGAGGATCTGGCGCAGGTCGGGCTGGTGGTCGAGAGCTTCGGCGGTCGCGCCGTGGCGGTGCGCGAGGTGCCGGCGATCCTGCGGAACGGCGACGTCGCCGGCCTCGTGCGCGACATCGCCGACGATCTCGCCGAATGGGAGACCTCGGACCGGGTCAAGGCGCGGATCGACGAGATCCTCGCCACCATGGCCTGCCACGGCTCGGTCCGGACCGGCCGTCGCCTGAAGCCGCAGGAGATGGACGCCCTGCTTCGCGAGATGGAGGCGACGCCCAATTCCGGCCAGTGCAATCACGGCCGGCCGACCTGGGTCGAACTCAAGCTCTCCGACATCGAACGGCTGTTCGGGCGAAAGTGAGCCCGGGCACCTCAGGACGAAGCCGAACACGGGTGGAGAGGCGCGACTTCGTCCGTGCAGTTCGACGCGGAAACGCGAACGGCGCCCCTCGCGGCGGCGCCGTCCATGATCTTCGCTGCGCCGCGGCTCAGGCCGAGCGCAGGGTGCGGACGAAGTCCTCGACCTCGTGGGTCAGGCGGTCGGCCTGGCCGGAGAGCCCTTCGGAGAGCGTCATCAGCTGGGTGGCGGCGGCGCCGGTCATCTCGGCGGCCTGGCCGACGCCGGCGATGTTGGTCGTCACCTGGGTGGCGCCCTGCGCGGCGCGATGGGTGTTGCCGGAGATCTCCTCGGTGGCGGCACCCTGCTGGGTGACCGAACCGGCGATCGAGGTCGACATCTCGCGGATCTCGGCAATGGTCGAGACGATGCGGGTGATCGAGTCGACCGTGTCCGAGGTCGCCGACTGGATCTCGCCGATCTTGGCGCCGATTTCGTCGGTGGCGCGTGCCGTCTGGGCGGCGAGCTGCTTCACTTCCGCCGCGACCACCGCGAAGCCCTTACCGGCCTCGCCGGCGCGGGCCGCTTCGATGGTGGCGTTGAGGGCGAGCAGGTTGGTCTGACCGGCGATGTCGCGGATCAGATTGACGACGTCGCCGATCTTCTCGGCCGCTTCCGTCAGGCTGCGGACGTTGGTCTGGGTCTGCGCCGCTTCGTCGGCGGCCGACGAGGCGATCTTCGACGACTGGTCGACGCGCTGGTTGATCTCGCGGACGGAGGCCGCCAGTTCCTCGGTCGAGGCGGCGACGGTCTCGACGTTGGCCGAGGCTTCCTCGGCGGCCTCGGCGACCGACTGGGCCTGGCGCGAGGTCTCTTCCGCGGTGGCGGAGAGATTGCGGGCGGAATCGGCGACCTCGCCCGAGGAGTGGACGAAGCTCTGGGCGAGAGCCCCCATGGTGCGCTGGAAGCTGTCGGCGATGCGGTTGCGCTCCTCGACCATGTGCCGCGCGTTCTCTTCCTCGCGGCGGGCCTGCTCGGCACGCAGGTTCTCGGTCTCGGCGAGGCCGTCGCGGAAGACCACCAGCGTGCGGGCCATGTCGCCGATCTCGTCGCTGCGCTCACGGCCCGGGATCTCGGTCCGGAGATTGCCGGCCGAGATGGTCGCCATGGTCGACGTCAGCTGCTCCAGCGGCCGAGTGACCCGAACGACGACGAAGACACCGGCGGCGATGCCGAGTACCAGCGCGAAGCCGATGAAGCCGAAGATGACCGTGCGCGCCTGCGAATAGACGTGATCGGCGAGCGTGCCGGCATCGGCGGCGCCCTTGTCGTTGAGATCCACGTCACGATCGATTGCGGTCAGCGCGGTGTCGAACAGCGGCGTCGACTTGTTGAAGAAGACGGCGGCCTGCTCGTTCTCGTTCTTCCGGCTGTGGTCGAGAGCCTTGTCCTGCACGGGCACATATTCGTCCCAGGCCTTGCGGAAGTTCTGCCAGATGCCACGCTCTTCCTCGCTCGAGATGAGCTTCTCGTAGGCCACGAACTGGTCGGCGAGCACCTTGCGCATACCGTCGATCTGGTCGTCGAGCCGCTTCATCTCGGTCGCGTCGGTGCTCAGGACGTGACGCGTTCCACGCAGGCGGAAGCGCGTGATCTCGTATTTGATCTCACCCAACGCCTTGACCGACGGCAACCAGTTTCCGGTGATGTCGGCTCCCGCCGCATTCATCGACTCCAGCCGAGAGACAGCCAACCAGCCCTGACCGGCCAGCATGACGACGAGAAGCGCGACGATCGCCACCAGCGACGCCTTGACCGAAATCCGCATGTTTTCCTCCGAGCCCGACGCGGTTCCCCACGCACGTCTTCTTGACCGCGACACACGCGGCTACATGCGGACATGATGATATATATTCATCAACGAGTGCTTAACGCGACGTATTCGCCAACAAATTGCACCAGTAACCTGAACAATTATAATTTTATATGTATTGTCACGAAGAAGTTCTGCGGAAATACAGCCACATCCTCGTCTATGATGTCAATGTATCAGGCACGCAGGAAGTGCAGACGCGTATCGCCCTGCACGCGTTCGTCGATTTGCTCCCAGCCTTCGGGCAGGGCGAGGTCGGCGCTCGCGACCTCCTCGACGACGACGACGCCGCCCGGCTTCATCCAACCGCCGCTCCGCATCGCGGCCATGGCGCGATCGGCGAGACCCTTGCCGTAGGGCGGATCGAGCAGGGCGAGGTCGAAGGGCTCCATCGGCGCGCAGCGGCCGAGGTCGGTGGCGTCGCGGCGCCAGATCTTGGTGGCGCCGGTGAGGCCCAGGCGTTCGACGTTGGCGCGGATCACGCCGCGCGCCTCCGCCGCCTCCTCGACGAAGAGGCAGAAGCGGGCACCGCGCGACAGGGCCTCGAGGCCGAGCGCGCCGGTACCGGAGAAGAGATCGAGGACGCGGCCGTCCTCGATCGTGTCACGATGGCCGTGCCACAGGATGTCGAACAGGCGTTCGCGCAGCCGGTCGGTGGTCGGCCGGGTGTCGTCGGATTTCGGGGTCGCGAGGTTCGTCCCGCGAAAGCGACCGCCGACGATCCTCACGAACGCTCTCCGCCGCCTCGCGGACCGCGGTTGCCGCCCTTGGGACCGCCCTTCGAACCGCCGCCACCGCCACGCGGGCCGAACTTGGCACCGCCGCCGCCGCGCGGACCGTCGCCACGGGGCGCGAACTTGCCGCCACCACCACCACCGCGCGGACCGTCGCCCCGAGGACCGAAGCTCTTGCCGCCACCCTTGGGGCCGTCGCCGCGAGGGCCGAAGCTCTTGCCGCCGCCCTTCGGACCGGCGCCACGCGGGCCATCGCCCTTGGGACCGGCGCCGGCCGGCGCATTGCGACCGCCGGGGCTCATGCCGCGCGGACCGCGCGGACCGAAGCCCTCGGAACGCGCCGGCTTCGGACGATCGCCCTCGGGACGATCGCGGAAGCCGCCGGAACGCGGACGCTCGCCGTCGGGACGGCCACGGAAGCCCTCGGAACGCGGACGATCACCCTCGGGGCGATCGCGGAAACCGCCGGAACGCGGACGCTCGCCGTCGGGACGACCGCGGTAGCCTTCGGAACGGGGACGATCACCCTCGGGACGGCCACGGAAGCCTTCCGAACGCGGACGGTCACCCTCGGGACGGCCACGATAGCCCTCGGAGCGCGGACGATCGCCCTCGGGGCGACCGCGATAGCCTTCCGAACGGGGCTTGTCGCCCTCGGGACGGCCGTGACGGCCTTCCGAGCGGAAGCCGCCGCCTTCGCCGCGCGGGCGCTCGGGGCGCTGGCCGCGCGAGGGCAGATGATCGCCGAAGCGCTCGCCGGTCTTGCCGCCGGGGCCGCGCGGACCCCGCGGGCCGCCTTCACCCGAGCCGGGCCGATCGCGGAAGCCGCCGGAGCGCGGGGCATCGCCCTCGGCGCGGCCGCGGAAGCCTTCCGAACGGAACTTGCCGCCGGGCCCACCGCGGAAGCCCTCGGAGCGGAACTTGCCGCCGGGGCCGCGCGGACGCTCGTCGCCGCCGTCGCGATCGCGGGTGCGCTTCTCGCCGGTGCCGACGAACTCCATCCTGGTGCGCGGGGCGCGACCGCCCTTGGCGTCGCGTCCGCCCTTGCCGCGGGTGTCCTCGGCCGGGTCGAAGTTGCGGATCCTCCGCTTCTCGCCCTCGTCGGCCTCGCCGTGGAGGTGATGGATCAACGGCGCGTCGAAGTCGGCGCCCGATTCCTCCACCAGCCGGTTGCCCAGCTGATCGCGCAGCACGCGGCCGCGGATCTCGCGGATCTCGCCTTCTTCGAGGTCGGCGAGCTGGAACGGGCCGAAGGAGACGCGGATGAGGCGGTTGACGGTCAGGCCGAGCGAGGCGAGCACGCGCTTGACCTCGCGGTTCTTGCCTTCGCGCAGACCCAGCACCAGCCAGATGTTGGAGCCCTGGACGCGTTCGATCACCGCCTCGATCGGGCCGTAGTCGACGCCGTCGAGCGACACGCCGTTGGCCAGTTCCTTCAGCGCCGCCTCTTCGACGTTGCCGTAGGCGCGCACGCGGTAGCGGCGCAGCCAGCCGGTCGAGGGCAGTTCGAGCACGCGAGCGAGGCCGCCGTCGTTGGTCAGCAGCAGCAGGCCTTCGGTGTTGATGTCGAGGCGGCCGACGGTGACGACGCGCGGCATGTCTTCGGGCAGAACTGAGAAGATGGTCGGGCGACCCTCGGGGTCCTGGTTGGTGGTGACGAGGCCGCGCGGCTTGTGGAAGAGCCACAGGCGGGTGCGCTCCTTCGTCGGCAGCGGCTGGCCGTCGACCACCACGCGGTCGGACGGGGTCACCGTGAAGGCCGGGCTTTCCAGCACCTTGCCGTTGACGGCGACGCGGCCGGCGGTCACCCAGTCCTCGGCCTCGCGGCGCGAGCAGAGGCCGGCGCGGGCGAGCACCTTGGCGATGCGCTCGCCGGCGGCGGGGGTGGCGGGATCGGCGGCAACGCCGGTGTTGGCGCGCTGCTCGGGCGCGTCGTCGTGATTTCGCTTCTCGGTCATGGCGCCTTACTAGACGAAAGCGCCGAGACATGTAAGCGGTGGAGGTGAAAATCCGCGCATGTTCGGCGGATTTCGCCGCCTCGACCACCGTCCGGGCACTCCGCCCGCCCCCGTCGCCCTCAAGGAGACCCGACGTGACCGATCTGCGCTATCGCTCCTTCATGGACGAAGCCCTCGCCGAGGCACGTCTCGCGGCGGCGGCGGGCGAGGTTCCGGTCGGCGCGGTCGTCGTGAAGGACGACCGGATCGTCGCGCGCGGGCGCAACCGCACGCTGGAGAAATGCGACCCGACCGCCCACGCCGAGATCGAGGCGATCCGCGCCGCGGGCGCGGCGCTCGGCTCGCAGCGGCTGATCGACTGCGACCTGTGGGTCAGCCTCGAGCCCTGCCCGATGTGCGCCGGCGCGATCTCCTTCGCCCGCATCCGCCGCCTCTACTACGGCGCCGCCGACCCCAAGGGCGGCGCGGTGGAGAACGGGGTGAGGCTCTACGCGAGCCCGACCTGCCATCACGTGCCGGAGGTCTATTCGGGCATCGGCGAGGGCGAGGCGGCGGAGTTGCTGAAGGGGTTCTTCGCGGAGAGGCGGTGAGCTCTCACCACGCCTCGATCAACCGTCCCAGCTTGCGTTTGACTTCGTCCTTCACCGGTTCGGCGGCGGCGAGGATCTTTTCGGCGCCGAGGAAGTCGAGGACGTGGACGTCGTTGACCGGGGGGCGGATCAGCACGTCGGGGCGGCGGGTCTCGAACTTGTAGGCGGCGATCTGCTGCTGCATCAGCTGGGTCGCGCCGATCACCGCCTGCAACGCGCCGGGCAGGGCCTTGCCTTCGCCGGGCTCGGGATAGGAGACGACGTCGACGGCGACGACGAGGTCGACCTCGCCGGGCAGCGCGTCGACCGGCACCGGGTTCATCACCCCGCCGTCCATCAACACGCGGCCGTCGATCACCACCGACTTGAAGATCGAGGGCAGCGCGATCGAGGCGGCCACCGCGCGGCGCAGGTCGCCGCTCGACAGCACCGCCTCGCGGCCGCCCCAGAAGTCGGTCGCCACCACGGCGAGCGGGATCGAACAGTCGGCGAAGGTCGCCGCGAAGGCCTCGGGCACGAAGATGTCGAGCACGGTCTCGGGCGACAGCTGGCCGAGGCTCCAGCTGCCGGAGAAGAGGTCGCCGAACTTCTTCGGCCGGCGGTTCCACAATTTGGCGAAGGCGGCGGAGCGATCGCCGAAGCTCTCGAGCGTACGGGCGCGCAGGCTCGCGCCGTCGAGGCCGGAGGCGCGCGCGGCGGCGTAGATCGCGCCGATCGAGGTGCCGGCGAGCGCCGTCGGCACGATGCCCATCTCGTCGAGGGCCTCGATCACCGCGACATGGGCGATGCCGCGCGCGCCGCCGCCGCCGAGCGCGAGGCCGACGCGAGGGAGGGTACGGAGCTCTTGCATGGGGATTCCTCGGGCAGGGACAAGGGCGAAGATCGGATGTGTCCGCCCCGTATTCAACCCATGAGAAACGGCAGGATCGCGGCGAGCGTCTCCTCGGGCGCCTCCTCGGGGAGGAAATGGCCGGCGTCGACCGCCGCCCCCGTGAGCAGCGCCGGATCGGCCATGAAACGCGCCCAGGCGTCGAGCGGCGACAGGCCGGTCTTGGCCGGGAAGCCACCGGCACCCCAGAGCACCCGGGTCGGGACCGTGATCCGCCGCCCGGCCGCGAGATCGGCCGCGTCCGCCGCACGGTCGAGCGTCGCCCCGGCGCGATAGTCCTCGCAGGTGGCCGAGAGGCGTTCGGGCACGGTGAAGAAGGCACGGTAGTGCGCCAGCGCCTTGCCGCCGAAGACCTTGGGGTCCTTCGACTTGGTCCAGGCGAGCAGCGTCTCGCGCTGCCACTGGCCGGCATCCTCCGCCGCGATGCGGGTCTCGGGCGCGGGTGCGGGTTCGGCGAGCCATGTCCAATGGGGGGCGAGGTCGACGCCGGCCTCCATCTGCTCCCACATGACGAGCGTCGGCACGATGTCGAGCAGCGCCAGCCGGTGCAGCCGATCGGGATGCTCGAGCGCCAGCCGGTAGCCGACGCGGGCGCCGCGGTCGTGGCCCATCAGGGTGAAGCGGGCGTGGCCGAGCTCGTCCATCAGCGCGACGACGTCGGCGGCCATGGCCGACTTCGACATCTGGGCGTGATCGGGGAGGACCTTCGCCACCGACGACCAGCCGTAACCGCGCAGGTCGGGGACGATCACGCGGAAATGGTCGGCGAGCTTCGGCGCGATCTTCGCCCACATGACGTGGCTCTCGGGGAAGCCGTGCAGGCAGACGAGCGGCGGGGCATCCTCGCGGCCGCCGATGCGGGCGAAGATCTTCACCTCGCCGACGTCGACGGTCTCGGCGGCGAAGCCGGGGAAGAGATCGGCGAGATCCATGGGCAGCCTCCTCGTGTCGTTCCCGCGAGGCTAACGGGCGGCGGGCGGATTGGCGAGGGGGAGTGCCCCCTCCCCTCACGCCGTCTCGCGCGCCACCGCGCGCCAGCCGATGTCGCGGCGGCAGAAGCCTTCCGGCCAGTCGAGGGCGTCGACGCCGGCGTAGGCGCGGGCCTGGGCCTCGCGGACGCTCGCCCCCCGCGCCGTCACGTTGAGGACGCGGCCGCCGGCGGCGACGATGCGGTCGCCGTCGGCCCTGGTGCCGGCGTGGTAGACGGTGACGCCCGGAAGCGCCGCGGCCTTCTCGAGCCCGCGGATTTCGGAGCCCTTCTCCACCGTGCCGGGATAGCCCTTCGCCGCCACGACCACGGTCAGCGCGGTGTCGGGGGAGAGCGTCACGGTCTTGTCGGCGAGGGTGCCGTCGGTGGTGGCCAGCAGCAGCTCGAGCAGGTCGCTCTCCAGCCGCTGCATCATCACCTGCGTCTCGGGATCGCCGAAACGGGTGTTGTATTCGATGAGTTCGGGGCCCTTGGCGGTGATCATCAGGCCGGCGAAGAAGACGCCGGTGAAGGGGCAGCCCTCCGCGATCATCGCCTCGACGGTCGGGCGGACGATCTCGGCCATGACGCGCTCGGTCAGTTCCGGCGTCATCACCGGGGCGGGCGAATAGGCGCCCATGCCGCCGGTGTTGGGGCCGGTGTCGCCGTCGCCGACACGCTTGTGGTCCTGCGCCGAGGCGAAGGCGAGCGCGGTCTTGCCGTCGCAGAGCGCGAAGAAGCTCGCCTCCTCGCCCTCGAGGAAGCCTTCGATCACCACTTCGGCGCCGGCCGAGCCGAAGGCGCCGGCGAAACAGTCGGCGAGGGCTGCTTCCGCCTCGGCCATGGTCATGGCGACGGTCACGCCCTTGCCGGCGGCGAGCCCGTCGGCCTTGACGACGATCGGCGCGCCGACGCGTGCCAGGTATTCGCGCGCGGAGGCGAGATCGGAGAAGCGCCCGTAGGGCGCGGTCGGGATGCCGTAGCGAGCGCAGATGTCCTTGGTGAAGCCCTTGGAGCCCTCGAGCCGGGCGGCGAGCTTCTTCGGGCCGAAGGCCGGGATGCCGGCGGCCTCGAGATCGTCGACGATGCCGGCGACCAGCGGCACCTCGGGGCCGACCACCACGAAGCCGATGCCGTTCGCCTTGCAGAAGGCGACGACGGCGGCATGGTCGGCGACGTCGAGGGCGAAGCACTCGGCGACCTCGGCGATGCCGGGATTGCCGGGGGCGGCGAAGAGCTTCGTCAGGCGGGGCGAGCGGGCGAGCGCATGGGCGAGCGCATCCTCGCGGCCACCCGAACCGATCAGCAGAACCTTCATCGCGCGCACTCCCTCGCCTCACCCTTCCGGTGGCGCGATCTAGCAGCGCGGGGGGCGCCAAGTCCACCATCGGCTTCGCCGCGCGCGGGGATTTCCGCGACCGACCGACCGCCGGCCCCGCCGTCGACGCCCTTGACGGCGGGCGCGTTTCGTCTCACCTCGGGGCGACGCCAACCGAGAGCGACCATGTCCCGACCGACCAGCCCCGATCCCACAGCCTCCGTGGTCGCCGATGCCGAGCGCGGCCATTGGGCCGACACGCTGCTACCGCCGTGGCTGCGCCCCTATGCCCGGCTCGCCCGCTGGGAACGGCCGATCGGCTGGTGGCTGCTGCTCTGGCCGTGCTGGTGGTCGGCGGCGCTGGCCTCGGATGCCGCCGGCAGGGCGCTGCCGAACCTCTGGCATCTGGTGCTGTTCTTCGTCGGCGCGGTCGCGATGCGCGGCGCCGGCTGCACCTGGAACGACATCGTCGATCGCGACATCGACGACAAGGTCGCCCGCACTCGGTCGCGGCCGATCCCCTCGGGTCAGGTCGACGTCGCCCGCGCCCGGATCTTCCTCGTCGCCCAGGCGCTGGTCGGGCTCGCGGTGCTCTTGCAGTTCGGCGCCTTCGCCGTCGTGCTCGGCTTGTCGTCGCTCGGCATCGTCGCGGCCTATCCCTTCGCCAAGCGGATCACGGACTGGCCGCAAGCCGTCCTCGGCCTCGCCTTCTCCTGGGGCGCGCTGATGGGCTGGGCGGCGGCGCGTGGCGAACTGGCGCTGGCGCCGGTCGCGCTCTACCTCGGCGCCATCGCCTGGACGATCGGCTACGACACGATCTACGCCCATCAGGACAAGGAAGACGACGCCGTGGTCGGCGTGCGCTCGACGGCGCTGCTCTTCGGGGCGAAGACGCGGATCTGGGTCGGCGGGCTCTACGGCGGAACGATCGTCTGCTTCGCGGTGGCGCTGTTCTCCGCCGGCGTCGGCCCCCTCGCCTTCCTCGGGCTCGCCGCCTTCGCCGTCCATCTCGGTCGGCAGGTCGTCCGGCTCGACATCGACGACCCCGATCTCTGCCTCGCGCTCTTCCGCTCGAACCGCGAGGCGGGCGCGCTGTTCTTCGCCGGGCTGATCCTCGACGGGCTCGTGCGCGCGCTCTGAATGCAGAAGACCCCACGCCGGGGTCGCGACGCGGGGTCAAGTCGACAGGGGGACTTCGTTTTCTCCTCGGTCAGTCGCGACCGAAGATCTCGTGCTTCTCGATCACCACCGTCTGGCCGGCGAGGCCGGGCTTGCGGCGGGTGAGGAACCGGGGGCGACGGTCGGCCAGCACCGTGCGGCGACGGCGCGGACGGACCGGAGCGATCTCGACGGCGCCGAGGCGGGTCTCGACCGAATGCCAGGAGCCGTCGGCTTCCACCACCAGCTTCGGCAGCATCAGGACGCGCGACCAGGCCTTCCAGTCGGCCACCACGTCGGCGAGATCGTCGGCGACGGAGAGCGGCAGCGACAGATGCGGGTCGCGGTGAAGGAGTTCCAGCACGACGCGCGGTTCGGCCTCGGGCCGCGCCGGGTCGACGCTCATGCGGACGGCGACGCCTTCGAAGGCCGCCATCGGGAAACGCAACGCCATCGGGATGCCAGAAGGCAGGCGACGGCACACCTGCACCATCGATGCCTCGAGGATCACCGCGGCCTCGCCCATCGGGCGGCCGCTGCGCGGATCGACGCCCGTGTCGTAGCGAAACCGCTGCGGCAGCGTCATCGGATCGAGGCGCACGGTTGCGCCGGCTCGAAGATCGACATCGCTGCCGATCTTCGAGGTCATCATGGCTCGATGCCTCACGATAGCCTCCTGCGGGTCTCGATTCTTCTGCCGAGAACCTCGCCTTGGACTGGAGATTGACTCGTCGACCCCCAGAACCGGCTTAAGAAACGCGGTTGAGAAACCGTTGATCTGCATAGGGTTTACGGCCGGTCACGAAACGCGGTTGAAAAGTCGTGACCATCTCGCCGGGAGGCGCGCGCCGTGCCACCCTTGTCGCCGGCGGATTCGACGCCTAAACCCGAAGTCGCCGCATCATCCGAGGGATCTTCCATGACCGACGTGCTCGACCAGTCCGCCCTCGAAGCCGCCGCACGGCGGCTGGTGGAGGCGGCGCGGAAGGCCGGCGCCGACAAGGCCGATGCGGTCGCGGTGCGCGGCGTGTCGATGTCGGTCGGCGTGCGGCTCGGCGCGGTCGAGGACAGCGAGCGCGCCGAGGGCGACGACTTCGGCCTGCGCGTCTTCGTCGGCCGACGCACCGCCACGGTCTCCGCCAACGTCTTCTCCGATCCGACCGTGCTCGCCGAACGCGCCGTCGCCATGGCCCGCGTCGCACCGGAGGATCCGTGGGCCGACCTGATCGACGAGGCGATGCTCACCCGCCGGATCGCCGATCTCGACATGGTCGATCCGTCGACGCCCGACGCGGCCGAGCTGACGGCACGGGCGCTCGCCTGCGAGGACGCGGCGCGGGCGGTCGCGGGCGTCACCAATTCGGGCGGTGCCTCGGCCTCGTGGTCGCTCGCCGGCCTGGTGCTCGTCACCTCGCACGGCTTCTCCGGCGGCTGGCTCAGGACCTCGCATTCGCTGTCGGTCTCGGCGGTCGCCGGAACCGGCACGGGCATGCAGCGCGATTGGGACGCCTCGTCGAAGATCTTCGGCGCCGATCTCGATCCGGCCGAACTCGTCGGCCGTCGGGCGGGCGAGCGCGCCGTCGCGCGTCTCGCCCCGCGCAAGATGGAGACCGGCACCGCCACGGTGATCTGGGAGCCGCGGGCGGCGACCGGGCTCGTCGGCCACTTCGTCTCGGCGATCAACGGCGCGGCGATCGCCCGCAAGACGTCGTTCCTGAAGGACCGCCGCGGCGCCCGCGTCTTCGCGCCGGGCATCACCATCCTCGACGATCCGCGCAAGGTCCGCGGCCTCGCCTCGCGTCCCTTCGACGGCGAGGGCGTGGCGGGCGCACCGCTGACGCTGGTCGAGGACGGCATCCTGCAGGACTGGCTGCTCGACGGCGCCTCGGCGCGCGAGCTCGGCCTCGTCTCCAACGGGCGCGCCTCGCGCGGCACCGGTTCGCCGTCACCGGGCTCGACCAACGTCACGCTGAAGCCGGGCAGCCGCTCGCGCGAGGAGATGATCGCCTCGATCGACCGCGGCCTGCTCGTCACCGACATGATCGGGTCGGGCGTCAACGGCATCACCGGCGACTATTCCCGCGGCGCCTCGGGCTTCCTGATCGAGAAGGGCGAGATCGGCCCGGCGGTGTCGGAAGTCACCGTCGCCGGCAATCTCTCCGACATGTTCGCCCGGCTGGTGCCGGGCTCCGACCTCGAGAGCCGTTTCGCCATCGCTGCGCCCTCCGTGATGATCGAGGGCCTCACCATTGCCGGACGCTGAGCCAGACCGCGCCGAGGATCTTGCCCTGCTCGAGGCGGCGGCCCTGGAGGCCGGCGCCATCGCGATGCGATATTTCCGGCAGGACCCCGAGGTCTGGCACAAGCAGGGCGGCTCGCCGGTGAGCGAGGCCGACATCGCCGTCGACCGGCGGCTCGGCGAGATGCTGCGCACGGCTCGGCCGGACTACGGCTGGCTGTCGGAGGAATCCGTCGACGACCCGACCCGCCTCGAATGCGCCCGCGTCTTCGTCGTCGATCCGATCGACGGCACCCGCGCCTACCTGCGCGGCGAGGAGGACTGGGCGGTGTCGCTCGCCGTGGTCGAGAACGGACGGCCGGTCGTCGCCGCGCTCCTGCAACCTTCGACGGGGCGGCTGATGACGGCGGTCGCCGGTCTGGGTGCCCATCTCGAAGGCAGGCGGATGCGGGTCGGTCACCCCGGCTCGCTCGCCGGGGCGCGGCTCGGAGCGCCCTCCAAGTATCTGGAACGACGGGAAGTTCGCGAGATCGGCTTTGCCGCGCGGCGGACCGTTCCGTCGCTGGCGCTGAGGATCGCCGCGGTCGCCGACGGCAGCCTCGACGTCGCCTATGGAACGGGCAATGCCCATGATTGGGATCTTGCGGCAGCCGACCTGTTGGTGCATGAAGCCGGCGGGCGATTTTGCAATCGCCGCGGCGAAGCGCCGCAGTACAACAGGCCCGTACCGCGCCACCCGGCGCTGGTCGCCGCCACGCCGGATCTCTTCGACGACGCGCTCGCGCTGCTCGAACGTCTGGCGGGGTGATCGATCCAGCCGGCGCGACGCGAGGCTCGGCCCACCATCGGTTCGGTAGATCGACATGAGCGCGAAACCCAAGAAGTCCTTGCCCCACCTCGTTCTCGGCGGCGAACTCGAGAACCTCGACGGGCATGAATTCCGCGATCTCTCCAAGGTCGATCTCGTCGGTCTCTTCCCCGACTACGAATCGGCCAAGACCGCGTGGAAGGCCAAGGCACAATCGACGGTCGACAATGCGCACATGCGCTACTTCATCGTCCACCTGCACCGCCTGCTCGACCCGGATCATCAGCACTGATCACCATCGCGTCGCTGCGACACCGTGTTGAAATGTCGAGGGTGACGCGACGAGAGATCGGCGCTATGGAGTCTCTCCGAAATCGAGTTCGGGGGCGAATTCCTGCGATGATGCGCGACATGACCACGGCGAGACCGATCGCCGTGACGAGAGGCATGCTCGCACCCGCTCGGCCGGGTGAACCGGGAGCGGCGGCATGCTGAAGAAACTCGTCGAGAAGCCGGCCTTCCGCCGCTTCGTCGCCGGCTTCATCGCCGCCTATTTCCGTCTCGTGAACCGCACCTGCCGCCGCATCCAGGAACCCGCCGACTTCTTCGAGCGGTTCGAACCGCGCGGCCTGATCGCCACCACCTGGCACGGCGAGCACTTCATGTTCCCCTTCGTCGCGTCGACGAAGACGTGGAAACTCGCGGCGATGATCTCGCGTTCGCGCGACGGCGACCTCAACGCGCTGGTGGCCGAGAAGCTCGGCGCGGCGACGATCCGCGCCTCCGGTGGGCGCGACGGCGCGGAAGTAGCGCGGCGCGGCGGGGTGCGCGGCTTCGTCGAGGCGGTCCGCATGCTGCGCGACGGCTATGCCATCACCATCACCGCCGACGTGCCGAAGGTCGGCAAGGTGGCGGGCGAGGGCATCGTGCAGATCGCCCGGCGCGCCGGCGTGCCGATCCTTCCGATCGCCGCCGTCACCTCGCGACGCATGCGGATGCGCTCGTGGGACCGCGCCGCCTTCAATTTGCCGTTCGGGCGGTTCGTGGTGGTGTTCGGCGAACCGATCGACGTTCCCGAAGATGCCGACGAAGCGACGATCGAGACCATACGTCGCGAACTCGGCGAGACACTCGATCGCCTCTTCCGCCGCGCCTACGAGATCGCCGGAGGCAAGGATGCCTGACATGCTGGGCGAAGCCGCCCTGACGCTCTACCGTGCGACCGGCCGTTTCCTGCGGCCGGGGCTCGGGCTGGTGCTGGAATGGCGCGCCCGCCACGGCAAGGAAGACCGCTCGCGCCGCCACGAGCGGCTCGGCAGTCCCCGCCGCCGACGCCCCTGCGGACCGCTGGTGTGGGTCCACGCCGCGAGCGTCGGCGAGACCGTCGCCGTTCTGCCGCTGGTCGAGCGGCTGACCCAGGAAGGCTTCGTCGTGCTGACGACGACCGGCACCGTGACCTCGGCGCGGATCGCCGCCGACCGTCTGCCGGTCGGCGCCATCCACCAGTTCGTGCCGCTCGACGTCGACGTCAACATCGACCGCTTCCTCGACCACTGGCGCCCGGGCGCGGCGCTCTTCGTCGAGTCCGAGATCTGGCCGGCGACGGTCGATCGGCTGCGTCGGCGCGGCATTCCGCTGGTGCTGGTCAACGCCCGCATGTCGGAGCGCTCGCACCGCCGTTGGGCGCGGCTCGACGGCATCGCACGAGCGCTGTTCGGCCGGCTCGACGGGGCGCTGGCGCAGAACGACGGCGACGCCGAACGGCTGAAGGCGCTCGGCGTCGGCCAGACCGTCGTCACCGGCAATCTCAAGTTCGACGGTGCCGCGCTCGGTCACGACCCGCGCGAGCTGGCGCGCCTCACGGGGGTGATCGGTCAGCGCCCGACCTGGGCGGCGGCCTCGACCCATCCGGGCGAGGAACTGATGGCGGCGGAGGCGCACCGCATCGTGCGCCAGCGCCTGCCGCGCGTCCTCACCGTGATCGCGCCGCGCCATCCCGAACGCGGCGACGCGCTCCGGGCCGATCTCGCCGATCTCGGTCTCTCGGTCGCCTCGCGCTCGCACGGCGAGATGCCGGGGCCGGGCACCGACATCTATCTCGCCGACACGATCGGCGAGATGGGCCTCGTCTACCGGCTGGCGCCGATGGCCTTCGTCGGCGGATCGGTGACGCCGCGCGGCGGGCAGAACCCGATCGAACCGGCGCGGCTCGACTGCGTCGTGCTGCACGGACCCTCGACCCACAATTTCGCGGAGATCTATGCCGATCTCGACGCCTGTGGCGGCGCCGTGACGATCGACGGGGCGGCCGATCTCGCCGCGGCGATCCTCGACCTCCACGCGACGCGCGAGCATCGCGAGACCATCGCGGGCGCCGCGCGTTCGGTCGTCGACCGGTCGACCGGCGCGCTCGGCCGCACGCTCGACGCGCTGGCGCCGGTGCTCGAGGCGGCGCGGAAACGGGAGCCGGCGGCATGAATCGTTGGCACGCGCGGATCTGGGCCGAAGACTGCGCGCTGACACGGGTGCTGGCGCCGCTCGCCGCCCTCTACGGCATGATCACCGGCGCACGGATGATGCGGCCGCCGGCCGGCCGGGTCGGCATTCCGGTGATCGCGGTCGGCAACTTCACGGTCGGCGGCGCCGGCAAGACGCCGACCGTCGACCACATCGTCCGCCTGACACGCGAGGCGGGTCTCGCGCCCTTCGTCGTCACCCGCGGCTACGGCGGGCGCGAACGCGGGCCGCTACGGGTCGATCCGTCGCGCCACGACGCCGGCGACGTCGGCGACGAGGCTCTGCTGCACGCCCGCGTCGCCCCGACGATCGTCGCCCGCGATCGTCTGGCCGGCGCGCGTGAGGCCGAGCGGATGGGCGCGAACCTCGTCATCCTCGACGACGGGTTCCAGAACCCGCGGCTCGGCAAGGATCTGTCGCTGGTGGTGGTCGATCGCGCCTCCGGCCTCGGCAATGCCCGGGTGATGCCGGCGGGGCCGCTCAGGGCGCCGCTCGAGGTGCAGTTCGCCAAGGCCGACGCGCTGATCGTCGTCGACAACGGCGAGGGCATTCACCCGACCACCGAGGGGCTGATCGCCGGCGCGACGGAGGCCGGCATTCCGGTCCTGACGGCGCGGCTCGCCGCGCGCAATCCGGAAGTGGTCAAGGGTCGACGCATCGTCGGCTTCGCCGGCATCGGCCGGCCGGCCAAGTTCGCCGCCACCCTCGAGGCCTGCGGCGCACTGGTCGCCGACTTCGTCGCCTTCCCCGATCACCACACCTTCAGCGGCGAGGAGGCGGCCGACCTGATCCGTCGCGCCACCGCCGTCGACGGCGATCTCGCCACCACGGCCAAGGACGCGGTCAGGCTGGTGCGCGGTCAGGGGCCGCTGGCACGGCTCGCCGCGAAGATCCGGGTGGTGGAGATCGGCCTCGTCTTCGACGACGAGATGCGGCTGGCACATCTGATCGCCGCAGCGCTCGGCCCGGCCGGTTCGCCGACGCGCTGAGACGGTCTCAGCCGCGGCCGACGATCTGCAGGTGACGACGCAGCGAGGCCTCGGCGTCGACGTAGGGCTCCTGGCGATCGACGTTCCAGTAGCGCAGCTCGTCGAGCGGGATCGTCGCCCCGGTCACGGCGCAGACGACGTGAGAACCGTTGGAGATGATCTGGAAATCGCCGTCGAGATAGCGGATCTGGGCTTCGCCGCCGCGGCGGGAGGGCTCGAAACGGTTCATGTCGGTGGTCGTGTCCTGAAAAATCGAAGACCCATCCTAGCGACAAGACGCGGTCGCGTCACCTCTCGAGACGGTGAAGCGCCGTCCGGGGCGCGATCCGCCGGCCGCATGGACGAAGAGAGCCGCTCATACGGAAAGAGCGGCACCGGCGTCGCCGGTACCGCTCTTCCGAAAGCAATGTCGTCGCGTCACGGGGCCGGGCGAGCGCCCGAACCCGCTTCGCCCACGAGCATCAGCCCTTGACGACGGCCGGAGCCGGAGCCGGGGCCTTGGCGCAACCGGCGACGGAGAGGCCGGCAGCGGCGACGAGGGCGAGAACGACGATACGAACGGTCTTCATGGGTAATCCCCCTGGAATGTGTTGCGAATCGGAATCTAGCACGTTCGGTCGCTCTGTGAATCCCCTATCGGTGCGCGCAACGACTGCGACGCTGCGGCAGGACATTCACCGAGGTGCTGTTGCTCAAATACCACTCGCGACGCGTACATCCGCCGGCGGATTCTCGTCGTCTTCCGTCACGTCGCGGGTCTCTTCCGACAGCGCACGCGCCGGCCGGCGCGGCGGTTCCAGCGGCTCGGGCCGCGGCGGGGTGCGCTGGTGGACCATGGCGGCGCCGGCGAGGAGGCCGTCGGTCTGCTGCAGGGCGAGCCGGGTCAGGTCGCGACGGCGGACGTCCTCCTCGATCGCGGCGGCGCGTTCGGCGTCGATGCCGAGGGCCTGGAGCGTCTCGCGGCCTGCGAGAACCGCCGATTCGTAGGTCTCGCGCACCAGGAAGTCGGCGTTGCGATCGAGCAGCTCGAGCGCATGGGCGCGGTCGAAGGCGCGGGCATGGACGCGGGCGAGCGGGAACTCGGCCTTGACCAGTTCGACGATGCGGTTGGTGACCGCCGGGTTCTCGGTCGCCACCACCACCACCCGGGCCCGATCCGCGCCGACCGAGCGCAGCACGTCGAGGCGGGTGCCGTCGCCGTAGAAGATGCGGAAGCCGAAACGGCCGGCCGAGCGGATCATCGACGGGTCCTTGTCGATGATGGTCAGGTCGATGCCCTCGGCGAGCAGCATCTGCGACAGGATCTGGCCGAAGCGGCCGAAGCCGATCAGCACCACCGTGCCGTCGGCCTGCGAGTAGTCCTCCTCCATCGCCGGCACCGCCTTCTTGCGGCCGAGCATGGCGTTGCCGGCGGCGACCACCAGCGGCGTCAGCGCCATCGAGAAGGTGACGACGGTGATCAGTACCGAGCCGAGCTCCTTCGGCATGACGCCGGCGCCGACCGCGGCGGAATAGAGCACGAAGCCGAATTCGCCGCCCTGCGCCAGCACGAAGGCGACGCGGATGGCGTCGACCCGCGGCACCCGGGCGAGGCGGGCGATCGCCCACAGGACGCCGATCTTGACCAGGACGAGGGCGAAGAGGCCCTCGAGCATCTGATCCCACCAGCGTCCGACCACGCCGACGTCGATGGTCATGCCGACCGACATGAAGAACAGACCGAGGAGCAGGCCGCGGAAGGGTTCGATGTCGACCTGGAGCTGGTTGCGGAAGTTCGATTCCGCCAGCATCACGCCGGCGAGGAAGGCGCCCGTCGCCATCGACAGGCCGACCAGCGAGACGAGGCTCGCCGCCCCGATGACCACGAAGAGCGCCGCCGCCGTCATGATCTCGCGGGCACCGGCCGCCGCCAGCATGCGGAAGAGCGGATTGAGCAGCCAACGGCCGACCGCCACGACGATCGCCACCGCGCCGAGCACCTCGGCGAGCGCGGTGAGGAACGAAGTGCCGCCGAGCGCCGGTTGCGGCGACAGGAGCGGCAGCAGCGCCAAGAGCGGCACGATCGCCAGATCCTGCATCAGCAGGATGGCGAAGGCCTTGCGGCCGAAGGCGCTCTGCGTCTCGTTCTTCTCCTCGAGCAACTGCATCACCAGCGCGGTCGACGACAGCGCGAGGCCGGCGCCGGCGACCAGCGCACCCTTCCACGGCAGGTCGAAGACCAGAATGGCGAAGCCGGCGATCGCCGCCGCCGTCACCACGATCTGGGCGAGGCCGAGGCCGAAGATGTCGCGCCGCATCGCCCACAGCCGCGACGGCTTCAGCGACAGGCCGATCAGGAAGAGGAAGAGCACGATGCCGAGTTCGGCGTAGTGCATGATCTCGGCCGGGTCGTCGAAGAAGCCGAAGACCGCCGGGCCGACGAGAATGCCGGCGGCGAGATAGCCCAGCACCGAGCCGAGGCCGAGACGCTTGAAGATCGGCACCATCACCATCGCCGCGCCGATCAGGATCAGCGGCGCGGCGAAAGGGATGGTGGAGGCGATGCGCGCGACGCCCGCGTCGACGGCCATGAACCCGCTCCCGGCAGAATGATCGGATTTCGGCACCGCGAAGCGAGACCCCCGCCGACGTGCCGACGGGGGGAAGACTGGCCAGCCGATGTGGCGACGAGAAGGCGGCGGCGGGATCATCTCGGGGCAATCGGGGAGCCCGCGACGAGCCCGCCCTCCGGGTCAGACCCGCGTGCCGCCGATGGTGATGCCGTCGAGGCGCAGCGTCGGCTGGCCGACGCCGACCGGCACGCCCTGGCCGCCCTTGCCGCAGGTGCCGATGCCGGGGTCGAGCATCAGATCGTTGCCGATCATGCGGACGCGGGTCAGCGCGTCGGCGCCGTTGCCGATCAGCATGGCGCCCTTGACCGCCGGGCCGATCCTGCCGCCCTCGATGCGGTAGGCTTCGGTGCATTCGAAGACGAACTTGCCGGAGGTGATGTCGACCTGACCGCCGCCGAAGTTGACGGCGTAGATGCCGTCCTTCACCGACGACAGGATCTCGGCCGGGTCCATCTCGCCGGCCTTCATGTATGTATTCGTCATGCGTACCTGCGGCTGGTGCGCATAGGACTGGCGGCGGCCGTTGCCGGTCGGCGCGACGCCCATCAGGCGGGCGTTCTGGCGGTCCTGCATGTAGCCGACGAGGATGCCGTCCTCGATCAGCGTGGTCGACGACGTCGGCGTGCCCTCGTCGTCGAAGGAGAGCGAACCGCGCAGGTTGGGCAGCGTGCCGTCGTCGACGATGGTGACGCCGGGGGCGGCGACGCGCTCGCCCATCAGGCCGGCGAAGGCCGAGGTCTTCTTGCGGTTGAAGTCGCCCTCGAGACCGTGGCCGACCGCCTCGTGCAGCAGCACGCCGGTCCAGCCGGGGCCGAGGACCACGTCGAAGGTCCCGGCGGGCGCGGGCACCGCCGAGAGATTGACCAGCGACTGGCGCAGCGCCTCGTCGACGGCATGGCGCCAACGGTCGGGCGAGACGAAGCGGGCGAAGCCCTCGCGGCCGCCGAAACCGTGGGAGCCGGCCTCCTGCCGATCGCCCTCGCCGGTCACCACCGAGACGTTGAGGCGGACGAGCGGGCGGACGTCACGCACCCGGTATCCGTCGGGCCGCAGGATCTCGACCACCGACCAGGTGGCGGCGAGCGAGGCGGTGACCTGACGCACGCGCGGGTCGGCTGCCCGCGCATAGGCGTCGATCTCGGCGAGCAGCTTCACCTTCTCGTCGAAGCTCGGCGCGCCGATCGGGTTCTCGTCGGTGTAGAGGCGGGTGTTGGTGAGGCTCGGCGCATCGGCCCAGGTGCCGGCGCGACCGCCGCGCACGGCGGAGACGGCATCGGCGGCGCGGCGCAGCGCCGGTTCCGAGATCTCGCCGGAATGGGCGAAGCCGGTCAGCTCGCCGGTGACGGCGCGCAGGCCGAAGCCTTGAGAGGTGTTGAAGGAGGCGCCCTTGAGGCGACCGTTGTCGAAGGTCAGCGCCTCGGACTGGGCATATTCGACATAGAGCTCGCCGTCGTCGGCCCCGTCGAGCGCCGCGCTCGTGATGCGCCGCGCCACCTCCGGATCGAGGCCGGAAAGGGCGAAGAGATCGGTCTTGTCGGTCGCGGCCATGGGCGGGGGATACTCCGGAGCGATGCGGGTTCGTCCGGTCAATCTAGGGCGCGACGGGGCGGATGGCGAGAGCGGAGGGAGGAGATCGATAGATCCGACCCAGTCGCCGATGATTGACCAACGCAGGTCACGGCGGTTGGCAAACTTGATCGCAGGCATCCATTGCAAGAATCGAGAGAGCGAGTTCCGCAGCGATTGCCATCACCTCTTCTCGTCAGAGCAAATAGAAATCGATAAATCGCTGGCCGTCACGCGTTCAATTTGCGTATAGTCTTTCGCAAATTCGTGTTTTGCGCGTAAAAGACCCAATCTCTTGCATCCAACGGGTTTGAGCCAAGGCAACGCCTTCTCGACGTTTCGCGTCGGTGGATCGTCGGTGATGGCGATCGTGACCTCTCTCAGCCTCACGCCCTCGCCGAAGCTCGCCGCCAAGTTCGCCGGGTCGACCAGTTCGAGGCTCTCCGGATCGGCCTCGTCGCGGAAGCGGACGAACAGGGGGAAGTCGCTCGGCAGGAGGGGGATCGGCGTCCGGTAGGCGGCGATCGCCTTGCTGCGGCGTCGGTACTCCGCCGCTCCGCCGCCGCCTTCCTTCGGGATGACCCCGGCGCGCGCGTAGAGCGTTCCGGCCAGATTGCCGAGGAAGGAGTCGG
Organism: Pinisolibacter sp. DMC100; assembly: GCF_056313705.1. Classification (NCBI taxonomy): domain Bacteria; kingdom Pseudomonadati; phylum Pseudomonadota; class Alphaproteobacteria; order Hyphomicrobiales; family Ancalomicrobiaceae; genus Pinisolibacter; species Pinisolibacter sp. DMC100. The sequence goes on along the minus strand of NZ_JBQUZT010000001.1, from coordinate 1,332,212 downwards.
GATAGGCCGGCGGGCGCGTCATCACCATCCACAGCCGTCCGCGCGGGCCGAGGTCGACCCCGACCGCCTCGCCGCGCACGCGCGACCAGCCCTTGAGCCGGGCACCGAACCACTGTGGGGCCATTCCGCCGGCGATGTTGAGGACCGAATGGCCGGAGACGACCCGATCGCCGACCTCGACTGCCACGGTCAGCCGGTAGTTCGCCGAGTCGCTCGGATACGACCACCGGAACCAGCCGACGAAGGCAGCGACCAGAGCGATGAGCGCGATGACGACGAACGCCGCCCACTTCAGAAACGTCGTCATGCCGCCAACCTCTCGCCGAGGCGATAGACCACCGTGCGCGGGCGCGACCCGCAGCCGGCGAGGGCCAGCGCGAGGCTCGGGAGGCCGAGGAGGAAACCGCGTCTCAGCATGGGATCGCTCCGATCGTTCGTCGGCCGGCGCCGAGGATCGCGCACCACATGCGATATGACGAGGAAACCGTATCCTTTCGGTTGCAGAGCGCACGAAAAAGGGCGGCGCCTCGCGGCACCGCCCTTCGAAATCGTGTCGCATCGTGGCGGGGGCGCGCCCCGCCTCACGGCAGCTTGTCGAAGCCTTCGCCGAAGCCCTTGAGGGCGATCGGGATGCCGATGCCCTCTTCCGGGGTCTGGAAGACGATGAAGGTGGCGTTGGTGCCGGCCTTCAGCTGGTCGAGCAGCTTGTCGTCCATCACCACTTCGGCGACGCAGCCGTTGGGCAGGCAGCGCACGAAGGGGGTGCGGCCGATGTCGGTCTGGTCGATCTTCAGGCCGAGGCCCGAGGGCAGCAGCACGCCGAGGGGCGCGAGCACGCGCAGGATGCGCTGCTTCTTGTCGGCGGTCTTCAGCACGATCACCGAGAGGCCGACGTTGGGACGGTCCTCGGCGGTGACGTTCTGCACCAGCGCGCACTGCTCGGCCTTGGCGCCCGGCGGGGTGTCGCAACGCACCTGCCAGTCGCCGTGGGCGGACTTCACCGCACCCTGGGCAAAGGCGGGGGCGGCGGTCGCGAGGCCCAGGGCCAGCACCGCACCCGAAAGAGCGGCGGCGCGACGGACGATCCATCCGGCCGGCATCACGGTCATGCTTCGTCTCTCCTCGTGTCGCGGAAGGGTCCGCGAATCGACGTCAAAAGGTTCGCCCACGTTGCCCGACGCGGGGTGCCTGCGCCAGTGGGGCGGCCCCTTGTCGCCCGCGATCGTGGCGGTTCCGTGAGCGTTCGCGACGGCGCGTCGACGCGGTGGAAACCCCGTTGCCGCTGCGTACGGGTAAATCCGTAGAAGGCCATTGCCACTCGTCGAATTTCGGGCGTAGTCTATCTAATCGATTGGAGCCGCGCGTCTTCCGGCTCGGTCGAGGCATCCGGGATCGACGCCCTCAGGGGCGTGCGGAACCCGGATCCGCCGACGCTTCGAGGGGAAGCGCCGGCAACACGATGAAGGACGCGGACGGACGTCGCCCTCGGACGGGAGGGCGGCGAACCGTCGGGAAGGGGGGTGTCGAACGATGACTTCGACGAAGGTTCCGCCGTTCCGCATTCGGTCGCTCGCGGCCGCGCTGCTCTCTCTGCCCGTGTTCGCCGCCCCGGCTCTCGCCGACGGGCGCGCCGAGCCGTGGCAGATCGGCATGCAGGCGCCCAACACGATCGTCCATCAACACATCCACGGCTTCGCCGCCTTCACCTTCTGGATCGTCATCCCGATCACGCTGTTCGTGCTGGCGCTGCTCGTGGTGGTGGCCATCAAGTTCAACGCCAAGGCCAATCCGGTGCCGTCGCGCACCACCCATCACACCGGCCTCGAGGTCGCCTGGACCGTCGTGCCGATCCTGATCCTGGTGGCGCTGGCGATCCCCTCCTTCCGCCTCCTCTACGAGGAGATGGTGATCCCGCCGGCCGACGTCACCATCAAGGTCACCGGCTACCAGTGGTACTGGGGATACGAATATTCCGACCTCGTCTCCGACAAGCAGAAGCCGGTCGCCTTCGACGCGGTGATCCTGAAGGACGAGGATCGCAAGGACCCGGCGAAGCAGCCGCGGCTGCTGGCGGTCGACAACGAGGTGATCGTGCCGGCCGGCAAGGTCGTGCGCCTCCAGATCACCGCCGCCGACGTGATCCATTCCTGGGCGATGCCGTCCTTCGGCGTGAAGATGGACGCCATGCCGGGCCGGCTCAACGAGAGCTGGTTCAAGGCCGACAAGACCGGCGTCTTCTACGGCCAGTGCTCGGAACTCTGCGGTCGCGATCATGCCTTCATGCCGATCGCGGTCCGCGTCGTCACGGCCGAGCAATATGCGGCCTGGTCCGAGACCGCCCGCAAGGATCTCGACGCGGCGCGCGCCCGGCTCGCCGCCCTGATCGAGGCCGACGAAGCGCGCCAGCGCCTCGCCGCCCGCTGAACCCCGCCCGTCCGTTCCCGAAAGGGAGGCCCTCATGGCCGTCGTCGATACCCATTCCGACTTCAAATCGATTGATGATGCGACCGGACACGGTCATGCCGGAGCCCATGCCGATCACGGGCCGCCGAAGGGCATCAAGCGCTGGCTGTTCTCGACCAATCACAAGGACATCGGCACGCTCTACCTGATCTTCGCGATGCTCTCGGGCGTCGTCGGCGGGGCGCTCTCCATCGCCATCCGCATGGAGTTGCAAAACCCGGGCATGCAGATCTTCACCGATCCGCACACGTTCAACGTCTTCACCACGGCGCACGGCCTCGTCATGATCTTCTTCATGGTGATGCCGGCGCTGATCGGCGGCTTCGCCAACTGGTTCGTGCCGATCATGATCGGCGCGCCGGACATGGCCTTCCCGCGGATGAACAACATCTCGTTCTGGCTGTTGCCGCCGGCGCTGACGTTGCTGGTGATGTCGATGTTCGTGGAAGGACCGCCCGGCGCCAACGGCGTCGGCGGTGGCTGGACGATCTATCCGCCGCTGTCGTCGACCGGCCAGCCGGGGCCGGCGATGGACTTCGCCATCCTGTCGCTGCACATCGCCGGCGCCTCGTCGATCCTCGGCGCGATCAACTTCATCACCACCATCCTCAACATGCGCGCGCCGGGCATGACGCTGCACAAGATGCCGCTCTTCGCCTGGTCGGTGCTGGTGACGGCCTTCCTGCTGCTGCTGTCGCTGCCGGTTCTGGCGGGCGGCATCACCATGCTGCTCACCGACCGCAACTTCGGCACGGCCTTCTTCAAGCCGGAGGGCGGCGGCGATCCGATCCTGTTCCAGCATCTGTTCTGGTTCTTCGGTCACCCCGAGGTCTACATCCTGATCCTGCCGGGCTTCGGCATCATCTCCCACATCGTCGCGACCTTCTCGAAGAAGCCGGTCTTCGGCTATCTCGGCATGGCCTATGCGATGGTGGCGATCGGTGTCGTCGGCTTCGTGGTGTGGGCGCACCACATGTACACGGTCGGTCTCGACGTCGACACCCAGGCCTATTTCGTCGCCGCCACCATGGTCATCGCGGTGCCGACCGGCGTGAAGATCTTCTCGTGGATCGCCACGATGTGGGGCGGTTCGATCGAGTTCAAGACGCCGATGGTCTTCGCCATCGGCTTCATCTTCCTCTTCACCATCGGCGGCGTCACCGGCGTGCAGCTCTCCAACGCCGGTTTCGACCGCGTGCTGCACGACACCTACTACGTCGTCGCCCACTTCCACTACGTGCTGTCGCTCGGTGCCGTCTTCGCGATCTTTGCGGCCTGGTACTACTGGTTCCCGAAGATGAGCGGCTACATGTATTCGGAGGCGATCGGCCAGATGCATTTCTGGATCGCCTTCATCGGCGTCAACATGATCTTCATGCCGCAGCACTTCCTCGGCCTCGCCGGCATGCCGCGTCGTTACGTCGACTATCCCGACGCCTATGCGGGGTGGAACCAGATCTCGTCCTACGGCTCCTACATCTCGGGGCTCTCGGTGCTGATCTTCTTCTTCGGCGTGTGGAAGGCGTTCCGCGACAAGATCCCGGCGGGCGACAATCCGTGGGGCGTCGGTGCGACGACGCTCGAATGGACGATCTCGTCGCCGCCGCCCTACCACCAGTTCGACACCCTGCCGGTCATCGCCGAGGACGCCGAACACTGAGAACGCCGGCGACGGGGCCGCGAGGCCCCGCCACCGCCGATCCCATCCGAGGAGCGTGGACCATGACCGACATCGGCCTTTCGAGCCCGGCACGGCTCTCGACGGCGACGAGGCTCTCGACGGCGACGCCGGGCGACTATTTCGCCCTGCTCAAGCCGCGCGTCATGTCGCTCGTGGTCTTCACCGCGCTGGTCGGCATGATCGTGGCGCCCCACGCCGCCCATCCGCTCATCGACGCGGTGTCGGTCTTCGCCATCGCGCTCGGGGCCGGGGCGTCGGGCGCGCTGAACCAGTGGTGGGACGCCGACATCGACGCGGTGATGAGCCGGACGAAGAACCGGCCGATCCCCGCCGGCCGCATCACCGCCGATCAGGCGCTCGCCTTCGGCATGGTGCTGTCGGTCGGCTCGGTGCTGTTGCTCGGGCTCTCGGCCAACTGGTTCGCGGCCTTCCTGCTGGCCTTCACGATCTTCTACTACGTCGTCGTCTATTCGATGTGGCTGAAGCGGCGGACGGTCGAGAACATCGTCATCGGCGGCGCGGCCGGCGCCTTGCCGCCGGTCGTCGGCTGGGCGGCGGCGACCGGGTCGATCGCGCTTCTGCCGGTGTTGCTCTTCGCCGTGATCTTCTTCTGGACGCCGCCGCACTTCTGGGCGCTGGCGCTGCTCAAGTCCGAGGACTACATGCGCGCCGGCGTGCCGATGCTGCCGGTCGTCGCCGGCACCGCGGCGACGCGGCGGCGGATCCTCGCCTATGCCGTGCTGATGCTGCCGGTGTCGCTGGCGCCTTTCGCCCTCGGTCTCGCCGGCCTCGCCTACGGCCTCGTCGCCGGGATCGGCGGCGCGCTCTTCGTCGGGCTGGCGGCGCTGGTCTTCACCCGTCGCGAAGGGGCTGCGGGACGGCAGGCCTGCGGACGGCTCTTCGCCTTTTCCATCCTGTGGCTGACGGCGCTCTTCGCGGCGATCGCGGCCGAACGCCTCTTCGCCTGAGGGCCACCCCATGAACGCACCGACCGGATATCCCCGCCGCTTCTTCCACGAACCGACCGCGGCCGAACTCTCGGCCCGGCGTGCCCGCAACATCGCCCTCGGCGTCGTGCTCGCCGGGCTCGTCGTGCTGTTCTACGTCGTGACGCTGGCCAAGCTCGGCCTCCGGCTGCCGGGGGTCACGGGATGACCGGCGCGGCGGACGATCGGGCGAGAGCGGCCAGGGCCAACGGACGCGTCGGGATCGCGGCCGCCGGCCTCGCCGTGGTCATGCTCGGCGCCGCCTTCGCCGCCGTGCCGTTCTATCGCTGGTTCTGCGCCACCACCGGCTACGGCGGCACGCCGCTCGTCGCCACCGCCGCGCCGACCGAGGCACCGGGACGGCCGATCGAGGTGCGCTTCGACACCAACGTGCGCGGCGCGCTGACCTGGTCGTTCCATGCCGAGAAGAGCACGGTGACGGTGCCGCTCGGCGAGACGGTCACGGTCAATTTCCGCATCGAGAACACGTCGACCCAAGTCCAGCGCGGCGTCGCCGCCTTCAACGTGACGCCGGCGCTCGCCGCGCCGCATTTCATGAAGCTCGCCTGCTTCTGCTTCGAGGAGCAGACGCTGAAGCCGGGCGAGGTGCTGGAGGCGCCGGTGACCTTCTGGGTCGACCGCGACATCGACACCGACAAGAACGTCGCCGGGCTCTCCGCGCTGACGCTCTCCTACTCGTTCTTCCCCGTCGGCGAGCCGCAACGCGCCGCCGAACAGGGGAAAACCCGACCCGAGACGACGACACCGCCCAGGGAGGACGGCCATGGCTGACGCCCACGCCCGCAATCACGCCTACCACATCGTCGACCCGAGCCCCTGGCCGCTGGTGACGTCCTTCGCGGCACTGGTCACGGCGATCGGCGCGATCGGCCTCTTCCGCTGGCGGATGGGCGACCATCTGGTGATCGCCGGCCTCGACATCGCCACGCCGTGGATCTTCGTCGCCGGCTTCGTCCTGCTGCTCTACGCCATGGGCTCGTGGTGGGCGGACGTGGTGTCGGAGGCCCATGCCGGCCATCACACGCCGGTCGTCGGCCTGCACCTGCGCTACGGCATGATCCTGTTCATCGCCTCGGAGGTGATGTTCTTCGTCGCCTGGTTCTGGGCGTGGTTCGATGCCGCGCTCTTCCCCGGCGAGGCCACGCAGTATCTGCGTGCCGCCTTCACCGGTGGGGTGTGGCCGCCGCACGGGGTCGAGACCTTCGATCCGTGGCACCTGCCGCTGCTCAACACGCTGATCCTGCTGCTCTCCGGCACCACGGTGACGGCGGCGCACCACGCCCTGATCGACGACGACCGCGCCGGCTTCCGCCAGGGGCTCGCCGCGACCGTGGTGCTCGGCATGCTCTTCACCTGCCTGCAGGCCTACGAATATGCCCACGCCCATTTCGGCTTCTCCGGCTCGATCTACGGCGCGAGCTTCTTCATGGCGACCGGGTTCCACGGCTTCCACGTCATCGTCGGCACGATCTTCCTGGCGGTCTGCCTGATCCGCGCCGAGAAGGGCCACTTCACGCCGAAGCAGCACTTCGGTTTCGAGGCGGCGACCTGGTACTGGCACTTCGTCGACGTGGTCTGGCTGTTCCTCTTCGTCGTGGTCTACGTGCTCGGCCGCGGCGTCGTCGGAGCCCATTGAGGAGAATCCGTTGGCCGTCGACCACGCAGATCCCGCGACCCCGTCGCTTCTGCGCACCGTCCTCCTCGCACGCTGCCCGCGCTGCGGGGAGGGTCGGCTGTTCGCGGGGTGGCTCGCGGTGGCACCGGCCTGCACCGTCTGCGGCCAGGACCTGAAGCGCGCCGACACCGGCGACGGGCCGGCGGTCTTCGTCATCCTGATCGTCGGTGCCGTCGTCGTCACGGCGGCGCTGGTGACGGAGGTGAAGCTCGCCCCGCCCTACTGGGTCCACGCGGTGCTGTGGGTGCCGTCGGTGATCGGCCTGTCGCTGCTGCTGCTGCGACCCGTCAAGGCGCTCGCCGTGGTGCTGCAATGGAAGAACAAGGCCGCCGAGGGCCGCACGCGGGCCGCAACCGAGGAGGATCGGCCATGACCAACCGTGGTCGGTGGATGGCGGGCGCCGCGACGCTCCTCGTCTCGGGCGTTCTCGCCGGTCTCGGCACCTGGCAGATGCAGCGCCTCGCCTGGAAACACGCGCTGATCGAGACGATCCGCGCCCGCACCGCCGCCCCGGCGATCCCGGCACCGCCGCTCGGCGCGGCGCTGGCGAGCGACGACGAGGCGGTCGACTACACGCTGATGCGGGTCGAGGGGCGTTGGCGCGGCGATCTCGAGGTGACGGTCGATGCCCTGGTCGGTTCACCGCGTGGCCGCTTCGGCGGACCGGGCGTCTGGGTGGTGACGCCGGTGGAACGCGCCGACGGCAGCTTCGTCTGGGTCAACCGCGGCTTCGTGCCGGCCGGCCGAAGGGCCGAGGCGGCGCCGGCCGCAGGCACCGCGGTGATCGAGGGCCTGGCCCGTCGGCCGGAGACGCGCGGTTTCTTCATGCCGCCGGACCAGCCGGCCAAGCGCAGCTTCTTCGTGCGCGACGCGCGATCTCTGTCGGCGGCGGTCGGGCTGCCGGTCGACCGGACCCTGCCCTACTCGATCGACGCCGGCGTCGGCGCGACGCCGCCCTCCGGCCTGCCGCAGGCGGGCGAGACGCGGCTCGCCTTCTCCGACAACCACCTCGGCTACGCGATCACCTGGTACGGCCTGTCGATCGCCTCGCTGGTGGTCTTCTGGTTCCGCCTGCGCGCCGAGCGCCGGCGCGACGAAGGATTCGCGGCGGCGGAGTGAGGCCTCACTGCGCCGCGACGCGCGAGGTCCGGGAGATGAAGCGGCGGGCTTCCTCGGCGGTCATCGGTTCGCCCCAGACGAAGCCCTGCGCCGACTCGCAGCCGAGACGCTGCAGCATCTCGACGTCGGCGCGGGTCTCGGCGCCCTCGGCGATGACGCTCATGCCGAGGTCGTGGGCGAGCGTCACGATCGAACGCAGCAGCACCGGCTGGTCCTTGGCCGCGCCGCGAACGAAGGACTGGTCGATCTTGATGCTGTCGAAGGGGAAGCGCTGCAGGTAGGAGAGCGAGGAATAGCCGGTGCCGAAGTCGTCGAGGGCGAGGCTGGCGCCGAGCTCCTTGATGCGCTCCAGCACCTTGGCGGCATATTCCGGGTTCTCCATGACGAGGCTCTCGGTGACCTCGATCTTGAGCGTGCCGCGGGTGACGTCGACGCGGGAGAGCACCGCCTTCACGTCGTTGATCAGGTCGTGACGCAGCAACTGGCGGGACGACACGTTGACCGAGACGAAGATGCCGAGGTCGGAGCCGAACTCCTCCTGCCAGTGGGAGAGCTGGCGGGCCGCCTTCTCGAGCACCAGCAGGCCGAGCGGGATGATCAGGCCGGAGCGTTCGGCGATCGAGATGAACTCGCCGGCGCCGAGACGGCCGCGCTTGGGGTGATCCCAGCGCACCAGCGCCTCGAAACCGGCGATCGACTCGTCGGCGAGCGCGATGATCGGCTGGAAGAGGACCTTGATCTCCTCGCGCTCGAGCGCGCGGCGCAGGTCGGACTCGATCGCCAGCGTGTCGACGGCGTGCTGGCGGAGCGAGGGCCGGAAGACCTCGATGCGGTCGCCGCCGAGGCGCTTGGCGTGATACATGGCGATCTCGCCGTCCTTGACGAGATCGTCCTCCTTCTTCGCCGTGCCGTCCCAGATGGCGACGCCGATCGAGGTGGTGAGGAAGACCTCGCGTTCGCCCAGCGTGATCGGCGTCTTCAGCGCGCGGCGGATGCCGTCGGCGAAGGCGGCGATGCGCTCCGGCTCGGTCTCGGAGATGACGACGACGCCGAACTGGTCGCCGTCGATGCGGGCCAGCGTGTCCTGCGGCTTCATCTGGCGGGCGAGGCGGCGGGCGACGGTCAGCAGCATCGAATCGCCGATCGAGAGCCCCAGGCTGTCGTTGACGTTCTTGAAGCGGTCGATGTCGACGATGATGATCGACGGACGGCCGATGCCCTCGGCGCGGGCGCGGACGATCGCCGAGGAGATGCGGTCGAAGAACAGTTCGCGGTTGGGCAGGCCGGTCAGGTTGTCGTGGACGGCGTCGTGCAGCAGCCGTTCCTCGGCATTGTGCACGTCGGTCTCGTCGAGCAGCGTGCCGACGCAGCGCACCACCTCGCCGTCGGAACCGACGACCGGCCGGGCGCGCAGCTTGAACCAGCGGAAATGGCCGTCGCGGGCGCGCAGGCGGAAGGTCACCGAGACACGGCCGCGACGCTGTTCGACCACTGCGTCGAGGGTCGAGCGGAAGGGATCGCGGTCCTTGGGATGCAGGATCTCCAGCCAGTCGCGCGCCGCGCTCTCCAGCGCGCCGGGCTCGAGGCCGAGCAGGTCCTCCACCTCCGGGCTCGCCCAGATGTGGTCGCGCATCACGTCCCAGTCCCACACCATGTCGCCGGAGCCGACCAGCGCCAGCGCCCGTCGCTCGGTCTCGCCGGTCGCCCCTTGGGCGACGACGCCGCCGGCGAAGGCGTGCTGCATCACGGTGAAGCCGATCAGCATGACGATCAGCACGAGGCCGGCGGCGAGCGCCGGCTGGACCGCGTCGTTGTCGATGCCGCCCGACACCGCGAGGCCGGCGGCCATCAGCCAGGCGATCAGCAGCACCCAGGTCGGGATCAGCATGATGGCGCGGTCGTAGCCGTGGGCGGCGAGCCAGGCGACGAGGCCGGCGCCGATCACCGCGAGGACGGCGAGCACGATGCGGGCGAGGCCGGCGGCGATCGACGGGTCGATCACCGCGACGCCGAGCAGGCCGAGCAGCACCAGCACGGCGGCGGCCACCATGTGGCTGTAGCTGACGTGCCATCGGTTGAGATTGAGATAGGCGTAGAGGAACAGCACCAGCGTCGTCGCCAGCATCACCTCGGCGCCGGCGCGATAGACCTGATCGGCGCCCGGTTGCAGGCGGAACAGTTTGTCCCAGAAGCCGAAGTCTATGCACAGATAGGCCAGCACCGCCCAGGCCATGGCGGCGGTCGCCGGGAACATGGCCGAGCCCTTGACCACGAAGAGGATGGTCAGGAACAGCGCCAGCAGCCCCGAGATCCCGAGGATGATGCCGCGGAACAGCGTGTAGGCGTTGACGCTGTCCTTGTAGGCCTCGGGCTCCCACAGCACGAGCTTGGGCAGGCGGGGGCCGCGCAGTTCCATCACCACCGTCACCACCGCGCGCGGGTCGAGGGTGATGAGGAAGGAATCGGCCTCGGCGTTGATCTGGCGTTCCGGCGCCAACCCTTGCGACGTCGAGATCGAGGCGATGCGCGACGAACCGAGATCGGGCGACAGCACGCCGGAGCCGGCGAGACGGAAGAAGGGCGCGACGATCAGACGGTCGATCTGTTCGTCGGAATTGTTCTTGAGTGCGAAGACGACCCAGTCGGTGTCGCCGGCCTGCGTGGCGCGCACCTCGATACGGCGGACGATGCCGTCGGCGCCGGGGGCGGTGGAGACCTGGAGACGGTCGCCGGCGCCGAGCCGCATCTCGACGGCATGGGTCAGGTCGAGGGCCGGAACATCCTGCGGAACGGTGATGGCTTCGACGGCGAGAGCCGACGGGGCGTGCGCGAGCACGACCACGAGAGCCGCCATCAGCACGAAGGCGATCGTGCGCAGGACCTTCAAGGACCGTTCCTTCCCTCGCCCATGCGCCCCAGCGCGCGGGAATCTCATGCGAGTGTTACCGACCGGAGGTTCGGTCGACAAGCGATTCGCGCCCGATACCCACCGAGGAGAGGTCGGCGGGGTCTTCGGCGCGGGCGGGCACCGGATCGTCGTGCAGCAGTCCCCACAAAACGTGGTCGCGCCAACGGCCGGCGATGCACAAATAGGCACGCGCCAGACCTTCACGGCGAAATCCGACCTTTTCGAGGAGCCGAATCGAGCGGGTGTTCTCGGGCAGGCAGGCGGCTTCGAGACGATGGAGGCCGAGCGTGCCGAAGGCGTGGCGGGCGAGCAGCATCACCGCCTCGCTCATGTGGCCGCGGCCGGCATGGGCCTCGCCCATCCAGTAGCCGATGGTGCCGGCCTGGGTGACGCCGCGACGCACCTGCGCCAGCGTGACGCCGCCGAGCAGCTCGCCGGTCACCCGCGAGAACAGGAAGAAGGGCTGGGCGGTGCCGTCGCGGATCTCGTTCGACCAGCGCACCAGACGGCGGGCATAGGCGCGGCGCAGCAGGTCGTCCTCGCCCCAGGTCGGTTCCCACGGCTCGAGGAAGGTGCGCGAGGCGTGGCGCAGCGCCCGCCATTCCGCATGGTCGGCGACGTCCGGCCCGCGCAGCGTCACGGTCGGACCGCGGAGCGTCGGCAGGAGTTCGGACGGATCGACGCGGAAGAGGCTCATGACCCGCCCTCCCCGTCTCAGGCCCGCCCGGCGAGGCGTGCGGCGAAGGCGCTCGCGTCCATGGCGCCGTCGACAGGACCGACCAGCGCCAGCGTCGGCGCCGCGCCGAGGAAGATCTCGGCGGCGAGGCGCGAGACGCGTGCCCGGTCGACAGCCTCGATGCGATCGAGCGTCTCGCGGGTAGTCAGCGGGCGGCCCCAGATCAGCATCTGACGGGCGATCTGCGAGGCGCGCGACACCGGGCTCTCGAGGCTCATCAGCAGCCCCGCGCGCATCTGCGCCTTGGCGCGGGCGACCTCGGCGTCGTCGATCGAGGCGACGGTGCGGGCGATCTCGTCGGCGACGCCTTCCATCAGGCGGCCGAGGTCGTCCTCGCCGGTGGCGGCGTGGATGCCGAAGAGGCCGGTCTCGCGATAGCCCCAGTGGAAGGCCGAGATCGAGTAGCAGAGACCGCGGTTCTCGCGGATCTCCTGGAACAGGCGGCTCGACATGCCGCCGCCGAGCACCGTCGCCAGCACCTGGGCGGCGTGATGGTCCTCGCTGGCGTAGCGGCGGCCCTCGAAGGCGAGCGTCATCTGCGCCTCGGAGAGATCGCGCACCTCGCGCACCTCGCCGCCGGTCCAGGTCGCCGGCTCGTCGCCCGGCGTCGCGCCGGTCGGCAGATCGGCGAAGCGCTCCGTCACCAGCCGCACCACCTCGTCGTGATCGACGCGGCCGGCGGCGGCGACGACCGCGTTCTCGGTGCGGTAGTGGCGGTCGAGATAGGCGGCGAGATGGTCGCGGCCGAAGGAGGCGACGGTCTCGGGCGTGCCGAGGATCGGGCGGCCGATCGGCTGGCCCTGGAAGGCCTGTTCCTGGAGGAGGTCGAAGACCAGATCCTCGGGCGCGTCGTCGGCGGCGCCGATCTCCTGGAGGACGACGTGGCACTCGCGCGTCAGTTCTTCCGGGTCGAAGACCGAGCGGGTCAGGATGTCGGCGAGAATGTCGACCGACAGCGGCAGATCGTCGGCGAGGATACGGGCGTAGAAACAGGTGTTCTCGATCGAGGTCGCGGCGTTGATCTCGCCGCCGACCGCCTCGATCTCCTCGGCGATGCGCCGGGCAGAACGGGTGGTCGTGCCCTTGAAGGCCATGTGCTCGAGCAGGTGCGAGATGCCGTGTTCGTGCGGACGTTCCGATCGCGAGCCGGCGCCGACCCAGACGCCGAGCGTCGCGGTCTCGAGATGGGGCATTCGCTCGGTGGCGACGGTGAGCCCGCTCGCCAGTTTCGTCACCTCGACGGTCATGCTCGGCCCGGCCCTCCTGCGATCAGACGTGCACCGCGCGCGAACGTTCCTCGACGAAACGCTCCACGGCGAGGAGGTCGGCGGCGACGACCTCGAACTTCTCGGTCCGCTCCATCAGGTCGGCGAGCCAGACCGGCAGACCCGGCCGGACGCCGCTCGCCGCCTCGACCGCGTCGGGGAACTTGGCGGGATGGGCGGTCGACAGCGTGATCATCGGCACGTCGTCGGTGAGGAACCGCTCGGCGACGGCGACCGCGACCGCGGTGTGCGGATCGATCAGCTCGCCGGTGGTGGCGCGGATGCGGGCGATGGTCGCCGCGGTCTCGGCCTCGTCGGTGCGGCCGGAGGCGAAGTCGGCGCGGATGGCGGCAAGCGCCGCCTCGGGCACCGTGAAGGAGCCGGCCTGACCGAGCCCGCCGAGCAGCGCACCGACGGCGGCGCCGTCGCGGTCCATCGCCTCGAACAGCAGACGCTCGAAGTTCGACGACACCTGGATGTCCATCGACGGCGACTGCGAGGCGATCACCTCGCGCAGCTCGTAGACGCCGGTCTCGAGGGTGCGGTGGAGGATGTCGTTGACGTTGGTGGCGATGACGAGCTTCTCGATCGGCAGGCCGATCTTCTTGGCGACGAAGCCGGCGAAGATGTCGCCGAAATTGCCGGTCGGCACCGTGAAGGACACCTTGCGGGTCGGCGCGCCGAGCGCGCAGGCGGCGTAGAAGTAATAGACGACCTGCGCCACCACCCGCGCCCAGTTGATCGAATTGACGCCGGTCAGGCGGATCCGATCGCGGAACGAGAAGTGGTTGAACATCCCCTTGAGGATGCCCTGGGCGTCGTCGAACGTACCTTCCAGCGCGATCGCGTGGACGTTCTCGTCGCCGACGGTCGTCATCTGCCGGCGCTGGACGTCGGAGACGCGGCCGTGCGGATACATGATGAAGACGTCGACCCGCTCGCGGCCGCGGAAGGCCTCGATGGCCGCGCCGCCGGTGTCGCCGGAGGTGGCGCCGACGATGGTGGCGCGCTCGTTCTTCAGCCCCAGCACGTGGTCCATGACCCGGCCGAGGAACTGCATCGCCACGTCCTTGAAGGCGAGCGTCGGCCCGTGGGAGAGCTCGAGCAGGAAGTGGTTGGCGGCGAGCTGGGAGAGCGGCGTCACGGCGGCGTGGTGGAACGAGCCGTAGGCGTCCTCGATCATCGCCCGCAGCACGTCGTGGGGAATGTCGTTGCCGGTGAAGCGCGAGATGACGCGGAAGGCGACCTCGGCGTAGCTCTTGCCGGCGAGGTCGGCGATCTCTCCGAGCGCGAAGGTCGGCCAGGTCTCGGGCACGTAGAGGCCGCCGTCGCGGGCGAGGCCTGCGAGCAGCACGTCGGAGAAACCGAGGCCGGGGGCCTCGCCGCGGGTGGAGACGTAACGCACGGATCGAACTTCCTCGTCGAATTCGCCGAGCCGCGACGCTCGTCGGCGGCGAGGCGGGACACTAGGCCGCGCCCCGCCGTCGGGCAAGCGCGGCGTGATCCATGAGACGGCGAAATCGACGGAAGGGCGCGAAAATCAGCCGTGGCCGGCTTCGCGCGACAGGAGGCCGATGTCGATGCCGATCGACTTGAGTGCCCGGTCGTACTTGTGGTCGAGGTCGGGATCGAACACCAGTTCGGGCTCGGCGGCGCAGTGCAACCAGCCGTTCCACTGGATCTCGCTCTCGAGCTGACCGGCCGACCAGCCGGCATAGCCGAGCGCCAGCATCGCCTTCTTCGGGCCGCGCCCCTCGGCGATCGCCTTCAGGACCTCGAGCGTGGTCGTCAGCGAGAAGCGCTCGTCGATGGTCAGGGTCGAATCCTCGACCTGCCAGTCGGAGGAATGCAGGACGAAGCCGCGGGTGGTCTCGACCGGGCCGCCGGTCTGCACCTTCATGGCGCGGACCTGATCGGGCAGGCCAATGCGCTCGGCCTCGTCGACGATCTGGAGCTGGACCAGGAGATCGGGGAAGGAGGCATGGTCGGCCGGGCGGTTGATGATCACCCCCATCGCGCCCTCTTCGGAGTGCGCGCAGAGGTAGACGAGCGTGCGCTCGAAGCGCTCGTCGCTCATCCCGGGCATGGCGATCAGGATCTTTCCGCCGAGAAACCGGCTCTCTTCGACCGTCATGAACCTCGTCTCGCTGCGATCGCCGGCGGCGACCCATGCCGCGAATCTAACCTCGCGACCGGGGCGGAACAAGGGCAGGCGGACCGAGGGACGATCACGTCGCCTCGCGCCTCTCCCGCGACGACGTGAGGAGACGCGAGCGCGGCGACGCGCTAGGGTCCGCGACCGATCATGCAGAGTGTCCATGCCCCGCTTCCTCCGCCTCGCACTCCTCCTCGCCCTCGCCTCCCCATCCGCCGCGCTCGCCGCCGAGGCGAACGTGCGCCTGCTCGTCGCCGGCATCGCCGGAGGGAAGATCTCGGCCGGCATCGCCGTCGACCTGCCGGAGGGCTGGAAGACCTATTGGCGGACACCCGGAGACGCCGGCATTCCGCCGACCTTCGACACCGGCGGCTCGACCGGGCTCGCTCCGGTCGCGGTGCGCTATCCCGTGCCCGAGCGCTTCGACGAAGCGGGGCTGACGGCGATCGGCTACACGAAGTCGGTGGTGCTGCCGATCGACACGGCGCTCGCCGATCCCTCGAGGCCCGGCAAGCTGGTGATCGAGGTGATGATCGGCCTCTGCCACGACATCTGCATGCCCTTCGAGACCCGGCTCGAGGCGACGATTTCCCCGAATGCCGCGCCCGATGCGGCCGCCGCCGCGGTGATATCGGCGGCGATGGCGCGGGTGCCGGTCGCGGCCGATGCGGGAACCCTGCCGCGCGTCGTCTCGGCCCGCCGCGAGGCCTCCGGACAACGCGAGACGGTCGTCGTCGAGGTCGCCATGCCGCCCGGCGGCGGCGAGGAGGACGTGCTGGTCGAAGGGCCGACCGCCGAATGGGCGCTGCCCCTGCCGCGCCGCGACGGGTCGACGGGGACACGCGAACACTGGCGCTTCGTCGTCGACGGCGTGCCGAAGGGGGCCTCGATCGCGGCGACCGACCTGCGCTTCACCCTGCGATCGGGCGCGCGCGCCGTCGAACAGATGGTGCGGCTGGACGGCGGCGGGGGTGCGCCCTAGGTCCAACGCATCTTCCGATACTTTGCCCGAGAGGAGACACCCATGACCATCGCCGTCGGCGACCGACTGCCCGCCGTGACCTTCAAGACCATGATCGACGGCGTACCGACCGCCATCACCACCGACGAGGTGTTCAAGGGCAAGACCGTGGCGCTCTTCGCGGTGCCCGGCGCCTTCACGCCCGGCTGCTCGAAGACCCATCTGCCGGGCTATCTCGCCAATCACGACGCGCTCAAGGCCAAGGGCGTCGACACCATCGCCTGCACGGCGGTCAACGACGTCTTCGTGATGGATGCCTGGTCGAAGGCCAATGCCGCCGACGGCAAGATCCTGTTCCTCGCCGACGGCTCCGGCGTCTTCGCCGACGCGGTCGGGCTGACGCTCGACGCCATCGCCGCCGGCCTCGGCCTGCGCTCGCAGCGCTATTCGATGCTGGTGGTCGACGGCGTGGTGAAGGACCTCGCGCTCGAGGAGAAGCCCGGCACGATCGAGCTCACCGGCGGCGCCTGCATGCTCGGCAAGCTCTGAGACGGGGCGGACGGCGTTCCCGTCCGTCACCTCTGTTCGGCTTCACCCTGAGGTGCCCGATCGCAAGATCGGGCCTCGAAGGGCGAAGCTCCGACGGGCGGTGCCACTCGACCCTTCGCCCTTCGAGGCCCGGCTCTGCCGGGCACCTCAGGATGAAGGGTCTCCGCGACAGGCAGAGAGCATCGGCCTCCGGTCCGCCCCGCTCACCGCGGCGTCTTGTAGGGCGCCATGCCTTCGCGGGCGAGTTCGTCGGCACGCTCGTTCTCGGCGTGGCCGGCGTGGCCCTTGACCCAGTGCCAGCTGACACGATGGCGCTCGATCGCCGCCTCGAGGCGCTGCCACAGGTCGACGTTCTTGACCGGCTTCTTGTCGGCGGTCTTCCAGCCGTTCTTCTTCCAGCCGTGGATCCAGCCGGTGATGCCGCCCTTGAGGTAGTTGGAATCGGTGGTCAGCTCGACGGTGCAGGGGCGCGTCAGCGTCTCCAGCGCGGCGATGGCGGCCATCATCTCCATACGGTTGTTGGTGGTGTCGGCCTCGCCGCCGCTCAGCTCCTTGACCCTGCCCCGCCATTCGATCAGCGCGCCCCAGCCGCCCGGGCCGGGGTTGCCGGAACAGGCGCCGTCGGTGTGGATGCGCACCACGTCGGTCGCGGTCTCCGCCTCGCTCATCGTTCGAGCCCGTAGCCGGCGGCGCCGGAGATCGAACGGTGGAAGCGCAGCTTGCGATGGTATTCGAGCGGGTCCTTCGGCTTGACCAGCGCACCGGGCGGCACGTTCAGCCAGTCGTAGAGCCGGGTCAGCAGGAAGCGCAGCGCCGAGCCGCGGGCGAGCAGCGGCAGTGCCTCGACTTCCGCCGGCTCGAGCGGCCGCACCGCCTGGTAGGCGGCGAGGAAGGCGCGGCCCTTGGTCAGATTGAACGACAGATCCTGCTCGAAGCACCACGAGTTCAGGCACACCGCCACGTCGTAGGCGAGCGCGTCGTCGCAGGCGAAGTAGAAGTCGATCAGGCCCGACAGTTCGTCCCTCAGGAAGAAGACGTTGTCGGGGAAGAGATCGGCATGGATGACGCCGAAGGGCAGCGCGCTCGGTTTCGGCCAGTCGTGCTCGAGCACGGCGAGTTCGGCCTCGATGTCGGCGCCGAGCCCGGCCGAGACCTCGTCGGCCCGCGCCGCCGAGCGCTGCCACAGCGGCCGCCACGACGGCATCGACAGGGCGTTCGGCCGGCGCAGACCGAAGTCGCGGCCGGCGAGATGCATCTTCGCCAGTGCCTCGCCGAGCAGGCCGCAGTGGCGCGCCGTCGGGCGCCGCACCCACTGACCCTCGAGGAAGGTGACGATCGCCGCCGGTCGGCCGGCGAGCTCGCCGAGCGTCGCGCCGGAGCGGGCATGGACGGGCAGCGGACAGCCGAGGCCGCGGGCGGCGAGATGGTCCATCAGCCCGAGGAAGAAGGGCAGATCGTTCGGATCGACCCGCTTCTCGTAGAGCGTCAGGATGAAGTTGCCGCTCTCGGTGTGGAGCAGGTAGTTGGAGTTTTCCACGCCCTCGGCGATGCCCTTGCAGGAGAGCACCCGGCCGATGTCGTACCCGGCGACGAAGGCGTCGAGATCCTCGTCGGAGACTTCGGTGTAGACGGCCACGGGATCAGTCCTCGGCACCGGCCGCGTCGTCGCGCAGGCCCTTGGGGAGATTGAAGACGACGGTCTCTTCGGCCGCCACCACGGTTTCCACGCGGACCTCGCGGCGCGCGGCGAAGGCGTCGATCACCTCCTCGACCAGCACTTCCGGCGCCGAGGCGCCGGCGGTGATGCCGAGGCGGTCGACGCCCTCGAAGACCGACCAGTCGATGTCGGCGGCGCGCTGGATCAGCACGGCGCGGCAACCCTGGCGCTCGGCGACCTCGCGCAGGCGCTGCGAGTTCGACGAATTGGGCGCGCCGACGACGATCATCGCCTCGACCCGCGGCGCCACCGCCTTGACCGCCTCCTGGCGGTTGGTGGTGGCGTAGCAGATGTCCTGGCGATGCGGCCCGTGGATCGCGGGGAAGCGGCGGCGCAACACGTCGACGATCGCCGCGGTGTCGTCGACCGACAGCGTCGTCTGCGTCGTGTAGGCGATCTCACGGCCCGCGGGCGGCACGACGGTCTCGGCATCCTCGGTCGAGGTGACCAGCGTCACCGCGCCCTCGGGCAGCTGACCCATGGTGCCGATCACTTCCGGGTGACCGGTATGGCCGATCAGGAAGACGTGACGGCCGCGCTCGTGGTGCTGTTCGGCGGCGCGATGGACCTTGGTCACCAGCGGACAGGTGGCGTCGAGCGAGAACAGGCCGAGCCGTTCCGCCGTCTCCGGCACCGACTTCGGGACGCCATGGGCGGAGAAGACCACCGGGCGGCTGCGATCGGGAATCTCGTCGAGTTCCTCGACGAAGATGGCGCCGCGGCGCTTCAGCCCGTCGACGACATGGCGGTTGTGGACGATCTCGTGGCGGACGTAGACCGGCGCGCCGTGGATGGCGAGCGCCCGCTCGACGATCTGCACGGCGCGGTCGACGCCGGCGCAGAAACCGCGCGGGGAGGCGAGAAGAATCTCCAGCGGGGGCTCGGTCGCCATGCGGATCTCCGACGGGGCGGGAAGGTCCCGGGAATAGAGGGAGCGGGCGCCCCGCTGTCAAGGACACGCCGGGTCGCTTCGGGACGATCCGAAGACCGACGACGTGCCTTCGCGGCGAATGACCGTGGCGAGGCCGGCGCGGCGATGCTATGGAAGGCGTCCTCGCCCTTCCAAGCGACGAACGGGAGCCGCGTATCATGTCTCTCCGGCACAAGACGATGTTCGGTCGTGCCCGCATTCTCCTCGCCTCTCCGGCGCTCCTCGCCGTGCTGGCGCTCTCGGGCTGCGGCACCAGCGACAGCATCGGCTCGAGCTTCTCGCCCGCCAAGATGCTCTCCGGCACACTGAACCAGCCGAAGGAGGTCGACCCCGCGCTCTTCGCCGCGACGCCGGTCTGCCCCGAGGCGATGGTGCGCGAAGGCACCGAGTTCATGCCGATCTTCGAGGCCGGCAAGCCCGGCAACCTCGACGCGGTCCGCTTCCAGGCCTCGGTCCAGCGCGTGGCGCGCGACTGCGAGGAGGCGCCCGGCGGCGGCATCAGGGTGCGCGTCGGTGTCGCCGGCCGCGTGCTCGCCGGCAAGAGTGCGGCGACCGGCACGGTGACCATCCCGGTCCGCGTCGCCGTCACCGCGGGTGACAAGGTGTTCTATTCCAAGCTCACCACCACCCAGGCGACGGTGCAGGCGCCCGACTATTCGGCGCTGTTCTCGATCGTCGACGAGGGAATCACCCTCTCGGTCGCGGAGAGCCAGGCCGTCACCATCTACGTCGGTCTCGACGGCAAGGGCGACGTCGGCGGCAAGCCGAAGAAGCCGGCGCGCGTCCCGACGAAGGGCTGAGCCGAAGCGACGGGCGTAATGCCGCGAAAATGCGCGACGCCCGACGGATCGGGCGTTGACGCAAGGCCCGCGCTTCTCTATCGCTCGATGGATCGGGGTCACGTCGCGCCCCGTGGCGAACGGGTCTTCGGACCCGCGCGCACTGCCCCGGCGGGAGAGCCCGGAACCCTCGCGAGAGGATGTCCGGCGCCGAAGGAGAAACCGCCCCGGAAACTCTCAGGCCCAAGGACCGCGGGGGCGAGCGACACTCTGGAAAGCAGGCACGGGTTCGCCCGCTGCCTCACCGAAGGCGTAACCGGAAAGCCCTGCCTCACGAGGCACTGGCCGCCGGGAAACTCTCAGGTCGTCCGACAGAGGGGGCGCGAGCGGATCGTTCGATCCGATCGCCGCCCCACGAGTCGAATTCCGGAGTGCGCCCGATGGCTTCTTCCGCCGATACCGCCGTTCTCGAGACCCCGCTCGCCGCCTCGCACGTCGCCCTCGGCGCGCGGATGGTGCCCTTCGCCGGCTATCTCATGCCGGTCCAGTACCCGACCGGCATCATCGCCGAGCACGCCTGGACCCGCGAACACGCCGGCCTCTTCGACGTCTCCCACATGGGCCAGGGCGCCCTCGTCGGCCCCGACCACGCCACCACCGCCAAGGCGCTCGAGGCGCTGGTGCCGGCCGACGTGCTGAACGTCGGCGAAGGCCGCCAGCGCTATTCGCAGCTGCTCAACGCCGAAGGCGGCATCCTCGACGACCTGATGTTCTCGCGCGAGACCGGCGCCGACGGGCGGATCCTCCTCGTCGTCAACGCCGCCTGCAAGGCGGCCGACTGGGCCCACATCGCCGCGAACCTGCCGGCGAACGTGCGGCTCGAGACCTACGACGACAAGGCGCTGCTGGCCCTCCAGGGCCCCGAGGCGGAAGGCGTGCTCGAAGCGCTCGGCGCCGAGGTCGGCGCGATGCGCTTCATGGACGTCGCCGCCCACACGATCGCCGGCGTGCCGATCCTCGTCTCGCGCTCGGGCTACACCGGCGAGGACGGGTTCGAGATCTCCGTCGCCGGCTCCGACGTCGTCCGCCTGTGGGATCTGCTGCTTCAGGATCCGCGGGTGAAGCCGATCGGTCTCGGCGCGCGCGATTCGCTCCGCCTCGAGGGCGGGCTCTGCCTCTACGGCCACGACATCGACACCACCACCTCGCCGATCGAGGGCGGGCTCTCCTGGTCGATCCAGAAGCGCCGCCGCGTCGAGGGCGGCTTCCCGGGCGCGGCGCGCATCCGGCGCGAACTCGCCGAGGGGCCGTCGCGGGTGCGCGTCGGCCTGCTCGTCGCCGGCCGTCAGCCGGCGCGCGAGGGGGCGGAGATCGCCACGAAGGACGGCACGGTCGTGGGCGTCGTCACCTCCGGCGGCTTCGGGCCGACCGTCGAGGGGCCGGTCGCCATGGGCTACGTGCCGCTGACGCAGTCGATGCCGGGCACCGATCTCGATCTCATCGTACGCGGCAAGGCTCTGCCGGCCCGCGTCGTCGCTCTTCCCTTCGTCCCGGCGCGTTTCCGCCGCTGACACCTCCACCGGAGAACATCCATGAAGCTCTACACCAAGGACCACGAGTGGATCGTCATCGACGGCGACGTCGCCACGGTCGGCATCACCACCTATGCCCAGGAACAGCTCGGCGACGTGGTCTTCGTCGAACTGCCGGACGCCGGCAAGATGCTCTCCAAGGGCGGCGAGGCGGCGGTCGTCGAGTCCGTCAAGGCGGCGAGCGAGGTCTATGCGCCGCTCGACGGCACGGTGATCGAGGCGAACACCCGGCTCGCCGACGATCCGGGCCTCGTCAACCTCGAGCCGGAGACCGACGGCTGGTTCCTCAAGATGAAGCTCGCGGCGGGTGTCGACACCTCCGAGCTGATGGACGAGGCGGCCTACGAGGCCTTCGTCCAGACGCTGTGAGGACGAGGGGCGATCGTCTCGTTCGTGCCTTTCGCGGAGGCCCTTCATCCTGAGGTGCGAGCGCAAGCGAGCCTCGAAGGACGAAGGGCCGAGTGGCAGGGCCCGTCGTCGCCTTCGCCCTTCGAGGCCCGGCTCTGCCGGGCACCTCAGGGTGAAGTCGAACAGGGGTGATCGATCGCCCCCCATTCCCTCGGAAACACCGGCCGCGGCTCCCCGCCCGGTCCTCCTCATTCGAGCCGCAGAGGCCCTTCCATGCGCTACCTGCCCCTGACCGACGGCGATCGTGCCGAGATGCTGGCGCGGATCGGCGTCGAGACCATCGACGCGCTCTATGCCGACGTGCCGGCCGACGAGCTCATCGCCGCCCTGCCCGACCTTCCCCGCGCCAAGGGCGAGATGGAGGTCGAGCGCATCATGGCCCGCATGGCGGGCCGCAACGTCGTCGCCGGCTCGGTGCCGTTCTTCTGCGGCGCCGGCGCCTACCGCCATCACGTGCCGGCCACCGTCGATCACCTGATCCAGCGCTCGGAGTTCCTCACCTCCTACACGCCGTATCAGCCCGAGATCACCCAGGGCACGCTGCAGGTCCTCTTCGAGTTCCAGACGCAGGTGGCCAATCTCCTCGGCATGGAGGTCGCCAACGCCTCGATGTACGACGGCTCGACCGGCACCGGCGAGGCCGTGCTGATGGCCCATCGCGTCACCAGGCGCCGCAAGGCGGTCGTCTCGGGCGGGCTGCATCCGCACTATGCGGAGGTCATCGCCACGCTCTCCGACATGGCCGGCGACAGCGTCGTGCGGCTCGCGCCGGACGTCGGCGGCGGCGAGGATCTCCTCTCGGCGATCGACGGCGAGACCTCCTGCGTAGTGGTCCAGTCGCCCGACGTCTTCGGCCGCATCGTCGATCTCGCCCCCGTCGCCGAGAAGGCGCATGCGGTCGGCGCGCTGCTGGTGGCGGTCGTCACCGAAGTCGTCTCGCTCGGCGCGATCGAGCCGCCGGGGGCGCAGGGCGCCGACATCGTCGTCGCCGAAGGGCAGTCGCTCGGCAATCCGCTCGGCTTCGGCGGTCCCTACGTCGGCCTCTTCGCGACGCGTCAGAAATACGTCCGCCAGATGCCGGGCCGGCTCTGCGGCGAGACGGTCGACGCCGAGGGCAAGCGCGGCTTCGTGCTGACGCTGTCGACCCGCGAGCAGCACATCCGCCGCGAGAAGGCGACGTCGAACATCTGCACCAACGCCGGGCTCTGCGCGCTGGCCTTCTCGATCCACCTGACGCTGCTCGGCGAAGCGGGCCTCACCCGGCTTTCGACGCTGAACCACGAGGCGGCGATCGAGGTCGCCGATGCGCTCGGCAACATCCCCGGCGTCGAGGTGCTGAACGACACGTTCTTCAACGAGTTCACGGTGAAGCTGCCGACGAACGCCGCCGCTCTCGTCGAGAAGCTGGCGAAGGACGACGGCATCATCGCCGGCGTGCCGGTGTCGCGGCTGATGCCGGGCGCCGGGCTCGACGATCTGCTGATCGTCGCCGTCACCGAGACCACCACCGCCGACGACCGCGCCGCGCTCGTCGCCGCGATCTCCGAAGCGATCTGAGAGGGGAACGAGACATGGCGCTCAACGACAAGGGCCGTCCGACCCGCCCCGAAGAGGTCAGCGAAACCGCCGCTCCGGTCGGCACCTTCACCGGCAACCGCGCCCTCGACGTCGAGGAGGGGCTGATCTTCGAGATCGGCCGTCCGAACGTCACCGGCGTCGACCTGCCGGCGCCGAAGGGCGCGAAGTCCCGCCTCGGCACCCATGCCCGCAGGCTGCCGCTCGATCTGCCCGGCCTCGCCGAGCCGGAGGCGGTGCGCCACTACGTGCGGCTGTCGCGGCGGAACTATTCGATCGATGCCGGGCTCTATCCGCTCGGCTCCTGCACGATGAAGCACAATCCGCGGCTCAACGAGAAGATGGCGCGGCTGCCGGGCTTCGCCGACGTCCATCCGCTGCAGCCGGTCTCGACCGTCGAGGGCGCGCTGGAACTCGTCGCCGAGGTCGGCCGTTGGCTGGTCGAGCTGACCGGCATGAAGGCCGTCGCCATGAGCCCCAAGGCGGGCGCCCACGGCGAACTCGCCGGCATGATGGCGATCAAGGCGGCGCTGCGGGCCCGCGGCCTCGACAAGCCGGTCGTCCTCGTCCCCGAGAGCGCCCACGGCACCAATCCGGCGACGGCGGCCCTCATCGGCTTCGAGGTGAAGGCGGTTCCGGCGCGTGCCGACGGGACGGTGGCGGTCACCGACGTGAAGGCGGCGATCGACGACCGCGTCGGCGCGATCATGCTGACCAACCCCAACACCTGCGGCATCTTCGAGCCGGAGGTGGCGGAGATCGCCGCGGCGATCCACGAGGCGGGCGGCTACTTCTACTGCGACGGCGCGAACTTCAACGCCATCGTCGGCAAGGTGCGCCCGGGCGACTTCGGCGTCGACGCCATGCACATCAACCTGCACAAGACCTTCTCGACGCCGCACGGCGGCGGCGGGCCGGGTGCCGGTCCGGTGGTGCTCTCCGAGCGGCTCGCCGCCTTCGCGCCCTATCCCTTCGTGCGGATCGAGGGCGGGCGGCCGAAGCTGGTCGAGGATCCCTCCTCGGTGGCCGCCGGCGAGACGCCCTACGGCCGGCTCACCGCCTTCCACGGCCAGATGGGCATGTTCACCCGCGCCTTCGCCTACATGCTCAGCCACGGCGCCGACGGGCTCCGGCAGGCGTCGGAGGACGCGGTGCTGTCGGCCAACTATCTCAGGGCATGCCTTTCGGACCTGATGACGGTCGCCTTCCCCGATCATCCCTCGATGCACGAAGTGTTGTTCGACGACCGCTTCCTGGAAGGGACCGGTGTGACCACGCTCGACTTCGCCAAGGCGATGATCGACGAGGGTTACCACCCGATGACCATGTACTTCCCGCTGGTCGTCCACGGCGCCATGTTGATCGAGCCGACCGAGAGCGAATCGAAGGCCTCGCTCGATCTCTTCGCCGCCACGTTGCGCGACCTCGTCATGGCGGCGAAGCGCGGCGAGACGGCGCGATTCGCCCAGGCGCCGCGCTTTGCGCCGCGCCGCCGTCTCGACGAGACGCGGGCGGCCCGCGCGCCGAAACTCAAGTGGGACAAACCTGTCGTTGCAGGGTGATCCCGACCAGTCACGACTTTGAGGCGAGTGGCGGCGGCGACGCCGCCACTTTTTCATTGCTGAAGTCAACACACTGACGCGAAGTAAATCGAGTTTCGATCAATGCCGTTTCTGGACGTATGCGCAAATCCGTCGGATAAAGTCTTGCGCCGTCGCTGAAATCAGCGCGGCACGTGACATTCCGCGACAGCGCGTCGCAGCCCAAACACGTCGAAAACTAGATTGTCGCCTTTCGCGACAAGGAATTGGCAACTCTCCGGCACCAAGATCGCTCATCGACCGATCGACGACGAGGGGCGACCCACCTCGAACCGACCGGGGAGGAATGACGTCGTGGAGTTCTTCTATTGGAATGCCAGCTTCGAGATCGGTATTCCGCTGATCGACGAGCAGCATCGCAAACTGGTGGATCTGATCAACCGTCTCGCCACCGCCATCGCGGAGGGGGGGCGGCTGCCGCACGTCGAGGCGTTGATCGGCGAACTCACCGACTATGCGGCGCAGCATTTCGAAGACGAAGAACAGATCATGGCGGATGCTCCGCTCTCCGAGAGCGAGAAGGAGCGCCACCGCAAATCACATCGCGGCTTCGTCGAGAAGGTGCGCGAGATCGCCAAGCGCGACGACCTCCTGCGCGCCGACGTCTCGGAGCAGGTGCTGGAGTTCCTCGTCACCTGGCTCGTCTCCCACATTCTCGGCTCCGATCGCAAGATCAGCCAGGCGCTGAAGGCCGAACACGACGCCCACGACCCGACCGCGGGGCCGAGCATCGAACAGGTGTTGATCGCCGCGCTCGGCGAGACCGAGCGACGCTTCCGTCTGGTCTCCGACTATGCGCCGG
The DNA here is from genome assembly GCF_056313705.1 of Pinisolibacter sp. DMC100. Lineage (NCBI taxonomy): Bacteria > Pseudomonadati > Pseudomonadota > Alphaproteobacteria > Hyphomicrobiales > Ancalomicrobiaceae > Pinisolibacter > Pinisolibacter sp. DMC100. Next base: position 1,306,288 of record NZ_JBQUZT010000001.1, on the reverse strand, counting down.
CGATGATCTGGATCTGCGACCCCAAGGGCACGCGCGGTTACGTCAATCGCGCCTGGTCGAGCTTCGTCGGTCTCGAAGACGGCGACGCGCAGGACTGCGAGTGGTGTGCCTACGTCCACCCGGACGACCGCGAGGCCTATCACGACCGCATCGGGACGCTGGTGGCCGTCCGTGGTTCGGGCGAGATCGAATACCGTCTGCGACGGGCGGACGGCGAATGGTGCTGGGTGCTCGAGCGCGTCCTGCCGCGCTGGGATTCGGCCGGCACATTCATGGGGCTGATCGCCTCGGCCGTCGACATCACCGCCATCAAGCGCTCGGAAGAGATGCTGAGCATCGCCAACCGCGAGCTCGAGGCGGAGGTCGCGCGCCGCACCGCCGAGCTCGAACAGTTGATGCAGACCGACCCGCTGACCGGCATCGGCAATCGCCGCCTGCTCGGCGAGCGTCTGGGCTCCGCCATCGAGCGGGCCGGCCGCGAAGGCACGGCGCTGACCGCGGTCTTCATCGATCTCGATCACTTCAAGCGCATCAACGACGCCTTCGGCCATCCGATCGGCGACCGGGTGCTCGCCCGCGTCGCCGGCGTGCTGCGCGCCAATGTGTCGCGTCACGACACGGTGGCACGCTACGGCGGCGAAGAATTCGTCGTCCTGCTCGACGAATGCACCCTCGACGACGCTTTCCGCGTCGCCGAGCGGCTCAGGGCGGCGATCGGGCGCATCCGGCTGCGTGAAATGGACGGAACCGTCTCGGCCAGCGCCGGCGTCGCCCAGTGGCATCCCGGCCAGTCGGCCGACGGATTCCTGGCGGCGGCCGACAAGGCGCTCTATCGTGCCAAGAAGAACGGGCGCGATCGCACCGTCCTCGCCGACCCCGAGGCCGAAGCCGAGACCGCCGAAGCCGCCTGAACGCGATGGCGTCCGCCATGTCCGACGACGTACCCTCCCCGCACGCGCGCGACGACGCCGTCGATGCGACGCGGTTCCTCGGCTTCACGGCCGTGGTCCTGCTCCACGTCATGCCCAATCGCTATTGCGACGCGACGCTCTGGCACTTGGCGATCGACGGCACCAGCCGCTTCGCCGTCCCCGCCTTCTTCATGATCGCCGGCATGATGCTGGCGCATTCGTCCCGCCGGCCGTCGGAGGACATCCGGCGACGCGTCGTCCATCTGGTGCCGGTGTTCCTGTTCTGGGAAGTCGTGTTCCAGGCGATGCGGGCGGCGGCGGCGTGGAAGCGCGGCGACGCGCCCTTCGGCGCCGACTTCCTGCGCGAGCTCGCGCGGATCCCGATCGACGGCGGTTTCGCCTTTCATCTCTGGTACATCCCGTGGATGCTGGCGACCTGCGCCGTCTTCCTCCTCGGCATGGCGGTGATGCGGCGTCCGGTGGTGCTGACGGTGGCGGTCGCGGCCCTTCTCGCCGGGCTGGCGATCGGGCCCTACGATCTGCTGCCCGGGCCGATGGCGGCGATCGGCGCGGAGGCCCCGGCGACGCGGCTGCCGATGCTGCGCGACAGTCCGGTCTACTGGCTGTTCTTCCTCTGCCTCGGCCACGTCCTCGGCTCGACGACGGCGTGGCGACGGATCGGCGCGCCGACGCTGATCGCGCTGGCGGCCGCCGGATGGGCGTTGCAGCTCGTCGAGCGGTCATATGTCCAGAGCGCACTGTGGGCCGACTGCCCGCCGCAGCAGGCCGGCGTCGACATGGTCTTCGGCACCGTCCTGTGGTCGGTCGCCGTGACGATGCTGGCGATCGGCCACATGCCGGCCGGGCTCGCGCGGCGGCTGGCGCCGATCGGGCGCTGGACGCTCGGGCTCTACTGCGTCCACGGCGTCTTCATCATCGTCTTCGACACGCTGAGCCGTCACCGCTCGCTCGGCGAGGGCACGGCCGGGCTCCTGCCGCGCATCGCGGCGGCGGCGGTGATCATCGCCCTGTCGGTCGGCGTCGTGTGGGGTATGACGCGGCTGCGCCCGCTCCGCCGCTTCGTCGGCTGAAGCGGCGGGCGTCACACACTCCGGGCGATCAGCCGAGCGCCGCCTCGAGCGCGTCGGCCATCTCGTTTTCCGGCGCGAAGATCCAGTCGACCGCCGCCACCGTCACCATGGTCGCCCCCTCGACCCGCAGCGCGTCGGCCAGTGCCGCCACCTGCTTGGCGGGCACATGGAGGACGAGCGGGCTGCCCGCCGCCGGCACGCCGAAGGGCGCGGTGGCGCCGAAACGGGCGGCGGTCGCCACCGCGACGGCGGCGTCGCTCACGGCGCAGCGCAGCTCGCGGGTCCGCCGGGCGCGGGCCTCGGAGGCGACGCGATCGAGGATGGTGCGGGCGCGGGCGCGGTGATCGTCGGTCCACGCCGCCGTCTTGGAGGCGACGAGATGGGCCTGGCTCTTCAGGATCACGCCGTCGGTCAGGATCTTCAGGGCGTTGGCCTTCAGCGTCGAGCCCGTCGTGGTGATGTCGACGATCGCTTCCGCCGCGCCGGAGGCCGGCGCGCCCTCGGTGGCACCGAGGCTCTCGACGTTGCGATAGTCGGAGATGCCGTGTTCGGCGAAGAAGCGGCGCGTCGTGTTGAGATACTTGGTCGCGATGCGCAGCTGGTGGCCGTGGCGGGCGCGGAACTCGGCCGCGACGTCGCCGAGGTCGGCCATGGTCACGACGTCGATCCAGGCCTGCGGCACCGCCACCACGACGTCGGCGAAGCCGAAGCCGAGCTCGGCGACGAGATGGACCTTGGACGACCAGTCGGCGACGTTCTCGTGGACGAGGTCGAGGCCGGTGACGCCGAAGTGGACGTTGCCGGCGGCGACTTCCTTGGTGATCTCGGAGGCCGAGAGGAAGGCGATCTCGACGCCGTCGATGCCGCCGAGGCGGCCGCGATAGTTGCGCTCGCCGCCCGGCTGCAGCACGGCGAGGCCGGCGCGCTGGAAGAAGCCGTTGGTGTTTTCCTGCAGCCGGCCCTTGGAGGGCACGGCGATGATCAGATCGGTCACGGGCGATCTCCCAGTTCCTGGCCGTAGCCGCCGATGCCGAGGCGATCGAGCCACATCGAGAAGCCGCAGGCGGCGACCGGCGTGGTCGATCCCAGCCGCTCCAGCAGGCCGTCGTAGCGACCGCCGCCGATCACCGGCTTGTCGGCGCCGACCGAGCCGGCGCGATCGGGATCGCGCATCTCGAAGACGAAGCCGGTGTAGTAGTCGAGGTTGCGGCCGAAGTCGGCGCGGAACGTCGGACGGTCGAGGCCGATGCCGCAGTCGCGGAAGGCCTCGTTGCGGCGGGCGAAGAGGTCGATCGCCGGCGCGATGTCGAGGCCGACCTCGCGCTGGAAGGCGTCGAGCGCGTCGACCGCGCGTTCCGGCGAGGTCTCGAGCGCGAGATAGCGCGTCAGCACCCCCGCCGCCTCCGGCGTCAGGCCGCCGGCCGAGGCGACCGCGGCGCGTTCGAGGAACCGCTCGGCGATCTCGTGGGCGGTGCGGCCGCCGACGGTGGCGATGCCGGCGAGGCCGAGCAGATCCTCGACGAGGCTGCGCGCCTCCTCGGGCTTCGAGCCCGCGAGCGCGCCGAGGATGCCGGCATGGCGGATCGCCTCGTCGGCGCCCTCGCCCGCCGACAGGCGACGGATGGTGGCGACGAGCCGCTCGGGCGTGCCGAAGAGGCCGCGCAGGCGACGGCGCAGCGGAGCGGCGAGGCCGAGCCCGTCGAGCAGCGCCAGGAACAGACCCTCGTCGCCGATCTTGACGATCGGCTCGTCGAGGGCGAACAGCGTCGCCGCCTCGAGCGCCAGCGCCAGCACGTCGGCGTCGGCCGCGGCGCGATCCTCGTTGCCGAAGAGTTCGATGCCGGCCTGGAGGAACTCCGCCGGTTCGTCGGCGCGCTGACGGAACACCGGACCGAAATAGCCGAGTGCGGCCTCACGGCCGGCGGCGCCGGTCTCGAGATAGTGGCGGCAGATCGGAATGGTGAAGTCGGGACGCAGGCAGAGCTCTTGGCCCTCCGCGTCCGTCGTCAGGAACAGGCGGCGGCGGATGTCCTCGCCGGCGGTGTCCAGGAAGAGATCGGCCGGCAGCAGGATCGACGGCTCGACCATCTCGGCCTCGGTCTCGCGCTGGAACAGCGCGACGAGTTCGGCGGTCGGGTCGAAGGCGGAAAGCTCGTCGCCGGCTTCGGCGTCGGCGCCTCCGAGCAGCTCGGCGAGCGCCTCGGGCGTGTCGATGCCGACTTCCGCCAGCAGGCGGAGCATCTCGGCGGCGTTGGGATCGGTCGGGGTCGCCATGGGGATCTCCCGGATCAGGCTTGACGGGCGAGGATGTCGCGCACGGTCGCGACGAGGTCTTCGACCTTCGCCTCGACCTGGGCAGGGCGCGCGGCCTTCCACTCGGCGTTGGATTCGATCGACTTGGCGGCTTCGGCACCCGCCACCAGATCCTTGATCTGGACGATGCCGGCGTCGCGCTCGTTGGAGCCCTGGATGATCACGCAAGGCGCCTTGCGGCGGTCGGCGTATTTCATCTGCGCCTTCATGCCGGACGAGCCGAGATAGCACTCGGCGCGGATACCGGCGTCGCGGAGCGTCTTGGTCAGCGCCAGGTAGTCGCCCATGCGGTCTTCCTTATCCATGGCGAGGACCAAGACCGGGCCGACTGTGTCGGCTTCCGCGAGGATCGGGCTCTTCACCGCCTTCAGCGCCGAGACGAGGCGCGAGACGCCGATCGAGAAACCGGTCGCCGGCGCGGGTTCATTGAGGAAGCGCGAGACGAGACCGTCGTAACGGCCGCCACCGCCGACCGAGCCGAAGCGGACGATCTCTCCCTTTTCGTTGGGCACTTCGAAGGTGAGCTCGGCCTCGTAGACCGGGCCGGTGTAGTACTCGAGGCCACGGACGACGGAGGGGTCGATGCGGATTCGATCGGGACCGTAGCCGGCGGATCGGACCAACTGTTCAATCTCGCGCAGTTCTTTCACACCGTCCTGACCGACATTGCCAGAAAACAGGTGTGCCTTGGCCTGATACAACTCGTCCCAAGTCGCTTCTACGAAGTCGACGACAAGCTGGATATCGGTAGGCGCCAGCCCCGCGCCCTTGGTGAAGTCGCCGGACTTGTCCTTCGGATTCTCCCAACGCCCCTCGCCGAGGAGATCGCGAACGCCTTCGGGTCCGATCTTGTCGAGCTTGTCGATGGCCCGCAGCACGGTCAGGCGCTCGGCCGCGTTCTCGTCGCCGGAGAGGCCGATCGCTTCCATCACGCCGTCGAGAACCTTGCGGTTGTTGACCTTGACGACATAGTCGCCGCGCTTCAGGCCCACCGCCTCCATGGCGTCGGCCATCATCATGCAGATCTCGGCATCGGCGGCGACGCTGCCTGCGCCCACAGTGTCGGCGTCGAACTGCATGAACTGGCGGAAGCGGCCGGGGCCGGGCTTCTCGTTGCGGAAGACCCAGCCGCAGCGATAGCTGCGATAGGGCTTCGGAATCTGCGTCCAGTTCTCGGCGGCGAAGCGGGCGAGCGGCGCGGTCAGGTCGTAGCGCAGGCTCATCCACTGCTCGTCGTCGTCCTGCAGCGAGAAGACGCCCTCGTTGGGACGGTCCTGGTCGGGCAGGAACTTGCCGAGCGCGTCGGTGTATTCGAGCAGCGGCGTCTCCACCGCCTCGAAGCCGTAGAGCTCGTAGATCTCGCGGATCTTCGTCAGCATCGCCTCGGTGGCGCGCACGTCGGCGGGGCCACGATCGGCCAACCCGCGGGGCAGCCGCGCCTTCAACTTCTGATCCGATGCCATGACCCGCTCGCTTCCCGTCTCGCCAACACGAAAACCCGCCGAAACGGGGCGGGCGCCACGGTTCCTAGACCGGATCGCCGGCAGGGACAAGCCGAGAGGCGCGCTCCGACGTCGCGGGACTGCGCAGATCGTTGCGCATTACGTCGAATTCACGCTGCCACCAGTTGCCAACCCCTCACAATTCCGCCACGTTGCGGCTCCATCGGGCAGGGGCTGCACGCGGACGCGTCCTCGGTGCGCCGCCCGACTTCCGCCGAGCATCGAAAGGCTCCGCCCGCATGGATTCCGCCCGTCCGGACTTCGCCCAGTCCGCCGTGTCCCCCGAGCTTTCCATCGTCGTTCCGACCTACAAGGAGAGCGCCAACGTTCCGCGCCTCGTGGAGTTGCTGGACGCCGCGCTCGTCGGCATCGCCTGGGAGGTGATCTTCGTCGACGACGACAGCCCCGACGGCACCTCGCAGGTCGCCAAGGCGATCGCCGCCTGCGACGCCCGCGTGCGTTGCCTGCGTCGCGTCGGCCGTCGCGGTCTGGCGGGCGCCTGCATCGAGGGCATGCTGTCGTCGGCGGCGCCGGTCGTCGCCGTGATGGACGCCGACCTGCAGCACGACGAGACCATCCTGCCGCAGATGTATGCCGCGATCCGCGGCGGCGCCGATCTGGTGGTCGGCAGCCGTTACGTCGACGGCGGTTCGTCGAACGAGGGCCTGTCGTCGATCCGCCAGTGGGGGTCGGAGACGGCGACGTCGCTCGCCCGTCGCTTCCTGCGCATCGAACTCTCCGACCCGATGAGCGGCTTCTTCATGATTCGCCGCGAGCGGGTCGAGGCGATCGCCGGCGAACTGTCGCGCGAGGGCTTCAAGATCCTGCTCGACATCGTCGCCTCCTCGCCGGAGCGGCTGAAGACGGTCGAGGTGCCCTTCACCTTCCGCGAGCGGCAGGCGGGCGAATCCAAGCTCGACACGCTGGTGACGGCCGAATATCTCGGCCTCCTCTTCTCCAAGCTCTCCGGCGGTCTGGTGCCGGTGCGCTTCCTGATGTTCCTTCTGGTCGGCGCCTCGGGCATCGTCATCCATCTGGCGACGCTGAAGGTGGCGCTCCACGTCTTCGAGACGACGTTCTTCACCGGCGAGCTCTCCGCCTCGGTCGTCGCCATGACGTGGAACTTCATTCTCAACAACCAGCTGACCTACCGCGACCGCCGTCTGACCGGCCTGTCCTTCGTCTGGGGTCTCTTCACCTTCTATCTGGTGTGCAGCCTCGGCACGATCGCCAACATGGGCGTCGCCACCGGCCTGTTCGAGATGGCCGAGACGGGGCCCTGGATCGCCGGTTTCGCCGGCGCGGTGATGAGCGCGGTGTTCAACTACACCGTCTCGGCCGTGCTGACCTGGCGCAAGTGAGACCATGAGCGAGGCGGCGGCGCGCGCGACGACGACCGGGGGGGCCACCGCCCGGATCGTCGCCCTGCTCCTCGGTCTGACGGCGCTGCGGCTCGCGGTCGCCGGTGCGACCGGGCTCGTCGACGACGAGGCCTATTACCGCCTGTGGTCGGAACATCTCGCCCCCGGCTATCTCGACCACGCGCCGATGATCGCCTGGATGATCGCCGCCGGCCGCGCGATCGCCGGCGACGGGCCGCTCGGCGTACGCTTCCTCGCCCCCTTCGCCACGCTCGTCGGCTCGCTGCTGCTGTGGCGCGGCGCCGCGCTGCTGTCGGGCCGGGAGATCGCCGACCGCGCCGTCGTCTGGTTCAACGCCATGCTGCTGATCGGCGCCGGCTCGGTGCTGGTGACGCCGGACGGGCCTTCGGTGTTCTTCTGGGGCGCGACGGTCTGGGCGATGGCGGAACTCGTCGCCTCGCGCGATCCGCGCTGGTGGCTGATGGTCGGTGTCACCGCCGGCTGCGGCCTCGCCTCGAAATATTCGGTGCTGTTCCTCGGTATCGGCATCCTGATCTGGCTCGCCGCCATGGCGGAGAACCGGCGCTGGTTCAAGTCGTGGCAACTGTGGGCGGGCGGGGCGATCGCAGCGGCGATCTTCGCGCCGGTGCTGCACTGGAACGCCACCCACGAATGGGTCTCCTTCGCCAAGCAGTTCGGCCGCACCGTGCCGCACGGTTTCCGGCCGGAGAAGTTCGGCGAGTTCGTCGGCGTCCAGCTGCTGCTGATCGGCCTGCCGATGGTGCCCTTCGTCGTCATCGGCCTGCGCGCGGCGGCAAAGGCACGCGACGCGGCCGGGCTCCTCGTGCTCGCCACCAGTGCGCCCTTCCTCGCCTATCTCGTCTTCCACTCGATGCACGGCGGCATCGAGGGCAACTGGCCGGCCCCGCTCTATGCCGGCATCGCCTGGCTCGCGGCACGCGGAGCGGGCGAGATCGGCACGCTCTCGGACGCATGGCACGGCCGGCTCGCACGGTTGCGGCCATGGGTGGCGCCGGTCGGCTTCGCACTGACCGGCCTCGTCTATCTCCACGTGCTGGTGCCGCTGGTGGTGCTGCCCGCCAATCGCGATCCGACGGCGCAGATGAAGGGTTGGCCGGCCTTCGGCCGGGCGCTCGAGGCCAAGGCGGCCGAGGTCGGCGCGACGGTCTTCGCGGGGCCGAACTACACGCTCGCGTCGCAACTGGCGGCGACGCTGGGGGCACGCCGCGTCATCCCCTTCGACGAGCGGGTGCGCTACATCGACCTGCCGGTGCTCGATCCGACGACCGTCTGCGCCACCGTCCTCGACGTCGAACGGCCCGGCCGCGAGCCGACCGCCGAGGTGCGGGGGCTGTTCGGCACGGTGACGCCGCTCGGCACGCTGGCGCGCACGGCCGGCGGGCGGGTGGTCGAGGACCATCCGCTGTTCCTGCTCTCCGATGCGAAGGCCTGCGCGAGGGCGACGCCGGCCGGCTGAGCGGCGCTCGTCAGGCCGGTACGACGAGCCAGCGGCGCAGGAAGAAGGCGGTGCGCTCGTAGGCGCTGTCGGTCGCCTTCTGGTCGTAACGGCGTGGGTCGGGGTCGGTGGCGAAGCCCGACGTGACGCCGGAATAGAGGTAGGCCTCGAACACCTTGCCCGTACCGATCAGTCGTTTCTCGATCGCGTCGACCAACGGCGCGGTGCGCGGGTCGTTGTCGGCCCAATGGAAGAGGATCGGCACGCGCGTCCCGGCGATGCGCTCGGGCGACGGCGGCACGGCATAGAACGACACCGCCGCGCGGATGCGCGAGCCGGCCGCGGCGAGCTGCAGCGCGAAGGTGCCGCCCCACGAGAAGCCGACGGCACCGACCGCGCCGGTGCATTCGGGATGTTTGGCGACGAGATCGATCCCGGCCTCGAGCGCCGCGATCACCTCCGCCGAAGCGAGGCGGGCGAGTGCACCCTGAATCTCCTCGACCTGATCGGGCGAGAGGCCCTGCGGCGAGGCGAGGTCGGGCAGGAGCACGATGAAGCCGTCGAGCGCGAGCCGGCGGGCGAAGGCGCGATGGAGGGCATCGGCGCCGCGCTGGCCGTGGATCAGCAGCACGCCGGGCCGGCGACCGCCGCTGCGCAGTCGGCTCAGCTGTCCCTTGAAGACCTGCCGGCGGACCTGGAAGGTCACCGTCTCCACCGTCAGGCGCGGGTCGGGCTGCTCGGCCTCCTGCGCCGCGGCCGTCCCGGCGCCGAAGGCGGCGACCGACAGGCCGGCGGCGAGGGCGAGAAAGCGGCGGCGGTCGGGCGTCTCGGCGGTCATCGCGACGGCGGTTCCTGTGGGCGGGCGACGGCGCCGTCGAATCGACGGCGTCCGCGGGGGTCCACCATGACAGCGCGCGAGGTCGGCGAAAAGACGGCGTCGCGCCCCGGTCAGCGGCGCGGCCGGACGAAGGCGTTCCGCGCCGCTTCGACCACATCGCGCACGGCACAGCCGTGGACGTGGTCGTTGACCAGCCCCATCGACTGCATGAAGGCGTAGCAGGTGGTCGGCCCGACGAAGGCCCAGCCGCGCCTGCGCAGTTCCTTCGACAGGGCGGTCGATTCGGACGTCACCGAGGCGGCGCAGAGCTGCGCCTTGGTCGGCTGCGTCGGGCGGGTCGCGGGGTCGGGCTCGTAGCTCCAGACGAAGGCGGCGAAGGAACCCTCGCGATCGCGCAGCTCGAGGAAGCGGCGGGCGTTGTTCAAGACCGCCTCGATCTTGCCGCGGTGGCGGACGATGCCGGCGTCGGTCAACAGCCGGTCCATGTCCTGCTCGTCGAAGGCGACGATCGCCTCGGCGTCGAAGTCGGCGAAGGCGCGGCGGAAGTTCTCGCGCTTCCTCAGGATGGTGAGCCAGGACAGACCCGACTGGAAGCCCTCGAGGCAGATCTTCTCGAAGAGACGGCGATCGTCGGCGACGGGGCGGCCCCATTCCTCGTCGTGATAGCGGCGATAGAGGTCGTCGTCGCCCGGCCACCAGCAGCGGTCGAGCCCGTCCGGCCCCGTGATCAATCCGTCGACCTTTCCGTCCATCGCGCTCTCCCTCGGTTCGGCGGGAGCCTAGCAGAGCGTGAACAAAAAGGAAACGGGCGCCGAAGCGCCCGCCGTCGCGTGCCGTGGATCGCCGCTCAGGAGAAGAGGGCGTCGATGTCGTCCTGGCTGGCGATGCCCTGGTCGGAACCGAGCGCCGGACCGTTGAGCAGGGACTGGTCGCCGAGACGGTGTTCGAGCTCGATCTCGATCTCCTTGAAGCTCTCCACGCCGCCCCAGATGTCCATCATCTTGATGATGCGCTCCTCGACGAAGCGCAGCGTGCCGACGACCTTGGAGATGCGCTGGCCGGTGAGGTCCTGGAAGTTGCAGGCCTCGAAGATCTGGACGGTCGCCTCCTGGATGTCGGCGGCCATGCCGCGATCGGAGCCCTTGAGCTTGGCGGAGAGCGCGCCGGCGCGCTCGTCGATCAGTTCGGCGGAAGCCAGAATGACCTCGGTGGCGTTCTCGGTGCCGAGCACGACGGCGTCGAGCTCGTTGGAGACGCGCGACAGTTCCTGACCGTTGCAACCGGAGACGTGGAGGGTGGCGATCTCGCGCTTGGTGCGGTTGATGGCCTCGTAGATCAGGTCCATCTCGGCCTTGATCTTGCGGGCTTCCGCCTGATCGCGGCGCAGCTGTTCGAGCGCCTTCTCACCGAGTTCCTGGGTCGGCTGGACGAGAGCACGCAGGGCGCGGATCTCGTCGATGACCTCGCGGTGACGGTCCTCGTCCCGGCCACCCGCAGGTCCCGTCGCGGCGGAGCCCATCGCCTCGATGCGGAAGAGCTTTCTGGCGGCCATGAATGAATGCCCTCGTCGTCTTGCGGGTCGTCGTTTCCGGATCATGGCCCGTCGTCCTTAAGGAATGGTTTGCCGACGAGGTCGCGTCGAAGCGATCGCGGCGGAATTCCCGCCGATGCGGAAGTGCAACCAAACGGTAACCATGACGAAAGGTTTCCGACTTCCCGAGAAACGGTGGCGATCTCGTTCACCATTCGGTTGCGGGGACGCGCCCAAGATACGGGAAGGACCGGATCCGAACGGAGGCCGGGCTTCACGACGACCGAGTGTGTGCCATGTATCGATCGTTTCTCTCCGCGGCGCTGATCGCCGGCGGGATCGCCGGGGCGACGACGCCCGCCGCCGCCTTCGACCGCTATGTCGACCGTCCGCCGGTGATGCTGTCGCCCAACGCCGTCGACCCGTGGGTCAACCAGCTGCGCCAGCGGCCCGTCTCCTATCGCGACGTGACGGGTCCGGTGGTCTACGGCACCCGCACCGACATGTCCGCCCCGCCGAGCCGCTTCGCGCCGCAGTCGGCCCACACCGCGGCGCTGGCGCCGAGCGAGGGACCGGGCCGCGACGAGATCGATCCGCGCTTCCTGCCGACCGAGGTCGACTACAAGACGGCGCAGGCGCCGGGCACGATCGTCGTCGACACCTCCGAACGGCGGCTCTACCTCGTGCTGCCCGGCGGCAAGGCGCGGCGCTACGGCGTCGGCATCGGCCGCCCCGGCTTCCAGTGGGCCGGCACCCACACCATCACGCGCAAGGCGGAATGGCCCGACTGGACCCCGCCGCCGGCGATGCTGAAGCGCAAGCCCGACCTGCCGCGCCACATGGAGGGCGGTCCGGACAATCCGCTCGGCGCCCGCGCCCTCTATCTCGGCTCGACCGAATACCGCATCCACGGCTCCAACGAACCGTGGACGATCGGTCAGGCGGTCTCCTCGGGCTGCATCCGCATGCGCAACCAGGACGTCACCGACCTCTACGGCCGGGTCAAGGTCGGCACCAGGGTCGTCGTCATGTGACGCGGTCCGCGACCGCGAAAAACGAGAGAGCCCCCCGGAAGTGACCTTCCGGGGGGCTCTCTCGTTTCGGCGCTTCGGGTCGTCCGTCAGGCGCGGGGGACGGCGCGGCGATAGAGGTGCCAGGTAGCGTGGCCGAGCCAGGGCAGGACCACGACGAGGCCAAGGAACATCGGCACGATGGCGATCAGCAGCATGGTGGCGACGAAGATGCCCCAACCGATCGTCACCTGCGGCGCGGCGAGCACGGTGCGGATCGAGGCGATCATCGCGGTGACGAAGTCGACGTCGCGGTCGAGCAGCAGCGGATAGGCGACGATCGACACCGAGAAGATCGCGGTGGCGAGCACGGCGCCGAGCAGATTGCCGGTGACCAGGAAGAAGACGCCGCGCGGGGTCGAGAACAGCATGTTCAGCACGTCCTCGGTCGGCAGCGGTCGCACGCCGAAGAACAGCGCCCAGCTGAAGCCGGCGGCATAGACCCAGACGATCATGCCGAAGAGCGTGACCAGCGCCATGTAGCCGAGCTCGCGCCGGGCATGGGGCGGCACGGAGCCGATCAGATCGGCGATCCTGAGGCTCTCACCGGTCTCCATGCGGCGGCTGGTCTCGTAGATCCCGACCGCGGCGAAGGGGGCGATCAGGGCGAAGCCGGCGGCGAGCGGATAGACGATGAAGATCATGTCGAAGGACATCGCCGCGGAGAAGACGGCGAGACCGCCGATCGCATAGACGAGCCCGACCAGCAGGCCGAAGGTCGGCGCGGCGCGGAAGTCTCTCAGGCCGTCGGCGAGGGCGGCGGAGAGATCGTCGACGGTCAACGCGCGGACGTCGATCGCCGCGGTTGCCGAATGGGATGGTCCCGTTCTCGACGGGACGGTGTCTGCCACGATCGTCATGCGCGCCTCCTCGACCCGACGGTCCGCGTACATGGCGCGGACCACTGCGTCAGAGTGCCACAGAATGGCGAGATTTCAACCGATTCAATCAATGTTCCTTGGGTATTTTCACGTAAGCTTGACCGCAAGGACGTCCCGAGAGGGCGTCGGGAGGCGCCCCAAACCTCGATCCCTCGTCCAATTTCGGGGCAGGGAGGTCATTTTCCGGTGACGACTCGGCCGAGGTCGGGGGGTGCCCCGGCGGAATGATCTCGATTTGGTCGAATTTCCCGGTAGGACTCGGAACCGCGGTCGTTTAGACACGTTCTCGGGTAAAACCGATGACCACGCCCAGCGGAGATCCGAAATGAAGAAAGTCGTCCTCCTCGCCGCCCTCGGCCTCGTCGCTTCGACCGGCGCCTCCTTCGCCGCCGATGCCGCCAACGGCGAGAAGCTGTTCGCCAAGTGCAAGATCTGCCACGCCGTCCCCGGCCCGGAAGCCACCACCAAGCCGACCGGCCCGAACATCACGGGCGTGCTCGGCCGCAAGATGGCGGGCGACGAGAAGTACGAGAAGTACGGCGACGACCTGAAGGCCATGGGCGCGGCCGGCAAGACCTGGGACGAAGCCCAGCTCGCCCAGTATCTCGCCAACCCGAAGGCGTTCAACCCGGGCACCAAGATGGCCTTCGCCGGCTTCGGCGAGGACAAGGCCGCTGCCGAGGACGTCATCGCCTTCCTCGCTTCGAAGAAGTGATCGGCGCCGCGAGCCTCTCGCGGTCGCATGTGGAAAGGCCCCGGGAAACCGGGGCCTTTTTCGTTCATCGACGAAGGCGCCGCGGCGCTCAGTGCTCGCCGTCGGGCGCGTGTTTCCGTCGGATCGAACGCACCACCCAGAAGACGCAGGCGATCACCACCGGCACGACGAGACCGGTGGCGAGCCCCGGGTCGATCGGCAGGAGATGCGCCTCCTTGGCCGCCTTGAAGAGATAGCCGAAGAGGCCGACGACGTAGTAGCTCACCGCCGCCACCGACAGGCCCTCGACCGTCTGCTGCAGCAGGAGCTGCTGGCGCGAACGGGCATTCATCGAGGAGAGCAGATCGCGGTTCTGCTGTTCGAGGTCGATGTCGACGCGGGTGCGGAGCAGCTGCGCGGCACGGGCGAGCTTGCGCGACAGGTCGTTCATCCGCTCCTGGATCGACACCACCGTGCGCATCGCCGGATCGGAGCGGCGGGCGAGGAAGTTGGTCCAGGTGCCGTAGCCCGGCACGTGATGCTCGTGCAGCAGCACGATCAGGTCCTTGACGATCTGGTCGTAGGCCCGCGTCGCGCCGAAGCGGTAGGAACACTCGGCGACGTGGGCCTCGAGATCGGCGGTCAGCCCCGACAGGCGCTCCAGCAGTTCGCGGTTGGCGGCCAGCCCTTCGGTGGTGCGGATGGCGGCGGCGATCGCGGCGAGTTCGCGCTCGATGCGACGGACCTCGGGGCCGACGCCCTGCGCCACCGGCAGGCCGAGCATGGCGAGCGTGCGATAGGTCTCGATCTCGACGAGGCGCTGCACCAGCGCGCCGGCCTGCTGCTCGTTGAGGCCGCGGTCGAGGCAGAGGATGCGGGTGTGGCCGTCGCCGTCCTGACGGAAGTCGGTCAGCGCCACCCCGGCGCCGCCATAGGCCTCGGAGACGCAGCAGCTCGCCGCATCGAACAGCGCGGCGGCCGCCGCGAGGTCGCCGCGATCGGCCATCAGGTCGAGGCGGATGGCGACCATCAGCGGACCGGGCTGGACGAACTCGGTGCCGAAGGGGTGGGTGCTCGGCAGCTCGGCGAAGACGCGCTCGCCGTCGGTCGCCGGACCGTCCCAGGTGTAGCCGACGAATTCGGCGTGGCGTTCCCACTTGAGCCAGCCGCCGCCGACCGCCACGACGTGATGGCGTGTCTCCGGCCCCGGTCCGGCGAGACCGCGGGCGCGGCAGAAGCGCTCGAGGAACAGCCGGTCGGCCTCGATCGCCTCGCGGGTCACGAGGAAGGCGTAGTGCAGGAACACCCGCGGCGCGACCGCCGGCCGGAAGGGGCGGGCATGGACCTCGCCGAGGATCTCGGCACGGCGGGGATGGAGCACGAAACCGCGCGACAGGACGGTGGGAGCGTCGGTCGTCATCGGGCACTCCTTCGTCGACGGCGCGGGACTCATCTCGGCGGAGCGGAGGCCGCCGGTCAAGCCCGCCCGCCCATGCCGCACTGCGGAAAAACACATAGGCCGAAGCGGCCGGCGCCACCACTGCTCATGGTGCGACGCAACATCGCGGCAGCGCGCTTGCCAGCCGGACGGCGACGCACGCGGCACGCGGGCACCGGCCGGCGGCCGAGACGGCTTGACGATCGTGGTTCGACGGGTTCGAACTCGGCGGACCGAACGGCGCGCGCCGCTTCGGCGTCGCATCGGAGTATCCGCCCGCATGTCCGCCCCCTCCCCTCGCCGCCCGCGCGTCGGCCTGTTCGTGACCTGCCTCGTCGACACGATGCGGCCGACCGTCGGCTTCGCCGCGGCGAAGCTGATCGAGGATGCCGGCTGCGATCTCGTCGTGCCGGCCGACCAGACCTGCTGCGGCCAGCCGAACTTCAACGCCGGCGACCGCGACGGTGCCCGGACCATGGCGAAGCGGGTGATCGCCGCCTTCGAGGGCTGCGACTACACGGTGGCGCCGTCGGGCTCCTGCGCGGCCATGATCGCGCGGCACTATCCCGAGCTCTTCGAGGCGTCCGACCCGTGGCGCGGCCGCGCCGAGGCGCTCGCCGCCAAGACCCACGAACTCACCGCCTTCCTCGTCGACGTCATGGGCGTGACGGCGACCGCGGCGCGGTTCCAGGGCAAGGTGGCGCTGCACGATTCCTGTTCGGGCCTGCGTGAACTGGCGGTGCGCGATCAGCCGCGCCGGCTGCTCTCCGCCGTCGAGGGGCTGGAGCCGGTCGAGATGCGCGATCCGCAAGCCTGCTGCGGCTTCGGCGGTACCTTCGCGGTCAAATATCCCGACATATCGGGAGCGATCGTCGCCAAGAAATGCGCCGACGTCGCCGCCTCGGGCGCGACGACGCTGGTGGCGGGCGATCTCGGCTGCCTCCTCAACATCGCCGGCAAGCTCACGCGCGAGGGCTCGGACATCGAGGTCCGCCACGTCGCCGAGGTGCTCGCCGGCATGACCGACGAACCGGCGATCGGCAGGTCGGCCGAGGAGGGCACGCGATGAAGGTCACCTCGCCCGCCTTTCCCGAGAATGCCGCCCGCGCCATGGCCGATCCGGTGCTGCGCAAGGCGCTCGGCAACGTCGAGGTCGGTTTCATGGCCCGCCGGCGCATGGGCGTCGCCAGCCTTCCCGAGTTCGAGGCGGTGCGCGACGCGGCGCGCGACGTGAAGGTCCACGTGCTCGCCCATCTCGACCTCTATCTCGAGGAATTCGAGCGCAAGGTCGCGGCCTCCGGCGGTCATGTCCACTGGGCCGAGACGGCGGAGGACGCACGGACGATCGTCGCCGACATCTGCCGCCGGCTGGATGCGAAGACCGTCACCAAGGGCAAGAGCATGATCTCGGAGGAGATCGCGCTCAACGAGCATCTCGAGGCGCTGGGGATCACCCCGGTCGAGACCGATCTCGGCGAATACATCATCCAGCTCCGCGGCGAGCATCCCTCCCACATCATCGCGCCGGCGATCCACCTCACCAAGGATCAGGTGGCGGAGGATTTCCGCGCCGCCCACGACCATCTCTCGCCGACGCGCGATCTCTCCGAGCCCGCGACCCTCATGGCGGAAGCGCGCGCGGTCCTGCGCGACCGTTTCGCCGCGGCCGACGTCGGCATCACGGGGGCGAACTTCCTGGTGGCGGAGACCGGCTCGTCGGTGATCGTCACCAACGAGGGCAACGGCGATCTCACCCAGACGCTGCCGAAGGCCCACGTCGTGCTCGCCTCGATCGAGAAGATCGTGCCGACGCTCGAGGATCTCGACACGGTGATGCGGGTCTTGGCGCGCTCGGCGACCGGGCAGGAGATGAGCGTCTACACGACGATCTCGACCGGCCCGCGCCGCGCCGACGACCCCGACGGGCCGGGCGAATATCACGTCGTCCTGCTCGACAACGGCCGCTCGGCGATGCTCGGCACCGAGTTCGAGGACATGCTGCGCTGCATCCGCTGCGGCGCCTGCATGAACCACTGCCCGGTCTATCATCAGGTCGGCGGCCACGCCTACGGCTGGGTCTATCCCGGCCCGATGGGCTCGGTTCTGACGCCGACGCTGGTCGGCATCGACCGGACCGGCCATCTGCCCAACGCCTCGACCTTCTGCGGCCGCTGCGAGGAGGTCTGCCCGATGCGCATCCCGCTGCCGCGGATGATGCGGGCCTGGCGCGGGCGCGAGTACGAGAAGGCGCTGAACCCGGCGACGCAGCGCCTCGGATTGAAGCTCTGGGCGGCGCTCGCCACCCGGCCGGCGCTCTATCGGCTGGCCACCCGGATCGGCCGGGCCGGCCTCGCGCTCATCGCCCGTGGGCGCGGGCGCATCGCCCGGCTGCCCTTCGGCGACGGCTGGACCAGACATCGCGACATGCCGGCGCCGCAGGGCGCCACCTTCATGCAGCGTTGGCAGGCCGGCGAACGGCCGCAGCGGGGAGAGACGCGATGAGCGGACGCGACGCCATTCTCGGCCGCCTGAAGCGCGGCATCGCCGGCGACGAGGCGACACGACGCACCGCCGTCAGCGAACGCCTCGCGGCGCGCGCGCCGGGACCGATCGCGGCCAAGGCGAAGCTCGAGGGCGCGGCGCTGGTCGATCACTTCGTGGCGCAGGCCGAGAGCGTCGCCACCACGACCGAGCGCGTGGCGAGTGCTGCCGAGGTGCCGGCAGCGATCGCGGCCTATCTGCGATCCCGCAACCTGCCGCAGGCGGTCCGGCGCGGCGCCGATCCGCGTCTCGCCGCCCTGCCGTTCGAGACCGAGGCGCAGCTCGAGGTGACGGTCGGGCCGTCGAGCGGGCGCGACCTCGTCGGCCTGTCGGCGGCGCTCGCCGGCGTCGGCGAGACCGGGACGGTGGTGCTGGTGTCGGGGCAAGACAACCCGACGACGCTCAACTTCCTGCCCGATCATCATCTCGTCGTGGTCTTCGCCGAGGATCTGGTCGGCAGCTACGAGGACGCCTGGGCGCGGATCCGGGCGCGGTGGGGCGAGGGCGTGATGCCGCGCGCCGTCAACATGATCACCGGGCCGTCGCGCTCGGGCGACATCGAACAGACCATGCTGCTCGGCGCCCACGGGCCGCGGGCGCTGCATCTGATCGTGGTCGGGGCATGAGAGCGAGGGCGGCATGATCCGGTTCTTCAAGCACATCTTCGGCCGTCGGCCGGCGCGCCGACCGGCGACGCCGAGCGAGGCGAAGACCGAGGAGGCGATCGCCGCCGACGCCGGCGCGTCGGCTTCGCCGGCGACCTCGGCCGGAGCCGCGAGCCAGGCCAATGCCGCCGCGGCGGCGGCCGCCGGCGCCGCCTTCGTGCTCGGCACGGCGATGAGCGCACGCCCTGCCGCCGCGGGCGACGACGCCCCGGCCGCGGCGCCGAGCGCCGAACCGTGGAAGCCGGAGACCGAAGCGAAAGAGGACGCCGACGCCGCGCCCGATGGCGGCGCGACCGACCATGCCGCTTCGGACGATGCGCCCGACGACGCCACTGACGCCTCCGACGTCGGTCCGGGCGACGCCGCTCTCGCTCCGTCGCACGGCGACGGGGACGCAGCAGGCTCCGACGCCGGCATGGACGGCGGCGGCATGGACGGCGGCGATTCCGGCTCCGACTGACGATCGATCGACCCCGTCGATCGAACCGATCAGAACTATTCGCTGGACCGAGGCGCCGCGTCGCACGATCGTGCAACGAGCCGTCGCGACCGACGCATCCGCCAACGAGGCCCCATGACCGAGACCACCGCAGCGTCGACCACGGCGCCGGCCGCGAGCCCGATGCCCGCCGCCCGCTTCGGTGCCTTCGACGCCCTGCTCTACGGCGTGACGATGTTCGGCTGGTCGACCAGCTGGATCGCCATGAAGGAGCAGGTGTCGGCTCCGGTCTCGCCGGAGGCTTCGCTGTTCTGGCGCTTCGTCATCGCCACCGTGGCGATGTGGATCTGGGTGAGCTTCGGCGGACTGCGGATGCGCTTTCCGCTGCGCGCCCATGCCGGCTTCGCGGCGCTCGGCTTCTTCATCTTCTCGACCAACTTCGACCTCTTCTATCACGGCGCCAAGGGGCTGCCGTCGGGTCTGCTGTCGGTCGTCTTCTCGCTCGCCTCGGTCATCAACCTGCTGATGGGGCGGGTGTTCTTCGGCCACCGGATCTCGGGGCGGGTGCTCACCGGCGGCCTGCTCGGCTTCGCCGGCGTGGCGGCGATGTTCTGGCCGACGATCGCCGGCGCCGACTTCGACCGGAGCGCCGCGATCGGCCTGTTGCTCTGCATCGCCGGCACGACCTGCTTCTGCGCCGGCAACATGATCTCGGGCGTCCTGCAGAAGCGCTCGATCCCGGTGCTCTCGGCCACCGCCTGGGGCATGACCTGGGGCAGCGGTATCATGCTCGTCTACGTGCTGGTGGGCGGCGAAGGCTTCCGCTTCGACCCGTCCGCTCCCTACGTCGCCTCGCTGGTGTGGCTGGCGCTGGTTTCGTCGGTCGCCGCCTTCTGGGCCTACCTCACCCTGCTCGGCCGGATCGGCGCGGCGCGGGCCGGCTATCTCACGGTGATGTTCCCGGTCTTTGCACTGGCGATCTCGACCGTGGTGGAGGGCTACGTCTGGACCTGGCCGGCGATCGTCGGCCTCGCCGCGGTGCTCGGCGGCAATCTCTTCGTGCTCAGGCGCTGACGCGAAAGGCGAGGCAAAGCCTTAACCGATCCTGAAGGGTCGGTGTGGGAAGATGGCGACGAGAGAGGTTCGAGATGACCGCCGTCGCCCGTCCACCGCCCCGCCCCGCGCCTGCCGCCCACGTCGGCGGACGACCCGTGCCGCAGCGACCGGCGTCGAAGCCCCCGATGCACGCCGGCAAGGCCGATGCGGCCCATGGCCACGGCCACCATGCCAAGGCGCCGAACTACCTGCTGATCGCGGCGGCCCTCGCCGTGGTGTTCGTCGCGGGCGCCGTCGCCGTCTGGGGCGGCGGAACGGCCCGTGGCTTCCGGTTCTTCGGCGGCGCCGAGGTCGGCGAGCCGCGGCGTGACGCCGACACCACCATGCTCTACCGCGACCTCAAGAACGGCCGGCTGATGGTGATGGAGGTCGGGAAGAACGGCACCAAGATGAAGGGCACGATCGACAAGAAGACCCTGCCCCTCGCCAACGACGAGGCCGCCAATCAGCAGTCGTCCCGCGGTTCCGCCGAAATCACCTCCTTCGACCGCGTCCAGGCGCTCGGCGCCGCCTTCCGCTGATCCGCCGCTCGTTCAACCGAGCAGCGCCCGCCCCGATGCAGACAGGTTGTCGAGCGACGAGACGATGTGGCCGGTGAGCGCATCGACCACCGGCAGGCTCGCGCCGCGGGCACGCAGCAGGCCGATCTCGACGTCGGGCAGACGCGGCAGACCCTCGCGTTCGCCGAGTACCCGCATGCCGGGGCGCAGCGCCGATTCCGGCAGCACCGACACCGCCAGCCCCGCCAACACGGCGGCGCCGACCGCGGTCGAGTTCCACGACACGTAGAGCAGGCGATGGCGACGGCCGACGAGTTCCAGCCCGTCGAGCGCGGCGCGGCGCCAGTTGCAGTTCGGCCGCCCCAGCGCCACCGGCAACGGGTCGATCTCGTGGGCGGCATGGCGCTGCGAGCCGACCCACAGCAGCGGCTCGCGTCGAATGATCTCGGCCGGCCCCTTCTCACGCACATGGGTGATGATGGCGACGTCGAGATCGCCCGCCGACATGGCCTCGACCAGCGTCGGGGTGGGGGCACAGACCACCGTCACCTCGGCCCGCGGGTTGGAGGCGGCGAAGCGGGCCAGGATCTCCGGCAGGAAGCGATCGGCGTAGTCGTCGGGCGTGCCGAGGCGGACGCGGCCGGAGAGCTCGGCCTCTTCGAAGGCGGCCAGCGTCTCGTCGTTGAGCCGCAACATCCGCCGGGCATAGGCGAGCAGCCGCTCGCCGTGCTCCGACAGGCGCGACTGGCGGCCGTCGCGCGAGAAGATCGGCTTGCCGACCCGCTCCTCCAGTCGACGCATCTGCATCGACACCGCCGACTGGGTCTTGGCGACGCGGTCGGCGGCACGGGTGAAGGACCCGCTCTCGGCGATCGCCACGAAGGTCTTCAGCTGATCGAGGTCCAGGGTCGCGGGCATCGGATCGATCCATCGATTTCGTTGATGCTCACGATTACCAACATTCGTTTGATCGATCAATCGACCCGAGGCACCTTGGGGACATTCCGGTCTCACCCTCGAACGCACCGCCGAATCACCCGATTCGGCGGATTTTCGTCGCGAGATCGGCCTTTCGGGACCTAAACCGCAGGAGAGCGCCATGTCCCCCGTCGTCGATCGCTTCGCCCTCGCCCCTCTCGCCGGCGCGCTTCACCGCGCCGTCGTCGCCGTGGCGAAGTCCTGGGCGCGCGCATGGACGAAGCGGCGAAACCGCCGCGCCGTGGTGACGCTGCTCGACCTCGACGACCGCATGCTCGCCGACATCGGCCTCAGGCGCGGCGACGTGCTGGCGGTGCTGGCCGGGTCCGGCCACGACGATCCATCGTCGCGGCTCCGCATCCTCTCCGTCGAACGGCGTGCCGGCCGGCGGGCGATGCAGCGCGAGGCGCTGGCGGCGATGAACCCGGCATCGGTCCTCCCCCCGCCGATGCCGAAGCCGACCGCATCGCGGTCGGCGCCTCAGGGCTCCGTCGCCTGAGGCGGCTCGGCCGCCGCCGGAACCCCTCCGGCGGCGGCCGCAGCCTCGCCGGCGTGGGCCGCGGCGATCTCGGCGGCATCCTTCCAGAAACGATCGAAGACCGCCTCGAGGGCGCGCGCCTGTTCGTCGCCGGCGGCGCGCGACGCCTCGAACAGATGACCGACGGCCCGCGATGGCGGCGGCACCGCGTCGTGCGCGGCGACCGGTTCGTCGTGCGGCGGGCCGCCGTTGTTGAAGCCGCGCATGAACTCGCCGAGGATCTCGCCGAAGACGTTGCCCGGTCCGATCGGATTGGGCGTCTCGCGCAGGGTCTTGCCGACCAGACGCGAGGTCGCCGGGCCGAAGCTGTCGGTCAGGATCTCGTCGAGAGTGGGCGCGGCCCGCGGCTTGGGCTCGGCGAGATCGGCGAGCCCCTCGGTCAGCGGATTGGCCCGGAGCGTCTCGGCGAGCGCCGCCATCGCGCCCTCCGCGGCGAGCGGCAGGGCCTGTTCCAGCACCCGTCTGTCGACCCCGGAACCGGCCGCGACCGCGTCGATCACCGCGGCGGTGACCGCCTGCGAGCCGAAGAGCCGTCCCAGCGCCTCGCCGCCGGGCAGGCTGGCGGCGAAGTCGGGCTTGGCCTTCACCAGACCCATCATCTCGGCGAGACCGCGCGGATCGGCGGCGCGACGTCGCATCGCCGCCGAGACCGCCGGCCCCAGCGCCTCGAGCGCGGCGCGCGCGTCCGTCGTACCGAGACCGGCCGTCGCGAGGCGCTCACCCAGCGCCGCGGGGTCCCAGAACTGGCGAAGGGCTTCCAACGTATCCTTCATCGGCGTTCGTCCCCCGGCATCGAATCGATCTTCGCGCGTGCCGAGGAAGCCGTCAAACCATCGTCACCACCGACGATCGGTCAGAAACGCTGAGCCATCCTTTCGGTATTTCGCATTTGTCCGGTCATCGACGGGCCTATAATGTGCGCCGCCCGACCAACCGGAACCGCCCATGGCCCGCGATACGATCGACGAACGCCCCATCGAGAGCCGCGACGACCTCGTCGCCTGGATCGCGGCCGGCGAGAAGCCGGCGGATCGCTGGAAGATGGGCACCGAACACGAGAAGTTCCCCTTCCGCCGCGCCGACGGTTCCCCCGTCGCTTACGAGGGCGAGGCGGGCATCCGCGCGGTGCTCGAGGGGCTCGAAGCGCGCACCGGCTGGGAGCCGATCCACGACGGCGAGGCGATCATCGGCCTGGCCGACGACGTCGGCGGCGGGGCGATCAGCCTCGAGCCGGGCGGCCAGTTCGAACTCTCCGGCGCACCGGTCGACGACGCCCATGCGACCGCGGCCGAACTCGACCGCCACCTCGCCGACGTGAAGGCGGTCGCCGACCCGCTCGGCCTCGGCTTCTCCGGGCTCGGTACCTCGCCCGGCTGGTCGATGGCCGAGACGCCGGTGATGCCCAAGTCGCGCTATCGCATCATGATGAACTACATGCCGAAGGTCGGCACGCGCGGCCTCGACATGATGTTCCGCACCTCGACGGTGCAGGTGAACGTCGACTACGGCTCGGAGGCCGACATGGCCGCCAAGATGCGGGTGGGCCTGGCGCTGCAGCCGATCGCCACCGCGCTCTTCGCCGCCTCGCCGCTGCTCGACGGCAGGCCGACCGGGTTCCTGTCGACCCGCTCGGCGATCTGGCTCGACACCGACGGCGACCGCACCGGCATGCTGCCGCAGGCCTTCGAGCCCGGCTTCGGCTATGCCGACTACGTCGAATGGGCGCTCGACGTGCCGATGTATTTCGTCAAGCGCGGCGCGACCTATCACGACGTCACGGGCACGACCTTCCGCCGGTTCATGGCCGGGGCGCTCGCGGACCGCATCCCCGGCGTGGTGCCGGAGATGGGCGACTGGACCAACCACGTCGGCACGCTGTTCCCGGAAGTGCGGCTGAAGCGCTACATCGAGATGCGCGGCTCGGACTGCGGCCCGCGCTCCCACGTCCCGGCGATGCCGGCCCTGTGGGCGGGCCTCCTCTACGACGCCGAGGCGCTCGAGGCGGCCTCCCGGCTCATTGCCGACTGGACGGCCGAGGAGCGTCAGGCGCTGCGCGAGACCGCGCCGCGGCTGGCGCT
Source organism: Pinisolibacter sp. DMC100 (assembly GCF_056313705.1). Lineage (NCBI taxonomy): Bacteria > Pseudomonadati > Pseudomonadota > Alphaproteobacteria > Hyphomicrobiales > Ancalomicrobiaceae > Pinisolibacter > Pinisolibacter sp. DMC100. The sequence goes on along the minus strand of NZ_JBQUZT010000001.1, from coordinate 1,282,326 downwards.
GGCGACGCCGTTCCGCAAGACGACGCTGCGCGAGGTGGCGCGCGAGGTCCTGGCGATCGCCCGCGAGGGATTGAAGCGCCGCCGCCGGATCGATCCGGCGAGCGGGCGCGACGAGACCGTCCATCTCGAGGTGCTCGACGAGATCGTCGCCTCGGGCAAGACCTTCGCCGAGCGGCTCCTCGCCGACTTCGCGGCGAACGGCGGCGACGCGGCGGCGATCCTGCGCGCGACGGAGATGTAGTACGATTGAGCCTCACCAGAGATTGAGTCGCTCAGAGGCATCCATGTCAAACCGTATCGTGAAAACTCTATTGAAGCTGTCCGATGCAGAAATTGTATTGCTTTTTGATGAAATCGCCAAATCAACTACTCCGGAATCCAACGCGACAATATCGTACAAATCAGGACAATTATCAATAGACAAAGCGAGTTTTGCAAACAGTGAGTTTCGAGACAGTCAAATAATTACAAATGCTACAATTTATTACCAATCCATCTCCCTCGAGATATTAATTCTACGCGGCATTAATCATATAGATAAAAATGGAAACATTGACTATATAGGGCAATCTTCGCCAGTATATGATGAAATCATTATCGATACAACACCACAGCACGGGCGTCGCACTTTATCTACCGCGGAATTACTGACTATTGATTCAATCATTGAACAACGAAAATCCTCTGTCTCAAAGGAGATACTAAACGCGCCAAAAGATCTTGCCGACTTACTTGCGACCCAAATTCGCGAACTCGGGTCACTGAATACTAAAATAATCAGAGAGAACATCCGTGCACGGCAGCAATTCGAGGCCGAGATGGATGAAGTTCGCGCCAAGATGAAAATCGAGCTCGCAGCCGAGCGCGACCTCATTGCCGAAGAGCAATCAATCATAAATCAAAAGCTTATCGCAGAGGCCAATCGACTTGATGAACTAAAGAAATCCATCGACGATAGAAACTACATGCACGCCCGACGCGACTTGCGTGAAAAAATAACACAAGATGTCAACGTTCTATCTCGCAGAACAGTAACGCCGCCAAATATTAGCTTTATTGGATATCTCGTTCTAATTATTAGCTTGGCAATCAGCGTTGGTTGCGGCCTTTTTGCCTCAGAGAGCTTTGTTGCACTTAATATTGAACTATCAAAGTCAAAAGAGATCACATCTTCTCTATTTTTTGGTGCACACGTCATCCTCCTGGTTCGAGGAGTCTTGTTTTCATTTGCTTGTTTAGGGTTTGCTGCCTATGCGCTCAGCTGGTTGCGTCAAACCTATCTGGAAGGCGCCAGATCAAGCGCAGCGCTTCAGAGATATGGGCTGGACATTAACAGATCCAGCTGGATCATTGAAACTGCAATGGAGTTTAAGAGCAAAGATGATCGGCCACTTCCAGATGCGTGGATAAATGGCGTCTGCAATGGTCTTTTTCTTTCACCAAACCAAGATCAACAAGAAAACACATCAGCGAGCATTTTGGCGACTCTTCTTGGACTGTCGGCCAGAGCAGAATTTGGTCCCAACGGACCGAAGCTAGAGTTCGAGAAAGGCCAAGTCAAAAAACTCGCCAAAGAAATTGAAGGCAGCCAACCTCAATAACATCACCAATCGCCGAGCACCGCCTGGACGATCGTCAGCGCCGCGACCGCGGCGGTGTCGGCGCGCAGGATGCGGGGCCCGAGGGGGATCGGCGTGACGAAGGGCTTGGAGCGCAGCACCGCGCGCTCTTCCTTGGAGAACCCGCCCTCCGGCCCGATCAGCACCGCCAGCGGGCCGCGCTCGAGGCCCGACAGGATCGCCATCGGGTTGGTCGTCTCTTCGTGCTCGTCGCAGAAGAGGATGCGGCGGCCGGCCTCGTGGACGTGCCAGGTGTCGAGCAGGTGTTCGAGCGCGACGGGTTCCTCGACGCTCGGCAGCGAGATCACGCCGCACTGTTCCGCCGCCTCGACGACGTTCGACTGCATGCGTTCGACGTTGACGCGGCCGACCTGGGTGTGGCGGGTGACGACGGGGCGCAGGCGGCCGACGCCCATCTCCACCGCCTTCTGCACCATGTAGTCGAGCCGGGCGTGTTTCAGCGGCGCGAAGAGCCAGTCGAGATCGGGCCGCGGCGTCTGCGGCCGGGTCTGCTCGACGATCGACAGATGGCAGGCGCGCCGACCGGCCGGCGCCACATGGGCGAGCCATTCACCGTTCTCGCCGTCGAAGACGAGAAGGCGGGCGCCCTCCTCCATGCGCAGCACGTTGAGGAGATAGTTCGCCTGCTCGCGATCGAGATCGATGTCGGCGCCCTCGCGCAGATGGGCGCGGACGAAGAGGCGCTGGAGGCGAAAATCGTAACGGGCCATGGGCTTCGGAATCGCGAGAGGTCGGTCGAACCGTCATACCACGCCACGGGGGACGGCGTCAGGGCGGGCGACGCCGCGGGACGGGGTCGACCCCTGCCTTGACGGCCGCGACCCGCCCGGCCACCCTCGCCGCTCGACATCCCAGAGAGGAATCGCCTTGTCCGAGCCGGTCGCCAACGTCGTCGAATTCTCCGTCTCGGAACTGTCGCAGGCGGTCAAGCGGGCGATCGAGGACGGGTTCGGCTGGGTGCGGCTGCGCGGCGAGGTGTCGGGCTGGCGCGGGGTGCATTCCTCCGGTCACGCCTATTTCTCGCTCAAGGACGCCAACGCCAAGATCGACGCGGTCGTCTGGCGCGGCTCGTTCCAGAAGCTGAAGTTCAAGCCGCAGGAAGGGCTGGAAGTGGTCGCCACCGGGCGGCTCACCACCTTCCCCGGCTCGTCCAAGTACCAGATCGTCATCGAACAGCTCGAGCCCGCCGGCGTCGGCGCGCTGATGGCGCTGCTCGAGGAGCGGCGCAAGCAGTTCGCCGCCGAAGGCCTGTTCGACGCCGCGCGCAAACAGCCGCTGCCGCGTCTGCCGAAGGTGGTCGGCGTCGTCACCTCGCCGACCGGCGCCGTCATCCGCGACATTCTCCACCGCATCTCCGACCGTTTCCCCGTCCACGTCGTGGTCTGGCCGGTGCGTGTCCAGGGCGAGACCTCGGCGCGCGAGGTGGCCGAGGCGATCGCCGGCTTCGACGCGCTGCCCGCCGACGGATCGGGCGCGGTGCCGCGACCCGACGTCGTCATCGTGGCGCGCGGCGGCGGCAGTCTCGAGGATCTGTGGAGCTTCAACGAGGAGATCGTGGTGCGCGCCGTCGCGGCCTGCACGATCCCGCTCGTCTCGGCGATCGGCCACGAGACCGACTGGACGCTGATCGACCTCGTCGCCGACCTGCGCGCGCCGACGCCGACGGGTGCGGCCGAGATGGTGGTGCCGGTCCGAGCGGAACTGCTCGACCAGACCGAGGCGCTGGGGATGCGGCTCGGTCATGCCATCCGCCGCTCGCTCGAACAGCGTCGCGCCGAACTGCGCTCGGCGGCGCGCGCATTGCCCTCGGCGCGGGCGACGCTGGAGACGGCGCGCCAGCGGCTCGACATCGCGAGCGGCAAGCTCGGCCGGGCGCTCGACGCCGCCACCCGCGTCCATGCGACGCGACTGGCGCGGGCCGCCGGGCGGCTGTCGCCGAACCTGGTGACCACGAGGCTGACACGCGAACGCGATCGGCTGGCGCGGGCCGGCGAACGGCTCGACCACGCGACCGCCATCGCCGCGACGCGGCGGCGCGATCGGCTCGACGGACTGTCGAAGCTGCTCTCGGCGCTCTCCTATCACGGGGTTCTGGCGCGCGGCTTCGCCGTGGTGCGCGACGCGGCCGGCCGACCGATGCCGCGCGCGGCGGGGGCGACGGCCGGGGCATCGCTCTCGATCGAATTCGTCGACGGACGGGTCGGCGTCACCGTCGGCGAGGGGGCACCGCCCGCGGCGGTCGAGGCGCCCTCTGCCGCCCCCGCACCGGCCGCACCGGCGCCGCGCGCCAAGCGGCGGCCGGCATCGTCGGGCGATCAGGGATCGCTGTTCTGAACCACCGGAGGGACGACGCCATGGATCTCGGGATCGCCGGCCGCAAGGCCATCGTCTGCGCCGCCTCCAAGGGGCTGGGACGTGCCACCGCGCTGTCGCTCGGCCGCGCCGGGGTCGATCTCGTGATCGTCGCCCGCGGCCGCGAGGCCCTGGAAGCGACCGCCGAGGACATCCGCCGCGAGACCGGCGCGCGCGTCGCGACGCTCGCCGCCGACGTCACCACCAAGGAAGGCCGCGCGGCGATCGTCGCGGCACGGCCCGATGCCGACATCCTGATCAACAATGCCGGCGGCCCGCCGCCCGGCGACTTCCACGACTGGGACGAGGAGACCTGGCACGCCGCGGTCGAGGCCAACATGGTGGCGCCGATCATGCTGACGAAGGCGCTCGTCGACGGCATGGCGGCGCGCGGCTTCGGGCGGATCGTCAACGTCACCTCCGGGGCGGTCAAGGCGCCGATCCCGGTGCTCGGGCTCTCCAACGGCGCACGTTCGGGGCTGACCGGCTTCATGGCCGGGCTCGCCCGGCAGATGGCGGCGAAGGGCGTCGTGATCAACAATCTGCTGCCCGGCCAGTTCGACACCGATCGGCTCGCCGCGACGATGCGAGCGGAGGCCGCGCGCACCGGCGTCTCCGAGGACGAGGCACGGACCAGGGCGCGCGCGGCCATCCCGGCGGGGCGGATCGGCGACCCGGCCGAATTCGGCGAGGTCGCCGCCTTCCTGTGCTCGGTGCAGGCCGGATTCCTCGTCGGACAGAACATTCTTCTGGACGGCGGCAAGTATCCGGGAACGTTCTGATCGAACGATCTTGCGCTCGATCAAAGCCCGACCGAACGTGCCATGCGAAGGTCGAACATCCCCGGCGTGAACCGCCGGTCCGACGCCGCGGTCGGGGCCCCGAATCGCGGCAGGCGAACAACGAAGGAGGCCGCCATGACGATCAGGGACATGCTGGTTCTCGTCGACAACGGCTCGGCCGCGCCCTCGGGCGCGACGCCGCGCCCGCTCGGCCCCGCCCCAGCGGCGGCATTGGAACTCGCCGCGAGGCTCGGCGCCCACGCCACCGGCGTGGCGCTGGCGGTCGATCCGATCGTGCCCGGCTTCGTCGTGGCGCCGCTGCCGGTCGAAGTGATCGAACAGGCCCGCCGTCAGGCGATCGCCGTCGCCGACGAGGCCGCCGCCGCCTTCTCGGCGGAGGCGAAGCGGCTCGGCGTCGGCCACGAGACGCGGATCTCCGAGATCCTGATGGGCGGGGTGCCGGAAGGCTTCGCCGCCGCAGCCCGCACCACCGATCTGGTGGTGATCGGCCAGGACGATCCCGACCATCCCGAGCCGATGCGCGAGGCGATGATCGAGACGGCGCTCTTCGAAGGCGCCGCGCCGATGCTGCTGGTGCCCTACATCGTCAAGGCGCCGCTGTCGTTCGACCGGGTGATGATCGGCTGGGACGGCGGACGCACCGCGGCGCGCGCGGTCCATGCCGCGCTGCCGATCCTGAAGCTCGCCAAGAAGATCTCGGTCGTGATGATCGACCGGGCCGGATCGCAGCCGGGACAGCCCGGCGCCGATCTCGCCGAATGGCTGGCGCGCCACGATCTGAAGATCGACGTCGAGCAGATCGAGGCGGGCGACGTCGCCGTCGCCGACGCGCTGCTCGATCACGCCGCCGACCGGTCGTTCGACGTGCTGGTGATGGGCGGATACGGGCACAGCCGGGTCAGGGAGTTCCTGCTCGGCGGCGCCACCCGCGGCATTCTCGCCTCCATGACCCTGCCGGTCCTGATGGCGCACTGAACGACCACGCCCCGTCGAAGGAGACGGTGGGGCGACGGTCGACGAGACGCGGCGAGACGGCGCAAGACCGCCCGCCGCGGCGGACTCGAGGGAGGAGACGCTCGGGTCGAGGCGAACCCGCAACCCGACGCGTGCCCATTCCGAGGAATGGCCGCGTCCCGCTGCCGCGCATCCCGAGGAATTTCATGGCCATTCGCAATCTCGACGGCATCTTCCAACCCCGATCGATCGTGATCATCGGACCGGAGCACATCGGGGCGGGGGCGCTCGACGTGTTCTTCCGCAACTTCCTGCGCGCCGGCTTCAAGGGCCGGACGACGCTGGCCGGCATCACGCCACCGGCCGACTGGAAGGGCGACGTCGTCGCCTCCTTCGCCGACTTCCAGGGTGCGGCCGACCTCGCGGTCGTGCTGTCGGGGGCCGACAGCGCGCTGAACGTGGTCGAGGCGCTGGGGGCGCGCGGCATGAAGGCGGCGCTGTTCCTGTCGCGCGGCTACGACGAATGGCCCTTCGGCGTCACCCGCCAGGTGCTGGCGGCGGCGCGCGCCCATGGCATCCGTCTGGTCGGGCCGGGCAGCCTCGGCGTCGTCAGCCCGCATGCCGGGCTCGACCTGTCGCTCGCCGCGCGTGCGGTGAAGAAGGGCGAGCTGGCGCTGGTGTCGCGCTCGGGCGCGGTGATCAACTCGACGCTCGCCTGGGCCGAGGCCAACGGTATCGGCTTCTCCTCGGTCGTCTCGCTCGGCCAGAAGGTCGACGTCGACATCGGCGACCTGCTCGACCACTTCTGCGCCGACTATCGCACCCGCGCCGTTCTGGTGCAGCTCGAGGCGATCTGGTCGCCCTCGAAGTTCCTGTCGGCGGCGCGTGCCTGCGCCCGCACCAAGCCAGTGATCGTCATCCGCTCGGGCACCAGCCGCGACAACCGGATGGTCGGCAACACCCATTCGACCCGGCTCGCCACCACCGACTGGGTCTACGACGCCGCCTTCCGCCGCGCCGGGCTGGTGCGCGTCGACAGTATCGACGAGCTGTTCGACGCCGCCGAGACCATCACCCGGGTCAAGCCGGTGCCCTGCCGCAAGGTGGCGGTGATCGCCAACGGCCGCAGCCTCGCCACCATCGCCATCGACCATCTCGCCAAGAACGGCGGCGAGCTCGCCGCCTTCTCGCCCGAGACCGTCGAGGCGCTGTCGCCGCTCGTCCGGCTCGGCCGCGAGGCGGGCAACCCGCTGACGCTGCCCGACGACGCCGATGCCGAGACCTTCGGCAAGGCGATCGAGGCGGTCGTCGTCGACCCGGCGGTCGAATCCGTCATGGTGCTGCATGCGCCGTCGGTCTTCGTCGACGCCACCGAGGTCGCCAAGCGCATCGCCGGGATCGCCCAGGCGCAGGCCAAGAAGATCGGCCGCAAACGGCCGATCACCACCTCGTTCCTCGACCTCACCGAGGAGGCCGACGCCATCCTCCATGCCGCCGGCGTGCCCTTGCACCCGACGCCGGAGGAGGCGGTGCGCTCCTTCGGCCATCTGGTGCGCTACATCCAGGCGCAGGAACGGCTGATGGCGATCCCCGAGCGCCTGCCGGAGAGCTACCAGCCGCGCCGCGACGTGGGCCGCGCGGTCGTCGAGGCGGCGCTGGCGGAGGGCCGCGAGTGGCTGTCGCCGGTGCAGGTGCGCGATCTGCTCGCCGCCTACGACATCCCGGTTCTGCCGACGGTGCTCGCCCCGGACGCGGCGGCGGCGGTGGCGGCGGCACGGCCGCATCTCGCCGAAGGCAAGCGCGTCGTCCTGAAGATCGCGTCACGCGAGATCGCCTTCAAGTCGGACGTCGACGGCGTCAAGCTCGGCCTGCGCTCGGAGGCCCAGGTCGAGGCCGCCGCGGTGGAGATGATCGAGCGCATCCGCGCCCGCTTCCCCGACAAGCATGTCGACGGCGTCATCGTCATGCCGATGGTCGAGAAGCGCTTCGGCATCGAGCTCCTCGCCGGCATCGCCGACGACTTCGTCTTCGGACCGGTGGTGGTGTTCGGTCAGGGCGGCACCTCGGTCGAGGTGGTGGGCGACCGCGCGCTCGACCTCGTGCCGCTCGACATGAACCTCGCCACGGCGCTGATCGCCGAGACCCGCGTCTCCAGGCTGATGGCGGGCTATCGCAACCGGCCGCCGGTCGACGGCCACGAGGTGGCGCTGACGCTGTGCAAGCTGTCGCGGCTGGCGATCCATCTGCCGGAGATCCGCGAACTCGACCTCAATCCCCTCGTCGCCGACCACGAGGGCGTCATCGTCCTCGACGCGCGGGTCCGGATCCAGCCGATCGTCGAGCGCACCGGCAAGATCGGCCATCCCCGTCTCGCCATCCGCCCCTATCCGAAGGAATGGGAGCGCGAGACGCAGCTGAAGGACGGCCGTGCCGTGCTGATGCGACCGATCCGGCCGGAGGACGAGGCGCTCTATCCGGAGTTCTTCACCGAGGTGACGCCGGAGGATCTGCGCCTCAGGTTCTTCGCACCGATCAAGGACTTCTCCCACGCGTTCCTCGCCAAGCTGACACAGCTCGACTACGACCGCGCCATCGCCTTCGCGGCGATCGAGAAGCAGTCGGGCAAGCTGCTGGGCGCCGTCCGGCTCCATGCCGACCCCGACCACATCACCGGCGAATACGCCATCCTGCTGCGCTCCAACCTCAAGGGTCAGGGGCTCGGCTGGAAGCTGATGAAGCTGATGATCGAATGGGCCAAGGCCGACGGCCTGTCGGCGGTGAAGGGCGAGATCCTGCGCGAGAACCGCACCATGATCTCGATGTGCGAGGCGCTCGGCTTCAAGGTCCAGTCCTCGCCCGACGACGAATCGGTGGCGCTCGTCACCCTGCCGATCGACAAGGTCGACGACCCGGCGGCACTGCCGGGTCAGTGATCGCGCGCCGCTCGTGCGCGAGCGAGGGCTTCCCGTGCGGCGGCCTGCGTCTCCTCGGGGGTGCCGCCGGCGGGGACGCGGTACCAGTCGATGGCGCCGGGATCGAGTGTCGTCTGGAAGGCGACCACCGCGGCATCGGCGTCCGAGGCGTCGCCGACGCGGGCGCCGACGCGGGTCGCGGCGATCGCCGGATCGACGTCGAGCCAGAGGCCGACGAAATCGGCCTCGGCCGCCTCGGCGATGGCGGCGAAGCGCGAACGCTCCTCCGGATGCAGCGCCACGGCGTCGGTGACGACCGAGCGGCCGGCGGCGAGCGCGGCGGCGGCGGCGGCGACCAGCAGACGATAGACGCGATCGGAGGCGGCGCGGGTGTAGAACTCCGGCCCCAGCCGCTCGGTCTCGTCGACGCCGGCGAGGATCTTGCGGATCTCGTCGGTGCGCAGCAGCAGCGCGCCGGGCGAGGGCGCGAAGTCGGGGGCGAGCGCCCGGGCGAGCGTCGACTTGCCCGCCCCGGAGAGCCCGCCGAGCGCCACCAGACAGGGCCGCGCCGGCTCGACGTAGTCACAGGCGGCGGCGAAGAAGCGACGGGCCGAGGCCTCGGCCTCCGCCCGCGCGGCGCCTTGCAGATGGGTCGACGTGGCGGCGGCGATCTTGGCGCGCAGCGACGCACGCATCGACAGCCAGGACGGCAGGGCGGAGAGCGCCCGGACCTCCGGCAGGAAGATCTCCTCGAGGTCGGCGAAGCGCGGTCGCATGCTCTCGTGGCGCACCACCTCGACCAGCCAGCGGTCGAGCAGGCGGCGGGCGGCGGGGCGATCGCCGCGCACCTCGAGATCCATGATCAGGAAGGCGACGTCGTAGAGCATGTCGCCGGTGGCGATGGCGTCGTCGAACTCGATCGCGTCGAAGAGCTGGGCGCGGCCGTCGATCACCGCGATGTTGGCGCAGTGCAGGTCGCCGTGGCCGATGCGGATGCGGCCGAGGCGACCGCGTTCGATCACCAGATCGGCGACGTCGGCGAGCCGTTCCTCCGCGAGCCGGGCGAGGCGCTCGGCCGCCGCCGGCGGGAAGAGGTCCGGGCGATCGGCGAAGGCGGCGCGGTTCTGCGCGAGATAGCCGCGCACGTCGTCGAGCCATGCCTCTGCGTCGCGCAAGGTCGCGCGGGCCTGGGCCTCGGCGATCTCGGCGGCGAGCGCCTCGACGAAGTCGCGCGAGAGCGGTTCGCGGCCGACGACGCGGTCGAGCGTCGCGGTCTCGTCGAAGCGGTTCATCTCGACCGCCCATTCGACCGGCTCGCCGGCCCCGCCGATGGCGAGCGATCCGTCGGCCTGCCGCGTGATCGGCACGACGCGGCGATAGATCGTCGGGGCGATCGGCCGGTCGACGTCGATCTCGCGGCGGCAGGCGCGCTGCCTCAGCGCCAGCGTCGAGAAGTCGAGGAAGGGGAAGCGTGCCGGGCGCTTGATCTTGTAGGCGAGCGGGCCGGCGAGAAAGACCACCGCGGCATGGGTGTCGATGCGCACCACCGCGTCGTCGCGCCCGTGAGTCGCGGGATCGGCGAGGAAGGCGGCGACCTTCTCCCAGGTCTCGAGATCGGTATCGGTCGGCGCCATCGCGGTCGGTCCTTCACGGGCTCCGTCCCTGCCCCATCTCCCACCGACAGGGTGGCCGCGTCGTTGATGGAGGTCAATGTCGTTCGGCGCGAAGCCGAGATAGATTTCAACGTGTTGCCGGGGAGGACCGCAGACGATGCCCGCGCTGAAGAAGATCCGCCTGAATCTCGCCCGCACCAAGGCCCATCCGGCCGGATCGGCGCGGCACGGCTACGAGTTCGTGGCGCCCCTCGACGAGACCGGCCACATCGACGCCGAAGCCTGGAAGAAGGTGCGCGACAAGTGCCGCGTCCGCCGCTTCTGGGGCGACGAGGCCGAGGATCTCGGCCATCTCGTCCATCGGCCGGGCGGCAGCTGGGCCTTCCGTTGGGACATCACCGGCGACGACGACGACGAGGCCGGCTATCGCTTCGGGGCGCATGCCTTCGGCGTCGGCGAATACGTCTCGATCCGCGACGAGGACGGCGAGCTCAACACCTTCACCGTCGTCACCGTCCTGCCGGTATGATGCCTCCCGCACCGGCCGCATGGCGGCTCGGCGCATCCCCCCTTCAAAGGCGGGCGCGGGCGTGAGATGACCGTTTCCGAGAACAATCGGGAGCGGAACATGACGATCGAGAAGAGCGGAGCGCGGTTGCTGGTCGACACCCTCGAGGCCAACGGCGTCGAACGGGTCTTCCTCGTGCCCGGTGAGAGCTATCTCGCCGTCATCGACGCGTTGTCCGAGAGCCCGATCGTCACCGTCACCGCGCGCCAGGAATCGGGCGCCGCCTTCATGGCGGAGGCGACCGGCAAACTCACCGGCCGCCCCGGCATCGCCATGGTGACGCGGGCGCCGGGCGCCACCAACGCCTTCGCCGGCCTCCATGTCGCCGAACACGATTCGACGCCGATGATCCTCTTCGTCGGCCAGATCGAGCGCTCGTTCCGCGAGCGCGGCGCCTTCCAGGAGATGGACTTCCGCAAGGTCTTCGGCTCGGTCGCCAAGTGGGTGGCCGAGATCGACGGGCCCGATCGCGTGGTCGAGATGGTCAACCGCGCCTTCGCGGTGGCGACGAACGGGCGGCCGGGGCCGGTCGTGCTGGTCCTGCCCGAGGACATGCTGGTGGAGACAGCCGCGGCTCCCGCCGAGATCCGCCCCGCGCAGATCGTCGAGACCCATCCGGGTGCTGCGCAGATGTGGGACCTGCAGAAGCGGCTGTGGGCGGCGAAGAAGCCGCTCGCCATTCTCGGCGGCTCGCGCTGGAGCGAGAAGGCGGTCCGCCAGTTCGCCCGCTTCGCCGAGAAGTTCGACCTGCCGGTCGCCTGTTCCTTCCGCCGTCAGATGCTGTTCGATCACGCCGATCCGCACTACGTCGGCGACATCGGCTTCGGCATCAACCCGGCGCTCGACGCGCGCATCCGCGAGGCCGACCTGATCCTGATGGTCGGCGGCCGCTTCCAGGAAGTGCCGAGCCAGAGCTACGCGCTGCTCGACGTGCCCTTCCCGAAGCAGAGCCTCGTCCATGTCCATGCCAGCGCCGAGGAGCTCGGCCGGGTCTATCGGCCGGATCTGGCGATCCATGCCTCGAGCGCGGCCTTCGCCGCTGCCGCCGAAGGTCTCGAGCCGCCGCCGGCCGGCGTCGCCTGGGCCGACTGGCGCGCCGCGGGGCGGGCCGACTGGGAGGCCTGGACCGGCACGATCGCGCCCAATCCGGGCGCGGTGCAGCTCGCGGCGGTGTGGGAGCACATGCGCGCCGTCCTGCCCGACGACGCGATCTTCACCAACGGTGCCGGCAACTACGCGATCTGGCTGCATCGCTTCTGGCGCTTCCGCAAGTTCGGCACCCAGGCGGCGCCCTGCTCCGGCTCGATGGGCTACGGCCTTCCCGGCGGCATCGGCGCCAAGCTCGTCCATCCCGACCGGCCGGTGATCGTCTGCGCCGGCGACGGCGACTTCCAGATGACCTCTCAGGAGTTCGCCACCGCCTGCCAGTTCGGCGTCGCGGTCGTGGTGATCGTCTTCGACAACGGCATCTGGGGCACGATCCGCATGCACCAGGAGCGCGAGTTCCCCGCTCGCGTCCATGCGACGAAGCTGGTGAACCCCGACTTCGCGGCGATCGCGAAGGCACACGGCGCATACGGTGCGACGGTGACGACGTCGGAGGGCTTCGGCCCGGCCTTCGACGCGGCGTTGGCCTCCGGCGGGCCGGCGCTGATCCACGTCCATCTCGATCCGGAAGCCATTACCCCGCGCACGACGCTCGCCAAGATCCGGGCTGCGGCGCAGACGCAGGGCTGAGGCGGCGGCGCGGTCACTTGCGAGTGATCCCGGCGGGATCGATCTCGACATCGGCCGCGGGCGCCCGCAGGGTCGCCGCCGCGATGCGGCGCGCGGGCGCGCGAGACGGGAGACTTGCGGTTGGCAGACGGGACGACGACGAACGAGCGGGACGCGGCGAGCGAGGCCCCGACGACGGCGACCGCGCCGCGGCTGGCGCTGGTGCTGTCGGGGGCGCTGCTGACGATGATCCTGGCGGCGCTCGACCAGAACATCGTCAACACCGCTCTGCCGCGCATCGTCGGCGATCTCGGCGGCATGGCCCATCTGTCGTGGGTCGTCACCGCCTTCATGCTGACCTCGACCGCCACGACGACGCTCTACGGCAAGCTCTCCGACCTGTTCGGCCGGCGCCTGCTGATCTTCGTCGCCGTCGGCCTCTTCCTCGCCGGGTCGCTCGCCTGCGGTTCGGCAGGCTCGATGGGGGCGCTGATCGCCTTCCGGGCGCTGCAGGGGCTCGGCGCCGGCGGCCTCCTGGTGCTGGCCCAGTCGGTGATCGGCGACGTCATCTCGCCGCGCGAGCGGCCGCGCTATCAGGGGCTCTTCACCGGCACCTTCGCGCTCGCCTCCGTCGCCGGGCCGGTGCTCGGTGGCGCCATCACCCAGATGTTCTCGTGGCGCTGGGTCTTCTACATCAACCTGCCGATCGGCCTGCTGGCGCTCGTGATGATCGCCGTCTCGCTGCCGCGCTCGCCGCGGCGCGAGACGATGCCGATCGACTGGATCGGCGCGGCGCTGCTGACAGGCGCGACCGCGAGCTTCCTGCTGCTGCTCGCCTGGGGCGGCAACGAATTCGCCTGGATGTCGTGGCCGGCGGCGGGGCTCCTCGGCCTGACGGTGCTGCTCGCGGTCGGATTCCTCGCGCAGGAGCGGCGCGCCGACGATCCGCTGATCCGCCTGACGCTCTTTGCCAACGTCGTCTTCCGCCGCGGCGTGATCGTCGGCGGCATGATGGTCTTCGCCATGATGGGCTCGACCGTCTTCCTGCCGCTCTATTTCCAGCTGGTGCTCGGCATGGCGCCGGCGACCGCCGGGGCGATGCTGCTGCCGCAGGTCGTCGGCATGGTCACGACCTCCTTCGTCGGCGGCACGCTGGTGTCGAAGAGCGGGCGGAACCGGCCGTTCCTGCTGACGGGCATCGGGCTCGAGGCGGTGGCGCTGGCGAGCCTCGCGGTCTTCGCCTGGATGGGCGCGCCGCCGATGGTGTTCCTCGTATCGATGGCGCTGCTCGGCCTCGGCATGGGCATGGGCATGCCCAACATCACGGTCGCGGTGCAGAACGCCGTCGCCCATCGCGAACTGGGAGCGGCGACCGGCGCCATGACCTTCGCCCGCTCGCTCGGCGGTGCGCTCGGGGTGGCGACCTCCGGCACGATCATGACGCAGAGCCTTTCCGGCGCCTTCGGCCACATCGGCGGCATCGACGTCGCCGATCTGACGGCACACGGCGTCGAGGCGCTGGCGCGCTTCACGCCGGTGCAGCAGGCGATGGTGTCGGACGTCTATCGCGGCGCGCTGACCGGCTGCTTCCTGCTCTCCGGCGTGGTCATGACCATCGCCTTCGTGCTGGTGTGGGGCCTCCCCGACACGCTGCTGCGCGACGCGATCTCGGAGGAGTGAGCGCAGGCGGCCGGGCCGTACACCGTGTGCGTGGCATTTGGCCGTGCGCGATGCTTCGAGACGGGCCGCCGTCGGCAGCCCTCCTCAGCATGAGGCGCTTTTCATATTCGATACAACCACATGGGCCTCATGCTGAGGAGCGCCGAAGGCGCGTCTCGAAGCATCGCGCACCGTCATGCAAAACGCCGAGGCCCCCTCGCGGGGGGCCTCGTTCGTCTCGTCATCGATGAACCGGCCTCACGCCAGCAGATCGGCCAGCGCCAGCGCCACCACCTTGGTCGCCTTGCGCAGGTCTTCCAGCGGCAGGCGCTCGTCGGCGCGGTGGGCGTTGGCCTCGGTGATGGTGCGCGGGCCGGCGCCGTAGAGGACGATCGGCACGCCGGCATCGGAATAGTGGCGGGCGTCGGTGTAGAGCGGCACGCCCTTCACCCCGATCTCCTCGCCGAAGATCGCCGTCGCGTGCCTCGTCAGCGCCGCCGAGAGCGTCTCGGAACCGGCGAGCGGGGTCAGCGGGCGGGCGAGCAGGATGCGGTTGATCGTGACGCGGGCGCCGGGCACCGCCGTCACGGCCTGGGCGATCAGCGCGCGCAGGCCTTCCTCGACGGTCTCGGCATTCTCCTCCGGGATCATGCGGCGATCGAGGCGGAGCTTCACCTTGTCGGGGACGACGTTGGTGTTGATGCCGCCCTCGATCAGACCGACCGTCAGCTGCGGGCTGCCGATGCCGGGCGTCGCCGAGACGGTCGAAGCCAGCGTCTCGCGGTGGGCGTAGAGCGCCACCAGCACGCCGGTCGCGGCCTCCAGCGCATCGACGCCGGTGAAGGGCATCGCCGCATGGGCGGATTTGCCCTCGACGACGACCTCGAGATGGAGACAGCCGTTGTGGGCGTCGACCACGGCATAGGAGAAGCCGGCGGCGATCGCATGAGTCGGCTTGGAGAGGCCTTCGTCGAGCAGCCACTTCGGGCCGATCTCGCCGCCGGCCTCCTCGTCCCAGGTGCCGTGGATCTCGAGCGTGCCGTTCAGCGCGACGCCGGCCTTCTCGAGCGCCAGAAGCGCGAAGGCATAGGTGGCGAAGTCGCACTTCGACACGGCGACGCCGCGGCCGTACATCCAGCCGTCGCGGATCTCGGCGCCGTAGGGGTCGGCGGTCCAGCCCTCGCCCGGCGGCACGACGTCGCCGTGGGCGTTGAGCGCGATCACCGGGCCGCCCTTGCCGAAGGTCTTGGCGGCAATGATGTTGGTCGCCGAGATCATGCCGTTGGCCTTCACCAGCGCCTCGGGCACCGGGTGACGCGAAACCGCGAAGCCGCGGGCCTCGAGTTCCTTCGCCGTCACCTCGGCATGGGGGGCGCAGTCGCCGGGCGGGTTGTCGGAGGGGCATTTCACCAGCGCCGCCACCATGGCGACCTCGTCGTCGAAGGCCTCGTCGACGAGAGCGGAGATACGGGCGGCAAGATCGGCGGTCATGGGTCTGTCCGGTGTTCTGGGCGGGTGATCAGGGCTTGGAATGGAGCCTGCGGCCGGCGACGCGGGTCTCGCGCACGCAGCGGTCGTCGGCGAGGATGGCGAGGGCGAAGAGCCGGTCCTCGAGCGTCTCGGAAAGGTCGTCGCGGGCGGCGAGCAGGTCGGTCGCGCGCGGATCGAGCACCACGAAGTCGGCGAAACGGCCCGGCTCCAGCGAGCCGATCTCGGCCTCGAGGCCGAGGGCGCGGGCATTGCCGAGCGTCGCCCAGTAGAAGCCTTCGGTCGCCGTCATGTCGGATCCGCGCAGCCGCGCGATCTCGATCGCCCGGCCGATGGTCGCCGGCATCGAGAAGGACGTGCCGCCGCCGATGTCGGTGGCGAGCGCCAGACGCACCGGACGGTCGGGGTTGGCGAGCCCGGCACGGTCGAAGAGGCCGGAGCCGAGGAAGAGGTTCGAGGTCGGGCAATGGACCGCGACCGAACCGCTCTCCGACAACCGCCGCCGCTCCGTCTCGTCGAGGTGGATGGCATGGCCGAAGAGCGAGCGGGGGCCGAGGAGGCCGAAACGGTCGTAGACGTCGGTGTAGCTCGCGGCCTTGGGGAAGAGCGCGCGGACGGTCTCGATCTCGCGCGGGCTCTCGGAGAGATGCGTCTGCATCAGCACCGTCGGGTTGGCGCGGACGAGTTCGCCGGCGAGCCTGAGCTGCGTCTCGGTCGAGGTGATGGCGAAGCGCGGCGTGACGACGTATCGCGCACGGCCGCGGTCGTGCCACTGGGCGATCAGCGCGGCGCTCTCGGAAAAGCCCCGCTCCGGATCGTCGCGCACGGCTTCCGGGCAGGCGCGATCCATCAGCGTCTTGCCGGTGGCAATCCCCATGCCGCGCGTCTCGGCCGCGGCGAAGAGCGCGTCGGCGGCGACCGCGTGGGACGAGGAATAGGCGACGGCGAAAGTCGTGCCGTGGGCGACGAGGCGATCGAGAAAGGCTTCGGCCGAGGCTTCCGCATGCATGCGGTCGGCATATCGCGCCTCTTCCACGAAGGTGAAGCGCTCGAGCCATTCGAGCAGATCGCGCCCCGGGGCGGCGAGCATCCGCCACTGCGGGAAATGCACGTGGGTGTCGATGAAGCCCGGCATCAGGATCGCCGCGCCGTGGTCGACGCGGGCCGCGCCGCGATGGCCGCCGGGCAGATCCGCCGCCTCGCCGACCCAGGCGATGCGGCCGTCGTCGCCGACGATCACCGCGCCGCGTTCGTGGAAGCGCACGGCGGCGGGGCCGGCGACCGCCGGATCGTCGACGAAGGAGAGGACGCGGGCGAGATGGATCTCGGTCATGCCGCGCGCTCCTTCTCGGCCAGATCGAGGATGGTGCGCGTCAGCGCCTCGATGCCGAGGCCGATGTCCTCGGGGTCGGACCATTCCAGCGGATTGTGGCTGATGCCGGCCTTCGATCGCACGAAGAGCATGGCCGAGGGGATGGTCCGCGCCATCGCCATGGCGTCGTGGCCGGCACCCGAGGGCAGACGGCGGACGTCGAGACCGAGCGAGGCGACCGATCGGGCGAAGGCCGCCTGCAGATCCTCGTCCATCGGGCAGGTCGGCACGTCGACGTGGCGCTCGAGCGTGAAGCCGAGACCGCGGCGTTTGGTGATGCGCTCGGCCTCGTGGCGGATGCGGTCGAGGGCGACGAGGCGCGACGTGTCGACCGCGGCGCGGACGTCGAGGCTCGCCTCGACCCGGCCGGGCACGACGTTGCCGGCACCGGGATGGACGGCCACCCGGCCGATGGTGGCGACGAGATCGTTGGTGCCCTGGCGGCCGACGCGTTCGACCGTCAGGGCGATCTCGGCGAGGCCGGCGAAGGCGTCGCGGCGCAGGTCCATCGGCACGGTGCCGGCGTGGCCGGCCATGCCCTCGAGCCGCATCACCATGCGGGTCTGGCCGGCGATCGAGGTGACGACGCCGAGCGGCAGGCCCCAGTGTTCGAGGCGCGGGCCCTGTTCGATGTGGATCTCGAGGAAGCCGATCGCGGTCGCGGGATCGATCCGCGCCGCTTCGATCGCGTTCGTGTCGCAGCCGAAGGCGGTGAGCGCCTCGGCGAGGCTGACGCCGTCGCGGTCCTTCACCTCGAGCCATTCGCGGCGATAGGTGCCGGTCGCCGCCGAGGACGACGACAGCGGCGAAGGAAAGCGCACACCCTCCTCGTCGCCGAAGGCGAGGATCTCGACGTCGAAGGGAAGCGAGAGACCGCGGCGGGCGATCTCTTCCAGCGCCAGGATGCCGCCGACGACGCCGAGGCAGCCGTCGAGCTTGCCGGCGTCGACCACCGTGTCGATGTGGGAGCCGATCAGCAGTATCCGCCCCCGTCCGGGCGCATCGGCGGTGCGGCGACCGCGTAAGGTGGCGACGGCGTCGACCGAGGTCGCGAGGCCGCGGTCGCGCATCCAGCCGCCGACGAGGTCGATCGAACGGGCGTGCGACGGCGAGAGATAGGTGCGGGTGACGCGGCCGGGCTCCTCGGTGACGAGGGCGAGCTCGTCGAGGAGGGCTTGCGCGAGGTGGCCGAGTTCGGCGGGCGAGCGGGGGACTTCGGTCACGGTTCGACGCGATCCTCGAGGCGGAAACGAACGATGCGGGCTATCTGGCGGATCGCCTCGGCGGTTTCGACGGCCGGCTCGTTCGGCAGACGTGCCTCGAAGGCATCGAGGATCGTCGCCTTGGTGGCGCCCTTCACCGCGAGGATGAAGGGGAAGCCGAACTTGGCGCGCCAGGTGTCGTTGAGCCGGGTAAATCGTTCGAACTCGACCTCCGTCAAGGTATCGAGCCCGGCGCCGGCCTGTTCCTTCTTCGACTCGTCCGCCATGGTGCCGGCCCGCGCCGCCCGGCCCGCGAGGTCGGGATGGGCGCGGATCAGCGCCAGCTGCGCGTCGAGCGAGGCCGCGGTGATCGCCGTGACGAAGGCGGAGATCATCGCCTCGCGGCTCGCATAGGGCCGCACCGCCGCGGCGGTCTCGGCGACCCAGGGCGAATGCTCGGCGACGTCGCCGAACAGCGCGACGAAGTCGGCCGGGCCGAGGGCGTTCACCGTGGCGAGCGTCGTTGCCATGGGCATTCCTCAGTGGGCGGCGAGCCAGGCGCCGAGCCGGGCGCGATCTTCGGGCGTGAAGCCGGTCTCGTTGCCGAGCGGCATGGCGTCGGTATCGACGGCCTGCGTCTTCACCAGAGGCGCGAAGCGCAGGATCTCCTCGACCGACCGCAGGGTGACACCCTTCGGCGGTTCGGAGAAGGCCTCGTGGGTCGGCTTCGGCGAATGGCACATGGTGCAGTGCTTCGCCGTCAGCGCGACGATCTCGGCATCGGTCACGGAGCCGCCGACGACGGTCGCGGCCTTGGGCGCGGTCAGGATCAGCGCCGCGATCAGGCCGACGGCGGCGACGCCCGGCGCCCACAGGATCTTCGCCAGCGGATCGCCCGCCTCGTGACGGACGATGAAGTGGCGGATCGGGCCGCCGACCACCAGGATCAGCGCGGCGAGCAGCCAGGACTGCGGGTGGTTCGACAGGATCGGATAGTGGTTCGACACCATCATCAGCAGCACCGGCAGCGTCAGATAGGTGTTGTGGACCGAGCGCTGCTTGGCGACGGCGCCGAGGCGTCCGTCAGGCGTCTCGCCGGCCATCAGCTGGCCGACCATCTTCCTCTGGTTCGGAATGATCACGCGGAAGACGTTGGCCGCCATGATCGTGCCGACGAAGGCGCCGACATGGAGGAAGGCGCCGCGACCGGAGAAGACGTGGGTGAAGACGAAGGCGGCGCCGACGATCAGGGCGAAGACCACCGCGGCGAGCGGCAGCGTGGTGCGGCCGAGGGCCGAACGGCAGATCGCGTCATAGGTGAACCAGCCGCCGGCGAGCATGCCGATCGACAGCGCGATCGCCTGCCACGGCTCGAGCGGCAGCACCTTCGGGTCGATCATGTAGGCGCGGGCGTTGAGCCAATACTGCACCGCCATCAGGACGATGCCCGAGACGAAGGTCAGATAGGCGTCCCACTTGTACCACTTGAGGTCTTCGGGCAGCCGCTCGGGCGCCACGACGTATTTGTCGACGTGATAGAAACCGCCGCCGTGGACCAGCCAAGCGGTGCCGTAGACGTCGGAGGGCGTCTTCGGATCCTTGCGGAAGGACACGTCGAGGGCGATGAAGAAGAAGGACGTCCCGATCCAGCCGATGCCGACGATCAGGTGGAACCAGCGCGTCAGGATGTTCATCCAGTCGGCGGCATAGGCGAGCATCGCATGTCCCTCGTTGGCTCGAGAACCGATCGGCGACGCCCCATCGCCGATCCGGACACGTTAGCGCGGCGCGATATTGTATACAATCACCGGCATGCGACTCCGGTCGCCGAAAATGCACGAATGAAAGGCACGCCTCATCGGACGGCACGGGCGCGCGGCGGGAAACGGCCGGCCCGAGCGCCGTGCCGCCCGCAGGCGACACGGCGAAGGTGAGCCGCGCCCCGGCGACCCGGGACGCGGCGGTCGGGGATCAGCCCGGCAGCTTGTCGTCGATGCCCTTGACGTACCAGTTCATGCCGAGGATGGCGCCGTCGTCGAGGTTCTCGACCACCGTGCCGTCCTGCTTGGTGATCTTGCCACCGAAGGGCTTGATCGAACCGTCCTTGATGCCGGCCATGGTCTTCTCGGCCATCGCCTTGACGTCGTCGGGGACGTTGACGATCGGCGGCAGGACGACCATGCCCTTGGCCATGCCGTCCCAGACGTCGGTGGACTTCCAGGTGCCGGCGAGGACCTGCTTGACCTGGTCGACGTAGTAGCCGTCCCAGTCGTCGGTGATGGCGGTGATCTGCGCCTTGGGGGCGAACTTGGCCATGTCGGAGGACTGACCGAAGCCGAGGATGCCCTTTTCCTGCGCGACCTGGAGCGGCGCGGTGGAATCGGTGTGCTGGGTCAGGATGTCGGCGCCCTGGCCGATCAGCACCTTGGCGGCGTCGGCTTCCTTGCCCGGATCGTACCAGGAGTTCACCCACACGATCTTGACCTTGACGTTCGGGTTCACCGACTGGGCGCCGAGCATGAAGGCGTTGATGCCGGAGACCACTTCCGGGATCGGGAAGGAGACGATGTAGCCGATGGTGTTCGACTTGGTCATCTTGCCGGCGATCTGGCCGATGACGTAGCGGCCTTCGTAGAAGCGGGCCGAGAAGGTCGAGACGTTGTCGGCACGCTTGTAGCCGGTGGCGTGGACGAACTTGATGTTCGGGAACTTCTTGGCGACCTTGATGGTCGGGTCCATGAAGCCGAAGGACGTCGTGAAGATGATCTGGTTGCCGTCGCGGGCGAGACGCTCGATGGCGCGCTCGGCGTCCGGGCCTTCCGGCACGTTCTCGACGTAGGAGGTCACGACCTTGTCGCCGAGCGCCTTCTCGACCGCCTTGCGGCCCTGGTCGTGCTGATAGGAGTAGCCGAAGTCGCCGACCGGGCCGACGTAGACCCAGGCGGCCTTCAGCTTGTCGGCGGCGCGGGCGTCGCCGGCCTTGCCGGCCACCACGGCCACCGAGCCGAGAAGGGCGGCCTTCATCGCGTCACGACGAGTGAGCGCGGACCAGTTGTTCATGGGATTTCCTCCAATCGAGGCGCGGTCGAGCGAGGTGCCGCGACGGGCTCGACCGCGAACGGGCCCGTCACGAAAGCGAGAATCAGCGGTCGGGTACGAAGGATCGCCCGAGACAGGCCGGTGCGTCACCACCCCGCCCGCGACGGCGCGAGATGATCACCAGCGCGACGACCGTGACGAGATAGGGCAGCGACGACAGGAACTGCGCCGGCAGGCCGATGCCGGCCCCCTGGGCGTAGAAGCCGAGGATCGTCACCGCGCCGAAGAGATAGGCGCCGATCACCAGCCGCCCCGGGAACCAGGACGAGAACACCACCAGCGCCAGCGCGATCCAGCCGCGCCCCGCCGTCATGTTCTCCACCCACTGCGGCGTATAGGCGAGCGACAGGTAGCCGCCGCCGAGCCCGGCGAGCGCGCCGCCGAAGAGCACCGCCCCCCAGCGCACGCCGATCACCGAATAGCCGAGCGCATGGGCGGAGGCATGGTTGTCGCCGACCGCGCGCAGGACGAGGCCGAGGCGGGTGCGGAAGATCACCCAGGAGACGACGATCGCCAGCGCGATCGACAGATAGACCAGCGCGTCCTGACCGAAGAACAGCGGGCCGACGAAGGGAATGTCGGAGAGGCCGGGCACGTGGATCTTGGTGAGGCGGACACCCGGCTGGCCGACGAAGGCCTCGCCGATCAGGCCCGAGAGGCCGAGGCCGAGCAGCGTCAGCGCGAGACCGGTCGCCACCTGGTTGGTGACGAGGTTCAGCGTCAGGAAGCCGAAGGGCACGGCCAGCGCCGCGCCGGCGAGGGCCGCGGCGACGATGCCGAGATAGGGCGAACCGGTGGTCAGCGCGACGCCGAAACCGGCGACGGCACCCATCACCATCATGCCCTCGACGCCGAGGTTGAGAACGCCGGCGCGTTCGGTGACGAGTTCGCCCAGCGCCGCGAGCAGCAGCGGCGTCGAGGCGGTGACGATGGTGAGGACGACGGCCTCGAGGGCGCTCGCGTCGATCATCGGGCGGCCTCCGCGGTCGAGCCGCGCACGAGGCGGGGCCGGTAGAGAATGAGCGTGTCGCAGGCGAGAACCCAGAACAGCAGGATGCCCTGGAAGACGCGCGCCGCCTTGTCGGAGATGCCGAGCGCCACCTGCGCCGCCTCGCCGCCGAGATAGCTCGCCGCCAGCATCAGCGCCGCGAGGATCACGCCGATCGGATCGAGCCGACCGAGGAAGGCGACGATGATGGCGGTGAAGCCGTAGCCGGGCGAGATGTTGGGCTGGAGCTGACCGACCGTCGAGGCGACCTCGATCACCCCGGCGAGGCCGGCGAGACCACCCGACAGCAGGAAGGCGAAGAGCACCATGCGATCGTGCGAGAAGCCGGCGAAACGGCCGGCGCGCGGCGCCTCGCCCAGCACGCGGACCTCGTAGCCCTTGATCGTGCGGCGCATCAGCACCGCCAGCGCCACCGCCGCGGCGACCGCCAGCAGCACGCCGAGATTGAGGCGGCCGTCGCCGATGGTCGGGATGGTCTGCCAGCCCTCGAAGCCGACGGACTTGGGGAAGTTGAAGCCGTGCGGATCGCGCCAGGGACCGCGGACCAGCCAGTCGAGCAGCAGTTGCGCGACATAGACCAGCATCAGCGACACCAGGATCTCGTTGACCCCGGCCTTGATCTTCAGGAGCGCCGGCACGAGGCCCCAGATCATGCCGCCGATGGCGCCGAGCACCAGCATGGCGAGGAGCGTCGCCGGGGTGTTCCAGCCGTTCGCCAGCACAGGAACCGCGCCGCCGAGCAGGGCGCCGAAGGTCAGCTGGCCTTCCGCGCCGATGTTCCAGACGTTGGCGCGATAGGCGACCGACAGGCCGACGCCGATCAGGATCAGCGGCGTCGCCTTGACCACCAGTTCCTCCAGCGACCAGAGGCTGGCGAAGGGTTCGAAGAAGAAGATCCACAGCGCCTTGAACGGCGGCTTGCCGATCAGCGCGAAGACCAGACCGCCGGTGATCATGGTGGCGACGATCGCGACGATCGGCGAGGCCCAGGCCATGACCTTCGAGCGCTCGGCGCGCTTTTCGAGTTCAATACGCATGGCCGTCGCTTTCCCTGAGCTGCCGCGCCTCGTCGATGGCGTCCGATCCGCCGTGTGCCCCGCCCATCAGCAGGCCGATCTTCTCGAGGGTGAGGACATGGGCGTCGTAGCTCGGCGACAGGTGGCCGCGCGAGATCACGGCGATGCGGTCGGCGATCTCGAAGATCTCGTCGAGGTCCTGGCTGATCACCAGCACGCCGGCACCGTCGGCGGCGAGGTCGACCAGCGCCTGACGGATCAGCGCCGCGGCGCCGGCGTCGACGCCCCAGGTCGGCTGATTGACGACGAGCAGGATCGGCTTGCGGTCGAGCTCGCGGCCGACGACGAACTTCTGCAGGTTGCCTCCCGACAGCGAGCGCGCCTCCGGATCGGGGCGGCCCTTGCGCACGTCGTAGGCCTGCGACACGCGCGAGGCGGTCGAGCCGGCGTTGTCGAAGTCGACGAAGCCGGCGAAGCGGCGCAGCGCGTCGGGGAAGACCGTGTCGCGGGTGAGGATGACGTTCTCGGAGAGCGAGAAGGCCGGCACCGCGCCGTGGCCGAGGCGTTCCTCCGGCACGAAGGCGGCGCCGAGCGCGCGGCGGGCGGCGATGCCGAGCTGGCCGGCGATGGTGCCGTCGACCACCACCGCGCCGGCGCGCGCGTTGCGCCGCTCGCCGGAGATGGCATCGAAGAGTTCCGACTGGCCGTTGCCGGCGACGCCGGCGATGGCGAGGATCTCGCCGGCGCGGACCTCCAGCGACACGGCCTCCAGCGACACGGCGAAGGGACCGTCGGCGGGCTGATCGAGGGCGTCGAGATAGAGCCGGGTGGCGCCGCCGGAGCGTGCCTTCTTCGGCCGGATGGCATGGACGTCGGCGCCGACCATCAGGCGGGCGAGGCTCGCCGCGGTCTCCTTGCGCGGGTCGACGCGGTCGACGACCTTGCCGTGGCGCAGGATGGTGGCGGCGTGGCAGAGGCGCTTCACCTCCTCGAGGCGATGCGAGATGTAGAGAACGGCGCAGCCTTCCGACGCCAGCCGCTCCAGCGTCAGGAAGAGCTGGTCGGCCTCCTGCGGCGTCAGGACGGCGGTCGGCTCGTCCATGATCAGGAGCTTCGGTTCCTGGATCAGGCAGCGGACGATCTCGATGCGCTGGCGCTCGCCGACCGAGAGATCGACGACGGTGGCGCGCGGCTCGAGCGGCAGGCCGTAGTCGCGGGAGAGATCGCGGATGCGCTTCGACAGCGCCTCGAGATCGAATCGGCCGGGCAGCGCCAGGGCGATGTTCTCGGCGACGGTCAGCGCCTCGAACAGCGAGAAGTGCTGGAACACCATGCCGATGCCGAGATGGCGGGCGGCGGCGGGGTCGGTGACGACGATCGGCTGGCCCTTCCAGCGGAAGTGGCCCTCGGTCGGCTGCAGCGAGCCGTAGATCATCTTGACCAGGGTCGACTTGCCGGCGCCGTTCTCGCCGAGCAGCGCGTGGATCTCTCCGGGACGGATCGCGAGGTCGACGTGATCGTTGGCGGTGAAGGCTCCGAACCGTTTGACGATGCCGCAGGCTTCGACGAGATACTCGCCGCCTGCCGCCGTCGCACCATTCGCCGCCGCGGCGCTGTCGTTCATGCCCCCACTCCACTCGACCAGGACGACGCGGTGGATGCAAGACCCGCGCCGTTCCGTACTTGCTCGTCGGCGACCAGCAGTTCCACCGCGACCGAGGCCGCGATCGCCGCGGGATGCCTGGACTTGGGCCCCCCGGCCCCGACCGGCATGACCATACGACGGATCGTGTCGTCCGCACGTCCCATTTCGCGAAGTTTGCCCAAGAATCGAGCACGCTTGGTCGCCGACCCGATGACGCCGAGCCACGGCAGGTCGGGCCGATCGAGCGTCGCGGCGGCGATCGCCAGGTCCTGCGCGTGGTCGTGGGTCATGGCGAGAACGAAGGATCCCGCGGGCGCGGCGACGACCGCGGCGGTCGGATCGGCGAGGCGGCGGCAGGTGGTGTTGGCCGGCGTCGCGGCCGGGAAGGCGTCGGCGCGGGTGTCGATCCAGTCGACGCGGAAGGGCAGCGGGGCCAGCGCCAGCACCAGCGCGCGGCCGACGTGACCGGCGCCGAAGAGGAGGAGCGGCCGACGGTCGTCGCCGAATCGCTCGACGAGGCGACCGTCGCGGGCGAGGCCGAGTCGGCTCGCCCCGTCCGGAACGATCGACCGGGCGAGGCGCCCCTCGCCGGTCTGCGCCTCGGTCGTGAAGGCACCGCGCCGTTCGGCCTCGGCGAGGGCGCGGATGGCGGGTAGATCGTCGCGATCGAAGGCCTCGATGCCGAGGGTGACGCGGCCGCCGCAGCACTGGCCGAGTTCCGGGCCGAGGGCGACGTCGCGGGTCGAGAAGCCGGCGCGGTCGTCGCAGAGCGCGGCGTCGGCGAGCTTCAGCCCGTGCCACTCCAGCGCGCCGCCGCCGATCGAGCCGCGGAAACCGAGGTCGCGGCGGACCACCATCGATGCGCCGACCTCGCGAGGAGCCGAGCCGCGCACCGCCGCGACGAAGACCCGAGCGACCCGGCCCTCGATCTCCAGCGCTTCGAGGATGCGGGCCCAATGATCGATCACGCCTGCCCCCCGTTCGCCGGATGGCGCAGAGCACGGGCGGCGCGGGCGACGGCCTCGGGCGTCGCCGGCAGATCGAGCGGCGGCAGGCGACCCGGCGCTAGGCTCTCGAGCGCCCTGAGGATCGCCGAGTGGACCGACAGCGCCAGCATGAAGGGCGGCTCGCCGACCGCCTTGGAGCGGTGGATCGTGTCGGTGTCGCCGGCGCTCTCCCACAGGCGGACGCGGAAGTCGGCCGGCACGTCGAAGGCGGTCGGGATCTTGTAGGTCGAGGGCGCGTGGGTGCGCAGGCGGCCCTGCGCGTCGTGGACCAGTTCCTCGGCCGTGACCCAGCCCATGCCCTGCACGAAGGCGCCCTCGATCTGGCCGATGTCGAGCGCCGGATTGAGCGAGCGGCCGACGTCGTGGAGGATGTCGACGCGGGCGACGCGGGTCTCGCCGGTCAGCGTGTCGACCACCACTTCCGAACAGGCGGCCCCCTGCGCGAAGTAGAAGAACGGCCGGCCATGCGCCGCGGCGCGGTCCCAGACGAGGTTCGGCGTGGCGTAGAAGCCGGTCGCCGAGAGCTGGACGCGGGCGAGATGGGCCGCCTTGGCGATCTCGGCGAAGCTCTTCGACGCCTCGCCGCCGGCATGGACCCGGCCGCCCTCGAAGCGGACCGCCTCGGGCACGGCGCCGAGCAGGGTGGCGGCGACCGGCAGCATCCGGTCGCGGATCGTCTCGGCGGCGGCGCGCGCCGCCATGCCGTTGAGGTCGGAGCCGGAGGAGGCCGCGGTCGGCGCGGTGTTCGGCACCTTGGCGGTCGAGGTCGCGGCGATGCGGACGCGGCCGAGCGGCAGACCGAAGGTGGTCGCCACCACCTGCAGGATCTTGGTGTGGAGCCCCTGCCCCATCTCGGTGCCGCCGTGGTTCACCGCCACCGAACCGTCGGCATAGACGTGGACGAGGGCGCCGGCCTGGTTGAGGTGGGTCAGCGTGAAGGAGATGCCGAACTTGACCGGCGTCAGGGCGATGCCGCGCCGCAGGAACGGACTTCCCATGTTGAAGGCGGCGATCTCGGCGACACGGGCGCGATAGTCGGAGGTGCGCTCCAGCTCGCCGACCAGCGACTGGAGGATGCCGCCGTCGACCTCCTGGCCGTAGGGCGTCACGCCGTGGGCGGGGGACGCCGCGTCGGGGTAGAGATTGGCGAGCCGCACGTCGAGCGGGTCGATGCCGAGGCGGAAGGCGACGGCATCCATCATCCGCTCGGCGAAGGCGACGCCCTTCGGCCCGCCGAAGCCGCGGAAGGCGGTGTTGGAGACCGTGTCGGTCAGCAGCCGGCGCGAGCGGATCGCCGCGGCCGGGTAGTCGTAGGCGTTGTCGGCATGGAACATCGTGCGGTCGACGACGCCCTGCGACAGGTCGGCGGAATGGCCGCAGCGGGCCATGAAGTCGACGTCGACCGCCAGCACCCGGCCGCTGGCGTCGAAGCCGGCCCGCCAGTCGACGCGCATGTCGTGGCGCTTGCCGGTCATGATCATGTCGTCGTCGCGATCGAGGCGGATCTTGGCGGTGCGACCGGTGACGCGGGCGGCGAGCGCGGCGATCACCGCCCATTGCGTGGCCTGAGATTCCTTGCCGCCGAAACCGCCGCCCATGCGACGGCAGCGACATTCGATCATCGCCTCCGGCAGCCCCAGCACGCGGGCGGCGACATGGGCGATCTCGGTCGGATGCTGGGTCGAGGCGTGGATCAGGATCTCGCCGCCCTCGAGCGGCTCCGCCATCGCCGTCTGGGTCTCGAGGTAGAAATGCTCCTGACCGCCGACAAAGAAACTGTCGGAGACGGCGTGCGGCGCCTCGTCGAGCAGAGCTTCGGGATCGCCCTTGTGGAAGGCGTAGGCGGGCAGCACGTCGGTGTCGCGGGAAAGCGCGTCGACGACGGTGACGGCGGGCTTCTCGGTCTCGACGGTGAAACGGGCGAGACGGGCGGCGGCGCGGGCCGCGGCGCGGGTCTCGGCGACGACGGCGAAGACGACCTGACCGTGGAAGCGGATCTCGCCGGTGGCGAAGACCGGGTCGCCGCCGATCGAGGGCGAGCAGTCGTTGACCGCCGGCACGTCGGCGGCGGTGAGCACCGTCACCACGCCGGGGTAGGCGGCGACGGCGGCGAGATCGACGCCGACGAGGCGCCCCTTGGCCGCCTCGCGGCACCAGCCGGGGGCGATGTGCAGCGTGCCCTTGGGCTCGGGCAGATCGTCGATGTAGGGCGCGGTGCCGGTGACGTGGCGAACGGCGGCCTCGTGCGGCAGGGCGCGGCCGACCGCGGCGGCGGGACGGGGCGAAGCGTCAACCATGGGCGGCCTCCTCGCGACGGGCGAAGACCCGGGTCTTGGTGGTCGCCGTGCCGGCGATCTCGGCCAGCGCCTTGCCGAGCAGCGCCACCGCCGTCTCGGTGCGATAGTCGGCGCTCGCCCTCATGTCGGAGAGCGGAGTGAAGTCCTCGCGCAACGCGTCGAGCGCGGGGCGCCAGCTCGCGGCCTCGGCGAGCGAAGCCCCGACCAGCGCCGCCTCGGCGCCGCTCGCCCGGCGCGGCGTTCCCGCCATGCCGCCGAAGGCGATGCGCGCCTCGACCACCTGCCCGCCGGCGACGGTCAGACGGAGTGCCGCGAGCAGCGCCGAGATGTCCTGATCGTGGCGCTTGGAGATCTTGAAGGCGCGGAAATGCTGGCCCGGCCCGAGGCGCGGCACGTGGATGCTGGTCAGGATCTCGCCCGGGCTGCGGTCCTGACGGCCGTAGTCGATGAAGAAGTCCTCGAGCTCGATCGTCCGGGTGGCGTCGCCCCTGGCGAGGGTGATCGAGGCACCGAGCGCGATCAGCATCGGCGGCGTGTCGCCGATCGGCGAGCCGTTGGCGATGTTGCCGCCGAGCGTGCCCGAGGCGCGCACCTGGGCGCCGGCGATGCGGGAGAATACGGCGGCGACGTCCGGATCGAGACGGCCGAGCACCTTGCCGGCGCGCTCCAGCGAGACGGCGGCGCCGAGCGTCACCGACCCCGCCTCCTCGACGACGGCGTCGAGCCCCTCGATGCGGGAGAGATGGATGATGCGCGGCAGATCGCGGCCGGCCTTGGTGACCCACAGGCCGACGTCGGTGGCGCCGCCGAGCAGCACGGCGTCGGGGAAGGCCTCGGCCAGCGTCAGCGCGGTCTCCAGTCGGCGCGGAGCGGCGAAGAAGCGGGTCTCGTCGCCGAGGAAGAGATCGGTCCCGTCGTCGAGGGCGGCGAGCGCCTCGGCGGTCGAGGCCATGCGGTCGACGAAGGCGAGCGGCGGGCGGGCATCCGCGCGGGCGTCGCAGGCCTCGAGCGCGGCGTCGACGATCGGGCGATAGCCGGTGCAGCGGCAGAGGTTGCCGGCGAGCCGGTCGAGCACGGCGGTGCGGTCGACCTCGCCCTCCCCCGCCCACAGGGTGAAGAGGCTCATGACGATGCCCGGGGTACAGAAGCCGCACTGCGAACCGTGGTGGCGCACCAGCGCCTCCTGGATCGGATGCAGCCTTCCATCGGCGGCGAGGTCCTCGACGGTGACGATCTCGCAGCCGTCGACGGTCGCGGTCGGGCGGATGCAGGCGCAGATCGGCTCGTAGACCAGACGGCCGCCCTCGAGACGGCCGATCGCCACGGTGCAGGCACCGCAGTCACCCTCGCCGCAGCCTTCCTTGGTCCCGGTCAGGCCGCGAACGAGGCGGAGATGATCGAGCAGCATGTCGGTGGGGGCGACGTCGGCGACTTCGACCACCCGTCCGCGGGAGAGATACTTCACCGTCCCGCGCATGCCGATCAACTCCCTCGATAGGTCGAATATCCGAAGGGCGAGACGAGCAGCGGCACGTGGAGATGGCCGCTCGCGTCGCCGACCCCGAAGCGGATCGGGATCTCGTCCAAGAATGCCGGATCGGTGAGGTCGAGGCCAAGCCCCCAGAAATAGGCACCGACGTGAAAAATGATCTCATAGGTGCCGACACGGAAGGCCGAGCCCTCGAGCAGGCCGCCGTCGACCCGTCCGTCGGCATTGGTGCGGACCTCGCGCAGCAGTTCGCGTCCGCCGTCGGGCTCGAGCCACCACAGGGCGATCGACAGATCGGCAGCCGGAAGGCCCGTCGAAGTGTCGAGAACATGCGTCGTCAATCGGCCCATCGGTCCTCTCCGTGCGGCGCCCCGCCCGGCGCCGGCGACGATCGTTTCGGTTGTCGTTTGTGTGACAATGCGCGAACCGCGTTATAGGAAACAGCGCAGAATTTCGAGCACTCCGTTCGCATTACGGCATCGATCCGAAACCACGACCGCGCGTTGTGCAGATTATCGGCTCTATTGCCCGGTTTTCGGGCCGTCCGAACCCCAGGCTTCTTCGACCAGATCGACGAAGGCGGCGACCGCGAGGCTCGGAATGGCACCCGCCCGTGCCACGACCATCAGTCGATCGAGCGCCAGATCACCGTCGGCGAGGGGAATCCAGACCAGTTCGCCCGACCGCAGTTCGCCTTCGATGCCGACTCGGGTCAGGAAGGCGACCGAATCGGAGCGGCGGACGAGCGCCGACATCAGCCGCAGCGAGTTGAGTTCGGCACGCACCTTGAGCATCCGCCGACGCGGCGCGATCAGGGGTTCGAGCGCCGCGCGCAGCGACAGGCCGCGGGCCGGCAGGACGAGGTTCTCCTCGACGAGATCGTCGAAGCGCAGCGTCTCGCGGCCGGCGAGCCGGTGGTCGGCGGCCATCAGCGCGCCGATCGGGTGGGGCTCCTCGTGGAGCAGGCGGAAACCGTCGAGGTCGTGGGTGGAGAAGGCGAAGCCGACGTCGGCCTGCCCCTCGTCGACCAGCCGCGTGACGGTGTGGGCGCCGGCGACGGTCAGCACCACCTCGATGCCCGGATGGCGGCGCCAGAATTCGGCGAGCAGGTCGGGCAGGCGCTCGATCGAGATGCTCTCGACCGTGACGATGCGGATACGGCCGCGGCGCAGGCCGCGCAGCGTGTCGAGCTCGGTGACGACGTCGTCGTAGCGGTCGAGCGTCTCGCGCACCTGCCGGACCAGGATCTGCCCCGCCTCCGACAGGCGCAGGCCGCGGCCGACGCGGTCGAACAGGCGGATGCCCATGCTCTCCTCGAGCAGCAGGATCTGCCGGTTGACGGCGGAGGAGACGATGTTGAGTTCGCGCGCGGCGGCGCGGATCGAGCCGGCATCGGCTACCGCCATGAAGTAGCGGAAGGCGGTGGAGAGAATCGCCGTGTCGTTGCGCAAGCTCTACCCCCCTGACGTCGCCCCCCCGGCGACGGCGAACGACTGTCACCTCCCGCGGCCCGGGCGGCAAGAGGGTTGCGGGCGGACCGGTCCTGCGATCATCGCGGGTCGGACGCTGGGGCAGGCGGTTCGGCGGGCGGGACGGCGGCACGGCGGCGGTCGACGACGACGAGGGCGAGGAGGTTCACCCAGGCGCCGACCGAGGTGGCGAAGGCGAGACCGGCGACGTCGAACCGGTCGGAGAGCACGAACTTCAGCGCCACGTTGACGCCGATGCCGAGGAAGGCGATCCACATCGGCGTGCGGGTGTCGCCGCGGGCGTGGAAGCCCGGCACCACCGAGCGCAGCAGCACGATCGCCAAGAGGCCGACGCCGTAGGCGCGCAGCGTCGCCGCCGAGCGCAGTGCCGCCGTCTCGTCGAAGGCGCCGCGGGCGAAGACCAGCTTCACCAGCTGTTCGGGGAAGGCGACGAAGGCGACGACGAAGGGCGCCGTCAGCACCGTCGACCAGAAGATCGCCCGCTTCTGCGCCCGCCGCGCGCCCGGCTCGTCGCCGGCGGCGAGGCGGCGCGACAGTTCGGGCAGCAGTACGGTGCCGATGGCGATGGCGATCACGCCGATCGGCAGCTGGTAGAGGCGGTCGGCGTAGTACATCGCCGAGATCGCGCCGAGCGGCAGGGCGGCGGCGAGGATCGTGTCGACGAACATGGCGATCTGCGACGCGCCCGAGCCGATCGTGGCCGGCCCGAGCCGCTTCAGGAAGGTGACGACCTCGGCATCGAGCACCGGTCGGGCCGGTGCGAGCGAGAGGCCGGCGGGCCGCATCGCCCACAGGAGCAGCGCCAGTTCGGCGAAGCCGGCGACGGCGACGCCGATCGCCGCGCCGTGGACCGGGCCGTTCGGCCAGGTCGCGGCGAA
The DNA here is from genome assembly GCF_056313705.1 of Pinisolibacter sp. DMC100. Lineage (NCBI taxonomy): Bacteria > Pseudomonadati > Pseudomonadota > Alphaproteobacteria > Hyphomicrobiales > Ancalomicrobiaceae > Pinisolibacter > Pinisolibacter sp. DMC100. Next base: position 1,250,117 of record NZ_JBQUZT010000001.1, on the reverse strand, counting down.
GGGGGCGAGGCCGAGCACGCCGACGACGATCGCGACGTTGAAGAGGATCGGCGCGCCGGCCGCCGCCGCATAGCGGTGATGGGCGTTGAGGACGGCGCCGTAGACCGTCACCAGCGTGACGCAGGTGAGGTAGGGGAAGGTGATGCGGGTGAGCCGCACCGTCAGCTCGCCGAGCGCGCTCGCGCCGGCGAAGCCGGGGGTGAGCAGGCGCAGCAGCGGCTCGGTCCAGATCTCGGCGGCGGCGAGCAGCACCAGCTGCACGACGAGCAGCGCCCCGAGCACCCGGGCGGCGAAGACCAGCGCCCGCTCGGCGCCGTCGCGTTCGAGGCAGCCGGCATAGGTCGGCACGAAGGCGGCGTTGAAGGCGCCCTCGGCGAAGAGGGCGCGGAAATGGTTGGGGATGCGCAGCGCGATGAAGAAGGCGTCGGCGATCGGGCCGGCGCCGATCAGCCAGGCGAGCACCACGTCGCGGACGAAGCCGGTGAGGCGCGAGGCCATGGTGAAGCCGGAGACGGTGCCCACGCGGGCGAGGAACTTTCCGGCGGGGCCGGACAGGGCGAAGCGCGGCATCTCTTCCTCGGCGGGATCGGCGACGGGATTGCCTTATGCGGGAACCGCCGCCACGACAAGCTCGACCGCGGCGCGCCCGCTCACGCCGCTTCGTTCGGCGAGCCGGGGCGGGTCTGCCAGATCTTCTGGCGATTGCGCACGGCGCGCGGCGCCGGACCGAAATAGGTCGGCGTCTTCACGAATTCGCGCGGATGCAGGATCACCGAGGCGATGCGCTGATAGAGCGCCTTGGCCGAGATCGGCTTGCACAACAATTCGTGAATGCCGAGCTTGCGCGCCTCCAGGATGCGCGAGCGCTCGGTGTGGGCGGTGACCATGATCACCGGCACGTAGGCGAAGGGGTTCTGCGGATTGCGGATCATCCGCACCATGTCGGCGCCGTCGAGGATCGGCATCACCCAGTCGAGGATCAGGATGTCCGGATTGGCGCGATCCATCGCCTCCAGACCGGAGGCGCCGTCTTCCGCCTCGACGATACGGCGCGCGCCGAACCCCTGCAGCATGGTGCGCAGGATGGTTCGCATGTAGGCGCTGTCCTCGACGACGAGGAAGGTCAACGACGAAAGGTCGAGGTTCACGAGGCTCTCCTTGGAGCCTCAGAATCTCCCAGAAAGGTGAACGAGCGGTTTCTCGCCCCCCACTGCGACGACGGACCACGCTCCGCAAATCCCCTTAGGAGCAAATGGCGGCGGGTTGATCATGGTCAAAGTGCTTCGAAGTCCTGTAAGTCTATATGCGATGGACGAGAGCTCGCGACGGTCGCCGTCCGTCTCGACCGATCGTCGGTATGAAAGTCGTGCGACCCGTGTCGCGGAGGGGACGCCGCCGGGCCCGTGGGGCCTGTGGCAGTCGGATGCGGGACGCCTCGGAGAACGAGTCACAGCTCGAGGACGGACATGAACTATCAGTCGATTTTCGAGGGCGCGATCGACCAGCTGAAGGCCGAGAAGCGCTACCGGGTCTTTGCCGACCTCGAACGCATCGTCGGCCGCTTCCCGCACGCGATCTGGCGCAAGGGCGATCAGACCCGCGAGGTCGTGATCTGGTGCTCCAACGACTATCTCGGCATGGGCCAGCATCAGTCGGTGCTCGGCGCCATGGTCGACACCGCGCTCGGCATGGGCACCGGCGCCGGCGGCACCCGCAACATCTCGGGCAACAACCATCCGCTGGTCGAGCTCGAGGCCGAACTCGCCGACCTGCACGGCAAGGAGGCGGGTCTCGTCTTCACCTCCGGCTTCGTGTCGAACGAGGCGGCGATCTCGACCATCGCCCGGCTGCTGCCCGACTGTCTGATCCTCTCCGACGAGCTGAACCACGCCTCGATGATCGAGGGTATCCGCCGCTCGGGCTGCGAGAAGAAGCTGTGGCGTCACAACGACGTCGAACACCTCGAGGAACTGCTCGCCGCCGCCGAACCCGGCCGCGCCAAGCTGATCGTCTTCGAGAGCGTCTATTCGATGGACGGCGACGTCTCGCCGATCGCCAAGATCTGCGATCTCGCCGAGAAGTACGGCGCGCTGACCTACATCGACGAGGTCCATGCGGTCGGCATGTACGGCCCGCGCGGCGGCGGCATCGCCGATCGCGAAGGCCAGATGCACCGCATCGACGTGATCGAGGGTACGCTCGCCAAGGCCTTCGGCACGCTCGGCGGCTACATCACGGGCACCAAGGCGATCTGCGACGCGGTCCGCTCCTATGCGCCGGGCTTCATCTTCACGACCGCCCTGCCCCCGGCGATCGCCGCGGCCGCCGCCGCCTCGATCCGCCACCTCAAGCGCTCCTCGGCCGAACGCGACATGCAGCAGCGTCAGGCGAGCCGTGCCAAGGAAGTGCTCGGCGGCGCCGGCCTGCCGGTGATGCCGTCGGAGACCCACATCGTGCCGATCTGGGTGGGCGACGCCGACCTGTGCAAGCGGGCCTCCGACCTGCTGCTGGAGGAACACGGCATCTACATCCAGCCGATCAACTACCCGACCGTGCCGCGCGGTACCGAGCGTCTGCGCATCACGCCGACGCCGTTCCACGACGACGATCTGGTCGAGAAGCTGCGCGTCGCCCTCGTCGACGTCTGGGGCCGCATCGGCCTGCCGCTGTCCGGCCCGGTCGATCTCGCCGAGATCGCCCGCCTGCAGGAAAAGCCGGTCGCCCGCGTCGCGGTCCCGCGCTCGGGCGGCTGAGAGCGATCCGCTTCGAATGTGAAGAGAGCCCCGACGGCGACGTCGGGGCTCTCTTCGTTTGGGGATCGGGTCCGGGTTGCCGGCTGCACCGCGCTTCCCCTCCCCTCGGGAGATCTCTGCGCTACTCCGAGGGCGTTCGGATCGAGTCCGTGCGCGATGCTTCGAGACGGCGTTCTTCGAACGCCTCCTCAGCACGAGGCGTTTGTCTTTGCCGAGGAAACATACAGCGCCTCATCCTGAGGAGCGCCGCAGGCGCGTCTCGAAGGATCGCGCACGGATGTCGATCCGCAGCTCTGAAACGGGGCAGGGATCCAGGGAGGGGCGAGGGTGGGGTGTTCTGAGCTCGCGCCGGATGCGGCGCCCGTGTCGGAGAGTGGCGTCGGAAGGCGAACGAGCACGCGCCTCGCGGTGCCGGACCGCCGTGCCGTCGGTATCTATCAGGCCTTGTCGCCGCCCGGGCCGCCCTTGCCCTTGGGCAGGTCGTCGTCGTCGAGGATGCGCCAGGCGGCCCCTTCGAGGTCCTCGTACTGACCCGACTTCAGCGTCCACATGAAGGCGAAGAGGCCGAGCAGGCCGAGGCCGATGGCGATCGGGATGAGGAAGATCAGGACGTCCATCGTCGGTTCCTACTCTCGGATCAGGGTTCGGCGAAGAGGCGCAGGCGCAACGCGTTGAGCGTCACCAGCACCGACGAGCCGGACATCGCCAGCGCGGCGATCAGGGGCGTCACGAAGCCCGCCACCGCCACCGGCACGGCGATGAAGTTGTAGATCACCGACAGCCACAGGTTCTGCACCATCGCCGTCTTGGCCGAGCGCGACACCTCGATCGCCACCGCCACGGGGGCGAGGCGGTCGCCGAGGAAGACGGCGTCGGCGGCGGCCTGCGACAGGTGGACGGCGGTGACCGGCGACAGCGAGACGTTCGCGGCGGCGAGCGCCGGGGCGTCGTTGAGGCCGTCGCCGACCATCAGCACCCTGTGGCCGGCGGCCTTGAGCTCTTCGATCCGGGCGATCTTGTCGGCCGGCTTGACGCCCGAGCGCCAGGACGTGACGCCGCATTCGGCCGCCACCGCGGCGACCGCGGCCTCGCGATCGCCCGACAGGATCTCGACCGCGACGCCGTCGGCGGCGAGGCGGCGCATGACCTCGGCCGCATCCTCGCGCAGGCCCTGGCGCAGGGCGCAGACGACGACGTCGCCCGTGGCGTCGCGATGGGCGACCAGCGAGGCGCCGGGATAGGCCTCGTGCAGCGCCGCGACCATGGCCGGATCGGCATCGCAGAATGCCGGGCTGCCGAGACGTTCGATCGTCCCCTCGGCCGTCGTCTCGATGCCGTGGCCGGGAATCTCCCGCACGTCGACGGGTGCGGCGACGGCGCGTGTCGCCTCGGCCAGCGCGACGCCGAGCGGGTGGCGGCTGGCGCGTGCCATGCGGCCGGCGGCCATCAGGCGCTCGACCGAGAATTCCTCGGCATTGAGAAGACGCGCCTCGGGCAGGGTCAGCGTGCCGGTCTTGTCGAAGACCACGGTGTCGACCACGGCGAGACGCTCGATGGCGTCACCGGCATGGACCAGCACGCCGGCGCGGAAGAGGATGCCCGAAGTCACCACCTGGACCGCCGGAATGGCGAGTGCCAGAGCGCAGGGGCAGGTGATGATCAGCACCGACACGGCGATGATGCCGGATTCGGCGACGCCGCGCCCGCCGATCAGCCACCAGCCGAGGAAGGTCAGCGCGGCGGAGGTATGGACGACCGGCGCATACATCGAGGCGGCACGGTCGGCGAGGCGCATGTAGCGCGACTTGGCCTGGGCCGCCGCCTCGAGCAGACGGTTGACCTCGTCGAGCAGGGTGCCGGCGGTGGCGGCGGTGACGCGGATCTCGAGCGAGCCGGAGGTCGAGAGCGTCCCGGCATAGACCCGATCGCCGACGCCGACGCCGACGAGATCGGTCTCGCCGGTGATCAGGCTCTGGTCGATGTCGGAGCCGCCGCGTTCGACGACGCCGTCGACCGACACCCGTTCGCCGGCCCTCACCAGCACCAGAGCGCCGGGCTCGACCTTGGAGAGCGGCACGTCGCGCACGCTGCCGTCGGGAAGCACCAGCGAAGCCGCCTCGACCCGGAGGGCGGCGACGTTCTCGGCGACCGAACGGGTGCGGCGGCGCATGTTCTGGTCGAGATAGCGGCCGACCAGCAGGAAGAACAGCAGCATCGTCACCGAGTCGAAGAAGGCGTGATGCGCCGAACGCAGCGTCTCGATGATCGACAGGGCGAGGGTCAGCACGACACCGATCGAGATCGGCACGTCCATGTTGGTGCGCAGCACCCGGAGCGCCCGCCAGGCCGAGCGGAAGAACGGTCGGGCCGAATAGGCGACCACCGGAATGGCGATCAGGGCGGAGACCCAGTGGAAGAGATCGCGCGTCAGATCGTCGATGTCGGTGACGTTGCCGGCCCACACCGAGACCGACAGCAGCATGATGTTCATCGTGCCGAAGCCGGCGACGCCCATGCAGCGCAGGAGTTCCCTGGCCTCGGCGTTCTCCTCGGCGCTGCGGCGACCCGGATCGAAGGGATGGGCGCGATAGCCCAGCCGCTCGAGCCTTCGGACGATGACGCCCGGCTCGACCTTCGCCGGGTCCCAGTCGACGGCGAGGCGGCGCGACGTCAGGTTGACGCGGGCCTGATCGACGCCGTCGAGCCCCTTGAGGCCGCGCTCGATGGTCGACATGCAGGCGGCGCAGGTGATGCCCTCCACCGCCAGATCCATGTGCAGACGACCGTCCGGCGCCGCCGTGGCGAAGGCGGACCAGTCGTTCTCGCGCGGGGCGTCGAGCGGCGTCGCGGTGGCGTTCATGGTCCGTCGGCTCCGATCGGGCCCGGCGACGGCATCGCCGTCACCGGTGGCCTCACTTGAAGAAGAGCGTGTTGTGCGACTGGAACAGGCGGCCGCCGGCGCCGTCGCCCTCGATCGCCATGCCCCACTTGCCGGGCGACACGCTCTTGGCCTCGCCGGTCCAGCGGTCGGAGGAGCCGGCGACCGGCTGCAGTTCGACCACGTGGTCGAGAGTGCGCTGGGCGGGATGCTCGAGGCGCATCTTGAAGGTCACGCCGGAGAGCGCCACGCCGTCCTTGCCGCGGGCGTCGAGCACCACCTTGACCGTGCCGTCGTCGGCGCGGGTGGCGTTGGCCTCGACGGTCCAGCCGCGCTCGGTCTGGGCGGCGGCGGCGGCGAGCTCGGCGTTGAAGCGCTGGCTGTCGCGGAACGAGCTCTCGGTCACCGTGCCCGGGTGCGAGCCGATGGCCTTGTAGATCATGAAGCCGTTCACCGCGAAGACGACGCCGAAGGTGCAGATCAGGATGATCAGCACCCGGCGGCCGGTGAGGCGGAAGCCCTCTTCCTGCGGTTCCTTCGAAGTCTCGAGCGTGGTCGGCATGTCTCTCTCCGATGGCTTGCGGTCGGTGCGCCCCGGCGAGCGGGGCGTCCGATCAGGGCGACTTGAAGAAGTCCCTGGTGTTGACGATCTCGCCGTCGGGCGAGCGCAGCACGAAGGTCAGGTCCTGCGAGGCCGACAGCGGGGCGCCGGCCGGGGTGGTGACGAGGACGCGCACCTCGCGCGTCTGATCGGAATCGACCGGCAGCAGCAGCGCGCCGCCTTCGGTCTTCGCCGGCGAGGAGGTCTCGAGCCGTGTGCCGGCCGGCATGCCGTCGATCGCGAGAGCGAGTTCGCGGCGCTCCGCCTTCTTGTTGAGGAGGCGGACGGTGAAGCCGTTGCGCACCGAGCCGTCGGAGTTCTGCACATATTGCGGGTTGCGATCGTGCAGGACGTTGAGGCCGATCGTCGCGCGGGTGCCGAGGCGCCAGGCCATCACCGAGGCGACCACGGCGATCAGCACCACGTAGACCATGGTACGGGCGCGGAAGAACCTGAAGACCGGGGCCTCGCCGCGCTCGCGACGCTCGATGTTGATGTCGGTGTCGTAGCCGATCAGGCGGATGTCCTGACCGGTCTTGCGCATCACCGCGTCGCAGGCGTCGATGCACAGGCCGCACTGGATGCAGCCCATCTGCAGGCCTTCGCGGATGTCGATGCCGGTCGGGCAGGCGGCGACGCACTGGCCGCAGTCGACGCAGTCGCCGGCCTTCTCGCCGGCCGCGCGCAGCTTCTTGTTGGCCTTGAGCGAGCCGCGCGGCTCGCCGCGATCGACGCGGTAGGAGACGTTGAGCGCCCATTCGTCGGTCAGCGCCGCCTGGATGCGCGGCCAGGGGCACATGTAGAGGCAGACCTGCTCGCGGGTGAAGCCGGCCAGCAGATAGGTGGTCGAGGTCAGGATCGCCACCCAGACATAGGCGGTCATGTCCGCCTGCAGGGTGAAGAGTTCGACCAGCAGGGTCGGCGCGTCGGCGAAGTAGAGCACGAAGGCGCCGCCGGTCAGCATGGCGATGACGATCCACGTCAGGTGGGTCGCGGCCTTGCGCCAGATCTTGTCGAAGGTCCAGGGACCCCGGTCGCGCTTCATCTGCTCGCGACGTTCACCCTGGAAGATGCGCTCGACCGCGAAGTAGAGGTCGGTCCACACCGTCTGCGGGCAGAGGTAGCCGCACCAGATGCGGCCGGCCAGCGCGTTCATCAGGAACAGCACGAAGGCGGCGATGATCATCAGGCCGGTGACGTAGTAGACTTCCTGAGGCCAGATCTCGACGAAGAAGAAGTAGAAGCGTCGGCCGGGAAGGTCGAGCAGGATCGCCTGGTCCGGCTGGCCGGGCGCACGCGTCCAGCGCAGGAACGGCAGCAGATAGTAGATCGCCATGCCGGCGACGAGGATCGCCCACTTCAGGCGGCGGAACGTGCCCGACACCGTCGCGGGATAGATCTTCTTCTGGTCCTCGTAGAGGCCGACGCCGCCATCGGCGTCACTTTCGACACTCATCGCATTCCGTCCTTGCGTCGAGGCCCGCAACAGATCCGGCGGATCGAACGGTCGACCGCGCACGTCCTAGGTCCGTGCGGGCGTCGGAGCAAGCCCGATCCGACTGCCCGGGATCAAATGGAAGAGAGATCGGTCGCTGCAATCCCCTCAGAATGCGGGCGACCCATCCGGACGTTCACACGTCCCAAAAAAGAAAGGGAGGCGGTTGCCCGCCTCCCTTCCGAGAGATCCTCATCGGATCACTTGCCGCCGCCCAGCGAGTGGACGTAGACGGCCAGGGACTTAATGGTGATCGGGTCGAGACGACCTTCCCACGCCGGCATGACGCCGTGCTTGGGATCGGTGACCTGCGCCACGACCTTTTCGACACCGGCGCCGTAGAGCCAGATCTTGTCGGTCAGGTTCGGGGCGCCCATCTCCTGGTTGCCCTTGGCGTTGTCGCCATGGCACGAGGCGCAGTTGTCGGCGAAGAGCTTCTTGCCGCTGTCGGTGCCCTTCACGGAAGAGTCGGAGAGAGAGACGACGTAGGAAGCCACGTCGGCGATCTCTTCCTTCTTCAGGATGGCGTCCTTGCCGAAGGCGGGCATGACCTGGTCACGCGCCTTGGCATGGCCCGAACGGACGCCGAACTGAAGGGTCTGGTAGATGTCGGCGAGCTTGCCGCCCCAGATCCAGTCGTCGTCCTGCAGGTTCGGATAGCCCGGACCACCCGTCGCACCCGAGCCGTGGCACGGAGCGCAGTTGTCGCCGAAGGCCGCCTTGCCGTTCGCCATGGCGAACTCGAGGTAGGCCGGCGTCGACTTGATCTTCTCGAGCGGCGCCTCGGCGAGACCGACCGCGTCGGCGACGCGCTTGGTCTTGCCGGCTTCGTACTCGGCGATCGCCGTCGTGCGGATCTGAGCACCGATGATGCCCTTCGTGTAGTCGGAGACCAGCGGCCACGACGGATACACGAACCAGTAGCCGACCGACCAGATGATCGTCGCGTAGAACACCCAGAGCCACCACTTCGGCAGCGGAGTGTTCAGTTCCTTCAGACCGTCCCACTCGTGACCAGTCGTCGACTGGCCCGACAGTTGGTCGAGTTCCTGTTTTGCCATGGATCAATCCTCCCGCAGGGGGATGTGCGAGGCGTCGTCGAAGGACCGCTTGTTGGACGGCCACAGAGCGTAGACGAGCGCCCCCGCGAAGATGACGAAGAAGTAGACCAGACCCCAAGTCTGAGCGAACTTGGCCAGAGATTCGTATGTCATGTGACAGACGCCTCCCTCAGCGCACGTTCGCCTTGTCGTCGTACTTGGAGAAGTCCACCAGGGTGCCGAGCATCTGGAGGTAGGCGACGACCGCGTCCATCTCGGTGACCTTGGCGGGGTTGCCGTCGAAGTCACGCGACTTGGCCGAGGCGCCGTACCGCTTCGCGACCGTCGTGTCGTCGGCGGTCGCCTGAGCGACCACGTCCTTGGCGACGTTGGCGATCTGGTCCTCGGTGTAGGGCACGCCGACGAGGGCGTGGGTCTTCACCATGGAATCCAGGTGCTTGGTATCGAGCTCGTTCTTCGCCAGATGCGGGTAGCCCGGCATGATGCTGTCCGGAACCACCGCACGCGGGTTGATCAGGTGTTCGACCTGCCACTTGTCGGAATACTTGTTGCCGACGCGAGCCAGATCGGGACCCGTACGCTTGGACGACCACTGGAAGGGATGGTCGTACATGGACTCGGCCGCGAGGCTGAAGTGGCCATAGCGTTCGATCTCGTCGCGCATCGGACGGATCATCTGGCTGTGGCAGTTGTAGCAGCCTTCACGGATGTAGATGTTGCGTCCGGCCAGTTCGAGCGGGGTGTAGGCACGCATGCCCTCCACCTTCTCGATCGTGCTCTTCAGATAGAAGAGGGGCACGATTTCGACCAGACCACCGATCGCGACTGCGATCAGGATGCCCACGAGCAGAACGATCGAGTTCTTCTCGAAAATGGCGTGCTTTTCGATCAGCGACATGGATCGTTCTCCTCACTCGGCCGGAGCCGGGACCGGGGTGGCAGCGCTGGCGCCTTCGGCGTCTTCACCGGCAACGACGGTCATCCAGAGGTTGTAGACCATGATCAGAGCGCCGACGACGAACAGGAGGCCGCCGGTGGCACGGATCACGTAGTAGGGGTGCATCGCCGCCACGGTCTCGATGAACGAGTACTCGAGGAAGCCGAGCTTGTCGTAGGCACGCCACATCAGACCCTGCATGATGCCGGACACCCACATGGCGCAGATGTAGAGCACGATGCCGATCGTCGCGGTCCAGAAGTGCCACGAGACGAGCTTGAGAGAATACACACCCTTCTTGTTCCACAGCCACGGGAAGAGGCAGTAGAGCGCGCCGAAGGACACGAAGCCGACCCAGCCGAGAGCGCCGGAGTGGACGTGACCGACGGTCCAGTCGGTGTAGTGCGAGAGGCCGTTGACGGCCTTCACCGACATGAGCGGACCTTCGAAGGTCGACATGCCGTAGAAGGCGACCGACACGACGAGCATGCGGAGCACCGGGTCGGTGCGCAGCTTGTCCCAGGCGCCGGAGAGCGTCATCAGACCGTTGATCATGCCACCCCACGACGGCATCCACAGGATGACCGAGAAGGTCATGCCGAGGGTCGAGGCCCATTCGGGCAGCGCCGTGTAGTGCAGGTGATGCGGGCCGGCCCAGATGTAGGTGAAGATCAGCGCCCAGAAGTGGACGATCGAGAGCCGGTACGAATAGACCGGACGCTCGGCGCGCTTCGGGACGAAGTAGTACATGATGGCGAGGAACGCTGCGGTCAGGAAGAAGCCGACCGCGTTGTGGCCGTACCACCACTGGACCATGGCGTTCTGGACACCCGAGAAGGCCTGCACCGAGTGGTGCGAGAAGGGCGAGACCGGAACGCGGACGTTGTTGCCGAGGTGCAGCATGGCCACGGTGACGATGAACGACAGCGTGAACCAGTTCGCCACGTAGATGTGGGGCTCCTTACGCTTCCACAGGGTGATGAGGAAGGTGAAGAGATAGACGACCCACACGACGGTCAGCCACAGGTCGGCGTACCACTCGGGCTCGGCATATTCCTGGCCCTGGGTGATGCCCAGCAGGTAGCCCGTGCCGGCAATCACGATGAAGGCGTTGTAGCCCAGCACCACGAACCACGGCGTGACGATGCCCGGGAGACGCGCCTGACAGGTGCGCTGCACCACGTAGAGCGACGTCGCCAGCAGCACGTTGCCGCCGAAGGCGAAGATGACCGCCGAGGTGTGCAGCGGACGCAGTCGGCCGAACGCGATCCACTGGAAATCGAAGTTCAGCATCGGGAACGCGAGCTGCGAAGCCGCGATCACGCCGACCAGGAAGCCGGCCACGCCCCAGAACATCGCGGCAATCGACGCGAACTTGACCGGGCCGTAGTTGTAGTTGGGCCTGCCGTCGATTTCCTGCGCCGGATTGCCGACGCGGGACTGGTAGCCCTTGATGATCAGGAACACTCCGAGCGCCGCGAAGATCGCGCCGACGATCGCGTGAAACGCGAATTCCGGTTCCCAAGCCTTGCCTGCGAGAATCACGCAGACGACGGCGAGAAGCGCGAGGACGATCGAATAAGCGATCTCCTCGAGCGTGAATGCCTTTGTCTCGACTGGTCGAGCCATCGTTCGCCCCGTTTCTTTAAGTCGATACGCCCCCGGACGGCTCGTCTCGCCTCCCCCGCTCGCGAAGCCCTTCGCCTGCAGGAACCGCGAGACGCCCGTCCGCCTCTTTCCTCGTCGATCCGACGACGTCCGCCGAGTTTCCCCCCCGGCGAGCGGCGTCGGAGCGCCGATCGGGTATCGGTCCGACCCTAAGGCCGACCGTCTCCCGCCACTTTGATTCAGGTCAACGGACCCGAACCGGTTCGGTAGACGTTCGACCCAGCTGGAGCGGACGCGGGGCGGAGAATACCCGCGCAGGCGCCCCATCAGCAGCCGGTCGAAATACCTACAGCCGAATGTCCAACTCCTTAGACCCACAGGGTTACCCGAGCAATCGACAATGCGTTGGATCAAGCGCGACACCCTGCCGCCGGGATCTGGAATCCTACGGTTTTCAAAGTGTTCCGGGCGGCGTAGAGTGCCGCCTTCGATCGACGGTCGAAACCCGTGACGGCCCGTGACGCGCAAGATGCTCGGCCTCTTGCTCGAACGAGGTGGGTTTTTCGCCGCGACGGAGAGAATCGGAGGGGTGAGGCGCAGCGGCCGTGTCGGCGGCGTGCGCATTGGTCGCGCCGACCGGGAAACGTGCCGCGTGCCGAACCCGGCGCCCGGTCCCGGCATCGGATCCCTCCTTCTGACAACACGACCGCCCGCGGCGTCGGGGGCGATCGGCTCGCACGGTCACCCATTTGATCGGGGTCAAGGCCGGCGGGGAGGGATGACGCCATGGTGAGCCGCATGTCCCAGACCATCGAACTCAAATACGCCACGCGCAGCGTGCCCCGCTACACGAGCTATCCGACGGCGCCGCACTTCGGCGACGGCGTGGACGGGGCGACGCTGGCCACCTGGCTCGCCGCCCTGCCGGACGATCGGCCGTTGTCGATCTATCTGCACGTGCCCTACTGCCGGGCGATCTGCCACTACTGCGGCTGTCACACCAAGGCGGCGCTGCGCGACGATCCGGTGATCGACTATGCGCAGGGCCTGGTCCAGGAGATCGGCCTCGTCGCCGCGGCGATCGGCCGGCGCCTGCCGGTCGGCCACATCCACTGGGGCGGCGGCACGCCGAGCCTGCTGCCGGTCGATTCGTTCCGCGCCGTGGTGGCGAAGCTGAACGCCTGCTTCGACATCCTGCCGACCGCCGAGCACGCGATGGAGCTCGACCCGCGCACCGTGACGAAGACGCTCGCCGCGGCGTTGGCGGAGGCCGGCATCACCCGCGCCAGCCTCGGTGTGCAGGACTTCGACGCCACGGTGCAGAAGGCGATCGGCCGCATCCAGCCGATCGAGACCGTCACCGCGGCGGTCGAGGCGCTGCGCGGCGCCGGCATCGCGGCGATCAACTTCGACCTGATGTACGGCCTGCCGCACCAGAACGCCGAGACCATCCGCAACACCGTGGCGCTCGCCCACGGCTTCGGCCCGTCGCGCATCGCGCTCTTCGGCTATGCCCACGTGCCGTGGTTCAAGAAGCATCAGCGCCTCATCGACGAGGCGGCGCTGCCGGGTGCGGGCGAGCGCATCGCGCTGGAGCGCACCGCGCGGTCGATCCTCGCCGAGTACGGCTACGAGGCGATCGGTCTCGACCACTTCGCGCTGCCCGACGACGAGATGGCGGTAGCGGCGAAGAGCGGCGATCTCCATCGCAACTTCCAGGGCTACACCACCGACGCCTGCGACACGCTGATCGGCATCGGCACCTCGTCGATCGGTCAGAGCCATGGCGGCTTCGCCCAGAACGATCCCGACATCGGCCGCTGGCGCAAGGCGGTCGAGGCGGGACGCCTGCCGGTCTCCAAGGGCAAGGCGCTCGACGACGACGACCGGCTCCGGGCGGCGATCATCGAGCGGGTGATGTGCGACTATGCCGTCGATCTCGACGCGGTCTGCGCCGCCCACGGCGTCACGGTCGACGCGGTCGCCGATGCCTTCGAACGGCTCGCCGAACCGATCGCCGACGGGCTCGCCACGCTGGAGGGCCACCACCTGACGGTGACCGAGCTCGGCCGGCCGCTGGTGCGCATCGTCGCCGCCGCCTTCGACGTCTATCTCGCCCGTGCCGCCGCCCGCCATTCCGTGGCGGTGTGAGCGACCGACCCGCGACACGCGATCCGGCCGGCCCGTCCTCGACGTGGCCGGCCGTTTTCGTCTTCGGCCTCAGTCCACCGCGATCGCCGCCACGGTGGCGCCGAGGACGGCGACCAGATCGGCCGGGGCGATGCGGATCTCGAGACCGCGGCGGCCGCCGGAGACGTGGACCAGATCGGGCAGGAGCAGCGCCTCGTCGACCACCACCGGCAGCGGCCGCTTGGTGCCGAAGGGCGAGATGCCGCCGAGCACGTAGCCGGTGAGGCGCTGGGCATCCGCCTTGTCGCCCATCTCGGCGCGCTTCCAGCCGAGCGCCTTCGCCGCCAGCGGCAGGCCGAGCTTGCGGGCGACCGGCACCAGGGCGAGCGCATGGGCCTTCGCCCCGTCGGTCGTCACCAGCGTCTTGAACACCGAATCGGGATCGAGCCCGAGCTTCTCCGCCGCCTCCAGGCCATAGCCTTCCGCGCGCGGGTCGTGGGCGTATTCGAGGAGGTCGAAGGCGATCGTCTTCGTCTTCAGGAAAGTGGTGGCGGGGGTGGCGGCCACGAGTCGGCTCCGGATCTTCGGTCGATCGCGGCACCCTATCGCCACGGGAGGACATGAAAAAGGCCCGCCGTCACCGGCGGGCCGAGTCGGGCCTCGGGAGAGACCCCATGAAGGGAGCCGCGTCAGTGCGTGCCGGTGAGGTGGCAGATGCCGCAGACGTCGGTGATGCGGATGCGGTCCTGCTTCTCGATGGCGACGAGGCCGCGGCGCTTGAGATCCGAGATCACCCGGCTGACCGTCTCGATGGTCAGGCCGAGATAGTCGGCGATCTCCTGGCGGGTCATCGTCAGCTCGATCAGCTGTTCGTCCTTGTCGCCCTGGGGGCCGAGGCAGCCGGCCTGGCCGCGCGAGGGGACGAAGCGCATCAGAAAGGTCGCCACCCGCTCGAAGGCCGACTTGCGGCCGAGCAGGACGGCGTGGTCGTGCAGACGCTCGATCTGGCGGCGCAGGCATTCGGCGACGTGGCTCTGGAACTTGTCGGAAGCCTCGAGGTCGCGGCGGTCGAGGATGCGCACCACCGAGGGCGTCAGCGTCTCGGCGTTGCAGTCGTAGAGCTTGCCGCCGACGACACCGAAGAGTGCCTCGGGCGCGATCACCTCGACCACCTGACGGCGACCGTCGGGCAGGAGCTTGAACAGCATCACCGCGCCTTCGATCAGCTCGTAGACGCGGTCGGCGGGATCGCCCTCGTAGAAGATGGCGTCGTGTTCCGCCACACGTTGGGTCTTCACGCGCTGCGAGCGCGCGAATTCCGACCAGTCGGCGTCGGCTCCCACCACTCTCGGTGGCGCGCCGGCGATTCCGATGCCGCGATCCGAATAGGCCATGTCTCGTCCCTCCTCGCCGATCGCCCCCCACCCGTCACGGAATCCGTGACGGTCGTCCGTGGAAAGGCCGACCGGGTTCGCCGGGCAGATGTCGCTCCGACGATCCATGCTGTCGACGAATGCCATCTCTCCGCTCCACCAGTTTTCGGTGCCGGCCCGTCTCCGGCAACCGAAAGGACGCGGAAAGATCGCGATCCTCGACGACGAAAAGCTAAAAAGAAGCACCGGACACCACAATCCCGGTCCGCTACGTACATCGAAGGGTCAAGGGCGCCGGCCGACGCCCGCGCCGCTTCAGAGGACGGAGACCAGCGTGTCGCCCGACAGCGGCTTGCGCAGGACCGGCACGTCGTCGAGATCGCGCAACTCGTCTTCGATGGTCTTCTGGGCCTGTCCGGAGATGGCGATGATCCGCGGCATCGGCGTCAGGCGATGCAGCCAGCGGATGACGTGCGAGCCGCGAATGCCCGGCAGGCCGAGGTCGACGATGATCACGTCGCGCTCGCCGGGCGGGCTGCACTCGAAGAAGCTCTCGGCGTCGGGATGCGACACCACGTCGTGGCCGAGCGCCTGCAGCAGGAAGCGCAGGCTGTCGGACACGCCCGGATCGTCTTCGACGATATGGATGGTTCCGCCGTACGCGTCGGGCGCGCCCGGGGATCTGGATGCGTTCATGCTGGTCACTCGGCCGTGTGGATCTGCCCACTGTGGCGGAAACCGACTTCGGTCACATCCGTATTGTCCCGAGCGAACCGCTCGAGAAAACGTCATCGCCGGCGATGGCGCGCATTTGTTCGCATTCGTCCCGTCGCCGCGGCGGACCGCGGCGACCCGTGGGATCGATCGGATCGACGGGCGATGGCAAGGTCTCAGCCGTGCTCGCCGGTCAGGACGATGCGCACCAGATCGGCGGCGTTGCGGGCGCCGAGCTTCTCCATGATGCGGGCGCGATGCACCTCGATGGTGCGGGGCGAGATGCCGAGATGACGACCCGCCTCCTTGTTGGAGGCGCCGGCGGTGATCTGGCCCAGCACCTCGATCTCGCGCGGGGTCAGGAGCTCGCGGCCGGGGAAGTCGGCGATGGCGCCGTGACCGTCGGCACGGCGGGCCTGGGCGGCCAGCGTCTCCCGGACGCGGTCGACGATCTGGCCGGCGTCGAACGGCTTCTCGATGAAGTCGAAGGCGCCGTACTTGATGGCGGTGACCGCCATCGGAATGTCGCCCTGGCCGGAGATGATGAAGATCGGCGCCGGCCAGTGGTCGGCGTTGAGGGTCTTCAGGATGTCGAGGCCGGAGCGGCCGGGCATGTGGACGTCGAGGAAGACGCAGGACGGCGTCTGCGTCCGTGCCGCCTCGAGGAAGGCATCGCCCGATTCGTAACCGGTGACCGAGAAGCCCTCCATCTCGAAGACCACGGACAGGGCATCGCGAACGGCGGGCTCGTCGTCGACGACCCAGATCGTCTGTTCGGTCTTCTGTGTGCGGCCAATCATGTCGTCACCTCGATATGTCTCATCCGCGCCTGCCCGTGGGCCGACACGAACGCGGGTCGAAACTCATTCGGCTCGCGCCAGCGGCGTCGCCTCGAGCGGCAGGGTGAGAACGAAGGTGGCGCCGCGACCGGCCCCACCGGGTTCCACCAACAGGTCTCCACCGTGGTTCTGAGCGATCGAGCGGGAAATCGCAAGGCCCAGACCCAGACCCGACTTCTTCGAGGTCGCGAAAGCCTTGAAGAGATCGCGGACGGTGTTCTTCGGAATGCCGGGACCGCTGTCCTCGATCTCGATCAGCAGGCGGCCGTCGTCGGCATGGGCGGCGATGCGGATCCAGCGGTCCTCGCGCTCGCGCACCGCCTCGATGCCGTTGCGGATGAGGTTGATCAGCACCTGCTGGATCTGCACCGGATCGACGTCGAGGGCCGGAAGATCGGCGGCGATGTCGCGCACCACCTCGATGCCGGCGCCGTCGTGGCCGAGCATGGTCAGCTCCAGCGCCTCGTCGACCAGCTTGGCGACTTCGACCGGCTGTCGGTCGGGTTCGCGCTTCTCGACGAAATGGCGCATGCGCTGGATGATGGCGCCGGCGCGTTCGGCCTCGCGGCGGGTCTTGGCGACGATCTCGACGGTCGCGGCCTCGACCGAGCCGTCCTCGACGCCGGCCTCGAGCTTGCGGCCGAGCGCCTGGAGATAGAGCATCACCGCGGTCAGCGGCTGGTTGAGTTCGTGGGCGATCGCCGCGCCCATCTCGTCCATGGCGTTGACGCGGGCCATCTGGACGAGCTGCGCCTGGAGCTGGTTGAGCCGCTGCTCGACCGCCTTGCGGGAGCGCAGGTCGCGGATGATGCCGATGAACTGGCGCCCCTCGGGGGTGCGGCACTCGCCGACCGACAGTTCGATCGGGATGATGGTGCCGTCGGCATGGCGACCGCGCACCTCGCGGCCGATGCCGATGATCTTCTTGACGCCGGTCGCCATGTACTGGTTGACCCAGAAGTCATGGCCGTGGGCGAACTCGGGCGGCATCAGCACCGAGATGCCCTGGCCGGCCACTTCCGCCGCGGTCAGACCGAAGAGTTCTTCGCACGCCTTGTTGAAGATCAGGATGCGGCTCTTCTCGTCGATCACGACGATGCCGTCGACGGCCGTATCGAGCACACTGAGGAGACGCGCCTCGGAAACGGTCGGCGACTGGGTGGACACGTGTGGCGGCTCCCGACGAACAAAGTCTGATTTGAGGTACTCGCATACCTTTGCTGCTCCGGTCTGCCCGGAGCAGCTTCCATATCAGACAAAATCCGTATGATTCTCAAGCCCCGACGGGACGATGGAGCCATTCGGCGAGACGACCGGCCGCCTCGGCGATGCTCGCCGGGCCTCGGGCGAAGCACAGGCGCAGGAAACCCTCACCCGCCGGACCGAAGGCGGTGCCGGGCGCGAGGCCGACGTTGGCCTCGTCGACGAGGGTGAGACCGAGCCGTCCGGTCTCGTTCCAACCCTCGACGCCGAAGAACAGATAGAAGGCGCCGACCGGCGGCGAGAGCCGCACCCGGCCGGTGGCGGCGAGCGTGTCGATCAGGATGCCGCGGCTCTCGCGGATGCGCTCGATCTGGAAGGCGAGGAAGTCCTCGCCCTGTTCGAGCGCGGCGACGGCGGCGCGCTGGACGAAGACGGCGACGCCGGAGGTCGAATACTGGATCAGGTTCTCCAGCACGTCGCCGAGCACCGACGGTGCCTCGATCCAGCCGATGCGCCAGCCGGTCATCGCCCAGTTCTTGGAAAAGGTGTTGACGAAGACCACCCGGTCGTCGGGGCCGGCGACGTCGTGGAACGAAGGCGCGCGCGCCGAGCCGTCCCAGACGAAGCGGCCGTAGACCTCGTCGGCGACGATCCACAGGCCGTGGCGGCGGGCGAGATCGAGCACGCCAGCGAGTTCGTCGCGCGTCGCGGTCCAGCCGGTCGGGTTGCAGGGCGAATTGAGGAAGATCACCTTCGTCGCCGGCGTCACCGCGGCGGCGAGTTGCTCGACGTCGAGCACCCATCCGGCATTGCCGAAGGTCATGGCGACCTCGACGACCTTCGCGCCGCGCAGACCGGCGGCGGCGGCGAAGTTGGGCCAGGCCGGGGTCGGCACGATCACCTCGTCGCCCTGACCGGCGAGCGCGGTCAGCGCGATCTGGATCGCCTGCATGCCCGAGGCCGTGACGAAGAAGCGCTCGGGCGAGAAGCTGCCGCCGTAGAGCCGGCCGTGATAGGCGGCGAGCGCGGCGCGCAGCTCGGGGATGCCGCGCTGCCAGGTGTAGAAGGTCTCGCCGGCGGCGAGCGAGCGGGCGGCGGCCTCGCAGACGAAGGCCGGCGTCGGCAGATCGCCCTCCCCCGCCCACAGCGGGATCATCCCCTCGCGCGTGCGGCCGTAGTTCATCACCTCGACGATGCCGGAGGGCGGCGCGGCGAGCGCTTCGGGCCGGAGGGAGACGAGGGGATCGACAGGCGGCGTGGTCATGAAACGGCGGCTCCGAGGATGCGAAGCGGTCAGTCTAGCCGCTTCGCGTCCGTCGGGGCATGAAAAGCCGTGACACGATCGATCGACGATCCTGATGAATCGCGCGCCGACGGAGCCGCCGACGCATCCGACGTCACTTCTTCAGGAGATCGCGGATCTCTTCCAGGAGCAGCTCCGAGCGGGTCGGCTCGGGGGCCGGCACCGGGGCTTCCTCTTCCTTCTTCTTCAGCGTGTTCATCGCCTTGACGACGAGGAACAGGACGAAGGCGACGATCAGGAAGTTGAGCGTCACGGTGAGGAACTGGCCCCAGCCGAGCGTCGCGCCGACCGCCTTGGCGGCGGCATAGGTGGCGGGGGCCTCGGCCGATCCGGTCAGCGCCTTGAACAGCACGAACTTGTTGGAGAAGTCGAGCCCGCCGGTCACCGCGCCGACCACCGGCATGATGACGTCGGCGACGAGACTGTCGACGATCTTGGAGAAGGCGGCACCGATCACCACGCCGATCGCCAGATCGACGACGTTGCCGCGCAGGGCGAACTTCTTGAATTCCTCGAGCATGGGCCGTCTCCTCGTCGGCCGCCGTCACGCGACGGCGGGCATGGGCTTCTCTATCGCGACACCGTCACTTCCGCCACGTCACCGGAGCAAATCGCGTCGGGCTCATCCGGATGGACCCGGATGGGGGTGGATGGAGGGTGCGCGCATGCTCGCCATGGTGGACATACGCCTTTCGTCGGGGCTATGAAGTCATGTCCGTTCGCGAAGGCCCGCGCGACATCGAGAAGAAGGCCGCCGAACCATGATCCACGGATGGCTCGTCCTCGTCGTCGCCATCGCCTACATCGGAGCGCTGTTCGGCATCGCCCACTGGGGCGACCGCCGCCTCGGACGCGTCTCGCCGACGGTCGGCCGGCCGACGATCTACGCGCTGTCGCTCGGCGTCTACTGCACGTCGTGGACCTTCTTCGGGTCGGTCGGTCAGGCCGCGGTCAAGGGCCTCGACTTCCTGACCATCTACATCGGGCCGATCCTGCTCTACCTGTTCGGCTACGGCATCCTCGAGCGGATGATCCGTCTGGCCAAGGCCGAGCGCATCACCTCGATCGCCGACTTCATCGCTGCGCGCTACGGCAAGAACCAGCGGCTCGCCGCCGTCGTCACGGTGATCGCGCTGATCGGCATCGTCCCCTACATCGCGCTTCAGCTGAAAGCGGTGTCGACCTCGGTCACGACGCTCGTCCACCACATCGACTTCGGCCTCGCCCCGTCGCAGTTCCGACCCGACGTGCCGCTCGGCGTCGCCGCCGCGATGGCCGCCTTCGCCTGCCTGTTCGGCACCCGCCACATCGACGCCACCGAACATCAGCAGGGACTGATGCTGGCGATCGCGGCGGAATCGGTGGTCAAGCTCTTCGCCCTGTCGCTGGTCGGCATCTACGTCACCTTCGTGCTGTTCGACGGGCCGAGCGACCTGATGGCCTCGATCGTCGACAATCCGGTCGGGGCGCACGTGCTGTCGGGCAACCTCTCGGGCGGCAACTGGATCGTGATGACGACGCTGTCGTTCTTCGCGATCCTGATGCTGCCGCGGATGTTCCACGTCGCCGTGGTCGAGAACCACACCCCGGCCGAACTCAAGCGCGCCCGCTGGCTGTTCCCGCTCTATCTCGTCGCCATCAACGTCTTCGTCGTGCCGATCGCGCTCGGCGGCCTCGCCCGCTACGGCACCGCCATCGACGCCGACACCTTCGTGCTGCGCCTGCCGCTCGACGCCGGCGCCGACTGGGTGACGCTCTTCGCCTTCGTCGGCGGTCTGTCGGCGGCCACCGCGATGGTGATCGTCGCCTCGGTGGCGCTGTCGATCATGATCTGCAACGAGCTCGTGGCGCCGGTTCTGGTCAAATGGGCCGGACGCGACGGCGGCGATCAGCCCGACATGATGCGGACGCTGCTGATCGTGCGGCGCATCGCCATCGTCGTGGTGCTGCTGCTCGCCTATCTCTATCTGCGGCTGGTCGCCGACGCCTCGGCGCTGGCCGAGATCGGCCTGCTCGCCTTCGCCGCCATCGCCCAGTTCGCACCCGCCTTCTTCGGCGCGCTGTTCTGGCGGCGCGGTACGGCGCGCGGCGCCATCGCCGGCATCGTCGCCGGCTTCGTCGTCTGGATCTACACGCTGGCGCTGCCGACCTTCGTCGAGGCCGGTTACGGCACGACGTCGTTCCTGCTCAACGGGCCCTTCGGTTTCTGGTTCCTGAGGCCGCAGGCGCTGTTCACGCTGGCCTTCGACCCGCTGTCGCACGGCGTGTTCTGGAGCCTCGCCTTCAACACCGCCGCCTTCGTGTCGATCTCGATGATGCGGCCGCCGGAGCCGATCGAGCGCCTCCAGGCCAACGTCTTCGTGCCGTCCGACTTCGCCCCCGCCCCGGCGCTCCGGCGCTGGCGCACCGCGGTGACGGTCGACGATCTCGTCTCCACCGTCGCCCGCTATCTCGGCGAGGAGCGCACCCAGCGCGCCTTCGGCGAGTTCGGCCGCTCGCATTCGATGCTGCTGACCGGCGACCGGCCGGCCGACCTGCATCTGCTGCGCTTCGCCGAACAGCTGCTCGCCTCGGCGATCGGCGCCGCCTCGTCGCGGCTCGTCCTGTCCCTGCTGGTCAAGCGGCGCGATCCGTCGACCAAGGCGGCGATGAAGCTGCTCGACGACGCCTCCGCCGCCATCCAGTACAACCGCGACCTCCTGCAGATCGCGCTCGATCAGGTCGGCCAGGGCATCTCGGTCTTCGATCGCGAGCTCGGCCTCATCTGCTGGAACCGCCAGTTCCGCCAGATCCTCGACCTGCCGCCGGGCTTCGCCCAGGTCGGCGTGTCGCTGCAGGCGATCATCCGCGACCGCTCCGAGCACGGCGAGTTCGGCCCCGGCAATCCCGAGCGGATCATCAAGGACCGCATGGATCGCCTCGTCCGGCGGATGGAGACCTATCACGAGCGTCTCGCCTCGACCGATGCGGTGATCGAAGTCCGCACCTCGCCGATGCCGGACGGCGGCATCGTGACGACCTGGACCGACATCACCGAGCGCGTCTCCTCGGCCGAGGCGCTGGCACGGGCCAACGAGACGCTGGAACGGCGCGTGCGCGAGCGCACCGAGGAGCTGACGCGGCTCAACGGCGAGCTGTCGCGCGCCAAGGCGGAGGCCGACGAGGCCAACATCGGCAAGACGCGCTTCCTCGCCGCCGCCGGCCACGACATTCTCCAGCCGCTCAACGCGGCGCGGCTCTACGCCACCTCGCTGGTGGAGAAGACCGAGCATTCGCCGCTCGCCACCCACGCGGTCAACATCGACCAGTCGCTCGACGCGGTCGAGGAGATCCTCGGCGCGCTGCTCGACATCTCGCGGCTCGACGCCGGCGCGCTCAAGCCCGAGTTCACCGTCTTCCGCATCGACGAGATCCTGAAGCCGCTGACCATCGAGTTCGAGCCGATCGCCCGCGACCGCGGCCTGAAGTTCCACGTCCTGCCGTGCTCGCTGTGGGTGCGCTCGGACCGGCGCCTGCTGCGGCGGCTGATCCAGAACCTGATCTCCAACGCCATCAAGTACACGCCGCGCGGCAGCGTGCTGGTCGGCGTCAGGCGGCGGCGCGGACGGCTGGCGGTCGAGGTGCTCGACACCGGTCTCGGCATCTCGCCCGATCAGCAGAAGGTGATCTTCCAGGAGTTCCAGCGGCTCGACCAGGGCGCCAAGATCGCCCGCGGCCTCGGCCTCGGCCTGTCGATCGTCGAGCGCATCTCGCGGGTGCTGTCCCATCCGATCGGGCTGACCTCCGAACCCGGCAAGGGCTCGCGCTTCCACGTCGAGGTGCCGACGGCCGCCGCCATGCCCAACGTCGCGCCGACCGACGGCACGCCGCGGCCGACCGCCGCCAAGTTCGACGGCATGACCGTGCTCTGCCTCGACAACGAGGAGACCATCCTCGACGGCATGGAGGCGCTGCTGGTCGGCTGGGGCGTCAAGGTGGTCAAGGCGCGCGACCAGAAGGACGCCTCCGAGCAACTGGCCAATCTCGTCAAGGAGACCGGCCAGGGGCCGGACATCCTCTTGGTCGACTACCATCTCGACGACGGCAACGGCATCGACGCCGTCGTCCAGTTGCGCTGGCGCTTCGGCTCCGACCTGCCGGCGGCGCTGATCACCGCCGACCGCGGCCCGCAGGTGCGCGAGGAAGCGACCGAGAAGTCGATCACCGTGCTCAACAAGCCGGTGAAGCCGGCGGCGCTGCGCGCCGTCCTCACCCAGTGGCGTAGCGCCAAGTCCGCCGCGGCGGAGTGAGCCGAGCGCCGATCCGACGATCCGGAGATCCCCGATGACAGACGCTCCCGCCTCCCGCATCGCGCTCGTCACCGGGGCCGGCAGCGGCATCGGGCGGGCGGCCTCGACCGCGCTGGCCGCCGACGGCTGGACCGTGGTGCTGACCGGACGCCGCGTCGAACCGCTCGAGGAGACGGCACGGCTGATCGAGACGGCGGGCGGCCGGGCGCTGGTGGTGCCGGCGGACGTCGGTGATTCCGCGGCCGTCGAGGCGCTGTTCGCGACGATCGAGGCGACCTACGGGCGGATCGACTTCGTCTTCAACAACGCCGGGCGCGGCACCGGCGCCATCCCGATCGACGAACTGAGCGACGCCGACTGGGCGGCGACGGTGGCGGTCAACCTGACCGGCGTCTTCAACGTGACGCGCGCCGCCTTCCGGCTGATGAAGCGCCAGGTGCCGCAGGGCGGTCGGATCGTCAACAACGGCTCGATCTCGGCCCATGCGCCGCGGCCGAACTCGGTGCCCTATACCGCGACCAAACACGCCGTCACCGGCCTCACCCGCTCGATCGCCCTCGACGGACGGCCCTTCGACATCGCCTGCGGCCAGATCGACATCGGCAACGCGGCGACCGAGATGACGGACCGGATGACGCTCGGCGTGCCGCAGGCCGACGGCTCGGTCCGGGCCGAACCGCGGATGGAGGTCGCCGACGTCGGCCGCGCCGTCGTCCACATGGCGAGCCTGCCGCCGAGCTCCAACATCCTGTTCATGACGGTGATGGCGACCAAGATGCCCTTCGTCGGGCGGGGGTGAGGCAAACGAAAAAGGCGACGCCACCGGCGTCGCCTCGTGTCTCGTCGGCCTCGACCGCGGCGGGGTTCACACCCCGACGGAACTCCACTGACCGGCTTCGATCTTGGAGGCGGCGATGACCGCCTGGGTGCGGCTCTCGACACCGAGCTTCTGCAGGATCGCCGAGACGTGCGCCTTGACGGTCGCCTCGGAGACGCCGAGCTCGTAGGCGATCTGCTTGTTGAGCAGGCCTTCCGACAGCATCATCAGCACCCGCACCTGCTGCGGCGTCAGCGTCGACAGACGCTGCACCAGCTTGGCGGTGTCGTCGACCGGCACGGCCGAGAGGTCGATGTCGGCGGGCGTCCAGACGTCGCCGTTCATCACGGTCGACAGCGCCTCGCGGATCGAATCGGTGCCGAGCGACTTCGGCACGAAGCCGGCGGCGCCGAACTCCATGCAGCGCCGGATGGTCCCCGGGTCTTCGTTGGCGGAGACCACCACCACCGGAACCGCCGGGAACTGGGCACGCAGATACATCAGGCCGGAGAAGCCGCGCACGCCGGGCATGTTCAGGTCGAGCAGTACGAGATCGACTTCCTCGCCCTCCTCGAGAATCTTGGAGACCGCCTCGAGCGACCCCGCCTCGGCGATCACGACGCCCTCGAACAGGCTCTCGAGCGTCTGACGCAATGCACCGCGAAAGAGCGGATGATCATCCGCGATCACGAACCGATAACCCGGATTGGTGGCCAATCCCCTTCTCCTTTAGGTTCGTCCGGCGCGCCCCGAGCGGACTCGCGGATTTTCGTGCGGCGACGGGTCGGCGACGATCCCCCAATCGTGCCGGTCGCGGTCGGCTGGACGCCGACGAGTGAATTATCGATCCCGCAACGCAACTTCGCAAGCGTCATCCGAAAGGATGAGGCCGAATAAGCTTCATTACTAGGGCAAAATTGGCGAATTCCGTCGATTTCTTGCAAATTGGAATTTTCTTGCCCCGCATCGAGCGCCGAGCCGCCTTGCGACGACGGGCTAGGCAGCGGGCGCACCTGCGATACTCTCGCACCTTTCGCCCCCCGTTCCACATCGGAGCCCACCGTGAACGACACCGCGTCACCCCGCCGCCACGCCCTCTTTCCCGACATCGCACCGCATCGCAGCGGCCGCCTGAAGGTCTCCGACCTGCACGAGATCCATTGGGAAGAAAGCGGAAATCCGGACGGAAAGCCGGTGATCTGCCTGCACGGCGGCCCCGGTGGCGGCATCACGCCGACCATGCGCCGGCTGCACGATCCGGCCGCCTATCGCATCGTCGCCTTCGACCAGCGCGGCTGCGGACAGTCGACGCCGCATGCCGAACTCGCCGAGAACACCACCTGGGATCTCGTCGCCGACATCGAGCGCATCCGCGAGCACCTCGGCATCGAGCGCTGGCAGGTCTACGGCGGGTCGTGGGGCTCGACGCTGGCGCTCGCCTATGCCGAGACCCACCCGGAGCGGGTCAGCGAGATCATCCTGCGCGGCATCTTCATGCTGCGGCGCAAGGAACTCCTGTGGTTCTACCAGGAGGGTGCGAGCCTGATCTTCCCCGATCTCTTCGAGCCCTTCCGCGACCTGATCCCGCGCCACGAGCAGCACGACCTGATCGCCGCCTATCACCGCCGCCTGACCGGGCCGGACGAGGCGCTGCGGCTCGAGGCGGCGCGGCGCTGGGCGACCTGGGAGGGCTCGACCCTGTCGCTGCTGCCCGACCCCGAACGCGCTGCGGCCTTCGGCGGCGACGCCTTCGCCCTCGCCTTCGCGCGAATCGAGTGCCACTTCTTCATGAACGGCGGCTTCTTCGAGGTCGAGGACCAGCTGCTGCGCGACGTCCACCGCATCCGCCACATCCCGGCGGTGATCGTCCACGGCCGCTACGACATGTGCACGCCGATGTTCAACGCCTGGGACCTCAAGAAGGCCTGGCCGGAGGCGGATCTCCGGATCATCGACGACGGCGGCCACGCCGTCACCGAGCCGGGGCTGGTCGCCGAGATGGTCGCGGCCTCGGAGGCCTTCAAGCACCGGCCGGCGTGAGCGCCCGCGTGCCGAGGAAGTGGAGCGCCGCCTCGCGGGTCGAGCCGCGGTCGCGATGCTCCATCACATAGACCGTCTGCCAGGTGCCGAGCTCCATCCGCCCGGCGCGGACGGGAACGGCGAGCGACACGCCGGTCAGCGTCGCCTTGACGTGGGCCGGCATGTCGTCGTCGCCCTCGAGGGCGTGGCGCCAGTGGCGGCCGCGCGGCGCGAGCCGGTCGAGGGCGTCGACGAGATCGGGCAGGACCTCGGGCGAGGCGTTCTCCTGGACGGTCAGCGACGCCGAGGTGTGGCGCAGGAAGATCGTCAGCAACCCGTCGCCGGCGCCGATCTCGGCGAGCCAGCCGGCGAGGTCGTCGCCGACGTCGACGAGGCTGCGCCCGCGCGTGGCGACCGACAGTCGCGCCGTCGCCTGGAACAGCGCCTCGCCCGTCGCCTCGGTGCCGTGCCGAATGGTCGCCATCGTCTCTTCTCCCCACGCGCGTCGAAGGTCGTGTCGATCGGGTCACCGTATCGCCGCAATGAAGCGACACGACCGTTTCCCGCGAAGACGCGCGATCCGCCCTCTCTCCCATTGAACCGGGCCCGAGGGAAGGCTATGACGTCGTCACGCTCCACGCTTCCGAATTACCTTCAAGAAACGGGAATGACGATGTCCGCCATTGTCGCGAATTTCGCAGCGAACGCCGTTCGCGCCCCGCTTTCCGGCGTCGCGACGCTCGCCGCAGTCGCCCTGGCGACGGTCCTCGGCGTCTCGTCGGCCCAGGCGCAGGCCGCCAAGGCCTCCGCCGCCGACAGCTGGATCAAGGTCTGCCGCAACGACGACAAGGCCAAGCGCGAGTTCTGCAAGACCGCCTACGACCTGCGCACCAGCGGCGGCCAGTTCCTGGCCTCGGTCGCGGTGGTCGAAGTCGGCGGCGAGGCCCGCAAGGTGGTCGAGATGATCCTGCCGACCGGCCTGCTGCTGCAGCCGGGCCTCAAGGTCCAGGTCGACCAGAACAAGGCGGAAGACGCCAAGTACGGCATGTGCGCGCCCGACGGCTGCGTCGCGCAGATGGTGTCGAACGAGGCCTTCGTGACCTCGCTCAAGTCCGGCTCGACCATCACCATCACGGCGCAGGGCCAGGCCTCCAACCCGGTGGTCTTCACCTTCCCGCTCGCCACCTTCAAGGCGGCGAACGAGGGCAAGCCGCTGGACGAGGCGGCGCTGAAGAAGCGCGAAGAGGCGATCAACGCCGAGATCCAGGACAAGCAGAAGTCGATCGAGGAGCAGCTGCGCGAGCAGCAGCGCAAGGCCTCGCAGGGCAAGTGATCGCCCGCGCCGATCGAGACGAAACGAACGGGCTTCCTCGGAAGCCCGTTTTTTTTCACGCCCCGCGCGGCCCGGCGCCGGCGGGCGAGGCGCGCTCCAACGCTGCGATCTCCAGCGCGATGCGCTCCAGCGTCCGCTCGGTCTCGGCGCGTGCCGCCAACGTCTCGCGTTGCCTGAGAGCGAGCCGCTCGCCGAGGTCGGCGAGCCGGGCGTCGAGCGGGGCGCGCCGCCGCAGGTCGAGCATGGCGTGGATCTCGGCAAGACCGAAGCCGATGCGCTTGGCGGCGACGACGATCTGCAGCCGGCGCACGTCCTCGGCGCGATAGCGCCGCGTCTGACGTTCGCGCACCGGCTCGAGCAGACCCTTGGCCTCGTAGAAGCGCAGCGCGCGCAGGGTCACGTCGCACCGGGCGGCGAGATCGCCGATCGACCAGCGGCGATCGGTATCGTCGGAGGTGTCGGCGAGCAGCGAGGCGAGATCGTCGGCGACGTCCATCGTGCTGAGGGTCCATCCGAAGCGAGGTGGGTGCGGGATCGCGGCACCGGCGGCGGCCGGCACACCCGCGTCGAACGCGGGTCGGACCAGTCAACGGACCGCACGTGAACGTCGGCTTGCCGCGACGACGGCAATCTTAGCGATCGGCTCTTCTCGGTCGGGCGCGACAAACACCACGTCGCCTCCAAACGAGGTGCCGCGAACCCGCAACATCAAGGAAACATCGACGAAGATTACGATTCTCTCACTTCCCGAGCCCTGCCTTAACGACTTGTTTACCCTGTTCGAAAAATCTGTCGTCGAAGCTCCGGTCGGATGATCGTCCGAGTCGGCGAACCGTGTGGACGGTTCCACGACCCCACGATCGTCCTGGAATTGCCGACCGGACGAGCTTCTGCCGGCGGAGGTAGGACATGTCTCGCAGCGGACGCGGGTTCGAAGACGAAGCCCGACAGCGCGTCTTGGATGCGGCTCGGCGATCGGGTCTCTCGGTCGGTGAGCTCGTGCAGGCGCTGCAGGACGGCCCGCGTCGCGGGCGCACCGCCGAACCCACCGGAGCGGGTCTCGGCGCGCTCGACCGCCGCCTCGACGCGCTCGGCGACCGCATGCGCCGCCCGACCGCCGACCGTACCGCCTCCCGTCTCGACCGCACCGCCGCCGCCGAAGCCCAGCTCGACGAGATCGCCGCCACCGTCGACCGCCTGTCGGGCGCGGCGCGTTCGCGCGGGGTCCGCCGCGACGGCGACGCCGGTCACATCCTCGACACGCTGGAAGCCATCGACCGCCGCGTCCGCGACCTTTCCGACGACCGTCCGCGCGGTCGCGCCGCGGCGCTCCTCGACGACGATCTCGACGTGCCGCGCGCCGCCCCCCGTGGTCGCGCCGCGCTCGACCTCGATCCGCCGCGGGTCCGCCGCGACGAATCCGCCCTCGTCGTCTCCGAGATCCGCGCGCTGCGTGCCTTCCTCGAGAGTCGCGCCGGCGAAGGCGCCGACGTCTCCGGCGAGATCCGCCGCCTCGCCGCCAAGATCGACCGGCTGGCCGAGACGCGGCCGGACGGCGAGGAGATCGAATCGCTGGCGACCGAACTCGGACGCCTGCGCGACGTGGTGCTGCAGTCCAACGTCGAGGGCTCGCTGAAGAGCCTCGAGGCGGGCTACGGGCAGATCGTCGACCGGCTCGACGGGCTCGAGCGCGGCCTCGGCACCCCGCGCGACGGCGCCGACATCTCCGAGATCCGCAGCCTGCTCTCGGCGGTGCCGCAGGCCGGTCACCTGACGGCGCTCGAGCGCAATCTCGACCGGCTGACCGACAAGTTCGAACGTCTCGCCGCCCGCGACGAGAACCCCTACGCCCAGCAGATCGAGCGCCGCCTCTCCGACCTGCGCACCCAGATCGAGAGCTTCGATCCGGGCAAGGTCGTGGTCTCGCTCGACCAGCGCCTGAAGGCGGTGACCGACAAGCTCGACGCGCTGGAGCGCTCGACCAAGGTGCCGGCGTCGGGCGACCGCGTCGTCAAGATGCTCGAGGAGCTGCGCACGCTGGCGGCCGGCAACCGCGCCGCCGACGAGCTGCGCGCCATCGAGGCCCGCATCGCCGACATCGGCGAGCGCATCGCCGAATTCGAGAAGCGCCGGCCGTCCTTCGAGGACACCGACCGCATCCACGACCGCATCGCCGAGCTCGCCGGACGGCTCGAGCGCATCCCCGATCCCGACGAGGGTCGCCGCACGGTGCGCGCGCTCGAGGCCGCCGTGGCGCGGCTCGACGCGGCGATCGCCGATGCCGCCCGCCCGGCCGAGAACGAGAAGCTCGACGCGCGGCTCGACCAGATCATCGACCGGCTCGACCGGCGCCCGCCGGCCGCCCCGGACGCCACCGCCGAGGTCGAGAAGCTGACCCGCGAGATCGCCGCGATGCGCCGCGAACTCGCCGCGCCGCGCCAGAGCGACGACCTCGAGGCGCAGATGCGCCTGCTCGCCGAACGGCTCGACCGCTCGACCACGCACGAGGGCGACGACGAGACGCTGTCGCAGATCGAGGAGCAGCTCGGCCAGATCTCGCGCCAGATCGAGGCGACCCAGAGCCGCGTGCCGGATCTGTCGTCGATCGAGAACCACATCGTCGCGCTCGCCGACCGCATCGAGACGACCCATGTCGATTCCGTCGTCGCCGCCCGCGAGGCGGCGCGCGAGATGGTGCGCGAACTCGCCGAGAGCCGCGGCGACGGTCTGCCGTCGGCGGCGCTCGACGCGCTCAAGGGCGACCTGCGCGCCCTCAAGGACGCCGCCCGCGAGACCGAGGACCGTACCAACGGCACGCTCGTCTCGTTGCACGACGCGCTGACCGGCATCGTCGGCCGCCTCGCCGCGATCGAGAAGATCGCGCAGGGCTCGGCCCGCAACGCCGCCGCCCAGCGCGGCGGTTCTCCCGCGCCGGAGCCGGCGCCGCAACCGGTCGTCCAGGCGCCGCAGCGCGCCGTCCATCAGGCCGCCCCCGCGCCGGCCCAGCCGGTGCGCATGCCGGCCGCGCCGAGCGTCGCCGAACCGGCGATCGCCGAAGAGGACGTCCGCCCGGCCGCCGCGCGTCCGGCGACCAATCCGATCGCCCGGGCCCGCGAGATGCTCGCCGCCGGGGCCGGAGCGGACGACAACCGTCCGCTCGAGCCGGGCTCGGGCAAGCCGACGCCGCGGTCGCTGATGCCGTCGGAGGCGCGTGCCCAGGCCAATCCGGACGAGCCCAATCCGGCGACGGCGCGCAAGGCCGAGTTCATCGCCGCCGCCCGCCGCGCCGCGCAGGTCGCCGCCACCACGGCCGCCGCCGCGCCGACCGTGACGCCGGACGACCGCACCCCGACCCCGGAGCCGACCGCCGAGGGCGGCGCGCTGTCGCGCATCGGCCGGGTGCTCAAGACCCGCCGCCGGCCGCTGGTGCTCGCCACCGCGGCGCTGGTGCTCGCCATCCTGACGCTGCAGGTGATGCCCGGTCGCAAGCCGGCGCCCGAGCAGACCGCCGACGCCGGTGCGCGGATCGAGCAGACCGCGCCCGAGGCCCATTCGACCGTCGCCCAGCGCGACGTGCCGCCGGTCGACGGCTCGCTGCTGTCGAAGGCGCCGACCGCCGAGGCGGCCCCGGGCTTCTCGATGCCGTTGGCGACCGACGGATCGGCCAAGCCTCAGGCCGAGGCCGACAAGGCCCCCGTGCCGCAGCGCACCAGCGCGCTCCAGGGCGTGCCGCTGGCCGGGGAGCCCCTCACCACCGGATCGATCCCGTCGTCGGCCGCCACGTCGGCGGTGCCGACCGAAGAGCCGCCGCGTCCGGCCGTCGCCGATGCCACCCTGCCCGAGCAGATCGGGCCGGAGACGCTGCGTCGTGCCGCGGCGAGCGGCGATGCCCGCGCCGCCTTCGAGGTCGCCCTGCGCTTCGCCGAAGGCAAGACGGTTCCCGCCGACCTCGCCAAGGCGGTCGCCTGGTACACCGCCGCCGCCGAGAAGGGTCTGGCGCCGGCGCAGTATCGGCTCGCGGTCGCCTACGAGAAGGGCCTCGGCGTCACCCGCGACGCGGAGAAGGCGCGGACCTGGTACACCGCCGCCGCCGAGCAGGGCAACGTCCGCTCGATGCACAATCTCGGCGTGCTCTACGCCAACACCCGCGACATGGCGAAGGCCGTGCCGTGGTTCCAGAAGGCGGCCGACTACGGCCTGCGCGACAGCCAGTTCAACCTCGGCATCATCCATGCCCTGGGTTCGGGCGTGAAGCAGGACCTCGCCGTCTCCTACAAGTGGTTCGCGCTCGCCGCCCGTCAGGGCGACGCCGAGGCCGAGAAGAAGCAGAACGAGGTCGCCGCCCATCTCGACAAGGTCAATCTCGCCGCCGGTCGCATGGCGGTGCAGACCTGGGTGCAGCGGTCGATCGACCGCGCCGCCAACGAGGAGACGCGCGGCTGGGCCGATCCGGTCTCGGCGGCGGCGCCGTCCGGTCCGGCGGCACAGGCCGACATGATCCGCCAGGCGCAGCAGCTCCTGAAGACGCTCGGCTTCTACAACGGTGCGATCGACGGCAATGCCGGCGCGACCACCAAGACGGCGATCCGCACCTATCAGAAGAAGGCCGGCCTGCCGCAGACCGGCGAGGCGGACGCGGCGCTGCTCAAGGCGCTGTCGGGCCGTCAGCTCTGAGCCGCCCCCCGCCGCCCAGCGCGGCGCGGGCCCGGTGCGGCATCACGGCGGCGAGCGTCAGCCCGCGCACCGACAGGAAGGCGACGAAGGCCGCCCACAGGCCGTGATTGCCGTAGGCGGGGAAGAGCACCGCCCACAGCGCGAAGAAGACGACGAGCGAGGCGACCATCATCGCCGCCATGTCGCGCGTCCAGCCGGCGCCGATGAAGACCCCGTCCATCTCGAAGGCGAGCACGCCGGCGAGCGGCGTCACCGCCGCCCAGACGAGGTGCTCGCGCGCGGTCGCGGCGACCTGGACGTCGGCACTCATCAGGTCGATCGCCGCCGAACCCGCCAGAAGCACGACGAGGGCCGCGACCAGCGCCAGCACCACGCCGCCGGCCGAGGTCAGCCAGAGCGCGCGGTCGAAGCCCACCCGGTCGCGGGCGCCGACCGCCCGGCCGACGAAGGTCTCGGCGGCGGCGGCGAAGCCGTCGAGGAAATAGGCGGTGGTCAGGAAGAACTTCTCCAGCACCGCGTTGGCCGCCAGCACCACCGCGCCCTGCGCCGCGCTCTGGCGCGAGAAGAAGGTGAAGGCGGCGAGCAGCACGAAGGTGCGGATCATGATGTCGCGATTGACCGCGACGAGGCCCGAGAAGGCGGCGCGATCGAAGATCCGGGCGCGGTCGGGCCGCACCCCGCGGCGCCATTCGCCGGCGACCAGCGCGGCGCCGAGCAGGCTCGCGACGATCTCGGCGACGACGCCGGCGATCGCCGCCCCCTGCGGCCCGAGGCCGAAGCGACCGACGAGGATCAGCGCGAGGGCGATGTTGGTGGCGTTGAGGACGGTCTGCAGCAGGAGGCCGATGCCGGCGCGGCCGCGGCCGAGGTACCAGCCGAAGACCGCCTGACCGAAGAGGATCGCCGGTGCCGACCACAGGCGGACGCCGGCATAGGCCCGTGTCGCCTCGCGCACCGCCGGTTCGCCGCCGACGATCGCCATGCCGAGATCGACGATCGTGCCGGAGAGAAGCGCGACGGCGGTGCCGAAGACCAGCGCCACGGCCAGCGCCCGCACCAGCACGGCGCGCAGCTCGGCGACGTCGCCGGCGCCGGTGGCACGGGCGGCGAGGCCGGTCGTGCCGGCGCGCAGGAAGTAGAAGAGCGAGAAGACGAGATCGCAGACGATCGCCCCGAGCGCCACACCGCCGACGGCGGCGGCATCGCCGGTGCGGCCGACGACGCCGATCGCCACCACGCCGACGAGCGGCGTGGAGAGATGGCCGAGCGTCATCGGCACGGCGATCGAGAGGACGTCGGAGAAGGAGAGCGGGCGGCTCGCCGCGGTCACTTCGCCCGCCCGGTCAGGCGCAGGATCAGCCAGACCGGCACCACCAGCACGGCGCCCCAGACGAGATAGCGCAGCATGCGCATGATCGTCTCGGTGCCCATGTGGAGGACCCAGTCGAAGAAGCGGTCGATGTTGCCGATCAGGCGGCCGACGAAGGTCACCGGATCGAGACCGATGGTCTCCAGCACGAAGCCGACGACGATCGACAGGAACACCAGCCAGAGGACCGTGCGCAGCGGCGAGCCGGCGGAGAAGCGGGTCAGATCGGTGGCCATCGAGATCCTCGCGGGCGGGAAGCGGACGTCCCTCGGCTCTAGCACGCGATGTCGGCGCGGTCGAGGCGAAGCGGCGGAAAGTGCTTGATCGCGAGGCGGGTTGCCCCCATCACCAAGGCCCCGACGCCGGACCCTCGCGATGACCGAACAGACCCACACCCCGAGTTCCGCCTCCCTGCTCTCGGGCGACGACGTCGCCGACCGGCGGCTCGACCATGCCCGCGGCTATGCCGCCGCCGGCGAGCCGCAGGCCGCCGCCGAGCTGATGGAACAGGCGCTGGAGCGGGTGCCCGGCTGGGCGGTCGGCTGGTTCGTGCTCGGCGAGTTCCGCGAGGCGGCCGGCGACCGCGACGGGGCGATCGCCGCCTGGGAACGGGCGACGGCGCTCGATCCCGACGACCGCTGCGGCGCCGTGCTGCGGCTCGCCCGGCTCGGCGCCCGCCCCGCTCCCGACGCGCCGCCCGCCGCCCATGTGCGCGATCTCTTCGACGGCTATGCGCCGCGCTTCGAGGCGAGCCTCGTCGGCAGGCTCGGCTACAGGACGCCGGAACGGCTGGCGGCGGCGATCGAGGCGCAGGCGCCCGGCCGGGTCTTCGCCGAGGGGCTCGATCTCGGCTGCGGCACCGGGCTGATGGCACGGGCGCTCGGGACCCGCGTCGGCGCACTCGACGGCGTCGATCTGTCGCCGGCGATGATCGAAGTGGCGCGGGCGAGCGGGCTCTACCGCAGCCTCGTCGTCGACGGGCTCGACGCCGAACTCGGACGGCGCGAGGCCGGATCGGTCGATCTCGTCACCGCCGCCGACGTCTTCTGCTACCTCGGCGATCTCGGTGCGGTCTTCGCGGCGGTCGCCCGGGTGCTCGCCCCCGGCGGGCTCTTCGCCTTCTCGGTCGAGAAGGCGGGCGAGGGCGCGGAGGTGGTGCTGCGCGACAGCCTGCGCTACGGCCATGGCCGCCGACATGTCGAAGACACGGCGACGAGGGTCGGATTGACGGCCCTCGCGCTCGAGGAGACAGTGTTGAGGCGCGACCGCGATGCCGAGGTGGCGGGTCTTCTGGGTGTCTTCACGAAGTCGTGAACACCTGGACGGCGAGATGAACGGCGGCTGAACGACGCACTCAGCCTCCATGCATCTCGTCCGATGCATGATCCCGCCAACGTCGATCGAGACGGGCGCGAAGCGCGACCCCGACGACGAGAAGGAACGGATCGACCGATGAAACCGCTGTCCATCGCCCTGGTGCTCGCCTCGTCGCTCTCGGCGCTGGGTCTGGCCGGCTGCCAGACGACCGAAGACGACGGCTACTATTACGAGTCGAGCTATCGTGGAACCTACGCGAGCACGCCGCGTTACGTCTACGAAGACAGCTACGTCGTGCGTAATCCGCCGGCGCGCCAATACGGCTGGGCTCCGCCGCCGCCGCGTTACGCTCCCCCGCCGCCGCCGCCGCGTTACGGCTACAACCCGCCGCCGCGTTGGCAGCATACGGCACCGCCCCCGCCGCCCCCGCCGCAGGCCGGACCGCCGCCGCCGCGTCACGCTCCGCCGCCGCCTCCGCCGCAGCAGTCGGGCGGACCGCCTCAGGGCCAGCCGGCCTTCGTGCCGTCGAGCCGCCCCCCGGCGACCTCGTCGTCCGGCAACCGGCCGCCGTGGCAGCAGTGAGATCCCCCGCTCCTCCGGCGCGACGACGCGTCTCCAGGGGCGAAGCACTCGACAGAACAACGACCGCCCACCGGCGGCATGGAGGAAGACCATGAAAAAGCTCGTCACCGGCCTGATGATCGCCGCGACGCTCGGCGGTGCCCTCGCCGTTTCCACCGGCGCCGAAGCCCAAGAGTGGCGGCGCCATCACCACCACGGCGGTGGCGGCGGCGATGCCGCGGCGGCCGCGGCGCTCGGCGTCGTCGGTGGCCTGATCGTCGGCTCGGCGATCGCCAACGCCAACCAGCCGGACTATTACGACGACGAGTACGTCGTCCGCCGCGCCCCGCCGCGTCGCGTCTACTACGAGGACGACTATCGTCCCGCCCGTCGCGGTGCGCACTGCCGCACGCTGATCAAGTACGACATGTACGGCAAGCCGTACGAGTACAAGGACTGCGATCCATGATCGCCGTCCCGGGCGCCGACCGCCATCGGCCGCCCGGGAGCGACCTTCGCCGAGGGCCGGATCCCGAAAGGGTTCCGGCCCTTCGTCGTTTCGCGGCCTCGACGGCGCGGCCGGCGACGTCTACCTCTGGAGCGTGACCGCGACCGCCGCCCCCTCCCCCGACGTGCCTCTGCCGGAGCCCTTCGCCGGCTGGTTCGCCGCGCGCGGCTGGCGGCTCCGCCCGCATCAGACGCGCCTCGTCGACGCCGGGCACGACGGCCGCTCGGTCCTCCTCGTCGCCCCGACCGGTGCCGGCAAGACGCTCGCCGGCTTCCTGCCGTCGCTGATCTCGCTCGCCGGGCGGCCGAAGCAGAAGCTCGTCGCCGAGGGCCGCGGCGTGAAACGGCGGGGCATCCACACGCTCTACGTCTCGCCGCTCAAGGCGCTCGCCGTCGACGTCGCCCGCAACGTCGAGACGCCGATCGCCGAGATGGGCCTGCCGATCCGGGTCGAGACGCGCACCGGCGACACCTCCGCCCACAAGCGGCAGCGGCAGAAATACGATCCGCCCGACATCCTGATGACGACGCCGGAACAGGTGGCGCTGCTTCTGGGCTCGCGCGAGGCGGACGATCTCTTCGGCTCGCTCGAATGCGTGATCTTCGACGAGCTGCATGCGCTGGTGACGTCGAAACGCGGCGATCTCCTCGCCCTCGGCCTCGCTCGGCTCCGCGCACTCGCGCCGGGGCTCCGGGCGGTCGGGCTGTCGGCAACCGTCGCCGATCCGGCCGAGCTCGCCGCCTGGCTGGTAGCGCAGGCCCCCGACGGTCCGCGGCGCGAGGCCGATCTCGTGATGGCGCCGCCCGGCGCTCCGGCGATCGTCGAGATCCTCGATCCCGACGTGCGCATCCCGTGGTCCGGTCACCTCGCCCGCCATGCCATCCCGTCGGTGCTCGAGGCGATCGGCAAGGCAAAGACCTCGATCGTCTTCGTCAACACCCGCGCCCAGGCGGAACTGGTGTTCCAGGACCTGTGGGCGGCGAACGACGCGGGGCTCAGGATCGCGCTGCATCACGGCTCGCTCGACGTCGCCCAGCGTCGCCGGGTGGAAGCGGCGATGGCGGCGGGCGGCGGGCCGAAGGGCCTCGACGCGGTCGTCGCCACCTCGACGCTCGATCTCGGCATCGACTGGGGCGACGTCGATCTCGTCATCCACGTCGGCGCGCCGAAGGGCGCGAGCCGCCTCGCCCAGCGCATCGGCCGATCGAACCACCGGCTCGACGAGCCGAGCCGGGCGCTGCTGGTGCCGGCCAACCGCTTCGAGGTGCTCGAATGCCTCGCTGCCCGCGAGGCCAATGCGGAAGGCACGCAGGACACGCCGGCGATCCGGGCGGGGGCGCTCGACGTGCTCGCCCAACACGTCCTCGGTCGCGCCGTCGCCTCTCCCTTCGCCGACGACGCCTTCTTCGCCGAAGTCACCTCGGCGCTGCCCTATCGCGGGCTGACGCGCGCGCGTTTCGATCGGGTGGTCGACTTCGTGGCGACCGGCGGCTACGCGCTCCGCGTCTACGAGCGCTACGCCAAGATCCGGCGGACGAAGGAAGGTCTGTGGCGCGTCGCCAATCCGCAGGTGGCGCAGCAGTGGCGGCTCAACGTCGGCACCATCGTCGAGATGCCGATGGTCAAGGTCCGCCTCGTCTCGGGCGACAAGGGCCGGATGCCGCGTTTCGGCGGCAGGGTGCTGGGTGAGATGGAGGAGTATTTCTTCGAGACGCTGACCTCCGGCGACACGTTCCTCTTCGGCGGCGAGGTGCTGCGTTTCGTCGGCCTGCGCGAGAACGAGGCTCTGGTCGCCCGCGCCAAGGGGCGCGATCCGAAGATCCCGTCCTATTGGGGCGGCAAGTTCCCGCTCTCGACCCATCTCGCCGAGCGGGTGCGCGGGCTCCTCGCCGATCCCGGCCATTGGGGGGCGTTGCCCGAACAGGTCCGCATCTGGCTCGAGCTGCAGCGCGAGCATTCGCGTCTGCCGTCGAAGACCGAGCTGATGGTCGAGACCTTCCCGCACGGCGACCGCTTCCACATGGTCGCCTACGCCTTCGAGGGCCGGCTCGCCCATCAGACGCTCGGCATGCTGCTGACGCGGCGGATGGAGCGGGCGGGGCTCCGCCCGATGGGCTTCGTCGCCAACGACTATTGCCTGAGCGTCTGGGCCGCGGTCGATCTCGGCCAAGCCTTCGAACGCCGTCGCCCATCGCTCGCCGAGCTCTTCGACGAGGACATGCTCGGCGACGATCTCGAGGCGTGGCTCGGCGAATCGATGATGCTGAAACGCACCTTCCGCAACTGCGCCATCATCGCCGGCCTCGTCGAACGCCGGCATCCCGGCAAGGAGAAGAGCGGGCGGCAGATGACCGCCTCGACCGATCTCGTCTTCGACGTGTTGCGCGCGCACGAGCCCGACCACATCCTGATCGAAGCGACTCGCGCCGATGCCGCCCACGGGCTGCTCGACGTTCGGCGTCTGGCCGACATGCTGGCGCGGGTGGCGGGCAAGGTGCGGCACGTGCGCCTCGACCGGATCTCGCCGCTCGCCGTGCCGGTGCTCTCCGAGATCGGCCGCGAGCCGGTGCCGGGGTCGGCGGGCGAGGACATGTTGGCGGAAGCGGCGGAAGCCCTGATGCGGGAGGCGACGGAATGACGGGCGCGGCGAAGCCCTTCGGCGACAGCCGGATCGAGGTCGCGGGCGAGGTTCTCGTCGGCCTGCCCTCGGGCGCGGCCTGGTGGGAGGCCGCGCGAACGCTCATCGTCGCCGATCTGCATTTCGAGAAGGCCTCGTCCTTCGCCCGGCGCGGTTCGCTGCTGCCGCCCTTCGACACCCACGCGACGCTCGCCCGGCTCGAGGCCGACGTGGCAGCACTCATGCCCGCCCGCGTGATCTCGCTCGGCGACGCCTTCCACGATCCCTTCGCCGTCGAACGGATCGAAGAGGGGGCGCGGGCGCGGCTCTCGGCGTTGCAGATGGGCCGCGAATGGCTGTGGGTCGACGGCAATCACGACGCCGCACTGGTCGGCGCAATCGGCGGCGAGCGGATCGCCGAACTGGCGATGGGCGCCCTCGTCTTCCGTCACGAACCGCGGCCGGGCGCGGACCCGGCTTCCGCCGGCGAACTCGCCGGCCATCTCCATCCGGCGGCGCGGGTGAAGGTGGCGAGCGGCACGGTGCGGCGGCATTGCTTCGCCGGCGACGGACGGCGGCTGATCCTGCCGGCCTACGGCAGCCTCGCCGGTGGGCTCGACGTCGCCTCGCGCGCCTTCGCCGGACTGTTCGAACGACCGAACCTCGTCGTCCATCTCCTCGGCGAGGGCCGTGTCCACGCCATGCCGGCGCGGTCGATCGTCGGTCTCGGCGTCAGTCGCGGCGGAAGAGAACCCCACCGAGCCAGCCGGTGAGGAGCGCGATCACCACCGAGGCGATGCCGTAGAGCACAGGACGGTGGGCGGCGAGATCGGCGACCGTGCTCTCGAAACCGCTCTTGGCGACCTCGATCGCCGTCTCGCCCTCGGCGATCTGGCCGCCGTCGGCAAAGAGGATCGCCCGGACGCGATAGGCGCCGACCGGCACGTCGGCCGGGATCGGCAGGGTCGTCGCCCAGAGCGTCGCGCCCATGCGGCGGATGCCGCCGGGATATTCGGCATAGTGACCGGCGGTGCGCTGGAGGCGGAGGAAGGCCTCGCGGAAGTCGCGCGAGCCGGCCATGATCTCGACGCCGCCGGGGATCGACTCCGGCAGGATTAGCGCGTCGAGACCGACCTGCGCGCCCTTCAGCGCCTCCGGCGTCGCCAGTTCGGCGATCGGCCGGGTGGTGGCCACCGCGTAGTAGGAGGGCGCGACGTAGGTGCGGCCTTCACGGTTGATCCAGATGCCGAGGGTGCGTTCCTTGCGGCGGGTGACCAGCGTGCGGTTCGGCCCGACCAGCGTCACCGCCAGTTCCCAGCCCGCCGAACGGCCGACGGTCGCGGCGTCGCGTTCGATGGTGCCGAAGACGGTCAGCGTCGTGCCGGAGAAGTTCGAGGTGATCTCGACCTGGCGGGTCGAGGGTTCGAACACCAGCGCCTCGGCCGCCGCGGGAGGCGCGCAGACGGTCGCTGCGAGCGCGAGGAGCCCGAGCACGGCGGCGCGGCGGCGCGGCGTTCCCCCCGTCATGGCGTCGCTCCCCCGAGGATGACGCGCAGCGTATAGGGATCGGCGGGCGGCAGCACCAGTTCGACGGCGAAGCGGATGCCGACCGCCAGGATCAGGAGGCCGAGCAGGGCGCGCAGCTGTTCGCCGCGCAGGCGCTGGCCGATCTGCTGGCCGAACTGGGCGCCGATGACGCCGCCGACCATCAGCAGGAAGGCCAGCACGATGTCGACCGTGCGGGTGGTCGCCGCCTGCAGGAAGGTGGCGAAGACCATGGTCGCACCCATCTGGACGAGCGAGGTGCCCACCACGATCGAGGTCGGCACCTTGAGCAGGTAGATCAGCGCCGGCACGATCATGAAGCCGCCGCCGATGCCGAGCAGCGTGCCGAAGAAGCCGACGATCACCCCGAGCGCCACCACCGGGATCGCCGAGACCACCAGCCGCGAGCGCGGGAAGACCACCTTGAGCGGCAGCGACTGCATCCAGCCGTCGGGCCGACGCACCGGCGGCGGCGGCGGAACCGGGCCGCGGTTGGCGAGGATGGTGCCGATCGCCTCACGCGTGGTGAAGGCGCCGATGAAGCCGAGCAGCACGACGTAGCAGAGAGCGATCACCAGATCGAGCTGGCCGATGCCGCGCAGG
Organism: Pinisolibacter sp. DMC100; assembly: GCF_056313705.1. Lineage (NCBI taxonomy): Bacteria > Pseudomonadati > Pseudomonadota > Alphaproteobacteria > Hyphomicrobiales > Ancalomicrobiaceae > Pinisolibacter > Pinisolibacter sp. DMC100. Next base: position 1,209,570 of record NZ_JBQUZT010000001.1, on the reverse strand, counting down.
GCCGAGAAGACGACGACGCCGATGGTCGATCCCACCATGCCCGACAGGAGCAGCCAGGTGGCGAGCTTCCAGTCGATCGACTTGCGCCGCCAGTAGCCGAGCGCGGCCGACGCCGACGACGCCGCCACCTGGGCCGAGACCGAGGCGACCGCCACCGCCGGCGAGATGCCGGAGAAGACGAGGAGCGGCGTCAGCAGGAAGCCGCCGCCGACGCCGAACATGCCCGAGATGAACCCCACCGCCGCGCCGACGCCGAAGATCATGAACATGTTCACGGGCCATTCGGCGACGGGCAGGTAGAGCAGCATCGGTCACACCGGGCGGGCGGGATGGAGCGGAGCCGGCGACGCGCCCGCGGGGACGCGCACCGAATCCGTCGTCATGGTGACACGAAGCCGGCCCCCAGGCGACCTCATCGGCCGGCGTCCGGGTCGCGCGCCGCCCAGTCGTCGGTGCGGGTGCCGACGAGGTCGGAGAGGCGCTTCAGCCCGGCGCGGGTCAGATGGGCCGAGAGGCCGGCGAGGATGCGCTCGACCAGCTGCGGCCCCTCGTAGACGAGGCCGGAATAGACCTGCACGAGGTTGGCGCCGGCGGCGATCTTCTCGATCGCGGTCTCGGGCGAATCGATGCCGCCGACGCCGACGATCGGCAGATCGGGGCCGACGAGTTTGCGCATGCGGGCGAGCATCACCGTCGAGCGATGGAACAGCGGCCGGCCGGACATGCCGCCGGTCTCGGCCGACTGGGCCGAGCGCAGGCCCTTGCGGTCGAGCGTGGTGTTGGAGACGACGAGACCGTCGACGGCACGGGCGAGCGCCACCTCGGCGACGTCGGCGAGGCCCTCTTCCGTCATGTCCGGGGCGATCTTGAGCAGCACCGGCACGCGGCGGGCACCGGTCGCGGCGATCTCGTCGCGGGCGGCGGCGACGCGGCCGAGCAGGTCGTCGAGCTGGTCCCTGGCCTGGAGATCGCGCAGGCCCGGCGTGTTGGGCGAGGAGACGTTGACGGTGAACCACGAGGCGAGATCGGCGAAGGCGCGGATGCCGGCGACATAGTCGGCGATGCGGTCCGGGCTCTCCTTGTTGGCGCCGATGTTGACGCCGACGAGGCCGCCGCGGCCGCGGCGACGCATCAGCCGCGCGCGCATGGCGGCGTGGCCCTCGTTGTTGAAGCCGAAGCGGTTGACCACCGCGCGGTCCTCGACGAGGCGGAAGAGCCGCGGCTTCGGATTGCCGGGCTGGGCGAGCGGCGTCACCGTGCCGACCTCGACCGCGCCGTAGCCGAGCGCCAGCAGGCCGTCGGGAGCCTCGGCGTTCTTGTCGAGACCGGCGGCGATACCGACCGGATTGGGGAAGGCGAGATCCCAAAGTCGGGTCTCGAGCCGGAGATCGGCCGGGCGGTTGCACTTCGGCACGACGCCGGTCGCCAGCGCCTTGATGGTCAGCGTGTGGGCGATCTCGGGATCGAGGCGGAAGACGAAGGGACGGGCGAGGCCGTAGAGGTCGATCACGGTTCGAGCTCCGGGAAGAGGTGGCGGCCGTCAGGGCCGAGCGGCAGGTCGACGACCCGCAGTGCATCGCCCGGCGCGAAGGTGCCGTAGAGATGGGGGAAGAGCGCGCCGCCGCGCGACGGCTCCCACTTCAGCGCGGCGCCGAAGGGGGTGTCGGCGAGCGCCACGAGGAGGAGATCGGTGCGGCCGGCAAAATGGCGCGCCGCCGTCTCGGCGACCTGCGCGGCGGTCGAGAAATGAATGAAGCCGTCGGCGAGATCGACGGGAGCGCCGGCGAAGACGCCGCGCGTCACGGCCTCGGCCCATTCGTCGCGTCCGGTGATCTTGTAGAGCGTGGGCATCGGGCGCCATCCTCGCTGCCGTCGGGCACCGCGGCGGCGTCGCCGGAGCCGTGGAACGGGCGAGGCGGACCCTAGTCGCCGCGCGTCGCCGCCGCAAGTCGCGACATCCGAAGGGAACCGGGAGGAGATTCAACCAGCGATTGATTACTCACTATCGGCGGAGCCTGCGAATCGGTCAATGATGGCGCTCCCGTTCGGTGCGCGGTGGAAAACGAGGCGGAGAGACCGATGGAACGGTCCAGGACCAGACACGAACGGCTTTGGGCGGCGATCGACGCGATCGCCGCGCGCCATGGTCTGAGCCCGTCGGGGCTCGCCCGGCGCGCCGGCCTCGATGCCACCGCCTTCAACCGCTCCAAGCGCTTCACCGCCGACGGACGACCGCGCTGGCCCTCGACCGAGTCGATCGCCAAGATCCTGACGGCGACGGGTTCGCCGCTGTGGGAGTTGGTCCACCTGATCGACGGCGAGACGATCCGGCCGGACGAGGCCGCCGGCTTCAGTGAGGAGGCGGGGCCGATGCTCGCGACCGAGCCCCTCGGCCGTTCGGCGCTGCGCGTCGCCGACGACGCCATGCTGCCGCTCTACCGGGCGGGCGACGTGCTGATCGTCTCCGACGGCGAACCGATCCGCCCGGGCGATCGCGTCGTGCTGCGGATCGATCGCGGCCCGCCGGTCGCCCGCGTCTTCGCCGGCCACGCCGAGGACGGTCTCGCCTTCGCTCCGATCGTCGGCGGCGACGCCGAGGTGCTCGCCGCCGGCCGCATCGCCGGCCTCGCCCGCATCCTGTGGGCGAGCCAATGAGGGGGGCCCTCGCGATGCTCAGCGCTATCGGAGCCTCGCGGAGGCCCTTCATCCTGAGGTGCGAGCGAAGCGAGCCTCGAAGGGCGAAGGGCCGAGAGGCACGGCCCGTCGAGCCTTCGCCCTTCGAGGCCCTCCCTTCGGTCGGGCACCTCAGGGTGAAGGCGAACGGTGGTCGCGTGACATCGATCACCATCCCGGCCATCCGTCCGCTCGCCCTCCTCGTCCTCCTCGCCGCAACGCTCCCAGTCTCGGCGGGCGAGGTGCGGATCATCGGCGGGCCGGGGATCTCGCCGCCGCCGCGTTTCGACGCGCCGCCGCAACGCATCGAGCTGCCGAAGAAGCCGAAGCCACCGCCGGGCGCGCCGGTCGATCGGCGGCTCGGGCCGGTGGTGGTGGAGAGCGCCGAGGAGCTGCGGGTCGGCGGCATCCGGGTGCACCTCGCCGGCGTCGCGGCGCTGCCGCTCGACGAGACCTGCACCGACGCCGTCGGCGCGCGCTGGGCCTGCGGCCGACGGGCGCTGCTGGCGCTGCGGCTTCTCGTGCGGATGAAGGCGGTCGTCTGCCCGATCCCGCCGGAGGCACGGTCGGGGAGCTTCGAGGCGTCGTGCCGCTTCCTCGCCGGCGGCGACGTGGCGGAGCGTTTCGTGGCGAGCGGCTGGGCGCGGGCGGGCGACGACGGTCGCTTCGCCGAGGCGGAGAAACAGGCGCGCGAGGCCGGCCTCGGCATCTGGGGCTCGGCGCCGCCGCCGGCGGCGACGCCGGTCTACGAATGGCGCGGCGGCGTGCCGCCCGATCCGACGAGTGCGCCGCTCGCCGAAGGCCGCGACGAAACGACGACGCCGGCCGCCCCGCCCCGCGGAACGACCGGCGCCGAATGAGAGCGCAACCGGCGGCACGAAGCCTCCGCCGGATCCGACGTCACGCCTCGAGCGTGCCGGCGAGCGCCTTGGCGATCAGGGCGCGGGTCTCGGCGATGCCGTAGAGCGCGACGAAGGAGCCGAAGCGCGGGCCCTTCTCCTGACCGAGCAGGATCTGGTAGAGGCCGGCGAAGAAGTTCAGCGACACGCCGGGTCCGCCGTCCGGGCCCTTCTTGGCCGGGTCGGGGAAGTGGGCGCGGCCGACGTCGAACACCGCCGTCTGGATCACGTCGGCTTCCGCCTCCGCCGGCAGCGCCGCGAGTGCGGCGTCCAGCGCCGCCAGAGCGCCGCGCTCGGCGTCGTCGGGGGTGCGGAAGACCTTGGTCGGCTTCACGAAGTCGTGGAAGTAGCGGATCGCGTAGCCGACCAGACGGTCGAGTTCCGGCGCGTTCTCGGGCGTGACGTCGGGCGCGGTACGCTTGATGAAGCCCCACAGCACGTCGCGATCCTCGGCGTTGGAGGCCGAGACCAGATTCATCAGCATCGAGAAGGACGCCGGCATGTGCTTCCTCGGCGGCTCGCCCGAATGGATGTGCCACACCGGGTTGGAGAGCTTCTGATCGATCGTCTGGCGGTCGAAGGCGTCGAGGAACTGGTAGTACTCGTCGACGTTGCGCGGGATGACGTCGAAATAGAGCTTCTTCGCCGCCTTCGGCTCGCGGAACATGAAGAGCGACAGGCTCTCCGGCGAGGCATAGGTCAGCCACTCGTCGATCGTCAGGCCGTTGCCCTTGGACTTGGAGATCTTCTGGCCCTGGTCGTCGAGGAAGAGCTCGTAGTTGAAGCCTTCCGGCGGACGGCCGCCGAGCACGCGACAGATCTTGCCCGAGGTCTTGACGTTGTCGATGTGGTCCTTGCCGGACATTTCGTAGTCGACGTCGAGGGCGGCCCAACGCAGCGCCCAGTCGGGCTTCCACTGCGCCTTGCAGCCGCCCGACAGGATCGAGGTCTCGTACTTCTTGCCGGTGTCGGGGTCGGTCCAGACGATGGTACCCTTCGAGGCGTCGCGCTCGTCGATCGGCACCTGCATGACGACGCCGGTCTCGGGATGGACGGGCAGGAAGGGCGCGTAGGTCTTCTGCCGCTCCTCGCGCAGCGTCGGCAGCATGATCGCCATGACCTCGTCGTAACGGGCGAGCATGACCATCAGCTTCTCGTCGAGAACGCCGCGGGCGTAGTAGTCGGAGGCCGAGGCGAACTCGTAGTCGAAGCCGAAGGCGTCGAGGAAGCGCCGCAGCATGGCGTTGTTGTGGTGGCCGAAGGACTCGTGCGTGCCGAAGGGATCGGGCACCACGGTCAGCGGCTTGCCGAGATTGGCGTGGAGCAGCGCCTGGTTCGGCATGTTGTCGGGCACCTTGCGCATGCCGTCCATGTCGTCGGAGAACGACAGGAGCTTGGTCGGCACCTGGTTCTGCGTCAGGACATGGAAGGCATGGCGCACCATGGTGGTGCGGGCGACCTCGCCGAAGGTGCCGATGTGCGGCAGGCCCGAGGGGCCGTAACCGGTCTCGAAGAGGACTTCTTTCTTCGGATGTTTCTCGAGCCGGGCGACGATCTTCCGCGCTTCCTCGAAGGGCCACGCCTTGGTCTTGGCGGCGGCGGCGAGAAGCTCGGGGGAAAGGTCGGTCGCGCGCGGGGGCCGAGCGGTCATCTGTCATCCTCTTCGGGGGGGTGGAAAGGCGGAAAGCCTCGCGAAAACGAGGGCGGACACTAGACCCCGCGACCGGGAGCGTCAACGACGACGCCGCTTCGCCTTGAATCCGCTCGTCTCGCACCCTAGCTTGCGGCGAACCCCAGACGCACGAGCGCCGGAGACCCCATGCCGAAGACCTTTTCCGCCCACGAAGCCCTCATCCACCTGATGGTGACGGTCTCCATGGCCGACCGCACCATGAGCGAGAGCGAGATCGGCGAGATCGGTCTACTGGTCGAGACGCTGCCGGCCTTCGAGGGCTTCGACCGCGCCCGCCTCGGCGACATCGCCGCCGAGACCGCCAAGATCCTGGAGTCCTCCGAAGGCCTCGTCCACATCATCGAGCGCGCCAAGGCGGCGCTGCCCGACAAGCTGCTCGAGACCGCCTACGCCCTCGCCGTCGAGGTCGCCGCGGTCGATCTGGTGGCGGGACAGGAAGAGCTGCGCTTCCTCGAGATGGTCCGCGACGCCTTCGATCTCGACCCGCTGGTCACCGCCGCGATCGAGCGTTCGGCGCGGGTGCGCTATCGGAGGATGTGATCACCCCTCGTCACGGCGCATCGCGGCGAGGAGACCGGCGAGCTCGACCGCCGAGCGCACGGAGAACTTCTCCAATATGCGTGCGCGATGCACTTCGACGGTGCGCATGGCGATGCCGAGATCGTCGGCGATCTGCTTGTTGAGCTGACCGCGCAGCATCAGGTCCATGACCTCGCGCTCGCGGCCCGACAGGGTGGCGAGGCGGCGTTCGACCTCGCGGGCAGCGGAGACGGCGCCGTGGCGGCGGCGTTCGAGGTCGAGCGCCTGGCCGACGCGATCGACCAGATCCTCGGCCTCGAAGGGCTTCTCGACGAAGTCGACGGCGCCCTTCTTCAGCGCGTGCACCGCCACCGGCACGTCGCCGTGGCCGGTCAGCACGATCACCGGCAGGTGCGAACCCATCTCCTCCAGCCGGTCGAGCACCTCGAGCCCCGACATGCCGCCCAGCCGCACGTCGAGCAGGACGCAGCCGCGCAGCCCCCCCGTGGCCATGCCTTCGAGGAAGGTCTCGCCGCTCTCCCAGGCGGCGACCTCGAAGCCGCGCATGCGGAACAGCCAGACGAGCGAATCGCGCACCGCCGGGTCGTCGTCGACGACGTGCACGGCGGAGGCCGTCGAAGGCGTGCGGGTCTGGTCGGCGGTCTCGCTCATCGGGGGGCCTCGTCCGCCTCGGCGGGCAGCGTGATCGAGAACACCGTACCCCCTCCCTCGCGCGGCGCAAACTCCAGGCGGCCGCGGTGGAGTTCGACGATCGAGCGGCAGATCGCCAGCCCCATGCCCATGCCCTCCGGCTTGGTCGAGAAGAAGGGCGAGAAGAGCTTCTCGGCCACCTCCGGCGCGATGCCGCCACCGCGATCGGCGACGGTGACGAGGACCGTGTCGCCGTCGGCGCCGGCGTGGCGCTCGGCCTCGACCTCGAGCCGGCGGGTGGCGGGCTCGGCCTGGGCCATCGCCTCCATGCCGTTGCGCATCAGGTTGAGCAGCACCTGTTCCATCAGGATGCGGTCGGCACGCACGGCGAGCGGGCCGTCGGGCAGCGCCGTGACGATCTCGACCTTCTGCTTGCGCGCGTCGGGGGCGACGAAGGCGGCGAGCGAGGCGACCAGTTCGGCGAGGTCGATACGGGCGAAGGCCGGTTCCCGCTTGCGCACGAAGTCGTGGACGCGCCGGATCACCGCGCCGGCGCGTCGCGCCTGGGCGTCGAGCTTCTCCAGCGGCGCCACCAGTTCCTCGCGCGGCTGGCCGGTGCGCAGGATGTGCAGGCAGCCCGAGGCATAGGAGGCGATGGCGGCGAGCGGCTGGTTGAGCTCGTGGGAGATGGTCGAGGCCATCTCGCCGAGCGAGATCAGGCGGCCGGTGCGGGTCAGCTTCTCGGCCTGCAGGCGCTCGCGTTCCTCGACGCGCTTGGCCTCGGAGATGTCGATGATCGAGCCCATCCAGCCGCGATGGACGCCGGAGGCGTCGATCAGCGGCGCCTCGTAGACCTGGACGTCGAAGACCTCGCCGTCGCGGCGGCGGAAGCGGGTCTCGAAGGAGATCGCATCGAGCGCGCCGCGACCGAGCGCGCGATGGCGCTCCAGCGTCTCGTCGACGAGTTCGGGCAGCCAGTAGGGCTGCGGCGGCTCGTGGCCGACCAGTTCCGACGCGTCCCATCCGACCATCCGGCAGAAGGCCGGATTGACGTAGATGATGCGCTCCTCGAGGTCGCGGGCGCGCATGCCGACGGTCAGGCTGTCCTCCATGGCGCGACGCAGGGCGAGCGCCTCGCCGAGGCTGTGCTCGGCGGCCTGACGGCGGCGATAGTGCAGCATCAGGCCGAAGAGCGAGACCACCGCCGCGGCCGCCAGTCCGATGACGCCGGCGCCGAGCAGGTTGCGCAGGAAGGTCGAGCCGCCGCCGTGGGCGATCAGCACCAGCTGCACGCCGGGCAGCGGCGGGTCGAAGGAGAGGCCGTGGCGGGCGGCACCGCGCTCGGTCTTCATCGCCGTCTTGCGGGCGAGCGCCGTGCCGTCGCGGTCGACCAGCGAGACCTGGTTGTGCTGCGAGATCCACCAGGGCACGTGCAGCGCCAACAGCCGGTCGAGATGGACGTGGGCGGTCAGCCGACCGATGCGGACGTCGTGGTCGAAGACCGGCACGGTCAGGTCGGCGATGCCGCCGGCCGGGCCGTGGCGCGGTTCGGCGAAGCCGCGCAGCAGGCCGGCGGTGCGCGCGTCGCTGGTCATCGGCGGCGCGTCGGGCGGCACCGCGACGCGGACGGCACCGAGATCGTCGCGCCATTCGACCTCGCCGATCTCGGGATGCGTCGCAATCAGGGTGCGCAGACGGGCGGCGACCACGTCCTCGTTCGGCCGCGCCGCGCCCATGTCGATGCCGATGCGCTCCAGCGCGTCGCGGGCGGCGTCGAGCTGGAAGCGCAGCGCCTGCTCGACCCACAGCGCGTCGCGGATCAGCGCCTCGCCGGCATCCTCGCGCTCGCGCCGGTCGGCGACCCAGACGAGGGCGGCGAGGAGGGCGACGATCAGCGCGACGACGACCAGCGGCGCGGTCTCGACGAACAGGTCGCGACGGCGCCGCACCGCACCGGCGGGTCGATCGACGGCGCTCGGTGGCGCGGGAGAGAGCGTCTCGTCGGTCAAACCGGGCCTCGAACGAAAGTCGTGCGGCGAGAGGTCCGCGCGCGCATTGCGGAAAACCACGATAGCCTCGCCCGGCTCCGTTGCACTACCTTCTCGGACGGAAGTCCCACGCAGAGGGGACGGCAAGGAACATCAGGGAGAGAGACAATGAAGCGTTTCGCCATCGCGCTGGCTTTCGTCGCGCTCGTCGCGGCACCGGTCAAGGCCGAAGACATCGTCATCAAGTTCAGCCACGTCGTGGCGCCCAACACGCCCAAGGGCAAGGGCGCCGACCGCTTCAAGGAACTCGCCGAGAAATACACCGCCGGCAAGGTGAAGGTCGAGGTCTATCCGAACTCCCAGCTCTACAAGGACAAGGAAGAGCTCGAGGCGTTGCAGCTCGGCGCCGTCCAGATGCTCGCGCCCTCGCTCGCCAAGTTCGGCCCGCTCGGCGTCAAGGAGTTCGAGGCCTTCGACCTGCCCTACATCCTGCCCGACCGCGCCGGACTCCGGAAGGTGACCGAAGGCCCGATCGGCAAGAAGCTGCTCTCCCTGCTGGAGCCCAAGGGCATCACCGGGCTGGCCTACTGGGACAACGGCTTCAAGATCATGAGCGCCAACAAGCCGCTCAGGATGCCCGACGACTTCCTCGGCCTGAAGATGCGCATCCAGTCGTCGAAGGTGCTCGAGGCGCAGATGAAGGCGCTCGGCGCGCTGCCGCAGGTCATGGCCTTCTCGGAGGTCTATCAGGCGCTGCAGACCGGCGTCGTCGACGGCACCGAGAACCCGCCCTCGAACATGTACACCCAGAAGATGAACGAGGTGCAGAAGTTCGCGACGCTCTCCAACCACGGCTATCTCGGCTATGCGGTGATCGTGAACAAGAAGTTCTGGGACGGCCTGCCGACGGAGACCCGCGGCCAGCTCGAGAAGGCGCTGGCGGAGGCCACCACCTACGCCAACGACATCGCCGAGAAGGAGAACGCCGACGCGATCGCGGCGATGAAGGCGGCCGGCAAGACCGAGTTCATCACGCTCACGGCGGAGCAGACCAAGGCCTGGCGCGCCGCGCTGAAGCCGGTGTGGGACGAGATGGGCAGCCGCATCGGCAAGGATCTGATCGTCGAGATGGCCAAGACCTCCGGCGCTCAGTGATCCCCGGCGGGCGGCCGCGCGCGGTCGCCCCCTCCCCTTTCCTCCAGGCGTCGAGCACGCGTCCCCGCGGCGCGATCGCGGCGACGCATTCGAGGCCGCCATGCTCCGACTTCTCGACCGTCTGGAGGAGGCGATCATCGCCTTCCTCATCGCCGCCGCCACCACCATCGTCTTCGTCGCGGTGGTCCATCGCTACGGCTTGTCCTCGGCCGCCAAACTGCTCGGCCTCGCCAACGCGATGGAGTGGACCACGCTCGCCGGTGCGATCCGCTCGATCTACAAGTGGATGGCCGGGTTCAGTCTGACCTGGGCACAGGAACTGTGCATCTACATGTTCGTGTGGATGGCGAAGTTCGGTGCCGCATACGGCGTGCGCACCGGCATCCACGTCGGTGTCGACGTGCTGATCAACGGCCTCGGGGCGCGCGCCCGCACCGCCTTCATCCTGTTCGGCCTCTTCTGCGGCGCGCTCTTCACCGGCATCGTCGGCGCGCTCGGCGCGCGCTTCGTCACGGAGATGTATGCGACCGGCCAGACCTCGGCCGATCTCGAGATCCCGATGTGGATCGTCTATCTCTGCGTGCCGCTCGGCTCGTGGCTGATGAGCTTCCGCTTTCTCCAGGTCGCGGTCTCGTTCTGGATGACCGGCGCCCTGCCCAAGCACGACCACGGCCACGTCGCCGGCCTCGAGGACGAAGGAGCCGCGGCATGAGCGCCCTCATCATCTTCGCCCTGCTGATCGCCCTGTTCCTGACCGGCATGCCGATCTCGATCGCGCTCGGCCTCACGGTGCTGACCTTCCTCTTCACCATGACGACGGTGCCGATCGAGAGCGTCGCGCTGAAGCTCTTCACCGGCATCGAGAAGTTCGAGATCATGGCGATCCCGTTCTTCATCCTGGCCGGCAACTTCCTCACCCACGGCGGCGTGGCGCGACGCATGATCCGCTTCGCCTCGTCGATGGTCGGCCATTGGCACGGCGGCCTCGGTCTCGCCGGCGTCATGGCCTGCGCCCTCTTCGCCGCGGTCTCCGGCTCGTCGCCGGCGACCGTGGTGGCGATCGGCTCGATCCTCCTGCCGGCGATGGTCAAGCAGGGCTTCCCCAAGCGCTTCGGCGCCGGTGTCATCACCACCTCGGGCGCCCTCGGCATCCTGATCCCGCCGTCGATCGTCATGGTGATGTATGCGGTGGCGACCTCGGGGCAGCTGGCGATCGGGCCGAACGGCGAGACCGTGACCTCGGCCTCGGTCGGTCAACTGTTCATCGCCGGCGTCATCCCCGGCCTGATGCTGGCCACCCTGCTCGGTCTCACCACCTGGTATCGGGCGTGGAAGAACGACTATCCGCGTCTGCCCAGAGCGACGTGGCGCGAACGGGGCAAGGCGCTCGGCGAGAGCTTCTGGGGCCTGTTCCTGATCGTCATCGTCATCGGCGGCATCTACACCGGCGTCTTCACGCCGACGGAGGCCGCCGCCATGAGCGCGGTCTATGCCTTCGTCATCGCCGTCTTCGTCTACAGGGACATGCGGATCCGCGACGTCGGCAAGGTGCTGCTCGACAGCGCCTCGATGTCGGCGATGCTGCTCTACATCATCACCAACGCCGTGCTGTTCTCCTTCCTCATGACGAGCGAGAACATCCCGCAGGCGATGGCGGGGTGGATGGTCGACCAGGGGCTCGGCTGGATCGGCTTCCTGCTCTTCGTCAACATCCTGCTGCTGCTCGCCGGCAACGTGATGGAGCCCTCGTCGATCGTGCTGATCATGGCGCCGATCCTGTTTCCGGTGGCGGTGCGACTGGGCATCGATCCGGTGCATTTCGGCATCCTGATCGTGGTCAACATGGAGGTCGGCATGTGCCATCCGCCGGTCGGCCTCAACCTCTACGTCGCCTCGGGCATCACCAAGATGGGCATCACCGAGCTGACGGTGGCGGTGTGGCCGTGGCTCCTGACCATGCTCGGCTTCCTCGTGGTGGTGACCTACTGGCCCGGTCTGTCGCTGTTCCTGCCGCGGATGCTCGGCATGATGTGAGCCCGCGGACGAGCGGACGAAACGGGAGGGGCCGGCGGCGACGCCGGCCCTTTCTCTTCACGGCACCGCGCCGTCATGGACGTGTCGCACGGCGCGGTATAGATCGGGCGCTTTCCGACGGGAGAGCCTCTCATGAGCGACGCCATCACCCTCGCCCCGATCACCGACGGCGACATCCCCGCCGTGGTCGACCTGTGGGCGCGTTGCGGTCTCATCAGGCCGTGGAACGATCCGATCGAGGACATCCGCATCGCCCGCGACAGCGGCCACGGCACGGTGGTCGTGGCGCGTGACGGGGAGATGATCGTCGGTGCCGTGATGATCGGTCACGACGGGCATCGCGGCGCGGTCTACTACCTCGCGGTCGACCCCGACCGGAGGCGCGGCGGCCTCGGCCGGCGGCTCGTCGGCGAGGCGGAGGCGTGGTGCCGGGCGCGCGGCGTGCCGAAGATCAATCTCCTGGTGCGCAAGGAGAATGCCGGCGTCCTCGCCTTCTACGAGGCGCTCGGTTTCGCCGACACCCATTCCGTCTGCCTCTACCGCACGCTCGATCCCGACAAGGTCGAGCGCGAGAAGGCGCAGAAGGCCGCCTGGGCGGCGAACCTTCCGCGCTGATCGGGACGTCTCACTCCTCGATCGTCGCCGCCGGGCGCCGCCGCGTCTCCCACAGGCTCCACACCACGCCGAGGCCGAGCAGGCCGATGGTGACGCCGAGCGACAGCGCGGCGGGCACCTTCTCGATGCCGGCGAGGTCGGCGCCGATCACCTTGGCGCCGATGAAGATCAGCACCAGCGCCAGCGCCGTCTTGAGGCGATGGAAGCGATCGAGCGTCGCGGCGAGCGCGAAATAGAGCGCGCGCAGGCCGAGGATGGCGAAGATGTTCGAGGTGTAGACGATGAACGGGTCGGTGGTGACGGCGAAGATCGCCGGCACGCTGTCGACGGCGAAGACGACGTCGGCGAGTTCGATCGCCACCAGCGCCAGGAACAGCGGCGTCACGTGCAGGCTCGGCCGTCCGCTCTTCTCGTGCGGTCGGCGCACGAAGAAGCGGCCGGGTTCGCCGTCGCGGGCGACGGGGAAGAGGCGGGAGACGAAACGGACGATCGGATCGTCGCCGAGATCGCGCTTCTCCTCGCCGACGAAGAGCATCTTCACGCCGGTGAAGAGCAGGAAGGCCGCGAAGAGCGTCAGGATCCAGGCGAATTCGGCGACCAGCGCCGCGCCGAGGCCGATCATCAGGCCGCGCAGCACGACGACGCCGACGATGCCCCAGAACAGCACGCGGTGGCGATGCTCCGGCGGTACGGCGAAATGGGCGAAGATCAGCGCGATGACGAAGATGTTGTCGAGCGCCAGCGCCTTCTCGAGGGCGAAGCCGGTCATGTAGGCGAGGCCCGTGTCGGCGCCGCGCCAGGCCCAGACGGCGACGCCGAAGGCGAGACCGAAGGCGATGTAGAAGGCGGAGAGGCGGACGCTCTCGGCGATGCCCATCGCCCGGTCGGAACGATCGTTCAGGCCGAGATCGAAGGCGAGGAGGCCGACGACGACGGCGAGGAAGCCGAGCCAGGCCCACAGCGGCGTGCCGAGCCAGAGCGTGAACAGCGGGGACGCGAATTCGAGCATGATCTCTCCTCCGGTCGGCTACGGGAGGAGAGATCCGACATCATGGACGCGCCGACGACGTCCACCAGAGGGGCCCGGATCGATGATGGAGACGGCGGGCGCGGACGTCCGCCGGATGCGTGGGCCGCGGGCGGAAAGGCCCGCGGCGAAACTCAGAACCAGCCCTCGTCGTCGCCGCCGGCATCGAAGCCGCCGTCGCCGTCGAAGAGACCGCCGCCGCTCGAGGCCGGGTCGGCACCCGGATCGACCGGCTGGCCGCGATCGCCGCCCTGGAAGACGTTGACGGTCTCGTTGATCACCGTGGTCGGCTGGTCGAAGAGGCCGGCACCACCGGTCGCGGCATGGGCGCCGGAACCGCCGAAGAGACCCTTGACCGCCTCGAAGGCGAAGAGACCACCGGCGACGCCGGCACCGGTGCGGAGCGCCGAGCTCCAGAAGCCGCCGCCCTGCGGCTGCGCCTGTTGGCCTGCATCCCACGGACCGGGCTGCGGGCCGCGGCCGCCCCAGGGGCCGCCCTGCGGAACGGGCGCCTGCGGCTGGGCCGGGGCGCCCCACGGGCCGCCGAAGAGACCGCCGCCCTGCGGGGCGGGGGCGCCCTGCGCATGCACGGCGTCGAGTTCCTGCTGCAGCGCCGCGGCTTGGGCCGCGGCGGCCTGGCGGGCGCGCTCGGTCACGACCAGCGCCTGGACGAGGCCGACGCCCGCCTGCGGATCGGCCTTCATCAGCGCCTCGACCAGCGCCTCGGCCTCCGCGTCGCGGGGCGCGTTCGCGCCGGTCGCCTTCAGGCGATCGAAGACGGAACGGATGATCTGGGATTCCTCGGGCGTCATGGACGTGATCCTCTCGCACCGCGCGGTCGCGGTCCCCGGGAGATGGGGAGCCGATCCGCGTCCGACAAGAGTTCGAACCATGAAGACGGCACGATCGTGACGATCGCCCGCCTCGGCGCCGTCGGGCGCCGAAATGCCCGGAGGGCGCCGTCAGGACCGGAAGTGCTTGGAGAGCTTCAGGCCCTGCGCCTGATAGTTCGACCCGGTCTCGCCGTAGAGCGCCTCGGGCCGCGCCCGCATGCGCTCGTAGACGAGGCGGCCGATGATCTGGCCGTGGTCGAGGATGAAGGGCACCTCGTGGCTGCGCACCTCGAGCACGGCGCGGGCACCGGCGCCGCCCGCTCCGGCATGGCCGAAGCCGGGATCGAAGAAGCCGGCGTAGTGGACGCGGAACTCGCCGACCAGCGGGTCGAAGGGCACCATCTCGGCGGCATAGTCCGGCGGCACGTGGACCGCCTCGCGCGAGACGAGGATGTAGAACTCGTCGGGATCGAGGATCAGCGAACGGCGGCCGCGGTTGTCGATCGGCTCCCAGAAGTCGAGCACGTCGAGACCGTTCTTGCGGTCGACGTCGACGACGCCGGTGTGCCGCTTGGCGCGATAGCCGACGAGATTGCCCTCGCCGCCGGCGAAGGGGGCACGGCCCTCGAGGTCGATCGACAGCGTCAGGCCGCCGTGGATCACCGCGTCGTCGCCGGAGACGATGGTCTCCTTCGCATGGACCGCCTCGAGCTCGGCGTCGGTGAGGCGGGCGTCGCCGCGGCGGAAGCGGATCTGCGACAGGCGCGAGCCGGCGCGGGCCAGGATCGGGAAGGTGCGCGGGCTGACCTCGAGGTAGAGCGGCCCCTCGTAGCCGGCCGGGATCGTGTCGAAGGCGCGGGCGCGATCGCAGATGACGCGGGTGAAGATGTCGAGCCGGCCGGTCGAGGACTTCGGGTTGGCCGAGGCCGAGACGTCGGCGGGAAGCTTCAGCGCCTCCATCAGCGGCACGATGTAGACGCAGCCGGTCTCGAGCACGGCGCCGTGCGTCAGGTCGATCTCGTGCAGACGCAGCGCCTCGACCTTGTCGTCGACCGACTGGTCGGGACCCGGCAGGAAGGAGGCGCGGACGCGGAAGGCGGTGCAGCCGAGCCGGAGGTCGAGGCTCGCCGGCTGGATCTGGTCGGCATCGAAGGCCCGTTCGGCGGTGACGCCGCCGGCCGCGGCGAGTGCCCGAATGTCCTGCACCGCGAGGATGCCCGCCCCTACTTCCGCACGCATGACGCCGACCCGATCCCCGGAAAACCTCGATCCAGCTTCCTAGCCGATCTGCCGGGCGGACGCCACAGGGGGCAAACACCGGGGCCCGCGTCGGCGCCCGCCTCCATCAGCATTTCCTGATTTGACGGGGCCGCGCGACGGGATTATGCACGACCCCGATACCGTGGTCATTTGAGCCGGCCGGCTTGCCGCCACGTAAAACAACGCGCTAAAAGGGTCGGGATGGGAAAAACCCGGACCGCACCCGTCGGCCGGGTTTTTGCGTTTCCGGGGCTCGTCCGCCGGAGACGGATCGGAGAGACACGATGACCGAAACGCCCCGCCGCCGCCGTCCCGCCACCGAACTCGTCCACGGCGGCGTGCTGCGCTCGCAGTATGCCGAGACCTCCGAGGCGCTGTTCCTGACGCAGGGCTTCGTCTACGCGAACGCGGAAGAGGCGGAAGCCCGCTTCCTCGGCACCTCGCCGGGCTACCAGTATTCGCGCTTCGGCAATCCGACCGTCTCGATGTTCGAAGACCGCATGGCCGCCTTCGAGGGCGCCGAGGCGGCCCGCGCCACCGCGACCGGCATGGCCGCGGTCACCGCCGCCATCCTCTGCCAGCTCTCGGCCGGCGACCACGTCGTCGCGGCGAAGGCGCTGTTCGGCTCGTGCCGCTACATCGTCGAGGACCTCTGTCCGCGCTTCGGCATCGGCTGCACCCTGGTCGACGGCTCCGACCTCGACCAGTGGAAGGACGCGGCGCGGCCGAACACCAAGGTGTTCTTCCTCGAGAGCCCGACCAACCCGACGCTCGAGATCTACGACATCGAGGCGATCGCGAAGATCGCCCATGCGGCCGGCGCCCGTCTGGTGGTGGACAACGTCTTCGCCACCGCGCTGTGGCAGTCTCCGCTGGCGCTCGGCGCCGACGTCGTCGTCTATTCGGCGACCAAGCACATCGACGGCCAGGGCCGCTGCCTCGGCGGCGTGGTGCTCGCCTCGAAGAAGTTCGTCGAGGACCATCTCCAGGTCTTCATCCGCCAGACCGGCCCGTCGCTGTCGCCCTTCAACGCCTGGGTGATGCTGAAGGGGCTGGAGACGCTCGCCGTTCGGGTCGAGAAGCAGACGGCCAATGCCGCCCGCCTCGCCGACGTGCTCGCGGACCTTCCCGGCATCGCCAAGGTGCTCTACCCGGGCCGCGCCGACCATCCCAACGCGGCGATCGCCGCGAAGCAGATGCGCGGCGGGTCGAATCTGATCGCCTTCGAGGTCGAGGGCGCCAAGAAGGGGGCCTTCGCCTTCTCCAACGCGCTGGAGATCATCCGCATCTCCAACAATCTCGGCGACGCCAAGAGCCTGATCACCCATCCGGCGACGACGACGCACCAGCGGCTGAAGCCCGAGGTGCGCGCCGAGCTCGGCATTTCCGACGGCCTTCTGCGCCTCTCGGTCGGTCTCGAGGACATCGAGGACCTGATCGAGGACGTGACGGCCGCCGTCGCGGTCGCCCGCAAGGCGATCTGACGAACACCCATGTGACGCCCCGAATTGCGCCCGGCTCGCAATTCGGCATGATGGCGGCGGCGACGGCGACGTCGCCGCGTGCCGGAGGCAAGAGAATGTACGAGGCCGTGACGCGGGACATCCGCGTGACCGTGACGCCCGAGTATCAGGCCGACAAGTCGGAACCGTCGGAGAACCGGTGGTTCTGGGCCTATACGGTCGAGATCGCCAATCTCGGCGCCGAGCCGGTCAGGCTGCGCGCGCGCCACTGGCGCATCGTCGACGCCAACGGCCGCATCCAGGAAGTCAACGGCCCCGGCGTCGTCGGCGAACAGCCGCTGATCGGTCCGGGCGAGCGCTTCGAATACACCTCGGGCTGCCCGCTGACCACGACGTCCGGCTTCATGACCGGCCATTACCGCATGGAAGCCGGTGCCGGCGTCTATTTCGACGTCGAGATCCCAGCCTTCTCGCTCGACCTGCCGCAGGCGACGCGCGTGCTCAACTGATGCCAAAGGCCGGAGGTGCTCACGCACCCGGCCTTTGAAGACACGCGAATTTCCCATGTGCATCGAGGCAATGCGAAACGCGCGTGCGGAATGCCATCGGTCATTTCCAATGCCCGATGGTATGAGGCCGCGCGAGGGCCGTCAGCGCCACAGTCGCCCGTCGAGGGCGACGGCGTGGCCGGCGGGATCGCGCGCGAAGGCGGCGAGGCCGACGAAGGCCGGCAGCGGATGCATCACCACCGAGGTGGCGAAGCCCGACATCAGCTCGCGATAGGGCCACTTGTCCTCGAAGGCGGCCCGGAAGCGGCCGTCGGCGAGGAGGGGGACGAGGCGCGGCGGCACGCCGCCGCCCAGAAAGACACCGCCGTAGGGCAACGACAGCAGGGCGAGATCGCCGGCGACGCGGCCGAGGGCCGCGGCGAAGAAGCCCATCGTCTCCACCGCCGCCGGCTCGCCCCGCGCCGCGGCGTCGGTGACGCCGGCCGGGTCGAGCTCGACCGGCGCCTCGCCGCGCAGCGCGCGAACCGCGCGGTGGACGCGGGTGAGACCGGGACCGGCGAGTACGGTCTCGACGCTCACCCGGCCGTCGCCACCGGCGGCGGTGAGGTCGTGCGACACCGTCTCGACGATCGCCGCCTCGCGGGCGCCGCGGGGCGCATAGTCGACGTGGCCACCCTCGCCGGGGACCGGCACCCAGACGCCGCGGGCATGGACCATCAGGCAGACGCCGATGCCCGTGCCCGAACCGATCACCGCCATGGTGGCGTCGGGGCGCGGCGTGCCGCCGCCGATCGGCGCGAGATCGTCGACACCGAGATGCGGCAGGGCGAGCGCCTGGGCCTCGAAGTCGTTGACCACCACCACCGCGTCGAGGCCGAAGCCGCGACGCAGGTCGTCGGGCCGGAGCACCCAGGGCGAGTTGGTGAAGGGGATGGCGTCACCCTCGATCGCCGCGGCGACCGCGAGAATCGCCGATCGCGGCGGCGCCGAGAGCTTCGGCAGGACGAAGCGCTCGATCGCCGCCATCGGATCGGGATGATCGGCGGTCGGTGTGCGGCCGAGATCGCGGAACGGCGCGCCGGGCGTCTCGACGACGGCGAATCGGGCGTTGGTTCCGCCGATGTCGGCGAGAAGGACGGGATGGGCGAAGGCGTCGAGGAGGGAGGCGTGCATGACGGATCCGGTGGTTCGGCGACCCGATGGTCGACCCTTCGGGCGCGCGACGCAAGAGGGCGGAGCCCGCCACCGCATCCCTCGGTGGACGATCCGCGAACCATACGAAAAACGAGGTGCGGTCGTCACGGGGCCGTGCCAATCTCGCCGGCGGCATGCCCTTCATGCGGCGGGGCCGGCACGCCGACGGCGGCGGCCCCCAGGCGAACGAGGTGACGAGATGTTGAAGACGACCCTCGCAGCGACCTTCGCGGTCGCGTTCTCGGCCGGTATCGCGGCTGCGGCCGACATCCAGCCCGCCGTGCTCTACGACCTCGGCGGCAAGTTCGACAAGTCGTTCAACGAGGCGGCCTACGCCGGCGCCGAGATGTTCAAGAAGGAGACCGGGGTCGACTATCGCGACTTCGAGATCCAGAACGACGCCCAGCGCGAACAGGCGCTGCGCAACTTCGCGCGCAAGGGCTTCTCGCCGATCGTCGCCATCGGCTTCACCCAGGCGACCGCTGTGGAGAAGGTCGCCAAGGAGTTCCCGAAGCTCCAGTTCGCGATCGTCGACATGGTCGTCGATCTGCCGAACGTGCGCTCGATCGTCTTCAAGGAGCAGGAAGGCTCCTGGCTGGTCGGCGTGCTGGCGGCCTCGGCCTCCAAGACCCACAAGCTCGGCTTCGTCGGCGGCATGGACATTCCGCTGATCCGCAAGTTCGCCTGCGGCTACGTCGGCGGCGCCAAGTCGATCGACCCGAAGATCGAGATCTTCCAGAACATGACCGGCACCACGGGCGCCGCCTGGAACGACCCGGTCAAGGGCAGCGAGCTCGCCAAGTCGCAGATCGATCGCGGCGCCGACGTGATCTATCACGCCGCCGGCGGTACCGGCCTCGGCGTGCTGCAGGCCGCCGCGGATGCCGGCAAGCTCGGCATCGGCGTCGATTCGAACCAGAACCATCTCCATCCCGGCAAGGTGCTGACCTCGATGACCAAGCGCGTCGACGTCGCCGTCTACGACGCCTTCAAGGCGGCGAAGACCGACGCCTGGAAGTCGGGCGTGACCGTGCTCGGCCTCAAGGAGAACGGCGTCGGCTGGTCGCTCGACGACCACAACAAGGGCCTGATCACGCCGGCGATGAAGGCCGCCGCCGACAAGGCGCGCGACGACATCCTGTCGGGCAAGGTGGTCGTCCACGACTACATGGCCGACAAGACCTGCCCCTATTGATCGGCACACGGCCGGGGGGCGACGTCCCTCGGCCGTCGCCCAGACCGGACGACAGGCCCCCATGAACGGTACCCGCCCGCCGGCCGTCGAATTCATCGGCATCGACAAGCGTTTCGGCGCGGTCCACGCCAATCGCGACGTCGATCTCGCGATCGAGGCCGGCACCGTCCACGGCCTCGTCGGCGAGAACGGCGCCGGCAAGTCGACACTGACCTCGATCCTCTACGGCTTCTATGCCGCCGACCGCGGCGAGATCCTGATCCACGGCCGGCGCGTCGACATCCGCAGCTCGGCCGACGCCATCCGGCTCGGCATCGGCATGGTCCATCAGCAGTTCATGCTGGTGGAGACGATGACCGTGCTCGAGAACGTGCTGCTCGGCGCGGAAGGCGCCTGGCTGATCGGCGCGGCGGAGAAGCGGGCGCGCGCGCTGCTCGCCCGTCTCGCCGCCGACTACGACCTCGCCGTCGATCCCGACGCGCTGGTCGGCGATCTGTCGGTGGGCGAACAGCAGCGGGTGGAGATCCTCAAGACGCTGTTCCGTGGCGCCGAGATCCTGATCCTCGACGAGCCGACCGCCGTGCTGACGCCGTCGGAGGCGACCCATCTCTTCCGCATCCTCCGCCGCCTCGTCGAGGAGGGGAAGACGGTCCTGCTCATCACCCACAAGCTCAAGGAGATCATGGCGGTGACCGACCGGGTGTCGGTGATGCGGGCCGGCGAGATCGTCGCCAACTTCGCCACCGCCGCGACCTCGATCGAACATCTCGCCGAGGCGATGGTCGGCAGGCGCGTGCTGCTGTCGGTCGACAAGGCACCGTCGGTGCCGGGCGCGCCGCGGCTCACGGTCGAGGCCCTCACGGTCACCGACGGGCGCGGCATCGCCGTCGTCGACGACGTCGGCCTGACGGTGCGCGCCGGCGAGATCGTCGGCATCGCCGGGGTCGCCGGCAACGGCCAGTCGGAGCTGCTGGAGACGATCGCCGGCATCCGCCATCCGACCCGCGGGCGCATCACCATCAACGGCGAGGACGCGACCGGGCTCCACCCGGACGAGATCCGCGCCCTCGGCCTCGCCCACGTGCCGGAGGACCGCCACCGCGCCGGCCTCGTGCTGTCGTTTCCGGCGCGCGAGAACATGCTGCTCGGCCATCAGGCCGATCCGGCCTTCGCGCGCGGGCTCCTCCTCGACATCGGCGAACTGACCCGCGAGACCGAGGAGGCCTTCGCCGACTACGACGTGCGGCCGGCCGATCCGACGCTGCGCACGGCGCTCTTCTCCGGTGGCAACCAGCAGAAGATCGTGGTGGCGCGCGAGGTGTTGCGCGACCCGTCGGTGCTGCTGGTCGGCCAGCCGACCCGGGGCGTCGACATCGGCGCGATCGAGGCGATCCATCGCCGGCTGATCGACCTGCGCGACCAGGGCCGGGCGATCCTTCTGGTCTCGGCCGAGCTCGACGAGATCCGGTCGCTCTCGGATCGGGTGATCGTCATGTGCCGCGGCCGGATCGTCGGCGAATGCCGGCCGGAGACGAGCGAGACGGCGATCGGCCTGATGATGGCCGGCGCCTCGGACGAGGAGGCGCGCCCGTGACACCTGCCACGCACCGCGACCTGCCGCGCTTCGTCGACTGGGTGGTCGTCCCCGCCCTCAACCTGACCGTCGCCTTCCTGGTCGCCGGCCTCGTCGTGCTGGCGATCGGCGAGAACCCGCTCGAGGCGATCGCGATCATGATCCGCGGCGCTCTCGGCTACCCGGAAGGCATCGGCTTCACGCTGTGGTACGCGACCGACTTCGTCTTCACCGGGCTCGCGGTCGCCGTCGCCTTCCATGCCGGGCTCTTCAACATCGGCGCCGAAGGACAGGCCACGCTCGGGGGCCTCGGCACCGTGCTCGTCTGCCTCGCCTTCGACGGGGCGCCGTGGTGGCTGGTCGCGCCCTTCGCGCTCGCCGCCGCCATGGCCTTCGGCGCCGCCTGGGCCTTCGTGCCGGCCTGGGCGCAGGCGCGGCGCGGCAGCCACATCGTCATCACCACCATCATGTTCAACTATCTGGCGGCGACGCTGATGGTGTGGCTGCTGGTCGAGGTGATGGGCAAGCCCGGCGCCATGAGCCCGGAATCGCGCTCCTTCTCCGAGCCGACGCGGCTGCCCTTCCTGCGCGATCTCGTCGCCCCCTTCGGCATCGATCTCGGTCAGTCGCCGCTCAATCCGATGGTCTTCGTGGCGGCACTCGCCGCCCTCTTCGTCTGGGTGCTGATCTGGCGGACGCGGCTCGGCTTCGAGATCCGCACCGTCGGCGCCAACCCGCGCGCCGCGGTCCACGGCGGCATCGACCCGGCTCATGTCACGATCGTCGCCATGCTGATCTCCGGCGGGCTCGCCGGTCTCCTCGCGGTCAACGAGGTGATGGGGACGCAGCATCGGCTGCTGATCGAATTCGTCGCCGGCGCCGGCTTCGTCGGCATCGCAGTCGCCTTGATGGGGCGGTCGCATCCGGTCGGCGTGGTGCTGGCGGCGCTGCTCTTCGGCATCCTCTACCAGGGCGGCGCCGAACTCGCCTTCGAGAAGCCGAAGATCAGCCGCGACATGATCGTCGTCATCCAGGCGCTGGTGATCCTCTTCGCCGGCGCGCTCGAACACATGTTCCGTCCGGCCCTCGTGCGGCTCTTCGCCGGTGGAAGGGAGCGCGCGCGATGACCGACGCCTTCGCCTTCCTCGACGTCGCCGCCCCGGTGCTCGGATCCGGCCTCCGCCTCGCGGTGCCGCTGCTCTTCGCCTGTCTCGCCGGCCTGTGGTCGGAGCGCTCGGGCGTCGTCGACATCGGCCTCGAGGGCAAGATGCTGGCGGCCGCCTTCGCCGGCGGTGCGGCGGCGGCGCAGTTCCATTCGCCCTGGGCGGGTCTTCTGGCTGCGATCCTCGCGGCGGTCTTCCTGTCGCTGGTGCACGGCTTCGCCGCCATCACCCAGCGCGGCAACCAGATCGTCTCCGGCACCGCCATCAACTTCCTCGCCGCCGGCCTCACCGTGCTGCTCGGACAGGTGTGGTACGGCGAGGGCGGACGCACGCCGCAGCTCGGCGCCGGCGACCGCTTCCTGGGCGTGGACCTCGACTTCGGCATTTCCCGCGCGCTCGGTCACGACGGGATCGGCGCGCTGTGGGGCGAGGTGATCGTCGGCCACAACATCCTCGTCTATGCCGCGCTCGCCGCGGTGCCGGCGACGTGGTGGGTGCTGTGGCGGACGCGCTTCGGACTTCGGCTCCGGGCGGTCGGCGACAATCCGCATGCGGTCGACACCGCCGGCGTCTCGGTCGCGGGCCTGCGCTATCGGGCGGTGATCGTCTGCGGCGTGCTCTGCGGCTTCGCCGGCGCCTATCTGGCGGTCGCCCAATCGGCCGGCTTCGTCCGCGACATGACCGCCGGCAAGGGCTTCATCGCACTCGCCGCCCTCGTCTTCGCCAAGTGGAAGCCGTTCAACGCGCTCGGTGCCTGCCTGCTCTTCGGGCTGCTCGACGCCGTCGCCATCCGCCTGCAGGGGACGCCGATCCCCGGGATCGGCACCGTCCCCGTCCAGGTCTTCCAGGCGCTGCCCTATGTCCTGACGGTGGTGCTGCTCGCCGGCTTCATCGGCCGCGCGATCCCGCCGAAGGCTTCGGGCATTCCCTATACCAAGGACCGTTGAGAGGAGACCTTTCATGTCCAAGGAAAAAGCCGCGCTCGACGCGCTGTTCGAAGCCGCCGCCGACGTGCGGGTGCGGGCGCATGCCCCCTATTCGAACTTCTTCGTCGGTGCCGCGATCCTCGACGAGGAGGGCCGCATCCATGTCGGCTGCAACGTCGAGAACGCCGCCTATCCGCAGGGCACCTGCGCCGAGGCCGGCGCGATCTCGGCGATGGTGGCGGCAGGGGGCGCGCGGCGCATCTTCGCCGTGGCGATCGTCGGCGGCCCCGCCGAAGGCGCCGAGGTGCAGTGTCCGCCCTGCGGCGGCTGCCGCCAGAAGATCCGCGAATTCGCCGCCGAGACCGCCTCGATCCACCTGCGCGACGGCGACGGCGAGGTGACGAGCATCCCGCTCGGCGAGCTGCTGCCGCTCTCCTTCGGCCCCGGCCACCTGTGAGGACCGCGATGACGCCCGACGCTCTCGCCGACATCATCCGTGACCACTGCCCCGGCCTCGCTCCCCGCGTCGCCCTGGTGCTCGGCTCCGGCCTCGGCGACTTCGCCCGCGTGGTCGAGGACGCGGTCGTCGTGCCTTACGCCGACCTGCCCGGCTTCCCGCGTTCCGGCGTCTCCGGCCATGCCGGCGAGCTGGTGCTCGGGCGGGTCGAGGGCACGCCGGTTGCCGTCCTGTCGGGGCGGGCGCACTACTACGAGCACGGCAATCCGCGCGAGATGGCGGTGCCGATCGAGACACTCGCCGCCCTCGGCGTCGAGGCGCTGATCCTGACCAATGCGGCCGGATCGCTGCGCGCCGACGTCGGGCCGGGGTCGCCGATGCTGATCACCGACCACATCGCGCTCGGTCCGAACCCGCTGATCGGCACCAGCGGCGACGGCCGTTTCGTCTCGATGGTCGGGGCCTACGATCCGGCGCTGCTGAAACTCGCACGGGCGGCGGCGAAGGCGGCACGCGTCGAGCTCGACGAGGGCGTCTACATGTGGTTCACCGGCCCGTCCTTCGAGACGCCGGCCGAGATCCGCATGGCGCGCGTCCTCGGCGCCGACGCCGTCGGCATGTCGACCGTGCCGGAGACGATCCTCGCCCGCCACGTGGGATTGAAGGTCCTGGCACTGTCGATGATCACCAACCTCGGCGCCGGCATGACCGGCCGCCCGCTCTCCCACGCCGAGACCAAGCACGAGGCGGCGCAGGGCAGCGAACGCATGACCCGTCTCGTCGGTGCGATCCTCGGCCGATGGCACAAGGAGACCGAATGACTGCCGATCCCGCATCCGTCGCGCGCCGTGCGCTCGGCCTTCTCGACCTGACCGACCTCGCCGACGACGCGACCGAAGCCGGTGCGCGGGACCTCTGCACCCGCGCCGTGACGTCGCACGGATCGGTCGCCGCCGTCTGCCTGTGGCCGCGTTTCGTGCGCGTCGCGAAGACGGCACTCGCCGGAACGGGGGTGAAGATCGCCACCGTCGTCAACTTCCCCGAAGGCGGCGAGGACACCCGCGCGGTCGAGGCCGAGACGGAGACGGCGATCGCCGACGGTGCCGACGAGATCGATCTCGTCATGCCCTGGCGAGCCTTCCTCGCCGGGCGGCCCGGCTTCGCCGAGACGCAGATCGTGCGGGTGAAGCGGATCTGCGACGGCCGCGCGCGGCTCAAGGTGATCCTCGAGACCGGCGAGATCGGCGACGGGGGCAAGATCCGGGCGGCGGCCGATCTGGCGCTCGGCGCCGGCGCCGACTTCGTCAAGACCTCGACCGGCAAGGTCGCGGTCAACGCCACGCCGGAGGCGGCCGAGATCCTCATCGCGGCGGTGAAGGCGAGCGGTCGGCCGGCCGGCTTCAAGGCGGCGGGCGGGGTGCGCAGCGTCGAGGACGCGGCGACCTACCTCGCCATCGCCGACCGCATCATGGGGCCGGACTGGGCGGCGCCTGCGACCTTCCGCTTCGGCGCCTCCGGTCTTCTCGACGCGCTGCTCGCGACGATCGAGGGCCGCGACGGACCGGCCACGGCCGGATACTGAGAAGAACCACGAGGAAACGTCATGCTGCTGCCGCAGGAAACGATACGCCGCAAACGCGACGGCGGCCGGCTCGAGGCCGGCGAGATCGCCGCGCTGGTCGCCGGCCTGACCGATGGGTCGTGGACCGACGCCCAGATCTCCGCCTTCGCCATGGCGGTGTTCTTCCGCGGGCTCGACCTCGCCGAACGCGTGGCGCTGACCACCGCGATGCGCGACAGCGGCACCGTGCTCGCCTGGGATCTGCCGGGGCCGGTGGTCGACAAGCATTCGACCGGCGGCGTCGGCGACGACGTCTCGCTGATGCTCGCGCCGATGCTCGCGGCCTGCGGCGCCTTCGTGCCGATGATCTCGGGCCGCGGCCTCGGCCACACCGGCGGCACGCTCGACAAGCTCGAGGCGATCCCCGGCTACAGCGCCCAGCCGGGGCTCGACCTCTTCCGGGAGGTCACCGCCGAGGTCGGCTGCGCGATCATCGGCCAGACCGGCGACCTCGCGCCGGCCGACAAGCGCTTCTACGCCATCCGCGACGTCACCGGCACGGTCGAGAGCATCGATCTCATCACCGCCTCGATCCTGTCGAAGAAACTCGCCGCCGGTCTCGGCGCGCTGGTGCTCGACGTCAAATGGGGCAGCGGCGCCTTCATGGGCACGCTCGAACAGGCGCAGGACCTCGCCCGCACGCTGACCAGCGTCGCCAACGGCGCGGGGCTTCGAACCACCGCCCTCGTCACCGACATGAACGAGCCGCTGGCGCCCGCCGCCGGCAATGCGCTCGAGGTGATCCACGCCGTCGACTTCCTCGCCCGCCGCCGCATCGACCCGCGCGTCGAAGGCATCACCGTGGCGCTCGGTGCCGAGCTGCTGGTGGCGACCGGGCTCGCGGCCGACACCGCGGACGCCGAAGGTAGGCTGACCGCCTGCCTCGACGACGGCCGGGCGGCGGAGGTCTTCGACCGCATGGTCGCCGCCCTCGGCGGGCCGGTGGACTTCGTCGCCGAGGCTCCCATCTATCTGGCGAAGGCGCCGGTCGTCCGCGACGTCTTCGCCGCCGAAGACGGGTTCGTCGGTGCCATCGACACGCGGGCGATCGGCGTCGCCGTCGTCGAACTCGGCGGCGGACGGACGAAGCCGACCGACACGATCGATCCGGCCGTCGGCTTCTCCGATCTCGTCGGACGGGGCGCGAAGGTCGATCGCCGGACACCGATCGGCCGGGTCCATGCCGCGAGCGAGGCGGCGGCCGAGATCGCGGCCGCGCGGCTCGTCGCGGCCCTTCACATCGCCCCGGAAAAGCCGGGCGCCCTGCCGCTCGTCGCCGATCGCATCGGCTGACGAAGGCCGGATCGGGAGACGACATGACGCGTGCCATTCTTCTCGTGCTCGATTCCTTCGGCTGCGGTGCGGCGGCGGATGCCGCGCGCTTCGGCGACGAGGGATCCGACACGTTCGGTCACATCCATGCCGAATGCGCGGCCGGCCGCGCCGATCGGGCGGGCCTGCGCGCCGGGCCGCTGGTGATCCCCCATCTCGCCCGCCTCGGGCTCGGCCGGGCGCATGCCGCCTCCACCGGCGGGCCGGACGTCTTCGGCGTCGTGCCCGATCTCGGCGCCCACGGCTTCGCGGTCGAGACCTCGCGCGGCAAGGACACGCCGTCGGGCCACTGGGAGCTGATGGGGGTGCCGGTCACCTTCGACTGGGGCTATTTCCCCGAGACGAAGCCCTGTTTCCCACGCGATCTGATCGCCGCGCTGGTCGCGGAAGCGGGACTTCCCGGCGTGCTCGGCGAGGAACATGCCTCGGGCACCGAGATCATCGCCCGGCTCGGCGAGGAACACGTCCGCACGGGGAAGCCGATCGTCTACACCTCGGCCGACTCGGTCTTCCAGATCGCCGCGCACGAGGAAGCCTTCGGGCTCGAACGACTGTTCCGGACCTGCGAGATCGCCCGCCGCCTCGTCGATCCGCTCGGCATCGGCCGGGTGATCGCCCGGCCCTTCGTCGGCGGAAGCGCGGCCGACTTCCGGCGCACCGCCAACCGCCACGACTACGCCGTACCGCCGCCCGCCCCGACGCTGCTCGAACGGGCGAAGGAGGCGGGGCGTGCCGTGGTGGCGATCGGCAAGATCGACGACATCTTCGCCCATGTCGGGCCGACCGAGGTGGTCAAGGCCGCCGGCAACGCCGCTTTGTTCGACGCGACATTGGCCGCCCTCGACAGCGCTCCCGACGGGGCGTTGATCGTCTCGAACTTCGTCGACTTCGACATGGAATGGGGCCATCGCCGCGACGTCGCCGGCTATGCCGCCGGGCTCGAGGCCTTCGATCGGCGCGTGCCGGAGTTGCTGGCGCGGCTGCGGCCGGGCGATCTCGTGGTGGCGTCCGCCGACCACGGCTGCGATCCGACCTTCCGCGGCACCGACCACACCCGCGAGCACGTGCCGGTGCTCGCCTTCGGCCCCGGCATCGCGCCGCGTGAGCTCGGCCGGCTGGGCTTCGCCGACGTCGGGGCGACCTTCGCCGCCCATCTCGGCCTCGAGGGCGGAGATCACGGGCGGACCTTCGCGGTCTGAAGCGGGGCCGCGGCCCCGCCCTTCCCTCAGTCCTCGCCGAGCGAGAGCAGCGCCGCATTGCCGCCCGAGGCGGCGGTGTTGGTGGCGACCACCTGTTCCAGCGCGAAGCGGGGCAGGTAGCTCGGCCCGCCCGCCTTCGGCCCGGTGCCCGAGAGGCCCGAACCGCCGAAGGGCTGCACGCCGACCACCGCGCCGATCATGTTGCGGTTGACGTAGACGTTGCCGACCGCGAGGCGCTTCTCGATCGCCCGGATCGTCGACTCGATGCGCGAATGGACGCCGAGCGTCAGGCCGTAGCCGGTCGCGGCGATCGCATCGCAGACCGCGTCGAGTTCCGAGGCCTTCCAGCGCACCACGTGCAGGATCGGCCCGAAGTGCTCTCTGTCGAGGTCCGAGGCCTTCTCCAGCGTGATCACCGTCGGGGCGACCCAGGTGCCGCCGGCGAGCGCGCCCTTCGGCGTCTCGCCCTCGAAGGCGACACGACCGGCGGCGCGTGCCTCGTCGACATGGGCGGCGAGGCGATCGCGCGCCTCGGCGTCGATCACCGGGCCGACGTCGGTCGCCGGATCGGACGGCAGGCCCAGCCGCAGCTCCTTCGCCGCGCCCTCGATCATCGCGACCATGCGGTCGGCGACGTCCTCCTGGACGAAGAGCAGGCGCAGCGCCGAGCAGCGCTGGCCGGCCGAACGGAAGGCCGAGGTCACGACGTCGTCGGCAACCTGTTCGGGAAGCGCGGTCGCATCGACGATCATGGCGTTGATGCCGCCGGTCTCGGCGATCAGCGGCACGATCGGGCCGTCCTTGGCGGCGAGCGTGCGGTTGATGATGCGGGCGACCTCGGTCGAGCCGGTGAAGGCGACGCCGGCGACCGAGGGATGCGCCACCAGCGCCGCGCCGACCGCGCCGTCGCCGGGGACGAACTGCAGCACGCCGCCGGGGATGCCGGCCTCGTGGGCGAGCTTCACCGCGAGGGCGCCGACGAGCGGCGTCTGTTCCGCCGGCTTGGCGACGACCGTGTCGCCGGCGGCGAGCGCGGCAGAGATCTGGCCGAGGAAGATCGCCAGCGGGAAGTTCCACGGGCTGATGCAGACGAAGGGACCGCGGCCGCGATGGACCAACCGGTTCTCCTCGCCGGTCGGGCCGGGGAGGATCTTGTCGGCACCGAAGAGACGACGGGCTTCGCCGGCGTAGTAGCGGCAGAAGTCGATCGCCTCGCGCACTTCCGCCAGCCCGTCCGGCAGGGTCTTGCCGGCCTCGACCGCGAGCAGCGCCATGAAGCGCTCGCGGTTCGCCTCGAGCGCGTCGGCGAGCTTCTCCAGCGCCGTGGCGCGGATCTCGACCGGGGTCGCGTCCCAGCCGCGGAAGGCGGCAGCCGCGCGATCGACCGCCTCGCGGGCGATCTCCGGCGTCGCCTCGCTCACGCTGCCGGCGACCGTCTTGCCGTCGACCGGCGAGACGACGTCGCGGGTGCTACCGGGACGGCCCTTGCCGTCGATCACCGGGGCGGCGTCGTAGACGGCGCCGCGATGGGCGGCGATGGCGGCCACCAGCGCGTCGCATTCGGCG
Organism: Pinisolibacter sp. DMC100; assembly: GCF_056313705.1. Classification (NCBI taxonomy): domain Bacteria; kingdom Pseudomonadati; phylum Pseudomonadota; class Alphaproteobacteria; order Hyphomicrobiales; family Ancalomicrobiaceae; genus Pinisolibacter; species Pinisolibacter sp. DMC100. Next base: position 1,180,025 of record NZ_JBQUZT010000001.1, on the reverse strand, counting down.
GCGACGCCGAACTCGAGGCCGCGCGAGTTCGGCCGCGTGCCATAGAGCGCGGCGGGGCGGGGAATACGGGCATGGCGCGGCCTGGTGCCGCCCGCCAGTTCCTCGGAGGGCGTGACGAGGAGGGATGCGACGTCGACCGCCTCGTCGCCGACCTTGGCGACGAAGGAGGAGTTGGCGCCGTTCTCGAGCAGGCGGCGCACCAGATAGGCGAGCAGGTCGCGGTGACCGCCGACGGGGGCGTAGATGCGGCAGGGCCAGCCGTCGACCTCGACCACGGTGCGATGCAGCGCGTCGCCCATGCCGTGCAGCTTCTGGAACTCGAAGCCCGGGTCACCGTCGCCCTTGGGACCGGCGATCTCGCGCACCTCGGCGATGGTCACGGCGTTGTGGCCGGCGAACTGCGGATAGATCCACGGCCGCGCGGCGAGCAGGCGCCGGGCGCAGGCGAGATAGGAGGCGTCCGTCGCCGCCTTGCGGGTGAAGAGCGGGAAGTCGTCGAGGCCGCGCTCCTGGGCGCGCTTGATCTCGGTATCCCAGTAGGCGCCCTTGACGAGGCGCACCATCAGGCGACGGTCGTGGGCCTTGGCGAGGTCGACGATCCAGTCGCAGACCGCGGCGGCGCGCTTCTGATAGGCCTGGATCGCCAGACCGAAGCCGTCCCAGCCGGCGAGCGACGGGTCGGCGAGCGCCGCGGCGAAGACGTCGAGCGACAGTTCCAGCCGATCGGCCTCCTCGGCGTCGACGGTGAAGGCGAGGTCGTATGTCTTGGCGGCGCGGGCGAGATCGATCAGGCGCGGCACCAGTTCGCGCATCACCGCCTCGCGGTTGACCGCCTCGTAGCGGGGATGCAGCGCCGAGAGCTTGACCGAGATGCCGGGCCGCGCCGGCAGCGGCGCCTTGCCGGCGGACGCGCCGATGCGCTCGATCGCCATGGCGTAGGAGGCGAAATAGGCTTCGGCATCGGCCGCCGTGCGGGCGCCCTCGCCGAGCATGTCGTAGCTGTGGCGCCAGCCCTTGGCCTCGAGGCTCGAGGCACGGGAGAGCGCGCTGTCGATCGTCTCGCCGAGCACGAACTGGTAGCCCATGACGCGCATCGCCTGCCGCGCCGCGGTGCGGATGGTCGGGCGGCCGAGGCGCTTGACCATGCCGGAGAGGATGCCGGTCGGCGTCTCGCCGGGGCGGAAGACGCGGGCGGTCAGCCCCATTGCCCAGGCCGAGGCCGAGACCAGCCAGGCGTCGGAGACGCGCTCGTGGTTCTCGAATTCGGCTTCCGCCAGCTTGTCCTCGATCAGCCGATCGGCGGTGGCGGCGTCGGGCACGCGCAAGAGCGCCTCGGCGAGCACCATCAGCGCCAGACCCTCGCGGGTCGTCAGCGCATATTCGCGCAGGAACTCCTCGACGCCGAAGCCGCCCTTCTCGGAGCGGATCGCGCCGATCAGGCGGGTGGCGTCGGCGTTCACCCGGGCGCGGGCCTCGGGGGTCAGCGTCGTCTCGGCGAGGAAGGCGCGGACGAGATCGCCGTCGTCGGGGGCGAAGGGGGCGCGGAAGGGCTGATAGGCGGCGTCTTTCGGCGCGATGGCGGCCAAGGCGGACATGGACGTTCTCCCGATGGTGCGAGCTGCATCGAAGGGCGGCGAGCGTCGGCCGCACTTTCATCAGGATAGCAGTCGATCTCCCGTCTTTTTCGTCGAACTCGTGGCATCTCTCGATGTTTTTCTCTATCCTCATGGCCATGGGCGAAGAAAACGACGACATCGACCGAATCGACCGCAAGATCCTCGGCGTGCTGCAGGACGACGGGCGGATCACCGTGACCGATCTCTCCGAACGGGTCGGCCTCTCCGCCACCGCGACGGCCGAGCGCATGCGGCGCCTGACGCGCGACGGCTACATCCTCGGCTACCGGGCGGAGCTCGATCCGGTGAAGCTCGGGCGCGGGCTGCTGGTCTTCGTCGAGGTGCTGCTCGACCGCACCTCGCCCGACGTCTTCGACGCCTTCGCCCGGCAGGTGAAGCGGGCGGGCGAGGTGCTCGAATGCCATCTGGTGGCCGGCGGCTTCGACTATCTCATCAAGGCGCGGGTGCGCGACATGGCGGCCTATCGGCGCTTCCTCGCCGAGGTCATCCTGCCCTTGCCCGGCGTGCGCGAGACGCGGACCTATGCCGTGATGGAAGAGGTCAAGGCGACCCAGGCGCTGCCGCTGTGAGCACGAACGACGACGGCCCTCGTGGCCTATCGGGCGGAGGGCCGTCGATCGCGTCGCGGGCCGCGATCGCTCAGCTGGAGATGCGCAGCTTGACGATCTTGGTGGCGATGGAAGTGAAGATCGCGTCGAGCTGGGACGCCGACGGCGAGTTGAAGTAGTAGTCGGCGCCCGACGAACAGTCCGACAGCAGCTGCTGGCCGGCGGCATCGTCGATCATCAGGCCGATCGTGTAGATCTGGATGCCCTTGGCCTTGATGGCGCTGCAGGCCGTGCGCGTCTTGGCGTCGAGGCCGTCGCGCAGGTTGGTGCCCGGATTGCTGCCCAGCCGGCTCGAATAGGGATAGCCCCAGCTCGAGTAGGCACCGCCGAGCGGCGTCGAGAAGGTGTTGATGGCATTGGTGCCGTCGGTCAGGATCACCAGGATCTTGGCGACGCCGGCGCCGTAGTCCTTGCCGTCGGCGAAGGGCCCCTTGGGCGACAGCATGCGCCAGCCCCAGGCGACGCCTTCCGGCAGATTGGTCGAACCGGCGACGGTCAGCGCGTTGATCTGGTTGACGACCGACGTCGTGTCGGTGGTCAACCGCTGCACCGGCTTGGCGTCGCAGCCGAAGCCCGGCCCCTTGGGGACGTGGTAGTTGCTGTAGAAGTTCGAGTTGGAGAAATCCTTGTTCTTCAACGCCGTGTATTTCGACGCGTTCAGCATCTCCGTCAGCTGATCGGTCGTCGACGGCGAACAGAAGAAGAAGAAGCAGTTCTGCGGGATGTCGTCGTCGAGATAGTTGTTCGGGTAGCTGCCGTCGTCGGGCTCGTCCGGATTGAAGGCCGGCACGAAGAGCGTCGCGGGATTGGCGGCGGTCGGCGCGGTGTCGTCCATGTCGTAGGGCGAGGGGCGCGTCTCGACGCAGCCCGGCCAGGTCTTGCCCAGCGCGGTGTAGAGCGAGAAGCGGTTCTTCGACACCGAGAAGTAGCTCGAGTGATTGGGCGAGGCGGCGGCCGTATCCATCCACGCCGCATTCTTGTAGGTCGAGCCGACGTTGACGAAGTTCGAGAAGGGCACCAGCGCGAACTTGATCGAGTTGCCCGAGGTCGCCTTCGCCGCGATCGAGTTGACGAAGGACGTGCCGGCCGTCTTCAGCGCCGCGAGTTTGCCGCTGTCGGCCATCGAGCCGGTGGTGTCGAGCACCATCGAGATCTCGAGGCCGGTGTCGCCCCAGGTCACGGTCGAGGTGGCGGAGGCCACCATGTTCGTCATGCCGATCAGCGACAGGAAGTTCGACTTGGTCGTCAGCTTGGCCGAGACGGTCAGCGTGGTGCCGGTCGTCGTCGCCGCGACGTCGGACAGCGTGCCCTGTTTGGCGTCGACGACCGAGGAGAGCCGCGCCTGGGCCTTGCTCTGGATCGAGCCGGCATTGGAGGCGTTGAGGCCGTTGGCGACATAGAGCGCGGTCGCGTCGACCCGCTCCTGCAGGTAGTTGCGGTTGGAGGTGATGGCCATCAGGTCGAGGGCACCGCCGCCGATCAGAACCACGCTCGACACGGTCAGGGCGAAGACCACCGCGACGTTGCCTCGTCGATCGGCCGCCCAACCCGTCCAGAGGTCACGCTTCGCTTTCGTCATCTCGAATGCTCGGCTCCTGCCCTTGGGTCACCGTAGGGTCGGCACCTGTCACGGGCGATTTTGGGACTTCGGCCGAGACTACGCGCGAATTCTTACGGAACTCCTCCGAAGATCGATGAAACTTCGAGAAATCGCGGGGCGCGGACCACGACGAATCGGCCCTTTCGCCAGCGCCGCTTCGCCGCAGTCGAGGCTCCGTTGATCGAGGTCAATCGCTCCGCGCCGCGATCCGGCTAGATGTCGTCCATATCAGACGAAAGACGCATTCGTGCCCCATCGCGACCTCCCCCGCTTCGCCGATCTCTCCGCCTTCGTGGCCTTCCTCGAGGCGCGGGGGCAGCTCGTGCGCATCACCGAGCCGGTTTCGACCGACCTCGACATGGCGGAGATCCACCGCCGTGTCCTGCGGGCCGGCGGACCTGCCCTGCTGTTCGAGAACCCGGTGCTGCCGTCCGGCGCGATCTCGGACGTGCCCGTTCTGGTCAACCTGTTCGGCACCGTCGAACGGGTGGCGCTCGGCCTCGGCATCGAGCCGGCCGGGCTCGACCGGCTGGGCGAGGAACTCGCCGCGCTGCGCGATCCGACCCCGCCGGAGGGCATGCGCGACGCGCTCTCCAAGCTGCCGCTGCTCGCCGCTGCCCTCAAACTCCGTCCGAAGCGGGTCGGCACCGCCCGCGTCCAGACCCGCGTGCTGACCGGCGACGACATCGATCTGACGCGTCTGCCGATCCAGACCGCCTGGCCGGGCGAGCCGGCGCCGCTGATCACCTGGGGCATGGTCGTCACCCAGCCGCCGGACAGCGTCGCCACCGCGCGCGCCAACGTCGGCGTCTACCGTATGCAGGTCGCCGGTCGCGACCGGCTGATCATGCGCTGGCTCGCCCATCGCGGCGGCGCGGCGCATCACCGGGCCTGGGCGAAGACCGGGGCAGACATGCCGGTCGCCATCGTCGTCGGCGCCGATCCCGGCACCATCCTCGCCGCCGTCATGCCGCTGCCGGAGAACCTCTCGGAGCTGCATTTCTCCGGCCTGCTCAGGGGCGAGCGGGCGAAGCTCGTGTCGTGCCGCACGGTGCCGCTGTCGGTGCCGGCCGACGCCGAGATGGTGATCGAGGGCTTCGTCTCGGCGACCGAGACCCTGCCGGAGGGTCCCTACGGCGACCACACCGGCTACTGGAACGCCGTCGAGCCCTTCCCGGTGATGCGGGTCACCGCCATCACCATGCGCGAGAAGCCGATCTGGCTCTCGACCTGGACCGGCCGGCCGCCGGACGAGCCGTCGCGGATCGGCGAGGCGATGAACCGCCTGTTCATGCCGATCCTCAAGAAGCAGTTCCCGGAAGTCGTCGCCTTCCACCTGCCGCCGGAGGCCTGCTCCTATCGCATCGCCGTCATCGCCATCGACAAGCGCTATCCCGGACAGGCGCGGCGGATCATGATGGGCCTGTGGTCGATCCTGCCGCAGTTCACCATGACCAAGCTCGTCATCGTGGTCGATGCCGAGATCGACGTGACCTCGTGGGAGGACGTGATGTGGGCGGTCTCGACCCGCTCCGATCCGGGGCGCGACGTCATGCTGGTCGACCGCACGCCGATCGACCATCTCGATTTCGCCTCGCCCAAGACCGGGCTCGGCGGCAAGATGGGCATCGACGCCACCACCAAGATCGGCACCGAGACCGAACGCGACTGGGCCGAGGTGCTCGCGGTCGACGAGGCGACCATCCGCCGGGTCGATGCGCTGTGGCCGAGCCTCGGCCTCGACCCCGCGGCGAAGAAGGACGACGGGCGATGAGCGAGCCGAGGCCGACCCGCGTGGTGCTGGGCATTTCGGGCGCATCGGGCGCCGCGATCGGCGTCGCGATCGCCGAGAGGCTCGCCGCCGCCGCGATCGAGACCCATCTCGTCGTCTCCCGCGCCGGCGAACGCACCCTCGCCCACGAGGTCGGACCCGACGCGCTCGCCCGGCTCGGCCGGCTCGTCCACGCCGTCCATCCGATCGAGGACATCGGCGCATCGATCGCCTCGGGCTCCTTCGCCGGCGCCGGCATGATCGTCGCGCCCTGCTCGATGCGGACGCTGGGGGCGATCGCCGCGACCATCCCGTCCGACCTGCTGACGCGGGCCGCCGACGTGCATCTCAAGGAACGCCGGCCGCTGGTGCTCGTCACCCGCGAGACGCCGCTGCATCTCGGCCACCTGCGCGCCATGACGGCCGTGACCGAATACGGCGCCATCGTCATGCCGCCGATGCCGGCCTTCTACCTGAAGCCGGGTTCGGTCCAGGCGATCGTCGAGGAGATCGCCGGCCGGGCTCTCGCCCTGCTGCGTCTCCCCGGTGTCGCGCCGCCGGCCGAATGGACGGGCGAAGGCGGGACGCCGTGAGACCGCCCCATGCCCGGCTGCGGCCCTACCGGGTGTTCTTCCCGCTGGCGGCCCTCGGCGGGTCGGCGGCGGCGCTCGTCGTCGTGCTCGACCGCCTCGGTGGCGGCCTCGGGCTCGGCCCCGGCGCGAGCCTGTTGCACGCCCACGAGATGCTGCACGGCCATTTCCTCGCGGCCTTCCTCGGCGTGATGCTGACCGCCCTGCCGCGCTGGACCGGCGCGGCGCCGATCCGGCCGCCCGTGCTCCTCCTGCTCGCCGCCGGCTGGCTCGCCGCCCGTATCGCCATGCCGCTGACGGCGACGATCGCGGTGCCGCTCGCGCCGCTCGGCCTCGCCCTGTCGGCGGCGGTGACGGCGGCGGCGGCGATCGGCGCGGGTGCCGTCATCCTCGGGCACGGCGACCGGCGCGATCGGATCGTGCCGTTGCTCCTCGGGGTTCTCGCGGCGGCCGACCTCGCGCTCATGGCGGGTCTCCTCACGCCGGAAGCGGCGATGCGGCTGGGGCTTTCCGGTGCGCTCGGGGTGGCGACGCTGATGGCCGGGCGGATCGCCCCGGCGCTGACCCGGCATCTGGCGCTGTCGCGCGGCGTGACGATCGACGCCACCGCGCCGCCGGCGCTCGAACGGCTGGTCGGCGTCGCCACCGCCGCCGCCCTCGCCGGCTTCGTCTTCGCCCCCGGCCGGGTCGCGGCGGTGCTGCTCATCGTCGCGGCGCTCGTCCATTGCGCCCGCATCGGCCGCTGGCACGGCACGACGACGCTGTCGCGCCCTTCGATCGCGGCGATCCATGTCGGGGCGCTGTTCCTGCCGATCGGGTTCGGTCTCGCGGCCCTCGGCATGGTCCTCGACGACGCCCGCTTCGCCGATGCGGCGCTGCACGCCTTCGGCAGCGGCGTCCTCGGGCTGATGTGCGGGGCGGTGCAGGCGAGCGTGCTGCGCAGCCACGACGGCCGGGCACTCGGCATCGACCGGTCGAGCGACCTCGCCGCCGGCCTCCTCCTCGCCGCGACGGCGGTCCGCCTCGCCGCGCCCTTCCTCGCCGAACCGGCCCAGGCGGCCGCCCTCGCCGGCCTCTTCTGGCTCGTGGCGCAGGGACTCCTCGTCTTCGCCGTCGCGCGCGGCGTCGCGGCCGGCACGCGCACGCCGACCGATCGCGGCGACGTCTTCGCGGCCTGAGACGGCGACAAAGCTCTGGTTTCCGAGGGGAAACTGGAGCGGGCGATGGGGATCGAACCCACGACATTCAGCTTGGGAAGGCGAAAAGTGCCCTTCCCATCGGCTTCCGTCGAACACCGTTCAATTCGATTGTCTACGATATAACAGATACCTATGCAATCACCGCTCTTCGTCCCACTACCGGCGAGTTTGGTGACTTTCTTGCTCTTCTGGTGACTTTATGGTGACCTGGAATCGGGTCCTGACCGAGGGGCCGACGGCTTGGAATGGTTTTTCGGCCTCCTGAAGCGGTGGTGTCGAAGGCCCCATATGGGGCGCGATGCGCCGTCCAGCCGCCCAACGCCGTCCAAGACTCGTGATTTCAATGTGTTGGCGCGGACGGCGCGCCCTGGCTTCCCGTCCATCCGGACGGCAGCCCGTCCGACGAGTGCATCATGCCGAAGATCACCAAACGACTGGTCGACGCAGCCGCGCCGACAGACACCAAGCGGTTCGTCTGGGATGACGAAATCCCCGGCTTCGGCCTCGTCGTGATGCCGACGGGCGTCAAGTCCTACGTGCTGCGCTATCGCACCGCCGAGGCGCGCGACCGCCGTCTGACCCTGGGGCGCCACGGGGTGCTCACGCCCGACCAGGCGCGGGCGAAGGCGCGCGAAGTCATGGTCGCGGTCCAGTCGGGCGCCGACCCTCTCGCCGACCGCCGCAACCGGAGAGCCGGCGCGACGATGGGCGAGCTGTTCGACCGCTACGAAGAGGAGCATTTGCCTCGCCTCTCGCGGACCACCGCCGCGGAACAGAAGCGCCTGATCACGAAGCATCTGCGGCCGGAGGTCGGCGTGCTGAAGGTCGAGAGCTTCAACACGCAGGACGCCCGCCGGGTCCACTTCCTGATGCGCAAGACGCCGCGACAGGCGAACTCCGTCATCGTGGTGCTGTCGAAGGCGCTGGCGCTCGCCGAGGAGTGGGGAATGCGCGCCGAGGGCCTGAACCCCTGCGCCAAGGTGAAGAAGAACCCCGAGACAGCACGCGACCGCTTCCTGTTGCCCGAGGAGATCGGCCGCCTCGGCGCCGCGCTCAACGAGGCCGAGACGATCGGCCTGCCGTGGGAGGTCGACGAGACCAAGCCGAAGGAGAAGGCGAAGCATCTGGCGAAGCCAGAGAACCGGTTGACGCCCGTCGATCCGACGACGGTCGCGGTGGTGCGGGTGCTCCTGCTGACCGGCGCGCGGCTCTCCGAAATCCTCGAACTCGAATGGGAGCACGTCGACTTCGCCGCTGGCACGCTGGCGCTCCCCTACCAGAAGGGGCGCGGGCGCAAACCGCATCCGGTGGCGACGTCCGCGCTCGAGGTGTTGGGGCGATGGGGGCGGGTGCAGGGGTCTCGGTGGGTGTTCCCTCGCCTCGGCGACCCGACGCGGCACCTCGCCGCGCCCGTCATGCAACGAGCATGGCAGCGCATCCGAAAGCGTGCCGGGCTCAACGACGTGCACTTGCACGACCTGCGGCACACCTTCGGCACCACCGCCTCGCGGACGGGCGGGAACGCGTTTCAGATTCGCGACGTGCTCCGGCATTCGGATATCGCGATGTCTGCGCGGTATGTGAACGCGGATGAAGGGCCGACGCGCTCGCTCGCGGAATCCGTCGGGCACTCACTCTCTGCATCGCTCGATGGTCGGACGGCGGATGTGGAGCCGATCAACGGTTGGAACCAATAGCAGTCGTCGTGAGCGTTCTCACCGCTTGGCCTCGGTGTCGGCAAGCCGCAGCAGGATGCGCTGGCGTCCCGATCTGCGTCTTCTCGATGGCATCGTCTCCTCTCCGCCTCTGTGCTCAACCTCTCGACATGCGTCGGCCACAAACCTATCGTTGGTCGTATTTTCCTGGAGATCGACCATGCGCAGACCTGTCCTGTTCGCGATGCTGCTGCCCCTGTTGTGCGTCTCACCAATGGTCAGCGCAGCGCCTTCCCTCGTCCTGTCGGGGGATGGATACACGCGGGAAGAGGTTTCCCGGGCAATCGAGCTGTTCCGACAGTCCTGCAAGCCCCTCGGTGACGAACGGTATTGGTCGGAGCTTGTCGAGATCAAGGTCGAGAGCGGCGTCGAATATGCCCCGCATCGCCTCGCGCGAGGCTGGTCGACCGGACTTCATCTGGCGCTTCGCATTCCCGATCGGCCGACGCGCATCCCCGCTCATGACGACCGCACGGGCGTCATCGCCGGACATACGCTCCACTACGACCTCGGAGGCGGAAAGACGCCCGGCTTCCTCTCGTCGAAACGCGTTTCACAGTTCCTCTGCGGTGCTCCTGTGAGCCAGGAGGGAAGTGACACGTTCAAGGCGGTCCCAGCGTTGAGCATCCTGACGTCGAAGGGCCGCGGGGGCTGAAGGGCGCCGCCTCAAGTTCGAGGTTCTGCGGACGGAGATCCAGCCGGCACGGTCTGCACCCAGTTCGACCCTCGACGAGTGCCCGCCGATGTGGCTGGCGGCGTTGGAAATGGACGCGACGCGCAAGGCGGCATGACCAGCGCGAGCGGACGGCACCATACCGATATTGGACAGCATCGTAGGCTGGGAGGAGCTCGAATGCCCCGTGCTGAGATGAAATCAGACGCCATCGCATGGGCTCCCCGCGGGCTCTCCCGCGAGATGGCCGCGCGGTATATCGGCGTCGGCACGACGAAATTTGACGAACTTGTCACCCGGCACCTCATGCCGAAGCCGAAAAAGATCGACAGTCGCAAGGTATGGGATCGCCATGCGATCGATTTGGCTTTCTCCGATCTTCCGGACGACGGCGCGAGCAATCCATGGGACCGCACCTTGTCGAAGCGCGCACCGGTATTGTGATCCTAGGCCATATGCCTCACTCGTAGCCCGCCACCATCTTGCCGAGGATGTAATCGATACCGTCTCGGCCAGAGAGAAATGCAGCAAGGCAGCGCGTAAACGCCCGCCGCGCCTGGCGCGAGGGCAGGCTCGCCGAAGAGTATCCCGACCACGGCTTCCATGGTGCTGCTCCTGCGGGCCGTGCCGTCGGACTCGCCGGAGTGGTCGACGGCCCTCGCTCAGATCCTGCTCGATCTGGAATTGCTCGGTCGCTCGGCCGTCGCCAACCTGCCCGTCTACGACGATCGCGCCGAGGGCGGTGAACTCGTCGAACTCTATCGGGATTGGCTCGCCCTCCGGGCGACCGACCTGTCGAACAACGAGGCGATCACCGAGTGGTCCGTCGCGATGGCGACCGTCGTCGATCGGATCATGCTGGCGCCCGCCTGGACGTCCGCCGGTCGCCGCCTCAAGTTCGAAGTGCTGCGGACGGAGATCGCGCCGGCACTTTCGGCGCCCGGATCGGCCCTCGACGAGCGCCTGCCGATGTGGCTGGCGGCGTTGGAGGTGGACGCGACGCGCAAGGCGGCGTTAGAACCGTCGCGACTGTCACACATGCGAGCCTTCAACGAACACATCGATTGATATCGACAGTGCCGAGATGCAACAATAAATACCCCAAATCCGCCAATCGTCAGCCCGCTCGGACGATGCCAGCCTCCCGCAAAGACTCCCACATGGAGTGCACGCGTGGTCTTCAGTTCCCCGGTCTTCCTCTTCTTGTTCCTACCGCTGGTGCTCGCCGCCCATGCGCTGGCGCCGCGCAGAGCGCGCAACACGGTGCTGCTCGCCGCCTCGATCGCCTTCTATGCTTGGGGCGAGCGCCTGTTCTTCCTGGTGATGATCGCCTCGATCGTCGTCAATTGGGTCTTCGGCCTCGCGATTGAGGCGACGACGTCGCCGGCGCGCCGCAAGGTCGTGGTGGCGGCGGCGGTGGCCGCCGACATCGGCCTCCTCGGCTTCTACAAGTACTCGGGCTTCCTCGTCGCCAATCTCGCCGCGCTCATCGCTCCCCTCGGCGTCAGTCCGCTCGTCTTCGAGGCACCGCACCTGCCGCTCGGGATCTCGTTCTTCACCTTCCACGCGCTCTCCTACGTCGTCGACGTCTACCGTCGTGACGCCGTCGCCCAGCGCAATCCGATCGACTTCGCACTCTACATCGCCTTCTTTCCTCAGCTCATCGCCGGACCGATCATCCGCTACCACGACATCTACAGGCAGTTGACCAAGCGACGCTTCCGGCTCGATCTCGCCGCCTCCGGCATCGAGCGCTTCATCGCCGGCCTCGGCAAGAAGACGATCCTCGCCAATCCGCTCGGCGAGGTGGCCGACGGTGTCTTCGCGCTCTCGCCCGAACGACTGTCGCCTGAGGTCGCCTGGATCGGCGTCGTCGCCTACGCGCTGCAGATCTATCTCGACTTCTCCGCCTATTCCGACATGGCGATCGGGCTGGCCCGCGTGTTCGGCTTCAACTTCCTGGAGAATTTCGACTATCCTTATCGGGCGAGATCGATACGCGAGTTCTGGCGGCGCTGGCACATCTCGCTGTCGAACTTTCTGCGTGACTATCTCTACGTGCCGCTCGGCGGTAATCGCGTGGGGGAATGGCGGATCTGGTTCAACCAGTTCTTCGTGTTCTTCGTCTGCGGCCTGTGGCACGGCGCCGCCTGGACCTTCGTCATCTGGGGGCTGCTCCACGGCCTCTTCCTCGGCCTCGAACGCACCGCCTGGGGTCGCTTCGTCGATCGTCTGCCACCGGCTCTGGCGCGGGCCTACGTGCTCACCGTCGTTGGCTGCGCCTGGGTCTTCTTCCGCGCCGCCGACATGAACGCCGCCTTCACCCAACTCGCCGCCATGGTGCGCCCAGCGGCAGGCGCCGACCCGGCGAGCCTGTGGGAGTTCGTCGATTCGCAGGTTCTGGTGACCTTCGCGATCGCGGTGCCGGCCGCCCTAGGCCTCTTCACGCGGCTGACCGCCGATTGGCGTTGCCGGGCCGGTCAGCGGCGTGGCGAACTCGATCCACCGATCGAGAGCGTCGACATGGCGGCGATATCGCCCGGTATCCTCGCCCTGCGCTTCATCGTTCTCACGGTGATCGCCGTCGCCGCCGCCGCGCGGATCGCGGCCGGGACCTACAATCCCTTCATCTATTTCCGGTTCTGAGGATCTGGCGATGCGCATCGGACGCCTCTACGGCCTCACCCTCATCGCCCTCCTGGCGATCGGCACCGGCCTGCCGCCCCTCGTCACCCTGTTCGGACGGGTCGAACTGCCCGGGACGGAAAAGCGACAGATCGCCCCCGCACCGGCCCTGCCGACGACGGCGGCCGCTTGGGAGGCGTTCCCGCCCGCCTTCGAGTCGTTCTGGCGCGACGTGTTTGGCCTGCGCAAGCCACTTATGCATCTGGACTTCACGCTGAGCCGCAAACTGGGACGACTGCCGACCAACCAGGTCATCGAGGGGGGGGACGGCTGGCTCTTCTACACGGGTGACAACTCGCTTGATCTCTATCGTCGTGTTCTGCCCTTGAGTACGGACGAACTCCACATTCTCATCGACGAACGTCACCGCCGCGCCTCTCGCCTCGCCGCGCGCGGCATCGCCTATCTGATGGTGATCGCGCCGGACAAGCACACGGTTCGACCCGATCTGATGCCAAAGCGCCTGCGGCGCCGGGCCGGGCCCTCGCAGCTCGATCAGGTGGCGGAGCGGATGAAGGCGGCAGGCATCCCCTTCCTCGATCTGCGCCCGGCACTCCTCGACGCTCAGCGTCAAGAGCAGGTCTATTATCGCCAGGACACCCATTGGAACGCTGCAGGAGCCTGGGCAGGGCATGTCGCGATTCTCGCGGCCCTCGGCCGCCGACCCATAGTCCGCCCGACCTTCGTCGAGACCGCGCACGAGGGCGATCTCGCGATTATGGCCGGCCTTCCTGCCGTCGAACGCACGCTCAGTCCGCCACCGAGCGGCATCGGGACCTGCGACCCAGTGATGGAGCCTCCGACGAATCGAGGCGACCCGATCCACTTCCATTGCACCGGCGCGACCGGACGCCTCCTCGTCTATGCCGATTCCTTCGGCCAGGGACTGGTCCCGTGGCTGTCGCGCGCCTTCGCGGAAACAAGCTTTGCCGGCTCCACTCCGCTCTGGAAGACGCTTCTCGCCGACGTTGAGCGCGAACACCCAGACGTGGTCGTCGAGTTACGCGTCGAACGCTTAATTTCAACTGTCGTCGATGCGTCGATCCGCTCGGACGATTGAGTTCGCTATAGGTATACCCCAACGAAACCACCGCGAGCCCGGTTCAAAAATACCGTATTGACCATTCAAAATGAACTGATAGGATAAAACCATCCTAAGTGAACCGATGGATGGTTTCCGATGCTCGCCCGCTCCTACCTCCGCGCCTCGACCGACGAACAGGACGCCACCCGCGCCCGGGCACAGGTCGAAGCCTTCGCCGCCGAGCATGGGCTCACGATCGCCGCGACCTATGTGGAGAACGAGAGCGGCGCCAAGCTCGCCCGGCCGGAGCTGTTCCGCCTCCTCGGCGACTGCCGACCCGGCGACGTGCTGCTGATCGAACAGGTCGACCGGCTCTCGCGCCTCACGGCGGCCGACTGGCAACGTCTGCGTTCCGAACTCGACGCGCGACAGGTCCGCGTCGTCGCTCTCGATCTCCCCACGTCGTGGATGCTCGCCGCGCCGGCCGACGAATTCACCGCCCGCATGTTCGCCGCCGTCAACGGGATGATGCTCGACGTCCTCGCCGCCGTCGCCCGCAAGGATTACGACGATCGCCGCCGCCGGCAGGCCCAAGGACAGGCGAAGGCCAAGGCCGAGGGGAAGTACAAGGGCCGCGCCGAGAACATCGCCAGAAACGACGGCATCGCCGCCATGCTGCGCTCCGGCGCCTCGTGGTCGACCATTCAGGCGGCGACGGGGTGTAGCCGAGCGACCGTGGCGAAGATCGCGAAGCGGACGGCGGAGGTGACCACCGCGTGATGCGCGGTGGTCCTATTCGCCGCGGCGGCCAAGCCGGCCGATTCCCGCGAACCTCGTCCCGGGGTGCTCGTATGCTTCCTCGCGCGTTTCCGGCGGGCTCCGAACGTCGAGACCGACGTCGATTTCCAGGCCGGTGGCGGGCCAGCTACCGACCTCGATCGACCACAGACCGAGCGGCGCTTGGTCGGCAAGCCAACGGACGCGACCAACGTCCCCCATGAGGTCGTCCTGTCGGGCGTGATTCAGAATCGAATTGACCTGCTGATCGCCCCTGATCTCGGCGACGTCTAGGGCCGCCTTGATCAGGTCGTGCCAGCACCTTTTCTCCGGTCGCTTGCGTTGTCCGTGGTCGTCGTGCGCGTCATCATCGTTCCCACCGTCGAACTGCGGCACGTCTCCCGTCAGAACGGCATAGGCGGCGGCGATCCGAAGGACGAAGTGCGTCCGAGCGACGACGCGTGGTCGCCCGCGCGGGTTGATGCTCGCCGCCAACCCCTTCGCGATCGTTTCGTATTGCTCAAGAGTTTCCGCCGCCCTGTTGAGGTCTGCTACCCAATCCCCGGGGAGTTCATTGCCGGCCCTGTGCTTGAGGATCGTCTCGGGTAAGTCGGTACAGAACGTCAGGTCGAGGAGTGCATTGCGACATCGCGCCATGTCCTCCGCCTTCTCGGCCAGATAGCGACCATCCCCGCGCCTGTTGCCTTCACACCATGCGACGGCGTCGGCACGCGCGAAGGCCCGCGAGACGATCGCTCTCCACCGTCGTTCGGTGGCGACATCGCAGCCCAAGGCGAAGCGAAGCGCCGGGTCGCGGTGGTACCCGATCTCGCGCGAGCGCGCGGAATTCACCGGACACAGTGCGGCGGCTTCGTCGAGACGCGCGATCGCATCGACCAGCCGATTTGTGAGCATCGGCGGCTCGTCGGCGGTGGTCGGGTCGGGGTCGAGGACGACCGCGAGTTCTGCAGCGATCGGTGCCGCGTCGTAACCGATCAGGCGGAACCCCGACGCCGGCCGGCCCAACGGATCGAGACCCGCATTCGGGCTCATGGCGAGGAGGCCTTGTCACCCTCGGCACGGTCGCGCAACCGAACGCCGGGGCCGGCGCCGTTCTGGTCGATGAAGAGAACACCACCGCCCTCGAGCGCCGCACGGATGTCGGCGAGTGTGCGGTCGTAGGGCTGGCGCTTGCCGGTTTCGAAGTCGGCTATCGTCTTCTTCGCAACCGCGGCCTTGGTGGAAAGATCGTCTTGCGTCCACCCCAAGAGGGCGCGAGCGGCGCGGCATTGCCCGTCAGAGATGGACATTTTCTAGCTACCTTACACTAAAAATGTTGACTTTCTACGCGCAACGTTATACCAAAATGGTGACTTGAACAAGGTTCCTCACCATGCGCCTCTCGATCGCAACTCGCTCGCTGATCACCACCGCCGGCACCTTCGATCGGGCCGCGATCATGGCCGACGCCTGGGTGGTCTACCGCAAATGGTACCGGCATGAGCCGGCGCGGTTGCGCGAGCGGCTCGCGAACATCCTCCGCCGTCTGTGGGACGATGCCCGCGAGCAGCGCGCCGCATTCCTGTGCCGCGAAGCCGAGCGCGCCGCGTTCGACGCCGCCCGTGCGCGTCGCGCCGCGGCCGAAGCCTCCCCCGCCGGCCAAGCACTGCTCCATGAGCAGGCGATGCTCACCTATTGCGACGACTGGCGCTTTGCCCGCCGCCGCGCGGCCGAAATCGACGCCGCACTCGACCGTTTCGCAGCGTGAACGGGCCATCGACCCCGTGTCCAGCAAGGAGGAAGAGCCATGACGAACACCGATCCCACGTCCACCGCCGCCGAATGGCGCAACGGAATCGTCGTCACCCTGACGAGCGCAGACGATGCTCGTTTCCACAGGCTCACTTCCGGCGAAGTCGTCGACGATCAGGGCCGGGTCGGCGCCGACTTCGTGCCGGCCTGGGTCGTCGACAGCCTGACGCCCAACGTCAGGCCGGCGACCCCGACCGAGATCGAGGCAGCGCTCGCCTCGTCCGGCACGTTCGGCGGCGGGTTCCTCGACCTTCTTCGTTACCGCGCCGCGGTGGTGGAGACCGTCACGGGGCCGTCCTGGGACGATGACGTGCCGCGGCTCGAACAGATCGCCGACCTCGAGCGTCGGATGATTGCCAGCCCACCGCGGGCGCCTGATGAAATCGCCGGGGCGTTGGCGGTGGTTCGTGCCGAAATCGCCGACGGCTTCCTCGGGTCGGACACCATCGAGGAATTTCTCGTTGCGATCGTCGAAGCCGCCGCCGAGTTCGTGGCCGGTCATGCGGCGCGGCACGCATGACCACCGCCCTCGCACCCGCCGGTCGGTGATGACCCGTGTATCGGTCAACCGGGTCAACACGCTTCGGAGGAAAACCCCGTCACCTGTGGCGGGGTTTTTCTTGGAAGCAAATTCGTTGTCTGGCACGCATTTTCCTCGTTCCTTTGAAGGCGAGAGACGACTTTTCATGTCGCTAGACTTCGAGGAGAATGAAAATGAACTCACTCACACTCTTGATGAACGAGAAGGCCGCAGCGGAAAAGCTCTGCGTGAGTCATCGGACCTTGCAGGCGTGGCGCGTGACGGGCGGTGGTCCGACCTATCGCAAAGTCGGACGCCGCGTCGTCTACGCCGAGGCCGATCTCGTCTCCTTCGTCGAGGCCGGCGCGCGGTCGCACACTTCGGAGGCGCGCCGATGACCACCGCCACTCCCTCTTTCCGCGCCGCGGTGGTCGCGCCGCTCGGCGAAGAGGCCACACAGTTCGGCTTCTGGTGTCCCTGGTGCGAGACGGCACACGCGCACGGTCTCGCCGGCATGACCCCCGCCGAGGCTCGGGGGAAGACCACGAATCTGGGTTCGCACTGTCTGCCACGCCGCTCACCGCTCGCCGGCCGCGGCGTCGACCTGACCATCGATCGCCTGGTGCGGTCGTGGGATCACATCGAGCCGCCCGGCCCCTTCCTCGCCGTGGCGGGCGATCCGCTCAACACCCGCGTGCGGCTCGGATCGGTGCTCGAGCACGGCCGTCTCGCGCTCGCGCTGATACGCCTGGTCTTCGGCAAGAACCGCGCCGCCGCCGGCTTCGACGCCCGTCTCGTCGGTGGATGGGCTCAGGTCTGGGGTGGTGGTTCTCACTGGTACGTCCAGAATCAGAACCGCGACACCCTCGCCCAAGGCCACAGCCTCGGTCGGCTGCTCGCCCGCCTGTTCGGCGTGCCGATCGGCGTCGTCGGCGTGCGGGTGCTCGAGGATGCCCTCGGGCTCGCCCTGTCGTCGGACGCCCGCATCAACCTCGCCCTGGCCATCGAGCGCGCGGCTTCCCGCACCACCGCGAAGAACGAACAGGAGATCGGCGCATGACTAGGGTCGTCGAAGCAAAGTTGCGGCTCTCCGCCGAAGACAAAACCGCCGCCGGGCTCAACTCGGCAGCGGCGCGCCTCAAGGCCTTCGAAGCGAAAGCTGCCGCGCTGGATCGTGCGGCGGGCGCCGCGGCGCAACGACGCCGCATCGACGAGAAGGCCCAGCAGATCACGGCTCGGTACCATCGAGCGCAGGTGGCCGGCGCGATCACCGCCGGTGCCCGCGTGGCCGCGCCCTACATCGGTGCCGCTGCCGTGGCGAAGTCTTTCACCGACTTCGCCAAGTTCGATCGGCAGATGACCAACATCGGCATCATCGCCGATGCCACCCGCGAGGAGATGGAACGGGCCGGAGAAGCGGTTCGCAAGATCGCCTCCGATGCCGCGACGCCGATCGGTGACGTTGCCGGCGGCCTGGAAACCCTGGTCGCTGCCGGCCGCAAGCTCCCCGAGGCGATGGCGTTCCTGCCGACCGTGACGAAGACGGCGCTCGCCACCAATGCCGCGGTGGACGACATCGCGAAGACGGCCGACGCCATGGGCGCATCGTTCAAGATCGCGGGCGGCGACATGGAGCGCGCCTTCGACGTGGCGGCCTTCCTCGGCAACGAAGGCCGCTTCGAGCTGAAAGACCAGAGCCGCTATCTGCCGTCGATCGCGCCCCTTGCGGCGACGCGCGGCCTGCTCGGAATCGAGGGGTTGACCCACGTCGGCGCCGCTCTTCAGGTCATTCAGAAGAACGCCGGCACGGCCGAAGAAGCCGCCGCCAGCATGACCGACGTGCTCGGCAAGATCGACACGGACGAGACCATCAAGCGCATGTCCAAAGAGTTCGGCGTCGACCTTCCCAAGGCTCTCGCCAAGGGGAAGAAGGCCGGTCAGAACACGTTCGACACGTTCATCGACCTCGCCGAGCGGGCCGTCGGCGGCGACATGGAAAAAGTGAACAGGATCTTCGGTGACAAAGAGGCTCGTCGCGGCCTCACGGCCCTTCTGCAACACCGCGAAATCTATCGGCAGCTGATCGCCAAGGCGGCCGAAGCCGGCGGCACCATCGCGAGCGGAGCGGCCCGCAAGGTCACCGATGCGCAGGCCGCCGTCGACCGGCTCGGCAACGCCTTCAACTCCGCAGCGGTCGCGACAGGGCGCCTCCTCGACGCAGCCGGCGTCACCACCTTTCTCGAGGGTGTCGCGACGAAGGCGGGTGAGGCCTCCGTCTCCCTCCAAGACCTCTCCGAGAAGGTCCGGGACCTCGGCACCGTCGATGGTGTGGTGCAGTGGCTGGCGGTCGGCCCCTCGGCGACGTCGCCCGAGGCGAAGGCCGCGCTCGCGACCTCACAGACCGACCCCAACAGCTTCTTCGCCGCCCGGTATCACTCCGCTCCGACCGCTTCTTATGGCGTGTGGGGATGGAACGACCCCGCGTCGCGAGAGGTGGAAGAACTGCGGCGGCGACAGGAAATCGCGCGATCGTACCCGTTGCCGGACTGGGTTCCCTCCCCCGGCATCCCCGACTCCGATCTCCAGCCGCTCCGTCACTACATGATGCCGCAGCCGCGGCCCCGCCGTCCTGGCGAGCGGGGCGGAATTCCGCCGCTCCCCAGAGAGAGACCCGACCCGTTCGATATCAAGGTCCAGCTCGACGACGCCTCAATGGACGCCGAGGTCATGCGCATGCGGGCTCGCCTGCAGTCGAGCCTCGACGCTCAACCCCTGATCATCCGTACCCGTGCGGAACCGGCCAAGGCTCCGCTCGACACCGGCCGCTCGTTCAAGGGCGGTGACTTCTCGGGGGCGCCGTGATGACCACCCGAAACCGTCGACCCGGTTCCCTTCCGCGCGGATTCAAGGCCGGCGCCGCGCTGGCGCCCTCTTCCACCGTGATCTCCGGCCTCTACGCCGAGCGCGTCGCCCTGTTCGATCGCCTGGCCGAGCGCTTCGGCTCGGTTCCGTCGAACGACGATGAGCTGACGACGGCGATTTTCGCGTTGGATCGCCAGATCCTCGCCGCCGCGCCGGCACGCCTCGGCGACCTCGGCGCCAAGGCGCGAATCCTCCGCACCCTCTGCGCCGGCCTTCCGCCCGACGGCGACATCGCCGTCCGCGTCGGCTTCGAGACGCTCGTCGCCGACTTCCTCCTCGAAATCGAGCGCACCCTCGGCTCCCCCGTCGATCGTGCCGCCGGTCTCGCGGCGAACTGACGAGGGACGCACCATGCCGAAATCACATCGTCGCATCGCCTTCGCCCGGATCGCCGAGGCAGCGCTCGACCGCGCCGATCAGATCGTCACGCGGTGGTTGCCCGACGGGCGCCGCGAAGGCGCCGAATGGGTCGCGCGCAACCCGACCCGCGCCGACCACCGCCCGGGCTCGTTCAAGGTGAACCTGCGCACCGGTCGGTGGGGTGACTTCTCGACCGGCGACAGGGGCGGCGATCTCGTCGCCCTCGCCGCCTTCCTCTTCTGCGGTGGCGACATGGGCGAGGCTGCCAGACGTGTAGCCGAGATGGTGGCATGCGATGTCTACGAATAATCCGTTCGCCCCGCTCGTCGCCACCACCGCCCCCGCTCCGAAGAAACGCGCCGACGGCTGGCGCTGCCTCACGCCGGTTCCCGACGACGCTCCGGCGCCGCCGGAGGCACACCCTAGCCTCGGCAAGCCGTCGGGGCGGTGGTTCTATGCCGATGCCTCCGGCGCGCTCCTGGGGCTCGCCAATCGCTTCGACGCGGCCGACGGATCGAAGCAATTCCGCCCCGTCACTCTGTGGGAGCGCGACCGCGACCACCGCCGCGAATGGCGGTGGGAGGCATGGCCGTCGCCGCGCCCGCTCTACGGCCTCGACCGCCTCACCGAGCAGCCGAAGGCACCCGTCGTCGTCACCGAGGGCGAGAAGGCGGCGGATGCCGCCGCGCGGCTTCTCCCCGGTCACGTCGTGGTGACCTCGCCGAACGGGTCGAAGAGCGCTGCGAAAGCCGACTGGTCGCCGCTCTCCGGCCGGCGCGTCGTGATCTGGCCGGATGCCGACGCGGCCGGAGGCGCCTATGCCGACGCCGTCGCCTCGATGGTCCGAGATGCCGGCGCGACGTTCGTTGCAGTCCTGACGCCTCCGGATGGCGTCAGCGAAGGGTGGGATGCAGCCGACGCCGAGGCAGACGGGTGGACCACCGCGCGCGCCGACGCATTCGTCGCAACGGCGCGACCGGTGGCGGTGGTGAAGCCCGAGCCCGTGCGCGCGCCGACGAAGACCACCGCGCGGGCGAAGCCCAAGACCGAAGACGACGAGGCGAACGCCGCCGGCCGCCAGCGCCGACCGGCACAGCGCGACCAGCTCATGAGCCTCTGCACCTTCGTCGACCTGTGGCACGACGAGGCGGGCGAGTGCTTCGCGACGTTCCCCGTCGGCGGCCACCGCGAGAGCTGGTCGCTGTCGTCGAAGGCCTTCCGGCGGTGGTTGTCGGTGAGGAGCTACGAGGAGACCGGCCTAGCACCAGGCGGACAAGCCCTCGACGACACCATTCGCGTCCTCGAGGCCCGTGCCTATTCCGAGGGGCCGGAGCGGGTGCCGTGCCTCCGGGTCGGCGAGGCGGACGGGCGGGCCTATCTCGACCTCGTCGATTCCACCTGGCGCGCGATCGAGGTCGACGCCGACGGCTGGCGCATGGTCGATCGCCCGCCCGTCGCCTTCGTGCGGTCCGGCCAAATGTGGGCGCTGGTCGAACCCGAAGCGGGCTACGGCATCGAAGAGCTTCGCCGGTTCGTCAATGTCGAGCGCGAGGAAGACTTCCTACTTCTCGTCGCCTGGATCGTTGCGGCGCTGCGCTCTTCCGGCCCCTATCCCGTCCTCGTCTTCGCGGGCGAACAGGGTACGGGCAAGTCGACGATCTCGCGCTTGGTGCGCTCTCTCGTCGATCCGAATGCCTCTCCAATCCGCGCCGTGCCGAAAGACGACCGCGATCTTGTGGTCGGCGCCGTCAATTCCCACGTGCTCGGCCTCGACAATCTGTCGAGCGTGCCGGCGTGGCTCTCGGATGCCCTCTGCCGCCTCTCAACCGGCGGCGGCTTCGCATCTCGCATGTTGCACACCGACCGAGACGAGATG
Source organism: Pinisolibacter sp. DMC100 (assembly GCF_056313705.1). Taxonomy (NCBI): domain Bacteria; kingdom Pseudomonadati; phylum Pseudomonadota; class Alphaproteobacteria; order Hyphomicrobiales; family Ancalomicrobiaceae; genus Pinisolibacter; species Pinisolibacter sp. DMC100. The sequence continues at coordinate 1,158,256 of NZ_JBQUZT010000001.1, read as the reverse complement.
GTTCTTCAGGCCATTCGACCAATCATTTTGAACGGGATTCCGAGCCTGACCGACCGTCCCGACCTCGCCTCGCGTGCCGTGACGGTTCGCCTGCGGCCGATCGCCGAGGACGAGCGCCGTTCGGAGCGGGATTTCTGGGCGGATTGGGCCGTCGTTGCACCGCGCGTGCTCGGTGCGCTCCTCGACGCCTTCTCGACGGGCTTGCACCGCCTGCCGTCGGTGAAGCTCGATCGCTTGCCCCGCATGGCGGACTTCGCCGAGTTCGCGGTCGCCTGCGAGCCGGGCTTCGGCTTCGAGCCCGGATCGTTCCTCGCTGCCTATCAGGCGAACCAAGAGGACGCGACCGAGACGACATTCGAGGCCGATCCGGTTGCAGTCGCCATCGTGAACTTCATCCGGAACGACTACCCGACAGGTTGGAACGGGTCGGCGACCGATCTTCTCGCCGCCCTCAACACCCGCGCCGCCGAGTTCATCAAGCGGACGAAGCTATGGCCGGCGACGGCCTCGTCTCTCGGAAACCGGATCGACCGCATCGCGCCCGTGCTTCGTGCGCGTGGTTTCGCCGTCGAGCGCCGGCACTCCGGAACGCGAACGATCTCGATCGCTCCCGCCGCGCGCTGAACCCTGCTCGACCGGCCAGCCTCCCCGCGCCCCTCTGTCCGCTGGAAGGCACCACCGCCCGACACTGCCCATGACGGGGCCGGCGGGCGGTGGTGGCGCCCCCATGGCACCCCCCCCACCAAGGGACCGTACGACCCAATCGACCAGGGCACGGGGCCGCGGCCCGCCGAGTTTGGGCAGTGCAGCGGCGCACACCCGGTACACGGGTCGGTTCGCCGCACGCGTCGATCCGTGCTGCTCGCACACATCGCCCAGCCCCCCCCCGGTCTAGGGACCGTACCCCATCCTGGCGGTGGTGCGGGTGCCCGCAGCCGCTGGAAACCGTCAGTTGGTTTTTGCCGGATGACGGTTGACGAGGTTGACGGCTACCGACGTCCGGCACCCGCAACGGTTGCCCTTCTCGTCAACCGACCAATCGGCCCCGGCATTTGCTGCGACCTACTACCGGCGACCACCGCCCCAAGGTCAACCAAGGCCGGGGCGTGCGCGATCGGTGGACGGCGTTGGACGGCAGGCGGACAGCAAGCGGTCGTTTTCGCGACGGTTCAACTCATTGATAAAATTGATGATGGACGGCGTTGGACGGCTTGGACGGCTCTTTTCCTCATAGAAGAAAAGGATGCTACGGCAGAGCAAGGGGCGACGCCCTCGGACGTCGTGCCGTGGAATGGATTGCCAAGGGGAAAGGGGTTTTCGAAGGGGAGTGGGCCGAAATCGCGTCCAGCAACCTCGAAAGGCCACCTCGGCAGGGGGCGGGCGCCGCAGGTCGTCGAGCCGCGACTCGTGGTGACCTCGCTCCGTTTGGTGACCTATTGGTGACCCGAGCAGACAACCAACCCCAGGCTTCGACCATGGCCGAAGCTGAAAACTCAACAGTTTCAATGTGATGAACTGGAGCGGGCGATGGGGATCGAACCCACGACATTCAGCTTGGGAAGCTGACGTTCTACCTCTGAACTACACCCGCTCGAGGCAACCTCTCTTACCCTTCGGCGGGGGCTCCGTGCAAGCCCTCGCGGGCGTCGGTCGGCTGCGGCGTCGTCGCCTCCCCGTCTTCGGCGAGGCGGGCGGCGAGGCCGTGCGGCGTCTTGTTCCAATGCGCGGGGTCGCGCAGCAGCTCGACGATCGCGGCGTAGGTGGCGAGGGAAATGGCGCACCAGTAGACCGGCATGGTCGCCAGATCGACGAGGCGGAAGCGTCGGCCGACGCGAGACGCCACCGTCAGGGCGAGGATCAGCGCCCCGACGAGGCCGGTGGCGAAGGCCGTCAGCGCCGCGAACGTCAAGACGTCCTCGTCGATCCCCGAATCGTGGAGGAGCGGCAGCACCCCGGCGAGCTGCAGTCCCACCAGGACGAGGCTCGGCAGGAAGGTCGCCGCCGACAGGACCTGACCGGCGAGCACGATGTGGACGGCGACCGCGTCGCGCAGGTCGAGTTCGGTATGCAGCCGCCGCGGCCGGCGCATGTGGGTGAGCCAGGTCTGCATCCAACCCTTCATCCAGCGGGTGCGCTGGGCGAACCAGGCGGCGAGATCGGTCGGCGCCTCCTCGCGGGTGGCCGAGGCGACGACGCCGGCATGCCAACCGGCGCGGACGAGGCGCACGGCGACGTCGGCGTCCTCGGTGACGTTGTGCGGATCCCAGCCGCCGACGGCGAGGAGCGCGTCGCGGCGGAAGTGGTTCGAGGTGCCGCCGAGCGGCAGGAACAGGCGACGCTCGGCGAGCCACGGCAGGAGACCATGGAAGAGCATGGCGTATTCGATCTCGAACTGGCGCACCAGCCAGGGCCGCGCGTCGGCGGCATGGTCGATCTCGAGCGCCGCCTGGACGACCGCGAGATCGTCGGACCCGCGGGCGAAGACGGCGGCGGCGCGGCGCAGCTGGTCGGGGTCGGGGCGATCCTCGGCGTCGTAGACGGTGACGAAGTCGGCATCGACGGTGGCGAGCGCGAAGTCGAGCGCCTTCGGCTTGGTGCGCGGCAGCGACGGCGGCACGATCACCATGTCGACCGCGGTGCCTTCGACCGCACGCTCGGCGGCGGCACGGGTGGCGAGGTCGTCGGCTTCCACCACCAGCCGCAGGTCGAGGCGGTCGGCGGGATAGTCGAGCCGCGACAGCGCCGCCACCAGATCGGCGACGACGGCCTCCTCGCGATGGATCGGCACCAGCACGGCGAAGCGTGGCAGATCGCCGTCGGCGAGTGGCGGGGGCGGGGGCGGCTGGCCGGTCTCGGCGACGAGCAGGCGGAAGAGACCGATCATCAGGAAGACGAAGGTCCAGGTCGCCGTCACCGGCCCCGGCGAGCCGAGCGCCGTCGCGCCGAGGGCGAGGAAGCCGGCGACGGCGAGGAGCGGCCGACCGAGGCTCGGCAGGCATGCCGCCGACAGCAGCGGGTCACGGTCGAGCATCGCCCGGACCGCGCGCCGGCCGAGCGCTTGGGCCCAGCGTTCGATCAGGGCGCGGCGGATCACCCGCGGCGCGGCGACGGCGATGCGGCGGCGTTCTGCCGGATGGGCGGCGAGGAAGGCCGCGGTGGCGGCGCGTTTCTCGGCGCTCGGCGCGATCACCATCACCGCCGGCCCGCCCTCGGCGCCCGGAACCATGATCGTGTCGGCACGGGCGAAGACGGCCGGCGGCGGCGGAACGACATCGTCCGGTTCGGGATCGACGGCGATCGCCTCGAGGTGGGCGACGCCGAGGTCGCGCGCCACCTGCCGCCAGTCGTCGCGGCGCGGGCGGAAAGGCAGCACCGGGACCGGCGCGGGGCGGCCGATCGGGTGGTCGTCGCTCGAAGGACTTGAATCGAAGTGCCGAATGGCGCTTTCTCCCCAACACGAGGGCCATGGGAATCGAAGCCTTCGCGCGACGCGCCCACCGACACCCGTACCCGCAACCCGAGACGCGCCATGATTGCAAATTCCCGACGCCCTGTCGCTCTCGGATTGTTGCTGATCGCGATGCTCGCATTGCGCGCACCAGCGGTTACCGCGGCGGAAGCCACGCCGGCGCCGAGCGCCGCGGCGACGGCCGAGGCGATCCCGTTCCGACCGCTGTTCTGGGATCCGGACGTGCGGCCGGCGAAGCCGATCGGTGAGGTTCAGTCGATCCGCTTCCTCGTCACCGGCGACCACCCGCCCCTGTCCTTCCTCGACGCCAGCGGCCGGCTGATGGGCTATCACGTCGATCTGGCGCGGGTGCTGTGCGAGGAGATCGGCGCGACCTGCGCGATCCAGATGCGGCCCTTCGGCGATCTGGTTCCCGCCCTCATGGACAAGCGCGGCGACGCGATCATGGCCGGGCTCGCCGTCGGCCCGGAGCTGCGCGATCGGCTCGACACCACCGACGCCTATCTGACGACGCCGGGCCGATTCGTCGCGCTGAAGGACGAGGCCGTCACCCCGACGCCGGAAGGGCTCGAGGGGCGATGGATCTCGGTCGTCTCCGGCTCGGTCCACGAGGCCTATGCGCTCTCCCATTTCCCCAAGGCGCGGATCGCCGCCTATCCGGACGAGACGGCGGCGCGCGAGGCGGTGCGGGAACGCCGTGTCGTCGCCCATTTCGGCGACGCCATCGGCCTGTCGTTCTGGCTCGACGGCGCGAGTTCCAAGGGCTGCTGCGCCTTCGTCGGCGGACCGTGGAACGAGCCGGCGGTGTTCGGCGAGGGCTTCCGCATCGCCGTGCCCAAGGCCAATCCACGCCTCAAGCGCCATCTCGACTGGGCGCTGCGCAAGGCGGCGACCGACGGCCGGCTCGCCGAACTCTATCTGCGCTGGTTCCCGCGCGGCTACTACTGAGAAGAGACACGTGACCGATACCGCGACCACCCTGCTCTGGACCGTCGGCGACAGCCCGCGCGCCACCGTCCTCCTCGCCCACGGCGCCGGCGCGCCGATGGATTCGGCCTTCATGAACCGGATCGCCGAGGGCCTCGCCGCCCACGGGTTGGCGGTCGCCCGCTTCGAGTTCGCCTACATGGCGAAGCGGCGGACGACGGGGAAGAAGTTCCCGCCGCCGAAGGCCGAGAAGCTCTCGAGCGAGTTCCGCGCCGCGGTCGAGGCGGTGCTCGCCGCGCCCGAACGGGTCGGCCCGATCGTCGTCGGCGGCAAGTCGATGGGCGGCCGCGTCGCCGCCATCACCGCCGGCGAGGCGCTGCCGGAGGCGGTCGCCGGCGTCGCCTGCCTCGGCTATCCCTTCCACGGCCCCGGTCGGCCGGAGGAGATCCGCCTCGCGCCCCTGCAGAACGGGCTCCTGCCGACGCTGGTCCTCCAGGGCGAGCGCGACGAATTCGGCTCGCGGATCGAGGTCGAGGCACTGCCGGTCGGCGACAGGACCCGCTTCGAATGGATCGAGGACGGCAGCCACGACTTCGGGCCGCGCGGGGCGTCGCCGGCGACGCTGAAGACCAACGTGGCGCATGCCTGCGAGGCGCTCGCCGCCTTCGCGCTGGGCTTCGCCGCCGTCGACTCGGCCGACGCCGCCGAACCGACCTGACGGGTCGGCATTCCTCCGAGGGGCGCCTGCGCGCAATTCGCTTCCGACGACGAGGCGATCGACGCGACGCCTTGGCTTGTTCGGCGCGGCCGGACATCGGATAGTCGCGCGAGCCGATCGTCGTGGAACATCATGCTCCACGGCCCGGTTCGCCGCGTCTCTTCGAGGAAAGCCATTGTCGCTCCTGTCGTCGATCGAACCCGCTTTCGCCCTGTCCGGGCTCGGTGTCGGCCTGCTGGTCGGCATGACCGGCGTCGGCGGCGGGTCGCTGATGACGCCGCTGCTGGTGCTGCTCTTCGGGGTTCATCCGGTGACGGCGGTCGGCACCGACCTCCTGTTCGCGGCGGCGACCAAGACCGTCGGCATGGGCGTGCACGGTTTCAACAAGACGGTCGACTGGACGGTGACGCGACTGCTCGCCACCGGCTCGATCCCGGCGACGATCCTGACGCTGTGGGCGCTGGCGCATGTCCAGGCGTCGAGCGGCGGCAACGCGAAGCTGGTCTCCGACGTGCTCGGGGCGATGCTGATCGTCACCGCCTGCGCTCTGATCTTCCGCCGCGCCCTGCGGCGCTTCGCCGATCGCCGCGTCGGCGCCGCCCCGCTCGACGAGAGGCTCGGCGGCTGGGGCACGATCGGGCTCGGCGCGGTGCTCGGCGTCGTCGTCTCGATCTCGTCGGTCGGTGCCGGGGCGATCGGCATGACGGCGCTCCTGGTGCTGCATTCCCACCGCCCGATCGCCCGGCTGATCGGCGCCGACATCGCCCATGCCGTGCCGCTGACGCTGATCGCCGGAGCCGGTCACTGGCTGATCGGCTCGGTCGACCTCGGGCTGCTGGCGACGCTGCTGGTCGGCTCGGTACCGGGGGTGATCGTCGGCTCGATGATCGGCCCGCGCCTGCCGGAACCCGCCCTGCGCCTCGCGCTGGCGGCGATCCTGGCGATCGTCGGCGTCAAGCTGATCGCCGCCTGAAGCCTCACACCTTCGGCCAGCGCGCCGCGATCACCGCGAAGAGGGCGCGGATCGCCTGCGCCTCGCCGCCTTCCGGGCGGCCGGGCTTGGCCGACGGCGTCCAGGCGTAGATGTCGAAATGCGCCCAGGCGGTGGTGTTCTCGACGAACTTCTGCAGGAACAGCGCCGCGGTGATCGAGCCGGCGAAACCGCCCGAGGAGACGTTGTTGGTGTCGGCGATCCGGCTGTCGAGCATCGCCCGATAGCCCGGCCACAACGGCATGCGCCACAGCGGATCGAAGACCGCAACGGACGCCGCCGCGACGTCGGCGGCGAGCCCCTCGTCGTCGGTGTAGAAGGGCGGGATCTCCGGCCCGAGCGCGACGCGGGCCGCGCCCGTCAGGGTGGCGAGGTCGACCAGCAGGTCGGGCGCCTCCTCGTCGGCGAGCGCGAGAGCGTCGGCGAGCACGAGGCGTCCCTCGGCGTCGGTGTTGCCGACCTCGACCGTCAGCCCCTTGCGCGAGGGCACCACGTCGCTCGGACGGAAGGCGCGGCCGGAGACCGAATTCTCCACCGCCGGCACGATCAGGCGCAGCCGCACGGGAAGCCCCGCCTCGATGATCATCCTGGCGAGCGCCAGCGCGTTGGCCGCACCGCCCATGTCCTTCTTCATCAGCAGCATGGCGCTGTCGGGCTTGATGTCGAGGCCGCCGGTGTCGAAGCAGACGCCCTTGCCGACCAGCGTCACCTTCGGGTGCGACGGATCGCCGAAGGTCGCGTCGACGAGGCGCGGCGCGCGGTCCGATCCCTTGCCGACGGCATGGACGAGGGGGAAGTTCGCCGCGAGGAGATCGTCGCCGACCACCTCCGAGACCTTGCCGCCGACCGGCTCGAAGACGGCGCGGATCGCCGCGGCGAGCTCTTCCGGCCCCATGTCGTTGGCCGGGGTGGTGACGAGATCGCGGGCGAGGCGGACGGCCTCCGCCGTGCGCGCCACCGCGGCGAAGTCGACGTCGGGGCCGGCGACCAGCCGCACCTCGCGGTCGGGCGCCGCCTTGTAGCGGCCGAAGCGCCATGCCTCCAGCGCGAAGGCGAGCGTCGCCAGGCCCTCGTCCTCGAGCGGGCCGGCGAAGGCCCAGACGCCGGCGGGCAGCAGGCTCGCCGCCCTGCCGGGCAGGAAGGGGGTGCGCGCCGCCTCGCCGCGCCGACCGAGGCCGAACAGGGCGCCGGCGATCGCGCCGTTCGCCTCCGGCAGCAACAGCACCTGCCCGGCCTTGCCCTCGAAGCCGCTGGCGCGGGCGAAGGCGGCGACCGGCTCGCCGAGCGCATCGAGCCGCGTGGCGAGGCCGTCGGGCGTCACGAGATGGATCGGCAGCGTGGCGAGCGAGGCGTCGTGCGGCAGGATCGGCATTTCGGCGGCGGAGAGCGACACGGGGCAGGTCCTCGGCAGTTCGGGGGGAGGATGCGAATGCACCACGCTCGCGAACCGCTGTCCAGCGCGTCGACGTCGACGGAGCCCCGCGCAGATGGCCGTTTAACCCCTCGTTAGGGTTAACGTGAGATGACTGGACCGTCACCCTCGTCGCCCCGTCCGTCGCGCGAGGGGCGTCGCGTTCGGAGGTCGGATCATGTCTCGCCCCATCGGCATCACGCCGCACGGAGCCCTGCTCGCGAAGGGTCGCCTCGCGGGCCGCGCACTGACGCTGGCCGCGGTGCTCGGCGCCTCCCTCGCGCTCGGTGCCTGCGCCAAGCCGCAGTCCGGCGACCCGGCCACCACCGGTTCGATCGGCACCGCGCCGGATCTCGGCCCGATCGGCTCGGCGGCCGAATGGACGGACCGCTACAAGCAGAACCCCGACGATCCCTCGACCGCCCTCGCCTTCGCCCGCGCGCTGCGCAACGAAGGCCGCGCCGCCCAGGCCGTCGACGTGCTGCAGAAGACCATGCTCCAGCGCCCGGACGATCCGGCGGTGGCCTCGGCCTACGGCAAGGCGCTCGCCGACAAGGGCGACTTCGACACCGCACTCAAGGTGGTGCGCGCGACCAACTCGCCGCGCACGCCCGACTGGCGCCTGACCTCGGCCGAGGGCGCCATCCTCGACCAGATGGGCGATCCGCGCGGCGCCCGCGAGCGCTACGAGACGGCTCTGCAGCTGGCGCCGGAAGAGCCGACCGTGCTCAACAACTACGGCCTCTCCTTCGTGCTGACGAACGAGCTGCCGGAGGCCGAACGCATCCTGCGCCGCGCCGCCGGTCGGCCGAATGCCGACGGTCGCGTACGCCAGAATCTGGCGCTGGTGATCGGTCTGCAGGGCCGCTTCGAGGAGGCGCGCACCGTCGCCACCCAGGCGCTGCCGAAGGAGCAGGCGGACGCCAACATCGCCTATCTGCGTTCGATGCTGAGCCAACCCAACACCTGGAAGCAGATCGAGAAGGCCGGCAAGACCGGCTGAACGTCGCGACCCGGAATGCGCGAGAGGGGCCTTTCGGCCCCTCTCTTCGTTTCGTCGCGGATCTCGTCGCGGCTCACTCGGCCGCGGGGGTCTCGCCGAACTGGTCGAAGGCCTCGACCGCCTGGGCGGCATACATGTAGGCGGGACCGGCACCCATGTAGATGGCGGTCGCCACCGTCTCCATGATCTCCTCGCGGCTCGCGCCCGCCGCCCGCGCCGCCTTGGCGTGGAAGGCGATGCACGGGTCGCAGCGCACGGTGACGGAGATCGCCATGGCGATCAGTTCCTTGGTCTTGGTGTCGAGCACGCCCGGCTTCAGCGCGCCGGCGGCCAGCGCCGAAAAGCCCTTCATCGCGTCCGGCGCACCGGTGCGCACCTCCTTGAGGAGGACGGTCATGTCGGCGGCGATCTTCTGCCAGTCTTTCATCGTGAGGTCTCCCGGTCTCGGCGGCGCACACGTCGCGCGGCCGCCCGATCCGTCGTTGTCGTCAGAGCCGGTGGTATCGCGACCCAATATATTCGTCAATTCTAATATTGCACGGGTGCCCCGCGCCTCGTGCTCGTCGGCGCGGGCTCACTTCCAGCCGAAGAGCTGGATCATGGCGGGGCCGATGATGACGATGAAGAGCACCGGCAGGAAGAAGATGATCATCGGCACCGAGAGCTTGGGCGGCAGCGCCGCCGCCTTCTTCTCGGCTTCCGAGAGGCGCTGGGCGCGGCTCTCGGCCGACAGGACGCGCAGCGCCTGACCGAGCGGCGTGCCGTATTTCTCGGCCTGGATCAACGCCGTGGTGACGGCGCGGACCGGCTCGAGCCCGGTGCGCGAGGCGAGGTTCTCGTAGGCCTTGCGCCGCTCCTGGAGGTAGGAGAGCTCGGCCGCCGTCAGCGACATCTCCTCGGCGAGCGGCAGCGACTGCGCGCCGATCTCGTCGGCGACGCGACGGAAGGCGGCCTCCGCCGACATGCCGGACTCGATGCAGATCAGCATCAGGTCGAGCGCGTCCGGCCAGGCGCGGCGGATCGACTTCTGCCGCTTGCCGATGGCGTTCTGGACGTAGAGGTTCGGCAGATAGAGGCCGAGGCCCGCAGCACCGAGCGCGTAGATGAACTTGATGTTGCCCGGCGTCGCGAGGTTCGTCAGCACGAAGAGATAGAACATCGCGAAGGCGAAGGCGGCGAAGGGCAGCACGAAACGCGCGAACAGGAACACCGTCAGCGGCGCCTGACCGCGGAAGCCGGCCTGACGCAGGCGGTCGGCGGTCTTCTCGTCGGCCAGCGCGTTCTTCAGCTGCAGCTTCTCGACGAGGTTCTTCATGTAGGTCTTGGGCTCGACGCGCAGCGTCTTGCCGCGGTCGATGCCGAGACGGGCGCGTTCGCGGGCACGGAGGCGCTCGCGCTCGCCCGCCACCGCCTTCATGCGGGACGCCATCTCGTTGCGCTCGAGCATCGAGGAGCCGACCGTCAGCACCGTCACCACGACGCCGGCCGCCACCGCCCCGGCGAGCAGGGTCTGCGGATCGGCGAAGGTTTCGAGGAGCGACATGGCGGGCCCTCAGAAGTCGAAGTTGATCATCTGGCGCATCACGAAGATGCCGATCACCATGTAGAGCATCCCACCGATCAGGATCAGCTTGCCGCTCGTCGCGACGAAGAGAATGGTGATGTAACTCGGACTGGTGAGGAAGACGAGACCGCCGACGACGAACGGCAACGAGCCGATGATGGCGGCGGAAGCCTTGGCCTCCATCGACATGGCCTGGATCTTTTCGGCCATCTTCTTGCGCTCGCGCAAAACGTTGGACAGGTTGGCGAGCGCTTCGGAGAGATTGCCGCCCGCCTTCTGCTGGATGGCGACGACGATGCCGAAGAAGTTGGCCTCCTGCAGCGGGATGCGTTCGTAGAGCTTGAGACAGGCCTCGCCCACCGGGATGCCCATCTGCTGGGACTCCATGATGGTGCGGAACTCGCCCCGGACCGGGTCCTTGGTCTCGGTCGCCACCATCCGCAGGCAGTCGCCGAGCGGCAGACCGGAGCGGATGCCGCGCACGATCAGGTCGATCGCGGTCGGCAGTTCGGCGATGAAGGCCTTCTGCCGTCGCTTGGCGAGATGATCGAGCAGCCAGGCCGGAACGCCGATGCCGCCGACGACGGCGCCGCCGAGTGCGACGAAGAGCTGTCCGGACAGGAAGAGCAGGCCGAAGCCCATCACCGCGCCGATGCCGATCGACACCAGGGTGAAGGTCTTGCGATCCCAGCCGAGACCGGCGCGCGCCAGTCGCATGGCGAGTGTCGGCTTGGTGCCGGCGGTCTTGGCCTTCTGCTTCTCCTCGAATTCCTTGAGGGCGGACTGGACCGAGCGCTTCGAGCGCTGGTTGGCCGCCGCCTGCGCCTCGGCCGACTTGGCGGCGCCGAACTCGACGATGCGCTCGAGCCGTTTGGCGGCGACGTCGTCGGCGACCTTCTCGTAGAAGACGGCATAGATCACGCCGCCGACCGAAAGGGTCACCAGCGCGACGAGAGCCAGGGTCACGACGTCGAGTCCGAACACGTTCGCCCCTCCTTTTCGGCCGCTCAGGCCTCGCGGACCTCGGCGCGGTCGAGCGCCTCGGCCAGACGCCGCTCTTCGCCGAAGTAGCGCGCGCGCTCCCACATCTTCGGCCGGCCGATGCCGGTCGAGCGGTGTCGGCCGACGATGCGGCCGAGTTCGTCCTCGCCGAGGATCTCGTAGACGAAGAGGTCCTGGGTGGTGATGACGTCGCCTTCCAGGCCGATCACCTCGGTGATGTGGGTGATGCGGCGCGAACCGTCGCGCAGGCGCGCCGCCTGGACGATGATGTCGACCGATCCGGCGATCATCTCGCGGATGGTCTTGGCGGGCAGGCCGTAGCCGCCCATGGTGATCATCGATTCCATGCGCGAGAGCGCCTCGCGCGGGGAGTTGGCGTGCAGCGTGCCCATCGAGCCGTCGTGGCCGGTGTTCATCGCCTGCAGCAGGTCGAAGGCCTCCGGTCCGCGCACTTCGCCGACGATGATGCGTTCGGGGCGCATGCGCAGGCAGTTCTTGATGAGTTCGCGCATGGTGATCTGGCCCTCGCCCTCGATGTTGGGCGGGCGGGTCTCCAGACGCACCACGTGCGGCTGCTGCAGCTGCAGTTCGGCGGCGTCTTCGCAGGTGATGATGCGCTCGGTCGACTCGATGTAGAGGGTCAGGCAGTTGAGCAGCGTCGTCTTGCCCGAGCCGGTACCGCCCGAGACGATGACGTTGCAGCGCGACTTGCCGATCACCTGCAGCACCTGCGCGCCTTCCGGCGACACCGAGCCGAAGTTGACGAGCTGATCGAGCGTCAGCTTGTCCTTCTTGAACTTGCGGATGGTCAGGGCCGGCCCGTCGAGCGCCAGCGGCGGGGCGATGACGTTGACGCGCGAGCCGTCGGGCAGACGGGCGTCGCAGATCGGCGAGGACTCGTCGACGCGGCGGCCGACCTGGCTGACGATGCGCTGGCAGACGTTCATCAACTGCTGATTGTCGCGGAAGCGGACGTTGGTCAGCTGCACCTTGCCGTTGACTTCGATGTAGGTCTTCTCGGCGCCGTTGACCATGATGTCGGCGATGTCGTCGCGGGCGAGCAGCGGCTCGAGCGGACCGTAGCCGAGGACGTCGTTGACGATGTCGGCGAGCAGTTCCTCCTGCTCGGCGATCGACATCATCAGGTTCTTGAGATGGATGATCTCGTTGATGACGTCCGAGATCTCCTCACGCGCCGATTCGGGATCGAGGCGGGCGAGCTGCGACAGGTCGATGGTGTCGATCAGGGCGGAAAAGATCGACGACTTGATGTCGTAGTACTCTTCCGAGCGCTGACGCTCCTGCTGCTGGCGGCCGGGCGGCAGCGGCAGGTTGGGATCGGCACCGGCCGGTGCCGACGGCCGCGACGGCGGCGCGGGCGCGCGAGCAGGCGCGGACGTGCGAGCAGATGCGGCGGGCGCCGGAATCGCCGGTTCCGCCCGTCCGAACCCTTGCGTCGTACCACCCGAACCTCGGCGACCGAACATCTCTCACGACCTCGCTCGAACGATCAGGACGCCTTGACGACGCCCAGCTTGGCCAGGAGCGGCGCGATGTCGAACGCGCCGCGCTTGCCCTTGCGGATTTCCTTGCGCCCGGTCGCCACCATCGCCAGCCGTGCGAAGGCCTCGTTGGCGGCGTGCTTGGCATCGAGTTCGCCGATCATCAGGCCCTTGTTGGCGGCGTTGCCGAAGGCGACCGCATCGAAGGGGATGGTGACGTGCGTCTCGAGTTCCAGCGCCTTGGCGAATTCCTCGGGCTTGATCTCGGGCCGCTTCGGCATGCCGACGGTGTTCAGCACCAGATGCGGCGGCGCGTCGTTGGGGCGGGCCCCCTTCAGCGCATCGACCAGAGCGCGGGCGTTGCGCAGACTGGCGAGATCGGGGGTCGCCACCAGGAAGACGTCGTCGGCCTCGCAGGTCTGGCGCCGGACCCACGACGACCACTGATGCGGCAGGTCGAGGATGACCAGCGGCACGATCGAGCGGGCGACCTCGACGATCGTGTCGTAGTCGTTCTCCCGCTGGTCGTAGGTGCGGTCGAGCAGCGCCGGCGCCGCCAGGATCGACAGGCGGTCGGAACACTTGGTCAAGAGGCGGTCGAGGAACACCTCGTCGAGACGCTCGGGCGAGTTCAACGCCTCGAGCATGCCCTGCGTCGGATCCTGGTTGAAGTCGAGCCCGGCGGTGCCCCACGCCAGATCGAAGTCGGCGATCATCACGTCGTTGGCGAACTGCCGGCCGACAGCCCAGGCGACGTTGTGGGCGACCGTCGACGACCCCGAGCCGCCCTTGGCGCCGATCACCGCGACGGTGCGGCCGAGCGGCGTCGAGGCGTGCTCGTAGAGCTCGCCGATGGCGCGGACCACGTCGAACATGGTCAGCGGCATGACGATGTATTCGCTGACGCCGCGGCGGACGAGGTCGCGGTAGAGCACCACGTCGTTGACGTGGCCGATCACCATGACCTTGGTGCCGGGATCGCAGACGTCGGCGAGACCGTCGAGCTGGGTGAGGATGTCCTGCGCCCGCCCGCGCGATTCCACCAGGACCAGATTGGGCGTCGGCGCCGAGGCGTAGAACTCGACGGCCGCCGGCAGACCACCCATCTGGATCTTCAGATGGGCACGCGACATGCGGCGGTCCTCCGCCGTGGCCTCGAGCAGCTGGGCGACGTCGGCGGTCTCGCAGAAGGCCTGGATGGCGATGCGCGGGACCGGGCGAACGTCGTCCGGGTTTGCGCCGTGTGTATCGTGGCCGAGGGTCATCCGCCGCTGCCTCCATTCACCTGACCGACGCTCGGCGACGGCAGGTCGAACTGCGATTTGGTCTTCTCGCCCTTGCGATAGGCCTGCAGGACGCCGGCCCGCCGCGTGGCATCGGGTGCGCCGATCTGGGCCGGCGCGACGAAGTCGGCCGGGTTGTCGGCCATCGCCGCCATGTTGGCCTGGGTGGCGCAACCGAAGTTCCAGTAGTCGCCGTTGCCGAAGTCGGACGTGGCCGGGGCCGGCCACTCGCCGCATTCGTGTGGAACGCGGGCGACGATGCGGGGATAGGCGACACGGATCGGCGCCACGTCCTCGGGACCCTCCGCGGGATAGGGGCGACGCTCGACGAGATGGGTCGGCACGCCACCGCGCCCGAGCGCCCGTACGACGTCGTCGGACAGCCGCTTGGCGCCGACTTCGTTGGCCGAGCCCGACGGGACCAGCACGACCACGCCGCGCGCGCCCTTGCGCCGCGCCTCGCGGGCGAAGCCCTCGACCGAGTTGGCCGTCTGCGCCGTCAGTCGGTCGGAATGGATGCCGACGGGAATGTCCAGCGTCTCCATGCCCTCCTCGACGACGATCGGATGGCGCGTGCGGTAGCCGTCGACGTCGACCGTGCCGGTCGTCTCGGGCTGAGGGCGGGCGCAGCCGGCGAGACCGCCGGCGAGCGTCAGCGCGCCGGTCACGAGGACCGCGTAGCGCAGGGCGGGATGGTTTCGGACGAACGGGACCATGACCTCTGCCCTCAATCGAAGATGTAGCCGACGCGACCCGCCCAGCCGCCGCCGGGCGACTGACCGTTGGCGCGATAGACGCGGTTGAGCCGTCCCATGAACATCGCCGCGGCGTCGCCGGCGGGGCGGAAGTTCTGGTCGGGCCGCTGGAGCTTGTTCGCCGCGACGGGACGCACCACCATCGGCTGGATGAAGATGACGAGTTCGCTCTGCGACTGCTGGAAGTCGCGCGAGCGGAAGAGCGTGCCCAGGATCGGCAGGTTCATCAGTCCCGGCATGCCGGTGAGCGCCTGGCGGACGTCGTCCTTGATCAGGCCGCCGAGCACCATCGCGCCGCCCGACGGGATCTCGAGCGTCGTCGAGGCGCGCCGCACCCGGAGCGCCGGGATGGTCAGCGTACCGATGGTCACCGCACCGTCGGAGGTCAGCTCGGAGACTTCGGTCTTGACCGTCAGGTTGATGCGGTCCTCCGCCAGCACGATCGGCTGGAAGTTGAGCGCGATGCCGTAGGTCTTGAACTCGACGCCGATCGTGCTGCCGGACGAACCGGACGACTGGCTGACCGGGACCGGATATTCGCCGCCGACCAGGAACTGGGCCTGCTCGCCCGACAGCGCCGAGAGATTCGGCTCGGCGAGCGTCTTCATCAGGCTGTTCTGTTCGAGCGTCCGGAGGTTCGCCGACAGGGTGTAGCCGCCACCGGTGTAGGTGCCGCCGATCGTGTTCGGGGTGGTGCCCGAAGTGATCGGGAACGTGGCGGTCTGGTTGAATGCGGAGGCCCAATGCGACGGTCCGCCGCTGGCGCTGACGTCGATGCCGAGCTTCTTCACCGCCTCGCGCTGGACCTCGGCGATGGTGACCTTGAGCATCACCTGGTCCTTGCCGCCGATGGTCAGGGCGTTGACGACCTGGACCGACGAACCGGAGGCATCCGAACCCGACGCGCCGCCGGTCGAGCCGGTGGTGGTGGCGCCGAGCTTGGGATCGGCGCCGACAAAACGGCTCGCCACCTCGTGCGCCTGGATCGCGTCGGTGCTCGAGGCCACCGTGCCCGACAGGACGACGGTGCCGCGCACCGCCTCGACCTTGATGTTGCTCTTCGGCATGAGGCGGCGCAGCAGCGTCTCCAGCGCGCCGGTGTCGATCTCGACCTGGATCTCGAGGTTGGCGACCGCCCGTCCGTTCGCGCCGAACACCACGACGTTGGTGGTGCCGAACTTGTTGCCGATCAGATAGAGGCGCCTGGAGGAGCGCACGACGGCGTCGGCGATCTTCGGATCGGACACCAGGATGTCGCGGATCTCCTCGTCGAAGTCGAGGATCTTCGACTTCGACAGGGCGAGATGGACGACGCGGTCCGGCCGTTCCTCCGAGGAGACGATGCGCTGGGTCGCCTGGGCGCGGACGGGTGCCGGCACCGCGACGAGAGCGGCCACGGCGGCCGCGAACGCCAGCGCGGCGACGGTCGGACGTGGGAAGGCCAATCTGGCGAACATGCGATCACCTCGATACGCGCCGCCGCTCGGGCGGGGTCGAAACGGCGCCCGCCTCAGCGGCGGACGGAAACGGTCGAACTCACCCCGTAGCGGACGATTTTCACCGTCGAGCCGCTGCCGGCGCCGGCGTCGTCCTCGACGATGGGCTCTTCGCGATCACGCAGGGCGCGCAGCGCCAGCGAGATCGTGCCGAGCTGCTGCGACTGGGCGACGATCTCGGCCTGGCGCGGGGTCAGCTCGAGGGTCACGGTGTCGCGGGCCAGCATGGAGGGCGCGTCCTTGCTGTCGTTGACCTGCTGGTCGACGGCCAGGATGCGGATGTTGGTCAGGATGGTCTCGGTCACGAAGGGATCGCCACCGGCCGCCTTGGCCGCCGCGCGGGTCAGGAGGATGTCGACATGGTCGTTCGGCAGCACGAAGCCGCCGGCCGACGACACCGCCTTCACCTCGACCGCCGTCGCCCGCATGCCGGGCGTCAGGATCACCGACATGAAGCCGCGATCGGCCTTCATCAGACGCTGCTCACGGATCGGCTCGCCCTTGACGAAGGCGGTGCGGACGGCCCAGTCGACGAAGTCCTGCTGTGCGTTGGGACGCGACGCCTTGGTGACGTAGGCCTCGACGATGCCGGCCTTGGGGAAGGGCTGCCAGACGAGATCGCCGGCGCCGATGCGCCGGCCCATGCCGATGTCGGCGGCCGCCACCAGCACGTCGATCGTCTCGAGTTGCGGCACGGCCGGAGCCGCCGCCACCGGCTCGGGAACGGGTTCCGGCCGGTGCGACATCTTCACCGCGATCATCGCCGCCAGGATGCCCGCGAAGAGCGCGACCACCAGTACGACCAGACGAGAGACCTTCATGACACGACCCGAGGACAGGTTCGGACGCCGACGACGCCCATCTACCCGGACTTTCGGGGGCAATTGGTTCAGGTATGGTTAACGACGGGTGATTTTGTGTAGTGAACCGGAGGTAAACGTCCATGACGTCTACGGTTCGCGCCCTTCGGGCGTCGCCCTCAGAGCAGCGGCAGCAGCGCCATCCACGGCGTCGAGGGGAAGATCTGCAGTCCGGCCGCCGCCAGCGCCAGCCCGTAGGGGACGTGGCGATGCTCGGGAAAACGGGCGAGGAAGCCGATCCGGAGAATCGGCAGCGGCGCCAGCACCCGGTCGGTCAGGAGGACGAGCAGCGTCAGGACGCCGCCGTAGATCGAGAAGGTCAGCACGAAGTCGGAGAGATGGCCCCAGCCGAGCCACAGCGCGACGGCGCTGGCGAACTTGACGTCGCCGCCGCCCATCCAGCCGAGCGCGAAGAGCGCGAAGCCGGCGGCGAAGACCACCGCGGCGGCGGCCAGATGAAACCCCGCCACCGTCCATCCCGGCGCGGTCAGCGCCAGCGCCGCGACGCCGGCGGCGAAGAGGCCGAGGGTGACGCGGTTGGGAATGGTCATCGTCAGGAAGTCGGTCGACGCCCCGAAGACCGTCAGGAGCGGGAACGATGCGACGACGACGATGGTCAGGGCATGGATCATGCGACGGTCTCCCGAGGCGCCTCGCGCCGCGCGAGGCCATCATCCCGGAGGGACGTTGAGGGAAGGTGAACGGCGCCCACGAACGAAGACGGGCAGGAACCGGAGGTTCCCGCCCGACGGAAACGTGTCGCCGCGGCGCCGTGACGCCCGACCGGCCGGGGCCGCATCGGCGGCGGGATCAGCCGGCGTTGGCGCCGACCGTGTCCGCGATCGTCTTGAACGCGGCGTTGATCTGCGTGCCGACGGCGGTGGCCCCGGCGATGATCGCCAGAGCGATCAGGGAGGCGATCAGACCGTATTCGATCGCGGTCGCGCCGGACTCGTCCCGAAGAAGGCGAACAAGCTTGTTCATCGAAAGCTCCTGAATTGCGCGTCGACGGCGATCGTCGTCGCACGGGCGTCGTCCTGCCCGAAACGACCGGCGCAACGGCCGATGTCCGACGGGCAGGCCGAGGCCCGCCCGCGGTCGGTTCCGCGCCGGTCGCTGCGCGGCATCAGCCGGCGTTGGTGCCGACCGTGTCCGCGATCGTCTTGAACGCGGCATTGACCTTGCTGCCGACGGCAGTGGCGCCGGCGATGATCGCCAGAGCGATGAGCGAGGCGATCAGGCCGTACTCGATCGCGGTCGCGCCGGACTCGTCCTTGAGAAAACGATTGAAGATGGTCATCGATAGGCTCCTCGTACGCACACGGTTTTGACTTCGCATCACGTCGACCGACACGTTGGCCGTTCGAAGTCTGACACCGACACTACGGGGCGCGACCTAAATTGGGGTAAATCGAGATGGTTAGCGAAAGGTTCCGTAGGGGGAATGCCGACATGGTGAGCAAAGGGTTACACCGGTGTGCCGAAACGCGGCTTAAGCGATCGTTCACCAAAACGCTTCAGTATCTCGTCGACTGAACGCGTGCCCCGCCCGCCTCGCGCGTGCGACGCGGGCGCGCCGCCATCGAGACAGAGGTACGTGCCGTGCGCCATCCCGCTCTTCTCGCCGCCCTCGTCGCGGCCGCCGCGTCGCTCGGCGCCGCGACCCCGTCGGCGGCCAAGGACCCGATCGCGGTGATGATCGATCGCGCCAAGGTCATGCGCATCTCCGCGCCCGCCGCGACGATCGTCATCGGCAACCCGGCGATCGCCGACGCCTCGATCCAGGACCGCCAGACCCTGGTGATCACCGGCAAGATCACCGGCGTCACCAATCTCGTCATCCTCGACGCCAAGGGCGAACTGATCGCCGACGAGCTGATCGCCGTCGAGAAGCCCGATCGCGGCATGGTGACGGTGCAGCGGGGTGTCCAGCGTTCGACCTATTCCTGCACGCCCAACTGCAACGTGGCGCTCGAGCCCGGCGACGCCCCCGAGTTCTTCTCGCAGGCCCAGGGTCAGCTCTCCGGCCGCAACGGCTTCGTCGCCGGCGCGGTGACACCGCCGCAGTGAGGCGGAAGGGCCGCGTCCGACCACCGAGGGAACCGAATGTTCAGTCTTTCGCGCGCAGGTTCGACCTCGAAGCGAGGCGAGCCTCGTCGTTTCGCGACGATCGGAACGAGGAAAGCGACATGAGCGATCGCCGGAAGGGGTCGAACGACGTGCAGACGCACCGGCGTGGCGCCGTCGTCCGACGCTTCGTCCGCGCCGAGAACGGTGCCGCCGCCGTCGAATTCGCGATGATCGCGGCGCCCTTCGTCTTTCTGCTCTGCGCCATCTTCGAACTGGCGATCATGTTCCTCGCCGGTCAATTGCTCGACACCGCGACCAACGACACGGCGCGCCTGATCCGCACGGGCCAGGCCTCGACCTCCGTGCCCTCGGCGAGCGCCTTCGCCACCCAGGTCTGCAATCGGCTCTACGTCCTGTTCGACT
The DNA here is from genome assembly GCF_056313705.1 of Pinisolibacter sp. DMC100. NCBI lineage: Bacteria > Pseudomonadati > Pseudomonadota > Alphaproteobacteria > Hyphomicrobiales > Ancalomicrobiaceae > Pinisolibacter > Pinisolibacter sp. DMC100. Next base: position 1,138,782 of record NZ_JBQUZT010000001.1, on the reverse strand, counting down.
GCAACCAGCTCGCGGTCGAATCCAAGACCTACGCCAACTTCGCGGCGGTCGGCGATCTGTCTTCGGCGTCGGCCTACAAGGACTCCGACGGCAACTTCGACCAGACCAAGGTGACGAGCTACCAGACCGGCAACGGCTCCTGCATCGTCGTGGTCCGCGTCTTCTATCCCTATCCGGTCTTCTTCAAGTCGCTCTTGTGGGACGCCGCGAGCGTGCCCGGCGGCAAGGTGCTGATGACCGGTGTCGCCGCCTTCCGCAACGAACCCTTCCCCGGAGGTGGCTCATGCTGAAGGCTCCTCCCCGGCTCCGTTCCCGCCGCCGCTCGCTCTTCGGCGACACGCGCGCCGCCGCGGCGGTCGAGTTCGCGCTGCTGCTGCCGCTGATGGTGACGATCTTCATCGGCGGCAACGAGATCTCGATCGCACTGTCGATCTTCCGCAAGGTCGGTCACACGTCCTCGACGCTCGGCGACCTCGTCGCCCAGGCGAGCACCGTCTCTTCCTCCGAGATGACGGACATCATGGCTGCGGCCTCATCGGTGATGACGCCGTGGCCGTCGAGCGGAACCAAGATGATCATCTCGGCAGTGAAGTACAAGACTTCGACGGGCAACAAGGTATGCTGGAGCGCGACGCAGAACGACACCGCCTGGACGGCCGGTTCGGCGCCGCCGATCACCATCCCGACCGGCATGATTGCCGACGGCGAGGAAGTGATCATCACTCGCGTGCGCTATTCCTACACCTCGGTGTTCTCCTCGGTGATGAAGGACATCTGGGGAACGGGCGCGATCACGCTCGAGGACATCTCCTACTTCCGCCCGCGCCTGTCGACGACCATCGTCTACAACAGTCAGGACTGCACCTGATCCGGGTCGCCCGTGCCGCTCTCACGGGCCTACATACGCGGGAACCGCGACGCAAGAACGCCGACGACGTGCCGTGCACCGAAGCGAGGCGGCGGGCGTCCGCCGGTCCGTTCGAAGGGGGACAGCCATGATCGAGAACAAGCTGCGCGACGAGATCGCCACCGGTGCGGGGGCGGCCGTCACCCGGCGCATCCGCGCCGACGATCTCTTCCTCTTCTCCCGCCTTTCCGGCCATCACAATCCTCTGACGCTGCCCGCCGGCGTTCTCGGTGCCGACGGTCACGCGGCGGCTTCGACGATCCCGGCCTTCCTGATCGCCTCGATCCTCTCGGCGGCGGTCGGCAACCGCATGCCCGGCCCCGGATCGGTCTGGCGTTCCGTCGCCATCACCTTCCTCGCCCCCGTGGCCCCCGGCGACGAGATCACCGCCGCCGTCACCATCACGGCGAACTGTCCCGACGGCACCGTGGCACTCGCCTTCAAGGCGGCCAAGGCCAACGGCGAGGCGGTGCTCGACGGTCACGGCGTCGTGGCCGCGCCGATCGCCCGCATCGTTTTGCCGCACATCGACATTCCCGAGGTGATGGTCGAGCGCCACGTCGCCTTCGATCGCCTGCTGTCGGCCGCGCGCACCCTGCCGCCGCTGCCGACCGCGGTGGTCCGGCCCGACGACGAGGCCTCGCTCGGCGGCGCGCTCGAGGCCGCCGCGGCCGGGCTGATCGATCCCGTCTTCGTCGGCTCCCGCGCCCGTATCGAGGCCTGCGCCGCCCGCCACGGTTTCGACATCGCCGGCATCGCCATCGAGCCGGCCGAGGACGACGACCGTGCCGCCGCCCGCGCCGTCGCCCTCGTCCACGAGGGCCGCGTCCGCTCGGTGATGAAGGGGCATCTCCACACCGACGCGCTGCTGCACCACGTCGTCAAGCGCGACGGCGGTCTCAGGACCGCCCGGCGCCTCTCCCACGTCTTCGTCCTCGACCTGCCGGGCCGAGCGACGCCGCTCCTGATCTCGGACGCGGCGATCAACATCGCCCCCGATCTCGACGCCAAGGTCCACATCGTCCAGAACGCCATCGACCTCGCCCGTGCCATCGGCATCACCCTGCCCAAGGTCGGCGTGCTCTCGGCGGTCGAGACGGTCAATCCGGCGATCCCGTCGACGATCGACGCGGCGGTGCTCTCCAAGATGGCGGAGCGCGGCCAGATCCTCGGCGGCATCGTCGACGGGCCGCTCGCCATGGACAACGCCATCGACGCCGGCGCCGCCGCCACCAAGGGCATCGTCTCGCTGGTCGCCGGCCATGCCGACGTGCTGATCGCCCCCAATCTCGAGAGCGGCAACATGCTGGCCAAAGAGCTGGTGTTCCTCGCCTCGGCCGAGACCTCGGGTCTGGTGGTCGGCGCCCGCGTGCCGGTGACGGTGACGAGCCGCGCCGACGACCGCCGCGCCCGCCTCGTCTCGGCGGCGCTCGCCGTCCTCCACGCCCGTTTCGTCGAGACCGGCGAGAGCGTCGTCGCCGCGATGGAACCGGCGAGCGAACCGTGAGGCCGATCGGCGGACGAGGTCACCCCCGTCCCGGCGCCGTGCCGGTCGTCGTCGGCTTGTCGGGGCCGGCGTCGTCGGGCGCCAGAAGGTCTATGAACGGCCGATAGGCGGGCGTGCCGACGCGGACGAAGCCGCCGGAATTCTCCCGTTCGATCGCCTCGTAGAGTTCGGGATCGGTGTCGAGCTGGATCAGGAGTTCGCGCAGCCGCCGCTTGGTCGCCTCGTCGAGCGCCGCGCGCACCGTGTGGGGGCCGAGCGGCAGCGTCGGCGACGACCATACCACGCGATAGTCCGAAGGCTTGACCAGACCGGCCGCGACCATCTCGGCCGGCGTGCCGCGGCTCCAGCCCTCCTGCGGGTCGCCGTCGAGGCTCGACCAGACGACCGCGGCGTCGGCGCGGCCCTCGACCAGCGCCGTCAGCGCCTCTGTCGGACCGGCGGTCTCGACCAGGACCGGCGCCTTGTCGCCGGTGAGGCCGAGACGTGAGAGCAGCATCAGCGGCAGCCGCCGCGTGCCGATCGCATCCCCTTCGGTGACGGCCAACCGCAGGCCGGCGAGATCGCCGACCTTGGCCGGGGCGGCGCCGGGTCTGCCCAGCACGACGGCATGCCAGCCGGCGGCACGATCGGCGGCGCGTGGGGCGGCGAGCGGCTCGACGCAGTCGCAGCGTCGGCTCGCCACGGCGAAGCCGAGCGCCGACAGGGGGGCATAGTCGATCCGGCCGGCGACGAGCGCGCCGACGAGGGCGGTCTCGTCGTCGAAGGTCTGGACCGTGACGGAGGTGTCGAGCGAACCGGCGAGATGGGCGCGGAAGGGCTCGACCCGGGCCAGCGCCGCATCGCGGCGGACCGGGGCGACGATGCCGAGGCGCAGCACGCGCAGCTCGCGCGTCTTCGCCGACCTGTCGGATCTGGGGGCCTTGCCGACCTCGACGAGCTGCGCCGCGGCCGGGGCGGCCAGGGCGAGCGCCGCGAGGAGCAGCATCGAGGCGGAGGCGCGTCTCATGGCGGATCGTCTCGAACGAGGAGCGGCCCGACCCGCCCGATTCGGCAGGAGGATGACGTCGGGGGAAGCGCGACGCAAGTCCCGCCCCGTCACGCCGCGTCCTTCACTCCACGAACGTCAGGCGGCCGTCGGCCATCTCGACGTTGGAGAGCCGCCGCATGAAGCTCATGCCGAGGAGATTGGTGCCGAGCGCCCGCTCGGGCATCACCAGCGCCTCGACCTTGCGCACCTTGACGCCGCCGATCCGGACCTCGTCGAGGATGACGCGCGCCGCCTTGGCCTGACCGTTGGCGGTGGCGATCGGCACGGTGTAGTCGGACGGCATCGGCTGCCGGAGCCCGAGACGGGAGATGTCTTCCTGGCGCAGCGCGACCGAGGTCGCGCCGGTGTCGATGAGGACGGGGACGGTGCGGCCGTTGATCGCCGCGTCCGTCTGGAAATGACCGCGGCCGTCGGATTCGATGGTCACGCGCCGGCCGGAGCCCGAGCGCATCGCCGCCATCGGCGCCGCGCCTTCCTCGACGCGATAGCCGGTCGCGCGCCCGTCGACCGCCACCGGGCGATCGGTGACGAAGGCGACCAAATGGAGCAGCTTCGGCACGTAGATCGGCGACATCAGCACCGCCAACGAGCCGAACAGCGCGAAACGGAGAACCCTGCGCAGCATGCGACCTCATCCTTCGAGGTCGCCATTCTCGGTCGATTCTCCTAACAGGCCCTGAACCGGCCGGGTCGCCCTCAGCCGATGCACCGGATCGTGATCGTCTTCGCCAGCGCCTCGATCTCGTGCCGGTCGCCGAGGCTCGATCGCGCACCGGCCGCCCGGCAGGCGAGCGCCCCCGCGGCGAGGCCCTCGGCGAGCACGGTCTCGATCGCCGCACCGCGGTCGAAACCCGCCGCCAGAGCGCCGATCAGCGCGTCGCCCGCCCCGGTGGTGTCGACGACAGCGAGCGGTGGCGGTGCGCCCTCGAAGAGCGCGCCGTCCGGCGTCGCGGCGACGAGACCCCGCCCGCCGAGCGTCACCACCACGGTGGCGAGGAACCGCGCCGCAGCAGTGCGGGCGAAGTCGGCCGGCGCCTCGGGCAGGCCGAAGAGCCGCGCCGTCTCGGCCGCTTCCGGCGCGTTGACGATCACCACGTCGGCGGCGGCGAAGCTCGCCTCGGCGAGCGGCAACACGGGGGCGGCGTTGAAGACGATGCGGGATCCCGCCATCCGCGCCCCGGCGAGCGCCGCCTCGGTCACGCGGACCCCGAGCGAGTTCTGCACGACGAGCGTCGTGTCGCGCCCGAGCCGACGCAGGAGCGCCGTCGGCGAGGCATCGCCGTTGGCGCCGATCGAGCCGATCATCAGGTTCTCGCCGCGACCGTCGACGGCGATGGTCTGGAGCCCGGTCGGCCGGTCGGAGCGGGCGACGCCGGAGACGTCGATGCCGGCCTCCGCGAGACCGGCGAGCGCGGTGGCGGCGAAGGCGTCGCGGCCGACGGCGCCGACCAGCGCCACCCGGCCGCCGGCGCGGGCCGCGGCGAGCGCCTGGTTGGCGCCCTTGCCGCCGGAGAAGAGCTGGTGATCGCCGCCCTTCACCCCCTCGCCGGGGGCGGGCAGGCGGGCGACCGCCACCACGAGATCGACGTTGAGCGTGCCGAAGACGACGATCAAGCCCGACGCCTCCCCGGTTCGCCCGTCCGCCCGCTCGGGCTCACTTGGTGCCGTAGATCCGGTCGCCGGCGTCGCCGAGGCCGGGGACGATGTAGCCGTGGTCGTTCAGCCGCTCGTCGATCGCCGCCGTGGTGATCGGCACGTCCGGGTGTTCGCCGCGCAGCTTGGCGATGCCCTCGGGAGCGGCCAGCAGGCAGACGAAGCGAAGGTTCTTGGCGCCCGCCTCCTTCAGCCGCTCGATCGCGGCGGAGGCGGAGTTGGCGGTCGCCAGCATCGGGTCGAGCACGATGACCAGACGGTCCGCGAGATCCTCCGGCGCCTTGAAGTAATATTCGACCGCCGTCAGCGTCTTGGGGTCGCGGTAGAGGCCGACGTGGGCGACGCGGGCGGAGGGCACCAGTTCGAGCATGCCTTCGAGCAGGCCCATGCCGGCACGCAGGATCGGCGCGAAGACCAGCTTCTTGCCGGCGAGCGTCGGGGCGTGCATCGGCTGCAGCGGCGTCTCGATCTCGACCGTGGTCAGCTCGAGATCGCGCGTCGCCTCGTAGGCGAGGAGCAGCGAAATCTCCTTCAAGAGCGTCCGGAAGCCCTTCGTCGAGGTCTCCTTCTTGCGCATGATCGTCAGCTTGTGCGCGACCAGCGGATGGTCGACCACCGTCACTCCTTCGAACGCCATCACCGTACTCCTTCGCGGATCTCGTCTCTTTCCCGCACCTTAGCCCGGTCCGCGCCGCCCGCAAGGCCCGCGGGACCGCCCTCCACCGCCGATCGGCGCCGGAGCCCCGCGGTGACCGCGAGACCGGTTTGCACTGCGCGAATTATCTGACAGTCTGGTCCTTTCCGGCGACGCCCGCGTCGACCTCGGAGGCCTGCCCGTGACGACACCCGAAAAGCCCGGCCACATCCGTCTGACGTCCCATCCCGGCGCCTCGCGCCCCCTGCGTTTTCCGCTGAACTGGGGCGCCGCCGACCCGCGCGAGCGCGGTCCCGTGGTGGCGACGGTGACGCGGACCTCGCATCGCAACGCCATCGGCACCCACGGCGGGTCCTACGCGGTCTATCGCGCGCTGGCGGTGGCCTCCGGCGCGCTCGATCCGTTGCAGCGCCCGGATCTCACCAACACCACGCCGCCGATCGACATCGGGCCCCATCCCTCGTGGTCGCGGCCCGGCGAGATCGTCTCGCTCGATCCCTTCGGTCACGAGGTGCAGAAGATCTTCGCCGCGGAGATCGCCGACGGTGTCGACATCCGCCCGACCATCGCCGTCACCAAGGCGCGGCTGACGCTGCCGGAACTGACGCCGGAGTTCGAGAAGGGCCGCATCCGCGTCGACGGCGACATCGTCCGGCCGCAGGGCGACATCGCCGTCACCAAGATCGCCATCGATCCGGTGTGGTGGCTGCCCGGCATCGCCGAACGTTTCGGCGTCAAGGAGGACATCCTGCGCCGGGTGCTGTTCGAACAGACCGGCGGCATCTATCCCGAACTCGTCACCCGCTCCGATCTCGAGGTCTTCCTGCCGCCGATCGGAGGCCAGACGGTCTATGTCTTCGGCGATCCGGCGGGGCTGTCGGATCGGTCGAAGCGGCTCACCTGCCGCGTCCACGACGAGTGCAACGGCTCCGACGTCTTCGGCTCGGACATCTGCACCTGCCGGCCCTATCTGGTGCACGGCATCGAGGAATGCGTGAAGGAGGCCCAGGCCGGCGGCGTCGGACTGATCGTCTACAATCGCAAGGAAGGCCGCGCGCTCGGCGAGGTGACGAAGTTCCTCGTCTACAACGCCCGCAAGCGCCAGGAAGGCGGCGACCGCGCCGCGACCTATTTCGAGCGCACCGAATGCGTCGCCGGCGTCCAGGACGCCCGCTTCCAGCAGCTGATGCCCGACGTGCTGCACTGGCTCGGCATCACCCGCATCGACCGCTTCGTCTCGATGTCGGACATGAAGTACGACGCCGTCACCGGTTCGGGCATCGAGATCGGCGAACGGGTGGCGATCCCCGACGATCTGATCCCGGCGGACGCCCGCGTCGAGATGGAGGCGAAGAAGGCCGCCGGCTATTACGCTCCGGAAGGTGCACCCAGCGGTGAAGATCTCGACAAGACGGTGGGTCGAGGGCTCGACCATTACTGAAAATCGGACCACGCTGGCCACGAATCGGTCGTCCGACCGGTTCGCCCCCCAGACGGAGACGCTGCCCGCATGACGACCGATGCCGCCGCGCCCTCGCCGGAAGACGTCGCCGCGGCGCGACGCCTGCTCTCCGCCGACGCGGTGCGCGAGCGTGCCAACCACCTGTTCGATCTGGCGTTGATGGAGCGGCTCGACCATTTCCGCGTCGACCTCGCCCGCCTCGATCCGGTCGCCGAATGGGTGACGCGGCTGATCCGCTCCGAACATCCGACCCTCGAGGTGCCGCCGCATTCGCGCTGGCGCAACTTCGAGGTCGGCGGCATCGACCGCTGGGGCTCGCTCGCCGCCGGCCGCGAGTGGATGGACGCGCGCGAGTTCGCCCGCGCCTCGATCGACCTCGCCGTCGTCTCGGTGCTGCTCGACGCCGGCGCCGGCCCGCGCTGGTCCTATGCCGAGGCGGTGACCGGCGAGACCTTCGCCCGCACGGAAGGCTTGGCGGTCGCCTCGCTCGCCATGTTCGCCTCCGGCATCTTCTCGACCGAGCCCTTCGACCCGCTGCGCGCCGATGCCCGCGCCCTCGCCGGGCTGACGCTCGAGGAACTGGCCGACGGTCTGCAGGTGTCGCATTCGAACCCGCTGGTCGGGCTCGAGGGGCGGCTCGGCCTGATCAATCGGCTGGGCCAGCAGATCGCCCATCGCCCCGACGTCTTCGGCACCGCCGACGGCGCGCGGCCCGGTGGGCTCGTCGACCATCTCGCCCAACGCTTCCCCGACGGCCGGGTGCCGGCTCCGGCGGTGCTCGAGACCCTGCTCGACGCGCTCGGGCCGATCTGGCCGGGCCGCTGGTCGCTCGCCGGGGTGCCGCTCGGCGACACCTGGATACACCACAAGCTCGAGACGTCGGACGCCACCCGCCACCTGATGCCGATCCACAAGCTGTCGCAGTGGATGACCTATTCGCTGATCGAACCGCTCTCCTGGGCGGGGTTCGAGGTGACGCGGCTCGACGGACTGACCGGCCTCGCCGAATACCGCAACGGCGGCCTGCTGATCGACGGCGGCATCCTGGTGCTGCGCGATCCGGCCGCGGCCAAGCGCTCGCATTCGGTCGAGGACGAGCTGGTGGTGGAATGGCGGGCGCTGACCATCGCGGTCGTCGACCGGCTGGCGGCGATCATCCGCCAGAACCTCGGCCGCAACGCGCTGAACTTCCCGCTCGCCTGCGTGCTGGAAGGCGGCACCTGGCTCGCCGGCCGCAGGCTCGCCCGCGACCGCCGCCCCGACGGCTCGCCGCCGCTGACCATCGTCTCCGACGGCACGGTGTTCTGAGGAAGCGAGGAATGCGCGGGGTGGCCCCCGCGCGCCTCAGCCCTCGCCGCGCATCGCGTGGACCGCCGCCGGATCGAAGTGATACTTCGTCGAGCAGAAGTCGCAGGTGACCTCGATGGCGCCGTCGACCGTCATGTCGTCGACCTGTTCGGCCGAGAACTGCGACAGCATGCCCTCGACCCGCTCGCGCGAGCAGCGGCAGCGCTCGACCATCGCCAGCGGCTCGAAGACGCGCACGCCGCGCTCGTGGAAGAGGCGATAGAGCAGCCGTTCCGACGACACGTCGGTGTCGGTCAGCTCGACGTCCTCGACGGTGCCGACCAGCGCCTCGGCCTCGGCCCAGGCGTCGTCGATCTCGACCTCGTGGGCCTCGGTGCCCTCCGGCGCGTCGCCGGGGTGGAGGTCGCGGGCCTTCACCCGGTCCTCGCTCTCGGGCAGGAACTGCACCATGACGCCGCCGGCGCGCCAGGCATGGCGCGGGCCGCCGTTCGAACGGGTCAGTTCCTCGGCGACGGCGAGGCGGACCTTCGTCGGGATCTGCTCCGACTGCTGGAACCAGACGTGCGCGACCTCCTCGAGGCTCTCGCCCTCGAGCGCGACGACGCCCTGATAGCGCTGCATGTCGGGACCCTGGTCGACGGTCATGGCGAGATGGCCGCGGCCGAGCAGGTCGGGCGGCGAGACGCGGCCTTCGGCGATGGCGCGGGCGACGCCGTCCTTGTCGAAGCTCGCATAGGCGCGGATGCCGTCCGGCGTCTGGAAGTCGACGACCAGCATCGACACCGGCCCGTCGGTGCGGGTCTGGAGGATGAAGCGGCCCTCGAACTTGATCGACGAGCCGAGCAGCGCCGTCAGCGCGATCGCTTCGGCCAGCAGGCGGGCGACCGGCTCCGGATAGGCGTGGCGGGCGAGGATCGCGTCGAGGCTCGGGCCGAGCCGCACGGCACGGCCGCGCAGGTCGAGCGCGGGCACGGTGAAGGGCAGGACCACGTCCTGGGTGGCGGTGGCCGGGATGGTGTCGGCTTGCGTCATGGCGGGCTCGTCTTCGAAAGCGGCGAGCCGACGGCGCGGGGTGCGGCCGTCGGCTCCAATTCGTCATCTATCTGGTGCGCCGAGGCACGTTTCGCCAGTGGCACCCCGAAAGACGGTCTCGCGATCAGGCGCCGACGCGACCGAGGCACCACGCCAGCACGCCCTTCTGGGCGTGGAGACGGTTCTCGGCCTCGTCGAAGACCACCGAACGCGGACCGTCGATGACCTCCGCGGTCACCTCCTCGTCGCGGTGGGCCGGCAGGCAGTGCATGAAGATCGCGTCGGGGTTGGCCGCCGACATGAGCTTCTCGGTCACCTGATAGGGCTTCAGGAGGTTGTGGCGGCGCTCGCTCTCGTCGTCGCCCATCGACACCCAGGTGTCGGTGATGACGCAGTCGGCGCCGGCGACCGCCTCGTAGGGGTCCTCGGTCCACACCACCGAGGCGCCGGCCTTGCGGGCCCAGGCCATGATGTCGGTCTTGGGGGCGAGTTCCGGCGGCGTGGCGATGCGCAGCTTGCAGTCGAAGCGCTCGGCGGCGTGGATCCACGAGGCGAGCACGTTGTTGTCGTCGCCGACCCAGGCGATCGTGCGCCCGGCGATCGGGCCGCGATGTTCCTCGAAGGTCATCACGTCGGCCATGATCTGGCAGGGATGCGACAGCTTGGTCAGGCCGTTGATCACCGGAACGGTGGCGTTGTCGGCCAGTTCCTTCAGCGCGCCGTGATCGAGGATGCGGATCATGATCGCGTCGACGAAGCGGGAGAGCACGCGCGCGGTGTCGGCGATGGTCTCGCCGCGGCCGAGCTGCATCTCGTCGCCGGTCAGCATCAGGGTCTGGCCGCCGAGCTCGCGCATGCCGACGTCGAAGGAGACGCGGGTGCGGGTCGAGGGACGCTCGAAGATCATCGCCAGCACCTTGCCGGCGAGCGGGCCCTCGCCCTCGAAGGCGCCGCGGCGGACGCGCTTCAGGCGGGACGCCTCGTCGAGGATGGCACGGAGCTCGGCCTTGGAGACGTCGGGCAGATCGAGGAAATGGCGCTTGCCGGAAGTAAGTGTCACGCAGCGGCCCCCTTTTCGGCCTCGAGAAGCGCATGGGCGGCGGCTTCGACACGCGCCACGGCTTCGTCGATCTCTTCGTCGCTCACCACCAGAGCCGGCAGGAAGCGTACAACGTCGTCACCGGCGGCGACCGCCAGCAGTTTCTGGTCCCGCATCGCGGCGATCACACCGGCGGGCGGGCGGCGGCACTTGAGGCCGAGGATCAGGCCCTCGCCGCGCACCTCCTGGAAGATCTCGGGATGGAGATCGACCACGGCGGCGAGCTTCTGCTTGAGGCGCAGACCCTTCTGCGCGACCGCGTCGAGGAAGCCGTCCTCGAGCACCACGTCGAGCACCGCGTTGCCGGCGGCCATGGCGAGCAGATTGCCGCCGTAGGTCGTGCCGTGGGTGCCCGCCGTCATGCCGGCGGCGGCCGCTTCGGTCGCGAGGCAGGCGCCGAGCGGGAAGCCGCCGCCGATGCCCTTGGCCGAGGCCAGGATGTCGGGGGCGACGCCGGCGACCTCGTAGGCCCACAGCTTGCCGGTACGACCCATGCCGCACTGGACCTCGTCGAAGATCAGCGACAGGCCGTGCTCGTCGCAGACGCGGCGCAGGAAGGCGAGGAAGGACGGCGGCACCGGGCGGATGCCGCCCTCGCCCTGGATCGGCTCGATCAGGATGCCGGCGGTCTCGGGACCGATGGCGGCGAGGACCCTGGCCTCGTCGAAGCCCTCGACCTTGTCGAAACCGTCGACCTTGGGACCGAAGCCCTCGATGTACTTCTCCTGGCCGCCGGCGGCGATGGTCGCCAGCGTGCGGCCGTGGAAGGCGCCTTCGAAGGTGATCAGGCGATAGCGCTCCGGCCGACCCTCGTGGAACTGGCGGCGACGCGCCGTCTTGATCGCACATTCCAGCGCCTCGGCGCCGGAATTGGTGAAGAAGACGCGGTCGGCGAAGGAGGTCTCGACCAGACGACGGGCGAGCTTCTCCTGATGCGGCGCGGCGAAGACGTTCGACACGTGCCACAGTTTCTCGGCCTGTTCGGTGAGCGCCGCGACGAGATGGGGATGGCAATGGCCGAGCGCGTTGACGGCGATGCCGCCCATCATGTCGAGCCATCGTTCGCCCGAAGCCGTCTCGAGCCAGACCCCACGGCCGCGGACGAACTCGAGGTCGACGCGGGCGAAAGTCGAATAGAGCGCGGTTTCGGTCATTCTCTCGTCTCCGGACGCCGCCGGCCGCGTTTCGAGCGCGGAGAAGGCGGACGCCCCCGGGTTCCTGCAGGCAGGGGCGGACGTTCGCGACGGGCCCCCAAAACGAACGATGCCGCCCTCCGGGCGGCACCCGCGACGACGATCGAAGTGCCTTTGGGGCACCTTTCGTCGAGCGCGCGGATAATGGGGGCGGAAGGGTCGAATTGTCAACGTCGCCGGCCGAAAACCGCGGTCGCGGCAGACCATCGGCGACGACATACGCAAGTCCACGGATCGCAACCGTCGCGCGAAGCGCGCGATCTCGGCGGTACGTGTCATCCCCTGTTGCAGATCGGACTCAACGCTGGGGAAAAGACATCGTTCATCCACCGAAACGATTCCTCGCCGCCTTGCTCGCGAGTCTACGGCTAGTGTAGTTTACGACTTGTTAAACACGACATCTCGTGCGACGGATCGTCCGATCCCATACCTCTCGTCTTGCGTCGACGCCTCGGAAACGAGGCGGCCCCGGAGGGATTCCTCCGGACGAGAAGGGATTCGGAAGGTTCGATCGCCGGCCACGACTGCGAGGGTAGCGATGATCTCCTGGACCGACGAGCGGGTCGAGCTTCTCAAGAAGCTCTGGGGCGACGGACTGAGCGCCAGCCAGATTGCCGGCGAACTCGGCGGCGTCACCCGCAACGCGGTGATCGGCAAGGTCCATCGGCTCGGCCTGTCGGGCCGGGCCAAGGCGCCTCAGCCCTCCGCCAGCCGCCCGAAGAAGCCGGTCACCCGTCCCGCGACCTCGACCGGGCGCTCGGAAGGCGGCCCGGTCAGCGTCGGCGCCACCGCGCTCAAGGCCGAGACCCGGCCGGAGGAACGCCGTCACGCCCAGCCGGCGCCGCAGCTGGTGTCGCTCTCCGACGAGCCGCTGATCCCCAACGCCTCGGTGCTGCAGATCAACGAGCAGACCTGCAAGTGGCCGATGGGCGATCCGTCGGCGTCCGACTTCCACTTCTGCGCCCGTCGCTCCGACGTCGGCATCCCCTATTGCGCCTATCACGCGCGGCTGGCCTATCAGCCGGTCGCCGACCGCCGCCGCGACCGCCGTCGCGCCTGAGGCGAGAGGCCCGAGAAACGCAGAGAGCCCGGCGAGCGATCGTCGGGCTCTCTGCATTTCGGGATGTCGGAACGGCGCGGCGATCGCGCGCCGGTCGCGACGGCCTCAGGCCATCGCGCCGAAGCGTTCGTCGAAGGAATAGCCGGAGCCGCGCACGGTGCGGATCGGGTCGCGTTCGCGCGGGCGGTTGACCGCCTTGCGCAGGCGGCCGACGTGGACGTCGACGGTGCGTTCGTCGACATAGACGTCCATGCCCCAGACGCCGTCGAGCAGCTGCTCGCGGGTGAAGACGCGGCCGGGCGACTGCATCAGGAACTCGAGCAGGCGGAATTCGGTCGGTCCGAGATGGATCTCGCGGCCGGCGCGGCGGCAGCGCTTGGTCTCGCGATCGAGCTCGAGGTCGCCGGAACGCAGCAGGGTGGAGACCAGCTCCGGCCGGGTCCGACGCAGCATGGCGCGGACGCGGGCCATCAGCTCGGCGGTGGAGAAGGGCTTCACCACGTAGTCGTCGGCGCCGGTGGAGAGGCCGCGGATGCGCTCGCTCTCCTCGCCGCGTGCCGTCAACATGATGATCGGCAGGCGTTCGGTCTCGGAGCGGGCGCGCAGGCGGCGGCACAGTTCGATGCCGGAGAGCCCCGGCAACATCCAGTCGAGGATGAGGAGATCGGGAACGCTCTCCCTCAGGCGCGTATCGGCCTCGTCGCCTCGGGCGACGACTTCGACGTCGTATCCCTCGCTCTCGAGATTGTAGCGCAGGAGGAGACCGAGGGCCTCCTCGTCCTCGACGATCAACACGCGGGCCATGTCGTCCCTCGTTCCTCGGGCCGGCTCAGACGCCGGCCTCGAACTTCATCTGCTCGGCGTCGTTGCCCTTCGGACGCTCGCCGATCACCTGCTCGCCGGTCACCAGATAGTGGACCTGTTCGGCGACGTTGGTGGCATGATCGCCGATGCGCTCGATGTTCTTGGCACAGAACAGCAGGTGGGTGCAGAAGGTGATGTTGCGCGGGTCTTCCATCATGTAGGTGAGGAGCTCGCGGAACAGCGACGTATAGAGCGCATCGATCTGCTCGTCGCGATCGCGCACGACGATCGCGGCTTCGGAGTCCTGCGCGGCATAGGCGTCGAGCACGGCCTTGAGCTGCTCGAGCGCGATCTCGGCGAGGTGTTCGACGCCGATCAGCACGCTCTTCAGACGGACACCGCCGTTCATGGCGATGACGCGCTTGGCGATCGACTTGGCGAGGTCGCCGACCCGCTCGAGGTCGCCGGCGAGACGCATGGCGACGAAGATGTGACGCAGATCGAGCGCCATCGGCTGGCGCTTGGCGATGATGACGATCGCCTGCTCCTCGACGATGTGCTGGAGGCGGTCGAGCCGGGCGTCGGTGGCGACCACCTTCTGCGCCAGCGTCGTGTCGCCGCGAACGAGCGCGGTGACGGCGTCGGTCACGAGACCTTCGGCGAGCCCGCCCATCTCCGCGATGCGGCCGGCGAGTTCCTTCAGTTCCTGATCGTAGGCGACGACGGTATGGTTGGTCATCGAGCGAACCTCGTTCCACTGGCGCGAACCGTCCGGCGGAACCGGCCCGGGTCGCCCCGTTTCTATGACGCGGAGACGTCAGTTTGATGACGCTCCAAATTGTTGATTTCTTAGCGCTTCACGACTTCCAGCGGTCGAGCGCGACGGTGAAGGCGGAGCCCTCGCCGCGCCGACTCCAGATGTCGAGCCGCCCGCCGTGGCGGGTGACGATGTGCTTGACGATGGCGAGGCCGAGGCCGGTGCCGCGGCGCGAACCGGCGCCGTCGGAATGGCCGCGGTAGAAGCGCTCGGTCAGGCGCGGCAGGTGGACCGGGTCGATACCGTCGCCGTGGTCGCGCACGGTCGCCAGCACCAGATCGCCCTCGGTCCGCACCGTCACCTCGACCGAGCCGCCGGCGCCGCCGTACTTGACGGCGTTCTCGACCAGATTGGTGAAGACCTGGACCAGTTCCTCGCGATCGCCGCGCACCGCGCGGGCGGTGTCGCAGCCCTCGAGCGCCAGGGTGACGCCCTCGGTGCCGGCGGCCGGGCGGGCGAGGTCGAGGACGCGGGCGAGCACCTCGCAGAGGTCGACCTCGGCCTCGGGGCGCAGATGCGCCTTCATCTCGATGCGCGACAGCGACAGGAGGTCGTCGATCAGCCGCTTCATCCGCCCCGCCTGTTCGGCCATGACGCCGAGGAAGCGCGCGCGGGCGGCGCCGTCCTCGCGCGCCGGACCCTGCAGCGTCTCGATGAAGCCGGAGAGGGCGGCGAGCGGCGTGCGCAGTTCGTGGCTGGCGTTGGCGACGAAGTCGGCGCGCATGCGCTCCATCCGGCGCGTCTCGGTCAGGTCCTCGATGCGGATCATGAGGAAGGGCGCGATGCCGGGCACGATCAGCGGCGCCACGTGGGCGCGCGACCAGCGTTCGGTCGGCACCTTGTCGTGCCATTCGACGATCTCGGCCGCCAGCCGGTCGCGGGCGGTGTCGACGGCGTCGTAGAGCTGGGTGACGCGCACGCCGAAGGACAGCGGGAAGCCCTCCGACAGGGCGGGGAAGCGCAGCGCCGCGTCACGGTTGAACCAGCGCACCTCGTGAGTGCCGTCGACCACGATGCAGGGTTCGTCGACGGCATCGATCACCGCCCGGACCAGTGGTCCGACCGCCGTGTCTCCGGAGAGGAGGATGCCGGACGATGCCGTTTCCCGCCGATCGTCGATGCTCATGGAACCCTCGCCAGCGCGCGCCTCTCGCGCCTGTCCCGATCGGTTGCCACCGTCACGGACGAAACGCAACCGTCGCGTCGCGCGACCGACGGTCGAGCCGCGAGAATGGCGATTCCACACGACGGATTTGCGAAGGTCGACGAGGATACGCGCGAAAGGCGCGATCGATCAACGGATGTTGGCGGCGAGAAGGGCGCGGTAGTTGCGCGCACCGTCGCCGGCGCAGATCTTCTCGAAGCCTTCGGCCTCGAGCGCGGCGTCGACGTCGCGGTAGAGCGCGTCGGCGGCGTCGGGCGAGAGGTTGGTCTCGGCCAGCGCCCGGTTCATCGCCTTGCCGAGGTTGGTCGCCTCGCGCTGGCCCATCGGGAAGCCGCACATCTCGGCCGAGATGGCGATGCGATAGAGCGTCTTCAGCGTCTCCTCGCCCCC
Organism: Pinisolibacter sp. DMC100; assembly: GCF_056313705.1. NCBI lineage: Bacteria > Pseudomonadati > Pseudomonadota > Alphaproteobacteria > Hyphomicrobiales > Ancalomicrobiaceae > Pinisolibacter > Pinisolibacter sp. DMC100. The sequence goes on along the minus strand of NZ_JBQUZT010000001.1, from coordinate 1,122,682 downwards.
TTCCTCGGCGCCGGCCCGACCCACGGTGCCGCCGACGAACGCCGCCACGAGGGCGCCGACGAGGGTGGTGCGGGAGAAGACGCGCAGGAAACGATCGGCGCCCATGGGCCGTCCTTTCGGGGTCGGAGTGTCGTCGAGACGGGCCGGGTCCAGCGACGCGGACGAACGGCGGATCACCATGATGCCGCGATGCGGCGGAACCACGTCCAGCGGATAGACCGCGTCCGGAGCCACGTCCACCCGAAATCGCGCCGGCCGTGCGCTCGCCGACCGGGGTGTGGCCTCAGGCCCACACCGACGAAGGTCGTCACCGCCGGTGTCGGCAAGGCGCTTGCCCCTCCGGACCGCACGACCTAGGGATGCCGCACGTCCCGGCGATCGGAGCCAAGTCCATGACTGCAAATGAGAATGTCTCGCACGGCGAGCAGAAGGAAGCCGCCGCGCTCGGCTCCATCGTCGCTTCGACGGGCCTGACGATCGCCAAGGCGATCGTGGCGGTCATGACCGGCTCGCTCGGTCTCCTGTCGGAGGCGATCCACGGCCTGCTCGACGTCGGGGCCACGGTGATGACCTGGTTCGCGGTGCGCATCGCCGACGAGCCCGCCGACGAGATGCACCACTACGGCCACGCCAAGATCGAGAGCGTCGCGGCGCTGGCCGAGACCGGGCTCCTCTTCGTCGCCTCCGGCTGGATCGCCTGGGAGGCGGTGCAGCGCATCCTCGGCCACGGCGGCGAGCCGGAGGCGAGCCTCGTCGCGGTCGGCGTCGTGGTGGTGTCGATCGTCGTCGACTTCTTCCGCGCCCGTCACCTGCTGAAGGTGGCGCGCGAGACGGGCAGCCCGGCGCTCGAGGCCGATGCGCTGCACTTCTCCTCCGACATGTGGAGCTCGGCGGTCGTGCTCGTCGGCCTCGGCTTCGTCTGGGCGGGCTGGCCGCTCGGCGACGCGCTGGCGGCGATCGGCGTCTCCGCCTTCGTCTGCCTCGCCGGCTGGCGGCTCGGCCGGCGCACCATCGACTCGCTGATGGACGCCGCCCCCCACGGCGTCGCCGAAGGCATCCGCACGATCGCCGAAGGGGTCGCCGGCGTCGTGGCGATCGAGCGGATCCGGGCGCGGCCGTCGGGCGCCACGATCTTCGTCGATCTCGACGTCGCGGTCGCCCGCATCCGCTCGCTCGACGAGACGGCGGCGATCAAGGCCGAGGTCAAGGCGGCGGTCGCCCGTGCCATGCCGGAGGTCGACATCGCCATCGCCGTCCATCCGATCGCCCTCGACGACGAGACGATCCACGAGCGCATCATGGTGATCGCCCGCAACCGCGGCGTCGCCGTCCATCACCTCTTCGTCCAGACGCTCGCCGACGAACGCATCTCGGTTTCGCTCGACCTCGAGGTCGACGGCCGCATGCCGCTCGCCGAGGCCCATGCGGTGGCGAGCGGGCTCGAGACGGCGATCGAGGCGGAACTCGGCCCCGGCTCGGAGGTCGAGACCCACATCGAACCGATCACCGTCGATCGTCTGACCGGCCTCGATCTCGACGAGCCGTCGCTCGCCGAGATCCGCGGCGACCTCCAGGCGGCGGCGGAGCGCGGCGGCATCGTCGGCGAGGTCCACCACGTGCGGGCCCGCGCCACCGCCGAGGGCGTGGTGGTCAACTTCCACTGCCTGGCCGAGCCGTCGATCGGCGTCGCCGAACTGCACGCGGCGATCGACGACGTCGAACGCGCCGTCCGCGCCCGTCATCTCGGCGTCCGCCGGGTGATCGGTCACGGAGAACCGAAAGCCTGACGTTAGGTAATTCGACTGTAGTCGGAGGCGCGAAATCTGGACTCCGTCCAAACCCAGACCGGTCGAAAACCATTCGATTTCGTATACGATTTCAATCGTTTCCGAAATCATCGGTATACCGACTTTCTTCCGGTGAAATTTCGCAGTCCGAATTGCTTTCCGTTTCCCTTTTCTTAAGGCGGACGCAACGACACTCGCCGAAGTGAAAAGTCGGCTTCCACCCCCGCATGCCCGCTCGGGCAACCGCACGACCCACGTGCGGAACGGTAGGCGAGCCGTCGGAGAGCGGACCATGGCGATCTTCAATCGAGGTATTTCTTCGCGGCTGTTTCTCGTCGCCGGCCTGGCCGTCGTCGGTCTGGTCGCGGTGACGGTGCTCGGCCTCGTGACGCTGCATTCGAACCTCTACCAGAGCCGGCTCGACGAGCTGCGCCGCATCGAGGAGACCGCGGCGAGCCTGGCGCAGTCGTCCTTCGACAAGGCGAAGCGCGGCGAGATCACGATGGAGGAGGCGAAGGCGCGCGCCGCCGACGAGATCGGCCGGCTGCGCTTCGACGACAACAACTACATCTTCGTGATGACGGCCGACGGTCTGATGGTCGTCCACCCTTCCGAGAAGATGCGCGGCGTCTCCGGGCTCGACATGAAGGACGCCGACGGCGTGCTCCTGTTCCGCGAGATGCTCGCCGTCTCCGCCGCCAAGGGTTCCGGCACGGTGGCCTATCGCTGGCCGAAGCCCGGTGCCTCCGAAGCGCTGCCGAAGGTCTCGCATGTCGGCGCCTTCAAGGCTTGGGGCTGGGTCATCGGTACCGGCATGTGGATCGACGACGTCGAGGCGCAGTTCCGCGCCGTGGCGTTGCGTTCGGGCCTGCTGTCGCTGGTCTTCGGCGGCGCGATCGGCCTCATCGCCTTCCTGGTGGTGCGCTCGGTGACGCGACCGCTCGCCGCCATCCGGCAGGCGATGGTCGACCTCGGCCACGGCAATCTCGACGTCTCGGTCGACACGAACCGCAAGGACGAGCTCGGCGACATGGCCGAGGCCGTCATGGTCTTCCGCCGCCAGGAGGTCGAGCGCCGCGAACTGACGGCGGCGACCTCGTCGGCCGCCGAGGCCAAGCGGGTGCGCGAACAGGCGATCGATCGCCTCGTCGGCGAGTTCCGTCGCCGCGCCACCGCCATGCTCGGCGCCGTCGACGCCGAGATGCGGTCGATGACCGCCACCGCGACCGACCTCGGCCGCAACGCCGCCACGACGTCGCAACGCTCCGACGATGCCGCCGACGCCTCGCGCGAGGCGTCGGAGAACGTCGTCACCGTGTCGGCCGCCGGCGAGGAGCTCATGCATTCGATCGACGAGATCGCCCGCCAGGTCTCCCGCACCACCGACGTGGTGGCCGAAGCGGCCAAGGTCTCGCGCGACACCAACGTCACCGTCGGCGACCTCGCCCAGGCGGCCGGGCGCATCGGCGCCGTGGTCGGGCTGATCCGCGACATCGCCGAACAGACCAACCTGCTCGCCCTCAACGCGACGATCGAGGCGGCGCGTGCCGGCGAGAGCGGCCGCGGCTTCGCCGTCGTCGCCGCCGAGGTCAAGACGCTCGCCGGTCAGACCGCCAAGGCGACCGAGGAGATCTCCGCCCAGATCGGCGCGATCCAGAGCACCACCGGCGCCGCCGTCGAGGCGATCGGCCGGATCGTCGACACGATGGGCGAGGTCGACACCTTCACCTCGGCGATCGCCGCCGCGGTCGAGGAACAGGGCGCCTCCACCGCCGAGATCGCCCGCAACGTGTCGCTCGCCGCCGAGCGTACCCGCCACGTCGCCGAGAACATCGGCGGTGTCAGCGCCGCCGCCGGCGAGACGACCCGCGCGGCCGGCGAGATGACGGATGCCGCGGGCCGCGTCGCCACGACGGCGGAAGATCTGCGCGCCGTGGTCGACCGCTTCCTCGCCGACGTCGCCGCCGCCTGAGCGGTACGCGCATCGAACGAAAAGAAGGCCCGGACGGATGTCCGGGCCTTCTTCGTTTCGGCAATGCCCCGCGGACCACTCAGCCCTTGGGATCGGGCATACGGAAGGGCGGGAAGCCGGCGATCTGGGCATCGAGGGCGATCACCGAGCCGGCCGGCGCCAGCGACGGACGGCCTTCCTCGCCGGGCCGGAGCAGCGACGTCACGAAGAGCGTGCGCAGGCCCTCGCCGCCGAAGCACGGCATCGTCGGATGGTCGACCGGCAGGTTCCAGTGCTCGAGCAGGCGGCCGTCGGGGGCGAAGCGGTTGATCTGCCCCGAGGTGATGCCGGCGCTCCAGTAGTGGCCGATGGCGTCGCAGCAGCCGCCGTCCGGGCGGCCGAGGCCGTCGTCGAGGGTGGCGAAGCGCGAGCGGTTGGAGATCTCGCCGGTCGCCGCGTCGAAGTCGAAGCGATCGATCCACGGGCCGCGGCTGTCGGAGAGATACATGGTGCGACCCGAGGGATCCCAGGCGAGGCCGTTGGAGGCGCGCAGGCCGTCGATCTTCTTCTCGACGGCGCCGTCGGCGGTGACGCGCCACAGGCAGCACACCGGCGGCCGCTCGGGCGTCTCGTCGATCGAGCCGACCCAGAAGGCACCGTCGGGACCGACCTTGCCGTCGTTGAGGCGGGTGGTGGAGCGGCCGACGTCGATCTCGGCGAGCGTGTCCCAGGTGCCGGCGTCGGGGTCGAAGAGCACGACCGAGCGGGTCAGCGAGACGACGAGGCGGCCGGTGGTGGTCAGACCCAGCGCGGTCGGACGCTCCGGCGGCGGCGCCGGCCAGACGCGATGGGACGAGCCCTCGGCGGTGACGTGATGGATCTCACCGGAATCGATGTCGACGAAGAAGAGCCGATCGCGGCGGTCGTCCCACAGCGGACTCTCACCGGTGCGGCATTCGTGATCGAGGAGACGACGGGGATCGGGGACGATGCGGATGACGTTCATAGCGAGGAGGCCCCCTCTTCGGCCGAGCCGACGGTGTTGCGGAAAGTTGCGAAGAGCTCCCGTCCGGCGCCCCAACCGGATGCGGAGAGATCGGCCGTCGCGGCCGGCCGCGACGACCATTCCGCCGGATCGACCAGGACGTCGAGGCGTCCCGTCGTCGCGTCGAGGCGGACCACGTCGCCGTCGCGGATGCGGGCGATCGGTCCGCCGTCGGCGGCTTCCGGCGAAAGGTGAATGGCCGCCGGCACCTTGCCGGAGGCTCCCGACATGCGGCCGTCGGTCACCAGCGCGACCTTCTGGCCGCGATCCTGCAGAACGCCGAGCGGCGGCGTCAACTTGTGGAGTTCCGGCATGCCGTTGGCGCGCGGCCCCTGGAAGCGGACGACGGCGACGAAATCGCCGGTGAGTTCGCCCGCCCGGAAGGCGCGCTGGACGGCCTCCTGATCGTCGAAGACGCGGGCCGGCGCCTCGACGATCCGGTGTTCGGGGGCGACCGCCGAGATCTTGATCACCGCGCGGCCGAGGTTGCCGGTGAGCAGCTCGAGCCCGCCGACCGCCTCGAAGGGGCGGACGATCGGTCGCACCACGCTCTCGTCGCCGCTCGCCGCCCGCGCAGGCGCAAAGACGAGGGCGCCGGACGCGTCGAGGCTCGGCGTCTGCGTCTGCTCGGCGAGGCTCGCGCCACCGACGGTGCGGGCGTCGGCATGGAGCAGCCCCTCGCCGAGGAGTTCGCGGATGACGAAGGGCACGCCGCCGGCCTCGTGCAGCGCGTTGACGTCGGCGGCGCCGTTGGGATAGGCGCGCACCAGCAGCGGCGTCACGGCGGAGAGGTCGGCGAAGTCGTCCCAGTTCAACGCGATGCCGGCGGCGCGCGCCATGGCGACGAGATGGAGCGTGTGGTTGGTCGACCCACCCGTCGCCATCAGGCCGACGATGCCGTCGACGAAGGCGCGTTCGTCGAGCACCTCGCCGATCGGCGTGAAGCTGCTCCCGCGCGATCCGATCTCCAGCACCCGGGCGACGGCGGCGCGGGTCAGCGCGTCGCGGAGCTCGGTGTCAGGCGGCACGAAGCTCGCGCCCGGCAGATGCAGACCCATGAACTCCATCAGCATCTGGTTGGAGTTGGCGGTGCCGTAGAAGGTGCAGGTGCCGATGCCGTGGTAGGACTTGGATTCGCTCTCCAGCAGATCGGCCTTCGTCGCCTTGCCCTCGGCATGGAGCTGGCGGACGCGGTTCTTCTCGCCGTTGGAGATGCCGGTCGTCATCGGGCCGGACGGCACGAAGATCACCGGCAGATGGCCGAAGGCGAGCCCGCCGATGACGAGGCCGGGCACGATCTTGTCGCAGATGCCGAGCATCAGCGCGCCGTCGAACATCTGGTGGGAGAGCGCCACGCCGGTCGCCATGGCGATGACGTCGCGGGAAAAGAGCGACAGCTCCATTCCGGCCTCGCCCTGCGTGACGCCGTCGCACATGGCGGGCACCCCGCCGGCGACCTGCGCCGTGGCGCCGAGTCGCTCGGCCTCGGCCCGGATCAGCGCCGGATAGCGCTCGTAGGGCCGATGGGCGGAGAGCATGTCGTTGTAGGCGGTGACGATGCCGATGTTCGGCGTCTCGCCCGCCGCCAGCCGCGCCTTGGCCTCGGGGCCGCAGGCGGCGAAGCCGTGGGCGAGGTTGGCGCAGCCGAGCTTGGAGCGGGTCGGGCGTTTCTCCACCTGGGCGGCGACGTGTTCGAGATAACGGGCACGAGTGTCGCGGGAGCGGGCGCGGATGCGCTCGGTGATCTCGCCGACGCGGGCGTCGAGGGCCATGTCTTCCTGCCTTTCCCGGCGCGGCCGCGGCCTCGCCGAAGTCTTCCCTGCCCGATGGGCCTCCTTCTCCCGCCAGGGAGAAGGGACGTGCCGTCAGGCGCCGTCCTCGTGCCACGCGCGGCCGTCGCGCTCGATCAGGGCGACGGCGGCGGACGGACCCCATGTGCCGGAGCGATAGGGCTTCGGCGCGTCACCGGAGGCCGCCCAGGCCTCGAGGATCGGGTCGATCCAGGTCCAGGCCGCCTCGACCTCGTCGCGGCGCATGAAGAGCGTCTGGTTGCCACGCACCACGTCCATGATCAGCCGCTCGTAGGCGTCGGCATGGCGCTCGGCGAAGGCCTCGGCGAAGCTCATGTCGAGCGGCACCGACTTCAGCCGCATGCCGCCGGGACCAGGGTCCTTGATCATCAGCGAGAGCTTGACGCCCTCGTCGGGCTGCAGGCGGATCACCAACTCGTTGCGGCGGATCGGGCCGGCGGCGGCGTCGAAGACCGAATGGGGGATCGGGCGGAAGCTCACCACGATCTCGGAGACCCGGTCGGCGAGGCGCTTGCCCGAGCGCAGATAGAAGGGCGTACCGGCCCAGCGCCAGTTCTCGACCTCGGCCTTGAGGGCGACGAAGGTCTCGGTGTTGGAGGTCGGCTTGCCCAGTTCCTCGAGATAGCCGGCCACGGCGCCCTCGGCGCTCGCGCCCTTCTCGTACTGGCCGCGCACGGTGACGCGGTCGACGTCGGCGGGGCCGATCGGCTTCAGCGACTTCAGCACCTTGAGCTTCTCGTCGCGCACCGCGTCGGCGTCGAGCGTCGCCGGCGGCTCCATGGCGACGAGGCAGAGGAGCTGGAGGAGATGGTTCTGCACCATGTCGCGCAACGCGCCGGCGCCGTCGTAGTAGCCGGCGCGGCCCTCGACGCCGAGGCTCTCGGCGGCGGTGATCTGGACGTAGTCGATGTGCGCGGCGTTCCACAGCGGCTCGAACAGCGAGTTGGCGAAGCGCAGCGCCATCAGGTTCTGCACCGTCTCCTTGCCGAGATAGTGGTCGATGCGGAAGATCTGCGCCTCGTCGAAGGCGGCGCCGACGGCGGCGTTGACCGCGCGGGCCGAGGCGAGCGACTTGCCGATCGGCTTCTCGACCACGACGCGCGAGCAGGGCGTCACCACGCCGGACGCCTTCAGCCGGTCGCAGATGCCGCCGAAGAGATCGGGGCTGGTCGCCAGATAGAAGACGCGGATGCATTCGGGGCGGGTGGCGAGGAAGGCGGCGAGATCGGCCCAGCCGCGCTCGCCGGTGGCGTCGACGGCGACATAGGACAGGCGGGCGACGAAACGTTCGATCACCGCCTCGTCGCGCTCGTGCTCGGGCACGTGGGCGTCGAGCGCCTCGCGGGCGAAGGCGCGGAAGGCCTCCACCGTCATCTCGGCGCGGGCGACGCCGAGAATGCGGGTCTCGTCCGGGATCTGGCCGACCCGGTCGCGATGGTAGAGGCCCGGCAGGAGCTTGCGACGCGCAAGGTCGCCGGTGCCGCCGAAGGCGACGAAGTCGAAGGGATCCACCGTGATGACGCGGCTGACCATGCACACCCCCGAACGGGACGGCGCCGCGCGACGCTCCTCGCGAGCGCGCATCGTCGTCGTCCTCAGAATCTAGGGCGGATCATAGTCACAGCAAACGGCAATTCAATGTCGTTTCTGCAAAATATTTCATTGCAACGCAGCGAAGGACGGCAACGACGAAAGGGGCGGCCAACGGGCCGCCCCTTTCGAGAAGAGCGTCGGATCGGCGCGGGGCCGATCGTCCCCGATCAGTGGAGCGCGCCGCGCGCCACTTCCTCGATGCGGCTGCGCACGAGGCCGATGTCGCAGAGCTGACGGTCGTCGAGAGCGGAGAGCTCGCGGACGGCGCGGCGATAGTTGCGATAGCGCTCGACGGAGGAACGGAGCTGGTTGGCGATGGTGTAGAACGACATGATCATATGAGGACCTTGTCGGTCCCCTCCCTTCGATGCCCCGTCGTCGTCTTCGGTCTCTCTCCCGGCGACGATGGAGCGTTCATCCATGAACGATGAAATAATCGGCGGATTGCCTATTTTGAAGGCGGCCGCCCCACCCTCTGACCTGCGATTTCCGCATGGCTCGCCGGGTTGCAATTCATCATTCGTCAACAAAGCGGAGTCCGCGTCGCCACCGATTCAGCCGCACTACGGTTCGATTGTGGAAAGGGTACGGGTTCCCCCGTGGAACGTGGCCGAAAGGGGGCGAAGTCTCGTCAGGCATGCGGCGAGCGCGGATCTTACGCCGGCTTCGACCATGCGCCCGGACCAATGCAGCTCTGCACTCCACGCGGGCATGGAGGCCTCCGTCGCCTTTTCCGCGGGTTTTCACCCTGCGACCGAGCGGCGCAGGGCGCGGGGCAGCCCTGAAACGTACGGATGCCGCCCCTCGCGCGCGGCGAGGAGCGGCCCCTGACGAAGGAGAGATCGGTTCGGCTCAGCGCGCCGAAGCGGTGGCCGGGATCTGGACGCCGTCGTCCAGCGCGACCCAGCGGTTCTGTTCTTCCTGCGACTGGCGCTTGACGAAGCGATAGCCGGTCTTCACCCAGGCCAGGATGTCGTCGCGCATGTTGTCGAGGACGAAGTCGCCGTGATCGGTCTTGACGGTCAGCACGGCATGGCCGGCGCCCTTGGTGTCGATGACGACGGTGACGAGCAGCGACGACCGCGGGAAGCCGCGCTCGGTCAGGACCTTGCGCTTCAACAGCACGTAGTCCTCGCAGTCGCCCTTGCCGTCGGTCGGGATGTCCCACCGATCGGCGACGCCCCAGTGCTCCTCGTCGGTGATCGGCTCGATCGCCGTATTCACCGAGCGGTTGACCTCGACCAGCGTCTGCCATGTGCGGGCATCGAGGCGGATTTCGCGCGCCTGGGTGCGGGCGCCGTCGCATTCGGTCGGGTTGCGGCGGCAATAGTCCACCCAACCCCAGACCGGACGCGCCTCGCCCACCGGCAGCGCGCTGGTGGTCTCCGGCAGGCGCGCCAGAGTGATCGCTTCACGCGCACCGGCCTGGCCGGCGATCAGCGAGACAGCAAAGAAAGCAGCAAATCCCCAGATCTTCGACTTGGTCATGACGAAAGTAACTCCCCTTCCCAGTGAAGCCACCTTCGCACATGCGGATTTCAGCCAAGTCAAACTTTGAATGTGTTTTTACGAGATCGAATTTACTCTTGGTTTATCTACATGATTACTTTGTTGAGAAAATCGCTCGAATTTGCTGGTGGGTGGGTAAGGCTTCGGTAACCGTCCCGGAGGCAGTCTCGACGGCAGATCCACCCTCGCCGGCGTCTCCGCCTCGCGCCCCGCATTTCCGGGAGTTTTCCGCCATGGCCAGCGTCTGCACCAACGGCATCGACACGGGCTTCGTCGCCCTCGGCGCCACCAAGGTGGCGATCCTCGGCGTCGTCCAGGGCATCACCGAGCTGCTGCCGATCTCCTCGACCGCCCACATGCGGGTGGTGCCGACCTTCCTCGGCTGGCCCGATCCCGGCTCCGCCTTCTCCGCCGCCATGCAGCTCGCCGCGCTCTTCGCGGTCGTCACCTATTTCTGGCGTGACATCTGGCGGGTGGGGGCGGGTTCCTGGAAGGCGGCGCAGGAAGGCGACTACCGCGCCTTCGAGTTCCGCATGGCGGTCGGCATCGTCGTCGCCACGATCCCGATCGTGATCGGCGGCGTGCTCCTGAAGAAGCAGCTCAACGCCTGCGGCTCGCCCTTGCGCGAACTCTGGGTGATCGGCGCCGCCTCGATCGGCATGGCGCTGCTGCTGGCGCTCGCCGAGCTCGTCTGCCGCCACAAGCGCACGTTCGAGGAGATCCGCCTGCGCGATGCGGTCGTCGTCGGCCTCGCCCAGGTCGGCGCGCTGATCCCGGGCGTGTCGCGTTCCGGCTCGACGCTGACGGCGGCGCTGTTCATGAACCTGAAGCGCGAGGACGCCGCCCGCTTCTCCTTCCTGCTCGGCCTGCCGGCGATCACCGGCGCCGGCGTCAAGGAACTCTTCGAGCTGAAGAAGGCGGGGCTCGACGCCGCCGGCTGGGAAGTGCTCGGCATAGGCCTCGCCTCCGCATCGCTCTCCGCCTTCGTGGCGATCTGGACCTTGATGAAGGTGATGGAGCGCTTCTCCTCCTGGCCCTTCGTGATCTACCGGTTCCTGATGGGCGCCTTCCTGCTGCTCGTCGTCTATCTCGGCGTGCTCGACCCGTCGGTGTGATACGCCCACCCCCGAAACGCGGAAGAGCCGGCGGGTCGCCCCGCCGGCTCTTCGTGCATCTTCCATCGGCGATCGGCCTCAGCCCATCGACGGGCGCCAGCCGGTCAGGCGGGAGCGGACCTTCGCCACCTTGGAGAACTTCTTGGTCACCCGTTCGCGCTTCAGCCGCGACAGGTGGTCGATGAAGACGACGCCGTTCAGGTGGTCGATCTCGTGCTGCAGGCAGGTGGAGAGCAGGCCTTCGGCCTCGATCTCCCGCGGCTTGCCGTCGCGATCGAGGAACTTCACCTTCACACGGGCCGGGCGCTCGACGTCGTCGTAGTGCTCGGGCACCGAGAGGCAACCCTCCTGATAGGTGTTGGTCTCTTCCGAGGTCCAGACGATCTCCGGATTGATGACGAAGAGCGGTGCCCGTTCCTCGCCCTCGCGCGAGAGGTCGATGGTGAGCATGCGCTTCGCCACGCCGACCTGGATCGCCGCCAACCCGATGCCGGGGGCGTCGTACATGGTCTCCAGCATGTCGTCGAGGATCCGGCGGATCTCGTCGTCGACGACCGCCACCGGCTCGGAAACGAGCTTCAGGCGGGGGTCGGGCAGGGTGATGATGTCGAGTATGGCCATGAGCCGTCAGATAGGCGAGGGCCGCCCGCCGGTCAATCGAAACGACGTCGAAATTTCGCTCGTTCACGGCGGAATCTGCGCCGCGGCGGTCGATTTCGATCGAGAGAACGGCCTCAGAGCCCGGCGGCGAGGGCATCGAGCTGGGCGAGGCAGATGCCCCACCCTTCGGCGAAGCCCATCGCGGCGTGGCGCTCGGTATCCTCGATGCTCTCGTGCAGGCAGCGGGCGCGATAGAGCGTGCCGCCGTCGGCCGCGTCCGCCATCGTGATCACCGCTGTCATGGCGAGCCACGGACGCTGCGGCGCCCAGCCCGGCCCGAGCGCCGTGGTGAAGACCACCCGCTCGGCCGGGACGATGTCGAGGAAACAACCCGGCATGTCGCTTTCGCCCGTTTCACCCTCCGGCGCGCGCATGCGGGCATGGAAGGCGCCGCCGGGGCGCATGTCGAAGGCGATGACCTCCGTCGTCCACGGCTTCGGACACCACCAGAGTGCGAGCAGCTTCGGATCGGTCCAGGCCCGCCAGATCGCGGCGCGCGGCGCCGTCATGTGGCGCTCGATCTCGAGAGTGCGGGCGTCGTCGGTCATGATCGTTCCTCCGCACGGCCCTTGTCGCCGGCCGTTCGGACGATCTGGGGCCGAAGGACGACCCGGCAAGGTCCGCGCGCCTCGCTCGTGAGAACAAAACATGATCTCTTAAGAGAATCGTGCGAAGGTTCGCCCATGCAGGACACGGCCCTCACCATCGCCGGCTTCGCCGTCGGCCTCCCCCACCTCCTCTTCGCCGCCGGTGGCTTCGGCCTCGGCCTCCTCGTCGCGGGGGTCTCCCGCAGACGGGGACAGGCGGAGCGGATCGCGGCCGAGACCTTCGCCGCCGATCAGGCGATGGAGGTCGAACGCCGCCTCGTCGAGATCGGCCGGCTGCAGGCCGAGATGACCGGGCGGATGAAGGCGATGGCGGAGGTCTTCGGCTCGCGTCAGGCCGATCTCGCGCGCGGCCTCTCCGAACGGCTCGACGGGCTCGGCGCCCGGCTCGGTACGACGCTCGGCGACACGACGCGGGCGACCGCCGAGAGCCTGTCGGCGCTGGCCGAACGGCTCGCGGTGATCGACCGGGCGCAGCAGGGGATCACGGCGCTGTCGAGCGGCGTCGGCCGGCTCGAGGCGATCCTCTCCAACAAACAGGCGCGGGGCGCCTTCGGCCAGGGGCGGATGGAGGCGATCGTCGCCGACGCGCTGCCGATCGGCGCCTACGAGTTCCAGGCGACGCTCTCGACCGGCGTGCGGCCCGACTGCCTGATCCGCCTCGGCGGCGAGGCGCCGCCGCTGGCGGTCGACGCCAAGTTCCCGCTCGAGGGCTGGAGCGCGATGCGCGAGGCGGGGAGCGCCGAGGCGCGCGATCGGGCGATGCAGCTCTTCCGCCGCGACGTCATCCGCCATGTCGCCGACATCCGCGAGAAGTACCTCCTGCCGGGCGAGACCCACGACGTCGCCTTCCTCTTCGTGCCGTCGGAGGCGATCTTCGCCGATCTGCACGAGCACTTCTCCGAAGTGGTGCAGCGGGCGCATCGGGCGCGCGTCGTCATCGTCTCGCCGTCGCTGCTGCTGCTCGCCATCCAGGTGGTGCAGTCGATCGGCCGCGACGAGGCGATCCGCTCGCAGGCCCATGCGATCCAGCGCGAGGTGGGGGCGCTCGGCGACGACGTCGCCCGCCTCGTCGAGCGGGTGGCCAAGCTCCAGGCGCATTTCGCCCAGACCACGCGGGATCTGGACCAGATCGCGATTTCGGCCGACAAGGTGGTGCGTCGCGCCGGACGGATCGAAGCGCTCGATCTCGAGGCCGACGCCCCTGCCCTGCCCCGCCTCGTCGGCGAATGACCCTGCCGGAGTTCCCATGTCGCTTCTCGTCGCCGTCGAGCATTGGACGCCCGATCCGTGGATCGAACGGTTCCGCCGCCTCGCCCCCGATCTGACGGTCGTCGACGCGCGCGCGCCCTACGACCCGGCGTCGATCCGCTTCGTTGCCGCGTGGCGGCCGAAGCAGGGGCTTCTCGCCGCGTTGCCGAATCTCGAGGCGGTGTTCAATCTCGGTGCCGGCGTCGATGCGCTCCTGACCGACCCGACGCTGCCCGACGTGCCGATCGTCCGCATCGTCGATCCCGATCTCACCGCCCGCATGACCGAGTGGGTGGTGATGAACGTGCTGGCGCAGCATCGCCAGATGGACGGCCACCGCGCGGCGCAGGCCGCAACCCGCTGGCGCAGCGTCCATCAGCCGGCGGCGCGCGCCGTGACGGTCGGCATCATGGGGCTCGGCGAACTCGGCCGCGACGCCGCCGAGGTGCTCGGCCGGCTCGGCTTCACGCTCGTCGGCTGGAGCCGGTCGAAGCGCGCGGTCGCCGGCATGGAGACCTTCGCCGGAGAGGCCGGGCTCGACGCCTTCCTGGCCCGCACCGACATTCTCGTCGTGCTGCTGCCGGCGACGCCGGAGACGCGCGGCATCCTGAACCGCTCGCTCTTCGCCAAGCTGCGCGGCGCCGAACACATCGGCGGGCCGGTGCTGATCAACGCCGGGCGCGGATCGCTCCAGGTCGAGGCCGACATTCTCGCCGCGCTCGATGCCGGGGAACTGGCGGCCGCCGTGCTCGACGTCTTCGAGGTCGAACCGCTGCCCAGGACCTCGGCACTGTGGGCGCATCCGCGCGTGACGATCACGCCGCACTGCGCCGCCGATTCCGATGCCGATGCTCTGGGCGAACGCATCCTCGCCGGCATCCGCACGCTGATGGCGGGCGGGCGGATCGATCCCGCCCACGTGGTCGACCGGACGCGGGGTTACTGAGGCAGGCGGACGCGGCGGACGGTGCGCAGCGGCGTCCCCGAGGCTTCGATCCGGGCCAAGCCCTCGGCGAGGCCTTCGATCGTCACCGTCATCGTGTGGGCGGTCGCGTGCACGAAGCTCTCGGTGTCGCGCACCAAGCCGACGTGGCCGGCCCAGAAGAGCAGGTCGCCACGCCGCCAGCCGGCGGGATCGAGGCCGATCGGCTCACCGAGCGACATCTCCTGCAGGTCGGTGTCGCGCGCCGCGGGCACGCCGCAGGCGGCGAAGGCCGTCTGGACGAGGCCGGAGCAGTCGATGCCGAGGCTCGAGCGGCCGCCCCAGAGATAGGGGATGCCGAGGAAACGCTCGGCGACGGCGACGGGGTCGCTCTCGCGCGTGTCGATCGGAACCAGATGGCTCGCGACGATCACCCCGCCCTCGGGGGTGAGGCAGAATCGCCGGCCGTTCGGCGCCTCGCGTTCGCCGATCACCCGGACGGGGGAACCGAAGGAAAGGCGCGCCGAGGGCGGATCCTTGATGCCGATGGCCGGGTAGACGAAGGTCGCCAGCGCCGCGACCCGGTGGGTCGCGGGCGGCGCCTCGCCCTTCAGGATCGCGTGGCTCGGCATCCAGCCGACGTAGCCGTCGCGGTCGAACTGCACCCAGCTCCAGCCCTCGTCGTCTTCGTCGTAGACGCGCAACGTCTCGCCGTGGAGGCCTTCGGTGTCGAGGCCGGCGTCGGGACGCGGCAGGCGACGCAGCGGCGCCACCGCCTCGAGGATGCGGGCGGGCGTGCCCTCGACATAGCGCTCGGCCGGAACGATGCCCTTCAGATGTGCCGCCGCGAGGTCGGGGCGGGCGGGCGTCAGGCGCGGATCGAAGGCATCCATCGGATCGTTTCCCTCAGAGACCGAACAGCCGATCGGCGCCGGCCTCGATCAGCAGGCCGAGCAGGAAGTCGACCAGCGTGAAGGCGACCGCCGCGCCGGCCGGCCGTTCGCCGGCGATGACCGCGACGCGCCAGCCGCAGAAGAGCGAGAAGCCGAGCGCGCCGAGCGTCAGCGGCCCGAGCAGACGCGTCGGCATCAGGCCGACGAGCCACAGCACCACCACGAGGACATAAGGCAGCGATGCCGGAACGCCCGTCCAGTTGCGCGCCACCATCCACGGCACGAAGACCCGGCCGACGCCGAGCATGTTGCCGAAGAGGGCGAGGAAGACCGGGAAGGCGATCCAGCCGAGCACGTAGTTGATCACCCCGGCGACCATCACCGCGGCCGGCGACAGCGAGCGGGCCGAGCCGATCTCGGCGGCGAGCCGCAGATCGGCGAAGATCGCCAGCGCCACCGCCGGGACGAGCCACGCCATCACCCGGAACGAGGCCCAGAAGCCGTCGAGGGTCAGGTCCATACGCTCGAGGCCGCGCCGGTCTCCACCGAGAAGGCGCAGGGCGCCGGCCAGAGATGCGGCGAGCGTTCCGCTCATGGCGCCACCCCGAACCAGCGCTCGAGGAAGGCGACGTAGACCTGCGTCAACACCTCGAGATCGGCGACCGGCACGCGCTCGTCGACCTGATGCATGGTCTGGCCGACGAGGCCGAACTCGACCACCGGGCACCAGTCCTTGATGAAGCGGGCGTCCGACGTTCCGCCGTTGGTGGAGAGGCCCGGGCGGCGGCCGACGACACTCTCGACCGCGTCGGCGAGCTTGCCGATCAGCGCCTCGTCGCGGGTGAGGAAACTGTCCGACGACGGGCTCTCGAGCACCAGCGTCCACTCGACGTCGTTGCCGGCGGCGGCCGCGAGACGGCGGCGCAGCTCCTCGTCGAGCGTCGCGCGCGACCACTGGTCGTTGAAGCGGATGTTGAAGCGGGCACGCGCCTCGCGCGGGATGACGTTCCACGACGGATTGCCGACGTCGAGCGAGACGAGCTCGAGGTTCGACGGCTGGAAGCGGTCGTTGCCGGCGTCGAGCGGGGTGGCGACCAGCGCATTCGCCAGCCGCATCACCTTGGGGATCGGGTTGTCGGCGAGATGCGGATAGGCGACGTGGCCCTGCCGGCCGGTCACCGTCACCGTGCCGGAGAGCGAGCCGCGGCGGCCGACCTTGATGGCGTCGCCGATCGCCTCCGGGTTGGTCGGCTCGCCGACGATCGCCGCATCGAAGCGATGGCCGCGCTCGGCCGCCCAGGCGAGCAGCTTGACCGTGCCATTGATCGAGGGGCCTTCCTCGTCGCCGGTGATCAGCAGCGAGACCGAGCCGGGCAGCGTCACGCCGCGCGCCTTCAGTCGGCCGAGGGCGGCGAGGAAGCTGGCGATGCCGCCCTTCATGTCGACCGCGCCGCGGCCATAGAGCACGCCGTCCTCGATCGTTCCGGCGAAGGGATCGTGGGTCCAGCGGCTCGCATCGCCCGGCGGCACCACGTCGGTGTGGCCGGCGAAGACGAAGTGCGGACCGTCGGTGCCGAGCCGCGCGAAGAGGTTCTCGATGTCGGGCGTGCCGTCCTCGGTGAAGACCGGGCGATCGACGGCGAAGCCGAGTTCGGCGGCGATTCCCGCGACGAGATCGATCGCGCCGCCCTCCGCGGGCGTCACCGAGGGACAAGCGAGCAGGGCGCGGGCGATGGCGACGGGATCGTCGAGGCGGGGAAGCGACATGGTCATGCTTCGCCGATTAGGACGCCCCGCCTCGCCGGTCAATCACCTTCTCCGCGACACGCTCTCATCCGAGGCTGTGCGCAAGGAGCAAGTTGTGATTGCGGATCCAGCCGGGAATGAGGAAGGCATCCACGAACACCCAGATCAGGAGCGGAATGAGCAGGATTGCCCCGAAGCCACCGACGGGAAGGAGCACCATCCCGACAATGAGCATGAGAATTTGGGCGACGCCGCTGCCGGTGCGACCACCGTAGAAGCGATGCGCGCCGAAGCCGCCCAGGAAGAACCATAGAAGATAGGCGACGACATTCGACTTCTTGTTGGCCTCGAACAGCATCATCGCCTTGGCATCGTTCGAGATCCCGGTAGGCCGGGCACCTTCCTGCTGAATCGTCATGAAATCCCCCGACGCAGACATGAAAATGATACTGCAGCCAAAGGCCGAATCCAGGAGCGCCTGCAACTCCTCCGTTCAACCAAATCCGCGACGCCGGAAAATGCAACGAAAATTTGAACACCCGCAGTGGGCCACCAGAAAACGCACCGAGGCCCGACGGCGGGCGTCGGGCCTCGGCAAAGAGCATCGAGACGTGGGCGGCGGACCCGACCGGAGGGCTCGCCTCGTCGTCGCGATCAGTCGCGCAGCAACTCGTTGATGCCGGTCTTGGAGCGCGTCTGCGCGTCGACCGTCTTGACGATGACGGCGCAATAGGTCGACGGGCCCCAGTTCTGGCCGGGCAGCGGCTTGCCGGGAATGCTGCCGGAGACGACCACCGAATAGGGCGGCACGTAGCCGACGTGGATCTCGCCGGTCATCCGGTTGATGACCTTGGTCGAGGCGCCGATGAAGACGCCCATCGAGATCACCGAACCCTGGCCGACGACGACGCCTTCGACCACTTCCGAACGGGCGCCGATGAAGCAGTCGTCCTCGATGATGGTCGGGCCGGCCTGCAGCGGCTCCAGCACGCCGCCGATGCCGACGCCGCCGGAGAGGTGGACGTTCTTGCCGATCTGGGCGCAGGAGCCGACCGTCGCCCAGGTGTCGACCATGGTGCCGGTGTCGACGCGGGCGCCGAGGTTGACGAAGGAGGGCATCAGCACGACGTTCGGCGCGATGAAGGCCGAGCGACGGACGACGCAGCCGGGAACGGCGCGGAAGCCCGCCTTGTCGAACTCGTGGGCGCCCCAGCCGTCGAACTTCGAGGGCACCTTGTCCCACCAGGTGGCGGCGCCGGGGCCGCCCTTGACGATGCTCATCGGGGTGAGGCGGAAGGACAGCAGCACCGCCTTCTTTAGCCACTGATGCACCACCCAGGCGTCGCCGACCTTCTCGGCGACGCGGACCTTGCCCTTGTCGAGCAGGTCGAGCGCGGTCTCCACCGCCTCGCGCACGGCGCCCTTGGTGGAGACGTCGATCTCGGCGCGACGCTCGAAGGCGTCGTCGATGGTCTTTTCGAGGGCGGCGAGGTCGGCGGTCGTGACGGCCATCGGGCGGTTCCCTTCGGTTGGGTTCGAAACTCGGGCCGCGACCATAAAGCGACGAGACGGGGTGTCAATCGCGCGGCTGTCGCGCCAGCCGGCTTTCCGGTCGCAGTCTCGGGCCTTCGTCTTTCGAGGCGGCCTCAGGCCGCCGGGGCGATGCGCTCGAGGAAACGAGCGAGGTCGTCGGTCACCCACTGGACGTGGGGGGCGTCGCGGCCGTCGAATTCCCAGCTCTCGCGCACCACCGTCTCGATGCCCGACGGCACCACCAGGACGGTCGCCATGCCCATGGCGTCCGGCACTTCGAGATTGCGCGACAGATCCTCGAACATCGCCGCCCGCGTCGGATCGATGCGGGCCTCGGCGAAGAACTTCTCGTAGGTGGCACGGTGGGGCTTCGGCAGCAGGTCGGCGGCGACGATGTCGAAGACGTCCTCGAAATGCTCGGTGATGCCGAGCCGATCGGCGACCGCGGCGGCATGACGGCGGGTGCCGTTGGTCATGATGAAGCGCCGGCCGGGCAGCGCCGCGATCGCGGCACCGAGGCGCGGATCGGGCGCGACGACCGAATGGTCGATGTCGTGGACATATTCGAGGAAGCCGTCGGGCGAGATGCCGTGTTCGATCATCAGCCCGCGCAGCGTCGTGCCGTAGCGGCGGTAGTAGTCCTTCTGCAGCCGATGCGCCTCGTCGGGCGTCGCGCCGATCAGCTTGACGACATAGTCGCGGATGCGCACGTCGACCTGGGCGAAGAGGTCGGTGGAGGCCGGATAGAGCGTGTTGTCGAGATCGAAGACCCAGGTCTCGACGTCGGCGAAACGGGCGATCAGGGCGGCCTCGTCCAGGCCGCCGCCACGGGTGCGGTTCGGTCCCGCGATCACGGCGTGATCAGCGTGCCGGCGCCGTGCTCGGTGAAGAGCTCGAGCAGGACGGCGTGGGGCACCTTGCCGTTGAGGATGACCGCCGCCTCGACGCCGCGATCGAGCGCCTCGAAACAGGTCTCGACCTTGGGGATCATGCCGCCGGTGATGACGCCGCGGTCGATCAGACGCTGGGCGTCGGCGCGCGACAGTTCCTTGATCAGCTGCTTGTTCTCGTCGAGGACGCCGGGCACGTCGGTGAGGAAGAGGACGCGGGTCGCCTTCAGCGCGCCGGCGATGGCACCGGCGAAGGTGTCGGCGTTGACGTTGTAGGTCTCCCCGTCCTCGCCCGGGCAGACGGGCGCCAGAACCGGGATGATCTCGGACTTCTTCAGGACCTCGAGCACCTCGGTGCGCACGATCTTCGGTTCGCCGACGAAGCCGAGGTCGACGACCTTCTCGATGTTGGAATCGGGATCGACCACCGTGCGCTTCAGCCGCTCGACGGTGACCATGTTGCCGTCCTTGCCGGTCAGGCCGATGGCGCGACCGCCGGCCTCCTGGATGGTCTGGACGATCTCCTTGTTGATCGATCCGGCCAGAACCATCTCGACGATCTCGACCGTCTTCTTGTCGGTGATGCGCATGCCGGCGGCGAACTCGGACTTGATGTCGAGCTTGGCCAGCATGGCATTGATCTGCGGACCGCCGCCGTGGACCACCACCGGGTTGATGCCGGCGAGCTTCAGCAGCGTGATGTCCTCGGCGAAGGCCTTGCCGAGTGCCGCGTCGCCCATGGCGTGGCCGCCGAACTTCACGACGACGGTCTTGTCGTCGTAGCGCAGCATGTAGGGCAGCGCCTTCGACAGGATCTCGGCCTCGGCGATCATCTCGGCTTCGGGCTTCGGCGTGGTCGGCATGTCGGTCTCCGGGACGCATTCAGACGGCGAAGTAGGCGATTTCCGAGCGGAGCGTGTCGACGCCCCAGCCCTTGTCGGACGAGGTCACCAGGATGACCGGATGCGCGGCGGGGCGCTTTCGGATCGCCTCCGCCGTCGCCGCCACCATCGCCGCGACCGGCTTGCCGGTCTCCTCGCGGGCGATCTTGTCGGCCTTGGTGAGCACGATCTGATAGCTGACCGCGGCCTTGTCGAGAAGATCGAGCACGTCGGTGTCGACCTTCTTCAGCCCGTGGCGGCTGTCGATCAGCAGATAGACGCGGCGCAGGTTGGGCCGGCCGCGCAGGTAGTCGAAGACCAGCCGCGTCCAGTCGTCGACCTGGGACTTCGGCGCCTGGGCGAAGCCGTAGCCGGGCATGTCGACGATCGACAGGCCGACGTCGACGGCCTCGCGCGGCGCGCCGGAGGTCAGCCGCTCGGTCTTCTTCGACCGCTCGTTCAGCACCGCCGGGACGAAATAGTTCAGTTCCTGGGTGCGGCCGGGCGTGTTGGAGGTCCGCGCCAGACCCTGCTGTCCGAGGACGGCATTGATCAGCGACGACTTTCCGACGTTGGAGCGGCCGGCGAAGGCGACCTCGGCGCCGTCGTCGATCGGCGGCAGCCGGTCGAGGGCGACCGCGCCCATGGCGAAGGCCCAGGGACGCGCGAAGAGGAGGCGGGCCTTCTCGGCCGCCGCCTCGGCGCGGGGGTCGACGGCGTCGTCACGGGTCTCGGTCATGCGGCGGATACCTCGGCTGCGGCCCGTTCGAGGGCATCGAGATCGGCGCCACGGATGGCGTCGAGACGGGCGGTGATCGCCTCGACCGGCCAGTCCCACCAGGCGATCGACCGGAGGCGGGCGACCTCTTGCGGCGAGAAGCGCGAGCGGATCACCCGGGCGGGGTTGCCGCCGACGATCGCGTAGGGGGGCACGTCGGAGGCGACGACGGCGCGGGCCGCCACGATGGCTCCGTCTCCGATTGTCACGCCCGGCATGATCATCGCCTCGGTTCCGATCCACACGTCGTTGCCGACGATCGTGTCGCCCCTGAGGCCGGCGCGAATCGTCTCGAAGTCAAAGCCCTTCTCCCAGCCGTGCCCGAAGATCTGGAACGGAAAGGTGGAGAGCCCGGTCATGGCGTGGTTGGCGCCGTTCATCATGAAGCGGACGCCGGACGCGATCGCCGTGAAGCGACCGATCACCAGCCGGTCGCCGAGGAAGTCGTAATGGTGAAGCACGCACTCGTCCAGAAAACGTTCCGGGGCGCGTGGATCGTCGTAGTAGGTGAAGTCGCCGATCTCGACGTTGGGTCGGTCGACCAGCGGCTTCAGGAAGACGACGCGCGAGTGCGCGGGCAGTGGATGGATCACGTTCGGGTCGGGATGGGGAAGCACGGGCATCGTCGGGTCTCGCCGATGAGAGGAGAAGGGCGCGGGAGGCCGCGAGCCCCCGCGAAACGCCGTTCCTTTCGTTCCGGCCGGAACGGCGGCGTCACGCCGCCGTCCTCGCCGGTGCCTCATGCGACCATCGACGTCTTCCCCCGAACGGATCGCCTCACGCCTTGCCCGGCGCCTTGCTGAACATCCCCTTGACGTTGTCCCAGAGTTCCACCTTCACGCCGTTCTTCGACATGATGTACCACTGCTGGGCGATCGACAGGAGGTTGTTCCAGGTCCAGTAGATCACCAGGCCGGCCGGCATCGACGCGAGCATGAAGGTGAAGAGGACCGGCATCCAGTCGAACATCATCTTCTGCGTCGGATCCGGCGGCGGCGGATTGAGCTTCATCTGGACGAACATCGTGACGCCCATGATCAGCGGCCAGATGCCGACCATCAGCATGCTCGGCGGCGTGAAGGGAATCAGGCCGAACAGGTTGAACAGCGACGTCGGATCGGGCGCCGAGAGGTCGTGGATCCAGCCGTAGAACGGCGCCTGACGCATCTCGATGGTGATGAAGATCATCTTGTAGAGCGCGAAGAACACCGGGATCTGGATCAGGATCGGCAGACAGCCGGCCAGCGGATTGATCTTCTCGCGCTTGTAGAGCTCCATCAGCGCCTGCTGCTGGGCGGTGCGGTCGTCCTTGAAGCGCTCCTGCAGCTCCTTCATCTCGGGCTGCACCTTCTTCATCTTGCTCATCGAGTCGTAGGACTTGTTGGCAAGCGGGAAGAAGACGGCCTTGACGATCACCGTCACGATGAGGATGGCGATGCCGAAGTTGCCGACGAGATGGTTCAGGAAGCTGATCAGGTGGAACAGCGGCTTGGTCAGGAAGTAGAACCAGCCCCAGTCGATCAGACGGTCGAAGCGAGCGATGTCGAGCGCCTTGGCGTAACCGTCGACCGCGCCGACCTCCTTGGCACCGGCGAAGAAGTGCGTCGTCGCGGCGACCTCGGCACCGGCGGCCAGCGCCACGCCGTCGGCCAGCATGAAGGTGCGATAGACGTCGGGCTGGTTGCCGACGGCGGGCGTCGCGGCGAAGCGCGGCTGCACCGAGACGGCCTTCTGCGGGATCAGCGCCGCGGCCCAGTACTTGTCGACGAAGCCGATCCAGCCGCCGGCGACGCGGGCGGGCTCGATCTTCAGCTTCTCCTTGAGGTCCTTGTAGGAAACCTCCTTCAGGCCCTCGTCGCCGAAGACGCCGATCGCGCCCTCGTGGAGGATGTAGTAGCCCGAGGTCGTCGGCGTGCCGAAGCGGGAGAGCGCCGAATAGGGGTAGAGCGTGGTGGCGCGGTCGCCGGTGTTCTTCGCCTTGTCGGTGACGGTGAACATGTAGCGGTCGTCGACGGCGATGGTGCGCTCGAAGGTGATGCCCTCGCCGTTGTCCCAGGCGAGCACCACCGGGGTCGACTGGGTCAGCCTGTCGTTGCCCTTGACGGTCCACCGGGTCTCCGGACCCGGAACCTTGACCGGGGCGCCGGCATCCGCCAGCCAGCCGAAGTCGGCGAAATAGGCATGCTCGGCGCCGGCCGGGTTGAGCAGCGCGATCTCCGGGCTCTTCGGATCGATGGTCTCGCGGTACTTGCGGAACGAGACGTCGTCGATGCGGGCGCCGACCAGCGAGATCGAGCCCTCGAGCGTGTCGGTCGTGACCTTGACGCGCGGCGTCTGGGCGAGCGCCTGATCGCGGGTCAGCGCAGAACCGACCACCGCGTTGCCGACGGCACCGGCGACGGCGGGCGTGGCACCCGGTCCGACCGGGGTGGCGGCCGGCGCACCGGCCGGCGCGGCGGTCGTGCCGGCGGCGGCCGGGTTCGCCGCCTGGCGAGCGGCCTCGGCGACCTGCTGCTCGTGGCGCTGGGCCTCCATGCGCGGCGCGGCGACGAAATACTGCCAGCCGAGCAGGACCATGATCGAGAGCGCGATCGCGACGATGTAGTTCTTGTTGTCGGTCATCCGGCGGATCCAGGGGTTTCGTCGCCGCGGGGAAGAGCGGCGGGCGTTTCGGCCGAGGCGGCCGGCGCGGAGATCTCGGCGAGAGCCCTGCGGGCGAGGGCCTTGCGGCCTTGAGCGAAGGCGCCGACGAGGTCGGCACGCAGCGTCGCGAAGGAGAGCTCGAGGCTCTCGCGGCGTCCGATCAGGACGTGGTCGTGGCCCGGCCGGGCCACGCGGTCGGCCTCGAGGCGCAGCGCCTCGCGCAGACGGCGGCGGACGCGATTGCGGACGACCGCGTTGCCCACCTTCTTGGTCACGGTGAAGCCGCAGCGCGGCTCCGCCTTGTCGTCTTCGACCGCGAGGGTCTGCAGAACGAAGCCGCGCCGAGCCGACCGCTGCCCCTTGGCGACGGCCAGAAACTCGGCGCGTTTCTTCAATCTGCGCATCGCGTCCCGGTCCTCGAGCTGCGAGCGCTCAGGCTCGATGCCTCGCGCCGCGGCGGGCGGGCGCGGACGGTCCGCTCGGCCGGATCAGGCCGAGAGACGCTTGCGGCCGCGAGCGCGACGACGGTTGATCGCCAGACGGCCGCCGACGGTGGCCATGCGCGTACGGAAGCCGTGGCGGCGCTTACGCACGATCTTGGAGGGCTGATAGGTGCGCTTCATGGGTCGTCGCCGCCTCGAGAGCGGCCCCCTTCAACTACGAGTGGCCTCGCCCGCCCCGAGGGGCGAACACGATGGGTTTGGGAAGCCCTTCCGCCGTCCGATCCCGTGGGAAGCACGAAATCCGACCGCTACCGACGACGACGACGCCGACGATGGACGCGCGCCCTTGCGCGGCCCGAAGGGACAGGTGTCCCGGTCGAGGGGGCTTATAGGTGGCGAAGGGCGATGCTGTCAACGCGAAGCGCGATCCACGGCTGCGATTTCCTGCCTTTTCGCCGCCACGACGCAAGATTAGCATGTCCGTTCGCGAAGGACGGAGCGACCATGGCGCGCACCGGGGAAGACGACACCACGGAGGAGACGGCCGCCGCGCACCCGGCACGCGGGGGTATGCGGCTGACCTCGAAGCTGGTCGCCCTGACGCTGCTCTTCGTGGTGGTCGCCGAGATCCTGGTCTTCGTGCCGACCATCGCCCATTTCCGCGTCAATCGCCTGCAGGAGGCGATCCGGCGCGCCGATCTGGTGGTGCTGGCGCTGTCGGGCACCAGCGATCTCGACCGCGGCGTGCAGAACCGCCTGCTCACCGAGATGAAGGCCTCGGTGATCTCCGTGCGCCAGGGCAACGTGCGCCGCCTCGTCGCCAATTCGGAGACGCCACCGGCCCGGATCGACGCCGTCCTCGATCTCGATCGGCCCGACGTCCTGCAATGGTCGATCGCGGCGATCGGCATGCTCGTCGACGACCGCGAGGAGACGCTGCGCGTCCTCGGCGCGCCGGGGCCGAACGGCGAGGTGATCGACCTCGTGATGTCGTCGACGCCGATCCGCGCGGCGACCATGCGCTTCGCCACCAACGTGTTGTGGGTCTCTGTCGGCCTCCTGGCGATCGTCTCCACCGTCGTCTTCTTCGTGCTGCGCCACATGTTCCTGCGGCCGCTCGGACGGATGACGCGGGCGATGGCGCGGTTCGCCGAAGACCCCGAAGACACCGATCGGATCATCCGCCCGAGCCCGCGCGACGACGAGATCGGCGACGCCGAGCGCCGGCTCGCGGCGCTCCAGGCCCAGGTCGCCGGCTCGCTCGGACAGAAGAAACATCTCGCCGATCTCGGCGTGGCCGTCTCCAAGATCAACCACGACCTGCGCAACATGCTGGCCGCCGCGCAGCTCGTCACCGACCGCCTGCTCGCCATCCCCGATTCCACCGTCCAGCGCTTCGTGCCCAAGCTGGTCGCCACCCTCGACCGCGCCATCGGCTACTCCCGCGCCGTGCTCGAATACGGGCGCACCGGCGAGGCGCCGCCGGCCCGGCGCCTCGTCTCGGTGCGCCGTCTCGCCGAGGACGTCGGGGAGATGCTGGGGCTCTGCCGCGAGGGCGAGGAGTGCTGCGACGAGTGCGGCATCCGCTATCTGATCGACGTCGAGCGTGGGCTGGAGATCGACGCCGACCCCGACCAGATCTTCCGCGTCCTGCTCAATCTGGTGCGCAACGCCCGCCAGGCGCTCGAATCCGACGACGACCCCACCGTCGTCCGCCGCATCGTCGTCTCCGGCCGGCGCGAGGGGACGGTGGTGACGCTCGCGGTCCGCGACACCGGGCCGGGCGTGCCGGCGCGGGCGCGCGAAAACCTCTTCCGTCCCTTCCAGGGCGGCGTGCGCAAGGGCGGCACCGGGCTCGGCCTCGCCATCTGCGCCGAGCTGGTGCGGGCCCACGGCGGCACCATCGAACTGGCGACCGGTGGTGTCGGCGCGACCTTCGAGATCGCCATCGCCGATCGCGTGATCGACCTCGCCCACGTCGACCGCCGCCGCCGTTCGCCCTCGTGACATCGTCGAAATGCGGAACGAACTACCGCTCGAGGTGCGTAAGTCACCTCGAGGGAGGGCGAAAGGACGCGCCTCGAGCGGTGCTTACCCCTGTGCCGGCGCAATTTCGTGTGTTATCGAATTTCTTTCACATCACGCTTCAGAGACGTCATGGCCCGGCATCGAAGAGACGACGAAACGATTCTGCGCATCGCCCAGATGCGTTACGATCAGCGCCTTCCGCAGAACGAGATCGCCCGCGCTCTCGACATCTCCGAATCGACCGTCAGCCGCGCCCTGAAGGCGGCGATGGATCTCGGCTTCGTCGAGATCCAGATCTCGCCGACCGGCCTGCGCGACTTCTCCCTCGAGCGCCGCCTCACCGCCGCCTACGGCATCGACCTCGCGGTCGTCGTCCAGCCGCGTTCCGGCGGCACCCAGACCGCCGACGTGCTCGGTCGTGCCGTCGCCCGCGTCATCGAGGAACGGGCCCAGGCGGGTGCCGTGATCGGCGTGTCGGACGGCGACACCGCCGCCGCGGTCGCCGCCGCGGTGCGCCGGGCGCGCTCCACCGACGTCGACGTGGTGTCGCTGATCGGCGGCGTCGGCGCGCCGCAGATCCCGTCGCATTCGAGCGAGGTCTGCCGCACGCTCGCCAACGGTCTCGGCGGTCGCGCCTGGCAGCTGCCGGTGCCGGCGATCGTCGACAGCGCCGAAGCGGCCGCCCACCTCAAGGCGACCTCGACGGTCGGCGCCGTCTTCGACCTGATGGGCCGGGCCAATCTGGCGCTGGTCGGCATCGGCGCCATCTCGCCCTTCGCCTCGGTGTTCCGCCACGGCGTGATCCCGGGCGAGAAGACCGAGGCGATCGCCGCCGCCGGCGCGGTCGGCACGATCTGCGGCTGGTTCTTCGGCCCGCGCGGCGAGCTGATCTCGACCGAGTTCGACGACCGCACCCTGTCGGTCGCCCCCCGCGTGCTCCAGCGCACCCCGCTGCGCCTCGGCGTCGCCATGCATGCCGTCAAGGCGCCGGCGATCCGCGCGGCGTTGGTCGGCGGCTGGGTCAACGCGATCGGTCTGGATTCGGAGACGGCGGAAGAGCTGCTGCGGATCCGCTGATCTTCGGCGTCTCGTCGACCAGCAGCAGGCGCGGTTCGACGAAGGGGGCGAGGCGCTCGACGAAGTCGACGAGCGCCACCGCCGGGCTCGCCCGGAAGAGCTGGGCCGCCGGCACGTCCATCCACAGCACGTCCGACCACGCCCACACCTCGTGCGGGGTGTCGCCGATCCCGTCGCCGTCGCGATCGAAGCCGACGAAACCGTCCCAGGCATTGCCCCGCCAGACGGCGCGCCGCGCCGTGCCGCCGCCCTCCACCGCGACGTCGGCGTGATTGCCGTCGAAGCGGTTGGCCTCGAAGCGGTTGCCGACGAGGTCGGAGTGGAAGGTGATCGCCGTGCCGTTGAAGGCGATGCGGTTGGCGAGGAAGACGTTCTCGGCCTCCGGATCGGTCGGCGAGGCGTCGAGATAGAGCCCGCGGGCCGAGGCGAAGAGGTCGTTCTCGATCACCCGGATGCGGTTGGAATCCTTGAGCAGGATGGCCTGCCCCGCGACGTCGCGGCCCGAACGGACGGCGTTGCGGGCGATCGTCACGTCGTTGGAGCCGATCGCCATGACGCCGACGGCATTGCCGAAGAAGCGGTTCTCGACGAGCTCGGTGCCGTCGCCGTAGAGCAGCAGCGCGCCGTAGCGGCTGTCGGTCACCCGATTGGCACGCACCCGATTGCCGACCGCCTGGACGGCGACGCCGTCGCGCACGCCCGCGATGTCGTTGTCCTCGACCAGATTGCCGGTCGAATACCAGATGCGCACGCCGTCGCCGCGGCGGGCTTCCGGCAGGTCCTGCGAGCCGATGCGGTTGCGGCGGACGATGTTGGCGTCGGACTGCTGGATGCGGACGCCGTAGAGGCAGTCCTCGATCACGTTGTCCTCGACCAGCGCGCGCTTCCCCTCGAGGGCGATCGCCGCATCGATGCCGTCGTTGCGGTCGCCGGAGCGGGTGAAGTGCAGCCCGACGATCGCCACGTCGTCGGCGCGGACCGTCAGGATGGTGCCGGAGCGCCGCCCGTCGACCATCGCCCCTGCCCGCCCCTCGATCCGCATCGGCCGATCGACCAGCGCCGGACCGACGTGGAAGCCGGCCTCGAGCACCAGCGTGCCGCCGGTCGGCGTGGTGTCGATCAGTTGCTGCAGGCGGATGGGCGTCAGCGGATGGGCGCGCGGCACGGCGATGCCGGCGGCGAGCACGAGGAGAACGCCGAACGCGATGCGCGCCGACGGTCGCGACCGATCGTTTCGTCCAGCCAGCATGCTCTTCCCTCGCTCGACGGGAAGAGTGCCCGCGTGGACGACCGCGCGCCTCGACATCGGTCAAGTCGGCGAGGGAATGAAATTCCACGTCATCCGGCCCATCCCGGCGACAGACGAAACGGGCGGCCCGAAGGCCGCCCGCCGCATCCGTTCGTCTCTCGCCGAACCGCTCAGTCCTCGACGTCCGAGAAGTCGAGCGGCACGCCGGTGGCGCCGGTGAGATCCGAGATGGTGACGCCCGGCGCCATCTCGATCACCTTGAGGCCCTTGTCGGTCACGTCCATCACCGCGAGATCGGTGACGATGCGGTCGACCACACCCTCGCCGGTCAGCGGCAGGGTGCATTCCGGGACGATCTTGTGCACGCCGCCCTTGGCGACATGCTCCATCAGCACGATGACGCGCTGGACGCCGGCGACGAGGTCCATCGCGCCGCCCATGCCCTTGACCATCGAGCCGGGGATCATCCAGTTGGCGAGGTCGCCCGACTTCGACACCTGCATGGCGCCGAGAATGGCGAGGTTGACGTGGCCGCCGCGGATCATGCCGAAGCTGTCCGCGGAGGAGAAGAAGGAGGCGCCGGGCAGCGCCGTCACGGTCTGCTTGCCGGCGTTGATCAGGTCGGCGTCAACCTCGTCGTCGGTCGGGAAGGGACCGATGCCGAGCAGGCCGTTCTCCGACTGCAGCCACACGTTCATCCCTTCCGGGATGTAGTTGGCGACCAGCGTCGGCAGGCCGATGCCGAGGTTCACGTAGAACCCGTCCTGCAGTTCACGGGCGGCACGCGCCGCCATTTCGTCACGCGTCCAGGGCATGGGGCGTCTCTCCTCAGGCGGGCTTGCGCGTGGTGCGCTGTTCGATGCGCTTCTCCGGCGTCGCGTTCAGGACGAGACGCTGCACGAAGATGCCGGGGGTGTGGATCTGGTCGGGGTCGAGACTGCCTACCGGCACGATCTCCTCGACCTCGGCGATGGTCACCTTGCCGGCGGTCGCGCACATCGGATTGAAGTTCCGCGCGGTCTTCCGATAGATCAGGTTGCCGGCCTCGTCGGCCTTCCAGGCCTTGACCAGCGCCACGTCGGCGACGATGCCGCGCTCCATCACGTATTTGCGGCCGTCGAACTCGCGCACTTCCTTGCCGTCCGCCACCACGGTGCCGACACCGGTCGCGGTGAAGAAGGCCGGGATGCCGGCGCCGCCGGCGCGCAGACGCTCGGCGAGCGTGCCCTGGGGGGCGAACTCGAGTTCGAGCTCGCCGGAGAGATACTGCTGGGCGAAGAGCTTGTTCTCGCCGACGTAGGACGAGATCATCTTCTTGATCTGCCGCGTCTCGAGCAGCAGGCCGAGGCCGAAACCGTCGACGCCGGCGTTGTTGGAGACGCAGGTGAGGCCCGTCACGCCGGTGTCGCGCAGGGCGGCGATCAGCGCCTCGGGAATGCCGCAGAGGCCGAAGCCGCCGACCGCGAGCGTCTGGCCGTCGGCGACGACGCCCGCGAGCGCGGACGCCGCACTCGGATGGATCTTGTTCGTCATGGAACCCCGTCTTCTCGTGTGATGGACCACGGAACGGACGCGGGACGGCTCGAAAGGACGAACGTCGCGGCCCGGTCGAATCGGTTCGACCCGGGTCGGCGCGCCTCCCTTCGCTCTCCTCCCCCTTCGTCTCCCGGCTCAAGATAGCCGGGCCTTCCGGCGAGCGAAACCCTCCACCGCCTCGAACTTCGGTCGGGGACGGCGGGGGCTCGTCGTGGAGAACGACGCGGGAAAGGCGATCGGGTCTCGCCTCGTGACGGCGTCCGCCTTAAGTTCCCTGCCCGACCACAAGGAGACCGACCATGGCCAACGCCCTCGACCCCGCCGTCGCGACCCGCATCACCGCGGCGATCGCCGCCGAGATCGGTTGCCGACCGCAGCAGGCGCAGGCGGCGATCGATCTCCTCGACGAGGGCTCGACGGTTCCCTTCGTCGCGCGCTACCGGAAAGAGGCGACCGGCGGTCTCGACGACGGCCAGCTGCGCACGCTCGAGGAGCGGCTCGGCTACCTGCGCGAGATGGAGGCCCGCCGCGCCGCGGTGGCCGAGAGCATCCGCGCCCAGGGCAAGCTCGACGACGCGCTCGCCGCCCGTCTCGCCGCCGCTTCGACCAAGGCCGAGATCGAAGACCTCTACCTGCCCTACAAGCCGAAGCGGCGCACCCGCGCCGAGATCGCCCGCGAGCGGGGGCTCGGACCGCTCGCCGAGACGATCCTTTCCGATCGCTCGGTCGACCCGAAGGTGCTGGCCGAACGCTTCGTCACCGGCGAGGTCGCCGACGTGAAGGCGGCGCTCGACGGCGCGCGCGACATTCTCGCCGAGCAGTTCGCCGAGAACGCCGATCTGGTCGGCCGTCTGCGCGGCCACATGCAGGCGCGCGCCCGGCTGCGCGCCAAGGTCGTGGCGGGCAAGGAGGCGGCGGGCGAGAAGTTCGCCGACTATTTCGATCACGTCGAACGCTGGGCCGAGGTCCCCTCGCACCGCGCGCTCGCCATGCTGCGCGGTCGCAACGAGGAGGTGCTCGACCTCGAACTCGAGGTCGACGCGGATACGACCGATCCGGTGAAGCCGGTCGAGAAGATCGTCGCGGATGCCTTCGCGATCCCGGTGCCGACCGCGGCGCGGGTGCTCGCCAAGGCCGACGCCTTCCTCTTCGACGTGGCGCGCTGGTGCTGGCGGGTGAAGCTGTCGCTGTCGCTCTCGGTCGAGCTGATGGGCACGATGCGCGAGAAGGCGGAGGAAGAGGCGATCCGCGTCTTCGCCGCCAATCTCAAGGACCTGCTGCTCGCCGCACCCGCCGGCACGCGGGCGACGCTGGGGCTCGACCCCGGCATCCGCACCGGCGTCAAGGTGGCGGTCGTCGACGCGACCTCCAAGGTGGTCGCCACCACCACGGTCTATCCCTTCCCGCCGCGCCAGGACGTCCAGGGCACGATCGCCACGCTGAAGCATCTGATCCAGAAGCACCGCGTCGAGTTGGTCGCCATCGGCAACGGCACGGGCAGCCGCGAGACCGATCGCCTCGTCTCGATGCTGATCGGCGAGATGGCGCCGCCCAAGCCGATCAAGGTGGTGGTGTCGGAGGCCGGCGCCTCGGTCTACTCCGCCTCGGCGCTGGCCGCCGCCGAGATGCCCGATCTCGACGTCTCGCTCCGCGGCGCCGTCTCGATCGCGCGGCGTCTGCAGGACCCGCTCGCCGAACTCGTCAAGATCGAGCCCAAGGCGATCGGCGTCGGCCAGTACCAGCACGACGTCGACCAGACCCGCCTCGCCCGCGCGCTCGACGCGGTCGTCGAGGACGCGGTGAACGCCGTCGGCGTCGACCTCAACACGGCGTCGGCGTCGCTGCTCGCCCGCGTCTCGGGCCTCGGCACGGCGCTCGCCGAAGCCATCGTCGCCCACCGCGACGCCAACGGGCCGTTCCGCAATCGCAAGCAGCTGCTCGACGTCGCCCGGCTCGGCCGCAAGACCTTCGAACAGGCGGCGGGCTTCCTGCGCATCCGCGACGGCGACGAGCCGCTCGACGCCTCTTCCGTCCACCCGGAGGCCTATTCGGTCGCCAAGCGCATCGTGAAGGACTGCGGTCGGGATCTCCGCTCGCTGATGGGCGACGCGACGGCGCTGAAGGCGCTCGATCCGCGCAGGTTCATCGACGAGACCTTCGGTCTGCCCACCGTGCGCGACATCATCGCCGAACTCGAGAAGCCCGGCCGCGACCCGCGCCCGGCCTTCAAGACCGCCGTCTTCGCGGAGGGCGTCGAGAAGATCGAGGACCTGAAGCCCGGCATGGTGCTGGAAGGCACCGTCACCAACGTCGCCGCCTTCGGCGCCTTCGTCGACATCGGCGTCCATCAGGACGGGCTCGTCCACGTCTCCCAGCTCGCCGATCGCTTCGTCAAGGATCCGCGCGAGGTGGTGAAGGCCGGCGACGTGGTGAAGGTCCGCGTCGTCGAGGTCGACGCCCGGCGCAAGCGCATCGGCCTCACCATGCGCAAGGACGACGGCGGCGCCCGCATGGGCGCGCCGGGCGGCCGTTCCGAAGGGGCCGGCGGACGGTCCGCCGCACCCGCCGCAGGCCGCGACGATCGCGGCCGGGGTGCGACGCCGGGGCCCGATCGCGGCCGCGGCCGCGACGGCGGAAACGCCGCCGGAAACGCCGCGCCGGGCG
The DNA here is from genome assembly GCF_056313705.1 of Pinisolibacter sp. DMC100. Taxonomy (NCBI): domain Bacteria; kingdom Pseudomonadati; phylum Pseudomonadota; class Alphaproteobacteria; order Hyphomicrobiales; family Ancalomicrobiaceae; genus Pinisolibacter; species Pinisolibacter sp. DMC100. Next base: position 1,090,072 of record NZ_JBQUZT010000001.1, on the reverse strand, counting down.
CTCTCGGCGCGGCTCTTCTCGATGCACTGCGGAAAAAGTGACGCCGCACGCCGGCGTCAACCGTCCGGCCGACACTTGCGTGCAAATCGTTTAGCGACACTTCGAAGCGGACACGTCGCTTCCAATGTCGTCTGCTGACATTTCATGGACGAAAGTCGCAGATCGCGACGCAGCCATCGCTCCCGATACCGCGTTGCGAAAGGAGAGTTCGGAGCGACGTCGTCAGACCAAAGTCTGATCTTTTCACTTCCACCGCGAAATGCGTCGGCGACACGGCTCGTCGGCGGTTGACGCAGATCAGCGACCCTGCGGCCTTTGCGGGGCATCACCGAGCGCTCCATTTCCGTGAAGGAGAGTCAGGTGACGAAGGCCGACAAAACCAGAAAGACGGATCTCGACGCCATTCTCGCCGCGCACGGGCGCGACGGAAGCCGTCTCGTCCAGATCCTGCGCGACGTCCAGGACATCGAAGGTTGGATCCCGCCCGCGACGGTGGCCGCGGTGGCGGAAGGCCTCGGGCTCGAGATCGGCGCCGTGCAGTCGACCCTCGAGTTCTACACCTTCTTCTACCGGACCCCGCGGGGACGCTACGTCGTCCTCTTCTCCGACAACATCACCGACCGGATGGCCGGCAACCAGGCGATCTTCGATCACATGGCCCGCCGCTTCGCCGTCGCGCGCGGCGAGGTCTCGGCCGACGGCCGCGTCAGTCTCGACTTCACCTCCTGCACCGGCATGTGCGACCAGGGTCCGGCGATCCTGGTCAACGGCATGGCCATTCCGGCGATGACACTGCGCAAGGCCGACCGGGTCTGCGATCTCATCCGCTCCGACGTGCCGCTCGCCGAATGGCCGCAGGACCTCTTCGTCGTCGAGCACAACATCCGCCGCGCCGACATGCTGCTCGGCTCCGACTTCGTGCCGGGTTCGGCGCTGAAGGCGGCGATCGCGCTCGGGCCGGAGGCCTGGCTGGCGGAAGTGAAGCGGTCGAACCTGCGCGGCCGCGGCGGCGCCGGCTTCACCACCGGCGTCAAATGGGAAGCCGCCAAGAAGGCCCCCGGCGACGAGCGCTTCATCGTCTGCAACGCCGACGAGGGCGAGCCCGGCACCTTCAAGGACCGGGTGCTGATGCAGTTCTACCCCGAACGCGTGTTCGAGGGCATGGTGCTCGCCGGTTGGGCCACCGGCGCCCGCCTCGGCCTCGTCTATCTGCGCGGCGAGTACCTCTATCTGAAGGCGCCGCTCGAGGAGAAGCTGTCGGAGATGCGGGCCGGCCGCCTGCTCGGCAAGTCGGTGGCCGGCGTCGCCGGCTTCGACTTCGACATCGAGATCCACATGGGTGCCGGCGCCTACATCTGCGGTGAAGAGACGGCGCTGATCGAGAGCCTCGAGGGCAAGGCGGGGCGTCCGCGCATCCGCCCGCCGTTCCCGGTCACCTGCGGCTACAAGAACAAGCCGACGGTGGTCAACAACGTCGAAACGCTGTGCAAGGTCACCGAGATCGCGCTGCAGGGCGGTGCCGCCTACGAGGGCTACGGCACCAAGCAGTCGACCGGTACGAAGATCCTGTCGGTCTCCGGCGACGTCGAGCGCCCCGGCATCTACGAGTATCCCTTCGGCGTGCGCGTCAATCAGGTGCTCGAGGACGCCGGTGCCCGCAACACCCGCGCCGTGCAGATCTCGGGTGCCGCCGGCACCTGCCTCGGCCCGCGCGAGTTCGGCCGCCGTATCGCCTTCGAAGACGTGCCGACCGCCGGTTCCTTCATGGTGTTCGGCGAGCGTCGCGACATGTTCGAGGTGGCGCGCAACTTCGCGCATTTCTTCGAGCACGAGAGCTGCGGCTTCTGCACGCCGTGCCGGGTCGGCACGACCATCCAGGCCAAGCTGATGGACAAGATCGCGGCCGGTCACGGCACGCAGTACGAGATGAGCGAGCTCACCCATCTGCGCGAAGTGATGAAGGCGGGCGCCCATTGCGGTCTCGGCCAGACCGCCGGCTCGGCGATCGCCGACACCATCGGCAAGTTCCGCGAGGACTACGAGAAGCGCCTCGCGCGCAAGGACTTCGAGCCCTCTTTCGACCTCGACGCGGCGCTCGCCAGGGCGCGTGCCGTGACCGGTCGCGAGGACGCCGACAGCCACATGCTCGACCACGCCTGAGGAGGGAACGATGAGCGAATATGAAACCTTCCTCCTCGACGGCCGTCCGGTTCAGTTCGAGCGGGGGCAGTCGATCCTCGAGGCGGCGCTGAAGTCGGGGCACTTCATCCCCAACCTCTGCCATCACCCCGAGTTCAAGCCGCACGGCTCGTGCAAGCTGTGCACCGTCAAGGTCAACGGCCGCTTCGTCTCGGCCTGCACGGTCAAGGCGATGCCGGGCCAGGAAGTGGCCTCCAACACGCCTGAGCTCAACGGCAATCGCCGCGTGCTGCTGCAGATGCTGTTCGTCGAGGGCAACCACTTCTGCCCCGGCTGCGAGAAGAGCGGCAACTGCAAGCTCCAGGCGCTCGCCTACGACCTTGAAATGCTGACGCCGCACTACGAGCACTTCTATCCGGTCCGCGGCATCGACGCCTCGCACCAGGACGTGGTGATCGACTTCAACCGCTGCATCATGTGCGAGCTCTGCGTGCGTGCCTCGCGCGACATCGACGGCAAGGACGTCTTCGCGCTGGCCGGCCGCGGCACCGAGAGCCACATCGTGATCAATTCGCCGACCGGCAAGCTCGGCGACACCGACTTCGCCCTCTCCGACAAGGCGGCGAGCATCTGCCCGGTCGGCGCGATCCTGCCCAAGCGGGTCGGTTTCGCCGTGCCGATCGGCGAGCGCATCTACGACGTCGACGCGATTTCCACCCAGGCCGAGAAGCGGGCCACCGAGGAGGCGTGAGTCCAATGTTCCATGTCCCCCCCACCGTCCGCAAGACCAAGGTCCGGATCGCCACGACGTCGCTGTCGGGCTGTTTCGGCTGCCACATGTCGCTGCTCGACATCGACGAACGCCTGCTGGCGCTCGCCGAGATCGCCGAGTTCGATCGCTCGCCGATCACCGACATCAAGCACTGCGGCCCGGTCGACATCGCCATCGTCGAAGGCGGCGTCGCCAATGCCGAGAACGTCCACGTGCTGCGCGAGTTGCGCGCCAACGCCAAGGTCCTGGTGGCGCTCGGCGCCTGCGCGGTCAACGGCGGTCTGCCGGCGCAGCGCAACCACCTCGACGTCGGCGAGTGCCTGAGCCGCGTCTATTCCGATCGTGCCGGCAACGGCATGGGCACGGTGCCGAACGATCCCGAGCTGCCGCTGCTGCTCGACAAGGTCCACCCGATCAACGAGGTGGTCCGCGTCGACTACTTCATCCCCGGCTGCCCGCCGTCCGGCGACGCCATCTGGAAGTACCTGACCGATCTCATCGACGGCCGCATTCCGCGCCTCGAGCACCCGATGCTGCGCTTCGATTGAGGAGAGCCGACACATGTCTCGTCTGGAAACTGCCGCCAATCCTCAGAAGCTGAAGCGCATCGCCATCGACCCCGTGACCCGCGTCGAGGGTCACGGCAAGGTGACGCTGCTGCTCGACGACGCCAACCGCATCCATCAGGTGCGGCTCCACATCGTCGAGTTCCGCGGCTTCGAGGTCTTCATCGAAGGGCGTCCCTTCTGGGAAGTGCCGGTCACCGTGCAGCGGCTCTGCGGCATCTGCCCGGTCTCCCACCATCTCGCCGCCGTCAAGGCGATGGACCTGATCGCCGGTTACGGGCAGTTGCCCTCGACCGCGGAGAAGCTGCGCCGGCTGATGCACTACGGGCAGATGGTGCAGAGCCATGCCGTCCACTTCTTCCACCTCGCCTCGCCCGACCTGCTGCTCGGCTTCGACAGCGAGCCGACGCGGCGCAACATCGTCGGCGTGGCGCTCGACTTCCCCGAGATCGCCAAGCAGGGCGTGCTGCTGCGCAAGTACGGTCAGGAAGTCATCCGCATGACCGCCGGCAAGCGCATCCACGGCACCGGCGCCATTCCCGGCGGCATGAACAAGGCGCTGACGCGGGCCGAGCGCGACGAGATGCGCAAGGACATCGACCAGATGATCGAATGGTCGCTGGGCGCCGTCCACATGGTCGCCTCGCTCCACCGCACCAAGCCCGAGTTCTACAACACGTTCGGCGAGTTCCGCTCGAACATGATGGGCATGGTCGATGCCGACGGCACGCTCGACTACTACCACGGCGGCCTGCGCGCGGTGACCGCCGACGGCGACACCATCTTCGACCACGTCGACTACGCCGGCTACGACCAGGTGCTCGAGGAAGAGGCCAAGACCTGGTCCTACATGAAGTTCCCGCACATCCGCTCGCTCGGGGCGGAGAACGGCTGGTACAAGGTCGGCCCGCTCGCCCGCGTCCAGTCGGCGAGCCGCATGTCGACGCCGCTCTCGGAGATCGAGCGCAAGAAGATGATGCAGCTCGGCAACGGCAAGCCGGTGATGGGCACGCTGTTCTATCACTGGGCCCGTCTGATCGAGGTGCTGAACGCCTGCGAGATGATCCGCGATCTGCTCGACGACCCGGAGATCCTCGGCACCGACCTGATGGCCGACAAGGGCGATCGGCGCGGCGAGGCGGTCGGCGTCATCGAGGCGCCGCGCGGCACCCTCTTCCACCACTACCGGGTGAACGAGGACGATCAGGTCACGTTCTGCAATCTCATCGTCTCGACCACCAACAACAATCAGGCGATGAACGAGGCGATCCGCTCGGTGGCGACCCAGTATCTCGACGGCCGCGAGGTCACCGAGGGGCTGCTCAACCACATCGAAGTGGCGATCCGCGCCTATGACCCCTGCCTGAGCTGCGCCACGCACGCGCTCGGCCAGATGCCGCTGGAAGTCGATCTGGTCGACGCGAGCGGTGCTCTGGTGCATCGTGCGAGACGCAACATGGCGGGGATCGCGTGAGCGAAGACACGACGGAAGAGAGCGACGGCGCGGAGACGCGCCCGAGCGAAGGATCGAACGACATGGGGAGCGGCGCCGACGCCGCTCCCTTCGGCTTCGGCGGACGATCCGCCAAGGCGACGGGGGCCGTCCCGACGGACGGCTCCGGGGGAGCGGCCGAGCCCGAACGCCCCGCCCGACCACGCGTCGTCGTGCTCGGATGGGGCAACGCGTCGCGTGGCGACGACGGGCTCGGACCGGCTCTCGTCGAGCGGGTCGAGGCGCTCGGCCTCGACCACGTCACCGCGCACGAGGACTTCCAGCTCCAGCTCGAACACGCGCTCGACCTGACGGGGGCGGACATCGCCCTCTTCGTCGACGCCAGCCTGATCGCGCCGGATCCCTTCTCCTTCGAGGAGATCGGCCCGCGCGAGGGGCTGACCCACACCTCCCACGCCATGGCGCCGGAGGCGGTGCTCGACGTCTATTCGCGCGTCATCGAACGCACGCCGCCGCCCTCCTTCGTGATGGGCATCCGCGGCGAGCAGTTCGCGCTCGGCACCGACATGGGCGAGGCGGCGCTGGCCCGGCTCGATGCGGCTTGGGACTTCCTGCGTCCGCTCCTGGAAGAACCGGACGTCGCGGCGTGGCGCGAGGCCACCGCCGGGCGGCATGCGACGAAGGATTGATCGACCGCAAGGACGGGCGGGGGCGGAGTATGAGACTTAGTCCCCGACCGCCTCGCCCTCCGGCGCGGCCCCAGCATGCCGGCACGATCATGACCGATACGCTCATCCCGCGCTTTCCAAGGCTCATCGACCGGATTCTCGGGCGATTGCCGACCCTGCCGCTCGACGTGGCGCTCGAGCGATTCGTCACTTCGCTGACCGATCGCCATCCCTCGCTGTTCTCACGGCTGGGCGACTACGCCTCCAAGCGCTTCCTGATCGAGCCGACCGATCTCTCCTTCGGCTTCCTGCTCGCCCCCGACGCGATCCGGCCGCAGCTCCACGCGGTCAAGCGCAATGCCGCCGGCACCATCGACGCCGACCACGACGCCCGCATCGCCGGACCGCTCGCCGCCCTCGTCGGCATGGTCCACGGGGCGCTCGACGGCGACGCGCTGTTCTTCTCGCGCGACATCGTCATCGAGGGCGACACCGAGGCGGTGCTGGCGCTGAGGAACGCCGTCGACGATGCCGAGATCGACTTTCCCGCCGAGATCGCCTCGATGACCGGTCCGGCCGCCTCCTACGTGTCGCAGGTGCTGGAGGCCGTGCGGCCGCTGGCGGAGAAGGTGACGGGCGTGGCGCTCGGCCGGCCGGGGGCGCCGGCATGAACGCGCCCGTGAAGGTCCGTCCCGAACTCGTCTGTCCCGCCGGTACGCCGGCCGCGCTGCGCACCGCCGTCGAGGCGGGGGCCGACGCGGTCTATTGCGGCTTCCGCGACGAGACCAATGCCCGCAACTTCCCCGGCCTGAACTTCGACGAGCGCGAGCTGATCGACGGCGTGAAGTTCGCCCATGCCCGCGGCGCCAAGGTGCTCGTCGCCATCAACACCTTCCCGCGCGCCGGCGGGGCGAAGGTCTGGCACGACGCGGTCGCCCGCGCCGAGGGGGCCGGCGCCGACGCCGTCATCCTCGCCGACATCGGCCTCGTCGCCCATACCGCCGAGAAGCACCCGAACCTGCGCCGTCATCTCTCGGTGCAGGCGGCGGCGGCCAATCCGGACGCGATCCGCTTCTGGGTCGAGACCTTCGGCATCCGCCGGGTGGTGCTGCCGCGCATCCTGACCGTGCCGGAGATCGCGGCGATCAATGCCGAAATCGCCTGCGAGACCGAGGTCTTCGTCTTCGGCGGGCTCTGCGTCATGGCCGAGGGGCGCTGCTCGCTCTCCAGCCACGCCACCGGCAAGTCGCCCAACATGACCGGCGTCTGCTCGCCGCCGAGCCACGTCCAGTACCACGAGGAGGGCGACGAACTGGTCGCCCGGCTCGGCGACTACACGATCGACCGCACGCCGAAGGGGGTCGCGGCGCCCTATCCGACGCTGTGCAAGGGCCGCTTCACCGCGGGCGACTATTCCGGCCACGTCTTCGAGGATCCGGTCAGTCTCGACGCGGCGAACCTCATCCCCGGCCTGATCGAGGCGGGCGTGACCGCCTTCAAGATCGAGGGCCGGCAGCGCAGCCGCGCCTATACCCAGGCCGTGGTGCAGGCCTTCCGCAAGGCGGTCGACGACTGCATGGCCGGCCGGCCGATCGCATCGGACATGACCCGGCGTCTCGCCGAGGGCCAGACGACGACGACCGGCGCCTACAAGAAGACCTGGCGGTGAATGCGATGACGACCGAGACGAAGTCCCCGGCGCTGGTGATGGGGCCGGTGCTGTTCAACTGGTCGGCGGATCACCTCTCCGACTTCTACGCCCGCGTCGCCGACGAGGCGGAGGTCACCCGCGTCCATGTCGGCGAGGTGGTCTGTTCCAAGCGCGAACCCTTCTTCGCCGACCGGCTGCCCGACGCCATCGAGCGGCTGACGCGGGCCGGCAAGACCGTGGTGGTCGACGCCCTCGCCCTGCCGACGCTGAAGCGCGAACGCCAGCTGGTGAAGGATCTCGCGAGCCTCGAGGGCGTCGAGTTCGAGATCAACGACATGACGCCGCTCGCCCATCTCGGCGACGGCCGGCGCTTCGCGGTGTCGCCGCTGGTCAACGTCTACGACGAGGGCACGCTCGGCTTCTTCGCCCGGCGCGGTGCGTGGTCGGTGGCGCTGCCCTACGAGCTGCCGATGGCTTCGATCGAGCGGCTGGCGGCGGAGGGCAATCGCCTCGGCGTCGAGATCCAGGTCCATGCCTTCGGCCGTCTGCCGCTGGCGATCTCCGGGCGCTGCTATCACGCCCGCATCCACGGGCTCGCCAAGGACAGCTGCCAGTTCGTCTGCAACCAGGACCCGGACGGGCTCGAGGTCGACACGCTCGACGGCGAGGCGTTCCTCGCGATCAACGGCGTCCAGACCATGTCGCGCGACTGCGTCGCCGTGCTGGACGAATGCGAGCGGCTGATCGCGGCGGGGGTCGGGGCGTTCCGCCTCTCGCCGCACGACTGCGACATGATCGCGGTGGCGGCGATCTTCCGCGCCCGGCTCGACGGCCGGATCTCGGCGGCGGAGGCCCGCGCCAAGCTCGGCGAGGCCGGGTTGAAGGTGCCGCTCGGCATCCCGATGATGAGCGGCGTCTGGCCGGCGACGGCGACGAGTGCCGCGCGGGCGTGAGGGCTCGCAGAGACGCCGTGCGCGGGTGCGCGATGCTTCGAGACGGGCCGCCGTCGGCGGCCCTCCTCAGCATGAGGCGCTTTCTATTCATCGCGTAAAAACAAGCGCCTCATGCCGAGGAGGGCGCCCATCGGGCGCCCGTCTCGAAGCATCGCGCACGTCGGCGAGGCCGCGGCAGAACCGCGGCCCCCGCCTCACACCGTCTTGTCGACGCCCGCCGGGGCTTCCGTCGGAGCGGCGGCCGGGGCTTCCTTCGGGCCGCCCTTGGCGACGCCGACGAGGGCCGGGCGCAGCACGCGGCCGGCGATGGCGAAGCCGTCCTGCATCACCTGCAGCACGGTGCCGGCTGCGACCTGCGGGTTGGGGATCTCGAACATCGCCTGATGCAGGTTCGGATCGAACTTCTCGCCGAGCGGGGAGAGCTTCTTGACGCCGTGCTTGTCGAGCGTCTTCAGCAGTTCGCGGCCGGTCAGCTCGACGCCTTCGACCAACGCCTTGCCGCCGGTCGCCTCGTCGGCGCGCAGCTCGGCCGGGGCATGGGACAGCGCCCGGTCGAAGTTGTCGCAGACCGAGAGCAGGTCGCGGGCGAAGCCGGTCACGGCATAGTCGCGGGCGTCCCTGATCTCCTTCTCGGTCCGCCGGCGCAGGTTCTCCATCTCGGCGAGCGTGCGCAGGAGACGGTCCTTGAGCTCGGCGTTCTCGGCGGCGAGCGCCGCGGCCGGATCGACCGGGGTCTCGGGCGCGGCTTCCGCCGCGGTCTCGCTCGGCTGGGCGGCGTCGGCCTTCGGGTCGATCGCGTTCTCGTCGGTCATGGCGTCCTCGGATCGCTGGTCCGCGGGAGCGGACAATCGTTCGAATTCCGCGGCTTGCGCGGACGGTCTGGCGTTCCCGCGGGGAGCGGAAAACGGTTCGGTCGGGATTTGCGATTTCCCGGCGCGGATTTCAAGGCCGAATCGCGTCTTTCGAAACGAAAGACCCGGCCGACGTCGCCGCCGGCCGGGTCGATCGATGCGTCATGGGATCGGGCGATCAGGCGACCGAGCCGTTGATCCACTCGACGAGCTTGCCCTTCGGCGCCGCGCCGACCTGCATCGACGCCGCCTCGCCGCCCTTGAAGGCGATCAGGGTGGGGATCGAGCGCACGCCGAACTTCATGGCGGTGTTGGGATTCTCGTCGATGTTGAGCTTGACGATCTTGACCTTGCCGGCCATCTCGGCCGAGATCTCCTCGAGCGCCGGGGCGATCATGCGGCAGGGGCCGCACCACTCCGCCCAGAAGTCGACGACCACCGGCTCGGCGGACTTCAGGACGTCGGTTTCGAAGGATGCGTCGGTGACTTTCTGCGTCGCCATGGAAGGCCTCGTCTTTCCTGCGACCGGACGTGGTCGCGTGCTTCGTCGCCAAACGTAGGAAGCCGGCAACCGAGCGTCAAGATCTCGGGGGTGGTCGGCAGGCCGGCTACCAGATCATAGAAGCGTGAGCCGGCGTGCCGCCGCGTCGAGTCGCGCCGCCTCGATCTCGTCGAGCCGCGGGAGCGCCGTCCAGAGAATCGCGCAGCGCACCCGTCGGCCGGGGAAGATCTCGCCGAGAAGCCGGCGATAGAGCGCGAGCTGGGCGACCTGCGCCTCGCTCGCCCGCGCCCGTTCCGCGTCCGTCCGTTCGCTCTTGAAGTCGACGACCAGAACCTCGGTCGCCGTCACCGCCAGCCGGTCGATCCGGCCGGCGACCGAGACGAGGCCCCCCTTGGCGTCGACGATCTCGCCGGCGATCGGCGCCTCGGCGCGCGAGCCCTCCGCGAAGACCGCGGCGAAGGCGGGATCGGCGAGGATCGCCTCGACTTCCGCGACGATCTCCTCGCGGGTCTCGGCGGCGAGCCGCGCGCCCTCCGCCGCGACGTGACGGCGGGCGACGTCGGCGCGCATCACTTCCGACACGTTCGGCAGCACTTCGAGCAGGCGATGGGTGAGGATGCCGCGCAGCCGTTCCGGGCTCTCGGGCGCCAGCGCCGCGTCGAGCACGTCGGCGGCGCGCGGCCGACGGTCGGATGCCTCCTCCTCGCCGACGCTCGACGGCGTCAGGCGACGCGGCACCGCGGGTGTCGGCGGCGGCCGGTCGACCCATCCGGGGCGCGCGGCGGCGAGCATCGCGGCCTCCGCCGGCTTGTCGGCCTCGAGGGCCACCGGTGCCGTCGGTCCCTCGCGCCAGACCAGCACCTCGCGCCCGTCGGCGGCGGGGACCGCCTCGGCCCTCTCCCGGAGCGCGGAAGCGGCGAGCGAATGCCAGCACGCCGGATCGGCACCGCGGGCGCCGGCATGGCCGCAGATCACCAGCCGGTCCTTCGCCCGCGTCATGGCGACGTAGAGGAGGCGGAGATATTCGTTCTCGGCGGCATCGCGGGCGCACGCCTTGGCGGCGTCGAAGGCACTCGGATCGGCCTTGCCCCGGCTCCAGGCGAGCGCGGGGTGCCGCCCCGGTACCGGGTGGGCGAGACGCAGGAGCGGCGGGGCATGGGTGGCCGAGGTCGGCGGCGCACCGCCGTCGACGAGGAAGACGACCGAGGCCTCGAGCCCCTTGGAGCCGTGCACGGTCATGACGCGTACCTCGTCGCGCGCCTCGTCCATCTCGCGCTTGATCTCCGGGCTGTCCGCGGCGAGATCCTCGATGAAACGCGACAGGCTCGGCGCCGGGCCGCGATCGGCGTCGAGCGCCTGGGCGAGGAACTCGTCGAGCACGTCGTCCGCTTCCGAGCCGAGGCGGGCGACGAAGGCGGCACGTCCCCCGTCGGCCGAGAGCACGCGGGCGAAGAACTCGTAGGTCGGCAGCCGCGCCGCCAGATCGCGCCAGCGGGCGATGCGGGCGGCGACCGCGGCGAAGCGCGGATCGCCCGCCGCCCGGCGCGTCAGCGCCTCCGACAGGCTCTCGGACCGCGCGCGCCGGCCGTCGCCCTCGCCGATCGCCGCGAGTTCGGTCAGCGCGTCCTCGTCGAGCCCGACGAGCGGGCTCTTCAGCAGCGCCGCCAGCGACAGGTCGTCCTCCGGCATGGCGACGACCCGGCCGAGCGCGACGAGATCGAGCACGGCGATGTGGTCGGCGAGTTTCAGCCGGTCTTGCCCTGCGACCGGGATGCCGCGTTCCTTCAGCACCCGGTTCATCGCGTCGACGAAGGGGCCGCGCTTGCGCACCAACACCATGACGTCGCGATACTCGACCCGCGCGCCGGTGCCGGCGAGGCGGAAGCCCGGGGCGGTCAGGCGGCCGATCTCGTCGGCGATGGCGCGGGCCAGCCGGACATGCGGCTGGGTGGCGGCGACGGCATCGAGCGGCGCGGTCCAGTCGGTCGGCTCCTCGAGCGTGTCGGGCAGTTCCATCGGCCAGACCGCGACCTCGCCCGGTGCATCGGCACGCAGCGCGGTGTGGGTGGTGTAGTCGGTGGCGTCCGACAGGATCTTCGCTCGCGTCGCCGGCTCGGCGAAGACCGCGTCGACCGCCGACAGAACCGCCGGCACCGAGCGGAAGCTCATCACCAGATCGACCCCGGCGAAGGGCTCGTCGGCACCGCGCGCCGCCGTCTCGAACTGCCGCCGGCTCGCCGCGAAGGTCTCCGGTGCCGCGCCCTGGAACGAATAGATCGACTGTTTCTCGTCGCCGACGGCGAAGATCGTCCGCCGCTTCGGCCGGGCGCCTTCGCCGGCGAAGAACTCTTCGGCGAGGCCGGAGACGATCCGCCACTGGCGCGGATTGGTGTCCTGCGCCTCGTCGATCAGGATGTGGTCGATGCCCTTGTCGAGCTTGTACTGCACCCAGGCCGCCGCCGAGCGGATCGACAGGAGATCGGCGGTGCGCGCCACCAGATCGTCGAAGTCGACCACCGAGCGCGCCCGCTTCGCCGCCTCGTAGGCCTGGATCACCCGGTCGCCGAGGACGAGCAGCGCGGCCGAGGCGCGGTGAGAGGCGAGGGCCGCGAGTTCGTCGAAGAGCGCGTCGAGCCGCGCCGCTTCCGCCGCCGCACGGTCGAGGAAGTCGGGGCGGGCATCGAGGATCTTCTTCGTGCCGAGGCTGCGCGCGGCCTTCGGCGTGCCGCTCTTGGTGAAGAAGACCGCGCGCCAGGCGGCGACGCGGTCGGCGATCGGCGCCGTCTCGTCGAGGGCGGCGAAGAGCCTCGCCGCCTGCTCCTGATCGGTCTTGGCCCCGGCGACGCTCGCCTCGGCGTGGGCGCGGGCGTAGGCCGCTGGAAGGTTCGGCGACGCGAGAATCTCGGCGCGGATGCCGGCTTCGTCGCGGCCGTCGCGAAGCCCCGTCAGGCGGCCGAGTTCGGCGATCGCCGCCTCGAGGTCGCCGGCCTCGCGGATCCAGCGGGCGAGATCGTCGCGCGCGCCGATCAGCGCCGAGAGCGCCCGTTCGAGCCCCATCTCGCCGCCCGCCTCGAGCGCGGTGGCGAGCGCCCGGCCGAGCGGGCCGGTTGTGCCTTCCGCACTCGCCGCGACCAGCACGCCCTCGCGCGCCCGCTGGACGAGTTCGCGCGTCCGCCGGTCGTCGAGAATGTCGAAGCCGCCACCGAGGTCGGCCTCGAGCGGGAACTGCTTGAGGATCGACTCGCAGAAGGCGTGGATGGTCTGGATCTTCAGCCCGCCCGGCGTCTCGATCGCCTCGGCGAAGAGCCGGCGGGCGCGGGCGAGGCGCTTCGGCGGGACGGCGTCGGCGCGGCCGCCCTCGGCCTCGGCGATCTTCTTCGCCAGTGCCCCATCGTCGGCCGTCGCCCATTCGCCGAGCGTGGCGAAGACGCGGTTCGACATGTTGGCCGCCGCCGCCTTGGTGAAGGTCAGGCAGAGGATACGATTGGCCGGCGTGCCGGCGAGCAGCGTGCGGATGACGCGCTGGGTCAGCACCCAGGTCTTGCCCGAGCCGGCATTGGCCGAGACCCAGGCCGAAGTGCCGGGGTCGGAGGCACGGTTCTGCCGCGACACGGTCTCTGCGGGGGGGACGAGACGGCGGCTCATGCCTCGCCTCCTTCGCCCGCCTCGCCGGCCGCCCATTCGGCGACGCGCGCGAGGTGATCGTAGGGGCCGGTGCGCGCCTTCTCGAACTGCACCCGCGGTCGCGACGGATAGCCGGTCGCCGGATCGCGATACTTGCGGACGAGCTTCGCCAGCGCATCCTCGGCGGCCTCCGCGAGGCCGGCGGCATCGAGCGCGTCGTCGCCCTTGGCCTTGGCGCGCTCCTGCCAGTCGCCGCCGTCGCGCCCGCCCTTGAGGTGGAGATAGGCGATCTCGGCGATGGTGCGGCCGGCGAAGGTGGTCGATCCCTCGTGATCGAAGCCGCCGGCGATCAGCATCGCCGTCTCCAGCGCCAACTGCGGCGAGAGGAGGCTCTGCACCTGTTTCTCGCTCGGCGGCGTGCCGGTCTTGTAGTCGAGCAGGCGGACCGAGCCGTCCGAGAGAAGATCGATCCGGTCGGCGCGGCCGGTCAGGGTGAAGACCTCGCCGTCGACGAGCGTGTCGCGGCGGCCCTTGATCTCGGCATGGCGCTCGACGACGAGGGCGCCGTGCTCTTCCTCCGCCTCGAGCCACCACGGCGCGATCGCCGCCAGCCGCGCCCGCCACAGCGCCACGGCTTCGGGGAAGGCGTCGAAGGCGGCGAGCTTCTCCTCGCCGATGGCGATGAGGCGTGCGAGCGCCGCCGGTCCCGCCTTGGCGCCGTCCTTCTCGACGAAGTCGGCGAGCACCTCGTGCAGGAAGGTGCCGCGCTCGGCGGCGCCGATCTCGCGGCCGATCGGGTCGATGGGATCGAGGCCGAGGATGCGACGGGCATGCACCGCGTAGGGGTCGCGGATCCAGGTCTCGATCTCGGTGACCGAGGCCTGTTTCGGGCGCACGTCGAGCGGCGGCTTCGGGTTCGGCCGGCCGATCGGCCGTGCCGTGCCGTCGCCGCGGTCGATCGTCCGCGCGAGGGCCAGATGCGGTTCGGCACGGGTGGTGAGCGTCGCGATCCCGCCCTTGCCCACCACCGTCGCGAGCCGCTGCAGCCAGCGCGAGGGGACCGTCGGCGTGCCGCCGGACCGTGCCGCGCGGGCGAGCAGGACGCGCGGGCTCGCGGCGCCCTGCACGAAGTCGTGGGCGGCGAGGCCGACGCGGCGTTCCGGCGCCTCGAGGGCCATGTGGCGACGCATGGGGCGCGACAGCCACGGGTCGGAGCGGGTGGCGATCGGCCAGATGCCCTCGTCGAGCCCGGCGAGCACCAGGAGATCGAAGGAGAGGAGACGGGCTTCGAGCGGACCGAAGACGAAGAGCCGCGCCCCCGGCGCGGTGCGCCGGTTGACCGGTCGGCTGCCGACCAGCGCGTCGAGGAAGCCCGGCCAGGTCGACCCGTCGAGGGCGATCTCGGCGGCGGGCGCCGCGGCGGCGGCGACGAGGTCGGCGAGGGTGCGGGCGAGCGCCTCGCCCTCCTCGTCGGCGAAGAGACGGGCGTCCGACCCGTCCTCGTCGCGGGCGAGGCGGCGGGTCGCCTCGATCTGGGCGGCGACCCAGTCGGCGAGCGGATGGTCGCCCTTCGCCCCGAGCGCCTCGAGCGGCGCCAGGATCGCGGCGAGGTCGACGAGCAGGGCGCGGGCGGCGACGCGCGTCTCGGCGCCGATGCGGCGACGAGGGGCGGCGGTGCGTCCCGGGTTGGCCTCGATCGCGGCCGAGGCCTCGTCGAAGGCGGCGATCAACCCCGCCATGCCGGGGGCGGGGCGCGGGCCGCGCAGCGCGATCAGCTCGATCGCGCGGCCGAGCCGTCGCGCCTCCGCGCCGTTGCGGCCGAAGCGAGCGAGCGGATGGGAGAGCAGGGTCGCCACCGCGATCGGATCGCAGCCGGAGAGCGCCACCTCGCCGGCGAGGCGGAAGAGCGTGCCCGGCGCGGTGTGGCCGAGCGGGCGGCCGGCGGAATCGTCGATCTCGATGCCCCAGCGGGCGAGTTCGGCGGCGACGCGGCGGGCGAGGTTGCGGTCGGGGGTGACGAGGGCCGCCGTGGCGCCCGGCACCTCGATCGCCTCGCGCAGGGCGAGGGCGACCGCGACCGCCTCCTCCGCCTCGTTGCGCGCCTCGAGCAGCGACAGGCCGGAGAGCGCACCGCCGAGATCGAAGGCGCCGGCGACCGCCGCTTCGGCGAAGCCGCGCCAGTGCTCGGTGGTCTCGGCCGGCCGCATCGCCTCCGACAGCAGCCGCCGGCGGGCGACCGCGTCCACCCCGCCGTCGCCGCCGATGCGCGCGACGTCGGCGCGCGTCAGGCCCAAGCGGTCGAGGAGCAGGCGGAGGCCGTATTGCGGATGCGACGGGACGGGGTCCGCCTCGCTGCCCACGTCGGGTTCGAGGCTCGCCCAGGCCTCGTCGTCGAGGTCGAAGTCGAGGCCGGGCAGCACGGCGATGCCGCGCGGGCTCAGCGCCACCGCCTCGATCAGATCGGCGGTCGAGGGCACCGAACCGGTGGAGCCGGCGGCGATCACCGGCCCCTTGGGCGGATTCTCGGCGATCCGCCGTGCCGCCGCGCGCACCGCCTCGTGGCGGCGCACGGTCGGGTCGGCCCGGCCGATCTCGGCGAGATGGTGCGGCCAGGCCTCGGTGACGATCGTCAGGAACGACCGCGTCAACTGCCAGTAGAGCGCATGGTCTTCGGGAACGAGCGTCGCGAGCCGGCTCCAGTCGACGCCCTGCGACACGACCTGGTCCATCAGCGTGATCAGCGCGTCGGCGAGCTTCACCGCGTCCGCCGGGCTGGTCGGCAGCGTCGGCATGGTCCCGGTCAACGGATGGGCCGTCGCCGCGCCGAGGAGCTTGGTCCAACCCATGACCAGCCGCGTCATGGTGAGGCGCCGTTCGAGCGGGCCGACGACGGGTTCCAGATCGAGGTCGACGTCGACCAGTTCGCCGTCTCCCTCGACGTCGCCGAAGGGGCGGATGTCGGGCAGCAGCACCGCCCGGCCGAAGCCGCGGGCGGCGACGGCGGCGACGATCGCGTCGGCCGCGGCGCGGGCCGCGCGCCGGGTCGGCACCAGCAGCGTGACGGAGGCGAGCGCCGCCGGATCGGAGCCGTCGAAGCGGAAGTCGGGGAAGAGTTCGCCGTCGAGCAGCGCGTCGACCAGCGTCGGCAGGAAGGGGCGCCCGGCCGCAATCGAGGCGACGCGCGGCGTCCCGCCGGAGACCCGATCGGAGATCGCGGGAGACGTCGCTTCGCCGCTCATGCCGCCTCCGTGGCGCCGGTCCGGCCGATCAGTCGGCG
The DNA here is from genome assembly GCF_056313705.1 of Pinisolibacter sp. DMC100. Classification (NCBI taxonomy): domain Bacteria; kingdom Pseudomonadati; phylum Pseudomonadota; class Alphaproteobacteria; order Hyphomicrobiales; family Ancalomicrobiaceae; genus Pinisolibacter; species Pinisolibacter sp. DMC100. Next base: position 1,073,616 of record NZ_JBQUZT010000001.1, on the reverse strand, counting down.
CTCTCGGCGATCGCCGCCTCGGCTTCCCTTATCGCTTGCGGGGTACCGACGTGCAACCACTGCCCGTTCATCCGCTGGCCCCACAGCCGGCCGGCGTCGAGGGCGCGATCGAACAGGAGGTTGAGCGAGAAGCGGCCCTTCGGCGCATCGGCGAAGAGGCGCGGCGACAGGATCGCGGCGCCGGAATAGACGAAGGGCGCGACGCGCGGCGAGGTGCGGCGCGACAGGCGCCCCGTCTCGTCCATCAGGAAGTCGCCGGCGCCGTCGTAGCCGATCGAGCCGACGGTGGGGGCCAGCAGCAGCAGCGCGTCCATCGCCGCCTCGTCCCAGCGCGCGGCGAGGAGGTCGAGATTGGGGCTATAGCCCTCGATCCAGAAACTGTCGGAGTTGATCAGGAAGAAGGGCTTCTCGCCGAGGAGCGGCAGCGCCTTGACGATGCCGCCGCCGGTCTCGAGCAGTTCGGCGCGCTCGTCGGAGAAGACGATCGCGGGCGTCTTGCACTTGGCGACGTGGACCTCGACCAGATCGGCCAGCCAGTGGACGTTGACCACGGCGGTCTCGACGCCGGCGGCGCGGAGCTTCTCCAGCCCGTGGTCGATCAGCGAGCGGCCGCCGACCTCGACCAGCGGCTTCGGCGTGGTCGCGGTGATCGGGCGCATGCGCTTGCCGAGGCCCGCGGCGAGCACCATGGCGTGGGTCGGGCGGAACGGCTTCGATGCGGTCATGCGAGACTTCCGAACCTCTGAGGAATCACGGGGCGACGCGCCGGTCCCCCGGCACGACGTCCTCATACCAGAGCTTCAGGCCCTGCAACACCGGCTCGGCGAACACACGATCGAGATAGTTCCACAGCCGCGGCATGTGGGCGAGGTAGTGCGGTTTGCCGTCGCGATGCTTCAGCCGGGCGAAGACGCCGAGGATGCGGGTGTTGCGCTGGGCGGCGAGAATGGCATGGGCGCGGCGATAGGCGCCCTCGTCGAAATCGGGATCGGCGGCGCGGCGGGCGGCGACGTAAGCTCCGACGAGATCGGCCTCGAGCGCCGGGGCGACGTCGACGCGGGCATCCTGGGCGATCGAGACGACGTCGTAGGCGGGATGGCCGAGGATCGTGTCCTGGAAGTCGAGAAGGCCGATGCGGGCGAAGCCTGCGCGATCCTCGAGCCACAGGATGTTGGGCGAGTGGTAGTCGCGCAGGCACCAGGTGCGCGAACCGGCGAGGATCTCGTCGAAGAGCGGCGCCCACAGCGCTAGGAACGACGCGCGCTCCTCCACGCTCGCCGGCCGGCCGAGGAGATGCGGCACGCCCCAGTCGAGGAAGACCGAGACCTCGGCCTCGAGATTGGCGCGGTCGTAGGCGGGCAGCGCATAGGCACCGCCGTCGCCGTCGTCGATCGTCTCGGGCAGCGGCGCCCCATGGAGATGCGCCAGCAGATCGACGGCGGCGCGGTAGCGATCCGGGATCGGCAGCGGCGGCTCACCTGCGACGCAGAACTCGGAACCGAGATCCTCGAGCAGCATCAGCCCGGCATCGAGATCGTGGGCGAGAATCTCCGGTACCGAGATGCCGCGCTCGGCGAGCGCCAGACCGAGCGCCAGGAAGGGCCGCGGCCCCTCGGCGAGCCTGGCGGCGGCGCGCGCCGCAACCCGGGCGCGGCCGGCGGCGTCGTCGGGCTCGGGCGGATGGTTCATCAGCACGGTCGAGCCGGTCTCGTCGTGAATGCGCTCGTAGGAGCGCGACGAGGCATCACCCTGCAGGTGGCGGCGATGACCGCGGGGCGAGCCGGCGGTCTCGAGGAAGGCACGGATCTCCAGCGTGCGGGCGATGCGTGCTCCCCAGGCGGCCGCGGGGCCGGTCAGGCGGACGACGCGTTCGTCGGCGTCGGCGCCGGGGCCGATGGCGACGACCAGCATCGTCGCCGGCAGCCGGTCCTCACCGCGATCGGGCCATTCGACCAGCGCGGCGCCTTCCCCGATCGCCTCGTCGAAGCCGAGTTCGTCGAGTTCGGAGCCGTCGGAGAGGCGGTAGAGGTCGTAGTGAGCGACCGGGAAGCGCGGCAGGTCGTAGCTCTGCACCAGCGTGAAGGTCGGGCTCGGGACCTCGAGCCGATCGTCGTCGGCGAGGGCGCGCAGCACGGCACGGGCGAAGGTCGACTTGCCGGCGCCGAGATCGCCGACGAGCGCGACGACATCGCCACGCCGCAGGATCGCGGCGAGATCCTCGGCGAGGGCGACGGTCGCCCTCTCGTCGTCGAGCGTCAGCCGGAGGTCGAGGACGGCGGGTTCGGCGCTCATGGTCGGGCCTTCGGGTGTCGGTGCGGGGGCGCCGATCACTCTCCGGCGAGGCCGAGCGGCGTCGGCTCGACCGTCGCGGACGGGCGTTCGGCGGGGGCGAGCGGCATGCGGCAGACGACCTCGGTGCCGCGTCCCTCGGTCGAGGTGATCGCGACCGTGCCGCCGTGCAGTTCGACGAAGCTCTTGACGATCGACAGGCCGAGACCGGCGCCGCCGCGGTGGGGGCCGCGGCGCTTGGTGTAGAAGCGGTCGAACACCTGGGCGATCTGCTCCTCGGGGATGCCGACACCCTCGTCGGCGACCGACAGCATCACCTCGCCGCCGTCGCGGCGGGCGCGGATGCGGACCTCGCCGCCCTCGGTCGAGAAGGAGACGGCGTTGGAGAGCAGGTTGAAGAGGATCTGACGGATGCGCTTCTCGTCGGCGGCGACGATGCCGAGATCGTCGGCAATGTCGGTGACGAGACTGAGGCGGTTGGCGGTCAACCGATCCTTGATGCCCTCGAGCGCGCTCTCCACCGTGCGGGCGAGATCGACCGGTCCGAGCTCGAGCCGCATGATGCCGGCGTCGATGGTGGCGAGGTCGAGAATGTCGTCGACGATCGCCATCAGCGCCTGGCTCGACGACATGATGTGCTGCGTGTAGTCGCGCTGCTTGTCGTTGAGCGGGCCGGTGCGGGTCTGGTCGGCGAGGAGATGGGTGAAGCCGACGATGTTGGTCAGCGGCGAGCGCAGCTCGTAGGAGACGAGGCCGACGAAGTCGGTCTTGATGTGGTCGGCCTCCTCCAGCGCCTCGTTCTTCTCGACGAGGGCGCGCTCGACGTTCACCGTGTCGGTGACGTTGACGAAGGTGACCAGCGTCGCGCCGTCGGGCAGCGGCACCGAACCGTATTCGACCACCATGCCGTCGCGCCGCTCGAGCGCGCCGGTCAGCCGCTCGCGGTCGTCGACGAGGCCGGTCACCGCCACCTTGAGGCGGTTCCAGGTCGCCGGATCCTCGTGGACCAGCGACATGCGCAGCACCACGTCGGCGATGTGCGGCTTGCAGTCGAGATCGGTCTCGGCGAGACGCCACATGCCGGCGAAGGCCGGGTTCCACAGCCGCAGGCGGCCGTCGGAGCCGAACACCGCGACGCCTTCGGAGAGATGGTCGAGCGTCTCGCGCTGGACACGGACGAGCGCGTTGTTGCGTTTCTCGAGGTCGATCTTCTCGGTGACGTTCTCGTAGACATAGGTCACGCCGCCCTGCGGATGCGGGTTGGCGATGACGCGGATGGTCTGGCCGTCGGGCAGATGCCACCAGTGCTCGCGGGCGTCGAGGCTCTGGTAGGCGGCCTGCATGTCGCGCTTCCACGAGCGCCAGTCGGCCTGCTCCGGCAGCTTGCGCGAGGCGCGCAGCCGGTCGAGCACGGCACCGTCGTCAGGCGAGGACTCGAGGAAGGCCGCGTCGAGGCCCCACAGCGAGCGGAAGGCGGCGTTGTAGAACTGCAGCCGCTTGTCGCCGCCGAAGATGGCGACGGCGGTCGCCAGCTGGTCGAGCGTGCGGGCGTGGAAGTCGATGGTGCGGCGGAGCTCGGCCTGGATGCGCTCGAGATTCGAGACGTCGATGGCGATACCGGCCTCGCCGTGGGCGGAGGCGACGTCGACGACGTCGTAGGTCAGCCGTTGGCCGCCCACCACGACGGGCAGACGCAGGTCGACGGCGAGCGCGGCGTTGCGCCCCTGCGCGATCGCCTTGCGGCCGGCGGTGTCGAGCAGTTCCAGCCCGTCGGCGACCGCCTGGTTGGCGTCGAGCGCGTCGACCGCCCGGGCGTAGGCCGGGTTGACCCAGGCGAGCCGGCCGTCGAGGCCGCGCAGCCACACCGGGCTCGGCATCGCCTCGAACAGCGCCCGCATCGCCTCGACGTCGGCCATCAGCCGGCGATGACGCTCGGCGAGTTCGGCATGCGCCCGGCGTTCGCGACCGAGGTCGGAGAAGCGCACGAAGGGCCGCCCGCCGGCGACGCGACCGCGCGCCTCGACATGGGTGCCCGAACGGGTGGCGATCTCGAGATCGAAGGGCGAGCCGCGTTCGCGCAGCGCCTGCGTCGCCCGGTCGAGGTCGCCGGCCGAGGACGGCATCAGCCAGTTGCCGAAGGCGAGGAACTCGGCCCGCGTGCGCGGTGCGCCGGCCTCCGGGCCGAGATTGCCGAGGAAGGCCGGCGCCTCGCCGGTCTTGCCGAAGGCGAGAATGATCTGATCGTCGGCTTCGAGCAGCGCCTCGGCGCGATCGACCTGCGCCTTGAGGTCGGCATTGTCGGCACCGAGCGCGGCGATCGTGTCCTCGGACCGGGCGCGGGCACGCATCATGCCGGCGGCCGAGGCGACGGCGACGGCGACCGCGCCGATCATCGAGGCGGTGAGCATGATCTGGTGGGTCGAGGTCACATCGGCGAGTTCGGCCGCCCGCGCCACGTCGAAGGCCCAGCCGCAGCCGGCGGCGGCGATCACCCAGCGGGAGACCGACCGTCGGAGCGACGTCGGAATCCGCCCTCTCCTCCGCCCCACCATGTCGAAGGTCCTCTCCACGCGCGAAATGACTGGCTTTGTGATCGGACTTCGAAGACGTGACGCGGTCGAAGCCCCCCGAATCACGATCAAGATACCGATCGACGGCAGGCTTCGGGAGAGTCCGAAACGAGAACATGAAAATGGCGCGACAGAAATTCTGTCGCGCCCAAGATATTGTGTTTCGATCGACTTCGAATCAATACCGGTAGTGGTCGGGTTTGAACGGACCTGCGGCGGTGACCCCGATGTAGTCGGCCTGCTCCTTCGACAGGGTCGAGAGCTTCACGCCGAGCTTGGCGAGGTGCAGGAAGGCGACCTTCTCGTCGAGCTTCTTGGGCAGCGTATAGACGCGGTTCTCGTAGGCGCCGCCGTTGGTCCACAGCTCGATCTGGGCCAGCGTCTGGTTGGTGAACGAGGCCGACATCACGAAGGACGGATGACCGGTGGCGTTGCCGAGGTTCACCAGACGACCCTCGGAGAGAACGATCAGACGCTTGCCGTCCGGGAAGACCACATGGTCGACCTGCGGCTTGATGTTCTCCCAGGTGTAGTTCTTCAGCGCCGCGATCTGGATCTCGGCATCGAAGTGGCCGATGTTGCAGACGATGGCGTTGTTCTTCATCGCGCGCATGTGCTCGATGGTGATGACGTCCTTGTTGCCGGTCGCCGTGACGAAGATGTCGCCCTTGGGGGCGGCGTCTTCCATGGTCACAACCTCGTAGCCTTCCATCGCCGCCTGCAGGGCGCAGATCGGGTCGACCTCCGTGACGAGCACGCGGGCGCCGCCGTTGCGGAGCGAGGCGGCCGAGCCCTTGCCGACGTCGCCGTAGCCGGCGACGACCGCGATCTTGCCGGCGAGCATGACGTCGGTGGCGCGGCGGATGCCGTCGACCAGCGATTCACGGCAGCCGTAGAGGTTGTCGAACTTCGACTTGGTGACGCTGTCGTTGACGTTGATCGCCGGGAAGGGCAGACGGCCCTGCTCGGTGAGCATGTAGAGGCGATGGACGCCCGTGGTGGTCTCCTCCGAGACGCCCTTGATCGAGGCGCGGACCTTGGCGAACCAGCCCGGCTGGGCGGCGAGGCGCTTCCTGATCTCGGCGAAGAAGACGATCTCTTCCTCGTTGCCCGGGTTGGCGAGGACCGTGATGTCCTTCTCGGCCTCGGCACCGAGGATGACGTACATGGTGGCGTCGCCGCCGTCGTCGAGGATCATGTTCGGCACGCCGCCGTCATGCCACTCGAAGGTCTTGGCGACGAAGGCCCAGTACTCCTCCAGGCTCTCGCCCTTGTGGGCGAAGACCGGGATGTTCGCGGCCGCGATGCCGGCGGCGGCGTGGTCCTGGGTGGAGAAGATGTTGCACGACGACCAGCGCACCTCGGCGCCGAGCGCCGTCAGGGTCTCGATCAGGACCGCCGTCTGGATCGTCATGTGCAGGCAGCCGGCGATGCGGGCGCCCTTCAGCGGCTGGGCCGGGCCGTACTCGGCACGGACCGCCATCAGACCGGGCATCTCCGTCTCGGCGATGGCGATCTCCTTGCGGCCCCAGTCGGCGAGGCTCATGTCCTTGACGGCGTAGTCGGTGAACTTCGTCATGTCGATCTCCGAAAGGTCGCGAGGGCGTCTCCCCTCGACGGGGCGCGCCGAGGCGCGCGCGGGCGCACCGCCCTCGAGGCGGTGCCGGATGGCGCCTTGTAGACGAGCGGCGCCACCATGGCAATAAGGATATAAAGATTTCTTTATATCATCGTGACAAGGCGCGACCTTCGATCTCGTTCACGAGATTGCCTTGATCGGCGTCAGAGTGTGTCTCTTCCGTATCGGGCCTTCCGGGAGGGACCATGGCCGAGTTCGAAATTCCGCAGGCTTCGTCGAGTGGCGAGAACGATGCCAGCCGCGACCGCTTCAACAACTGGATCGCCATCGCGGTGGCCGTCATTTCGGCCTTCATGGCGGTGTCGAAGATCAAGGACGACAACATCGTCCAGGCGATGCAGAAGGCCCAGGCCGAGACGGTCGACTTCTGGAACGAGTATCAGGCGCGCCGCCAGCGCCAGTTCGGCATCGAGCTGGCGATCGAGCAGACGAAGGCGACGCAGCCCATGACGCCGGAGCTCGAGGCGAAGCTCGGCGAGTGGAAGAAGCAGGCCGACGCCTACAAGGCGCGGGCCGACGAGTCCGCCGCCAAGGCCAAGGCCCGCGACGCCGCCTACAACGCCGGCAACGATCGCGACGATCTCTTCGATCTCTCCGACGCCATGCTGTCGATCGCCCTGGCGCTCTTCGCGGTCACCGCGCTGACGCGGGTGCGCTGGCTCTTCGGCGTCGCCACGGCGCTGGGCTCGGGCGGCATCGTCTTCGCCATCGCCGGCTTCAACGGTTGGACGGCGCTGCACCCCGACTTCCTGGTGGCGATCCTCAACTGACGCCATCGGGGCCCGTGTCGGCGCCCATGTCGGCGCGGGCGGCGAAGGTGGCGGCGAGCCAGTCGACGGTCGCCGCCACGGAAGGGTCGCGGCGCCGCTCGGGATGGACCAGCAGCCAGATCTCACGCGTCGGCAGCGCCGCCTCGGTGGCGATCGGCGCCAGCCGTCGGTCGGCCGCGGCGAGGAAGCGCGGCAGCACCGCGCGATGCCCCGCCACCGCCGCCTCGAGCAGCGCCGCCGCGGTGTCGGCGCGGAAACTCGGCACCACGCCGCCCATGTGTTCGGCGAGCCAGCGGCTCTCCGGCACGTGGGCGAGTTTCTCGCCGTAGGCGGCGAGCGGCAGGCGGTCCGGCGCCTCGGCGTCGGCCGGCCCGTAGAGACCGAAGGCGAGCCGGCCGATCCGCCGGGCGAGCGCGTCGTCCTCCGCCGGCCGGGCGAGGCGCACGGCGATGTCGGCCTGCCGCGCCGCGATCGAGACGTTGGCGTCGGTGAGATCGAGCGACAGGCGGACACCGGGATGGGCGCGGCGGAAGTCGGCCAAGGCCGGCGCTATGATCCGCGTCGCGAGGAGTTCCAGCGTCGAGACCGAGACGTGACCGTCGAGCCGCAGGCGCTCGCCGACGAGCCGCGTCTCGACCCGCCGCGCCGCCTCCGCCATGGCGCGCAGCTCGCCGACGACCTCCGTCACCGCGGGCAGCGCGACGAAGCGGCGGTCGATCCTGTCGAAGAGGCGGAGCCCCAGCCGTTTCTCGATGCGGGCGAGACGGCGCGAGGCGGTGGTCTGGTCGACGCCGCGCCGGCGAGCCGCCGCCGACAGCGTGCCGAGGTCGGCGAGATCGAGGACGAGGCGGAGGTCGTCCCAGTCGAGGGTGGGGTTCGGCATGATCGTCCCTGCGTTTTTGCAGTCTCGAGACCGATCATCGCCGATTTTCCTGCGAATGTCGCCGTGCGATCGATGGGCATGGTCCAGACAAGGAGCCCCCGATGACCGCTTCCTCCCCCAAGACCCTCCTCGCCATGGCCGGCGCCGTGCCGCCGCTGCCGCGCCTCGCCGACGCCACGCTGGTGCTGATCGACGTGCAGAACGAGTATCGCGCAGGTCCCCTGCAGCTCGCCGCGGTCGAACCGGCGATCGCCAAGGCCGTCCGCCTCGTCGCGGCGGTGCGCGCGGCGGGCGGACGGGTGATCCACGTCGCCCATGCCGGCCGCGCCGGCGGTGCCTTCGACCGGGCCGCGCCGCGCGGCGCCTTCGTCGACGAGATCGTGCCGGCGCCGGGCGAGGCGGTGGTCGAGAAGACCCGCGTCTCCGCCTTCGTCGGTACGACCCTGCTCGATCACCTGCCGGCGTCGGGCACGGCGCCGCTGATCGTCGCCGGCTTCATGACGCACAATTGCGTCTCCTCCACCGTGCGCGAGGCCTCCGACCGCGGCCACGCCGTCACCGTCGTCGCCGATGCCTGCACCACCCGCGACCTGCCGACGCCTGCGGGCGGCGTGCTGGCGGCGGCCGACCTCCATGCGGCGAGCCTCGTCGCCCTCTCCGACCGCTGCGCCGCGATCGTCGATCTCGACGTGCTGCTCGCCGCGAACGTCGGGTGACGTCTCCGCCTCGCCGCTCGCTCGGCCGCTCTTCGGGGACGGCGGCGTGGCCGCCGCCTCTTGGGGCGGGCGGCGAGGCGTGTTAGACGATCGTCCAGTCGGGCCGTTCCGACGGGTGTCGGAGGCCAGATGTCGTCGGTTCGTCCTGCGCGGGATCATCTCATCGGCGTCGTCCTGGTGACGGCGGCGACGGTCAGCTGGGCGCTGACCGGCTTCTTCACGCGCGTGCTCGGCACCGACCTCTTCACCACGCTCGCCGGCCGCTCGGCCTTCGGCCTCGCCTTCCTCCTCGCGATCTTCTTCGTGCGCGAGGGGCGCGGCGCGGTCACGGCCTTCCGTTCGATGGGGCGGATGGGCGTGGCCCAGGCCGCCGCCGCGGTCGTCTGCGCCTTCGCCACCATCGCCTCGCTCTACCACACGTCGGTCGCCGACAACGCGGTGATCGGCGCCGCCTCGCCCTTCGCGGCGGCCCTCCTCGCCCGTGTCTTCCTCGGCGAGCGGGTGCCGCGGCGCACCGTCGTCGCCGGCTTCGTGTCGCTGGTCGGCGTCGGGATCGTCGTCTCCGGCTCGCTCGGCCACGGGCGGCTCTTCGGCGACGCACTGGCGGTCGTCATGATGCTCGCCTTCGCCTCGATGATCGTCATCGCCCGCGCCGCCCCCGACATGCCGGTCGCCCCGCCCAACATCCTGGCGGTCGCCGCCAATCTGGTGCTGGCCGCGCCCTTCGCCTCGCCGCACGGCGTGGCGCCGGTCGACTGGGGGCTGCTCGCCGCCTTCGGCTTCACCAACTTCGTGCTGGCGGGCACGCTGTTCCTCGCCGGATCGCGGCGCATCCCGGCGGCCGAGAGCGCACTGATCGTCGCCCTCGATCTGGTCTTCGGCCCGGCGGTGGTCTGGGCGACCTTCGGCGAGGCGCCGACCCGCGAGGGCCTGATCGGCGGCGCCATCGTGCTCGCCGCGGTCGTCGGCCACGTCGTCGCCGGCATCCGCGCTGCGCCACCGGCGCCGCCCGCCTGTCGCACGTAGAAACCGCAAGGGCGGGTCGCGTCGACGAAAGACATATTGCGTATATAACTTTAGGCCGCTAGGGTGCCGCCATGCCTCGCGGTCGTCCCGTGCGACCGAAAGGCCCGCGACGCGGCGCGTCGCGGTGTCGGCGGCTGCCGGGTCCCGTCCCTTGCTCTCAATGGGGCCCGGCGGCCGCCGGCCGCCTACGGAACAGCGACTTCGGCCGCCGGCCACCATCGAAACAGGGGATTCGGACGTCGGCCGCCTTGTCTCGGGCGCGAAGGCTTCGGCCACCGACTGCCTTCGACGCCGCCGCCCACGCGGGGCGACGCGGTTCGTCCGCCGGAACCGCGGATTTCAGCCGGTTTCAGCCGATTTCCGGCAAACCACGGATGGCGGGCGGGGGCCGCCCGTGAGATGACGGATGGGCCGCGACGACGGTCCTCGGGCGCGCCCGGCGGGAGTGACCATGCGACTGACGAGCTACTCGAACTTCTCCCTGCGCACGCTGATGGTGGCCGCCATGCGGGCGCCGAAGCTGTCGACCGTGCAGCAGGTGGCGGATGCCTTCGGCATCTCGCGGGCTCACCTCGTCAAATGCGTGCACCAGCTCGGCCAGTGGGGCTATCTCGAGAACCTGCGCGGCAACCACGGCGGCTTCCGCCTCGCCCGTCCGGCCGCCGAGATCACCATCGGCGAGATCGTCCGGCGCACCGAGGAGGGCTTCGACCTCGTCGAGTGTTTCTCGCCAGAGACCGCGTCGTGCCCGCTGGTCGGCCGTTGCCGCCTGTCGACGGCGCTGGAGAAGGCGCGCGACGTCTTCCTCGACGAACTCGACGGCGTCACCATCGCCGACATCACGACGAACGGCGGCGAGGTCCTGTCGATCCTCGATCTCGACGGCAGCGACGCCACGGCGAGCGAATGTGATGCCCTGCGCGCCGCGGCGGCGGCGGCCGATGTGGTCGAACGGCTCTCGTGAGCCTCAGGCCTCGAGCGCGATGTCGGCGACGCTCCAGCCCTTCAGCTCCGCCTTGAAGGCGTCGTAGGCGCGCTCGCAGGCCTTGCGCAGCCGGCAGGCGGCGACGATGCGGCACTGTTCCTCCTGCCGGAGCCGGCAAGGGAAGAGGTTCTCCTCGCCCTCGAACAGCTCGACGATCTCCATCACGTCGATCGCCTCGGCCGGCCGCGCCAGGCGATAGCCGCCGCCGTTGCCGCGGCGTCCGCGGATGTAGCCGGCGCGCATCAGCTCGTGACACGACTTCACCACCAACGATTCCGTCAGCCCCAGATCGCGCGACATCTCCGGCATGGTCACCGGGCGCCCCTGGTTCTTCTGGCAGATCATCAGGATGCGCAGCGCGCCGTTGGTCGAGGGGTTGAGATGCATGCGTCGTCCCGTGGCCTGTCGCGGAAATTGCCGTCGTCGCGGCCTTGCACCCTAACCCGGATCGCGGGCGGCGAGATCCGCAGTGATACGCAAAGTTCGATTTCCTGCGTCACTTTGGCCACGCCGCGCGTCGACATGGCCCGGCACACGCCTCGGCGCGGCTTTCCGCGCGCATCTTTCCTTGACGGCGCCGGCGTTCGCCCTATGGATCGCCCGATGACTCAGACCGCTCCCCTCTTTTCGCACCGCAAGTACTGGGCCCAGCGTTTCGGCACGGCGCCCTTCCTGCCGATGTCGCGCGCCGAGATGGACGCGCTCGGCTGGGACGCCTGCGACGTGATCCTGGTGACGGGCGATGCCTATGTCGACCATCCGAGCTTCGGCATGGCGGTGGTCGGCCGCGTGCTGGAGCGTCAGGGCTTCCGCGTCGGCATCATCGCCCAGCCCGACTGGACGAGCCCCGAGCCCTTCCGTGCCCTCGGCCGCCCGACGCTGTTCTTCGGCATCACCGGCGGCAACATGGACTCGATGGTCAACCGCTACACCTCCGACAAGCGGCTGCGCCACGACGACGCCTATACGCCCAACGGCGAGGGCGGCAAGCGCCCGGACCGCGCCGTCATCGTCTATTCGCAGCGGGTGCGCGAGGCGTACAAGGACGTGCCGATCGTGCTCGGCGGCATCGAGGCGAGCCTGCGCCGCATCGCGCACTACGACTACTGGTCCGACAAGGTCCGCCGTTCGATCCTGGTCGACGCCAAGGCCGACATCCTGCTCTACGGCAATGCCGAACGCGCGCTCGTCGACGTCGCCCATCGCATCGCCAAGGGCGAGGAGCCCTCGACCTTCGACGACGTCCGCGGTGTCGCCCTGATCAAGCCGGCGGTGCCCGAGGGATGGACGGTCGTCCCCGCCGACGATCTCGACAGCGCCGACGACGGCGCCCGCAAGTCCGGGCCTTCGTCGGTCGTCCGCCTTCCCGCCTTCGAGCAGGTGGCGACCGATCGCGAGGCCTATGCGCGCGCCTCCCGCGTGCTCCATCGCGAATCGAACCCCGGCAACGCCCGGCCGCTGGTGCAGCGTCACGGCGACCGCGAACTGTGGCTGACCCCGCCGCCGATCCCGCTCGAGACGCCCGAGATGGACGCGGTCTACGAGCTGCCCTACGCCCGGGCGCCGCATCCCTCCTACGGCGACGCCAAGATCCCCGCCTGGGAGATGATCCGCTTCTCGGTGACGATCATGCGCGGCTGTTTCGGCGGCTGTTCCTTCTGCTCGATCACCGAGCACGAGGGCCGGGTGATCCAGTCGCGGTCGGAGAAGTCGATCGTCGAGGAGATCGGCAAGGTCCGCGACAAGACCGAAGGCTTCACCGGCATCATCTCCGACATCGGCGGCCCGACCGCCAACATGTGGCGCATGGCCTGCAAGGACAAGGAGACGGAGGCGCTGTGCCGCAAGCCGTCCTGCGTCTTCCCCGACGTCTGCCAGAACCTGAACACCAGCCACGACGACCTGATCAAGCTCTATCGCAAGGCACGCGAGGTGCCGGGCGTGAAGAAGGTCTTCGTCGCCTCGGGCGTGCGCTACGACCTCGCGGTGAAGTCGCCGGCCTACATCAAGGAGCTGGTGACCCATCACGTCGGCGGCTATCTCAAGATCGCGCCCGAGCACACCGAGGAGGGCCCGCTCTCCAAGATGATGAAGCCGGGCATCGGCACCTACGACCGCTTCAAGCAGTTGTTCGACGCGGCGGTGCAGGCGGCGGGGAAGAAGTATTTCCTCATCCCCTATTTCATCGCCGCCCATCCCGGCACCACCGACGAGGACATGATGAACCTCGCGCTGTGGCTGAAGAAGAACGGCTATCGCGCCGATCAGGTCCAGACCTATCTGCCCTCGCCGATGGCCCTGTCGACGGCGATGTACCACACCGGCGTCAACCCGCTGAAGGGCGTGCGCCACGGCGGCTCGGAAGAGGTCGACACGGTGAAGGGCCTGCGCCAGCGCCGTCTGCACAAGGCCTTTCTGCGCTACCACGACGCCGAGAACTGGCCGCTGCTGCGCGAGGCCCTGAAGGCGATGGGCCGCGCCGATCTGATCGGCCCCGGCAAGCACCATCTCGTCCCCAACTGGCAGCCCGCCGGCACCGGCAATTCCGGCGGCGAAGGCATGCGCATGGGCCGCAAGAAGGGCGAGCAGGTGTTCCTGACCAAGGGCGGCGACAAGGCGGTGCTCGGCCGCTCCGGCGGCGAGGGAACGGCGGGCAAGCGCCCGGCGGCACCGGCCCGTCCGGGGGCGCCGTCGCGTCCCGGCCGCCCGGCGCCCGCCGGTGGGCCGAAGCGGCGGGGCTGAGGTCCGCGGAAGTCGGGAAAATCGATCTGCCGGACCTGCGGCAGAGGGCCTTCATCCTGAGGTGCCCGGCCGGAGGCCGGCCTCGAAGGGCGAAGGCCCGAGTGGCAAGGCCCGCCGTGGCTTCACCCTTCGAGGCCCGGCGTTGCCGGGCACCTCAGGATGAAGCCGAACAGAGAAGGGGGCGCCGTCGCGTCGTCCGCCGCTGTCACTCCGCGAAGCGGGCCACCGGCACATGTCCCGCGATCCAGTCGCGATGCGGCGAGACGCAGGCGAACCACGAGCTGTCGCCGTACTGCGCCTTGCCGGAGCCGTTGGAATTGATGCCGACGATCCGCCACTGGCCGCCGATCTCGAGCCAGGCCGATCCGCCGCTGTCGCCCGAGCCGAGAAGGCCGACCATGCGGTCGGCGGGCTCGTTCGAGCCGCCGTAGGGGTTCTCGATCGAACCGTCCTCCTTGGGCAGGAAGACGCCCATCCAGTTGCCGAGGTCGCCCTTCTTCTTCTTCGGGCCGGCCGGATCGACGTACTGGTCGACCAGCCCACGCGCCGCCGCCTTGTCGGAACCCTCGTAGAACTTCGCCTGCTCGCCCTTCGAGCCGATGCCGCGATTGCCGTAGCCGACGAAGGTCAGGAGCTTGCCCGCCTCGCTGCCGCCGGCGTGGATCAGCGGCGGCTCGCCGAGGCCCTCGATCGGCTTCTTCAGCCGGATCAGCGCGAGGTCGAAGCCGGTGCGGGTCTCGGTGTCGCCGTTCCACTTCGGATGGATCACCAGCCGGTCGGCCTTGAGGATCTCGCCCTTCGGCCCGCGCACGACGTAGTCGTCGGTCGAGCCGGGCAGTTCGAAGATGTGGGCCGCGGTGAGGATCCAGGCATGGCCCTCGACGTTGCCGATCCAGGTGCCCGAGGCCTCGCCCCAGGCGCCGTCGGGTGTGGCGAGCGCCAGCACGGCGCGGAACTGCGGCTCGGCGGCGAGTTTCAGATGCGCCTTGAAGCCCGCGGTCTCACGTCCCTTGGCGCCGCCCTCGGCCTTCCAGGTCGAATCGAGGATGACCACCGCGGAAGCGGGCGACGCTGCGAGCCCGAGCGCGACGAGTGCCGCCGCCATCCCTCCGAAACGTCCCGTCGATCGATCCATGCCGTCCATCCCTCGTTGGTCGTCCGATGTCTCCCGGTGGTACCCGGCTCCCTCAGCCTCGCCGCAGACGGTCCTTGAGCGCGAGAACCTTCGCCTCGAAGAGGTACCAGGAGAGGCTGGCGAGCCCGACCGACACCGGCGCCATCACCGCGAAGTCGACGACGTTCTTCGGCAGGCCCGTCGCCTCGCTCCAATGGGCGAGCGGCAGCCACGCCTCGGCGAAGACGCCGACCGGCAGATGGATGACGTAGAGCCCGTAGGAGATCAGGCCGAGATACTTGAACGGGCGCAGCTCGAGCACGCGAGTCAGGCCGCTCTCGGGGTTCTGCAGCACATGGATCATCACCACCGACAGCGCCGCGACCGAGGCGAGTTGCAGCACGACGTAGGGCAGATGGAAGCCGACGGTGCGCTCGGCGATCGGATAGCAGGCGAGCGCCACGATCACCGGGGCGGCGGCGAGGAGCATCGCGGTCGAGCCGATCCAGCGCGGCGTGCGGCTGCGCTCGAGCGTCATCAGGGCGCCGGCCGCCATGAAGACGAAGCCGTTCGCCGGCGAGGTATAGAGCGTGATCATCTCGTAGCCGAGCGCCTGGAGCCCGGCGATGGTGGCGAGGCACAGGAAGATCGTCGCGATCATCAGCCGCGTGTGCAGGCGCGTCGGCAGGAGCACCACCAGCGGCGCGAAGAAGACGTAATACTGCTGCTCGACCGCGAGGCTCCACACGTGGGTGAAGTCGCCCCAGCGGTAGGTGACGAAGCCGAGCAGGAAATTCTGCAGATAGGCGAGATACCACCAGAGCTCGCCGACGAGCTCGCCCTTGCGGAACGTCACGTCGAGGACGACGAAGACGCCGAGCCAGAGATAGTAGGCGGGGAAGATCCTGAGCGCCCGGCGGATCCAGAAGTCGGTCAGCGCCGGCCCGATCGCCAGCCTGCCCGCCTCGATCGCCTCGCGCGAGCGGTGCAGGATGCCGGTGATGAGGAAGCCCGACAGGATGAAGAACAGGAACACCGACAGGCCGCCGATGTCCGTTCCCATGATCAGCGAGTGATGGATGACGACGGCGAAGGAGGCGATGCCTCTGAGCCCGTCCAGTCCGAGATATCGCCCGTCGGTCTTCGTCCCGCTCATCGTCGCCCCGTCATCCCGCGTCGCGGCAAGCCGTGCACGATCGGCGCGGCGAGTTCAAGGCGGCAATCGGGTGAAGACGCGACGCGATCGCCTCACGTGCCGCGCGGCTTCGCACGCGTCGTCGGCGCTGCGGCGGCCGGATCGTCGGGCCAGACGTGGCGGGGATAGCGGCCCTTCATCTCGATCTTCACGTCGCGCCACGAGCCGCGCCAGAAGCCGGGGAGATCGCGCGTCACCTGGATCGGCCGATGCGCCGGCGACAGCAGTTCGACCAGCAGCGCGACGCGGCCGTCGCAGATCGCGGGATGGCGATCGAGGCCGAAGAGTTCCTGCACCCGGATGGAGATCGCCGGACCGTTCTCGACCTCGTAGTCGATCGGCACGTGGGAGCCGGTCGGCGCGGTGAAATGGGTCGGCGCCTCGCGGTCGAGAAGGCGCCGCGCCTCCCAGTCGACCAGCGCGTCGAGCCCGTCGAAGACGTCGCCCTCGGTGATGTCGGCGGGCGAGGTGCGCCCCAGCACATGGGGGGCGAGCCAGTCCTCGAGCGTGGCGAGAAGCGTCTCCTCCGAGAAGTCCGGCAGGCCGGGAAGCCCGGCGCGGCGGACATATTCGACGCGGTGGCGCAGGCGTTCCGCCGCCTTCGACCACGGCAGGCTCGCGAGCCCCTTCGCCCGCACCGCCTCCATCAGGGCGCGGGCGACCAGCGCCCGGTCGGGCTTCTCGATCGGCTTTTCCGACAGGATCACCCGGTGGAAACGGCGGACGCGGCGCGCCTTGACCCGCGACGCGGCGGCATCGAAGCGCACCTCGTCCTCCTCGACGACGTGCGCGGCGAAATCGGCCTCGATGTCGGCGGCGGTGAGCGGCGCGGCAAGCAGAATGCGCGCCTCGCGCGCCGCGCCCTGCATCTCCGCGACGGCGAGGAACGACTGGCGGGCGAGCGCCTCGTGCGCCTCCATCTTGCCGCCGCGGCCGTTGGCGAGGCGGAAGGCGCCGGTCGCGCCGCGCGCCTGGGCGACACGGTCGGGATAGGCGAGCGCCAGCAGGCGGCCGCAGTCGGCGAGATCGCCGGAGAAGTCGTCGCTCTCGGCGCGGCCGGCGAGCGCGGTCCAGCGCGCGGCGAGGCGGCGGGCGTCCTCGGCGCGAGGGGCGCGATCGGCCCGGAGCCGCCGGACCCGCTCCTCGAGATCGACCGACGAGCCGCCGAGGCCGGGGTCGGAGACGATGGCGGCGATCTCGGCGGCGAGCTTTCCCGCCCCGCCGGCGACGCCACGGCGCACCATGTGGGCGAGGCGCGGGTGGAGCGGCAGACGACGCAGGCGCCGGCCTTCGTCGGAGATGCGGCCGTCGGCACCGAGCGCGTCGAGATCCTTCAGCAGCGCCACCGCCTCGTTCCACGCCGGCTCCGGCGGCGGATCGAGGAAGGCGAGCGCCGCCGGATCGCTCACGCCCCATTCGGCGAGATCGAGGACGAGGCCGGCGAGATCCGCCTCGAGGATCTCCGGTCGGTCGAAGGCGGCGAGCCCGACGGTCGCCGCCTCCGGCCACAGCCGCCAGCAGACGCCCGGCTCGGTGCGCCCGGCGCGGCCACGGCGCTGGTCGGCGGAGGCGCGCGAGACGCGCACCGTCTCGAGCCGCGTCATGCCGGTGTCGGGCTCGTAGCGCGGCACCCGCGACAGACCCGCGTCGACGACGATGCGCACGCCCTCGATGGTCAGCGAGGTCTCGGCGATCGACGTCGCCAGCACCACCTTGCGGCGGCCGGGGGCGGCCGGGCGGATGGCGCGGTCCTGCTCGGCGGGCGGCAGCGCGCCGTAGAGGGGGGCGAGGTCGACGTCGGCGCCGACCTTGCCCGAAAGCGCTTCCAGCGTGCGGCGGATCTCGGCCTGACCGGGCAGGAAGACCAGCACCGAGCCCGGGTCCTCGTCGAGGGCCCGCAGCACCGCCGCCGCCACTTCCGCCTCGAGCCGGGCATCGGTGCGGCGGGGGAGATGCTTGGTCTCGACCGGGAAGGCACGGCCCTCCGAGGTCACCAGATCGGCATCGCCGAGGAGATCGCGGACGCGGGCGCCGTCGATCGTCGCCGACATGACGAGGATGCGCAGATCGGGCCGGAGCGCCCCCTGCGCGTCGAGCGCCAGGGCGAGGCCGAGATCGCCGTCGAGGCTGCGCTCGTGCGCCTCGTCGAAGATCACGCAAGCGATGCCGGCAAGCTCCGGATCGTCGAGGATCATGCGGGTGAAGACACCCTCGGTGACGACCTCGATCCGAGTCTTGGCCGAGACCTTGGCGTCCATCCGCACTCGATGGCCGACGGTCTCGCCGACCGCCTCGCGAAGCGTCGCGGCCATGCGGGCGGCGGAGGCACGCGCGGCGAGCCGGCGCGGCTCGAGCATGACGATGCGGCCGTCGCCGCGCCATGGGGCGGACAGCAGATCGAGCGGCACGCGCGTCGTCTTGCCGGCGCCGGGCGGGGCGACCAGCACGGCATTGGGCGCACGCGCGAGGGCTTCGCGCAGCGCCGGCAGCGCGGCCTCGATCGGCAGGTCGGACGGGGGGACGACGACGGACATGGTGTTTCTCTAGAGCATGTTCCGATCGGGCTGAACCAGCCCGATCGAAAAGAATTTGCTCGAAGGAGAAGCGAGAGGCGCGGCGCGGTCGAGGGGCGCGGCACCCACGTAAACCACGTTCGCAGATCGTTCCGCCGCGTCGTTGTGGCGTCGTGCCGGCACGACTATCATTCCGGCCTCGAAACGATGGATCACCCCCCTCGATGCCGGTCGACCTTCGACCCTCTCAGGCGCTGAAACTCTGGCACGACGTCACGCTCGATCTGGTGCGCGACGGCGATACCGATCTGACGGCGCGGCAGACGGCGATCCTGCTCACGGTCTATCTCGAGCCGCCGCCGCACACGGTGCGCGGCCTCGCCGCCAAGCTCGGCGTGACCAAGCCGGCGATCACCCGCGCCCTCGACACGCTGGGCGAACGCGGCCTCGTCGATCGCCGTCGCGACGAGAAGGACAAGCGCAACGTGCTGATCCAACGCACGGTCGACGGCGCGCTCTTCGTCGAGAAGATCGGCGACGACATCGTCAAGCGGGCGAAGAACCTGCCGCGCTGAGGCCGCTCATTTCGTCAGCCGGGCGAGAATGCCGCGCGCGCCGGCGACCGCCATCTCCCAGGTCCGCTCGAAGCCTTCCGGCCCGCCGTAATAGGGATCGGGCACGTCCTCGCCCTCGCGGCCGGGGACGTGATCGAGCAGCAGCGACAACCGCGCCGTGGCGTCGCGCGGCGCGATGCCGGCGAGATCGGTCAGGTTCTGCCGATCGAGCGCGACGATCTCGTCGAAGCGGTAGAAGTCCGCCGCCTCGACCTTGCGGCCGGCGTAGGTGTCGATCGACACCCCGTGCCGCCGCGCCGTCGCCCGCGCGCGATGGTCCGGCGGCTCGCCGATGTGCCAACCGGACGTGCCGGCACTGTCGACCGACACGGCGACGCCTGCCGCCTCGGCCTCCAGCCGCAACGCGGCCTCGGCCAGCGGCGACCGACAGATGTTGCCGAGACAGACGAAGAGGACGGAGGGGGATTTCGTCATCGTGGGGCGTCTCCTCGATCCGTCGCCTCAGTAATCCACCTTCACCAGATACAACCCCGCGCTCGGGGCGACGGCGCCGCAGGCGGTGCGGTCGGCGGCGGCGAGCGCGGCGGCGAGGCGGGCCTCGTCCCACTTGCCTTCGCCGACCAGCTTCACCGAGCCGACCATCGAACGCACCTGATTGTGCAGGAAGGAGCGGGCCGAGGCGCGGATCTCGATCAGGTCTTCCGACACGCGGGCGACGTCGAGCCGGTCCAGAGTCTTCAGGGGGCTCTTCGACTGGCAGTGGGTCGAGCGGAAGGTGGTGAAGTCGTGGTGGCCGACGAGGATCTTGGCGGCGCGGTCCATCGCCTCGGCGTCGAGCCGGGTCGGCACGTGCCAGGCACGGTTCAGCTCCACCGCCAGCGGCGCGCGGCGGTCGATGATGCGATAGAGATAGTGGCGCGCCTTGGCCGAGAAGCGGCTGTCGAAGTCGGGCGGCACGATCTCGACCGCGATCGCCGCGACCGGCGCCGGCTTGAGGTGGAAGTTGATCGCGTCCATCAGCTTCGAAGCAGGCCAGTCGCGATCGACGTCGACGTGGATCACCTGACCGGTCGCGTGCACGCCGGTGTCGGTGCGGCCGGCGGCGCGCACGGTGATCGGGCCGGCGTGGAGCTTGGCGAAGGCGTCCTCGAGCGCGCCCTGCACCGAGGGGCCGTTCGCCTGTCGCTGGAAGCCGACATAGGGCGTGCCGTCGTATTCGATCGTCAGCTTGAAACGGGGCATCAGAGCAACCGGGCGCCGGGGGCGAGTTTCATCGCGTCGAAGGCCTGACGGGCGGGCTGCGGCCGTCCGCCGGCACGCTGGACCTCGACGAGGCGGATCGCGCCGTCACCGCAGGCGACGACGCCGTCGCGGTCGAGGATCTCGCCGGGGGCACCAGAGCCGGAAGCGAGCGTCGAGCGCAGCACCTTCAGCCGTTCGACCTTGCCGCCGACCGTCGCCTCGCACCACGCGCCGGGGAAGGGCGAGAGGCCGCGGGCGGTGTCGTGGACGAGCTTGGCCGAGGCCGACCACGCGATCCGCGCCTCGGCCTTGTCGATCTTCCTGGCGTAGGTGACGCCGTCGTCGGCCTGCGGCCGGGTCGTAAACGTGCCGGCCTCGAGCGCGGCCAGCGCCGTCACCATCAGGTCGGAGCCGAGGGCGGCGAGGCGGTCGTGGAGGTCGAGCGTGGTCTCGTCGGCGCCGATCGGCGTCTCGGCGCTCATCGCGACGGGGCCGGTGTCGAGGCCCTTCTCCATCTGCATCACCTCGACGGCGGTCGCTACGTCGCCCGCCATGATCGCCCGCTGGATCGGTGCGGCACCGCGCCAGCGCGGCAGTTTCGAGCCGTGCAGGTTGAGGCAGCCGAAGCGCGGCGCGGCGAGGATCGCCTCGGGCAGCAGCAGGCCGTAGGCGACGACCACGCCGACGTCGGCGCCGTGGGCGCGGAAGGCTTCGGCCGCCTCCTCGCCCTTGAGCGAGACGGGATTGAAGACCGGGATGCCGAGCGCCTCGGCGCGGGCATGGACGGGCGAGGGCGTCAGGGCCATGCCGCGGCCGGCGGGGCGCGGCGGCTGGGAATAGACCGCGACGACGTCGTGACCGGCGGCATGGATCTTCTCCAGCGTCGGCACGGCGAAGTCGGGGGTTCCCATGAAGACGATCTTCAACGGCATGGCGGCCTCTCGAGCGATTTCGCCCACGGGAATGCCCCGCGCGCCCGCCGGGGTCAAGGACGGGCGGCGTCGCGGGGGTCCCCGGCCGCTCAGCGCGGGGCGACGACGGTCTGGACCTGCTCGCCCAGCCCTTCGACGGCGACGCGCATGGTCTCGCCGACCTTCAGGAAGATCGGGTCGGGCTTGGCGCCCATGCCGACGCCCGGCGGGGTGCCGGTGGTGATGACGTCGCCGGGCTCGAGCGTCATGAACTGCGAGACGTGGGAGACGATCTCGGCGACGTCGAAGATCATCGTTCTGGTCGTGCCGTTCTGGCGGACGACGCCGTCGACGGTGAGCGTCAGGCGCAGGTCCTGCGGGTTCGGCACCTCGTCCCTGGTCACCAGCCAGGGGCCGATCGGGCCGAAGCCGTCGCAGCCCTTGCCCTTGTCCCAGGTGCCGCCGCGCTCGAGCTGGAACGAACGCTCCGAGATGTCGTTGATCGTGCAGTAGCCGGCGACATGGGCGAGCGCGTCCTCGCGCGCGACGTAGGAGGCGCGGGTTCCGATCACCACGCCGAGTTCGACCTCCCAGTCGAGCTTGGTCGAGCCGCGCGGCATCGGCACGTCGTCGTTCGGGCCGGCGATGCAGGAGGTCGCCTTGGTGAAGAGCACCGGCTCCTTGGGCAGCGGCATGCCGGCTTCCGCGGCGTGGTCGGCATAGTTGAGGCCGATCGCCAGGAACTTCGGCACACGGCCGACGCAAGCGCCGATGCGGACACCGTCGGGGGCGAGCGGCAGGGTCGCCGGATCGACCGCGGCGAGGCGGGCGAGGCCCTCGGGGGCGAGCACCGCGCCGGCGATGTCGTCGACTTGCCCCGAGAGGTCGCGGATGCGCCCCTCGGCATCGAGAAGGCCGGGCTTTTCCTGGCCCTTCGGGCCCCAACGCAGAAGCTTCATGTCGGATCTCGCCTCGTTCGATCGCTCCCGGCACGGCGGTGCCTCCGGGTTCGCGTCATCGATAGCACGCCCGTCGGCCGGCGCCAGCGGCGCCCGCGCGCAGGCGGACCGCAGGAAACGGGGATCGGAAATTTCGATAGGTCTCGCCGATGGAAAAAACAGAGACAATCTATTTGAACGATGTCGTGGCGGACGTTAGCCTGCTGTCACTCGGCGATGGGATGCTCTCGCCGCCGAGCCGGAAAACGTGGCCCTTCGCCGCCGATTCCCCTGCCTTCGGCGGGGACGGGGCGATCGACCGTGAGGCGGGTTTCACCCGCCGTGCCCGACCCGGCCGTATCGAGGCCAAACTGGAGAAGACACATGCCGATCATCAACTCGGAACTCAAGCCGTTCAAGGCCACCGTCTATCACAACGGCAAGTTCTCGGAGATCACCGAGGCCGACCTCAAGGGCAAGTGGTCCGTGGTCGTCTTCTACCCGGCCGACTTCACCTTCGTCTGCCCGACCGAGCTCGGCGACCTCGCGGACGTCTATCCGGAGTTCCAGAAGATCGGCGTCGAAGTGTACTCGGTCTCGACCGACACGCACTTCACTCACAAGGCCTGGCACGACGCCTCGGACACGATCAAGAAGATCAAGTACCCGATGGTCGGCGACCCGACCCATGCCATCGCCCGCAACTTCGACGTCCTGATCGAGGAAGCCGGTCTCGCCCTGCGCGGCACCTTCGTCATCGACCCGGAAGGCAAGATCAAGGTCGCCGAGATCCACGACCTCGGCATCGGCCGTGACGCCAAGGAGCTGCTGCGCAAGGTCCAGGCGGCCCAGTACGTCGCCTCGCATCCGGGCGAGGTCTGCCCGGCCAAGTGGACCCCGGGCGAGGCGACCCTCGCCCCGTCGCTGGAGCTCGTCGGCAAGATCTGATCGACCGCATCGACAGGGTCGTCCGGGGCGCACGCGCCCCGGACGCACCACTCGGCCGCGCGCCGCCCCTTCCCTCCCCAGACATCGAAGGCGACGACGAGCCGTCGGGGCACACCGCTCCCGACGCTTCCTCCTCACGTTCGAAATTTCATCCTTCCGGAGACGCGTCATGCTCGACGACGGCATCAAGGCCCAACTGACCGCCTACCTCGAGCGCCTGAAGCGCCCGATCGAACTCACCGCCTCGCTCGGCGACGACGAAGGCTCGCGCCAGACGGCCGAGCTCGTCGCCGACATCGCCGCCTGCTCGCCCCTCGTCACCGCCCGCACCGACGGCACCGACGCGCGCAAGCCGTCCTTCTCGATCGGCCTCGCCGGCGAGGCTCCCCGCATCCGCTTCGCCGGCCTGCCGATGGGCCACGAGTTCACCTCGCTGGTGCTCGCCCTGCTCCACACCGGCGGCCACCCGCCGAAGGAGGCGGAGGCGACGCTCGATA
Organism: Pinisolibacter sp. DMC100; assembly: GCF_056313705.1. Classification (NCBI taxonomy): domain Bacteria; kingdom Pseudomonadati; phylum Pseudomonadota; class Alphaproteobacteria; order Hyphomicrobiales; family Ancalomicrobiaceae; genus Pinisolibacter; species Pinisolibacter sp. DMC100. The sequence goes on along the minus strand of NZ_JBQUZT010000001.1, from coordinate 1,050,063 downwards.
CGGTCAAGGCGCTCTCGGGCTCCTTCGACTTCGCCACCTACGTGTCGCTGACCTGCCAGAACTGCCCGGACGTCGTCCAGGCGCTGAACACCATGGCGGCGCTCAACCCGAACGTCCGCCACACCATGGTCGACGGCTCGATGTATCAGGCCGAGGTCGAGCGCGAGAAGATCATGGCGGTGCCGACCGTGATGCTGAACGGCGCCCCCTTCGGCCAGGGCCGGATGAGCCTCGACGAGATCGTCGCCAAGCTCGACACCGGCGCTGCGGAACGCGCGGCGGCCGAGATCGCGGAGAAGGACGTGTTCGACGTCCTCGTCGTCGGCGGCGGCCCGGCCGGCGCCGCGGCGGCGGTCTATGCGGCGCGCAAGGGCATCCGCACCGGCGTCGTCGCCGAGCGCTTCGGCGGTCAGGTGCTCGACACGATGGCGATCGAGAACTTCATTTCGGTCGCGCACACCGAAGGGCCGAAGCTCGCCGCGGCGCTCGAGGCGCATGTCTCCGACTATGCCGTCGACATCATGAAGCTGCAGAAGGCGACGGCCCTGATCCCGGCCGCCTCCACCGCCGACCCGATCGAGGTCAAGCTCGCCTCCGGCGCCTCGCTCAAGGCGAAGTCGGTGATCCTCTCGACCGGCGCCCGCTGGCGCGAGATGGGGGTTCCTGGCGAGGCCGACTACAAGGCCAAGGGCGTCTGCTTCTGCCCCCACTGCGACGGCCCGCTGTTCAAGGGCAAGCGCGTCGCGGTGATCGGCGGCGGCAACTCGGGCGTCGAGGCGGCGATCGATCTCGCCGGCATCGTCTCGCACGTCACGCTGATCGAGTTCGATTCCAAGCTGCGCGCCGACGACGTGCTGCAGAAGAAGCTGCGTTCGCTTCCAAACGTCACCATCCACGTCTCGGCGAAGACCACCGAAGTGATCGGCGACGGCGAGAAGGTGACCGGGCTGCGTTACGAGGACCGCACCACCGGCGAGATCCACGATCTGGCGCTCGAGGGCATCTTCGTGCAGATCGGCCTTCTGCCCAACACCGAATGGCTCGACGGCAGCGTGCGGCTCTCCAACCGCAAGGAGATCGAGATCGACGCCCGCGGCGCGACCTCGGTGCCCGGCGTCTTCGCCGCCGGCGACGCGACGACCGTGCCCTACAAGCAGATCGTCATCGCCGTCGGCGCCGGCGCCACCGCCGCGCTCTCGGCCTTCGATCACCTGATCCGCAACTGACGGTCCTCCGTCGTCGCGACGCAGAGGGCGCCTCCGGGCGCCCTCTTTCGTTTGTGCGGCCGGCGGCCTCCGACATGAAATGTTCACCTTCCGCGCGATGATCGGCGGGGGTACGCCCCTCTACGACTGTCGGTCGGGGGCGGTCCGTGGCAGAATGTTACCGTCGATGGGCTCGAGACCCGGCCGACACCGGAGGCGAGCCCCTCGCATGGGAGGTCTCCGCATGACCCTCGTCGCTTCGCCCCGTCCGCTCGCCCCTCCCGCCGCCGTCGTCGATGCGCCGTGGTGGAAGAAGGGCGTCGTCTATCAGGTCTATCCGTGGTCGTTCCAGGATTCGAACGGCGACGGCATGGGCGACATTCCGGGCATTCTCGCGCGGATCGACCATCTCCATGCCCTCGGCGTCGACGCCGTCTGGCTGTCGCCGGTCTATGTCTCGCCGATGGCCGACTTCGGCTACGACGTCGCCGACTATTGCGACGTCGACCCGCGTTTCGGCACGCTCGCCGACCTCGACCGGCTGATCGCCGAGCTGCACGCCCGCGACATGAAGCTGATCATGGACTTCGTGCCGAACCACACCTCGAACCAACATCCGTGGTTCCTGGAGAGTGCCTCGTCGCGCGACAACCCCAAGGCCGACTGGTACATCTGGCACGATCCGGCGCCCGACGGCGGGCCGCCCAACAACTGGCGCTCGATGTTCGGCGGCATCGGCTGGGAATGGTCGCCGGCGCGCGGCCAGTGGTACTACCACGCCTTCCTGAAGGAGCAGCCGGACCTCAACTGGCGCAACCCGAAGGTCGTCGCCGCCATGCACGACGTCCTGCGCTTCTGGCTCGACCGTGGCGTCGACGGCTTCCGCGTCGACGTGATCTGGCATCTGCTCAAGGACCCGGATTTCCGCGACAACCCGCCCAATCCCGACTGGACGCCGGACGAGCCGGAAGTCCGCCACATCCTGCAGATCATGACCTGCGACCAGCCCGGCATCATCGATCTGGTGAAGGGCTTCCGCAAAGTCCTCGACGAGTTCGACGACCGGGTGCTGATCGGCGAGATCTATCTGACCATCGAGCGCATGTGCGCCTATTACGGCGACAACCTCGACGGCGCCCATCTGCCCTTCAACTTCCATCTGCTGATGGACCCGTGGAAGGCCGAGGTGGTCGGCGGGCTGATCGACGAATACGAGCGCATGCTGCCGGCGGGTGCCTGGCCGAACTGGGTGCTCGGCAACCACGACAACGGCCGCGTCGCCTCGCGCTTCGGCGAGGGACAGGCGCGCGTCGCGGCGATGTATCTCCTGACCGCCCGCGGCACGCCGACGCTCTTCCAGGGCGACGAGATCGGGCTGACCAACGGCGTTATCCCGCCCGACCGGGTGCGCGATCCGCAGGAGAAGAACGAGCCGGGTCTGCCCGGCCACAACCGCGACATCGCCCGCACGCCGATGCAGTGGGACACGACGGACAACGCCGGCTTCTCGACCACCGAGCCCTGGCTGCCGCTGGTGCCGGGCTGGGAGACGGTCAACGTCGAGCGCGAACTCGCCGATCCGGCCTCGATGCTGACGCTGCACAAGCGGCTGATCGCGCTCAGGCGCGCCCATCCGGCGCTCGCGGTCGGCGGCGTCCGCGTGCTGGCGGCGGAGGGCGATCTGCTGGCCTACGAGCGCAGCCACGGCGACGAACGCTTCGTCGTCCTCCTCAACCTCGGTCACGAGCTGATCGAGGCGCAGGTCGATGCGGCGAGCGGCGGTCAGGTCGTGCTCTCGGCCAAGGGCGGACGCGACGGCGAGATCCTCGGCAAGCGCATCACGCTCGCCGCCGACGACGGGCTGGTGGTCGCCTTCTGACGGCGCGCGCCGAGCGCGAACAACCGTCGCGGTCGGCGATCGGCCGGTGCGCGCGGGCGCGAAAGCGGCTATCAGGAGGGGGCGGTGCCCTCCGGCGCCGCCTTCTCCCCGAGTGACCGATGACCGCGCACCACCGTCCCGACCTGCCGCCGGCCGCCCGTCCGACCGCCGACGGCGCCTCGCCGACCATCACCCATGTCGCTGCGGGTCTCCTCGGCATCCTGCCCTTCTCGACCGACGTCTATCTGACCGCCATGGTCGATCTCGGCCGCGACTTCGGCGTCGAGGTGGCGGGCGTGCAACGCACGATGCTCGCCTTCACCTTCGGCTTCGCCCTCGCCCATCTCTTCGTCGGTCGTCTCGCCGACCTGTTCGGACGACGGCCGGTGGCGATCGGCGGCACCGCGATCTATCTCGTCGCGGCGATCGCGGCGATCCTCGCTCCGAACCTCGACACGCTGGTCGCCGCTCGCCTCGTCCAGGGCGCCGCCGCGGCGGCCGGGCCGATCGTCGCCCGCACCCTCATCCGCGACACGGTCACGCCGGAGAACGCCGGGCGGGCGCTCTCCAAGGTCGGCGTGCTCTTCGGCATCGCGCCGCTCGTCGCCCCCTTCGTCGGCACCTTCGCCGCCGGCCATTTCGGCTGGCGCGGGGCGCTCGGCACCCTGGCGATCTATGCCGCGGTGCTGCTCGTCGCGCTGCTCCTGCGTCTGCCCGAGACACGGCCGCAGCACGTGCACGGGGCGGAGCGGGTGTCGATCATGAAGGCGCTGCGGCATTGCATCCGTACCCGCGCCTTCGTCGTCGGCTGTCTGGCGCTCGGCATGGGCTACGGCGCGCTCTATTCGTGGCTCACCACCTCGGCCTTCCTGATGGTCGGCAAGCTCGGCTACACCAAGGTCGAGGCATCGTGGGTCTATACGGCGGGGGCCTTCGGCTTCCTCGCCGGCGGCATGATCGCCATGCGGCTCGCCCGTGTCCTCCTGCCGCGCCACGTGCTGCGCATCGCCGCCGCGACGATGATCCTCGGCACCGCCGTGCCGCTCGCGCTGGTGGTCTCCGGCGACGTGCACTGGTGGGGGCTGATGCTGGCGCTCTTCCCCTATTACATCGGCTGGGGCCTCGCCCAACCGATGGCGACCGCCATCGGCATGCGGCCCTTCCCGGAGATGGCCGGTCAGGCCTCGGCCTGGCTCGGCATCGCCCAACAGGTCGGCGGCATGAGCTTCGCGGTCGTCGCCGCCTCGCTCGGCGGCGGCACGGCGACACTGGTGATCATGACGATCTCCGCCCTCGCCTTCACCGGCTCGGTGTTCCTGCCCGTGCAGAAGGCGCCGCCGACGGCCTGATCACGCCACCAGCGGCCCGGTCGCGACCGCCTCGACCCGCACGGTCTTCAGCGCCGTGCGCTCGGCCGAGAAGCCGACGGACAACTCGAACACGCCCGGTTCGACCACCGGCTCCAGTGCCGCGTCGAGCACGGCGAAGTCGGCCGGCGCCAGCGCGAAGGCGAGGTCGCGGCTCTCGCCGGGGGAAAGAGCGACGGTCTCGAAGCGGCGCAGCTCGATGATCGGCCGCGCGGTCGAGGCGACGACGTCGCGCAGGAAGAGGAAGACCGTGGTCGAGGCCGCGACCTTCCCTTCGTTCGTCACCCGCGTCGTCACCGTCACCCCCTCGCCGGGTGCGAAGGTCGGCGCCGACACGGCCGGTTCGTCGAGGGCGAAACGGCTGTAGGACAGGCCGTGGCCGAAGACGAACTGCGGCGCGTTGGGAATGTCGAGATACTGCGTGGTGAAGTGCTCGCCGGCGACGAAGGGGCGGCCCGACGGCCGCGCGGCGTAGAAGACCGGGATCTGGCCGACGTCGATCGGCCAGGAGACCGGCAGCCGCCCCGAGGGCGAGCGCTTGCCCGCGAGCACCGCGCCGACGGCGTGACCGCCCTCCGAGCCCGGGAACCAGGCGACCAGCGTCGCGTCGATCTTCTCCAGAAGGTCCTTCTCGACCAGCGGTCGGCCGCAGGTCAGCACGCAGACGGTCGGCTTGCCGAGCGCCAGGATCGCCTCGGCGAGGTCGCGCTGGCGGCCGGTCAGCCGCGGTTCGGCGCGGCTCGCCGCCTCGCCGGTGATCTCGCCCGGCTCGCCGAGCAGGAGGACGACGACCTCGGCCGTCTCGGCCGCTGCGACGGCTTCCGCAATCAGTCGGCGGTCGTCGGTGTCGTCGGCGGCCGCGTCGGGATTGCAGCCGCGGGCGACGACGATCTCGCGGCCGGGGAAGGCCGCCTCGATGCCGGGGCGCAGCGTGACGATCTCGTCCTGATCGCCGAGCCCGTACCACGAGCCGAGCATCTGCATGCGCTCGTCGCCGAAGGGGCCGACGAGGGCGATCGGCCCGCCGGTCGCCGCCAGCGGCAGCACGTCGTTCCTGTTGGTCAGCAGCGTCAGCGTCGCCTCCGCCGCCTCGCGCACCGCGGCGCGGCGCTCGAGCCGGGTCGAACGGGCGAGGTTCTCCGGCCGGCCGCGGCCGAAGGGGTCGTCGAAGAGGCCGAGACGTTCCTTGACCGCGAGGACGCGCAGCACGGCGACGTCGACGTCGGCCATGGTGATCAGGCCGCGCTCGAGCGCGACCGGGATGCCGGCATGGTAGGCGCCGCTCATCATGTCGAGGTCCATGCCGGCCTTCAGCGCGATGGCGGCGGCCTCGACCGGGTCGGCGGCGACGCCGTGGGCGATCAGCTCGCCGATCGCGTCGTAGTCGGAGACGTAGATGCCGTCGAAGCCCCAGCGGGTGCGGACGAGGTCGGTGAGCCAACCGCGATCGCCCGACATGGGGCGGCCGGCGATGTCGACGAAGGCCGGCATGATGGCGATGCAGCCGGCCTTCACCGCCGCCTCGAAGGCCGGCAGATAGACCTCGTGCAGGGTGCGGTCGGAGAGCTCGACCGAGGCGTAGTCACGCCCGGCGATCGAGGCGCCGTAGGCGGCGAAGTGCTTGGCCGTGGCGGCGAGCGACGACGGCGCGGCCGTGTCGGCGCCCTGAAAGCCCGCGACCTTGGCGCGTGCCATGGCGCGGCCGACGATCGGGTCCTCGCCCGGACCCTCGACGATGCGGCCCCAGCGGGGATCGCGGGCGACGTCGAGCATCGGTGCGAAGGTGAGCGCGAGACCGGCATCGGTCGCCTCCTCCGCGGCGACGCGGGCGGTCTTCTCCCAGAGATCGGGGCGGAAGCTCGCCGCCTCGCCGATCGGCGCCGGGGCGGCGGTGAGGTAGCCGTGGATGACGTCGAGGCCGAAGAGCAGCGGGATCTTCAGCCGGCTCTCCTCCACCGCCACCTTCTGCAGCGCGTGGATGCGCTCGACGCCGACGAGGTTCAGGACCGAGCCGAAGCGGCCGGCGCGGACGTCCTCGACGGTCGGTTCGGTCGCGGCCTTGGGTCCGGTGACGATGGTCTCGGCGCCGAGCGATTCCATCACCAACTGGCCGACCTTCTCCTCGAGGGTCATGGCGGCGAGAAGCGAGCGGATCCGGGACATGTCTCGTGCCTTCGTCTCATGGGCGGGACGGGACGCCTCGCCGCAGGATATGATCGTCGAAGCACCATGTAAGATCCGCTTCTCGCCACTGGCAATCCGTCGGAAACCGCTCATGTCAGAACCCGCAGGGACCGCCGAGAACAAGGAGACCCCGCTCTTCGGCGCGCCGCTTTCGCCCCATGGCGGGACCTTCACGCAGGTCGCTCAGGTGATTCGCCGCATGCGCGGGGCGCCCGAGCGCAAGGCGCTCGCCTGGCTGGTGCTGGGTGTGGTGGCGATGATCGTCTCCAACAACCTCATGCAGATCAAACTCAACGACTGGCAGGGCCTGTTCTACGACGCGCTGGAGCGGCGCGACTGGCCGGGCTTCGTCGGCGAGGCACTGCACTTCCTCGAGATCGCCGGCACGCTGCTCGTCCTCGTGGTGTTCCAGACCTGGGGCGTCGAGATGATCAAGGTGCAGATCCGCTCCTGGCTGACGCGGCATCTGCTCGACGACTGGTTGACCGCCAACCATTCCTGGCTCCTCACCTTCGCCGGCGAAGTGGGCGCCAATCCCGATCAGCGCATCCACGAGGACACGCGACACCTCGCCGAACTGACCGCCGACCTCGGCGCCAGTCTGGTGCAGGCGACGCTGCTGCTCGTCTCCTTCATCGGCGTGCTGTGGGTTCTGTCGGAGCAGGTCAAGTTCGACATCGGCGGCAAGCTCGTCGGCATCCCCGGTTACATGGTGTGGTGCGCCATCGCCTTCGCGCTCGCCGGTTCGGCGCTGACCTTCCTCGTCGGCCGGCCGATGGTCGGCGACAATGCCGCCCGCTATGCCCGCGAGGCCGACATGCGCTTCGCCCTCGTGCGGATCGGCGAGCAGGCGGAAGGCATCACCCTCTACGGCGGCGAGGTGGACGAGCGGCGTTCGATCGACATGCTGTTCGACCGGGTGCTCGGCGCCATGCGGCGGCTGGTCGACGACCTCGCCCGCCTCACCTGGGTCACCTCCGGCTACGGCTGGCTCGCCCTCGTCGTGCCGGTGATCGTCGCCTCGCCCGGCTATTTCTCCGGCGCCATGTCGCTCGGCGGGCTGATGATGGTGGTCAACTCGTTCAACCAGGTGCAGTCGTCGCTGCGCTGGTTCGTCGACAACTTCTCGCGCATCGCCGACTGGCGGGCGACGCTCGGCCGCGTCGAGGCGCTGCACGAGGCGCTCGCCGCCCTCGACCGACCGCAGGGCGCCGACGGCCATTTCGACTGTATCGAGGACGCCACCGACGGCATCCGCTTCGAGGGCTTCGAGCTGAAACTCCCCGTCGGCCGCTCGGGCTTCGCCACGCCGGACGTCGCGATCGAACGCGGCGAGCGGGTGCAGATCGTCGGCGACGCCGGCACCGGCAAGAACACGCTGTTCCTCGCCATCGCCGGCCTGTGGTCGCGCGGCCAGGGCACGATCCGCCATCCGCCGCGCGGGCGGATGATCTTCCTGCCGGAGCGGCCCTATTTCCCGATCGGCACGCTGCGCGCTGCGCTCGCCTATCCCGATCAGAGCGGCACGGTCGCCGACGACGACGCGACGGCGATGCTCGACGCCGTCGGGCTGCACCGGCTGACCGCGTGCCTCGACGAGACGCTGCGCTGGGATCGCGATCTCGCCATCGACGAGCAGCAGCTGCTCGCCTTCGCCCGCGCGCTGCTCCATGCCCCCGACTGGGTGATCATGGAGGACGCCACCTCGGCGCTGTCGGCCAAGGCGCAGCGGCGGGTCTTCGGCCTTCTCACCGCCCGCGAGACGTTGTCGGTGGTGGCGCTGGTCAAGGCGGCCGACGACGACCCGTTCTACGGCCGCACGCTCACCCTCGAGCGGCGCGGCAACGGCCGGCGCGTCAAGAACGGCCTCAGGACGCGGAACGGTCCCGCGTCGGCGAACGGCCGTTGAGGCCGGTGCCGCCGCGACGCTCGTCGGGGCGGCCGGGGCGCTGGGCCTGCCGCCGCAGGGCGCGTTCGGCCGACCAGGGGTCGGAGAAGCGCGCGCCCTCGAAGGCGCGGAAGCGGCCGGCCAGTGCGTGGAAGGCGTAGGCTCCGTCCTCGCGGACGAGGATGCCCGCCTCGACGTCGTCGATCTCGATCAGGTAACGGTCGAACATGGGGCGCTCCGCAACTTCGTGGCGCGCCTCTTCCACCAGACTTCGATGCCATCCGCATGACGGTTCGCCCAACCCGCCGTGACGGGGTGGACATGTCCCCCGCTCAGCCGCGGCGGCGATCCTCGCGGATCATCGCGGCACCCTTGTCGGCGATCATGATGGTCGGCGAATTGGTGTTGCCGGAGACGATCGTCGGCATCACCGAGGCGTCGACCACGCGCAGGCCCGAGACGCCGCGCACGCGGAGGCGGGCGTCGGTCACCGCCGTCGGATCGCCGTCGACGCCCATCTTGGCGGTGCCGACGGGGTGGAAGATCGTCGTGCCGATGTCGCCGGCGGCCTTCGCCAGTTCCTCGTCGGTCGAGAGCCGCGCGTCGGGCAGATGCGCGGTCGGGCGGAAACGGGCGAGCGCCGGGGCCTCCACGACGCGACGGGCGAGGCGGATCGAATCGATGGCGACGCGACGGTCCTCGTCGGTCGAGAGATAGTTCGGCCGGATCGCGGGTGCGGCCGCCGGGTCGGTCGAGCGGGCGTGGATCGAGCCGCGGGCGGTCGGGCGCAGGTTGCACACCGACACGGTGAAGGCGCCGAACGGGTGCATCGGCTCGCCGAACCTGTCGAGCGACAGCGGCTGGATGTGGAACTCGACGTTGGGCGTCGCGTGGTCGGGCGACGAGCGGGTGAAGGCGCCGAACTGCGACGGTGCCATCGCCATCGGGCCGCGGCGGAAGAGGGCGTATTCGATCCCCATCCAGGCGCGCTCGAGGAGCTTGGGATACATCGTGTTGAGGGTGCGGGTGCCCTCGACCCTGAAGATCGTCCTGAGCTGCAGGTGATCCTGCAGGTTCTCGCCGACGCCGGGGAGGTTCGCGACCAGCGGCACGCCGAGTTCCGAAAGCCTCGCGGCATCGCCGACGCCGGAGCGCTCGAGGATCGCCGGCGAGGCGACGGCACCGGCCGAGAGCACCACCTCGAGGCGGGCGCCGACGCGCTCCTCGCGACCGTCTCGGCGATAGGCGACGCCGCTCGCCCGCGTGCCGTCGAAGAGGACGCGATCGGCGAGTGCACCGGTGACGACGGTGAGATTGGGTCGGTCGAGCGCCGGCTTGAGGAAGCCGCGGGCGGCCGACCAGCGCCGGCCGCGCTTCTGGTTGACCTGGAAATAGGCGGAGCCCTCGTTGTCGCCGCCGTTGAAGTCGGCGACCCTGGGGATGCCGCACTGGGCGGCGGCACCGGCGAAGGCGTCGAGGATCTCCCAGCGCATGCGCGCCTGGTCGACCCGCCATTCGCCGCCGGCGCCGTGGTTCGGCGAGGCGCCGAGGAAGTGGTCCTCGTGACCCTTGAAGACCGGGAAGACGTCGTCCCAACCCCAACCATCGAGGCCGGAGGCGCGCCAGCGCTCGTAGTCGGCCTTCTGGCCGCGCAGGTAGAGCATGGCGTTGATCGCCGAGGAGCCGCCGAGCACACGGCCCCTCGGGTACTTCAGCGACCGGCCGTTCAGCCCCGGATCGGGCTCGGTCTGGAAACACCAGTCGGCGCGCGGGTTGCCGATGGCGAAGAGATAGCCGACGGGGATGTGGAACCAGATCCAGTCGTCCTTGCCGCCCGCCTCGAGCAGGCAGACGCGGACGTCGGGGTCCGACGACAGCCGGTTGGCGAGGACACAGCCGGCGGAGCCACCGCCGACGATCACGTAGTCGTAGGTTTCCATCGGTTCCTCCCGAAGGTCGCGCGTCGATTGCCGGACTTTCTGGTCAGCCCGGTCGACCGTTGTCGCGAAGGCGATCCCCCCTCCCCTCAGGGGAGGGGTCGGGGGTGGGGTTGGGCATCGCGGATCGCGTGTCGGTGACGGACGCCAGGGCCCGTCGTCATTTCGGGATGGAGCGTGCGGGACCTCCTCCGCCCCGCATACACCCCACCCCTGCCCCTCCCCCGAGGGGAGGGGTCGGTTCGTGCCGATCCGGAAGGCTGCGATCTGTCGAGAGGGAGAGCCCCCTCATCCGGCCCTGTGGGCCACCTTCCCCCGCGAGGGGGGAAGGGAAAGACCGCGTTCGCTCACTTCATCGTCGGGATGGCGAAGTCGGCGCCGGCGCGGATGCCGGAGGGCCAGCGCGAGGTCACCGTCTTGGTCTTGGTCCAGAAGCGGAAGCCGTCGGCGCCGTGCTGGTTGAGGTCGCCGAAGGACGAGCGCTTCCAGCCGCCGAAGGTGTAGTAGGAGAGCGGCACCGGGATCGGCACGTTGATGCCGACCATGCCGACCTCGACACGCGCCGCGAAGTCGCGGGCCGCGTCGCCGTCCTGGGTGAAGATGGCGGTGCCGTTGCCGTATTCGTGGGCGTTGATCATGCCCAGCGCGTCTTCGTACGTGCCTGCGCGGACGATCGACAGGACCGGGCCGAAGATCTCTTCCTTGTAGATCGTCATGTCGGTCGTGACGTGGTCGAAGAGACAGCCGCCCATGTAGAAGCCGTTCTCGTAGCCCTGCATCTTGAAGCCGCGGCCGTCGACGAGGAGCTTCGCGCCCTCCTTCACGCCGGCGTCGACATAGGCCTTCACCTTGGCGAGATGGGCGGCGGTGACGACCGGGCCGAAGTCGGCCGACGGATCGGTCGAGGGGCCGATCTTCAGGCTCTCGACCCGCGGCACCAGCTTGTCGAGCAGGCGCTCGGCGGTGCCGGCACCGACCGGGACCGCGACCGAGATCGCCATGCAGCGCTCGCCGGCCGAGCCGTAGCCGGCGCCGATCAGCGCGTCGACGGCCTTGTCCAGGTCGGCGTCGGGCATCACCACCATGTGGTTCTTGGCGCCGCCGAAGCACTGGGCGCGCTTGCCGTTGGCGGTGGCGCGGGCATAGACGTACTGGGCGATCGGGGTCGAGCCGACGAAGGACACCGCCTTGATGTCGGGATCGTCGAGGACGGCGTCGACCGCTTCCTTGTCGCCGTTGACGACGTTGAAGATGCCGGCCGGCAGACCCGCCTCGATCCACAGTTCGGCGATCATCATCGGCACGCCGGGGTCGCGCTCGGACGGCTTCATGACGAAGGCGTTGCCGGCGGCGATCGCGGGGCCGCACATCCACAGCGGGATCATGGCGGGGAAGTTGAACGGCGAGATGCCGGCGACGACGCCGAGCGGCTGGCGCATCGAATAGAGGTCGATGCCGGGGCCGGCGTCGGAGGTGAACTCGCCCTTCAGCATGTGCGGGGCGCCGATCGCCACCTCGACCACCTCGAGGCCGCGCTGCAGGTCGCCGCGGGCGTCGGGCACGGTCTTGCCGTGCTCGCGGGCGAGCAGGTCGGCGATCTGGTCGGCGCGGGCGTTGCAGAGATCGAGGAACTTCATCAGCACGCGGGCGCGGCGCTGCGGGTTGACCGCCGCCCATTCGGGCTGGGCGGCCTTGGCGTTCTCGACGACGGCGCGGACCTCGGCGGCGGTGGCGAGCGAGACGGTGGCGATCTGTTCGCCCGTCATCGGCTGGAAGACCGGCGCGGTGCGGCCGGAGGTTCCGGCGATCGGCTTGCCGCCCGCGAAGTGACCGTAAGTGCGCATCGAGTGCTTCCTCCCGTTTGGTGGGCTTGTTTCGTGGTGGCGGAGAGTAGGATGGACAAATCGCCACATCCAGAGATCATCACGCCCATGCCCCGTGGCAAAATGCCCATACGAAACAGTCCGGGGCGAAGGCGAGCGGTGACGACATGCGACGCGGATTCGACTGGAACGACCTGCGCTATTTCCTCGCCGTGGCGCAGGTCGGCACGCTGACCGGCGCGGCGCGGCGGCTCGGCACCGACCATGCCACCGTGTCGCGACGGATCTCCGCCCTCGAGGCGGCGATCGGGGCGAAGCTCTTCGAGCGCACGCCGCAGGGCTATCTGCCGACGCTGTCGGGCGAACGCCTCGTCGCCCACGCCGAGGCGATGGCGGCGGAGGCGGAGGCGGCGACCGAAGGGCTCGGACGTCCCGAGGCCGGGATCACCGGCACGCTCAGGATCAACACGCTCGAGGGTTTCGGCAACTTCTTTCTCGCCCCCCGCATCGGCCGATTCGTCGCCCAGCATCCCCGGCTCCGGGTCGAGCTGGTGATGATCCAGCAGATCGTCGCGCTGTCGCGGCGCGAGGGCGACGTGGCGATCGGCATCGAGCCGCCGAAGGAGAACCGTTTCGTCACCGAGCGGCTGACCGACTATCGCCTCGGCCTGTGGGCCTCGCCCGCCTATCTCGCGGGCCGGCCGGCGATCCAGCGGCGGGCCGATCTCGCCGGCCACGTCTTCGTCGGCTATGTCGACGACCTGCTCTTCACCCGCGGCCTCGACTATCTCGACGACGTGCTGCAGGGGCTCGAGGCGCGGATCCAGACCTCGTCGCTGGTCACCCAGCGCGCCATCACCGAGGCCGGACACGGGATCTGCGTGTTGCCGAACTTCATGGCGCGGGGACGGCCGGGGCTCGTCCCCGTGCTTCCCGACGACGTGCGGCTGACCCGCAGCTACTGGCTCTTCACCCACGGCGACATCGCCGACAGCGCGCGGGTGCGCGCCGTCGTCCGATTCGTGCGCGAGGAAATCGCCGCGGCGGGAGACTGGTTCGGCGCGGCGTGAGCCGGCACGCGAGCCCTCAGGCGGCGCCGGGGCCGCAGTCGGCGCGGCAGTAGAGGCCGTGCAGCGAGGTCAGGATGGTGCGCGCCTCGTCGCCGTGCAGCGAATAGTAGATCATCTGGCCGGCGCGGCGGGTCGAGACGTAGCCCTTGTGGCGCAGCACGGCGAGATGCTGCGACAGGGCCGACTGCGACAGGCCGACCGACTTCTCGAGTTCACCGACCGATTTCTCGCCCTCCACCAGCTGACACAGAATCAGCAGGCGGCGCGGACTGCCCATCGACTTCAGAAGAGAGGCGGCTCGTTCGGCGTTGGCTTCCAGTTGCGCGATGTCCATCGGACGACGTTCCTTCCCGGCCCTCCCTGCGGGGCGGAGAGCCCGCCCGGAGGCCGACGCGGCGATCGCGCCCGAGAGGCGCGGCCGAATTCGTGGCGACTGTGCCAAAGCACTTCGCGGGTTGCAAGCATCACGGTTCCGTGAACGGAGCGAAAACACCCCGAAACGGCTCCGATACTTCAAAAATGCCGCCCGCCGGCGACGTCATCCTTGACGGGTGGCAACCAGTGCGTCGTCGACGAAACGCTCGGCGAGCGCCACCCCGACCTCGGCGGCATAGCAGCCGGGATCGAGGCACCACTGCAGCCACAGGCCGTCCATCAGCGCCGCGAGCCCGAGCGCGACGCGCTCGACGTCGAGGCTGCGGCCCGACGGCACGCAGGCGGCGAGCTCGACCTCGAGGGTGCGGCGGTAGTCGACCCAGGTGCGCTTCTGGATCCCCTTCAGCACGTCGACGTGCGGCAGCAGCGACCAGAACACCACCCAGACACGGAGCAGCGCCGGATCGAGCACGGCGGGCGAGAAGCTCGCCTCGATGAAGGCGGAGAGACGGGCGCGCGCCCCGACGACCGGCTCCACACGGGCGAGAATCGCCGCCATGACGTCGCGCGAGACCTTCTCGTAGGCGGCGGCGACCAGCGCCTCGATGCCGTCGAAATGGTGGTTGACGAGGCCGGCGGAGACGCCCGCCTCGACCGCGATGCGGCGCACCGAGACACCGGCATGGCCCCATTTGGCGAGGCAGCGCAGCGTCGCCGCCACGAGATCGTCGCGGCGGTCCTCGGGCAGGGCCCGACGATATTTCGGTCGATGTTCCGCCATCGGCGCTCCCTCCCCCCTGCGGTGGCGCTACGCGGACCGGCGGGCCTCAGGGGCGCCGCCAGGTGGCCACGACCTGCTGCCCGAAGCGCACGACGACGTCGTTGCCTTCCGGGCTCTTGCGCACGTTGAAGCACTTCTCGCGATTGTTGCCGGTCCAGCGCGAGCAATAGCCCTCGGCGATGACGCGCCAGAAGCCGGAGGTGGCCTTGGCGCGCTTGGCGCCGATCTGGGTGCGGCTCGACTTGCCGTCGGGCGTGAAGACGATCTCGAACTGGGCACCGTCGGGCGAGATGGCCAGCACCTTGCGGCCGTCGAACCAGTTCGCCTTGATCTCGTCGCCCGAGAGCTTTTCCGGCAGGCCGGAGAAGTCGGTCTGCGGCGGCTTGGGCTGGGCGACGGCGGGCGCGGCGGCCACCGTCGCGGCGACGACGAAGGCGAGCGGGGCGAGAGACATCTGAACGGCGCGGCGCATCGGCATCTCCGGGCGAGGTCGGACGACCGACCTCAGAGCATCGAGGGCAGGACGCGATCGGGCGGGCGATGGCCGTCCTGGTAGGTCTTGATGTTGATGATCACCCGCTCGCCCATGTCGATGCGGCCCTCGAGGGTCGCCGAACCGAGGTGCGGCAACAGCACGACGCGGCTCGAGCGGGCGAGCTTGGGGTTCACCGCCGGCTCGTGCTCGAACACGTCGAGACCGGCACCGGCGAGCTCGCCGGCATCCAGCATGCGGGCGAGCGCGTTCTCGTCGATCACCTCGCCGCGGGCGGTGTTGACCACATAGGCATCCGCGCGCAGCAGCTTGAGGCGGCGAGCGGAGAGCAGGTGGTAGGTCGCCGGCGTGTGCGGGCAGTGGATCGAGACGACGTCCATGCGGGCGAGCATCTGGTCGAGGCTCTCCCACCAGGTCGCGTCCAGCCCCTCCTCGACCGAGGCCGGCAGGCGGCGACGGTTGTGGTAGTGGATCGACATGCCGAAGGCCTTGGCGCGGCGGGCGACGGCCTGGCCGATGCGGCCCATGCCGATGATGCCGAGGCGCTTGCCGTTGATGCGGTGGCCGAGCATCCAGGTCGGCGACCAGCCGCCCCATTCGCCCGACTGCATCACCGCGATGCCCTCGGCCATGCGGCGCGGCACGGCGAGGATCAGCGCCATGGTCATGTCGGCGGTGTCCTCGGTGAGGACGCCGGGGGTGTTGGTGACGGTGATGCCGCGGTTGAGCGCGGTCTGCACGTCGATGTTGTCGACACCATTGCCGTAATTGGCGATGAGGCGCAGCTGCGGTCCGGCCTGGGAGATGACGGCGGCGTCGATCGTGTCGGTCACGGTCGGGACCAGAACCTCGCAGGTCTTCACCGCCTCGACCAGTTCGGCCTGGGTGAAGGGACGGTCCTCGACGTTGAGGCGGGCGTCGAAGAGTTCCCGCATCCGCGTCTCGATGACGTCGGGCAGCCGGCGGGTGACGATCACCGAGGGTTTGCTCTTCGTCATGGTACTCACGCTCCCGCCCATTTTTTCCGTTCTTCTCGCGATCGTCGACCGTGGGGCTTCGCCCCGACGACGGTGCGATCGCGCTCGAACCTCGCTCGCCCGCGACCATCTTCCGCGCGACCATCGTCGCCGATCGTTGATGGCTCGTTAACCGCGCCGCTCCCACACTCGGTGGCGAAGCGTCGGGTCCTTCGTTCTCTCTATCAGAAGCCTCGCAAATGACAATTCGTCGTGGAACCTACCTTTCGTCGCGGTCCTGGCACGAGACCGCAGCGCGGGCCCGTCGCGCCCTCGGTGCGGCGACGGTCGCCGCCGCCGTGGCGCTGGCCAGTTCCCTCGTGCTCGCCGACGGCGCGTCGGCCCAGTCGCAGCAGATCGGTCCGAGCGGCCTGCCGCTGCCGCGTTTCGCCTCGACCAAGTCGAGCCCGGTCAACGTCCGCATGGGGCCGAGCCGTGACCACGACGTCGCCTGGACCTTCGTCAAACCGGGCGTACCCGTCGAGATCACCCAGGAATTCGACGTCTGGTTGCGCATCCGCGACAGCGAGGGCGCCGAAGGCTGGGTGCAGAAGACCCTGCTCTCGGGCAAACGCACCGCCCTCGTCGCCCCCTGGGAGAAGACGGGAACCACGCCGATCCGTCAGGCGGCGGAAGCGAGCGCGCCGATCGTCGCCCAGATCGGTCCCGGCGTCCTGGTCGACGTCGCCGAATGCACGGGCCGGTGGTGTCGAATCCAGGCCTCGGGCGCCCGGGGATGGATCGAACAGGGTCGCGTCTGGGGGGCCTATCCGGACGAAGTCTTCCGTTGAGGAAAACGGACGCGCCGCGCTCTCGAAGGGTCGTGTTCACCACGCGCCGATCAAATCGACGATTCGCCATGTCGGCGCCGTTTTTTCGCGCTTCCACCACCGAATCGACCGTTGCTCCCGTCGGCCCGGCATGCCATGCATTGTGCCCATGCCGGAAACAGTTCTCGCCAACCGTCTCGCTGCGCTCGCGACCGCCATCGACGATGCCGTCCATGCCGACACGGACGAGCTGTCGGCGAGCGCCGTCGCGGCCCTGCAGGCCATCCGTCAGGAAGGTCCGCTGGCCATCCAGCAGGTGGCGAAGACCATCGGCCTCACCCATTCCGCCACCGTCCGGCTGATCGATCGGCTGGAGAAGGACTGGCTGGTGCGTCGCCTGTCGCGCAAGGGGCGCGAGGTCAAGGTCGAGGCGACGGCACGCGGCAAGCGCCGCGCCGCGCAGTTCCAGGAACGCCGTCTGTCGGTGGTCGACGGGCTGCTCGCGTGCCTCGACGAGGCCGAACGCGCCGCGCTCGGACCGATCCTCGACCGCCTGCTCGAGGCGAGCGTGCTCGATGCCGACGGCGCCGAGCGCACCTGCCGGGCCTGCGAGCGCGACGGTTGCCGCAAGGCCGGCTGTCCGGTCTCCCGCACCGCCGCCGCCCTGCCGCCGGCCGCGCCGGGGGCGTGAGGCCACCCGACCGGTGGACCGGTTCGTCGAACCCGCCGAAATGCGAAACGGGCGCCCGAGGGCGCCCGTCGCGTCTTCGCAGTTCGCCCGCGCGATCTCAGCCTTCGCCGACGTCGCGCATCTGGTAGGCGGCGAGATCCATCACGCGGGCATAGGTCACGCACTGCTTGCGATAGGCCTCGAAGCTCTCCCAAGTCTCCTTGGCCATCGGCGAGGCGGCGGCGATCTCCTGCATCACCGCGACCGTCTCCTTGGCCAGCACCTTGACGATGTCGTCGGAGAGGGTGCGGACCTGGACGCCTTCCTTCTCGAGCAGCGGCTTCAGCGACGTCACGTTGTGATAGCTGAAGTCGGCGTAGCTCTCGGCGGCGGAGGCGAAGGCGGCGCGCTTGACGATGTCCTTCAGGTCCTGCGGCAGCTCGTCGTAGAGCTTCTTGTTGACCATCAGCTCCAGCGCCGGGCCGAACTCGAAGAAGGACGGCATGTAGTAGTTCTTGGCGACGCGGAAGAGACCGAAGGCGAGATCGTTCCACGGGCCGATCCACTCGGCCGCGTCGATCGTGCCCGACTGCATCGCCTGGAACACCTCGCCCGGCGGCAGCAACACGACGTTGACGCCGAGCCGGCGCAGCACCTCGCCGCCGAGGCCGGCGATGCGCATCTTGAGGCCCTTGAAGTCGTCGACGGTCTTGATCTCCTTGCGGAACCAGCCGCCGGCCTGCGGGCCCGACGAGCCGCAGTAGAAGGGCTGCACGCCGAAGGGGGCGTAGGCCTTCTCCCACAGCGCCTGACCGCCGCCGTACCAGATCCAGCCCATGTGCTCGTTGGCGAAGAGACCGAATGGCACGCCGGTGAAGAAGTGGAAGGCCTTGTCCTTGCCCTGCCAGAAGTAGGGCGAGGCATGCGCCATCTCGGCGGCGCCGGAGGAGACGGCGTCGAAGCACTCGAACGGCGGCACCAGTTCGCCGGCGGCGAAGAGCTGCACCGTCAGGCGGCCGCCCGACATGGCGGTGATCGAATCGGCCAGGCGCTGGGCGTTGACGCCGACGCCGGGCGAGTTCTTCGGCCAGGAGGTCACCATCTTCCAGGTGAGCTTGGTGTCGGCGCGGACGATCGCCGGGGCGGCGAGCGTGCCGCCGGCGAGCGCGGCGGCGCCCAGCCCGAGGAGGCCGCGGCGTCCGACGCCGGCTTCGGTGTTCTTCGTCGTATCCCTGGTCATCGCGATCTCCCGAGGCCTTCCATGTCCGTCGGCTCGGCACCCTACACCCGAGCGTGGCGCAAGGTAGTCGTGAGACCCCCGATCGGGCAACCCGTCCGACGGGGACGAAGCGCCGCGAAGCGACGATCCGACGGGTACGGTCGAAAATCGGGTGGCCGCGGCGCGGTCGCATCGGTCTTCTGGGGGCAGCTCAGCCCCGGGAGGACCCCATGTTGCTTCTCGAAGACAAGGTCGCGATCGTCACCGGCGCGTCGTCCGGCATCGGCCGGGCCGCCGCGCGGCTCTTCGCCGCGCAGGGTGCGGCGGTCGTCGTGTCGGCCCGCGACGCGGCGTCGCTCGAAACCGTCGTCGACGAGATCCGCGCGAGCGGCGGCCGGGCCGGCTTCGTCTGCGGCGACGTCCGCGACGAGGCGCTCCACGCCCGTCTCGTCGCCACCGCGATCGAGGATTTCGGCGGGCTCGACGTCGCCTTCGACAATGCCGGCATGTCCGGACCGTTCGCCCCGCTCGCCGACGTCTCGCCCGCCCGATGGCACGAGACGCTCGACACCAACCTGACGGCGGCGTTCCTCGCCGCCCGTCACCAGATCCCGGCGATGCTGGCGCGCGGCGGCGGCTCGATCGTCTTCACCTCGAGCTTCGTCGGCTCGAGCGTCGGGCTGCCCGGCATGGCGGCCTATGCCGCCTCGAAGGCCGGGCTCGCCGGTCTGGTCAAGGGCATCACCGCCGACTACGGCGCCCGCGGCATCCGCGCCAACGCGCTGCTGCCGGGCGGCACCGACACGCCGATGGCCGGCGACGCGGTGAACAAGGCCTGGGCGGCGGGGCTGCATGCGATGAAGCGCATCGCCGCGCCGCAGGAGATCGCCCAGGCCGCGCTGTTCCTGGCGAGCCCGATGGCGAGCTTCGTCGCCGGCTCCTCCCTCTGGGTCGACGGCGGCAATGCCGCGGTGAAGTGAAGCGGCGGCGCCTGCCGCAGCGGCTGCGGGGTGGTCGCCCGGCCGTCCTCTGCTATTTTGTCTGGAACGATTCCAATCCAGACGAACGGGACCGACACGCCGTGTCGCCGACCCGCGAGAGGACGACATGGCGATCTTCGGCTTCGGCAAGCGGCCCTTCTCCGACCTCGACGAGCGCGAGATCCTGGCACTGGCGATCTCGGCGGAGGAGGACGACAGCCGCATCTATCAGGCCTATGCCGACATGCTGCGCGAGCGCTATCCCGCCTCCGCCGCCGTCTTCGACGAGATGTCGGAAGAGGAGAGCACCCATCGACACTGGCTGATCGACCTCTACACGCGGAAGTTCGGCGACCGCATCCCGCTGATCCGGCGCGAGAACGTCACCGGCTTCTACGATCGCCGGCCGTCGTGGCTCGCCAAGCATCTCAGCCTCGAGACCATCCGCAAGGAAGCGCTGGTGATGGAAGCCGCCTCGCGGCGCTTCTATCTGCAGGCCTCCAAGCGCACCGAAGACGCCGCCATGCGGAAGCTGCTCGGCGATCTGGCGGAGGCCGAGGGCGGGCATCTGTCGCTCGCCCATCGCCTCGGCCTCACCCATCTGCCGGCCGACGTGAAGGCGGAGGAGAACGAGGCGGCGCATCGCCTGTTCGTGCTGCAGTATGTCCAGCCCGGGCTCGTCGGCCTGATGGACGGGTCGGTGTCGACCCTGGCGCCGCTCTTCGCCGCCGCCTTCGCCACCCATTCGACCTGGGAGACCTTCCTGGTCGGCATCGCCGCCTCGATCGGCGCCGGCATCTCGATGGGCTTCGCCGAGGCGCTGTCCGACGACGGCGCGCTGTCGGGCCGCGGCTCCCCGTGGATCCGCGGCGTGACCTCGGGCGCGATGACGATGATCGGCGGCCTCGGCCACGCGCTGCCCTATCTCATCCCCGACTTCGCGCTCGCCACCGCCGTCGCCGTGGTGCTGGTGATCGTCGAACTGTGGGCGATTTCCTGGATCCGCTGGAAATACATGGACACACCCTTCCTGCGTGCGGCATTCCAGATCGTGGTGGGCGGCGCGCTGGTGTTCCTCACCGGCATATTGATCGGCAGCGCCTGACGAGAGCCCGTTCCATGACCCGCACCATCACCATCGGCGTGCAGCGCCTCGCCCATGCCGACGGCCTTCCCCTGCCGGCCTATCAGACGGCGGAGGCCGCCGGCTTCGACCTCGTCGCGGCCCTTCCCGAAGGCGAGGAGATGGTGCTGGCGCCGGGCGCCCGCGCGCTGGTGCCGACCGGGCTGGTGCTCGAGATCCCGTCGGGTCACGAGGGGCAGGTGCGGCCGCGCTCGGGTCTGGCGCTGAAGCACGGCGTCACCGTGCTCAACGCGCCCGGCACGATCGACGCGGACTATCGCGGCGAGGTCAAGGTGATCCTCGTCAACCTCGGCGAGGCGCCGTTCCGCATCGTCCGCGGCGAGCGCATCGCCCAGTTCGTCGCCGCGCCGGTGACGCGGGCGGAGCTGGTCGCGGTCGACGCGGTCGGCGACACGGCGCGCGGCGCCGGCGGCTTCGGCTCGACCGGGCGCTGAGGCACCCGTTGCCGGAATGACTTTTCGCGATCCGGCCGACGGGCGGCGACGAGGGGCCGCATTTTGCGCCTCACTGCCATGTGCGAGCAAAATTTTTCTATCGTGATGGCCAACTCGGCATGGCGACGCCTGTCGGGGCGGGGCGTCCTCGGCTAGAGTCCGGGCAATGGCGCTCCTCTCGGGCGCTCCCGCCATCGTTCGAGGTTCCGACATGTCCGACAAGAAGCCCGGCCGCGGCCGCATCTATTCCTCGATCACCGAAACGGTCGGCGACACGCCGCTGGTCCGCCTCGACAAGCTCGCCGCCGCGCACGGCGTGAAGGCCGAGATCCTCGCCAAGCTCGAGTTCTTCAACCCGCTCGCCTCGGTCAAGGACCGCATCGGCGTGGCGCTGGTCGACGCGCTCGAGGCCGAGGGCAAGATCAAGGAAGGCACCACCCTGATCGAGCCGACGTCGGGCAACACCGGCATCGCGCTCGCCTTCGTGGCGGCCGCCCGCGGCTATCGCCTGATCCTCGTCATGCCCGAGACCATGTCGATCGAGCGGCGCAAGCTCCTCAAGTTCCTCGGCGCCGAACTCGTCCTGACCGAAGGGCCGAAGGGCATGAAGGGCGCCATCGCCAAGGCGCAGGAGCTCGCGGCCGAGATTCCCGGATCGGTCATTCCGCAACAGTTCGAGAACCCGGCCAACCCGGCGATCCACCGCGCCACCACCGCGGAGGAGATCTGGAACGACACCGACGGCGGCGTCGACATCGTCGTCTCGGGCATCGGCACCGGCGGCACCATCACCGGCGTCGGTCAGGTGCTGAAGGCGAAGAAGCCGGGCGTGAAGATCATCGCGGTCGAGCCGTCGGCCTCGCCGGTCCTCTCCGGCGGCCAGCCGGGCCCGCACAAGATCCAGGGCATCGGCGCCGGCTTCGTGCCGGGCGTGCTCGATACCCACGTCTACGACGAGATCGTCACCGTCACCAACGAAGACGCCGTCGCCGCCTCGCGCGAGGTCGCCCGTCTCGAGGGCGTTCCGGTCGGCATCTCGTCGGGTGCGGCGCTGACGGCGGCGCTGGCGGTCGGCGCGCGGCCGGAGAACGCCGGCAAGAAGATCGTCGTGGTGATCCCGTCCTTCGCCGAGCGCTATCTCTCGACGGTGCTGTTCGAAGGGCTCGACTGATCGGCCTCCGGCACGCGTGCCCACGGACGAGACGAAAGAGGCGACGGAGCCGGGTGCTCCGTCGCCTCGTGTCGTTTGCGTTCGGTGGAACGGATGTCGTCGGCGTCGCGGCCTCGGTGCCTCAGGGGCTCTCGTCGGACGACGACGTCTGCAGGACGACCGGGCGCTGCGGCGGTGACATGAGGCGATCGACGGCGCGGACGAAGCGGTCGAGCTCGCCGATCAGCAACCGCGAGCGTTCCTCGTTCCTCCCCTCGGCGAGCAGACGGGCGCGGAAACGCGCGATCTCCTCGAGGACCGGTTCGGCGAAGAACCCGGCGTCCTCGGCGGGAAGCAGTCGCAGGTTCTCCGCAAATCGCGCGATCCACTGCAGGAATTCGCGATCAGCCGGCGTCAGGTCGTCGAACCGCCCCGCCAGCGTGATGCCGAAAGTGACATCGTCCATCGATCCACTTCGCCCCCGAATGGATGATCGGGGCGACGGAGCGCCGCCCCGCCGTCAGGTCGCGTCTCAGACGGCGCCCCCGATGCGACCGATGGCGTCGGAAAGCGAGCGATCGAGATTGTTCAGTTCGGCGATGCGATCACGCACGTCACCGACCAGGGCGACCAGAAGGCCCTCGAGGCGAGCGACCACCGCGGCCTCTTCGGCACGACCGTCGATCAGGTCGAGGATGGTACGGATCGCCGGCAGCGAGGCCTCGTAGGCGCGCAGGGCGACGATGAGGCGAATCCGGTGGAAATCGCGCCGCGAATAGACGCGCTGCATACCGCGGCGACGCGGCTCGAGCAGACCGCTCTGCTCGTAGAAGCGCAGGGCGCGCAGAGTGACGCCGAAATGCGCCGCGAGTTCGGAGATCGAGGCACGGTCGACGTCGAGATCGACCGGAATGCCGCTCTTGCCCGAGACCAGCGAGGCGATACGCGCGAGGCGATCCTCTTCCGCCGCGGCGGCGGCAACGCCCGGACGCAGGCCGGGCGAGGGGCGCCCCCGCTCGGTTCGCGACATTCCGTTGTGGAGGTCGACGGCGGCTTCGGCCGAACCTTCCGTGTTCTGGCTGCGATACGTCATGGTGTCATCCGAAGAAAAACTCGTATGCCGCCACAAGACACGCCTTGCGTCACCGTTGTTTGCCGCGTTCGCGACGTTGCGTTACATTATGTGACGAGAGATCGAAATTTCTGGTTGAGTTCTCGGCGCACGACAAGGACGCGACGAGCGGCGGTCTCGACGAGACGAGTGCGCAGGAGAGGGCATGTCCCTCGGGGGAGGCACGGATGGCGCCCGCTACGCCTGACGGCAACGGTCGAGACGGCGTCGTCGGTCGGTCCGCCCGTTGGCTCGGGCGTCTCGTGGGCCGGTTCCGCAAGGCGTGTTCGGACCCCGCTCTCGCCGTCCTGGTGACCGTGGTGATCGGCGCGATCGCGACGCTCGGGCGCATGGCGATCCCCGACGGCCAACCCCGCTTCATCACCTATTATCCGGCCGTGGCCTTCACCGCGCTGTTCGTCGGCGTGTGGGGTGGGCTGCTGCTGACGGTCCTGTCGACGGCCTTCGCGACATGGGCCTTCGTCAAGCCCTACTACGAATTCGCGGTCGAGAACCCCAACGACTGGATCTCGATCGGCATCTTCTTCGGCACCGGCGTGATGATTTCCGTCCTGGCGGCGCTCGATCGGCTGCGCGAGGAGGCGCTGCGCCGTGGCGATGCGTTCGATCTCGCCTCGAGCCGGGAGCGGCAGGCGACGATCGTCGAATCGCTGCGCGAGGGCGTGATCGAATTCTCCGCGACCGGCGCGATGCTCGACTGCAACCCGTCGGCCGAGCGCATTCTCGGGCGCAGCCGGGCACGCCTCGTCGCCGAGAAACGCAGCGTCGCCGACTGGGACGTGCGCGACGCCCGGGGCCAGCCGATGGACATCGCCGAACACCCGCTGACCCGGGTGTTGGCCACCGGCCAACCCTGTTGGGACACGGTGATCGGCCTGGCGGTGGACGGTCGCATCCTGCGCCTCCTCGTCAATTTCAATCCGATCCGCCGTCCCGGCGAGGAGGAGGTCTCCGGCGTCGTCGTCTCCTTCTCCGACATCACCGACCGCATCGCCCGCGAACGCGAACTGTCGGAGAGTCGCGCCCGCTTCGTCTCGATCGTCACTTCGGCGATGGACGCCATCGTCTCGGTCGACGACGAGGGTCGCATCCTGCTGTTCAACGCCGCCGCCGAACGCATGACCGGCTGGAGCGCCGACGAGATGATCGGCCGGACCTTCGAGGCCCTGGTCCCGGACAGGGAGCGCGGCGGACACATGCTGCGTTTCCACCATCGGCAACGCGAGGAATCGTCGGACTTCAGGAAACGCGACCTCGCCGTCTCGATCCTCCACAGGAACGGCGGTGAGATTCCGGTCGAGGCCTCGGTGTCGCGGGTCGAGACGGCCGGCCGGACGATGTACACGGTGATGATGCGCGACATTTCCGAGCGACTGGCCGCCCAGCGGCTCGACGCCCGGCTGGCGACGGTGGTGCGCTCGTCGCCGGACGCGATCATGACGATCGATCGCGAGGGGCTCATCCTCACCTGGAACGACGCGGCCGAGCGGATGTTCGGCTATTCCGAAGCCGAGGCTATCGGCATGCCGATCGAGCGGCTGTCGTTTCCCGACCAGCCGAAGGACGGCCGCTGGGTCACCGCGCGCATCGCCGCCGGCGAGAGCGTCAAGATCGAGGCCCTGCGGCGGCGCGCCGACGGAAGCGGCATCGAGGTTCTGTCCTCCGGTGCGCCGCTGCGCGACGCCGCGGGCAACGTGGTCGGCGGCGTTGCGATCATGACCGACATCTCCGAGCGCAAGCGCGGCGAGCGCAGGCTCGCCGAGCGCGACGCGGAACTGCGCCACACGCTGGCGGCCGCCGGTCTCGGCGTGTGGTGGTGGGACGTCGCCACCGGCGAGATCCACTGTGACGAACGCAGCCGCGTCCTGTTCGGTGTCGACGAGACCGCGACGGTCGAAGCGATCGCCGCGCGACTGACCGCACCGGGGCGCGACGCCTTTCCGGCTCTCGCCCGCGACCTCGTCGACGAGACCGCGGCGCGAACGCTGGAGCTCGAGATCGCCGGGCCGGACGGATCGGGCGAGCGCTGGCTGGTCGCCACCGCGCGGCCGCGCCGGATCGAGGGCGATGCGCGCGAGATCTGGGGCACCGTCGCCGACGTCACCGAGCGGCGGCAGGCGGAACGGGCGCTCAAGGCGGTCGAGTCCAACCGCCGCCTGGAGGCGCTCGGCCGCATGACCGGCGGCATCGCCCACGACTTCAACAACCTGCTGACGATCATCTCGGGCAATCTGCAGCTGCTCGAGAGCGTCGTCGACGACGAGGCCGGCCGGCGCTGGCTCGAGGAGGCGCTGCGCGCCACGACGGCGGGCACCGACCTCAACGCGCGGCTGACCACCTTCGCCCGCCAGCGCCGGCTCGAGCCGGTGGTCACCGACCTGCGCGACCGGGTCGGGCAGATGATCGGCATGATCCGCCGCTCGGTCGGCAAGACCATCACCGTCGACTACGTCTCGGCCCAACCGGACTGTCTGGTGCGCATCGACGCGGCCGAGATCGAGACGGCACTGCTCAATCTGGTGTTCAACGCCCGCGATGCGCTGCCGGAGGGCGGTCACGTCGCGATCGAGGTGCGCGGCGTCGACGTCGTCGACGGACCCGACCTGCCGCTCCACGCCAAACCCGGCCGCTACGCGCGGCTGACGGTCAGCGACGACGGCGTCGGCATGAGCGAGGACGTCCGGGCGCGGGCCTTCGAACCCTTCTTCACCACCAAGGCGATCGGGCGCGGCACCGGCCTCGGCCTCGCCACGCTGCACGGCTTCGTGCGGCAGTCCGGCGGTTTCGTCACGCTGTCGAGCGAACAGGGCCGCGGCACGAGCGTCGCCATCCACCTGCCCTGCGCGGGGTCGAGCAGCGGCACGGCGGTCGGCGGGGCAGCGGGCGGCATGGCGCGGGGTGAGGGTCTCGTCGTGCTGGCGGTCGAAGACGATGCCGGCGTGGCCAAGGTGACGCGGCATCGCCTGGAGGAACTCGGCTACACGGTGATCCAGGCCGGCGACGCCCGGACGGCGCTGGAGCGGCTCGCCGAAGGCGAGAAGATCGACCTCGTCTTCTCCGACATCGTCATGCCCGGCGGGTCGAGCGGCATCGATCTGGCGCGCCGGCTGGCGCACGAGCGTCCCGACCTGCCGGTGCTGCTGACCACCGGCTTTGCCGAGGAACTGTCGGGGAGCGAGGGAAGCGACCTGCCGCCGGTGCTGCGCAAACCCTATTCGCGGGTTGAACTGGCGAGCGCTCTGGCCGGTGCCGTCGCACGACACGCCGCGCCTCAGCCGGCCGAGACCTCGGCGGTGAAGACGTAGCCGACGCCGCGCACCGTCTTGATCAGGGTCGGAACCTCGGGGTCGGCCTCGATCTTCTTGCGCAGCCGGGCGATCTGGGTGTCGATCGAACGATCGAAGGGCGACCACGCGGCGCCCTTGGTGAGATCGAGGATCATGTCGCGCGACAGAACCCGCTTCGGCCGCTCGACGAAGATCGCGAGAAGGTCGAACTCCGCCGTGGTGAGGTCGACGATCGTGCCGGTCGGGTCGACGACGCGGCGCTCGGCGCGGTGGAACGACCAGCCGTCGAAGGTGCGGCGGTCGGTGTCGGCGCGGGCGTCCTGCGCCGGTTCGCTCCGGTAGCGGCGCAGCACCGCGCGGATGCGGGCGAGCACCTCGCGCAGATTGAAGGGCTTGGTGATGTAGTCGTCGGCGCCGAGTTCGAGGCCGACGATGCGGTCGACGTCGTCGGCCTTGCCGGAGATCATGACGATCGGCAGGTCGCAGCGTCGGCGCACCTCGCGGGCCAGCGCCAGACCGTCCTCGCCGGCGAGGTTGAGGTCGAGCGTCATCAGCGCCACCGAACCGCCCCCGAGCGCTTCCCACATGGCCCGTCCATCGGCCGCCTCGCGCACGTCGAAGCCCTCGCGTGTCAGGAGTTCCCTGAGCAGCGTGCGGACCTGCGATTCGTCGTCGACGACGAGGATGCGCTTGTCGTTCACCGGTCGGCTCCCATGTCGGCTCGACGGCGCGGAGTATCCGGTATCACGCTCCCGGGTGCAATCGCTCTCGAGGCGGAGGCGTCGCGCCTCTCCACTGGACAGATCGTGGCCGCCGACGGTATGTAACGGTCCTGTTGTTCGCATGACGTACGAGTATTCGACATGGCTCCCCGGATCGAAACCGTCGCCTCCTTCGCCAAGGGGCTCGATGTCATCCGCTCCTTCGGCGTCGACGCGCGCCGCCAGACGATCACCGAGGTTGCCGCGCGCACGGGCATGACCCGCGCCGGGGCGCGGCGTTTCCTCCACACGCTGGTGGAGAGCGGTTATGCGCGGACCGACGGCAAGCACTTCGAACTCACCGCCCGCGTGCTCGAGCTCGGCAATTCCTATCTCTCGGGCATGAGCGAGCTCGAGACGGTGCGCGACATCCTCCAGGATCTGACGCGCGAACTCGGCGAGAGCGCCTCGGCGGCGACCCTCGACGGGCCGGACATCATCTATGTCGCCCGTTCGCCCGCCCGCCACCGGCTGATGAGCATCGGGCTCTCGGTCGGCACGCGCTTCCCCGCCCATGCGACCTCGATGGGTCAGGCGATGCTCGCCCAGCTGTCGCAGAACGAGTTCGACCGTTTCATGCGCGAGAGCCGGATGGAGGCCTTCACCCCCAACACGCTGACGACGCGCGACCAGTTGCGCGCCCGCCTCGCCGAGGTGCGGCGGCGCGGCTTCGCGCTGGTCAACGAGGAGCTCGACTACGGCGTGCTGTCGCTGGCCGTGGCGATCCCCGGCCGACCGGCCAACGCGCGGCTGGCGATCAACCTCTCGGCCTCGGCCGCACGCACCAGCGAGGAGACGATGGTCGAGCAGTTCCTGCCGCGGCTGGAGCGGGCGGCGGCGCAGATCGCCATGGGCGGCAGCGCGCGCTGAGGCGCCGCCGCGGGTCGCCTCACAGCTTGCGCAGGTCGACCGAGACGATGCGGTGATCGGCTCCCTTGGTCAGCACCAGGTCGGCGCGCGGGCGCGTCGGGCGGATGCTGTCGTGCAGGTTCACCAGGTTGATGTTGGTCCACAGATCGAGCGCGGTCTTCAGCGCCTCGTCGGCGGAGATCTGCGCATAGCGGTGGAAGTAGCTCTCCGGCTTGCGGAAGGCGGTCTCGCGCAGGCGCATGAAGCGTTCGACGTACCAGGACTCGAGCAGGGCGTCGTCGGCGTCGAGATAGATCGAGAAGTCGAAGAAGTCGGAGACGAAGGGCAGGCCCTGGCCGTTCTTCGGCAGTTTCGACGTCTGCAGGACGTTGAGCCCCTCGAGGATCAGGATGTCGGGCCGATCGATCACCACGTGCTCGTCGGGCATGACGTCGTAGACCAGATGCGAATAGACCGGGGCGGCGACGCCCGCCTTGCCGGCCTTGACCGCGGCGAGGAACTCGAGCAGCGCGCCGATGTCGTAGGACTCGGGGAAGCCCTTGCGCCGCATCAGGCCTTCGCGCTGGAGCACGGCGTTCGGATAGAGGAAGCCGTCGGTCGTCACCAGATCGACCTTGGGGCTCGACGACCAGCGCGACAGCAGCGCCTTGAGGATACGCGCCGTGGTCGACTTGCCGACGGCGACCGAACCGGCCAGCCCGATGACGAAGGGCACCTTGGAGCCCTCGCCGCCGAGGAAGCGCTCGGTGACGCGGAAGAGCTCCTGCGTCGCCTCGACATAGTGCGAGAGCAGGCGCGACAGCGGCAGGTAGATCGTCATGACCTCGTCGAGGTTGATCGGATCGTTGAGACCGCGCAGGCGCACCAGATCCGTCTCGTCGAGGGTCATGGGCGTGTCGGCGCGCAGGCCCGCCCATTCCTCGCGACCGAAGCGGCGATAGGGCGAGAAGTCGCCGGAGGACGCCTCGCCGTGATGCGAGGCCCCGCGGGAACGGGCGTTCGAACGTTGGTCCACCGAGACCTTCCCCTGCGGGGCGCACGGAGGCTCCCGCTGTTTGCCCGGGCGGATCGCACCGCGATCCGTCGGACCCCTCGTCGGCGGATCGCGCCGCGATCCGTCCGCCCTCAATCCTTCGGGCGGGAGGCCTTCTCCTCGAGGCCCGTCTGCCCGGTGCGGCCCGCGAGGACCGTCATCACGTCGTCGACCGAGACGCCGCCCGCCTTGAGCACCACCAGCAGGTGGTAGAGCAGGTCGGCGGACTCCGCCGCCAGTTCCTCGCGACTGCCGACGACGGCCGCGAGCGCCGTCTCCACCGCCTCCTCGCCGAGCTTCTTGGCGCAGACGGGCATGCCCCGGCCGAGAAGCTTGCGGGTGTACGACTTGTCGTCGTCGGAGGCCGCGCGCGCCGCGATGATGGCCTCGAGGGTCGAAAGAGTGAAGTCCGACATAGGTTTGACCTCGCGAGGCACGAACGGCAAGCAATGCCGTCGGCGGCACGGCTTTCAGTGATCGAGACGCATCGGAATGCCGGCGCGGGCCATGTGTTCCTTGGCCTCGCGGATCGTGTGGGTGCCGAAGTGGAAGATCGAAGCGGCGAGCACGGCGCTGGCGCCGCCCTTCAGCACGCCGTCGACCAGATGGTCGAGATTGCCGACGCCACCGGAGGCGATCACCGGCACGGTGACGGCGTCCGAGACCATGCGGGTCAGTTCGAGATCGAAGCCGATCTTGGTGCCGTCGCGGTCCATCGAGGTGAGCAGGATCTCGCCCGCCCCCAGCGCCACGACCTCGCGGGCGTAGTCGATGGCGTCGATGCCGGTGCGGTTGCGGCCGCCGTGGGTGAAGACCTCGAAGCGGGGCGCCTCGCCCGGCTCCGACACGCGCTTGGCGTCGACCGCCACGACCACCGACTGGCCGCCGACCTGACGTACCGCGTCGGCGACGAACTGGCGGTCCTTCACCGCGGCGGTGTTGATCGACACCTTGTCGGCGCCGGCCTCCATCAGGCGGCGGATGTCGTCGAGCGTGCGGATGCCGCCGCCGACGGTGACCGGCATGAAGCAGACCTCGGCCGTGTGGCGGACGACGTCGAGGATGATGCCGCGGTTCTCGTGGCTCGCGGTGATGTCGAGGAAGCAGAGTTCGTCGGCCCCGGCGGCGTCGTAGGCGGCGGCGGCCTGCACGGGATCGCCGGCGTCGATCAGATCGACGAAGTTGACGCCCTTGACGACGCGGCCGTCCTTGACGTCGAGACAGGGAATGACCCGGTTCTTGAGCATGGGAAGCGGCAACCCTCGTACGACCACGCCGACGCGCGGCGGATTTCGCGGCCTCTCATAGCGAAATGCGCGCGAAAGCGCCATAGGCGAGGCGGCCGGCTGCGCCGATTCAGATCGCTTCCTCGAGCAGCAGCAGCATCAGGAAGCCGACGAAGAACAGGCCGGTCGCCCAGGGCGAGTCTTCGACCGAATGGGCCTCGACCAGCAGTTCCTCGGTGACGAGATAGAGCAGCGCCACGAGGCCGAAGGCGAAGGCGCCCGTCACCACCGCCGGCGACGCCATGGCGAGCGGGGCCGAGAGGAGGACGCCGACCGGCAGCATCAACGCCAGAGCCGCGGTCGTCCCCACGTCGCGCAGCCGTGCCTTGCCGCCGTCGCCGAGCTCGACCGAGACCGACAACGCGAGGAACAGGATCTCGATGGTCAACGCGACGGTCAGCAGCAGACCCGCCTTGTCGCCGGCCCGGAAGGCGAGGCCGAGCACGACGCCGTCGATCAGGATGTCGGCGCCGATCAGCGAGACGAGGCCGGCCTTGCCGTGAACCCGCTCGCCGACGACCTTCAGCCCGAGCATGGCGAGCGTGCCGAGGCCACCGCCGATGACGATCGGCCAGATCGCGCCCTGATGCTTGACGTGCGGCAGGATCTCGACCGCCGCGGCCGAGAACACGATGCCGGCGGCGAAGTGCTGGATCGCCGAGACGACCCCGTGGGACGGCCGCCGGATCAGGGTGAGGATCCCGCCGAGGATCGCCGCGAGAATGGGGATCAGCGTGTAGCCGAGGGCCGTGGTCATCGGGTCGCTCCGTACCTCTGCACGATCGACGGCGGCGAGGTCGCCCCCGCCGCCGCTTTCCGTCGTTCGCTCGCAGCCCGCCTCAGGGCGCCGGCATCGCCGTGGTGTCCTCGTCGTGGCCCTTCCGGTTGAGCAGGGCGTAGAAGAGGATGGCGCCGAAGGTGGCGGTGCCGATGCCGCCCAGCGTGAAGCCGCCGAGCTTGAGCGTCAGGTCGCCGGCGCCGGCGATCACCGCCGCGGCGGTGGTGATCAGGTTCTTGGTCTTGGAGAAGTCGACCCGGTTCTCGACCCAGATGCGGCCGGCGGTGGCCGTGATCAGGCCGAAGATCACCACCGACAGGCCGCCGATCACCGGCACCGGGATGGTCAGGATCAGCGCGCCGAACTTGGGCGAGAAGCCGAGCAGGATGGCGATCACCGCCGCCACCACGAAGACGATGGTGGAGTAGATCTTCGTCACCGCCATCACGCCCATGTTCTCGGCGTAGGTCGTGACACCCGTGCCGCCGAAGAAGCCCGACAGGATGGTGGCGAGACCGTCGCCGACGAAGGCGCGGCCGACGTAGGGGTCGAGGTTGCGGTCGGTCATGGCGCCGATCGCCTTGATGTGACCGAGGTTCTCGGCGACCAGGATGACCGCGACGGGGGCGATCAGGGCCATGGCGCCCCATTCGAAGGTCGGCGTCACGAAGTGCGGCGCGCCGAACCAGTCGGCCTTGCCGAGGCCGGAGAAGTCGATCGGCTTGCCCATGCCGAAGGCGCCGGCACCGATCGCGTAGAAGAGGTAGCCGGCGGCGCCGCCGATCAGCACCGGGATGCGGCGGAGCACGCCGGGAGCGTAGACCGCCGCCGCACCGACCGCGACGATGGTGACGAGGCCGACCATGCGATCGAACTCGGAGCCCGACATGTTCTTGACGGCGATGGGCGCGAGGTTGAGGCCGATCGCCGCGACGATGCCGCCGGTGACGACCGGGGGCATCAGCTTCTCGATCCAGTGGTAGCCGGCCTTCATCACCGCCAGGCCGATGGCGAGATAGACCACGCCCGCCGCGACGATGCCGCCGAGGGCCACCGCCATGCCGGTGTTGGCGCCGGCGCCGGAATAGGCCGAGGCCGCGATCACCACCGCGATGAAGGAGAAGGACGAGCCGAGGTAGGAGGGCACCCGGCCGCCGACGATCACGAAGAAGATCAGCGTGCCGATGCCGGAGAACAGCACCGCGACGTTGGGGTCGAAGCCCATGATGATCGGGGCGAGGACGGTGGAGCCGAACATCGCGACCACGTGCTGGAAGCCGGCGATCATCGTCTGCGTCCAGGGCAGGCGCTCGTCGGGGGCCACGTGGTCGGCGGTCGTCAGTGTCCACTTCGGAAACCAGCCGGTGGTGCGTTCGTCGGTCATGGGGACCTCGATCTCGTGCGGGAAGGGGCCGACTCGCCGCGCGCGACGGCCGGATCGGCGGCCACTATTCCATGCATGTCGCGGAAGAAAAGGCCGCCGCCCCGGTCAGGAGGTCGCGGTGGAAAACCATGCACCGATTCTTTTCACGCCTCGGCGCCGCCGCCGCTTCGATCGAGCTCGGCGCGGATCGCCACGGCGAGTTCGTACTGGGTGTAGGGTTTGCGCAGGACGCGGAACTCGGTCTCGCGCCGGGCGCCGGGGTCGTCGATCTCGGGCGAGTGGCCGGTGGTGAGCAGGATCGGCGTCGTCCGCCCACTCACGCGCAGACGGCGGGCGAGGTCGAGGCCCGACAGGCCACCGGGCATCACGACGTCCGACAGCACGAGGTCGATCGCCTCGCCCGCCTCGAGCCGGGCGAGGGCGACGACCGCGTCGGCCGCCTCGACGACGTCGTAGCCGAGGGCGGCGAGGCGCTGGCGGGTGATCGCCAGAACGTCGGGATGGTCCTCGACCAGCAGGATGCGTTCGCCCCGACCGGCCGGCGGCTCGCGCGTGGCGAGCGCGTCGCCGCTGGTCGTGCCGACCCAGCGCGGCAGGTGGATCGACACGGTGGTGCCGCGCCCCGGCTCGCTCGTCAGCCGCACGAAGCCGCCGGACTGGCGCACGAAGCCGTGCAGCGTCGCGAGCCCCAGACCGGTGCCGCGACCGACCTCCTTGGTGGTGAAGAACGGGTCGAAGGCGCGCGCCTGGACCTCGGGCGACATGCCGACACCGGTGTCGGAGACGCGGATCACCACATAGTCGCCGGTGCGCGGCCGGTCCTCGCCGACCACCGGCTCGTCGACCAGCGACACCACCGAGGTCTCGATCTCGATCGTGCCGCCGGCGGGCATGGCGTCGCGGGCATTGAGCGCGAGGTTGAGGATGGCGTTGTCGACCTCGGTCGGGTCGACGAGCGCGATCGCCGGTTCGCTCGAGGCGGCGACGCGGATGACGATGTCGGGGCCGACGGTACGCTCGAGCAGCAGGGCGACCGCGCCGACGCGGGCGGCGACGTCGGTCTCGGCCGGCGCCAGCCGGCGACGGCGGGCGAAGGTGGCGAGCCGCTGGTTGAGATTGGCGCCGGCCTCGGTCGCCTTGAGCGCCGCCTCGATCAGGGCATGGGCGCGATCGGAGGTCGGCGCCATCTCGAGCAGCTGGAGATTGCCGGAGATGATCGTCAGCAGGTTGTTGAAGTCGTGGGCGATGCCGCCGGTCATCCGGCCGAGCGCCTCCAGCCGGCGCGACGCCTCGATCTGCTTGATCAGCACCTCGGCATGACGGCGCGGCGTGATGTCCTCGACGGTCGCGACCACATAGGGCGGGTCGGAGGAGCGCACCACCGAACCGGAGAGCATGATCGGCACGATCGTGCCGTCGGGCCGCAGCAGGCGCCGCTCGGCCGAGATCGTCTCGACCTCGCCGGCGGCGAGCCGCCGCAGCGAACGCAGGACGGCCTCGGCGTCGTCGGCCGGCATCACGTCGCGAATGCCGACCCGGCCGAAATCGTCCGGCGGCCGGCCGGCGATGCGCGACAGCGCCGGGTTCGAGCGCAGCCAGCTGCCGTCGCAGCCGAGATGGACGATGCCGAGATCGACCGCCTCGAAGGTGGCGCGATAGAGCGTCTCGGCCGCCTGGGCACGACGACTCTGCTCGAGTTCGGCGCGGGCGGCACGCACCGTCTGGCGCTGCCACAACAGGAAGGCGACGACGATGCTGGTGCCGAAGGCCACCACCAGCGAGGCGCCGGCGGTGAAGAGCAGGACCTGCAGATCGCTCGCAGCCGCCGATTCCTCGATCGCCGCGACGGCGAGCCAGTCGGTCCCGGCGATCGGCGTCGCGGCGGCGAGCCAGAGGCGGTCGCGATAGGTGATGGTGGTGATCGCGGTCGTGCCGGTGGCGGCATCGCGGCCGAAGGTCGTCCCGGTGAAGCGCTGGCCACCGCCGACCGGAATCGCCTGCTCGCGATCGAAGAAGGTCACCCACTCGTCGCCGTCGCGCCGCACCAGCAGCGTCGTCTCCTTGATGCCGGGCGACAGCAGGGTGCGCAGGAAGACGAAGAGCGTGTCGTCGAGCCGCATGTCGGCGACCACCATCGCGTCGAGCGGCGTGTCGCCGGTCTGACCACCGGAGATGCGGGCACCGAGCGTGATGATCAGGCCGCCGTCCCGACCGATCCAAGTGATCGGCCGCACGGCGGCATCGGGGGTGTCGGGCAGCGGATCGGGTCGCGGAGCCGCCGACGAGCCGCAGGGCGAGGAGCCGTCGTCGCGCAGGATGCGCATGTCGACGAAACCGAGGACGCGGGAGCCGCGTTCGCGCTGACGCATGATCTCGGCGCAGGCGCTGGCCGGCGCGTTGCCCGGGATCTGGGCGACGATGCGCACCAGCGGCAGACCGGCGATGGTGCGCAGCGCCCCGGCGCGCCCGGAGAGCCAGGCGATGGCGGCATTGGACTCGATGTGGGCGGCGATCCGCAGATCTTCCCGTGTCCGATCGCGAGCACCCTCGACCTCGGCACGATAGACGAGGTGGAAGACCGCCAGGACCGTGGCCGCCACCAGCGTCACCGCGATCAGTGGCGTCCAGTACTCGCGCCTGCGGATGACCGGGCTCTCGACGTCGCTGGCGGCGATGCGCCCGAGCACGACTTGGAGCAACGTGCCGGTGACGGCGATGAAGAGCATGCCCTTGGCGGTGCCCGCCCAGGCGGCGTCCACCGAGGAGGGAAGGAAGCTCAACATCCGGTCGGAGAAGAAGATCCACGCGCTCGCGCAGGCCACGTAGCCGAAGACGATCGTCGCGACGCGCCCCGTGGACTTGGTCATCGATGCGTATCCGAATTCATCTGCAGCCCGGCTCCGTGGTCGCGCGCATCGTCCCGCCCGATCGAGGACGACACAAGACCCCTATCAGTCGACGCCCCCCGGACCAACTGCGACGCCCCGACGTCAGCGGGTGCGATCTTCGGGCATGGTGAAAAAGACGAGGCCCCGGAGGGTCGTTCCTCCGGGGCCTCCGATCGGACGGACGGGTGGATCAGGCCACCAGTTCCCACACCTGCGGCGAACGCTCGAGACGGGCGACGAGCAGCTGGCGCTCGAGTTCCATCTCCTTGGGCAGCTTGTCGCCGAACTGGGCGAAGTGGGCGACCTGATCGGCGGCCTCGGCGAGGCCCTTCTCACGGTCGACCTTGACGATCTCGTCGTACTTCGCCTTCGGGAAGTCGAGACCCTTCCAGTTCAGATCGGCGTAGCGCGGCACCCAGCCGTAGGGGCTCTCGACGGCACCGGCGCGGCCCTTGACGCGGTTCACGATCCACTCGAGCGCGCGCATGTTGTCGCCGAAGCCCGGCCACACGAACTTGCCGTTCTCGTCCTTGCGGAACCAGTTGACGCGGAAGATGCCCGGCGCTTCCGGCAGCGAGCGGCCGATCGACAGCCAGTGCGCCCAGTAGTCGCCCATGTTGTAGCCGCAGAACGGCAGCATGGCGAAGGGATCGCGACGCATCGCGGCCTGGCCGACGGCGGCGGCGGTGGCCTCCGAGCCCATGGTGGCGGCGAGGTAGACGCCGTGCGCCCAGTCGAAGGACTGGAACACCAGCGGGAACGCCTTGGAGACGCGACCGCCGACGATGAAGGCCGAGATCGGCACGCCGGCCGGATCTTCCCAGGCCGGGTCGATCGAGGGCACCTGAGAGGCCGGCGCGGTGAAGCGCGAGTTCGGGTGCGCGGCGGGACGGCCGCAGCCCGGGGTCCACTCCCGGCCGGTCCAGTCGATGAGGTGCGACGGCGCCTCGTCGGTCAGGCCTTCCCACCACACGTCGCCGTCGTGGGTCAGCGCCACGTTGGTGAAGATGCAGTTGGCGTGCAGCGTGGCGAGCGCGTTCGGGTTGGACTTCTCGTTGGTGCCCGGGGCGACGCCGAACAGGCCGTTCTCCGGGTTGATCGCGTGCAGGCGACCCATGGCGTCCGGCTTGATCCAGGCGATGTCGTCGCCGATCGTCGTGACTTCCCAGCCCTCGTAGCCCTTGGGCGGGATGATCATGGCGAAGTTGGTCTTGCCGCAGGCCGACGGGAAGGCGGCGGCGACGTAGGTCTTCTCGCCCTGCGGGTTCTTCACGCCGAGGATGAGCATGTGCTCGGCGAGCCAGCCCTCGTCACGCGCCATCACCGAGGCGATGCGCAGCGCAAAGCACTTCTTGCCGAGCAGCGCGTTGCCGCCGTAGCCCGAACCGAAGGACCAGATCTCGCGGGTCTCGGGATAGTGGACGATGTACTTGGTGTCGTTGCAGGGCCAGGTGCTGTCCTTCTCGCCGGCGGCGAGCGGGGCGCCGACCGAGTGGACCGCCGGCACGAACTCGTCGTCGCCGAGCACGTCGAGCACCTTCTGACCCATGCGGGTCATGATGCGCATGTGGACGGCGACATAGGCACTGTCGGTCAGTTCGACGCCGATGTGGGCGATCTTGGAACCGAGCGGGCCCATCGAGAACGGGATGACGTACATGGTGCGGCCGCGCATGCAGCCGTCGAAGAGACCGGAGAGCGTCTTGCGCATCTCGTCCGGGTCCGCCCAGTTGTTGGTCGGGCCGGCGTCTTCCTTGTTCTTCGAGCAGATGTAGGTGCGATCCTCGACGCGCGCCACGTCGGACGGCGCGGAACGGGCGAGGAAGGAGTTCGGACGCTTCTCCGGATTGAGGCGGGTGAACACGCCCGCGTCGACCAGTTCCTGGCAGAGGCGATCGTATTCTTCCTGCGAACCGTCACACCAATAGATGCTGTCGGGCTTGGTCAGCGCAGCGACCTCTTCGACCCAGGCGATCAGTTTGGCGTTCTTGGTGGGAGCTCGAGACATCAAGGGTTCTCCGGTGGACGTGTCGCGCTCCTCCCGGTCCGCCCTCCGGCCGCCGGTCGCTCGCGCATGACTTTCGGTTCCGTTGTGATGCGGCGGCCGAGCGGCCGCCGTCGGCGGAAGGGATCTCCTGCCGGGCCGATCGCTGCGGATCGGTTCGGCTTGGGGTCGGCGCCTCCCGAGGGAAGCCGTCGACCGGCGGTGGGGTTCGTTTCGCTGCGGGCGCCGTCGCCCGAAAGGGCTGCCGACGACCGGTCTCGATCAAATCCGCGACTCCGCCGCATGCGAACTCCCGGCCATGCCCCCCGCCTGCAACATCGTGCAGAACGGGGCACCCGTCCGGAAGGACGGTCAACTCGGGTTCCGTTCTGGTTCCCACGAGCCGGCGCAAATTACTACACGGCCACCGTTGTGAACAAGTCTGTCTAAAGTCGGATCGTGCTTGTTCTCAATATAACGATTTAAGAAATTTATTGCAGCGGGACGGATTCTTCCCAGCGAAGCAAAAGGCCCATGAATTCGTCCGGCGAGGTCGCACGTCCCGGCAGGACGAGGCGGCGATAGGCGCGGATTTCCGCCCCCGTCGAGGCGAGATCCAGCCCCTCCGGGTCGAGCCCGATCGCCGTCCAGTCCTCCCCTTCCCCGCCGAGCCGGCGCGCGAGCGCGGCGAGACGGGCGGGATCGGCGGCGAGTGTTTCGAGCAGATCCGGCTCGGCGGCGAGCAGGGCCTCGCAGCCCGCGAGGTCGAGCAGGAGATCGTCGCGGCGGACATGCATCGCCCGGCCGAAGCCGGCGACGAGATGGGCCTCCTCGACCACCAGACGGAAGAAGGCGAAGTCGGCGAAGCCGGCATAGAGCGAGGCTTCGGGCAGGCGGGCGAGATAGCGCCGCGCCGCCGTCGCCGGATCGGCGATCTTCTCGACGCGGCCGACCACGGTGACGCGGGCACCCTGCTGCGGGTCGGGCGCGGTGCGGTCCTCGAACAGCAGCGAGGCACGCGGGTCCTCGGCGAGGTTGCGGGCGTGGGCGGCAAGCGTCGAGACCAGCAGGATCGGCGTGCCGTCGGCCTCGCAGGCGACCGAGACCATCGAGCCGAAGGGATGCCCGGTGCGCCGGGCGATGGTGGCGAGCGCCGCGGTGCGCGCCTGACGCAGCAGGCGGCGGGAACACGCCACGGGAGAAAAGTCGTCGTCCTTCGCCATGATCGCCTCCGCTGCTTCGCCGGTCCACGCGATGGACGCCCGGCGCGTCGTCGACGTCAACCCGGCGCGGAATGCCCCGTCGTCGCGGGCGGCCGTCGCCGGCATCGTCGCAAGGGCGTCACGGACGACGGAAGGGTCGCGGCACCCGGCGGAAATACGGGTCCACAATCGCCTCGCGAGCGGTATATGATCGCCGCCATGATTTGCGCGCAATCACCGTGCGAAAAGGCGCGGTGATCCCCCCGCGGCGATCCCCACCCGGAGACAGGCATTCCCCATGCCCACCATCGCCCTCGTCGACGACGACCGCAACATCCTCACCTCCGTCTCGATCGCCCTCGAGTCCGAAGGCTATCGCGTGCAGACCTACACCGACGGCGCCTCGGCGCTGGACGGGCTGAAGGCCAGTCCGCCGGACCTCGCGATCTTCGACATCAAGATGCCGCGCATGGACGGCATGGAGCTGCTGCGCCGCCTGCGCCAGAAGTCCGAGCTGCCGGTGATCTTCCTGACCTCGAAGGACGACGAGATCGACGAGCTCTTCGGCCTGAAGATGGGCGCCGACGACTTCATCCGGAAGCCGTTCTCGCAGCGCCTGCTGGTCGAGCGCGTCAAGGCGGTGCTGCGCCGCGTCGCGCCGAAGGGCGAGGGGCCGGCCAAGGTCACCGACGCCCAGCGCGTGCTCGAGCGCGGGCCGCTGGCGATGGACCAGGAGCGTCACACCTGCACCTGGAAGGGTGAGCCGGTGACGCTGACGGTCACCGAGTTCCTGATCCTCTACGCGCTGGCGCAGCGCCCGGGCGTGGTGAAGAGCCGCAACGCGCTGATGGACGCCGCCTATGACGATCAGGTCTATGTCGACGACCGCACCATCGACAGCCACATCAAGCGGCTGCGCAAGAAGTTCAAGGCGGTCGACGACGACTTCGAGATGATCGAGACGCTCTACGGCGTCGGCTATCGCTTCAAGGAGATCTGACGCGACCGTGTCGGAGGCTTCGGACATCGACGAGGGCACCGGCCGCCCCCCGCGCGGCCGGCGCGGCAGTCGCTACCTGCGGCTCGCCGGAAGAAGGCTCAACCGCCTCGCCGGCGCCACCGCCTTTTCGAGCCTGACGCGACGCATCGTGCTGCTCAATCTCGGCGGCCTCGTCACGCTGGTGCTCGCCGTCCTCTATCTCAACCAGTTCCGCGCCGGCCTCACCGACGCGCGGATCGAGAGCCTCGAGACCCAGGGCGAGATCATCGCCGCGGCGATCGGCGCCTCGACGATGAAGGAATCCGGGGCGACCGGCATCGACCTCGACGCCCTGCTCAGGGCCGAGGCCGGCGACAAGGCCGAGAAGGACCCCGACACCGGCGACGATCTGTCGACGCTCGAATTCCCGATCGACCCGATGCGGGTGGCGCCGATCCTCAGGCTGCTCGTCTCGCCGGCCAAGACGCCGGCACGGGTGTGGGACCGCGACGGTTTCCTGGTGCTCGACAGCCGCACGCTCTATCGCACCGGCGCCTTCTTCCCGCCCGACGCGCCGCCGGCGCCGGCACCCGATCCCGGCCTGTTCCACCGGGCGATCGAGGTCGTGTCGCGGCTGATGCGCGGCGGCCACGACCTGCCGATCTATCGCGAGGTCGGCATCTCCGCCGGCAAGGACTATCCGGAAGTCGCCGCGGCGCTCTCGGGCACGACGACGCCGATCGTGCGGGTGACGCGGTCGGGCGACATGATCGTCACCGTGGCGGTGCCGATCCGGCGCGGCGGCAAGGTCCTCGGCGCGCTGCAGCTCTCGACGCCGGGCGGCGACATCGACGCCATCGTGCGGGCCGAGCGCATGGCGATCCTGCGGGTCTTCCTGGTCGCCGGCGCCGTCATCATGCTGCTCTCGTTCCTGCTCGCCGGCACGATCGCGGCGCCGCTGCGCCGGCTCGCGGCCGCCGCCGATCGGGTGCGGCGCTCGGTCAAGGCGCGCGAGGAGATCCCCGACTTCTCGGACCGTTCCGACGAGATCGGCCATCTGTCGCGGGCGCTGCGCGACATGACCAA
Organism: Pinisolibacter sp. DMC100; assembly: GCF_056313705.1. Classification (NCBI taxonomy): domain Bacteria; kingdom Pseudomonadati; phylum Pseudomonadota; class Alphaproteobacteria; order Hyphomicrobiales; family Ancalomicrobiaceae; genus Pinisolibacter; species Pinisolibacter sp. DMC100. Next base: position 1,009,008 of record NZ_JBQUZT010000001.1, on the reverse strand, counting down.
CGCGCTCTACGGCCGAATGGACGCGATCGAGAGCTTCGCCGCCGACGTCGCCCACGAGCTGAAGAACCCGCTGACCTCGCTCCGCAGCGCGGTCGAGACTCTGCCGTTGGCCAAGTCCGACGCCTCGCGTGGGCGCCTGGTGGAGATCGTGCAGCACGACGTGAAGCGGCTCGATCGCCTGATCACCGACATTTCCGACGCCTCGCGGCTCGACGCCGAACTGGCGCGGCAGGATTCGGCGCCGGTCGACCTGCAGGCGCTGGTCGAGGCGGTGGTGTCGCTGCAGAACGACCTCGCGGAGAAGCGCGGCCAGAGCGTGAAGCTCACCACCCGGCCGCTGGGCGCGCCGCATCTCGCCTTCGTGGTGATGGGTCACGACAGCCGGCTGGGTCAGGTGATCACCAATCTCGTCGACAACGCCCGCTCCTTCTCGGCCGAGGGCGCCGAGGTCCGGGTCGATCTCGCCAAGCTCGGCAGTTGGATCGAGATCGCCGTCGACGACGACGGACCGGGCATCCGGGCCGAGAAGATCGACCGCATCTTCGAGCGCTTCTACACCGATCGGCCGGAGAGCGAGGGCTTCGGTAACAATTCGGGCCTGGGCCTCGCGATCTCGCGCCAGATCGTCGAGGCGCACGGCGGCACGCTCCACGCGGAGAACCGCAAGGCGGCCGACGGGTCGATCCTGGGCGCCCGCTTCGTCGTGTCGCTCCCGGCCGGTTCGGTGACCTGATAGGATCGCTTCGACCGAGAGGACGAACATCATGGGCCATCCCGTCACCATCCATGCTTCCGCGCTGATCTACGAGGGCCGCGGCGTCCTGGTGCGCGGGGCGACGGGGGCCGGCAAGTCGCGGCTGGTGTTCGATCTGGTCGAGGACGCCTCCGCCCACGGCCACGACGCCGCGCTGATCGCCGACGACCGGGTGACGATCGAGGCCCATCACGGCCGCCTCGTCGCCCGCACGCCGGCCACCATCGCCGGCAAGATCGAGGTGCGCGGCATCGGCATCGTCGACATGGCGCACGAGCCGGCCGGCGTCGTCGCCCTCGTCGTCGACATCGAGGAGGTCCAGCCGCCACGGATGCCGGAGGAGGACGCCCGCTACGCCGTGATCGCGGGGGTGCGGCTTCCCGCCATCAGGCTGTGGCGGGAGGACCTGCGCGGGGTGCGCCGGGTGCGCAGCGCGCTGCGCACCATCGCGGGAGAAGCGTGACGCAATGCAGGAATTTGCAAGTTCCACAAATTAGAGACTTGAAGTTCGTCGCGGCCACGCCCATTTTTGCGCGCTACCCACGTGGGACGCGGTCATCCGTCGCAAGAACGGACGCCGGCCCGGACGTAGGCCCGCAGGAGCATACTCGATGATCGGTCTCGTCCTCGTGACCCACGGGGATCTCGCAAAAGAGTTCGTCAAGGCTCTCGAGCACGTCGTCGGCCCCCAGCGGCAGATCGCGACGATCTGCATCGGACCGGAGGACGACATGGAAATGCGACGCGGCGACATTCTCGCCGCCGTGACCTCGGTGGACACCGGGGACGGCGTCGCCATTCTGACGGACATGTTCGGGGGCACGCCCTCCAACATGGCGATCTCGGTGATGAACGGCGACGCGATCGAGGTGGTCGCCGGCATGAACCTGCCGCTGCTGGTCAAGCTCGCCAAGGTGCGTTCGGAGCGCAAGCTGATCGACGCCGTGATCGAGGCCAAGGAAGCCGGCCGGAAGTACATCAACGTGGCCAGTCAGGTCCTCCAGGGCTGAGAAAGGCATGGGTTTCGACGGAATGGCGAGCTTCGAACGCAATCTGCCGATCACCAACAAGCGGGGGCTGCACGCACGGGCGTCGGCCAAGTTCGTCCAGACCGTCGAGAGCTTCGACGCCGAGATCGAGGTCTCCAAGGACAACCAGACCGTCTGCGGCACCTCGATCATGGGGCTGATGATGCTGGCGGCCTCGATCGGCACGTCGATTCACGTCAAGGCGTCCGGTCCACAGGCCGCCGAGGCGCTCCAGGCGATCGCCGACCTCGTCGAGGCCCGCTTCCACGAGGAGTGAGGCCGCCCCTTCCCCGGAGCGTTCGCCATGTCCGGCTTCGAACTCGATTCCCGTCTCGCCGCCGACACGTTCACCGTCGCCGATCTCGCGCTCTGCCGGATCCTGGCGATGCGGAAGACCGATCACCCCTGGCTGATCCTGGTGCCACGCCGCGCCGGCCTCGTCGAGATCCTCGACCTCGCCCCCGACGAGCGCGCCCTGATGCGTGCCGAGATCGACGCCGTCGCCGAGGCGCTGCGCGCCGAGACGAAGGCCGACAAGCTCAACGTCGCGGCGCTGGGCAACGTCGTCTCCCAGCTCCATGTCCACGTGATCGCCCGTTTCCGCGACGATCCCGCCTGGCCCGCCCCGGTGTGGGGACGCGGAGCCGTCCGCCCGATCCCGCGCGGCGACCTCGACGCTCTCGCCGCCCGCGTGATCGCGCGCCTCGGTCCCGCCTGAAGGAGCCCGCGATGCCGCCGCGGATCGATCTGGAACCCTCGCTCGGCTTTCGCTTCGTCGTGAACGGTCTCGATCGCGCCGCCGAGCTGCGCGAGGATCGCGAACGGCTCGCCGCGCTCGCCGCCGACCCGCGCGCCCGTTTCCTGGTGATCTGCGGCAGTCGCGTGGTGGTCGCCCGCGACGCCGACGGACGTCCCGTCGCCGCCCACGCCCGCGCCACGGCGGAAGCGCTCGCCGCACGGGTCGACGAGCGAATCTTCCTCGGACTGGCGACGGACGACGGTGAGGCGGTCGGCTGGTTCGCCTTCGCCGGTCCCACCGATCCCGATTCGCTCGCCCCCGATTTCGAAGCGATCGAGCTGCGCCCGCTGGCGATCGCCGGATCGCTGCCGGCCGAGCACTACGGCGCCGTCGCGATCGCCCGCAGCCTCCTCGCCTGGCACACCAGCCACCGCCACTGCGCCCGCTGCGGCGCACCCTCGGACATGGCGACGGCGGGGTGGCGACGGCTCTGTCCGGCTTGCGGCGCCGAGCATTTCCCGCGCACCGATCCGGCGGTGATCATGCTGGTCCGGCGAGGCGACCGCTGTCTGCTCGGCCGCGGCCACGCCTTTCCGCCCGGCATGTGGTCCTGCCTCGCCGGCTTCGTCGAGCCGGGCGAGACGATCGAGGGGGCGGTGCGCCGCGAGACCTTCGAGGAGGCCGGCATTCGCGTCGGCACCGTCGCCTACGTCGCGTCGGAGCCCTGGCCCTTCCCCGGCTCGCTGATGATCGGCGTCGTCGCCGAGGCGGACGACGAAGCGATCCGGGTCGATCCGGCGGAACTCGAAGACTGCCGTTGGTTCACCCGCGACGAAGTCGCCACCCTGCTCGCCGGCGATCATCCCGACGGGATCTTCGCGCCGCCGCCGATCGCGATCGCCCATCATCTGCTCTCGACCTTCGTCCGGAGCGCATGAACCTTTCCTAAACCATGCGGGCCGCGCGGGTCGGCGGGGGGAAGCACGGAAAGGCCTCCTTAAAACTCGGCGGGTAGAGTGTCCGGTACATTGGTCTCGGTCCGCCTCGGGCCGTGCGTTCCGGAGTCCGCTCGATGGCAGGTCTGAAATCCGCTCTCAAGCCGAACGGTAGGCGATCGCTGACGCCTACGGGCGAGCGGATCGTCCTCTTCGGCATCATCGGCCTGTTGTTCTTCGTCGACTACCGCTTCGGCGTCCTCCACCAGACCGTGGCCATCCTGCAATCGGCCGATTCGACGCTGGGATCGGCGGCACTGGCGCTCGCCGTGGCGTCGTGGGTCGGCGTCTTCGCCTATGCGTTCCGCCGCCGTGTCGAGGTTCGCCAGATGCGCGTCGCCAAGGCCGAAGCGGAAGAGACCGCCGAGACCGCAGCCATCATCGATCCGCTGACCGGCCTGCCCAACCGCGCCGGCCTCAAGGCCGAACTCAACCGCCGTCTCTCCGACGGCGTCTCCAAGACCGCGGTCGGCGCGCTGATCGCCATCGACATCGAGCGCTTCAAGTCGCTCAACGAGGTCTTCGGCCATCTGGTCGCCGACCATGTGCTGATCGAGTTTTCCGACCGCCTCGCCATGGCGGTGGGCGCCTCCGACTTCGTCGCGCGCATCGGGCCCGACGAGTTCCACGTCATCACCCAGGTGCGCGACGCCGAAGCGGCCGAGATGCGGGCGCTGCAGATCGTCCATTCGGTCGCGATGCGGCTCGAGGAATACGATCCGCCGGTGCCGATCATGGCCGACGCCGGCATCGCCATGTTCGGGCCGGAGTGCTCGGTCGGCGACCTCGACGCCATCATGCGGCATGCCGACATCGCCCTCGACGACGCCAAGAAGCGCGAAACCTCGGTCGCGCTGTTCCAGCCGTCGATGGAGGAAGCCATCCGCGAGCGCGCCGAACTGGAATCGGCGCTGGAATCGGCGATCGAGAACGGTCAGGTCATGCCGCACTTCCAGCCGGTGATGGACCTCGCCTCGGGCAAGCTGACCGGCTTCGAGGTGCTGGCGCGCTGGCGCCATCCGACCCGTGGCCAGATCCCGCCGTCGACCTTCATTCCGATCGCCGAAGAGACCGGCCTGCTGTCGCGCATGACGACGTCGCTGCTGCGCCAGGCCTGTCAGGCGGCGCGCGACTGGCCGTCGCACATCAAGATCGCCGTCAACATCTCGCCGGTCGACTTCAAGAACCCCTGGCTCGCCCAAGAGATCCTGCAGATCCTGGTCGAGGTCGGTTTCCCGCCGCAGCGCCTCGAGATCGAGATCACCGAGAGCGCCCTGGTGGTCGATCACGAGCAGGCGACGCAGACGCTGATGTCGCTGAAGAATCAGGGCATCTCGATCGCCCTCGACGACTTCGGCACCGGCTATGCCTCGCTGCACCAGCTGCGCATGCTGCCGTTCGACAAGATCAAGATCGACCAGTCCTTCGTGAAGACGATGCGCGAGAACGTCGACAGCCGCATGATCGTCAAGGCGATCATCGGTCTTTCCGGCTCGCTCGGCCTGCCGACCACCGCCGAAGGCATCGAATCGGCCGGCAACGCCGACATCCTGCGCGACTTCGGCTGCACGCTCGGCCAGGGCTTCCTCTATTCGGAGGCGGTGCCGGCGGGATCGGTGCCCGATCTGCTGCGCGTCATCGAGTCTCACGCCCTGCCCTTCGCCGACGAGAGCGGCCAGCGGGCGGTGGTCCTGCAGCGCGGCGACATCGCCGGCCTGCTCGCCGGCCAGATCGGCGCGTCCGAGGTCGCCGTGACGGAAACGGCGGCCGAGGAGGCCGCCGCCGACGTTCCGGTCGCGGCGGAGGCGGAGCCCGCCCCCGCCCCCGAACGGCCGACCCGTTCGCGCCGTCGCAGCGCCTGACGGCGCCGCGCGCCTCAGGCGGCGCGCTTCAGCACCGCGGCGAGCTTGCCGAACAGCTCGTCGATGTCCGACTTCTCGATGATCAGCGGCGGCGACAGGGCGATGATGTCGCCGGTCGTGCGGATCAGCAGGTCGTTGTCGAAGGCGTCGAGGAAGCAAGAGAAGGCCCGTTTGGTCGGCTGGCCCTCGATCGACTCCAGCTCGATCGCGCCGATCAGGCCGGTGTTGCGGATGTCGACGACGTGCGGCAGGCCCTTCAGCGAATGCAGCGCGTCCTCCCAGTAGGGCGCGAGCTCGGCGGCGCGGGTGAGCAGCCCGTCCTCGGCATAGGTGTCGAGCGTGGCGATGCCGGCGGCGCAGGCGATCGGGTTGCCCGAGTAGGTGTAGCCGTGGGCGAACTCGATCATGTGCTCGGGGCCGGTCATGAAGGCGTCGTGGATCTTCTTCTGCACGAAGACGCCGCCCATGGGGATGACGCCGTTGGTCATGCCCTTGGCGATGGTGAAGAGGTCGGGCCTCACGCCGTAGAAGTCGACGGCGAAGGGCGTGCCGAGACGGCCGAAGCCGGTGATGACCTCGTCGAAGATCAAGAGAATGCCGTGCTTGTCGCAGATGGCGCGCAGCCGCTCGAGGTAGCCCTTGGGCGGCATCAGCACGCCGGTCGAGCCGGCCATCGGCTCGACCATGACGGCGGCGATGGTCGAGGGATCGTGCAGCGCGCAGAGCCGCTCCAGCTCGTCGGCGAACTCGGCGCCGTGCTCGGGCTGACCGCGGGTGAAGGCGTTGCGGGCCGGATCGTGGGTGTGGCGCAGGTGGTCGACGTGCGGCAGGAGCTGGCCGAACATCTTGCGATTGCCGCCGATGCCGCCGACCGACATGCCGCCGAAGTTGACGCCGTGATAGCCGCGCTCGCGGCCGATCAGGCGCACCCGCTGCGCCTCGCCGCGCACCCGATGATAGGCCAGCGCCATCTTCAGCGCGGTGTCGGCGCTCTCCGAGCCCGAGTTGGTGAAGAAGACGTGGTCGAAGCCCTCGGGCGCGATGCCGACCAGTCGGTTGGCGAATTCGAAGGCCTTCGGATGGCCCATCTGGAAGGCCGGGGCATAGTCGAGCTCGCCGGCCTGGGCGCGGATCGCCTCGACGATCTTCGGCCGGTTGTGACCGGCGTTGCAGCACCACAGACCCGCCGTGCCGTCGAGAACCTTGCGGCCGTCGTCGGTGACGTAGCGCATGCGGTCGGCGGCGACGAACATGCGCGGCGTCTGCTTGAACTGCCGATTGGCGGTGAAGGGCATCCAGAAGGAGGCGAGATCGTTGGGGCGCGGGTGGGCGGTCATCGGGGCCTCGGCGGTTCGGTTGATATTGCGAACGTTACGGCCGCAAACCCGCCACGCCAACCCCTGGACCGTGTTCGATCCGTTTCGTATTCTGAACACATGAACATGGATATCGACGTCGGCCTCAGGCTCAAGGAACTGCGCGTCGCCCACGGGCTGTCCCAGCGGGCGCTGGCGCGGCGCGCGGGCGTGTCCAACGCCACGATCTCGATGATCGAGGCCAACCGGGTCAGCCCGTCGGTGGCGGCGCTGAAGCAGATCCTGGCGGGCTTCCCGATCGCGCTGTCGACCTTCTTCTCGCGCGCCGACGGGGAGCGCGAGAAGGTCGTCTGGCGGGCCTCGGAACTGACCGAGATCGCCGGCGGGCCGATCAGCTACCGGCAGGTCGGCGGCGACCTCGCCGGCCGTTCGCTGCAGATGATGCACGAGCGCTACGAGAAGGGAGCGGCCTCGGGGCGGGCGCTCCTCACCCATCAGGGCGAGGAGGCCGGCATCGTCATCCGCGGCCTGCTCGAACTCGAAGTCGACGGCGAGCGCCATGAACTGAGGCCGGGCGACGCCTACCTCTTCGACAGCCGCCGCCCGCACGCGTTCCGCAACGTCGGCGACGGCGAACTGGTGATGGTCTCGGCCTGTACGCCGCCGAGCTTCTGACTCGGCGTCAGGCGAATGACGCTGCGTAATTTCGCGTCGCCGGGATGGACTCGCCTCCGCCGAGGCCTTATCGACGACTCCGGAAGCAGACAGTCGATCCCCCTCCCGAAAAGAGCCTTTCCATGTCGCCTCCTCCTCGCGACGCGCTCATCGCCGAGGTCCTCGCAAACCTGGCGAAGCCGATCGGTCGTCTGACCTTCACGCCGGTGCTCGAGGAGCACTACCGTGCCTCGATCGCCCCCGACAAACGGCGTTCGATGATCATCGGCACGATGATCGGCCTGGCGGTTCTGGTCTCCTTCGTGCTGATGCGCTCGCTGGTGCTGGAGATCGACGATCACGAGCGATTCCTCGCCTGGCTCGGTGCCATGGCGGCGATCACCGCGGTCTGTGCGGTCGGTCTGGTGATCACCGCGGCGACCTACGATCACCGCGTGATCGACGCCACGACGATGTCGGCGATCATCGTCGTCTCGGGGCTGGTGTGTTTCAGCTTCCGCATCGAGCCGGCGCCGGTCTCGACCATCGGCATGTTCTCCTACGTGATGGTGCCGCTGGCGCCCTGCAGCCTCGCGACCCTGCACTTCCGCCAGGCGCTGGCGACGACCGTGGCGGTGTGGGTGCTCTTCGTCTTCATCGTCGCCGGCATGACGGATCTGGCGTCGGTCTACCGATGGCCGGCGGTGCTGCTGGTCTTCTCGGTCGGCGCCATGGCGCTGTGGGGCAACTACCGCTCCGACCGCGACCACCGCATCCTGTTCCTGTTCCTCGCCCGCGAGAAGCTGATCGGCGAGATCTCCGAGGCGCGCAACGCCGAGCTGCGCGAGATGACGCGGCTCGATCCGCTGACCGGCGTCGCCAACCGCCGCGGCTTCGAGGAACGGATGACGACGCTGACGACCGACGAACGGCAGACGCCCTTCGCGCTGGTGATGATCGACATCGACCACTTCAAGGCCTTCAACGACCGTTTCGGTCACCCCGAGGGCGATCGTTGCCTCACCGCCGTGGCGATGGCGCTGGCCGACGGGCTGCGCGACGACGCCGACCTGCTGGCACGGCTCGGCGGCGAGGAGTTCGCCCTGCTGCTGCCGGGCGTCGATGCCCGCGCGGTCGGTCCGATCATGGAACGGTTGCGGCGGTCGATCGAGAAGCTCGGCATCCCGAGCGGACCGGGCGAGGCGATCCCGCCCGGCGTGGTGACGATCTCGCTCGGCGCCTCGATCGTCGAGCCGACCTCACCCGCGCCGCGGCGCGAGGCGCTGGAACAGGCCGACCGGGCGCTCTACCGCGCCAAGCGGGACGGTCGCAATCGTTGGCAGATCCAGGAAGCCGACACCTTCGCTCAGACGGCGAACCCGGCCTGACGGGCGAGGCCGACGAGGTCGGTCTGGGAGCGGGCTCCGATGTGGCCGATGATCTCGGCGGCGAGCAGCCCGCCGAGCTCGGCGCAGGCGGCGAGGTCGTAGTCGCGGGTCAGGCCGAAGAGGAAGCCGGCGGCATAGAGATCGCCGGCGCCGGTGGTGTCGACGACTCGGGTGACCGGCGAGGCGGCGACGCGGACGGTCTCGTCGCGGGAGACGACCAGCGAGCCCTCCTCGGACAGCGTCACCGCGGCCATGGCGACGTCGGCGCGCAGCGCCGCGATGCCGGTGTCGATGTCGGCGGTCTCGTAGAGCGCCTTGACCTCGGCCTGGTTGGCGAAGATCAGGTCGACCATGCCGGTGCGCATCAGATCGAGGAACTCGGCGCGCCAGCGGTCGACGCAGAAGCTGTCGGACAGCGTCAGCGCCACCTTGCGGCCGTTGGCATGGGCGATCCGCGAGGCCTCGCGGAAGGCCGCCTTGGCGGCCGGCGGATCCCACAGGTAACCCTCGAGATAGACGACCTGCGAGGCGGCGACGACCGCCGGGTCGACGTCGGCCGGGGTGAGATGCGTGCAGGCGCCGAGAAAGGTGTTCATGGTGCGCTCGCCGTCCGGCGTCACCAGGATCATCGAGCGGGCGGTCGGGGCGTAGTCCGGGCCGATCTTGAGCAGCGGCGCCGTCTCGAAATGCACGCCGACGGCGCGGATGTCGTGGGAGAAGGTCTTGCCGAGATGGTCGTCGGCGACCTTGCCGAAATAGGCACCGCGGCCGCCGAGGCCGGCGAGCGCGGCGATGGTGTTGCCGGCGGAGCCGCCCGAGATCTCCTTGGCCGGGCCCATGCTCTCATAGAGGCGTTCGGCCTCGCCCGCGTCGATCAGGCGCATCGAGCCCTTGATCAGCCCTTCGCGCACCAGGAAGTCGTCCTCGGTGCGGGCGATCACGTCGACGATGGCATTGCCGATCGCCAGGACATCGAAGCGGGTGTCGGACATGCGCGAGCCCTGCCGGCGTGGGTGGCTCGTCGCCCGAGGGCGCCGGCGGCGACGATCGTCCGAGCCGGAGCGACGATCGCATCTGGTCGTGGTACAAGGTGACCGTGCCCGATGCAACGGCCGGCGGGATGCGGCCGACGAAGGTGGAAGGCGGACCACACTCGCACGGCGAGACGTTGAGTTCGCCACCGGACTGCCCTATCGGAGGGCGGAACGATCGAGATCCGAAGGAAGCCGATCATGGGAAGAGAGGGCTCGAGCCCCACGCCGGACCTCGCGCAGCGGTTCGTCACGCCGACCGGCCTCGCCGCCGAACTCGCCGCCCACGAAGCCGCGGGCAAGGCGATCCGCATCGGCCTCGTCGGGGTCGGCGAGATGGGCACCGACATCGTCACCCAGATCGCCCTGATGAAGGGCCTGAAGATCACCGTCATCGGCGTGCGTGATCCGGGCAAGAAACACGCGGAACACGCCTTCCTGATCGCCGGGCTCGATCCCGAGCGCATCCGCGTCTGCGAGAGCGCGCCGGCCGTCGCCCGCGCCGTCGAGGCGGGCTACACCGCGGTGACCCCCGACGTCGAGGCGCTGATCACGAGCCCCCACGTCGACGTGGTGATCGATGCCACCGGCAAGCCGGAGATGGGCGCGGTCATCGGTCTCGGCGCCATCGAGGCGGGCAAGCACGTGGTGATGATGAACGTCGAGGCCGACGTCACCATCGGCGCGCTGCTGCAGAGCCGCGCCCGCGAGGCGGGCGTGGTCTACACCGTCGGCGCCGGCGACGAGCCGTCCTCGACGATGGAGCTGATCGAGTTCGTCACCGCGCTGGGCTATCCGGTGATCGCCGCCGGCAAGGGCAAGAACAACCCGCTCGACATCGACGCCACCCCCGACCAGTTCGTCGAGGAGGCGACCCGCCGCAACATGAACCCGCGCATGCTGGTGGAGTTCATCGACGGTTCGAAGACCATGGTGGAGATGGCCAACATCGCCAACGCGACGGGGCTCGTGCCCGACGTCGCCGGCATGCACGGCCCCGAGGCGACGCTCGAGAACCTCCACACCATCCTCTGCCCGAAGGCCGACGGCGGTATCCTCTCGCGCAAGGGCGTGGTCGACTACACGATCGGCAAGGGCGTGGCGCCCGGCGTCTTCGTCGTCGCCGAGCTGAGCCATCCCCGGCTTCGCGAGCGCCTGAACGACCTCAAGCTCGGACCGGGCCCCTACTACACCTTCTATCGGCCCTATCACCTGACCAGCCTCGAGGTGCCGCTGTCCGCGGCGCGCGCGGTGCTGCACGGCCGCGTCGACATGCGGGCGCTGGCCCGGCCGTCGGCCGAGGTCTCGGCCCTCGCCAAGAAGGACCTGGCGGTCGGCGAGCGGCTCGATGCGATCGGCGAATACTGCTACCGCGCCTTCACCCTCGAATACGAGGCGGCGCGGGCGGCCGGCGCCATGCCGATCGGCCTGATCGAGAACGGCACGGTGACCAAGCCGATCCGCAAGGGCGAGCTGCTGACCCGCGCCAACGTCGCGCCGCTCGCGGGCTCGAAGATCGTCGAGCTGCGCCGCCTGCAGGACCTCATGGTCCACGGGGCGGAGGCCTGACGATGGCGCGGCCTTCGGGTATCGCTCTGGTCGCGGCCTCGATCCGGGCCGGCGTCGCCGACGTCGTCTCGCCGCCCTTTCGCGGCGTGGCGCTGAAGTCGCTCGGCGCGACGCTGCTGATCGTCGTCGTCCTGTGGGCGATCGGCACGCGCTTCTTCACCCATCTGGCGGGCGAGACGGCGGGTGCCCATCCGCTCGACGTGCCGTTCTTCCTCGACGGGGTGTTCTGGATCGCCGGCATCTTCTCGGGCCTCGCCCTGATGATCGGCCTCTCCTTCCTGATCGCGCCGATCACCGCGGCGATCGCCGGGCTCTTCCTCGACGACGTCGCCGACACCGTGGAGCGCACCCACTATCCGGCCGACCCGCCGGGGCGGGCGATGCCGCTCGGCGAGAGCCTGCGCGAGGCGCTGCGCTTCACCGCGCTGTCGCTCGTCGTCAACGTCGTCTGTCTGGTGCTGCTGCTCCTGCCGGGCGTCAACATGGTCGCCTTCCTGATCGGCAACGGCTGGCTGATCGGCAAGGAATACTACGGCTTCGCCGCCCGCCGGCTGATGAGCGCGGACGAGGCGAAGCGGCTTTCGACCGCCTGGAGCGGCCCGGCGATGCTGGCGGGCGTCGCCGCGGCGGGCGTGCTGATGGTGCCCTTCGTCAACTTCCTCGCGCCGCTCTTCGCGGCGGCGACGATGGTCCATCTCGTCAAGCGGACGGCGGCGCTCACGCCGCACCCGTGAACCGGCCGTTTCCCGCCGTCGTCACGTCGTCGCGGTCAGGCTTTCTTATGAATTGGCGCCTAGGCTTCGGGCGTCTTCACGTTGGGAAAGCTCGAGATGACGTGTCGTGAGAACGGTCGGCGACGGCTCGACCTTTCGCAGTTCCTTCGATGCGAGAGGGGCAATGCCGCGCTGGTCGCCGCACTGATCATCCTGCCGCTGATCGTGGTGGTCGGCGGCGGGCTCGACTTCTACACGATGATGGGCGTTCGCTCGCGCCTCTCGGCCGCTGCCGACGCGGCGGTGCTGGCCGCCACCAACAAGGTGGCGATGGCGATGACGACGGCGGACGCCCGCACGCGCGCCGACGCCACGTTCCGCGCCGCGCTCTCCTCCGACATCGTCGACGACATCAAGACCGGCACGGCGACCGTCACCGAGAGCGGCGGCGTCAGGACCGCGACCTACACCTACGACGTCAAGACGCATCCGGTGTTCCTGCCGATGGTCGGCATCGCCGCCCCGGAACTCTCGGGCACGGCGACCGCCTCGGCCCAGCTGCCGACCTACATCGACTTCTACATGCTGCTCGACAATTCGCCGTCGATGGGCGTGGCGGCGACGACCGCCGGCATCGCCACCATGGAGGCCAACACGTCGGAGCCGTGCGCCTTCGCCTGCCACGACATGTCGACCTCGCCGAACGACAATTACGGCGTCGCCAAGAAGCTCGGCGTGGCGATGCGCATCGACGTGGTGCGCAGCGCTACGCAGCAGCTGACGGACACGGCGACCACAACGCAGGCGGTTCCCAACCAGTTCCGCATGGCGGTCTATACCTTCGGCACCAAGGCCGAGGCCGTGGCCCTGACCACCGTGGCCTCGCTCAGCAGCAATCTCTCGTCGATCAAGACGGCCGCCGCCGCGATCGACCTGATGACCATCCCGTTCCAGGGGTACGACAGCGATCAGCAGACCAACTTCAACTCGATGCTGACGCAGATGAACACACTGATCCCGACGCCGGGGCCGGGCAGCAGCCCCTCGGCGACGCCACAGAAGGTGTTGTTCTTCGTCTCCGACGGCGTCGCCGACTACAACAACACCACGACCTGTTCGAAGCCGACCTGGGGCGGCTATCGCTGCCAGGAGCCGATCGACGTCTCGAAGTGCACTACGATCAAGAACCGCGGCATCAAGATCGCGGTGCTCTACACCACCTATCTGCCGCTGCCGACCAACGGCTGGTACAACAGCTATATCGCGCCGTTCCAGTCGCAGATCGCCACCAAGATGCAGGCCTGCGCCTCGCCCGGCCTCTATTTCGAGGTGAGCCCCTCGGGCGGCATCTCGGAGGCGATGAACGCGCTCTTCACCAAGACCGTCCAGAGCGCCCGCCTGACGCAGTGATCGCGTCGGCCGCCGCGAAAACGACGAAGGGCGCCCTCGCGGGCGCCCTTCGCGTGTCTCGTCGCCGTTCGAGGCCTCAGAAGGCGTCGTCGGGGAACTCCATCATCGAGCGGCCGCCGGCCATCACCATGGCGAAGCGGGCGCCGGTGTCGGGCAGCAGGCGGTCCATGAAGAAGCGCGCCGTGGCGATCTTGCCCTCGTAGAAGCTGTCGCCCTCGCCGCCGGCGATCTTGGCCTTGGCGACCTCGACCTGACGGCACCACAGATAGGCGAGCGCCACCAGACCGAAGAGGCGGAGGTAGTCGACGGAAGCCGCACCCGCCTCGTCCGGCCGGCCCATGCCGACGCGCGCCACCTGGGCGGTCGCCTGCTGCAGGCGAACGAAGGCCTTGGCGAGCGGCTGGACGAACTCGCCCATCGCCTCGTCCTCGACCTTGGCGGCGATGTACTCGGAGACCGGGTGGAAGAAGCGGCGCAGCAGACGCCCCGCGCCTTCCGGCATCTTGCGGCCGACGAGGTCGAGCGACTGGACGCCGTTGGTGCCCTCGTAGATCTGCGCGATGCGTGCGTCACGCACGTACTGCTCCTGGCCGTGCTCGCGGATGTAGCCGTGGCCGCCGAAGACCTGGACGCCGATGTTGGCGACCTCGGAGCCGAGGTCGGTCATCAGCGCCTTGACGATCGGCGTCATCAGCGAGACGAGATCGTCGGCCTCGGCGCGGGTCTGCGCGTCGGGGTGCTTCTTGGCGACGTCGAGCGACTTCGCCACCCACACCGCCAGCGAGCGGCAGCCTTCCATGTAGGCCTTCTGGGTCAAGAGCATGCGGCGGACGTCGGGATGGACGATGATCGGGTCGGCCGCCTTCTCCGGGTACTTGGCACCCGACAGCGAACGCATCTGGATGCGTTCCTTGGCGTAGACGACCGCGTTCTGGCGCGACACCTCGCCGAGGCCGAGGCCCTGGACGCCGACCGCCAGGCGCTCGGTGTTCATCATGGCGAACATGGCGCGCAGGCCCTTGTGGGCCTCGCCGATCAGCCAGCCCTTGGCGCCGTCGAAGTTCATGACGCAGGTGGCCGAGGCCTTGATGCCCATCTTGTGCTCGATCGAGCCGCAGGCGACGGCGTTGCGCTCGCCCGGGGTGCCGTCGGCACGCGGCAGGAACTTCGGCACGAGGAAGAGCGAGATGCCCTTCACGCCCTTCGGCCCGCCGGGGATCTTGGCCAGCACCAGATGGATGATGTTCTCGGTCAGGTCGTGCTCGCCGGCCGAGATGAAGATCTTGGTGCCGGTGATGGCGTAGGACCCGTCGTCCTGCGGGATGGCGGCGGTCCGGAGCAGGCCGAGGTCGGTGCCGCAGTGCGGTTCGGTCAGGCACATGGTGCCCGACCAGGTGCCGTCGACGAGCTTGGGCAGATAGGCCGCCTTGAGCTCGTCCGAGCCGTGCGAGGCCAGCGACACGTAGGCGCCGTGGCTGAGGCCCGGATACATGCCGAAGGACAGGTTGGCCGAGCAGATCATCTCCTCGACCAGGGTGTTGACCACCGCCGGCATGCCCTGACCGCCGTAGTCGGGATCGCAGGCGATCGACGTCCAGCCACCCTCGCGGAACAGCGTGTAGGCTTCCTTGAAGCCCTTGGGCGTGCGGACGACGCCGTTCTCGAAGGTGCAGCCCTCCTCGTCGCCGGAGCGGTTGAGGGGGAAGAGGACCTCCTCGCAGAGCTTCGCGGCCTCGTCGAGGACGGGGTCGATCAGATCGCGGGTGAAGTCCTCGTAGCCCGGCAGCGACGCGATGTCGTCGCCGCCGAAGACGTCGTAGAGGTTGAAGCGCATGTCGCGCAGGGGGGCCTGATAGCCGGGCATCGGTTTGTCCTCGCGATCAGTTGCGCAGCGGCTTGCCGGTCGTGAGCATGTGCTCGACGCGGGCCAGCGTGCCGGGGTGGCGGACGAGCGCCATGAAGTTCTCGCGCTCGAGGTCGTAGAGATCGTCCTCGGTGAGTTCGATCAGCATGTCGGCCCCGTCACCGCCGGAGAGCACCTTGGCGACGGCGGCGGAGACGACGCGGTCGTGGTCGGTCGCCTTGCCCTGGCGCCAGAAGCCGTCGACGGCGAGGCCGAAGGCGGTGGCGGCGGTGCGGCCGGGCAGCCGGTAGACCGGCGGGGTCGGCGGCTGGTAGCCCTCGACCAGCGACAGCGCCTTGGCCTTGGCGTCGGCGAGGAGGCGATAGCGGTTCATGGTGATGCCGTCGGCCGGACGCAGGATCTGCATCTCCTTCGCCTCGGCGGCGGACTTCGCGACCTTGGCGGTGGAGATCATCTCGAAGACCTGCGCCAGCGCCGGCATCGGACCCTTGGGCATCTTCGGCATGGCCTGCCAGCGGGCGATCATCTCCTTGCAGCCGCCCCAGCCGGGCAGCAGGCCGACGCCGACCTCGACGAGACCGGTGTAGGTCTCGGCATGGGCCTGGATGGCGTCGGAATGCAGCAGAATCTCGCAGCCGCCGCCGAGCGCCATGCCCGAGGGCGCGGCGACGACCGGGAAGGGCGCGTATTTCAGCGACTTGTAGACCTGCTGGCCGGAGGCGATCAGGTTCTCGATCTCGGGCCAGGCCGCGATGTTGGCGGCGAAGAGCGCGAGGCCGAGATTGGCGCCGACCGAGAACTGCGAGCCCTCGTTGTAGATGACGAGCGCCTTGTAGCTCTTCTTGACCAGCGACACGGTCTTCTGGAGAAGGCCGATGATGTCGGGGTCGAGCGAGTTCATCTTGGAGGTGAACTCGAAGCAGAGGATGCCGTCGCCGATGTCCCAGACCGAGGCCGAGCCGTTCTTCAGCACCGGCTGCGAGGTCAGCTTGACGTCCTCGAGCATGAGGACGCCCTCGGGGCGCTTCACTTCGCGGTAGGTGCCGTCGAGGCCGAGGACCTCGCGACGGCCGTCGACCACGCGGTAGAAGGGCCGGCCGGCGGCGACCTTCAGGATCGGGGCGACCGGGAGACCGGCCTTCTCGAGACGGGCGACGAAGTCGGCCGTGCCGATCTGGTCGATCAGCTCGAAGGGGCCCTTCTTCCAGTTGTAGCCGAGGCGCATGGACTCGTCGAAGGCCTCGACCTCGTCGGCGGCGTCGCCGACCAGGAGGGCGGCATAGGCGAGCGTGCGGCCCATCACGGCGAAGGCGTAGCGGCCGGCTTCGCTGTCGTGGTCGAAGAGCTTGGCGAGCGACTTCGCGCCGACCTTGACGGCCTCGACGTCGGCCCGCTTCTGGGCGCGGTATTCGCCGGTGGCGAGATCGATCGCCTCCTTGGCCTTGTTCTTCTCGCGGTTGACCCGGTAGAAGCCGCCCTTGCCCTTACGGCCGGTGTAGCCGTCGGCGATCATCTTCGGCACGAGCGGAACCGGACGGTTCATCTCGTGGAACATGTCGCCCTGCGGCAGCGCGGCGGCGAGGCTGGCGTTGACGTGGGGCATCAGGTCGAGGCCGACGAGATCGATCAGGCCGAAGACGCCGGTCTTCGGGATGCCGAAGGGGCGGCCGATGATCTGGTCGACGTCCTCGATGTCGAGGTGCCGCTCGAAGGCCTCGACGACGGCGGCCTGCATCCACAGGACGCCGAGGCGGTTGGCGATGAAGCCGGGGCGGTCCTTGCAATGGACCACCGACTTGCCGAGCTTGACGTCGGCGAAGGCGGCAATGTCGGCGATTGTCTCGGCGCGGGTCTTGTCGCCCTTCACCACCTCGAGCAGCCGCATGTAGCGCGGCGGATTGAAGAAGTGGGTGATGCAGAAGTCGCTCGCGAAACGGTCGCCCATGCCGCCGGTCAGCGTGGCGAGCGGGATGGTCGAGGTGTTCGACGACACGATCGAGCCATCCTTGCGGACCGCCTCGATCTTCGCATAGAGGCCCTGCTTCAGGTCGAGACGCTCGACGATCGCCTCGACGATCCAGTCGGCATCGGCGAGGAGACGCAAGTCGTCCTCGATGTTGCCGATGGTGACGAGCTTCGCCGCGGCCTTCGACATGAAGGCGGCCGGCTCGGTCTTCAGCATCTTCTCGACCGCGCCGCGGGCGATGGCCGAGCGATCGCCGCCCTCCGCGAGATCGCGGGGGACGATGTCGAGGAGCACGACGGGCGTGCCCGAATTGGCGACCTGGGCGGCGATGCCCGCGCCCATCACGCCGGCGCCGATGACGGCGACCTTCTTGATGTCGCCCATCACAGCGCCTCCAGGATCGTGGCGATGCCCTGGCCGCCACCGATGCACTGGGTGGCGAGGCCGAGCTTGCCGCCCTCGCGCTTCATCAGCGCGGCGGCCTTGCCGACGATGCGGGCGCCGGTGGCGCCGAGCGGATGGCCGAGGGCGATGGCGCCGCCGTCGAGATTGACGCGGGCCGGATCGAGGCCGAGATCGCGGATGCAGGCGAGGGCCTGGCTGGCGAAGGCCTCGTTGAGCTCGACCACGTCGATCGCCTTGACGTCGACGCCGGCACGCGCGGCGGCCTTGAGCGAGGCGCCGACCGGGCCGATGCCCATGATCTCGGGATCGCAGCCGGCGACCGCGAAGGACTTGATCGCGGCGAGCGGCTCGAGGCCGTTCTTCTCGGCGTAGTCGAGCGAGCAGATCAGTGTCGCCGAGGCGCCGTCGGTGAGCGGCGACGAGGTGCCGGCGGTGACGACGCCGTCCGTCTTGAAGGCGGGCTTGAGGCCGGCGAGGCCCTCGGCGGTTGTCTCGGGACGGATGCAGCCGTCCTGCGTCACCATCTTGCCCTTGGGGTCGGTGATCGGCACGATCTCGTCGACGAACTTGCCGGCCGCGCGGGCGGCGGCGGCCTTGGCGTGCGAGGCGACGGCGAAGGCCTCCTGCTCGGCGCGCGAGATGCCCCAGCGGGCGGCGACGTTCTCGGCGGTGTCGCCCATGCCGATGTAGGCGCCCGGCATGGCGGCGGCGAAGTCCGGATCGGGCAGGACGTTGTAGCCCATCATCGGCACGCGGCTCATCGACTCGATGCCGGCGCAGACGAAGGCTTCACCCGCGCCCATCTGGATGGCACCGGCGGCGGCGTGGATCGACTGCATCGACGAGCCGCAGAAGCGGTTGATGGTCTGGCCACCGACCGAACGCGGCAGACCGGCCATCAGCACCACGAGGCGGGCGAGGTTGAGGCCCTGCTCGCCTTCGGGGAAGGCGCAGCCGAGGATCAGGTCCTCGAGGTCGTCGACCTTGACGCCGGTCTTGGCGACGAGGCCGGAGACCACCGCGGAGGCGAGGCGGTCGGGGCGGACGAACGCGAGTTCGCCCTTCTTGGCGAGCGTGAACGGCGAACGGGCATAGCCCGCGACGACGACCTTCTTCATCGACGTGTCTCCTGGAGAGAACTCGGAACTCGAGTTGTGCTCGGGGAGACGAACGTCGCGCGGCGGGGAACGCCCGCAGCCTTCAGACCGTCTCCGCCGTCAATCCGCGACCGGCCAGCGTCTCGAGGCTGAGCCGTTCGATTTCCTTCAGTTCCTGCAACGTGGTCTTGACCGCCTGGGCCTGCGCTTCCAGCTGGACGATGCGCTCGCGCGCCTTCTTCACCAGATGCTGCAGCTGCTCCGACTGGGTCGTGTCGACGACGTAGAGGTCGAGGTATTCCTTGATGTCGCGCAGCGAGAAGCCGAGCTGCTTGCCGCGCAGGATGAGGATCATCCGCGCCCGGTCGCGATGGGTGTAGACCCGCGTGTTGCCGGCGCGCTGGGGCGAGATCAGCCCCTGGTCCTCGTAGAAGCGGATGGTGCGCGGGGTGACGCCGAGATCGCGGGCGAGCTCCGTGACCGAGAAGATCTTGTCCATGGAAGAAAAGCTCCGCGAGATGCAGGCGACGACATTCAGGGCCGGATATTGCCCTATACGTCACTTTGATGTCACGCGAAATCGTCATCGACGGGCCCGGGTCTTCCAAAGGCTGTGGACGGAGCGCCGTTTCCGAGGGAAACGGCGGCGAACGGTCGGGCCAACCCCGGCCGGAAGACGGCCCCGCGAGGGCCGGAAGCGGGGCCACGCAGGACGCGCGGCCCGGACGGATCAGCCGCGATCGGAGAGATCGACGGTATCGGCGGTGTCGCGGGCGATGATCTCCGCGACCAGTTCCTTCTTCGACAGCTTGCCGACCATGGTCTTGGGCAGCGCGTCGCGAATTTCGATCGCCTTGGGCATCTCGATCTTCGAGACCCAGGTCGAGAGGTGCTTCATCAGGTCGTCCGGCGTCGCCTCGTGGTCGGCGCGGAGCTTGACGAAGGCCATCGGCGCCTGGCCGCGATAGGTGTCGGGCACGCCGATCACCGTCGCCTCCTCGACCGCCGGATGCTGGTAGAGCGCCTCTTCCAGAACCCGCGGATAGACGTTGTAGCCACCGCAGATGATGATGTCCTTGAGGCGGTCGACCAGGAAGATCGCGCCGTCGGGATCGCGCCAGCCGATGTCGCCGGTGCGGAGCCAACCGTCGTGGAACTGCTCGGCGGTCGCCTCGGGACGGTTCCAGTAGCCGAGCATGACCTGCGGACCCTTGACGCAGATCTCACCCTTCTCGCCTTCCGGCACCGCCGTCTCGCAGGTGACGGGGACGCGGATCGACACTTCCGTCTCGGCGACGGTGATGCCGATCGAGCCGACCTTGTCGAAGTCGACGACCGGGTTGCAGGTGACGACCGGCGAGGCCTCGGACAGGCCGTAGCCCTCGATCAGCTTGCACCCGGTCAGCTCCTCGAAGCGGGCGCGCACGTCGCCGGGCAGCGGCGCGCCGCCGGAGATGCAGACCTGCATCGAGGTGAGGTCGAGCTTGCGCTCGGCCGCGGCACGGTTGATCGCGGTGTAGATCGTCGGCACGCCGGGGAAGAGCGTCGGCTTCTTCTTCTCGATGACGTCGATCACCTGCGCCAGTTCGAAGCGCGGCAGGAGGATCAGCTCGGCGCCGATGCGGATGCCGAAGTTCATCACCGCCGTCATGGCGAAGACGTGGAAGAGCGGCAGCACGCCCAGCATGCGCTGGTCGCCCTTCAGGAAGCCGTCGGGCACGAAGGCGGCGACCTGGGTGGCGTTGGCCGTCAGGTTGGCGTGGGTGAGCATCGCCCCCTTGGGCACGCCGGTGGTGCCGCCGGTGTACTGCAGCACCGCCACCGTCGTCTTCGGGTCGAAGGGCGCGCGGGAAACGGGCGTCTTCTCCGCCGTCAGCGCGGCGAAGGAGACGTTGGCGGCGTCGTTCGGCACCTTGGCCACGTCGCCGCGCTTGAACAGGCGGAACAGCCAGTTCTTGGGGAAGGGCAGGATCGCCGCCATGGGGCAGACGACGATCGTCTTCAGGCAGGTCTTGCCGAGGAGCTTCGCCACCTTGGGGTACATGACCTCGAGATCCATGGTGACCATGATCTCGCTGCCGCTGTCGTTGACCTGGTGGATCAGCTCACGCTCGACATAGAGCGGATTGAAGTTGACGACGATGCCGCCGGCCTTCAGCACCGCGAAGTAGCAGACGACCGAATAGGGCGTGTTCGGCAGGCAGAGGCCGACGCGCGTCCCCTCGACCACACCGAGACGACGGAACCCCGCGGCGGCGCGATCGACGAGATCGCCGATCTCGCCGTAGGTCCACTTGGCGCCGAGAAAGTCGACGCAAGGGGCACCCGGACGACGCGCCACCGCGTCGTCCAGAAGGTCGGTCAGAGGGCGGAGTTCCACCGCCCCCCGGCCGGATGTCCCGCCGGGGTTGCCATTCGTCATCACGATTTCGGTTCCGTCTCAGAACTTGTAGGTGAAGCTCGTCGAGAAGATGTCGACCGAGGCCTTGTAGCTGCCGGTCAGCGGCGTCGGCGAAGTCAGCACGACGTCCGCAGAGGAAGCGAACAGATGGGCGTAGGCGAGGTTCAGGCGAAGCTTCTCCGAGTAGTCCCAGCTGTAGCCGGTCGACAGCCAGTAGCGATCCGCGTCGGGAACACGCACGCCGCGATGCTGAGCATCCTTGATGGCGCCCATGTCGTAGGCGGTGCCGACGTGGATGGTGTGACCCTTGGTCCACTGGTAGTCGGCGCCGACCGAGAAGAACCAGGTGTCGCGCCAGCTGAAGTCGGTGATCGGAACCGCGAGCGAACCGTTCGTGCCGTAGACCGCGAGGTCCTTCAGCACCGACCACTGGGTCCACTGGGCGTCGGCCATGATGGCCCACTTGTCGTCGAACGCGTGATAGAACGACACCGTCGCGGTGCCGGGCAGCGTCAGGTCGGCCGTGATGTCCATGGTCGACAGGACCGCCGGGATCGACGAGGTGCGCTGACCCTCGAGGCCGTGGCGGATGTTCGAGCGATAGGCCACGCCGATGCGGGTCTGCGGCGAGAACTCCCACAGGGCGCCGACGTTCCAGCCGAAGCCGATGTCGCTGCCCTTCAGGCGACCGAGGAAGCCGGCGGGTGCGGCCGGGTTGCCGAAGGTCAGGTCGGCCTCGGCCCAGTCGCCGGTGATGCCGACGCCGATCGAGAGGTTCTTGTTGATGCGGTAGGCGACGTTGCCGTTGATCGCGATGTCGGTGATCGCGGAGGCGACGCCGTGGGCGCGGGCGTTCCAGTTGCCCGGATAGCTCGAGCGCAGGCCGAAGGGCGAGACCACGGCGAGACCGAACTTGATGTCGTCGCTGATCGAATACAGAGCGAAGGTCGAACCGACCGCAGCGTCGGAGATCGCATCGCCGGTGGAGACGGCGGCGCCGCCGAGACCGCGACCGTCGAAGCGCGCCTGCGGGGCGATCCAGGTCAGCGAACCGGCGATCTGGTTGCCGTGCAGCAGGGTCATGCCGGCCGGGTTGTACCAGATGGTGGCCGGCGAGGACGCCTTGGCGGCCGAACCGGCGAACGAATTGCCGAGATACTCGGAACTCTGCTCGCGCAGCATGAAGCCGGCGGCGGAAGCCTCACCGGCGATGCCGACAAGAGCCAGACCGGCGACGCTCGCCATGAGCCAATTCTTCTTCGACGCCTTCATCGTTCCCCCCGAGCCTTTTCGGCTCACTTCTCGCTTCCACGCCACGGATTGACCCGACGACACCCCGTCGTGGCACGGAGCACGGGCCGATTGTGGCGAAAAATTAACGAACCGTTTTGATCACGTCAACCGGACCAGATTGACGTAATGGTAAACCGTGTCGCTGCGGACACACGTCCGACGCGACACCCGCGCGCATCTCACGCGATGGCGCCGACCAGCTTCATGGCGATGCCGAGCGAGCCGGCGACGCGGATCTTGCCGAGGCCGTAGGCGAGCATCGGGTCGAGCTTGCCGTCGAGCAGTTTCAGCAGATTCTCACGCGTCATCGTGATGGTGCAGTCGGCCGGCTCGTCGGACTCGGTCTCGAGGACCGCCGTTCCGGAGCGCGCGTCGAGAAAGGCGCGGCCGTCGGTGCCGAGGTCGAAGCGCACCAGGGCGCCCAGACGCGACAGCGAAGGCAGGGTGGCACGGAGCCGATCCTCGAGGGTCTCGTCGATCACGTTCGTCATTCCTCCCGACGACATTCGTATTTGCACGCAGTCTCGCATCGCCTTCCCAATACGTCAAGTACATTCCCTATTAGACATGTGTCGAGTCGCCGCCCGCCGTGGCGCTCTCGCGGCGCGACGCGTTTCGCGCTAGTTGTTCGGGCGAGGAGCCGCGCATGGTCGTCAGGGTCGCCACCTTCAATGTCGAGAACCTCGTCCGCCGTCTAGGCGAGGCGCGCGACCGGCGCACCGGCGCCTGGGTGCCGGATCCCGCCGTCGGCCTCTGGGACCACGCCAGCGAGAGCGAGGGCCGCCTGATCGAGCGGGCGCTGCAGGTGGCGATCTCCGACGACCAGCGACAGGCTACCGCCCAGGCGATTCGCGACTGTGACGCCGACGTCGTCTGCCTGCAGGAGGTCGACGGGCTCGAGGCGCTGCGCTGGTTCCACGACCGCTACCTGCGCCGCGCCCTCGACGAGCCCTACGAACACTTCGCCCTGCTCGAGGGCAACGATCGCCGCGGCATCGACGTCGCGGTGATGAGCCGGCGCGGCCTGCCGATCCGGGTGATGAGCAACGCCGCCCTCACCTATCGCGACCTCGACCTGCACGACGAGGACCTGCGCCGCTGGGGCGCGCAGCCCGACGACCGGATCTTCAAGCGCGACGCGCTGGAGGTCGAGGTCGAGACGGCGGCCGGGGTCCTCACGCTGTGGATCTGTCACTTCAAGTCGATGAACGAGGGCCGCGACCGCACCATGGCGGTGCGCCGCGCCGAGGCCCGCGCCGTCCGCCGGCTGGTCGAGGCGAAGTTCGGCGAAAGGACCGCGCGGGCGAACTGGGCGGTCCTCGGCGACTTCAACGACCACCGCCAGCGCATCCGTCTGGTCAAGGCCGCCGACGGCATGCTCGACGCCACGGTCGAACGGGTGGAGGCCTCGGCGCTCGATCCGTTCCATGCCGACCATTTCGCTCACGATCTCGTCGAACGCCTGCCGCCGATCGAGCGCTGGACGCACTACTGGGCCGAGGGGCGCGAGCTCTCGGCGCTCGACCACGTCTACGTCTCGCCGGCGATCGCCCGGGCCGATCCGCGCGCGGTGCCGCGGGTGATCCGCTCCGGTCTGCCCTTCCGGGTGCCGGTCGAACGAATGCGGCCGCGGCCCGCCCTCTTCGAGCGCTACCCGCGCATCGGCTTCGACCGGCCCAAGGCCTCCGACCATTGCCCGGTGGTCGTCGACATCACGCTCGCGGAGACCGCGCCTTGACCATCGTGCCCTCGTGCCTCGACCGTCCCGTCCGTCTCGACGCGATCGAGATCGCGGTCGGCGACCCGCTGGTCCTCGACGCCGCCCGCGAGGCGGCGGTCCGGGACCACTGGTCGGCGGCGACCGCGGCCAATCCGACGCTGTGGAACGGCTCGGCCTTCCTGTTCGAAGGAACGACGGTCGCCGGCGGCGTCTTCTCGGCGACGGCACGGCCGACCGACTACGCGACGCTGCTCCACGCGCTGCGCCGCGGCTTCGACCGCGCCGATCTGCTGCACGTCTTCCCCGTCCCGGCGGTGACCAGCGCCGACGGTGCGCTGCTCGTCGGCCGCCAGGGGGCGACCACCGCCAATGCCGGGCTCGCCTATCCGCCCTCGGGCTCGTTCGACGCCGACGACCGCGTCGGCGACCGCATCGACCCGGTCGCCAACATGGCGCGCGAGCTGGCGGAAGAGGTCGGGTTGGCGATCGACGCCTTCGTCGCCGATCCCGGCTGGTGGATGATCCCGTCGGGCCCGTCGCGGCTCGCGCTCGTCCGGCGGCTGCGCTCGCCGCTTCCCGCCGCGGCGCTCGCCGAGCGGATCGCGGCGATCGATCACGACGATCCGCACGGGGAAATCGAGCGCATCGCCTTCCTTCCCTTCGATGCCCCTCTCGCGGGAGAGAAGACTGTGCCCTACGTACCCCGTCTGCTCGCCCTCCTCGCCGCCGAGGAACGCGGCGAGACGCTCCGTCATTTCGAGGAAACGCCATGACCCGCCGCCGCCACGTCGTGCTCGACGTCTTCACGACCCAGGCCTACGCCGGCAATCCGCTCGCCGTGGTGCTCGACGCCGAAGGGCTCGACACGGCGGCGATGCAGACGATCGCGCGCGAGTTCAACCTGTCCGAGACGGTCTTCGTGCTGCCGCCCGACAAGCCGACCCATTCGGCGAAGCTCAGGATCTTCACGCCGACGCGCGAGTTGCCCTTTGCCGGCCATCCGACCGTCGGGGCGATCGCACTGATCGCCGAGGAACGCTTCGGCCGTCCGGCCGACGGGCTCGACGCCGTCGTGGTGGTCGAGGAGACGGTCGGCGTCGTCCGCGCGGCGGTGCGGCTGTCGGAGAGCGATGCGACCTGGGTCGAGTTCGACGCGCCGCGCCTGCCGGCCCCGGTTCCCGGCGACATGCCGCCCAAGGGCGAGATCGCCGACGCGCTCGGGCTCGGCGTCTCCGACATCGGTTTCGAGAACCACGTGCCCTCGCAGTTCGAGGCCGGCGTCGCCTTCGCCTTCGTGCCGGTCTCCGGCCTCGACGCGATCGGCCGAGCCCGGCTCGACTCGCGCCGCTGGAGTGCCGCCTTCGGCAAGGCCGACGCCTTCTCGGTCTTCGTCTACTGCCGCGAATGCCGGCGCCACGACGGCGACTTCCACGCCCGCATGTTCGACCACGGTTTCGGCATCGGCGAGGATCCGGCGACGGGCTCGGCGGCGGCGGCCTTCGGCGGCGTGGTCCACCGTTTCGACGCACCGACCGACGGAACCCACCGGCTCAGGATCGAACAGGGCTTCGAGATGGGTCGACCGAGCCTGATCGACCTGACGCTGGAGATCGAGAAGGCCCGTCCGGTCGCCCTGCGCATCGGCGGCAGCACCGTTCGGGTGGCCGAGGGTGCGCTGATCGCCATGCCGCGATGTTGAACGATCGATCACCAATTCGCGGTCGTCGAGTCGGAACTGACGCACGGGAATTTCTGCGGAATTCGTCTTACGTAACGTAATTTTCTTGACGATCGTCAAGTGAAGGCTCGGATAGACGATCCGACATCGAGAAATGTCACGAAATCCATACGGAGTGCCCCTGTAGTTCTTACATTCTACGCGGCAATATACGTCCGATTAAGGAATACTATCCACGCTGAGCGAGGTTCACCGAAAGGGATGCCTCGCCGATGCAGTCGCTCAAGATCCTCGAACGCCTCGCCCTCGCCATCCTTCCGGCGCTCGCGGTCGTCGCCGCACTCAGCCTGCTCCTGGTGCTCGAGCACCGCGTCGAGATCGGACAGGCCGATCGGCTGATCGCGCAGACGGACACGTCGCGGGCGATCGCGGCGCTCGTCCACGAGCTGCAGCGCGAACGTGGCGCCTCGGTCGGTCATCTCGCCGCCAAGGGCGAGAAGCCGGAGGCGCGCGACCTGCTCGTCGCCCAGCGCCGCAAGACCGACGCGGCGCTCGAGGTCTATCGCGGCGTTCGTGCCGCCAACCGCGCGCCGGCCGGCGCGGCCGACCGGGTCGAGACGGCGCTCGTCGCCGCGGACGAGCGGATCGCCGCACTTTCCGCCACCCGTGCCGCGGTCGATGCGCTGAAGATCGCGCCGGCGGCGGCGATCGCCTGGTACTCGGGTTCGATCGTCGCCTTCTTCACCTCGACGACGGAAGTGATGAAGAGCGTCGAAGAAGGATCGGTGACCGTCGGCCTCCTCACGCTGCAGGCGCTGATGGCGGTCAAGGAACAGGCGGGCCAGGAGCGGGCGACCGGCAACGGGCTGGTCTCGGCCGGCTCGATCCAGCCCGATCGCTGGCAGGCCTTCGTCGAGGTGGTGGCGCGCGAGGACGACCGGCTCGCCGAGTTCGTCGCCCTCGCCTCCGGCATCCACGACGATCTGGCCAAGCGCGCCGGGGGCTCGCCGAAGCTCGCCGAGGTGCAGCGCATGCGCCGCGTGCTCTCCGCCGCGCTCGACACCGGCCTCGTCGTCGGCGTCACGCCGGCCGACTGGTGGCGGGCGGCCTCGGCCTGGATCGACGAACTGAAGTCGTTCGAGGACGCGCTCAACGCTTCGGTCGCCGAACGCGCCGCCCGGATGTCGGCCGACGCGCGGTACGACTTCGTCCTATTCGCGATCGTCGGCATCGCCGCGATCCTCGTCGCCGGCGGTCTGGGTCTCGTCGTCGCCCGTTCGATCGCCGCGCCGGTCGGCCGGATCGCCCGGATCATCGACGCGGTCGCCGACGGCGACACCGGCATCGCACCGCCGGCGCCGCTGCCGGCGCGCTCCGAGATCGGCCGAGTGTCGAACGCCATGCGCGCCTTCGTCGAGGCGGTCGAGGAACGACGCCGACACGAGGCCGAGCGCGGCGAGGCCGAGGCCCGCGCCGAGGCCGAGCGTCGCGCCGTCCTGCTGTCGATGGCCGAGGAAGTGTCCCGCGCCACCGAGAACGGCATGGGCGAGATCGTCGCCGGCTCGGCCGACGTCGAGGACCGGGCGCGCGACATGCTCGCCTCGCTGCGCGACGTCCGCCTCGCCGCCGACGAGGCTTCGGCCTCGGCCGAGACGACGCGCGCCCTCAACGCCGACGCCGCCGCCATGACCACCCAGGTCACCCATTCGATCGCCGAGATCGCCGACCAGATCGGCCGCTCGACCGCCCTCACCCGCGACGCCGTCGCCCGCGCCGACCAGTCGCGCGAGGCGATCGACGGGTTGTCGCGGGTCACCGCCGACATCGAGACCATCGTCTCGGTGATCACCGACATCGCCGGGCAGACCAATCTCCTCGCTCTCAACGCCACCATCGAGGCGGCGCGGGCGGGCGACGCCGGCCGCGGCTTCGCCGTGGTCGCCGCCGAGGTCAAGGGGCTCGCCGGACAGACCGCGCGCTCGACCGACGAGATCGGCCGGCGGGTCGCCGAGATCCAGGCCGCCACCCGCCGCGCGGTCGAGGCGATCGGCGCGGTGACCGAGCAGATCTCGACGCTCGACGGCGTCTCCTCGGCGATCGCCGCGGCGATGGAGGAGCAACGCACCGCGATGAACTCCTTCTCGCAGTCGATCGGCCGCACCAACATCGCGGTCGACGACGTGGCGCGACGGATGTTCGACATCGCCGAGCGGGTCTCCGGCTCGACCGAATCGGCGGAACGGGTGACGCAGGTCTCCGACACCATGCGTCACGCCTCCGAACGCGTCCGTTCGGAGATCCCGGCGATCGTCGAAGCCGCCACCCGGAAGGCGGAACGGCGCGGCGAGGACCGCTGGTCGGCGGCGATCGCCGTGTCGGTCGAGGTCGACGGGCGGACCGTTGCGACGCGGATGACCGAGATCTCGCGCGACGGCGCGCGGCTGGCGCCGATCGCCGGCCTCGCCGAGGGCCGCCGCCTCGTCCTGCGGCTCGAGGGTCGGGCGATCGAAGCCGCGGTCCGGTGGATCGGCGAGGACGGCACCGGCGTGCAGTTCGCCCGGCCGATCGAGCAGACCCTGGTCGAACGGCTCGGCGAGACGTTGGTCTCGCGCGGCCGAAACGCGAGCGCCCGCGCCGCCTGACGACAGGAAGCACTTGCGTCTCGGCGCGACGAACGGTATTTCGGAAGGAGCCTCGCGCATTCGACGCGTGGCGGCGTGCGCGTATCCGGCGACGATGTCCGGAACGGCGCCGAGCGGGAACCGCCCGGGGGCGTGTTCCGAGGGACTGGACGGACGGGTATGATCGCGCGGACCGCATCATCGCCGACGATCGAAGCGCCTTTCGGCGCCACGGCCACCCGCGCCCTTCTTTCCTCGCTTCTTCTCCTTATCGGCCCCTGAGCGCCGACCGCCCTCGCATGGCCGAGGCGGGCACTCAGGGGATGAGCAGCGAACCGGCAACCGAACCCATTTCGGCGCCGAAGGCGGACATCCAACCATCGCTTCCGCCGGCGCGCCCGACCGATACCCGAGGACGAGACCCATGAACGTATCCACCCCCGCCGCGGCCCGCGAACGCGTCAAGATCTTCGACACCACCCTGCGCGACGGCGAACAGTGCGCCGGCGCCTCGATGACCTTCGAGGAGAAGATCCAGGTCGCCGAACTGCTCGACGCGCTGGGCGTCGACGTCATCGAGGCCGGCTTCCCGATCGCCTCCCAGGGCGACTTCGAGGCGGTCTCCGAGATCGCCCGCCGGCTGCACACCGCCGTGCCCTGTGGTCTGGCGCGCGCCGCCGTCAAGGACATCGATCGCGCGGCGGAAGCGCTGCGCAACGCCCATGCCTTCCGCATCCACACCTTCATCTCCACCTCGCCGGTGCACATGAAGTACAAGCTGCAGATGGAGCCCGACGCGGTCCTGGAGAAGGTCTTCGCCTCGGTCGCGCGCGCCCGCAGCCACACCGACGACGTCGAGTGGTCGGCCGAGGACGCCACCCGCACCGAGTTCGACTTCCTGTGCCGCTGCGTCGAGGCCGCGATCAAGGCCGGCGCCACGACGATCAACGTGCCGGATACCGTCGGCTACACCACGCCGGAGGAATACGCCTCGCTGTTCCGCCGCCTGATCGAGGCGGTGCCGAACTCCGACAAGGCGATCTTCTCGACCCATTGCCACAACGATCTGGGCATGGCGGTCGCCAACTCGCTGGCCGGCATCACCGGCGGTGCGCGTCAGATCGAATGCACCATCAACGGCCTGGGCGAGCGCGCCGGCAACGCCGCGCTGGAGGAGGTCGTGATGGCCATCCGCACCCGCGCCGACGTGCTGCCCTTCACCACCGGCATCAAGACGCCGATGCTGATGCAGGCCTCGAAGCTGGTCTCCACCGTCACCGGCTTCCCGGTCCAGTACAACAAGGCGATCGTCGGCAAGAACGCCTTTGCCCACGAGAGCGGCATCCATCAGGACGGCATGCTGAAGCATGTCGAGACCTACGAGATCATGCGTCCCGAGGACGTCGGCGTGCGCGAGACCAATCTGGTCATGGGCAAGCACTCCGGCCGCCACGCCTTCCGCGAGAAGCTGAAGGACCTGGGCTACGAACTGGGTGACAACGCCTTCGAACAGGCCTTCGACCGGATGAAGGCGTTGGCCGACCGCAAGAAGCACGTCTACGACGAGGACATCGAGGCGCTGGTCGAGGACGGCATCGCCGGGGCGGCCGAGGGCGCCAAGGTGATCGCGCTGACGGTCATCGCCGGCACCGGCGGGCCGCAGAAGGCGATCATCACCATGGACGTCGACGGCACCCACATCACCAAGGAAGCCAACGGCACCGGCCCGGTCGACGCCTGCTTCAACGCCATCAAGGCGATCCTGCCGCACGAGGCGCGGCTGTCGCTCTATCAGGTCCATGCGGTGACCGAGGGCACCGACGCGCAGGCCGAGGTCTCGGTGCGTCTGGAGGAGGACGACCGGGTCGCCACCGGCCGCGGCGCCGACGTCGACACGCTGGTTTCGTCCGCCAAGGCCTATGTCGCGGCCCTCAACAAGCTGTCGATCCGCCGCGAGAAAGCCAACGCTCCGGGCGTCGAGGGCTCCGAGCCGGTGCGCGTCGGCGAGCGGGTCTGAGGCGAGAAATCTGCGAAAAAGCGCCGTCGGAGACCCCTCCGGCGGCGTTTTCGCGTTTATCCACAAGCCGTTGCGGCGGCGCGAAGAAATTTTGCCGCCCCTGTTGCATCTCGCGATCCGCCCCGCTATACGGATCGCACTTCGCCGACGGCGTCAGCCGCCGGAGAGAAGGGCGCTTAGCTCAGTTGGTAGAGCAGCTGACTCTTAATCAGCGGGTCACAGGTTCGAATCCTGTAGCGCCCACCACTCCTCCCTCGGGAGGCGAAAACGAAAAGGCCGCCTCCGGGCGGCCTTTTCGTTTTTCATGCCCTCGTTCATCGCTCACCGCGTCGCGGCGACCACCGCGCGCCAGAAGCCGTCGTCGAAGATCTCGGCGCGGACGACGCGACAGGCATGGGCGTGGTCGTCCAGCACCTCGAAGGCGGTGTTGGAACAGAGGCCGAAGAGCGCCACGCCGCCCTCGACCAGATGATCGGCCCCTTCCGCCAGGAAGCGCGAGAGGATGCCCCCGCCCGGATCGCTCAGCGACTGGCGGTCGATCGCGGCGTCGAAGGGGGCGTCGATCAGCGGGTTGTTGAAGACGACGAGCCCGTGGCGCCGGCCGCGGCAGGCCGAGAAGAGATCGCCCCGCGTCACCGTCACCGGGCGGCGCAGGCGGTCGGCATTGCGGGCGACGTTCGCGCGCGCGGCGACGACCGAGGCCTCGGAAATGTCGCAGGCCTCGACCGGCCGATCGAAACGCGCGGCCATCGCCAGGGCGATCGCCCCGGTGCCGGTGCCGATCTCGAGCAGCGGCGCCTCGTCGGGGATGGTCAGGTCGGCGAGCGCGTCGATGAAGAAGCGTGTGCTGGAGCCCTCCGCCGGGTGGTAGACGCCGGCCGGGGCGTGGATCGTGAACCCTTCGACCTCGAACGTCGCCGCGACGGTCTGCGCCGCGACATGGGCGCGGTGGGCGTCGGCGATGTCGCGCGGCTCGGCGGTGCCGGGCAGGCCCAAGCGGCGATGAATGGCCTTGCGGCGTGCGTGGTCCATCGCCCGTCCCTCCCCCCGGCGTCGATCGAGGGTCGACGATGACGGCGATCGAGGCAAGAGGGGTCGCGCGCGTGACTTTGGTTCCAGCCTCGCGGCCGCCCGCCATGGCAGGCTCGCCTCCGTCGGTCCCTTTCGGGATCATCACGCGGAGGAACCCCCATGGCCCCCCTGAAGTTCTTCATCGACACCCACGACGCGGCGAACGAGACGTTCCCGGCCGGCATCTCGCCGGAGGCCTTCGCCGGCTTCCATGCGCAATACGCGGAAGCCTGCCGCGCCGAGGGCGTGGTGTCGCTGCGCATCCACGTCGGCTTCGCGGAAGGCCGCGCCTTCTGCTTCACCATGGCGCCCGACGCCGAGGCGGTGAAGCGGGTGCACCAGCGGGTCGGCCTGCCCTTCGACCAGATCACCGAGGTCGTCACCTCGACGCCCGGCGATCTCTTCTTCGTCCGGGCCGCCTGAGGAGGCTGCGACATGGCGACCGTGTCGGTCCTGACCTCGCGGCGTTACGATCGGAGCATGTCGATCACGCCTTCCGCCGATCTCTTCCCCACGCTCGCCGAGCTCTCCGAGGAGAGCCGTCGGCTGGTCGCCGGGTCGGTGAAGAAGATCGCCTGCGCCGGCGGCACGCCGCTCGTCGCCCGTGGCGATCTCGTCACCGGCGCCTATCTCGTCGAGAAGGGGGCGCTGCGCGTCTACTACGTCAGCGCCGAGGGGCGCGAGGGCACGCTCTATTGGGTCGAGCCGGGGCAGTCCTGCATCCTGGCGCTCAACTGCATGTTCTCCCGCCTCGCCTATCCGGCCTGGGTGGAGAGCGAGGGCGAGACCGAGGTGTCGATCGTGCCGGGCGACGTCTATCGCCGCCTCTTCGCGGCCGAACCGGCGATCCAGAGCTTCACTTTCGAGGTGCTCTCCGGCCGCCTGTTCGAGCTGATGGCGCTGATCGAGGAGACCGCGAGCCAGGGGCTCGAGGCCCGTGTCGCCGCCTTCCTCATCCGCCGTGCCAAGGGCGGGACGACGGTCACCGTCACCCAGGAACAGATCGCCCGACACCTCGCCACGTCGCGTGAAGTCGTCTCGCGGGTGCTGCGCGGTCTGGTCGCCCGGCGGCTGGTTGCCACCACCCAGGGGCGGATCGACCTCCTCGCGCCCGAGGCCCTGCGCGCCCTCGTCGAATAATCTCCGTCGTTCGAAAGCAACCCCCATGTTCGACACCCTGTCCGTGCTCCCGGTCGGAGCGGCGGCGGTCGCGTGCGGCTTCTCGGCCGCGGCGCTGATCGTCTGGCGCGACCTCGGCCCCTTCGCCCGCCTCTCCAACGTCCAGCGCATCGGGCTCGCCTCGGCGCTCGGCGTCGGCGTCATCGCCTTCTCCATCAAGCTGACGGTCATCGGCACCTTGTCGATGCTCGACCGCTCCACTCTCGCGCCCGTCATCACCGACCCGGAGACCGATCAGGTCGACCGTTCGGTCGTGGTCGGTCGGCCGGTGTGGCAGGCGCTGCCGGAGGTCTCACCGGCACCCGACGACAATCCGACGACACCGGAGAAGGTGGCGCTCGGCCGGCGGCTCTTCTTCGAAAAGGCGCTGTCGCGCGACGGCACGCTCGACTGTTCGTCCTGCCACGACCTCTCGAAGGCGGGCGGCGCCGACGCCCGCACCACGGCGGTCGGCATCGACGGTCAGGTCGGGTCGCGCAACACGCCGACGGTCGTCAACGCCGCCTTCCAGGCGCGCCTGTTCTGGGACGGGCGGGCGCGCAGCCTGGAGGAACAGGCACTCGGGCCGATCGCCAACCCGAT
Organism: Pinisolibacter sp. DMC100; assembly: GCF_056313705.1. Taxonomy (NCBI): domain Bacteria; kingdom Pseudomonadati; phylum Pseudomonadota; class Alphaproteobacteria; order Hyphomicrobiales; family Ancalomicrobiaceae; genus Pinisolibacter; species Pinisolibacter sp. DMC100. The sequence continues at coordinate 975,655 of NZ_JBQUZT010000001.1, read as the reverse complement.
CGAGATGGGGGCGGATCTCGGCGAGGTGGTGGCCCGATTGTCGGCCCGCCCCGATTACGTGGCTGCTTTCGACCGCGTCTTCGGGGCGGGTCCGATCGACGCCGATCGGATCGCCAAGGCGATCGCGGCCTTCGAGCGGACGCTGATCACGCCGGACGCGCCCTTCGACCGCTTCCTGCGCGGCGACGTCACGGCGCTCTCCGAGCGACAGCTGCGCGGCATGGCGCTGTTCGAGGAGGTCGGCTGCATCGTCTGCCACGCCGGCCCGGGCTTCAGCCGGGCGAGCCTGCTCGCGCCGGAGGCCGGCGCCTCGGGCATCCGGCTCTTCCCGTCGCTGCCGTCGGACTACGAGAAGACCTATCGGCTGACCGAGGACCTCGGCGCGGCGAAGGGCGGACGTGCCGGCCTGTGGCGGGTGCCGTCGCTGCGCAACGTCGCGCTGACCGGACCCTATTTCCACAACGGCTCGGTCGCGACGCTCGCCGAGGCGGTTCGGGTGATGGCGACGGTGCAGGCGGGCCGGGTGGTCGGCGACGGACGGGTCGAGACGCGGATCGAATGGTCGCCGGAGACCGGCCGCATCACCCGGCGCACGCCGTCGCCCCTCGGCGAGGCCCAGGTCGCCGACCTCGTCGCCTTCCTCGAGAGCCTGACGGGAACCGTCCCGAACATCGTGACGGGAGAATAGAGGCGCATCGCCCGCGCCCCGCGTCGACCGAACCGTCAGGCGGAGGCGGCGCGTGGGCGAGGCATGTCCGACAGGTCGCGACCGGTCAGCATCAGCGGCACGTCGCGGGCCGGCAGGGCGCGCGAGAAGAGCCAGCCCTGGACGGTGTCGCAGCCGAGCCGTTCGAGCACGGCGAACTGGTCGGCCGTCTCGACCCCTTCCGCCAGCACCTCGAGGCCGAGCGTGCGGGCGAGCTGGACCACGGTGGCGGCGATCGAGGCCGCCGTCTGGTCGTCGGCGACGTCGCGAATGAAGCTGCGGTCGATCTTGAGCTTGTCGATCGGCATGCGCCGGAGATAGGCGAGCGACGACCAGCCGGTGCCGAAGTCGTCGACGGCGAGGCGGATGCCGTGGCCGCGCAGGGCGGCGAGCTTCTGGTCGAGCGCCGGCCCCTGCTCCATCAGCGCGCCTTCGGTGATCTCGATCTCGAGACGGCGCGGATCGAGGCCGACCTCGGCGAGGACCGCGGCGACCCGTTCGGCGACGTCGACGCGCTGGAATTCGCGCGGCGACAGGTTGACCGCCATCAGTTCGATCGGCAGGCCGGCATCGAGCCATTGCCGCATCTGACGGCAGGCGGTCTCGAGCACCCATTCGCCGATCTGCAGGATCAGGCCGGTCTCCTCGGCGACGGGCAGGAAGGTGTCGGGCGGGACCAGACCGCGGACGGGATCGCGCCAGCGCAGCAGCGCCTCGACGCCGACGATCCGGCGATCGGTCACACGGACCAGGGGCTGGTAGTGCAGCTCGAACTCGTCGTTGTCGAGGGCGCGGCGGATGCCGGCTTCGAGGTCGAGGCGGCGCGAGGCCGCCGCCGTCATGGTCTCGTCGTAGAAGCGATGGGTGCCGCCACCGGCCGCCTTGGCCTCGTAGAGCGCGGCGTCGGCGTGCTGGAGGAGCGTGTCGGCGACGACGCCGTGGGTCGGGAAGCAGGCGATGCCGACGCTGCCGGAAACCCAGAGCTCGCGACCGTCGGAGAGATCGAACACCGTCTCGAGCCGCCGGACCCATTCCCGGGCGATCGCCGCGGCGTCTTCCGCGCCGGCGATCGAAGGCAGCAGGCCGACGAACTCGTCGCCGCCGAGCCGCGCCAGCGTCGCGCCGTCGGGCAGGGTCGCGAGCAGTCGGCGGGCGACCGCGTGCAGCAGTTCGTCGCCGACGGCATGGCCGAGACTGTCGTTGACCGTCTTGAAGCGGTCGAGATCGAGAAACAGCACGGCGCCCATGCCGTCCCAGCCGACCTGCTCGATGGCGCGATCCAGCCGCTCGAGCAGGAGCAGGCGATTGGGCAGGTCGGTCAGGTGGTCGTGCAGCGCCAGATGGGTCAGCCGCTCCTGCGACTTCTTCAGCGGCCCGATGTCGGTGAAGGTGCCGACGCGATGGATCACCTCGCCGGCGGCGTCGTGCACGGTGGAGATGGTCAGCCACTGCGGGAAGACCTCGCCGTCGCGGCGGCGGTTCCACACCTCGCCCTGCCAGTGGCCCTCGGTCTTCAGCTGACTCCACATGGCGCGGTAGAAGGCCGCGTCCTGCCGTCCCGACTTGACCAGGCTCATCGAGCGGCCGATGACCTCTTCGCGGGGCCAGCCGGTGATGGCGGTGAAGGCGGGATTGACCTCGACGATCATGCCGTCGGGGTCGGTGATGACGACGCCCTCGCGGGTGTCGGAGAACACGGCGGCGGCGCGACGCAGTTCGATTTCGTCGTGCTTGCGCTCGGTGATGTCGACATGGGTGCCGACCATGCGGACCGGCCGGCCGGAGGCGTCGCGGACGACGAAGGCGCGCGACAGGATGTGGCGCCAGTCGCCCGACTTGGCGCGCATGCGGAACTCGCAGGCATAGGATTCGGTCCGCCCCTCGATGATGTCGTGGAGCCGCCCCTTGGCCTTCTCGAGATCGTCGGGATGCACCAGCGCCTCGTGGCTCTCCAGCCGATCGGGGATCTCGTCGGGATCCCAGCCGAGCATGGTCTTCCAGCGCGGCGAGAAATAGACCGACCCGTCGAGCAGGTTCAGGTCCCACAGGCCGTCGTTGGCGCCGCGCATGGCGAGATCGAAACGCTCTTCGGAGATCCGCAGGGCGTCCTCGATCGCCCGACGCTCGGTGATGTCCTCGACCACGGCGACGAGATAGGCGCCGTCGTCGACCAGCGTCGCCGAGATCCGGACGAGGACGATCGTCCCGTCCTTGCGGGCAACTCGCCGCTCGGCGATGCAGTTGGGGGCGAGGCCGGCGAAGAGCCGTTCGACGGACGCGGCGGCGGCGGTGCGGTCGTCGCCGACGAAGATCGCCAGCGCCGGCATGCCCATGAGTTCCTCGGCGGTGTAGCCGGTGATCGCGGTGAAGGCGGGATTGAGACGCAGCCAGCGGCCTTCCTGCGACAGATGGGCGATGCCGACGGCGACGTCCTCGAAGGTGGCGCGGTAGCGATCCTCCGCGGCGGCGGCGAGCTTCTGCTGGCGCAGCTCGCGCAGGCTCGCCGTGAGCGTCTGGCGCTGCCAGAGGAAATAGGCGAGGCCGACGCAGGCGAGGAAGGCGGCGGCGAGCGAGATGCCGACGGCGAGCGCGAAGTGGCGCAGACCGGCGAGCGCGACGTCCTCGTCGATGCGCGACACCAGCGTCCAGCCGGTCGAACCGATCACGTGGGACGCGGCGATGAGGGCGCGATCGGGGGCGGCGTCCCGCACGACGACGTCGGCGACCATCGCCGAGGCGAGGCTGTCGGGCACCTCGATCTTCGACCGGTCGATCGGGCGGACAGGCGCGCGCAGCAGGACCGTGGTTCCGCTCGGCGCGACGAGAAGGGTCTCGACCTCGCCGTCCGTCGCCGCCAGGAAGCGGCCGATGTCCTTTTCGAGGTAGAGGGCGAAGACGCCCACGGCGCGCGTCTCGCCGTCTTCCGCGATCGGCGCGGCGACGACGGCGCCGAGCCGGCCGTCGGGCGTACGATCGAGCGCATGGGCGGCAGGCTCACCGCCGGCGACCGCCCGCAGGACGGCCTCGCGCGCCGACGGCGAGACGATCCGCCCGACGTCGCCGAACACCGTGTGGCCATCGGCCGCGACGACCTCGGCGGCGCCGAAGCCGTGCAGCATGCCGTGCCAGGAGACCTCCTCGATCACGCGCTCGCGCTCGTGCGGCGCGATCGCCCCGGCGGTCCAGGCCAGCGGGCCGGTGTCGGCGAGGATGGCCCGGGCGTCGGTCTCGCGATCGCGCAGCCAGGCCGAGAGCCCCTCGGCCTCCAGCGTCGTGATCACCCGCAGCTTGGCGGCATGGTCGTCGCGCTGTGTGGCGAAGACCACGCGATAGGCGACGTGCGAGATCACCAGGAGCGCCACCAGGGCGAAGGTCAGCGCGATCAGGGGTGCGCGCGACGGGCCGATGCCGTCGACCGCCGGGGCGACCGTCGACGCGGGGGCATTGCGCAGCACGACGTGGATCAACGCCGCCGACATGATGACGTAGAGCAGGCCCTTGAAGGTGGCGAGCTCGGTCATGGTCGCCGGATCGGCGATCCGCGCCAACATGGCATCGGAGAAGAAGATCCAGGCCGCGGACGCCAGCACGTAGCCCAACGTCGTCCGCAACGCGTAGGATCGATTTGCCGAACACGAAGGCGTCTTGCGTTCCTCGGATGTCATGAACTCCGTCTCGACCTCGCGATGATCCCGCCGACACATCGACAGTTGGTTGCATGATCACGCTTTCGGCGCGGCGGTATTCCTCTCTGGGCGAGACATAACCCGAAGTCCGTAAAGATCTGCTTTCATGACAAAGAAAAACGCCGACTCTTTCGACTCCAGGGGGCAAAAAGTCGGCCGTTTCACCCTCGATGAAAGGCGGATCGACTCGACCGACCGGAGGCTTCGATCCGAGCACGGCAGAACTCTGACGTGCAGACACGCGATCGATCGCCGTCTTCATCGTGCCGTCGATACTGGAATTCTACTTTTGCGACAGGCGACGACGCGGAAGGCACGTCCAAGGGCCCGTCGTCGTGGCGCAGGCGCGATCGACCGGTCCTCCGCCGCGCCGCATCGCGCGCCGCCGCGACGGAGGACCGCACGAGCGTTGTGCAATCGCGCTATATTTCGCCATTGAATTCGGCGGTCTCCTCTCCCAAGATCGCGCCGCCGCGGCGGATCGCGGCGGACAAGAGAAGGCGACGAACGGCGTGTTCGAACCACAGGAATGGACGGCCATCGGCCTGTCGCTGAAGATCGGAACGATCGCGACCGTCGTCTCGTTGCCCTTCGCCGTCGCCGTCGCCTGGGTGCTGGCGCGGCGGCGCTTCCCCGGCAAGGCGCTGGTCGACGGGCTCGTCCACATGCCGCTGGTCCTGCCGCCGGTGGTCACCGGCTGGATCCTGCTGGTGGTGATGGGGCGACGCGGCGTGGTCGGGTCGTTCCTCGCCGACTGGTTCGGCCTGGTCTTCTCGTTCCGCTGGACCGGCGCGGCGCTGGCGGCGGGCGTCATGGGCTTTCCGCTGATGGTGCGCGCCATCCGCCTGTCGCTCGAGACGATCGACCCGCGGCTCGAACAGGCGGCGGCGACGCTCGGTGCCTCGCCGCTCTGGGTCTTCGCCACCGTGACGCTGCCGCTCGCCCTGCCCGGCATCGCCGCCGGCGCGGTGCTCGCCTTCGCCAAGGCGCTCGGCGAATTCGGCGCGACGATCACCTTCGTCTCCAACATTCCGGGCGAGACCCAGACCATCCCGGCCGCCATCTACACCTATACCCAGACGCCCGGCGGCGATCTCGGAGCGCTGAAACTGTCGCTGGTGGCGGCGGTGATCGCGCTTGCCGCGCTGGTCGCCTCCGAGGTCATGGTGCGGCGGGCCGGCCGCGGGGGAGGCTTCGAATGATCGAGGTCGCGGTCCAACTCGCCCGCCGCGACTTCGCCCTCGAGGCGCGCTTTGCCGGCGACGGCGGCGTCACCGCGCTGTTCGGCCCGTCGGGCTGCGGCAAGACGACGGTCATTCGCCTCGTCGCGGGCCTCGAGCGGCCGGACGTCGGCCGGATCGTGCTGGGCGACCGGGTGCTGGTCGACACCGAGAAGCGGATCTTCGTCGCCCCCCATCGCCGCCGCATCGGCCTCGTCTTCCAGGACGCGCAGCTCTTTCCCCATCTCTCGGTCGCCGGCAACCTCGGCTACGGCCGCTTCTTCACGGCGGAGACGTCGCGGCGGATCGAGCGCGACGCGGTGATCGCTGTGCTGGGGATCGGCCATCTGCTCGACCGGCGGCCGGCGACGCTGTCGGGCGGCGAGCGCCAGCGGGTGGCGATCGGCCGGGCGCTGCTCACCTCGCCCGACCTTCTCCTGATGGACGAGCCGCTCGCCGCACTCGACGAGGAGCGCAAGCTGGAGATCCTGCCCTTCGTCGAAGGGCTGCGCGACGAGTTCGGCATTCCGATCCTCTACGTCTCCCACGCGGTGGAAGAAGTGGCACGCCTCGCCTCGATCGTCGTCAGGATGGACCGCGGCCGCGTCACGGCGATCGGCGCGCCGGAGGACGTCATGGCGCCGGCGGCGCTCGCCCATCCGGTCGGCCGCTTCGACACGGTGTCGGTGCTGACCGGACGCATCGCTTCGACCGATCGCACCTACGGCGTCACCCATCTCGCCCATCCCGCCGGCTCCCTCGTGCTGCCGACGGTGATCGACGACCACGGCGGCCCGATCCGCCTCGCGGTGCGGGCGACCGACGTGACGCTGGCGCGCGAGGCGCCCGGCGGCATTTCCACCCGCAGCCACATCCGCGGCCGCGTCGCCGCCGTCGAGGCGGGCGGCGGCGCCTTCGTCCATGTCCGGCTCGAGCTCGCGGGCGGCGAACATCTCGTCGCCTGGGTGACGCGGCTCGGCTGGGACAGTCTGAAACTCGAGACCGGCGACATGGCCGTGGCGCTGATGAAGTCGGTGTCGATCGACGAGCGCGGTGTCACCGATCGCGTGCCGCGACCGGTAGGAGACATGCGATGACCACCTTTCGACCGACCTGCGAGGAAGCCGACCGGCTGGCGCTCGAGGACGTGCCCCACGCCGACCTCACCACCGAGGCGCTCGGCATCGCCGATCGGCCGGCCCGCATGCGCTTCGCCGCCCGCGATGCGCTGGTGGTCGCCGGCATCGGCATCGCCGAGGCGCTGATCGCGCGGGCCGGCGGGACCGTCACGCGCCTCGTCGGAGACGGCGACACGGCGGCGCCGGGGACGGTGCTCCTGACGGCGACCGGACCGGCGGGCGCCCTGCATCGGACCTGGAAACAGGCGCAGACCACGGTCGAGATCCTCTCCGGCGTGGCGAGCGCGGCGCGCGAGATGGTCGAGGCGGTCGCCGCGACCGGCCGGGCCGTGCCGGTCGCCTGCACCCGCAAGGCCTTCCCCGGCGGCCGACGGATGCTCGGCGCGGCGATCCGGGCGGGCGGCTGCGTCGTCCATCGCCACGGGCTCTCCGACACGGTGCTGGTCTTCGCCGAACACCGCGCCTTCCTCCCCGACGAACCGCTCGGCGGGCTCGCCGCACGGCTGAGGGCGGCGGCACCGGAGAAGAAACTGGTGATCGAGGTCGCGACTCCCGAGGAGGCGCTGGCGGCGGCGCGGGACGGATTCGACGTCATCCAGACCGAGAAGTTCACCCCCGCCGATCTGGCGCGGGCGGTCGCCATGGTGAAGGCGGAGCGGCCGGCGACCGTCATCGCCGCGGCGGGCGGCATCCACCCCGGCAACGTCGGCACGCACGTGGCGGCCGGTGCCGACGTGATCGTCACGTCCTGGCCCTACGGCGCCCGGCCGCGCGACGTCGCCGTGACGCTCACGCCCGACCATGACGGATGAACGACGCGTCGCGACTTCCCGGCCGCGCGTCGGTCGGATAGACTCGAACCGTTCCCTCACGCGATTGCACCGAGCCCCCCGATGACCGACGGCAAGATCGACGCCCTCCTCGCGATCCGTTCGAGCGAAGGACGACTGCTGGTCGGACGCGAACGCATCCGCCTGCTGGAGGCGGTCGTCGAGCACGGCTCGATCACCAAGGCCGCCAAGGCGACGGGCTTTTCCTACAAGACCGCCTGGGAGGCGGTCGACGCGATCAACAACCTCCTGCCCACCCCCGCCTTCGTGACGCGGGCCGGCGGCCGGGTCGGCGGCGGCGCCGAGGTGACGGAGGCCGGACGGCGGCTGATCGACACGTTCCACCGGCTCGAGGACCGGCTCGCGGCGATCTCCTCGGCGATCGCGGAGGAGGGAATCGACGGGCTCGAGGACGCGCTTCTCTGGGCGGTCGGGCGCAAGATCTCGGCGCGCAACGTCTTCCAGACCGAGGTGACGGCGCTGAAGCGCTGGCCGGTCGACGTCGAAGTGACGCTGGCGGTGTCGTCGACCGCCGCCATCCGCGCGGTCGTCACCAATGCCTCGGTGGAGGAACTCGGGCTCGAGCCGGGCCGCCGCGTGGTGGCGCTGGTCAAGGCCTCCTTCGTCCATCTGATCCCGCCGGAAGAGGCGACCGGGCTCCGGCGCAACGTCTTTCCCGGCACGGTGCGTGGGCGCATCGACGCGGAGGTCAACTCCGAGATCCGCATCGACATCGGCGACGGCAAGACCATGGTCGCCGTGGTGCCGCGCGAGACGGCGGAGGATCTCGGCATCGTCGAGGGCGGGCCGGCGGTCGCCACCTTCGACGCCGACCACGTCATCCTGGCGGTCGACTGAACGACTGCGATCCACATCGAATCCCAATGCCGGCAGGCGGAAATCCCGATCGATCCCTGATGCGGTTCGGCGCAGACGTCGTGCGTCGCAACCGGCCGAGGGACGTCGCGATGTCGGATTGGACGTGCTTCGTCGGCGCGATCGCGCTCGTCTTCGTCGCCGCCCGGTCGCGTGGACTGATCTGAGGCCTCAGGCCTCGGTCGGTGACGGTGCGATGTCGTCGATCCACAGGCGCAGGTCGTCGCGCAACACCTCGAGTCGCTCGATCTCGGCGCAGAGCCCGGCGTGGCGCGCCTCGAGGCGGCGGGCGAGATCGACGCGGGACGCCTCCGGTCCGACTTCGTCGCGCAGCACCAGGAGTTCCGCGATCTCCGGCACCGGCAGATCGTATTTGCGCAGCGACACGATGAAGGCGATGCGGGCCACGTCGGTCAGATCGTAGAGCCGGTAGCGCGAGGCGGTGCGCCGCGGCTTGATCAGCCCGAGCTGTTCGTAGAAGCGGATGGTACGCAGTGAGATGCCGAAGCGGTCGGAGATCTCGCGAATCTGATGTTCGCGGTTCTCGATCTCGCCGCTGGCCAACGAGAATTCACAATCGAGAGGACCGAGCAGCATTCGCTTCTCCCTTTGTGCAACTGTCGTCGGTCGTGCCGAGATGGGATCGGGTGTCCGGGGGGGGACGGCGTCGCGACGCGGTGCCGGGGGGGGGGGCACCGAACTTCCGCGAGCGACCCGGGGGGCCGCGCGGAGAGGCGTGAGAGGCGGAGGGCGGTCAGTCGCGCGAGCGCGCCGGCGCCTCGAGATTGGATCGGTGCTCGACGACGGTCTGGGCGATCATGCGGAGCATGTAGACGAGAAAGTCGTCGTCCAGCCGCTTGGCCCGATCGATGTTCGACAGGACCTCGCGATAGAGAACGTCGAGTTCCCTGGCGCGATCGAAGGGCGGAGCGACGATCTCCGATCGCGCGTACTGTTCGGGTCCGACATTCAGCATGCGACCACCTCCATTTCGGGTTCGTATCACACGAGCATATCGCGACCCCCGTCACGAGCCGGTAGTTGAGACGTAGCGTAACTGCAACCAAATCCTCCGGCGAGAGACGCCTTCGCGATCCGGCACGTCGCCGCGATGCAACGTATGGTTTTCAATCCAATTCATAGGGTTGTCGGTAATTCCGGAAATCGCGCGAAAGCGTCACAGACCCCCGTCACACACCATAGCCGGGAGGCGTCGATGCGGTTTCGCGGTTCGGTCGACTGCGTTATCGTCCACATCCGTCGCGTGAAGTCCGAGAGGTGCGCGGAAACCGCATGAAGGCGTCGCTGACCCTTCTGGGAAGACCCCGTCTCGAGAGGGCCGACGGCACCGCGGTGGTGCTGCCGGCCAAGGCTTTCGCGTTGGCCGCGCAGATCGTGCTCGACTGTCCGAGCCGCGAGACGACGCGCGGCACCGCCGCCGCCTTCCTGTGGGAGGCCGCGAGCCAGCAACGTCGGCGCTCGGGCAATCTGCGACAGCTGATCCAGCGCATCCTGACCGCACAGAGCGAGAGCGGCGTCCGCGTCTTCGTCTTCGAGGACGACCGTATCCGTCTCGACGGCGCGGCGGTCGGGATCGATCTCGACCGCCTGCCGACCGAGAGCGCGCCGATCGACGGCGACGGCGTCCATGCGCTCGGGCGCCTCTATCGCGGCGACCTGCTCGCCGGCATCGACGAGGACGGACCGGAATTCGCGCAGTGGCTGATGGCGCGGCGCGAACGGCTTCGCGACCTCTTCGTCAGGACCGTGGCGCCGCTGGTCGACGCCGATCCGCCGCGGCTGACCGACGAACAGACCGCCTATGTCGCCCATCGCCTCGCCGAGATCGACCCCTGCGAGGAGGCCGGCTATCGCGGCCTGATCCGGCTCCACGGCCGGCGCGGCGACGCCGAGGCCGTACAGCGCACCTTCCGCCAGTTGCAGAGCGAGCTCGAGCGCATCGTCGACGCCAAGCCGTCGGAGACGACGCGGGCCGTCTACCTGGCGGCGACGCGGCGCCTCGCGCCGAGCCGCGAGGCCGGGTCGGCGCTCGCCGGCATGGCGCCCGCCTTCGCACCGCTGGTCGGCCGCATCCGCCCGCTGATGGCGGTCCACATCCGCATCGCCTCGTTCCTGAGCGACGCGGAGGCCGAACGGGCGCGTTCCCACGTCGACGAATGCGTCGATCTCCTGTGGCGGTCGCATTCGGTGACGGTGATGCGGTCGGACGACGAACCGGGCATGCCGTCGCGCCCCTTCGCCGGCTGCGACTATCGCCTCGATCTCGGCGCCAGCCGCGCCGAGGACCGTCTGGTGCTGCGCTTCCAACTGCGCGCGACGACGACCGGCGAGGTGCTGTGGTCGTCGAAGGCGGCACCGGACCAGTCGCCCGCCGCGCTGACGCGGGCGGTCGAGGACATCCAGCGCTACGTCGAGATCGGCGAACTGGCGGCGGGCGATCACCCGGCCAGCGTCGAACGGCAGGTCCATCGCCTGACGCTGCAGGGCGAACGCTGGCTGAAGAACATCGAGCTGCCGTCGGTCCGCCGCGCCAAGTCGCTCTTCCGCAACGCGCTCACCAGCCGCGGCGAGCACGCCCCGGCGATGGCCGGCCTGTCGCGCGCCTTCCGGATGGAGTGGCTGCTGCTCACCCGCGGCGACATGACCGAGCTCGAAACGGCGGAGAGCTGGGCCAAGAAGGCGATCGCCGCCGACCCCGACGACGCCCGCGGCGCCCACGAGATGGGGATCTGCCAGATCTATCGCCGCCGCTTCGATCACGGGCTGGAGCTGCTCGAGCGCGCCGCCCGCAGTGCGCCCTCCAGCGTCACCATCGCCGAGGATCTCGCCGACGCGCGGGTGATGAACGGGATGATCGATCAGGGCATCGCCCAGTTCGACGCGCTGCTCGCCCGGCTGCACCATCCCAGCGACCAGCTGCTGTGGTATGCGGCCGGCGGCTTCTATCTCGCCGGCGACTACGACCGGGCGATCGACCTGCTCGACCGCATGGTGATGCCCGACACGGCCTTCCATCTGCGCGCCGCCTGCCACGCCATGCTCAACCAGCGGGCCGAGGCCGACCATTTCGTCCGGGCGATGCGCGACCGCCTTCCCGACTTCAGAATCGGCTCGCGTTCCCACATGGCGCCGCTCAGGCGACCGGAAGACCGGGAACACTTCGAGGCGGGGCTGGTGTCGGCCGGGTTCGATCGATGAGCGATCGAAGAACGAAGAGGAGAAGCCAATGGCCAATACCGTCGTACTCAAGGTGACCGGCGACGACCGCACCTTCGTGGTGGATCTCGAGACCCTCACGGTCCAGGTGGCCGACGCCGATCTCGTCGCGACGGGCGACGAAGCCACGGTCGAGGGCATCGAATGCGCCGTGGCGCTCGACGTCCGCGCCGAGGGCGCCTCGCATGCGCTCTTCGCCAATTCCCACGCGCTCTTCGCCAACTCGCATGCGCTGTTCGCGAACTCGCATGCGCTCTTCGCCAACTCGCACGCCCTCTTCGCGGCGCGCTGAGCCATGACGACCCCCGCGCGCGCCGTCGCGCCCGAGATCGCCTCGATCTTCGCCGTCGGCGCGCGCGGCTTTCCCTCCGACTACCTCGACCGAGCTCGCGATCCGGAAGAGACCGTCGCCCTGATGTGGCCGCGTGCCGCCGAATTCGGCCTCACACGTCTCGCCGCCGTCACCGGGCTCGACCGCATCGGCATCCCGGTCTGGGCGGCGATGCGGCCCAATTCCAAGAGCCTGGCGCTGTGTCAGGGCAAGGGCGTCTCCGACGCCGCCGCTCGCGCCTCGGCACTGATGGAGGCGGTGGAGGTGGCGACCGCCGAACAGGCGACCGTGCCCAGCCGGATCGCCACGACCGCCGAACTCGCCGCCGAGGGCCGCGCCTTCGACCTGCTCGAGACCCTGCTGCTGCACGGCGCGACGCCGCCGGCCGCCGACGAGCCGATCGCCTGGTTCGAGACCCACGATCTCACCGGCGCCGGCACGCGGCTGGTGCCGCTCGAGGCGATCCGCCTCGACGACGCGACGACGCCCAATCGCTGGTGGCAGTCGACCGACGGTCTGGCTTCCGGCAACACCGTGTGGGAGGCGACCTTCCACGGTCTGTGCGAACGGATCGAGCGCGACGCGCTGGTGCTGTGGTCGCTCAAGGGCGACGCCGACGTCGCCGCCGCCTGTTTCGACCCGCGCGAACTGGGCGATCCGGTGCTCGACGGCCTCGTCGACCGGATCGAGGCGGCCGACATGCGGATCCGCCTGTTCGACACCACCTCCGACCTCGGCCTGCCGACCCACATGGCGATCCTGTCGCGTCACCCGAGCGGTCACGAGGACAAGTGGAAGCACTTCGACCTCGCCTCGGGCAGCGGCTGCCATCCCGATCCGGTGCGCGCCGCGATCCGCGCGGTGACGGAGGCGGCGCAGTCGCGCCTCACCTCGATCGCCGGCGCCCGCGACGACTTCGCCCCCGAGATCTACGGCGCCGGCATCAACCGGGCGCTGCTGCCCTACGTCCGCGCCGAGCCGCGCGCGGGTGCCGCGCTGGCGACCGGGCGGCGGCTGGCGCGCGACGCCTATCTGCCCGAGATGATCGCCCACATGGCCGAGCGCGGCGTCGGCGACGTGACCGTGGCGGTGCTCGCCGACGGGTCGCAGGGCCATGCGGTCGTCAAGGTGATCGCGCCGGGGCTCGAGAACCCGCCGGGCGAACGCCGCGTCCGCTTCGGACGCCGGGCGCTCTCGGCAGCGCTCTCGGCGCGGATCGCCGCGGCCAAGGCGGCGGGGTCCGCGAAGGTTCCGGAGACGGTGTCATGAAGATCCTCTTCTCCGGCCCCACCCTGCACGGCCTCGTCCGCGACGGCCGGATCGACGCGGCACCCGATCTCGTCTGCCGCCCGCCGGCCCGGCAGGGCGACATCTTCGCCGCGGTCGAGGAGGGGGCGACGGTGATCGGCCTCGTCGACGGCCGCTTCGACGACGTCGCCGCCCCCTGGCACAAGGAGATCCTGCACGCGCTGTCGCTCGGCTGCACCGTGCTCGGCGCCGGCAGTCTCGGGGCGCTGCGTGCGGCCGAATGCGCCGCCTTCGGCATGATCGGCATCGGCCGGGTCTACGAGAGCTATGCCTCGGGCGCCCGCTTCGACGACAGCGACGTGGCGCAGGTCCACGGACCCGACGAGATGGAGCATCTGCCGCTGTCCGAGCCGCGGGTGAACGTCGAGGCGACGCTCGATGCGCTGCGCGAGACCGGGGCGATCGATGCCGCGACCCATGCCCGCCTGCGCGAGGCGGCACGGCGCATCCATTTCGCCGACCTGTCGATGGACGCGGTCGCGACGGCGGCGAGCGACGATGCGCACGAAGTCCGGCGGATCACCGATCTGCTGGTCGCGGCCCGGGTCGACCGGAAGCGGCTCGACGCGCTGGAGCTGGTCGCGGCGATGGCCGAGCTGCCGGCCCGCCGCGGCGCGGCGCCGGGCGACTGGACGCTGGCGCTGCCGCATCGCTGGCTGCAGTTCACGGCCAGGGCACGGGTGGCGGCCGGGGCGGCGTGAGATCGGCCTCGGTGCGCGATGCTTCGACACGGGCGTCTTCGACGCCCTCCTCAGCATGAGGTGCCTTCCATAATCAATACAAATACATACGCCTCATGCTGAGGAGCGGGCCGAAGGCCTGCGTCTCGAAGCATCGCGCACGGCCGCCTACACGGTCCCGCACGGGAACGCGTCGAACGCCGCCTCTGTCCATGTCCCGCGACACGCCCGACGCGGCGAAAACACCCCGTCGGATGACCTGCGGCACCGGTGAAGCTCGATTTCTTCATACTTTCGTCGTATACGACTGGCACGACTCGTTCCTGCCCGCCCCGCAACGAAGGATGCCCGCCCCATGCGCCGCCACCGCCGCGCCAAGATCGTCGCCACCGTCGGTCCCGCCTCGTCTTCTCCCGAGATGCTGAAGAAGCTGCATCTGGCCGGCGTCGACACGTTCCGCCTCAACTTCTCGCACGGCTCCCACGCCGACCACGAGAAGGTCTTCCGCGCCATCCGGGCGCTCGAGGCCGAGGTCGGCAGCCCGATCGGCATCCTGCAGGACCTCCAGGGTCCGAAGATCCGCGTCGGCAAGATCGCCGGCGGTCGGTTCGAAACCAAGGCCGGCGACCGGCTGCGCTTCGTGCTCGGCACCGCCGAGGGCGGCCCGGACGCCGTTCCGCTGCCCCATCCCGAGATCTTCGCCGCCGTCGCGCCGGGCCACGACCTGCTGATCGACGACGGCCGCGTCCGCGTCCGCGTCGTCGGGCTCGAGGCCGAGGTGATCGAGGCGGAGGTGATCGTCGGCGGCACGATCTCCGACCGCAAGGGCGTCAATCTGCCCGGCACCATGCTCGACCTGTCGCCGCTGACCGAGAAGGATCGCGCCGACCTCGCCTTCGGGCTCGAGCTCGGCGTCGACTGGGTGGCGCTGTCCTTCGTGCAGAAGCCGGCCGACGTGATCGAGGCCAAGGCGCTGATCGACCGGCGCGCCGGCCTCGTCGCCAAGATCGAGAAGCCGCAGGCGCTCGAGCACCTCGACGACATCATCCGTCTCTCCGACGCGATCATGGTGGCGCGCGGCGATCTCGGCGTCGAGATCCCGCACGAGGACGTCCCCGGCCGTCAGAAGGAGCTGGTGCGCGCCTGCCGCCGCGCCGTGACGCCGGTGATCGTCGCGACCCAGATGCTCGATTCGATGGTCGCCTCGCCGACCCCGACCCGCGCCGAGGCTTCCGACGTCGCCACCGCCATCTACGACGGCGCCGACGCCGTCATGCTGTCGGCCGAATCGGCGACCGGTCAGTGGCCGGTCGAGACCGTGTCGATGATGGACCGCATCATCCGCGCCACCGAGAGCCACTCGCTCTACCGCTCGATCGTCACCGCGACGCAGCCGCCGGAGGAGGACACCCCGCCGCACGCGGTCGCCGCCGCCGCCGCCGATCTCGCCGAGGCGATCCGTTCGCCGGCGATCGTCGCCTATACCGCCTCGGGCAACACCGCCGGCCGCATCGCCCGCAAGCGCCCGGCCCTGCCGATCCTGGCCATGACGCCGTCGGAAGCGGTGTCGCGCCGGCTGACGCTGATGTGGGGCGTGCATTCGGTGCTGTCGGGCTCGGCGACGAGCGTGCAGGAGATGGTCGACCGCGCCTGCCGCGTCGCCAAGACGCTCGGCTTCGCCACCGCCGGCCAGCCGATCGTCGTGGTCTCCGGCCGCCCCGATGCGCCGGGCACCACCAACAATCTGCGCGTCGCCGAGGTCTGAGCGGCGCGCCCCCTCGCGAAGACGAGAACGGCGGCCGAAAGGCCGCCGTTTGCATGTCGGGGTGCCCGATGCGGACCGCCTCAGGGCCGGCGGCGGCGCACCGCCTGTTTGGTGCGCTCCAGCTGCAGGCGGGCGATGTCGCCCTCGAGCAGGGCGACCGCCACGGTCAGCATGTCGCCGATCACCAGATGGGCGAGGCGTGAGGCCATCGGCGCGTAGACCTCCGAATCCTCCGACACCGCGACCGCGATGGTGACGGAGGCGAGGTCGGCGAGCGGCGAGCCGTCGCGGGTGATGGCGATCACGTCGGCGCCGGTCGCGCGTGCCTCGCGCACCGCTTCGAGCACGTCCGAGGTGCGGCCTGAGTTGGAGATCGCCACCACCGCGTCGCCGGCACGAAGCGTCAGCGCCGACATGCAGAAGACGTGCGGATCGGTATAGGCGACCGTCGGCATGCCGAGGCGGAAGAACTTGTGCTGGATGTCCTGCGCGACGATGCCGGAGTTGCCCGAGCCGTAGAACTCGATCCGCCGCGCCTTGGCCAAGACGCGCGCCGCCGCCGCCACGGCTTCGGCCGGCAGCCGCTGGCGGACCTCGACCAGCGCCGCGATCGCGCCGTCGACGATCTTGCGTGCCACCACGTCGGAGGTGTCGTCGGGGTCGACGTCGGGGTGGGCGAAATGGACCGCCTGACCGCGATCGCGGGCGAGCCGCAGCTTGAAGTCGCGGAAGCCCTTGCAGCCGACGGCGTTGCAGAAGCGCACGACCGTCGGCGCGCTCACCTCGGCGCGGGCGGCGATCTCGTCCATCGTCCATTCGACCGCCGCGTCGGGCGCGGCCAGCACCAGATCGGCGAGTTTCTGTTCCGACGGCCGCATCGCCTCGCGCGCGGCCTGGAGACGGACGAGGAAGGAGGGATCGGCGATCACGGACGTCTCCTCGAACGACAAGCCGGGCGCCGATCCGCGGGCGCGCGGCGACCCTGTGACGGCATCCGACCAGCCATGTAGTTCTTATACACGAACGCCTCCGGAACGGGCGGGAAATTCGGTCGCATACGGAAAAATCCGCTTGTGACGGTCGACTTTCGGCGTAGTTGTGTAGTAAACCTACATGGCAGGGCGCCGCTGGTCGATCACGCGCTCCATCCCATGTCAGGGACACGGGATATCGGCAAGCCCCGAGAGAGGGCGCCGAGATCATGGAGGACATCATGCCATCCGCAGCCGCCGTCGCGGGACCCCAGCTCCTGCTCTACGCTCTTCTCGCCATCGTCGCGCTGATCGTCATGATCGCGCGCTACAAGGTCAATCCCTTCGTCACGCTGGTGATCGTGTCGCTCGCCATGGGCGTCGCCGCCGGCATGCCGCTCGACAAGGTCGTCGGCTCGTTCCAGACCGGCGTCGGCGGCGTGCTCGGCTTCATTGCCGTCGTCGTGGCACTCGGCACCATGCTCGGCAAGCTCCTGGCCGAATCGGGCGGCGCCGAACGCATCGCGCTGACGCTGATCGGCGTCTTCGGCGAGAAGCGCGTCCATTGGGCGATCATGTTCGTCGCCTTCATCGTCGGCATGCCGGTGTTCTTCCAGGTCGGCTTCGTGCTGCTGGTGCCGCTGGTCTTCGCCATCGCCAAGCGCACCGGCACCTCGCTGATCATGCTCGGCGTGCCGCTGGTCGCCGGTCTTTCGATCGTCCACGGCCTGGTGCCGCCGCATCCCGCCGCCATGCTCGCCGTCGGCGCCTTCAAGGCGGACGTCGGCCTGACCATCATCTATGCCGTGCTCGTCGGCCTGCCGGCCGCCGCCCTCGCCGGCCCGATCTACGGCAAGTGGATCTCCCCGAAGATCGTCCTGCCGGACCACAATCCGCTGGCCGAGACCCTGTCCGCGACCGGCACCCGCGAGGATCTGCCGAGCTTCGCGACCTCGGTCCTCACCATCATGCTGCCGGTCTTCCTGATGATCGGCTCGTCGATCGCCGACCTGACGCTCGCCGCCGGTACGCCGTCGCGCCAGATCCTCGACTTCATCGGCAACCCGGTGATCTCGCTGCTGATCGCGCTCGTGGTGTCGTTCTGGACCTTCGGTTTCCATCGTGGCTTCGACCGGGCGAAGATCCTCTCCTTCACCACCGACTGCCTCGCCCCCACCGCCACCATCCTGCTGGTCATCGGCGCCGGCGGCGGCTTCAACCGGGTGCTGCTCGACAGCGGCGTCGGCAAGGCGATCGCCGATCTCGCGGTGCAACTGCACGTGCCGCTGCTGGTCCTGGCCTTCGTCGTCGCCGCGGTCATCCGTGTCGCCACCGGCTCGGCCACCGTGGCACTGACCACCGCCGCCGGCATCGTCGCCCCGATCGCGGCGGCCGCGGGCGCGGGCGCCGTGCGGCCGGAACTGCTGGTGCTCGCCACCGGCGCCGGCTCGATCATCCTCAGCCACGTCAACGACTCGGGCTTCTGGTTGATCAAGGAATACTTCAACATGTCGGTCGAGCAGACGCTCAAGACCTGGACCGCGCTCGAAACCATCCTGGCGCTCGCGGCCTTCGGCCTGACGCTTCTCCTGTCCACCATCGTCTGAGGACAAATCCATGATCATCGTGCTGATGGGCGTCTGCGGCTCGGGCAAGACCACGATCGGCGAGAAGCTCGCCGAGACGCTCGGCTGCGGCTTCTCCGACGCCGACGGGTTCCACCCGGTGGAGAACGTCGAGAAGATGCGGGCCGGCATCCCGCTGACCGACGACGATCGCTGGCCCTGGCTGCGCGCCCTGCGCGCCGCCATGGAGGGCTGGCAGGCCGAGGGCAAGAGCCACGTCTTCGCCTGCTCGGCGCTGCGCGAGGTCTATCGCGAGGTGCTGTCGCCGAAGGGGGACGTCGTCTTCGTCTACCTCAAGGGCTCGCCGGAAGTGATCGGGCCGCGGCTTCGGGCGCGGCAGGGTCACTACATGAACCCGGCGCTGCTCGACAGCCAGTTCGCCACGCTGGAGGAGCCGAAGGACGCGCTCACCGTCGACATCGGCGGCACGCCGGAGGAGATCGTCGCCGACATCCTCGGCCGGCTCCCGACCGAAGGAGCGGCGGCATGAGCGTTCGCGACGCCATCTCCGCCGTCACCGAACGGATCGAGCGTCGCTCCCGCGACGCTCGGGCCGCCTATCTCGACGAGATCCGCGCCGCGGCGGCCGATCGCCCGGCACGGCGGCGGCTGCCGTGCTCGAACCTCGCGCACGGCTTCGCCGCCTGCCCTTCCTCCGAGAAGGACCGGCTGGTGGCGGCGGACGCGCCGAACCTCGCGATCGTCACCACCTACAACGACATGCTGTCGGCGCATCGGCCCTACGAGCGCTATCCGACGCTGATCCGCGACGAGGCCTTCCGCCTCGGCGCGGTGGCCGAGGTCGCCGGCGGTGCGCCCGCCATGTGCGACGGCGTCACCCAGGGCCGCGCCGGCATGGAACTGTCGCTCTTCTCGCGCGACGTCATCGCCCAGTCGACCGCCATCGCCCTGTCGCACGACATGTTCGACGCGTCGCTGATGCTCGGCATCTGCGACAAGATCGTGCCCGGCCTCGTCATGGGCGCGCTCTCCTTCGGCCATCTGCCGACGGTCTTCGTGCCCTCCGGGCCGATGGGATCGGGCATGACCAATGCCGAGAAGAACGCCGTGCGTCAGGCCTTCGCGGCCGGCAAGGCGACCGAGGCGGATCTGCTCGACGCCGAGTCGAAGTCCTATCATTCGGCCGGCACCTGCACCTTCTACGGCACCGCCAACACCAACCAGATGCTCATGGAGATCATGGGCCTGATGCTGCCGGGTTCGGCCTTCGTCTCCCCCGACACGCCGTTGCGCGATGCGCTGACCCGCACCGCCGTGGCGCGCGCCATCGACATCGCGCGGCCGGGGGCGAAGCTGCCGATCGGCGAGATGCTCGACGCCCGTGTCTTCGTCAACGGCATGGTCGGGCTCTGTGCCACGGGTGGGTCGACCAACCTGACGATCCACCTGATCGCCATGGCGCGCTCTGCCGGCCTCACCATCGACTGGGACGACTTCGCGGCGATCTCCGCCGTGGTGCCGTTGCTGGTGCGCGCCTATCCCAACGGTCAGGCCGACGTGAACGGCTTCCGCGACGCCGGCGGCATCCCCTTCCTGGTGCGCGAACTCGTCGGCGCCGGCCTGCTGCACCCCGACGTGACGACCGTCATGGGCGAGGGGCTCACGCCCTACGCCCTGACGCCGAAGCTCGACGAGGCCGGCGGTCTGGTCTTCGCCGAGACGGTCGCGACGACCCGCGATCCGGGCGTGGTGCGGCCGGCGAGCGAGCCCTTCCGCCCGACCGGCGGGCTCGAACTGGTCACCGGCAATCTCGGCCGGGCGATCGTCAAGTCGTCCGCCGTGGGCGACGCCCATCTGGTGGTCGAGGCTCCGGCGAAGGTCTTCCATTCGCAGGAGGACCTGCTCGCGGCCTTCAAGGCCGGCGCGCTCGACGACGGCGACTTCGTCGCGGTCGTCCGCTTCCAGGGGCCGAAGGCGATCGGCATGCCGGAACTCCACAAGCTGACGCCGCCGCTCGGCGTGCTGCAGGACAAGGGCCGCAAGGTGGCGCTGGTCACCGACGGCCGCATGTCGGGCGCCTCGGGCAAGGTGCCCGCCGCCATCCACGTCTCGCCGGAAGCCGCCGACGGCGGGCCGATCGCCCGCGTCCGCGACGGCGACAGGATCCGCCTCGACGTGACCAAGGGCACGCTCGAGGTTCTGGTCGCGGCGGATGAATGGGCGGCGCGCCCGCTCGCCACCGCCGATCTTTCGGCGCATGCTCGCGGCACCGGACGCGGCCTCTTCGGCATCTTCCGCCGGGCCGTCGGCTCGGCCGAGGAAGGGGCGAGCGCCGTCCTCGGATGATCTTCGCCCGGCGCCTTCGGGCGCCGGGAATTCTATATCGCCGCCCTCGGGCGCCGGGACTTCGCCGCCCGCCGACGGGCGAGCGCCATCATACGGAGCATTTCATGGCCCAGGACGTCGCCGCCATCGATCGCGTCATGACCCTCGCGCCGGTCATTCCGGTGCTGATCCTCGACGATCCGGAGACCGCGGTCTCGGTCGGCCGAGCGCTGGTCGCCGGCGGTCTGCCGGCGCTCGAGGTGACGCTGCGCACGCCGCGGGCGCTCGACTGCATCGCCGCGCTCGCCGGTC
This sequence comes from Pinisolibacter sp. DMC100, assembly GCF_056313705.1. Lineage (NCBI taxonomy): Bacteria > Pseudomonadati > Pseudomonadota > Alphaproteobacteria > Hyphomicrobiales > Ancalomicrobiaceae > Pinisolibacter > Pinisolibacter sp. DMC100. Next base: position 954,683 of record NZ_JBQUZT010000001.1, on the reverse strand, counting down.
TGCCCGGCGCCGTCGTCGGTGCCGGCACCATCCTCGAGGGCGCGCAGGCGGAAGCCGCCAAGCGAGCGGGCGCGACCTTCCTCGTCTCGCCGGGCGCGACGGCCAAGCTCGTCGCCGAGGTCGAGGCGCACGGCGTGCCGCTCTTGCCGGGCGTCGCCACCGCCGGCGAGGCGATGGCCATGCTGGAGCGCGGCTACGAGCGGCTGAAGTTCTTCCCGGCCGAATCGGTCGGCGGTGCCGGTCACCTGAAGTCGCTCGCCTCGCCGCTGCCGAAGCTCCGCTTCTGCCCGACCGGCGGCATCGATCTCGCCAAGGCGCCGACCTATCTCGCCAGCCCCAACGTGACGTGTGTCGGCGGGTCGTGGGTGGTGCCGGCCGACGCGGTCAAGGCCGGCGACTGGGACCGCATCGAGCGGCTCGCCCGCGAGGCGGCGGCCCTGCCGCGCTGAGGCGCGTTGCGGTTCGCCTCAGAAGCACTCTTCCTCGAGCTTCTTCAGATCGGCCAGCGCGACCTCGTCGTCGTGGTCCTCGAAGAGCTCGACCATGTAGTAGACGTGGGAATGGAGCAGCAGCAGCCGATCCTGGATCGAGGCGGCGCCGGCTTCCGCCGTCGCCAGCCGCGCTTCGAAGCGCTGCCAGAACGGGTTGTTCTTCTCAGGGTCGGCGAGATGGCGGCGCAGGTGGCCGAGCACCACCGCCATGTTGCCCTCGAAGTCGATGTCGCGGAACGTGACGTAGCGGTCCGGCCGCGCCGCTTCCTTCCCGATCGCCGCCATGGATGCCCTCCCTCGTTCGACCCCGACATGGTCCGTGTCCGGCGCGAAGGGCGCAACGTCGACCGCTCGGGCCGCGCGAACCTCGCACGAACGGCATTCATGTTGCACGAACGGCATCACACCGCCAGTCGTGCCCGGAGTTCGGCGACGACACGGCGGCCGACCGGCACGCTCGTGCGGGCCACGTCGTCGAGCGTCAGCATCCAACGGCCGTCGACGCGCTCGACGGCGCGGACATGGGCGAGATTGACGAGATGACCGCGATGGACGCGGAAGAAGCGCGCCGGATCGAGCCGCGCCTCGAGGTCGGCGAGCGAGCGCGGGCAGAACAGCCGGCCCTCGTCGGTCAGCGCCTCGGCATAGTGGCCGCGGGCGGAGAGGACGAAGACGCGGTCGACGTCGACCAGCGAGATGGGGCCTTTCACGCCGCGCTCGACCGGCAGCTTGGCGAGCGGTGCGCCCACCGGCTCCGGCCGCGCCTCGGCCGGCGGCAGCGTGAAGCCGAGCGGCACGAAGAGCAGGGCGACGCCGGAGGCGGCCGGATCGGCCGAGGCGAGCCGCGACGCCTTGGCGAGGAAGTTGCCCATCGGGGTGGCGACCAGGGTCGAAGCCTCGCCGTCGGCGCCGCGCGCATCGTCGATCAGACGGCGGATGCGTTCGCGCGCGGCGGGGGGATGGAGATCGAGCAGGTCGCGGCCGAAGACCTCGCCGGAGCGCACGGCCAGCGCCCGTTCGGCGACCGCGTTGGCGGCGATCACGCGACCGCCGGAATCGAGCACCGCCACGCCGACGGCGAGACGTTCCAGCCGATATTCGAAGGGTGGCTCGCGCTCCGTCTTCCGTCCCGTCACGCCCGATGCTCCCGTCACCGATGTCGTCGCATCGTCATAACGCCATGCGGCGGCCCGGTTCGTCGAGCCCCGATCGTCGTCGCCGAGCAGTGCCACGGTATCGCCGTGCCACCGATGCCGAATGGCCACATCTTGCAGGATCCGGTCCGAGTTGCAGATTGAGTATATCTTCTCACCGACTTTAGTCGTATGATGACCTTTCCGGCACTCGACATGCCGGGAACGATCCGGCAACTCCGGAGCGACAGAGAGCATGAACACACTGTTGAAACCCAATTGGCGCCAGATCGACGCCGGCATCTGGAGCCGCCACGGCGGCCGAGGGCACGTCGAGATCTGTTTCGCCACCGCGGGCGACTACATGCCGATCTACGAGATCGCCGTGTATGACGAGCGTGGACGATCGATCGCGGCAGAAGGCCCGACGGTCTTCCGGAGCCTCGACGAGGCCCGGCGCCACGCCGAGACGCACCACCTGCCCGCTCTCGCGAAGGCGGCCTGAGACCGCCTCACGACCCGTTTCGATGACTCTCGCGACCGGCCGTCCGCGGCCGGTCGCGTCCGTGCGTCACGAGACGCGAGGTCCGCCGAGCCATTCGGCGAGCGCCTCCGCACCGCCCTCGCCGAGGCGCGGCGCAGAGCGCGGCCGTGCGGGCACGTCACGGGAGAAGCGCGGCGCCGGTGCCGGCTGAACGCGGCCGTCGATCTCGACGAAGGTGCCGCGTGCGCGGTTGTGCGGGTGCTCCGGCGCCTCGTCCATCGACAGGACCGGGGCGACGCAGGCGTCGGAACCTTCGAAGAGCGCGCACCATTCGTCCCGCGACCGCGTCAGGAACAGTGCGGCGAGGCGGGCGTGCAGGCGCGGCCAGACGGCGGGATCGAGATGGTTCGGCCATTCGGCCGGATCGAGCCCCATCCGGCCGGCGAATTCCACGAAGAACTTGCGCTCGAGCGGCGCCACCGCGACGTGGCGGCCGTCGGCGCAGACGTAGGTGCGATAGACCGCCGCCGCGCCGTCGAGAAGGTTGGCGGCACGCGCGTCGCGCCATTTCCCTTGCGCCCTCATCGAATACATCATCGCCATCAGCAGCGCCGCACCGTCGGTGATGGCGGCGTCGATCACCTGGCCGCGGCCCGACGTCTGCCGCGCGAAGAGCGCGGCGAGAATGCCGGTGACGAGCATCATCGAGCCGCCACCGAAGTCGCCGACGAGGTTCAAGGGCGGCACCGGCGCCTCGGCCCCGCCGATCGCGTGCAGCGCGCCGGTCAGGGCGATGTAGCCGAGGTCGTGGCCGGCGGTGTCGGCGAGCGGCCCGGTCTGGCCCCAGCCGGTCATGCGGGCATAGACGAGGCGTGGGTTGATCGCGGCGAGTGGTTCCGGACCGAGGCCGAGGCGCTCCATCACGCCCGGGCGGAAGCCCTCGACCAGCACGTCGGCGACACCCGCGAGATCGCGGGCGGTTCGACGGCCGTCTTCCGATTTCAGGTCCAGCACCAACGAACGGCGGCCGCGATCGAGCACGTCGCGGTCGAGGCCGAGCAGGCTGTCGCCGCCGGCCCGGTCGATGCGCAGCACGTCGGCGCCGAGATCGGCCAGCACCATGCAGGCGAAGGGCGCCGGGCCGAGGCCGGCGAATTCCAACACGCGCAGACCGGCGAGCGGACCCATGGGCTTTCCTCCCTCACGCCACCGCGCGGGCGATGACCAGACGCTGGATGTCGCTGGTGCCTTCATAGATCTGACAGACGCGGACGTCGCGCCAGATGCGTTCGACGGGGAAGTCGCGGGTATAGCCGACGCCGCCGTGGATCTGGATCGCGGCGGAGGCGACGCGTTCGGCCATTTCCGAGGCGAAGAGCTTGGCCATGCAGGCCTCCGTCAGGCACGGTTCGCCGGCCTCCCGCAGGGCTGCCGCATGCAGGACGAGCTGGCGCGCCGCCTCGATCTCGGTCGCCATGGTGGCGAGGCGGAAGGCGATCGCCTGATGCTCGGCGATCGGCTTGCCGAAGGTCTGCCGCTCGCGGGCATAGTCGCGCGCCGCCTCTAAGGCGGCACGGGCCATGCCGACCGCCTGGGCGGCGATGCCGATGCGGCCGCCCTCGAGGTTGGCGAGCGCGATCTTGTAGCCTTCGCCTTCCGCGCCCAGCCGGAGTTCGGCCGGAATGTGCAGCCCCGTGAAGGCCAGTTGGCAGGTGTCGGAGGCGTGCTGGCCGATCTTCTCCTCGACCCGGATCACCTCGTAGCCGGGCGTGTCGGTCGGCACGACGAAGGCGGAGATGCCCTTCTTGCCGGCCGACGGATCGGTGACGGCGAAGAGGATGATCACGTCGGCATTCTTGCCCGAGGTGATGAACTGCTTCGTGCCGTCGATGACGTAAGTGTCGCCGTCGCGGCGCGCCCGCGTCTTCAGATCCGAGGCGTCGGAGCCGGCGTGCGGCTCGGTCAGCGCGAAGCCGCCGATCCATTCGCCCGACGCCAGTTTCGGCAGGAAGCGGCGCTTCTGCTCTTCGGTGCCGAACTTGACGATCGGGCCGCAGCCGACCGAGTTGTGCACCGACAGGATGGTTGAACAGGCGCCGTCGCCGGCGGCGATCTCCTCGAGCACCGCGGCATAGGCGACCGCGCCGACGTCGCAGCCGCCCCATTCCTCCGGCACCACCATGCCGAGAAAGCCGAGGGCGCCCATCTCGCGCAGTTCCTCGCGCGGGAAGGCATGGTCGCGGTCGCGCGCCGCCGCCGTGGGGGCGAGGCGTTCGCGCGCGAAGTCGCGGGCCATGTCGCGGATCGCCGCGCGGGTCTCGTCGAGACGCATCGGATCTCTCCTTCGTCGGCTCAGGACATCAATTCGACGGCGACGGCGGTGGCTTCACCGCCGCCGATGCAGAGCGAGGCGACGCCGCGCTTCGCACCACGCTCGGCCAGCGCCGCCATCAGCGTCACCAGAATGCGGGCACCGGACGCGCCGATCGGGTGGCCGAGCGCGCAGGCGCCGCCGTTGACGTTGACCTTGTCGTGCGGCAGGTCGAGATCGCGCATCGCCGCCATGGCGACCACGGCGAAGGCCTCGTTGACCTCGAAGAGATCGACGTCGGCACTGCGCCAACCGGTCTTCTCCATCAGCTTTCGGATCGCGCCGATCGGCGCCGTGGCGAATTTCGACGGTTCCTGCGCATGGGTGGCGTGGCCGGCGATGCGGGCGATCGGCGTCAGGCCGCGCTTTTCGGCCTCGGACGCACGCATCAGCACCAGCGCCGCGGCGCCGTCGGAGATCGACGAGGAGTTGGCCGCCGTCACCGTGCCGCCGGCGCGGAAGGCGGGCTTCAGCGTCGGGATCTTGTCGAGCCGGGCCTTGCCGGGCTGCTCGTCGATCGAGACGACGCGCTCGACCTTGCCGGACTTCACCGTCACGGGGACGATCTCGCCGGCGAAACGGCCCTCGCCGATCGCCTTCTGGGCGCGGGTCAGCGAGGCGATGGCGTAGGCGTCCTGTTCCTCACGGGTGAACTGGTAGGCTTCGGCGCAGTCCTCGGCGAAGGTGCCCATCAGACGGCCCTTGTCGTAGGCGTCCTCGAGCCCGTCGAAGAACATGTGGTCGATCACCCGGCCGTGGCCGAGGCGGTAGCCGCCGCGGGCGCGATCGAGGAGATAGGGGGCGTTGGTCATGCTCTCCATGCCGCCGGCGACGACGATCGAGGCGGAGCCCGCGGCGATCAGGTCGTGGGCGAACATCGTCGCCTTCATGCCCGAGCCGCACATCTTGTTGACGGTGGTGGCGCCGGCCGAGAGCGGCAGCCCCGCCTTCAGCGCCGCCTGACGCGCCGGGGCCTGGCCGAGACCGGCGGGCAGGACGCAGCCGAAGACGATCTCCTCGACGGTCGTGGGATCGAGCTTCGCCCGCTCCAGCGCGGCGCGGATGGCGGTGGCGCCGAGTTCCGGCGCCTCGACGTCGGCGAGATCGCCCTGGAAGCCGCCCATCGGCGTGCGGGCGGCGGAGACGACGACGATCGGATCGTGGTTCGACATGGGGTTCCTCCTCGTTCTTGTCCGATCAGCGCGGCGCCATGCGCAGCGCGCCGTCGAGGCGAATGACCTCGCCGTTGAGCATGTCGTTCTCGACGATGTGGGCGACCAGAGCGGCGAATTCGTCGGGGCGCCCGAGCCGCGCGGGGAAGGGCACGCCGGCGCCGAGGCTCGCCTGTACCTCCTGCGGCAGGCCCGCCATCATCGGCGTGGCGAAGATGCCGGGGGCGATGGTGACGCAGCGGATGCCGGAACGGGCCAGTTCGCGCGCCACCGGCAGGGTGAGCCCCGCCACGCCCGCCTTGGAGGCGGCATAGGCGGCTTGACCGATCTGGCCGTCGAAGGCGGCGATCGAAGCCGTGTTGACGATGACGCCGCGACGGCCCTCGTCGTCGGCCGGCTGCTTCGACACCGCGTCGGCGACGAGGCGCAGCATGTTGAAGGTGCCGATCAGGTTGATCGTCACGGCGCGGGCGAAGCTTTCGAGCCCGTGCGGGCCGTTCCTGCCCACGACCTTCTCGCCCGGCGCGACGCCGGCGCAGTTGACGAGACCGTCGAGCCGGCCGAAGGCGGAAAGTGCCGCGGCAACCGCGGCCTCGCCGTCGGCGGCCGAGGTCACGTCGGTCTTCTGGAAGCGGGCGACGGCGCCGAGTTCGGCGGCGACGCGCTCACCGGCTTCCGCATTGACGTCGGCGATGAGCACGCGGGCGCCGTCGACCACCAGCCGCTTCGCCACCGCCGCGCCGAGGCCGGAGCCGGCACCGGTGACCACGAAGACTCGATTTGCGATCTGCATCGATCGTCCTTTCTCAGGGCGCGGCCCCTCGGCGCGCGGATGTCGTTTCGTTCGTCGCCCTGCAGGCGGTCTTCTGACGGAGCCCCTTCATCCTGAGGTGCCCGGCGCAGCCGGGCCTCGAAGGGCGAAGGGGCGATGGGCAGGGCCCGTCGGGTTCGTCTCTCGGTCGTCTCGTTTCCCGGCCCTTCGCCCTTCGAGGCTCGCGTTGCTCGCACCTCAGGATGAAGGGCCTGCACGGATGCAGCGGATTGGGGGTGTTTTCCCCCTCACGCCGCCGGCTTGTCCATCGCCCGGAGCACGAAACGCTGGAGCTTGCCGGACGGGGTCTTGGGTAGTTGCTCCATGAACTGGATCTCGCGCGGATAGGCATGCGCCGACAGGCGCTTGCGGACGTGGACACGCAGTTCCTCGGCGAGGTCGTCGCCGCCGGAGACGCCCGGCTTCAGCACGACGAAGGCCTTGACGATCTCGGTGCGCTCCGGGTCCGGCTTGCCCACGACGGCCGCCTCGATCACCGCCGGGTGCTCGATCAGCGCGCTCTCGACGTCGAAGGGGCCGATGCGGTAGCCCGACGAGGTGATGACGTCGTCGTTGCGGCCGACGAAGGAGATGTGGCCGGAGGGCTCGAGCTCGGCGACGTCGCCGGTGCGGTACCACTTCGGTCCGAGCGACGGGGTCTCCTGGTTCAGATAGCCGCCGAACCAGAAGAGCGGCGAGGCGGTCACGTCGACCGCCAGTTCGCCCGGCATGTTGGGCGGCAGTTCGGTGCCGTCGATGTCGATCACCCGGACGCGGTGGCCGGGCATCGAGAAGCCGGCGGATCCGGCGCGGACGTCGTGGGCGAGGCCGTGGTGGTTGTTGACCACCATGCCGAGTTCGGTCTGGCCGTAGTGATCGGCGATCGGCGCGGCGAGCGCGGTGTCGAACCAGCGGATGACTTCCGGATTCAGCGGCTCGCCGGCCGAGGAGACGACGCGCAGTTGCCCCTCGATCGAGGCCGCGGCCTCGTCGCCCGCCGCCATCAGCAGGCGATAGGCGGTCGGCGAGCCGGCGAGATTGGTGATGCCGTGCTCGCGGATGATCCTGTAGGTGCTCTCCGCCGTGAAGCCGCCTTCGTAGAAGGTCGTCGCGTGGCCCATCATCAGCGGGCCGGTGACGGCATAGTAGAGCCCATAGGCCCAGCCCGGATCGGCGATGTTCCAGAAGCGGTCGGAGGGGCGCAGGTCGACCGCCCGTTCCATGTAGACGCGGAAGCCGAGCAGCGCGCGGATCGGCACCGGCACGCCCTTCGGCAGACCGGTCGTGCCCGACGTCGACATCATCAGGAAGGCGTCGGTGCCCTTGCGCATCACCGGCGCGAAGCTCGGCGCGGCGGCGGCGAGGGCCGCGGCGAAGTCGAGATCGCCGGGCGCGACGCTCTCGCCGCGGGCGGGGCGCGCCACCACGGCGATCACCGGCTTCACCGCGACGTCGTCGAGCTTCGGCCGGTTGGTCGGGTCCGTGACGACGAAATTCGCCCCCGAGGTCTGGAGGCGATGCTCGATCGCCTTGGGGCCGAAGGCGGTGAAGAGCGGCTGGTAGACGCCGCCGACCCGCCACGTCGCCAGAATGGTGACGAGCAGCTCCGGGCAGCGCGGCAGCATGCCGGCGACGACGTCGCCGGGCTTCACGCCGTGGGCGGAAAGGACATTGGCGAAGCGGGCGGCGCGATCGGCGAGGTCGGCGAAGGTCAGCGTCTCGCGTTCGCCGCGGGCGCCTTCCCAGTAGAGCGCCACGCCGTCGCCGGATGCATGCGAGTCACAACATTCGACGCAGACGTTGATGCCGGTCTCGAGGTCGCCGGAAAGCGTCTTCGCCACGTCTTCCGAGCTGAAGGCGGCGTGAAACGCGGCGTAGTCGGGGCGGGTCGAGACGGATTCCGGGCGTCGATCGGTCGGGCTCATGTCGGGGCATCTCCTCCGGACGGGCGCCGTTTCTTGTCGCGAACGTGCGCCCGTCGTCGATGCGATCGAACACCCGGGCGACATGGCCGTCGATGACCCGACTGGCGAGATTTCGCCGGCGGTTTTACCATGTCGCGGAAAGCGCCGCGCGAGACGGCGCCGCGGGGGCGACGATGTCCGAGAATGCCGAACGGCGGATGATCCGGCCGAGCTTCGTCGAGGAGGCGCTCGAGGCGCTGCGCCGCAAGGGCCTGCCGACCGCCCCGGTGCTCGAGGCCGCGGGATTGCCGGCCCGAGTCGACGAGCCGGTGTCGGCGGAGGCCTATGGGCGGATGTGGCTGGCGCTCGCCGCCGCCATGGACGACGAGTTCTTCGGCCTCGGCGCGCGGGCGATGCGGCCGGGCAGCTTCGTCATGTTGTGCCACGCGCTGCGCGACACGGGCACGCTGGAGCGCGCCCTGCGGCGGGCTCTCCGTTTCCTCGCCGTGCTGCTCGAGGATCCGCGCGGCGAGCTCGTCGTCGCCGACGGGCTGGCGCAGGTGATCCTGCACGACGCCGGTGGGCCACGCACCGCCTTCGCCTATCGCACCTTCTGGATCGTGCTGCACGGCATCCTGTGCTGGCTGGTCGGGCGGCGCATCCCGTTGCGGCTCGTCGACTTCCGCTGCGCCGAGCCGGCGGGCGTCGCCGACTATCGCCAGTTCTTCGGCGCGCCGGTCGACTTCGGCCGACCGGTGAGCCGCATCGCCTTCGACGCGCGGCATCTGGCGCTGCCGATCGATCGGTCGGAGAAGGCGTTGAAACAGTTTTTGCGCGCCGCGCCCGCCAATCTGCTGGTGCGCTATCGCTACGACGCCGGCGTCGTCGCCCAGGTCCGGGCGAAGCTCAGGGCCCTGCCGCCCAGCGCCTGGCCGGATTTCGAGGCGACGGCGCGGGCGATGCGGATGTCGCCCTCGACGCTGCGCCATCGGCTGCGCCAGGAGGGGCAGAGCTGGAACACGGTGCGCGACGACATTCGCCGCGAACGTGCGATCGCGGCGCTGACGACGACGGGCCGCGGCGTCGCGGAGATCGCCGGCGACCTCGGCTTCGCCGAGCCGAGCGCCTTCCACCGCGCCTTCCGCAAGTGGACGGGCAAGAGCCCCGGCGCCTTCCGCCGCGAGGTCGCGGGGCGGGCGCCGGGGCGTGAGGCGTGAGCGCCGATCAGCCGCGGGTGGTGGTCGGCACCGGCACCGAGGCGCGGATGGCGTTGGAATAGGGGCAGATGCCGTGGGTCACTTCGACCAGCTTCGCCGCCTCGTCCGCCGGCATGCCGGGGAGAAGCACGTCGAGCGCGGCGGTGATGCCGAAGCCGCCTTCCGAGCGCGGGCCGATGCCGATGGTGGCGGTGACGGTGGTGCCTTCCGGCAGCTTGGTCTTCAACTGCTGCGCACCGACGCGGAGCGCGCCGAGGAAGCAGGCGGAATAGCCCAGCGCGAAGAGCTTCTCCGGGTTGGCGCCGTCGCCGCCGGGGCCTCCGAGTTCCTTCGGCACCACCAGATCGAAGGCCAGGGTGCCGTCGGCCAGTGCCGTCCTGCCGTCGCGGCCGCCGCCGCTCGCCGTGGCCGTAGTGGTGTACTTCGCATCGACGGACATGGGTCTTCTCCTCTTTCGTCGGGATCGGTTCGGGTGCCCGCCCGTTCGATGTCGAACGGCGACGGGCCGGGACAAGGGGCGACGACGTCACGCTCACGTGTCCGCCGTCGGTTCCAATTCTCATCGCCAACGATTGTATCGTGTGCGATCTTTGTCCGAGATAGACCCGCCGCGACGAGATGTCAAGCTTGCGATCATATCGCGTGCGATTTATATTGAACTCATGACCGAACGCACCGTTTCCGCTTCTGACGCCGCCTGCGCCCGCCTGCCGGGTCTCGACGACTTCCTCTGCTTCGCCGTCTATGCGACGGGGCTCGCCTTCAACCGCGCCTACAAACGGCCGTTGGAGCGCCTGGGGCTGACCTATCCGCAGTATCTCGTCATGGTGGCGCTGTGGGAGGAGGACGGCGTCGCCGTCGGTCGGCTCGGCGAACGGCTGTCGCTCGACACCAACACGCTGACGCCGCTCCTGAAGCGGCTCGAGGCGATGGATCTGGTGGTGCGCCGCCGGGCGGTCGAGGACGAGCGCCGCGTGCTGGTGTCGCTCTCCGACAAGGGCCGCGCCCTCGCGGAGGCCCGCGGCGAGGTGATGCGCTGCATCGTCGAGGCGACGGGCATGAGCCTTTCGGAGATCGAACGCATCGCCGGCGACATGCGCCGCCTGCGTGCCAATCTCGAACGGGCGACCGAGACGGTCTGAGCCGGCGCGGACACCGGGACACCGGGACACCGGGACACCGGGACAGGGCGATCACACACCCGGATCGCATGGCAACCCCGTTCGCGCCGCGCCCGGCGCCGGCCGGCTCTTCGCCACACCCCGCACGCCTCTTCCCCACTCCCTACACCCCGCCCCTACGCCACGCCCCGTTCCCGTCGCCCCTCCCCGCCTCCCCTCCAAGCGATCGCCGCCCTCTCCCCCTGTCATGCGCCTCGAACTCTTGCGAGTCGGTCGCATTTGCAATACTGGTCACGAGATCATGCACGGGGACGGCCGGGGGGCCGATCGTCGCGTCGCACGAGGAGGGGGCATGCAGGCACCACCGGACACCGAAGACGAACGCCGCGCCGCACCGCCGGTCTGGCCGATCGAGAAACTGGTCGGGACGGGCCGCGAGGCGCTGATCCGCCACGACGAACAGCTCTACCGCCTGCGGATCACCGCACAGAATCGCCTGATCCTCACCAAGTGACGCCCGCGCGGGAGCGGCCTCGCAGGCCGGTCGCGGGGGCGGCCGGGCGAGACGCGGGAAAGGCGCCTCCTTGCCGGGCGGACCTCCTCGAAGCATCGCGCACGGCCTCGACGCACCTCTTCGGCGTCGACCGGAGGCCTCCGCCGGCAGGGGCGGCGCATCGCGACCGACCTGTCCAATTCGCAAGTGCGAAGAGTCGCTTGACACGATTTTGCGACTGATTATCATTACCATCACTCGACCAGGCAGCCCACGGACGGTCCGTCCAGCCACCCAAGATCGAGCGTCGTCGGCGGAGCGCGCATCGCGCCCCGCTTCCGATCGATCGCAGGGTCGGGTGCCTCGTGCCGCCCGACCATGGACGGCGAGCCACGTGCTCGCGCTTTGGGGGGCAGTATTCACGTCATGAGCAATCAGGTTCTTTCTCCCGCGTCCCTGAGGGCGCGGCTGGCGGCGCCGCGCGCCGTCTCGCGGCCCGAGATCGCGGTGCCGGTCGCCGTCGCCACGATGGTGGCGATCGCAGGCGGCGCGCAGGCGCAGAGCGCGCCGCAGGAACTGCCGGCGCTGACCGTCGAGGCGTCGAAGGAGACCAAGAAGGCGCCGCCGAAGAAGAAGGCCGCCGCCACCCGTCCGGCACCGGCCGCGCCGCAGGCCGCGGCGCCGACGCCGGCCGCTCCCGCACCGACGCCGGTGGCAGGCGCCGGCGGCAGCAATCCCAATGCCGAGCCGGGCGCGCCCTGGAAGATCAACACGTCGACCAACTCCAAGCTGGTTCGGCCGATCGCCGAGACGCCGCGCACCATCGTCGCCATCCCCAAGGAGGTGATGGAGGACAAGGCGGCGACCTCGTTCCGCGAGCTCGTGCGCACCACCGCCGGCATCACGCTGGGCTCGGGCGAAGGCGGCAACCCCTTCGGCGACCGCATCTTCATCCGCGGCTTCGACGCCCGCAACGACGTCTTCGTCGACGGCCAGCGCGACGCCGGCGTGGCGGTTCGCGAGAACTTCGCCACCGAACAGATGGAGATCCTCAAGGGTCCCTCGGCGACCGTCGCCGGCCGCGGCACCGCCGGCGGCGCCGTCAACATCGAGACCAAGAAGCCCTTCTTCGCCGATCACTACGAGGCGACGACGACCGTCGGCACCGACCAGACCCGGCGCGTCGAGATCGACGTCAACAAGAAGATCTCCGACGCCTTCGCCATCCGTGCCGACGGCATGTGGCAGAAGGCGGAGGTCGCCGGCCGCAAGTACGGTCGCGACGATCGCTGGGGCGGCCTGATCGCGGCGACCATCCGGCCGAACGACACGTTCAAGACGACGATCGACTGGTATCACCTCGACATCGACCAGCTGCCGGACTACGGCGTGCCCTTCATGGCCGGCACCAACAAGCCGGTGACCGAGTTCGGCGTCAACCGGGACACCTATTTCGGCCTGCCCGACCGCGACTGGCTGAAGAACCGTCAGGACATCGTCTCGGCCAAGACCGAGGTGCAGATCTCCGACAGCGTGCTGTGGACCAACCGTCTGCGCGCCGCGACCTCGGAATATTCGCTGGTCGTCGCCAAGCCCGGCGCCACCAACGCCACGACGCTCGCCGGCAACTCGTCGACCGCGACCTCCTATCGCGAGAACGAGTCGGTCGCGATGACCAACGATCTCAAGGTCACCTTCGACGCCTTCGGCATGAAGCACACCGTGGTCGCCGGTACCGAGATCTCGCGCGAGCATCTCTTCATGGGCACGGTCGGCTGCACCATCGGCTCGACCGGCGTGACGACGACCTGCGCCGGCGCGACGGAGGGCATCAACCGCTTCTCCTACACCAACGTCAACAACGTCGACTTCTCCGGCATCGTCCCGGCGGTCGGCTATCCGGTGACGCGGCAGGGCGTCGTCGGCATCGACACCCGCAGCCTCTATCTCTCCGACGCAATCGACCTGACCGACCGCTGGAAGCTCGATCTCGGCGCCCGCATCGACGACTATTCGGTCGATCGCGACGGCACGATCTCGCGGCACGACACGCTCCTCAACTGGAACGCCGGCCTCACCTGGCAGTTCTGGTCGAACGCCAACGTCTATGCCGCCTTCGGCACCTCGTCGAACCCGATCGGCGCCGAACTCGACGTGTCGTCCGCCTCCTACGGCGGCATCGACGCGGCGACCTCGGTGCTGCCGCCGGAGCTCAACCGCTCCTACGAGGTCGGCACCAAGTGGCAGTTCTTCGACAGGAAGCTGCTCGCCTCGGCCGCGCTCTTCCGCACCGAGAAGGACAACGCGCGCGAGTCGGTCAACAATCGCTGGGCGAGCTCCGGCGCCTACACGGTCCAGGGCGTCGAGTTCAACGTCGCCGGCAACATCACCGAACGCTGGTCGATCTTCGGCGGTGCGGTCTTCATGAACTCGGAAGTGACCAAGTCGGCGAACGCCTCGAACGTCGGCAAGCGGCTCGGCCGCAACGCCCACCAGACCTTCAACGTGCTCTCCAAGTACGAGATCTTCGACGGCATCTCCGTCGGCGGCGGCGCCACCTACAAGAGCGCGGTCTACGGCGGCACGCTGGCGGAGGCAGCGTGGTCGGTGCCGGGCGGCTGGCGCTTCGACCTGATGGCGGAGTGGAAGATCCGCCCGAACATGACGCTCAAGGCCAACGTCAACAACGTCTTCGACACGGTTCTCTACGAGACGCCCTACGAGAACGCGGCGCAATACGCCCACATCGCGCCGGGTCGTGCCGCCTATCTGTCGCTCAACGTCAAATATTGAGCGCCCCCGGATGACGACGGGCCGCCCCGCTCGCCGTCATCCCCTCTCTTCACCCACGGGCCGAACCGATGGCCCCAGGCAGGATGGAAGACGATGCTGATCACCATTCCCGATCTGCTGACGCCCGACGAGGTCGCGTGGTGTCGCGACCGCCTCGCCAAGGCGATGTGGGTCGACGGACTGACCACGGCCGGGCCGATCTCGGCGATCGTGAAGAACAATCGCCAGCTCGATCCGACCTCGGTCGACGCGATCGAGATCGGCGAACTGGTGCTCGCCGCGCTGCATCGCTCGCCGACCTTCCTCTCGGCGGCGCTGCCACTCCGCATCCTGCCGCCGATGTTCAACGCCTATCGCGGCGGCGAGCACTTCGGCATCCACGTCGACAACGCCATCCGCAACGCGCCGGGCAGCGCCACGCGCATCCGCACCGACGTGTCGACCACCGTCTTCTTCTCCGAGCCGGACGAATACGAAGGCGGCGAACTGACGATCGAGACGCCGTTCGGGGCGCAGGCCGCCAAGCTGCCGGCCGGCTCGGCGATCGTCTACCCTTCGACCTCGCTGCACGAGGTGACGCCGGTGACGGCGGGCGAGCGCGTCTGTTCCTTCTTCTGGACCCAGAGCCTCGTCCGTGACGAGGGCGAGCGGACGCTGCTCTACGACCTCGATCAGGTGATCCAGGATCTGCGCGAGACCCACGGCGAGGGAGATCCCCATGCGCTCAGGCTGTCCTTCGTCTACCACAACCTCGTGCGCCGCTGGGCCGAGACCTGAGGAGGCACCCATGACGCTCATCCCCCGCCTGCCGCTGTTCGGCGCCGTAGCCGCGCTGATCGGCGTCTTCGCCGGCCCCGCCTCGGCGGCGACCGGCACGGCCGATCTGTCGCCGCTCGCCATGTTCCTCGGCGCCGACTGGGTGGTGAAGACGGTGATGGGCGTGCTCTTCGCCGCCTCGCTGCTCTCTTGGACCATCTTCGTCGCCAAGATGCTGGAGCTGCGCGCCGCCAATGCCCATGTCGCCGAGACGATCGAGGCGCTGACCCGCGCACCGCGTCTCGCCGATGCCGCCGCGGCGCTCGGCGCCGACCGCGGACCGGGCCGCGCCATGCTCGACGCGGTCGCCCGCGAGATCGAGCTCTCGGGCGAGACGGTCGATCGCGCCGGGCTCGAGGAGCGCGTCGCCTCGCGGCTCGCCCGTATCGAGGCGGCGGTCGCGGCGCGGATCTCCTCGGGCGTCGGCCTCGTCGGCACGGTCGGCTCGACCGCCCCCTTCGTCGGCCTGTTCGGCACGGTCTGGGGCATCATGAATTCCTTCGTCGGCATCGCCAAGGCGCAGACCACCAATCTCGCGGTCGTCGCCCCGGGCATCGCCGAGGCGCTCTTCGCCACGGCGATCGGCCTCGTCGCGGCGATCCCGGCGGTCGTGCTCTACAATCGGCTGGTGCGCGCCGTCGGCCTCCACCGCAACGCCGTCGCCGATGCCGGCGCCGCGGTGCGCCGCATCCTGTCGCGCGAACTCGACCGCGGCGCAGCCGCGTGCCCGCTGGCACGCGCGGCGGAGTGACGGCGATGGCGGGCGGGCTCCTTCCTTCCGGCGGCGACGATCATCTCGGCGAGATGTCGGAGATCAACGTCACGCCCTTCATCGACGTGATGCTGGTGCTGCTGATCATCTTCATGGTGGCGGCGCCGCTCTCCACGGTCGACGCCCCCGTCGATCTTCCCGTCTCCACCGCCAAGCCGGAGCCCCGGCCCGACAAGCCGGTCTTCGTGACGATGAAGACCGACCTCTCGGTGCTGATCGGCGAGGAGACCGTCTCGGCCGAGGGTTTCGAACTGGCACTCGGCCGGGCGACCGGATTCGACCACGGAAAGCGCATCTTCGTGCGCGCCGACAAGGCGGTGCCCTACGGCGAGGTGACGCGGCTGATGAACATGCTGCGGGCTGCCGGCTTCCTCAAGCTGGCCCTGGTCGGCACCGAGGGCAGCTCGGTCGCGGCGCCGCCGGCCGTACCGTCGAGCGGAGGGACGACGCCGTGAGCGAGACGCTGCTCGCCGATCCGGACCATCGACGTCGCCTGATCCTCGGCGCGCTGGCGGCGATCGCGCTCCACGTCGCGCCGGCCGGGGCGAGCCTCGCGGTCTTCGGCCGCGCCGAACAGGTCTTCGAGGACGAGGGCGTACAGATGATCGCCGAGTTCGCCGACACCGTCGCCGCCGCCGAGCGCTCCGACAGCGAGGCCGAGGCGGCGGAGGCGGAGGCCGCACAGTCGACGCCGGAGGTGAAGGAATCGCTCTCCGCCAAGTCGACCGACGACCTGCCGGAAACCGACGCCTCGACCGCCCGGCCCGACGATCCCGAACTGCTCCTGTCCGAGAAGAAGACCGTCGAACGCACCGAGGACGCCGCCGAGCAGCAGACGACGGAGGCGATGAAACCCACCGAGAGCGCCGCCGACAGCGCCGCCTCGCAGGCCGCCGCCGCCCCTTCCGCCATGGACCAGACCGCTTCGGTGACCGCCGCGCCGGCGGAAGGCAGCGTGCGCGAGGCACCGCCGACGCCGGCCTCCTGGACCAAGGCGGTGATGGCGCATCTCGGCCGTCACAAGAGCTATCCGCGCGAGGCGCGCGCCGCCGGCGACGAGGGCGACGTGCAGGTGGCGATCACCATCGGCCGCGACGGCCGGGTGGTGGCGCGGCGGCTGCACCGCTCCGGCGGCACGGCGACGCTCGATCGCGCCGCGCTCGATCTCGTCGATCGTGCCTCCCCTCTGCCGGCGCTGCCGGCGAACTTCCTGATGGAGCGGGTCGAGGTGGTCGTGCCGATCCGCTATCGGCTGAAATCGTGAGCGGCGCGGCCTCCCCCGCCGCTCCGGCGGCGCCTGACGACGCCGATGTCTTCGGACGGGTGCCGGAAGGCGTCGTGGCGCTCGACGACTGGACGGACCACGCCCGCGCCGCCCTGCCGCCCGACCGCTGGGCCTATCTCGCGGGACACGCCGGCGACGGCCACGCCGCACGCCGCAACCGCGAGGCCTTCGCCCGCGCCGAGATCGTGCCGCGCCTCCTCCTCGACGACCGCGTCGCCGACACGGGGACAGTGCTCCTCGGCCGGCGGATCGCCTTTCCCGTCCTGGTGGCGCCGGTCGCCCATCAGGGGCTCTTCCACCCGCTCGCCGAACGCGCCACGGCGATGGCCGCCGCGGCGGTCGACACGGTCTTCGTGGCCTCGACGCTGGCGACGCTGAGCCTCAAGGACATCGCCGAGGCGCGTGACGGCGGCGGCCAGTGGTTCCAGCTCTATGTCCAGCCCGATCGCGGGGTGACCGACGATCTCGTCGCCCGGGCCGAGGCGGCGGGATACGAGGCGCTGGTGATCACCGTCGACGCGCCGGTCTTCGGCATTCGGAACGTCGAGCAGCGGGCGGGCTTCCGCCTGCCGGCGGATCTGGCGCCGGCCAATCTCGCGGGGGCTCAGCCGCCCGATACCGCCGGCGGCGACGGGATCGCGGCGCTGCTCGCGCACAGGCCCACCTGGGCCGACGTCGAGCGGATCGCCGCACGGACGCGGCTTCCGGTGATCCTCAAGGGTATTCTGCATGCAGACGACGCCGTGCGGGCGATGGCGTCGGGGGCCGTGGGCGTCGTCGTCTCCAACCACGGCGGCCGGGTGCTCGACGCCGCACCCGCCGCGCTCGATCGGGTGGCGCCGATCCGCGAACGTCTCGGCGACGGCGCGACCGTCCTGATGGACGGCGGCATCCGCCGCGGCTCGGACGTGTGGACGGCGCTCGCGCGCGGCGCCGACGCGGTGATGGTCGGCCGGCCGATCGCCGAGGCGCTGGCGGCGGGCGGGCCGCTCGGCGTCGCCCATGCGCTGACGACGCTGGGCGAGGAATATGCCGTGACGATCGCCCTGGCCGGTCGGCCGCGGCCCTGATCAGGCGAAGCGCTTCCAGAAGACCACGGCGACGATCACCGCGTTGAGGCAGGTGATGACGATGCGCGCCACGGCGGGATCGAGGCGGCGGCCGAAATGGCCGGTGACCCAGCCGCCGACCGTGGCGCCGATCAAGAGCGCCGCCATCTCGTGCCAGTGGACGAGACCGGTCGCCACGAAGAGGATCGAGGCGGTGGCGTTCATCGAGGCGTTGAGGATGTGGCGGGTCGCCTGCATCGTGTTGATCGAGGCGGTCGTCAGCACCGACCAGGTCGCCAGCATCATCACCCCGACGGCGCCGCCGAAATAGCCGCCGTAGACGCCGAGGAAGAACTGGGCGACCGGCAGGGCATGCGGATGGACGTCGATCCGGGTGCGCAGCCAGTCGCCGAGCCTGCGGCCGAAGGCGAAGACGGTGACGCCGAAGAGCAGCAGGAAGGGGAAGATCGCATCGAAGAAGCGCTGCGACGTCACCGTCAGCAGCACAGCGCCGATGATGCCGCCGACGATCGACACCGCGATCATCGTCTTCATCGACACGCTCTCGAAGCCCAGTCGATCGCCGCGATAGGCGTAGGCGGTGGCGAGCGCCGAGGGCACCAGGGCGACGGTCGAGGTGGCGTTCGCCTGCAGCGCCGGCACGCCGACGGCGACCAGTGCCGGCAGGGTGACGAAGGAGCCGCCCCCGGCGATGGCGTTCATGGCACCGCCGAGGAGGCCGGCGGCGGCGACGATCACGAGGTCGTTCATGGTCGATGCGTGCCCCGACTGACGGCGGGTCATTCGCCCGCGCGGGCGACGAAACTGACCGGACGCGACGGCGGGGTCAAGCGGGACGGAAGCGGCGCAGCGACGATGTTCGCAGCATGGCGAGGAGCGCCCCATCTACCCGAGAGGGAACCTTTGCGTCGTTCCCGTAGAGGCGCGGATCGACGTCCCTGCGCGATCCTTCGAGACGCGCCTACGGCGCTCCTCAGGATGAGGCACTTTCAATCTTCGAAACGAGAACAAACGCCTCATGCTGAGGAGGGCGTCGAAGACGCCCGTCTCGAAGCATCGCGCACGGTGTCGAACTCGGCTCGGCCGCATTCGGCAGAATTCCCCTCAGCGATAGGGAGGGGCCCGAACGCCTGGCCCCGGCCGCCGCCCCCTCAGAGGTCCCCGAGGAAATGCTCCGCGGAGACCGCCCGCAGCCGTTCGGCGGCGGCTTCCGCCGTAATGTCGCGCTGGGGCGAACCGAGCATCTCGAAGCCGACCATGAACTTCTTCACCGTCGCCGACCTGAGCAGCGGCGGGTAGAAATGGGCATGCATCACCCATTCCGGATGGTCTCGCCCGTCGAGCGGCTTCTGGTGGAAGCCCATCGAATAGGGGAAGGAGGTGCGGAAGAGATTGTCGTAGCGCACGGTGATCGCCCGCAAGGCTTCCGCGAGCGCTTCGGCATCGCCCGGCTCGAAGTCGTCGAAGCCGGCGATCGGCCGGCGCGGCAGGACCATGGTCTCGAAGGGCCAGACCGCCCAGAACGGCACCAGCACGACGAAGCGATCGTTGGCGTGGACGATGCGGGTGCCCTCGGCCAACTCGCGCGCGAGATAGTCGGAGAGCAGCGGCCGGCCGTGCGTCGCGAACCACGCGCGCTGGCGCTCGTCCTCCTTGGCCGGCTCGTTCGGCAGGTGCCGGCTCGCCCAGATCTGGCCGTGGGGATGCGGGTTGGAACAGCCCATCACCGCGCCGCGGTTCTCGAAGATCTGCACCGAGGTTATGTCGTCGCGGGCACCGAGTTCGGCGACCTGGGCCTGCCAGGTCTCGACCACGCGGGTGATGTCGGCGACCGACATGCGCGCCAGAGTCACGTCGTGGCGCGGCGAGAAGCAGACGACGCGGCAGAGGCCGCTCTCGGGCTCGGCGATCAGGAGATCGTCGCTCGAGGCGGGACCGGCCGCGGTGTCGGGCAGCAGCGCGGCGAAGTCGTTGTCGAAGACGAAGGTGCCGTCGTAGGCGGGATTGGCGATGCCGCCGGCGCGCGTGTTGCCGGGGCAGAGGTAGCAGGTCGGGTCGTGCGCCGGCATGGCGTCGACCGCCACCGCCTCCATCTGGCCCTGCCAGGGCCGCTGGGTGCGGTGGGGCGAGACCAGGACCCAGTCGCCGGTCAGCGGATTGAAGCGGCGGTGCGGTGCGTCGGGCTTGGTCACGCGGGGCCCCCCTCGTGGATCTCGCCGGCACCGGCACCGGGCGCGCAGGCGAAGACGTCGCAGGTGATACCGGTCGCGGCGCGATAGGCCGTCTTCAGCGTCGCGGCGAAGGCCTCGACCGCTTCCACCGCGACCAGCGACACGGTGCAGCCGCCGAAGCCGCCGCCGGTCATGCGGGCGCCGTGGACGCCGGGAAGGGCGCGGGCGAGATCGACCATCACGTCGACCTCGGCGCAGGAGATCTCGAAATCGTCGCGCATCGAGACGTGCGAGGCGTCCATCAACGCGCCGAAGCGGGCGACGTCGCCGATCTTCGCGGCCGCTTCCGCCGCGAGCACCCGGTCGTTCTCGGTGACGATGTGGCGGCAGCGGCGGTAGGTCTCGTCGTCGAAGAGGCCGCGGTGGGCCTCGAGTTCGGCGATCGTCACGTCGCGCAGCGCCGTGACCGGATGGCCGAGGACGGGGGCGAGCAGGCGCACGCCGGCCTCGCAGGAGGCGCGGCGGGCGTTGTATTCGCCGCCGCCGGCGAGCACGTGGTGGACCATCGAATTGGCGATGACGATGCGGCTGCCCGGATCGATCGCGACGGGGCGCGCCTCGAGGCTGCGGCAGTCGATGAGGAGCGCGTGGCCGGCGACGCCGCAGCTCGCGGCATACTGGTCCATGATGCCGCAACGCATGCCGACGTGTTCGTTCTCGGCCTTCTGGGCGATCTTCGCCGCCTCGATCTTGCCGATCTCCAGACCCGAGACGGCGGCGAGCGCGCGGACGGTCGCGACTTCCAGCGCGGCGGAAGACGACAGCCCCGAGCCGATCGGCACGGTCGAGGTCAGCGTCAGGTCGCAGCCGGTCAGGCGGTGGCCGGCCTCTTCCAGCATGCGGGCGACGCCGAAGACGTAGTCCGTCCAGTCGCGACGCGGGACGATCGGCCCGGCGTCGAGATCGAGCGTCGCCGTCTCGCCGTTGCGGCGCGAATGGACGACGATGGTGCGATCGGCACGCGGGGCGATGGCGACCGCGGTCGCGTGTTCCAGCGCCGCCGGCATGACGAAGCCGTCGTTGTAGTCGGTGTGCTCGCCGATCAGGTTGACGCGGCCGGGGGCGCGGAAGACGCGCGGAGGCCGGCCGAAACGGGCGGTGAAGTCGGCGGCGATCTCGCCGAAGACGATCATGCAGGGTCTCCCGGCGGAAGAACCCCGCGCGGGCGGTGCCGCGCGGGGTGGGTCGAGGGGCAGGCCGAGGCGCGGGGCTTCAGCGCTTGACCTTGTTGTAGACGTCGAAGAACACGGCGGCGAGCAGGACCAGGCCCTTGATGACCTGCTGCCAGTCGATGCCGATGCCGAGGATCGACATGCCGTTGTTCATCACGCCCATGATGAAGGCGCCGATCACCGCGCCCGTCACCTTGCCGACGCCGCCGGTCGCCGAGGCGCCGCCGATGAAGCAGGCCGCGATGACGTCGAGCTCGAACGACACGCCGCCCTTCGGCGTCGCGGTGTTGAGGCGCGCGGCGAAGACGAGGCCGGCGAGGCCCGCCAGCATGCCCATGTTGACGAAGGTGTAGAAGGTCAGCCTGCGGGTGTCGATGCCCGACAGGCGGGCCGCCTTCTCGTTGCCGCCGAGCGCGTAGATGCGGCGGCCGATCGTCGTGTGCTGGGTGACGAAGGCATAGAAGACGATCAGCACGAACATCACGATCAGGACGTTCGGCAGACCCTTGTAGGTCGACATCTGCCAGCCGATGGCGATCAGTGCGGCGGCGAGCGCCGCCTGCTTGCCCCAGAACACCACGCCCGGCTCGACCTCGACGCCGAAGTGCCGGCGCTTGGCACGGTCGCGGATGGCGTTGAAGACGAGGATCGCGGCGGTCGCCACCGCCAGCACGATCGTCAGGACATGGAGGCCCGGAACGCCGAAGACGTCGGGGATGAAGCCCGACGACAGGCGCTGGAAGGCGACCGGGAAGGGGCCGACCGACTGACCGGCGAGCAGCGCCAGACACAGGCCGCGGAACACCAGCATGCCCGCCAGCGTCACGATGAAGGACGGGATGTGCATGTAGGCGACGAACCAGCCCTGGGCCGCGCCGATCAGTGCACCGGCAGCGAGGCTGACGATGGTCGTCGTCACCGGGTCGATGCCCCAGGTCACCATCATGGTGGCGGCGAGCGCGCCGATGAAGCCGACGACCGAGCCGACCGACAGGTCGATGTGGCCGGCGACGATCACCAGCAGCATGCCCAGCGCCATGATGACGACGTAGGAATTCTGCAGCACCAGATTGGTGAGGTTCAGCGGCTGGAACAGCGTGCCGTTGGTCATCCACTGGAAGAAGACCATGATGAACACGAGCGACATCAGGATGCCGTACTCGCGCATGTTCCTCGAGATGAAGGTCAGGAGCGAGGTGCCCTCGGGGGCGTGGTGGGGCTCCTGCGGGCGGTCGAGGGTTTCGGTGCTCATCGGGCCAACTCCCGGGACGACATGATCGCCCTCATGATCTTTTCTTGTGAAGCGTCTCGGGCCGGCATCTCGGCCACCACCGCGCCCTCGTCCATGACGTAGATGCGATCGGCGATGCCGAGCAGTTCCGGCATCTCGGAAGAGATGAGCAGAACACCGCGGCCTTCGGCAACCAGCTTGTTGATGATGCCGTAGATCTCGTACTTGGCGCCGACGTCGATGCCGCGCGTCGGCTCGTCGAGGATCAGCACCTGCGGATCGGCGAACAGCCACTTGGCGAGCACCACCTTCTGCTGGTTGCCGCCCGACAGGTCGAGCGTCTCCTGGAAGATGTTGCGGCAGCGGATGCGCATCGACTTGCGATAGTCCTCGGCGACGCCGATCGAGGCGACGGCATCGAGGACGCCGCGGCTCGACACACCCTTCATGTTGGCCATGACGGTGTTCTCGCGAATGTCCTGGCCGAGCACCAGACCGTAGGTCTTGCGGTCCTCGGTGGCATAGGCGATGCCGGCATCGACCGCCCGCGACACCGACGAGACGTCGATCTCGCGGCCGTCGAGCCTGGCCTTGCCCTTGACCCAGCGGCCGTAGGAGCGGCCGAACAGGCTCATGGCGAATTCGGTGCGCCCGGCGCCCATCAGGCCGGCGATGCCGACCACCTCGCCCTTGCGGACCTCGATCGACACCGACTTGGAGATCCGCCGGCCCGGAATGATCGGGTCGTCGACCGTCCAGTCGGAAACCTCGAGCAGCACCTCGCCGACGTGCGACGTGCGCTTGGGATAGCGGTCGGTGATCTCGCGTCCGACCATGCCGCGGATGATGCGGTCCTCGTCGGCGCGCCCGCCGGAGCAGTCGAGCGTCTCCACCGTGGTGCCGTCGCGCAGGATGGTGATGCGGTCGGCGACGCGGGAGACCTCGTTGAGCTTGTGGCTGATCAGGATCGAGGCGATGCCGTGCTGCTTGAACTCGAGCAGGAGATCGAGCAGCGCGTCGGAATCGGCCTCGTTGAGGCTCGCCGTCGGCTCGTCGAGGATGAGGAGGCGGACCTCCTTCGACAGCGCCTTGGCGATCTCGACCAGCTGCTGCTTGCCGACGCCGAGGTCGCCGACGATGCGCGAGGGATGTTCGCGCAGGCCCACCTTCTTGAGGAGTTCGCCGGTGCGGCGGGCGGCCTCGAAATGGTCGACGATGCCGAAACGCCCGGGCTCGGCGCCGAGGAAGATGTTCTCGGCGATCGAGAGGAGCGGCACCAGCGCCAGTTCCTGATGGATGATGATGATGCCGACCTTCTCGCTGTCGGCGATCGAGGCGAAACGGCGGACCTCGCCCTCGTAGACGATGTCGCCCTCGTAGGAACCGACGGGATAGACCCCCGACAGGACCTTCATGAGGGTCGACTTGCCGGCGCCGTTCTCACCGACCAGAGCATGGATCTCGCCCGGCATCACCTCGAGATTGACGTCGGAGAGCGCCTTCACGCCCGGGAACGTCTTGGTGATGTGGCGCATCTCGAGAATGGGGGTCATCGGCGACCTCCTCGTCGAAACCCGGGACCGACGGTGCCGGCGGGGGCATCTTCGCCCTCTCGTCCCGGCACCTTCGGGACGAACGCCCCGCCTTCGACGAGCGCGGCGGCGACGGAGACCGGCCGGAGCGAACCCCGGCCGGCCGATCGGGAGCCGATCACTTGATCTGGCTTTCCTTGTAGTAGCCGCTGTCGACCAGGATCTGCTTCCAGTTGGTCGCATCGACGCTGACCGGCTTCAGCAGGTAGGAGGGAACCACCTTCTTGCCGTTGTCGTAGGTCTTGGTGTCGTTGATCTGCGGCTGGGTACCGGTGAGGACCGCGTCGACCATGGAGACCGCGACCTTGGCGAGTTCGCGGGTGTCCTTGAAGACGGTCGAGCGCTGCTCGCCGGCGAGGATCGACTTCATCGACTGGACTTCCGCGTCCTGGCCGGTGACGACCGGAAGCGGCTGGTCCTTGGTGCCGTAGCCGACGCCCTTGAGCGACGACAGGATGCCGATCGACAGGCCGTCGTAGGGCGACAGGACCGCGTCGACACGCTTCTTGGTGTAGAAGGCGGAGAGCAGGTTGTCCATGCGGGCCTGGGCGACGGCGCCGTCCCAACGCAGGGTCGAGACCTTGTCCATGCCCAACTGGCCGGACTGCACCACGAGCTTCTTCGAGTCGATGTAGGGCTTCAGCACCGACATCGCGCCGTTGTAGAAGAAGTAGGCGTTGTTGTCGTCCGGCGAGCCGCCGAACAACTCGATGTTGAACGGACCCTTGCCTTCCTTGAGGCCGAGCGCCTGTTCGATGTAGCCGCCCTGGATGACGCCCACCTGGAAGTTGTCGAAGGTCGCGTAGTAGTCGACGTCCGGCGAGTTCCGAATGAGGCGGTCGTAGGCGATGATCTTGACGCCCTTCTCGTGCGCCTTGTGCAGAGCATCGGTCAGGGTCGTGCCGTCGATGGCGGCGATGACGAGGACGTTGACGCCCTTGGTCACCATGTTCTCGATCTGAGCGAGCTGGTTGGGGATGTCGTCGTCGGCGTACTGGAGATCGGCCTTGTAGCCCTTGGCCTCCAGATACTTGACCATGTTGTTGCCGTCGTCGATCCAACGGGCCGAGGACTTGGTCGGCATGGACACGCCGACGTACTTGTCGGCGGCGGAAGCGCCAAAGGCGGCGAGGCCCATGGCCGCGGCAACGGCGGTGCCGATCACGTATTTCGCGAGCTTTTGCATCGCGTCGTCTCCCTGACTGCGGTGCCTTCGACCGGGTCCGTCTGTCGCGTCGTTCCGGTTCTCGTTGCGGGAGCGTGCCCGTGAGGGCGACGACCCAGACCGTTGCGTACGCGCCGGTTCCGGCGAGACGTTCTTGCTTGCAGGCCGAACCTCAGTCCGATTGCCAATACAGTCAAGTTCCATGTTCCATAAAATCCATATCGAAAACGATATGCCTCAGTGATCGACACGAAACATTCCAACGTAATGACATCGAGCTACATCGTATCACAGCCCCATCATCCGCCACAAGATCGCGCCTCTTTCGTTTCGTTTTTGTTGATTGCATGTATGGAGTCGATTCATATCAGACGAACTGAAATCTTACGATCTACACCTACGCGCCACACCGAACTCTCTACGCACTATGATGGCCATGCGACGCAGCATTTTCGTCGAAAATCGCGAGATCGCAAGATTTCGTCTCGCGAATTTCGTCGAGCGGTAGCATGTTCCCGGGGAATGCGTTGCGGTTTTGACATGTAACCGTGATCGTGCCATTCGATAGGCGGGAGTATTGGACCCGGTCGAAACTGCGCCATCCATGCCATATGCGCATCGGTCGGCACCGGCCGGACCAGCGCGGGGAGCGGATCGCGCGACGACGGGCGGATCGGAGGGTCGGGCCATGACCGACGTGAACGGGATCGACAGGGCGATCGTCGGACGCCGGGCGACGCGCGGACCTTCGCTCGAGCAGCTCGTGACGATGCGGCTGAAGCTGCGCCATCTCCGGCTGATCGTCGCCCTCGACGACCACCGCAAGCTCAATCGCGCGGCGCAGGAGATGGGACTGTCCCAGCCCGCCGCCTCGAAGATGCTGTCCGAGATCGAGAAGACCGTCGGCGTGCCGTTGTTCGAGCGCCGCCCGCGCGGCATCGAGCCGACCCGTTACGGCGAGGCGCTGGTGCGGCGCACCCGCGCCATGCTCGCCGAACTCGGCCATGCCGGCGAGGAGATCGAGGCGCTCCGTTCGGAGACCGGCGGCGCGGCCTCGGTCGGGGCCCTGATGGCGCCGGCGGCGGAGTTCCTCGCCGAGGCCGTCGGCGTGGCGCGGCGGCGCCTCGCCCGTCTGCAGGTCTCCGTCGACGTCGACACGTCGGACACGCTGATCGCTCGCCTCCTCGCGGCCAAGCTCGACTTCGCCATCGCCCGCATTCCCGAGGGTGTCGATCCGGGACCGTTCGAATACGAGGAAATCGGACGGGAAAGTGTCGAACTGCTGGTCCGTCGCGGCCATCCGCTGGCCGGACTGGGTACCGTCGCACCGGCCGATCTCGCCGAACGCGAATGGGTTCTGCCGCCGCGCGGGTCGCTGGTCCGACGCTCGATCGAAGCGCTGTTGCGGCGCCACGGCCTGCCACCGGCCGACCGCGTGCTGAACTCCGGCTCGGTGCTGATGTCGCTGGTGATGGCGGGCCGCACCGACGCGATCGCGCCGCTCTCCTCGCCGGTCGCCGAGCTCTTCGCGCGGTCGGGCGATCTCGTCCGCCTCGAGCTCGCCGAGCCGCTGACGGTCGAGCCCTATGGGCTCATCTCGGTGCGCGGTCGGCCGATGTCGCCGGCGGCACGCATCCTCTACGACGTGGTGCGCGGGCGGGAATACGTGCCTTCGCCAATCGGCGCGACGGTGCGCACCGCCGGTACGGTCCATTCCCCCCGTTCGTGACGCCGGCCGTGTTCGCCGCGAAAGGCGCGCGGGCTGCAGCCGGTGTAGCGACGGAAGACGCGGCTGAAATAGAGCGGATCCTCGAACCCGACCTGAGCGGCGATCTGCTTGACCGGGCTCGGCGACACCAGCAGCAGCTGGCAGGCGAACTGAATCATCTGCTCTTCCCGCCACTTCAGGATCGAACGCCCGAGCGTCTGGGTGAAGAGATGGGCGAGGCGCGAGGGCGACAGGCAGACCTTCTGCGCGATCTCGGCGACCGACAGAGGCCGATGCAGGTTGTCGGTGATGAACTTGCAGGCCATCAGCAGCCGCTCGTCGAAGCGATTGGCCGGCGCCTCGGCGCGATCGTTGCGGGCGATCAGCAGGATGATCCTCTCGAGATCGTTCATCGCCAGTTCCATCGACAACAGGTCGTTGTTGACGGACCAGGCGGCGACCTCGGCGAAGAGCCGGTCGAGTTCGGCGAGGCGGCGCGGTTCGGAACCGCGCTGGAGGAAGAGGGGGCCGCGCACCTCCTTCCAGGAAAGCCACGTCGTCCATGAGGCGCGCGGCTGGAAATAGATCCAGCGATGCCACCAGGCATCGGCATCGGCGGCACGGCCGTAGTCGTGGATCGCGCCGGGCGGAAGAAGCACCAGATCGCCGGTCTCGACGCGGAAATGGCTGGTTCCGTCGAAGACCTCGCCGGCGCCGCGCACCGTCAGGTTGACGATCCAGCCGCGCATGCCGTCGTCGCGGACGATGGGGAAATCGAGCGGGCCGTCGCGTTCGATCGGCGTGATGCCGGCGACCAGACGGGTGTCGAAGCGATAGCCCGGAAACAGCGGCGCCATCTGCGGATCGACACTGCCGTCGCCGGCCGCGCGCAGCAGGGAGAGGCGCCGAATGATGCTGTCGACTTCCGCGGAAGTCGACGAGGACGTAGCAGAATCATCCATGTAAAAAGCCGTATCAGCCCTGTGGGTACCCAGCGGGCGCCACTATAATCCATGCTACCAACTCGAACAACAACAACGGCCATAAACGGCCGCTGCGGGAGGATGCGACGACGGGCCGACGGCTTGCCCCGGCCGAACGGTTGCTGGTCGATCGCGCTCTCCCGCCGACCGGGAGATCGGTCTCATGTCCATGTCGAATCCTCGTCGCGTCGTCGGTCTCGACTTCGGCTCCGACAGCGTCCGTGCCGTTCTCTTCTCGGCCGACGACGGCTCGGAACTGGGCCGCTCGGTCGTCGCCTATCCGCGCTGGGCGACCGGTGCGTGGTGCGATCCGGTCACCAGTCGTTACCGCCAGCACCCGCTCGACCATCTCGAGGCGATGACCGAGGCCGTCCGCGGTCTCTTCCGCGCCGCGCCGGAGGAAGCCGCGCGCGTCGTCGGCATCGGCGTCGACACCACCGGCTCCAGCCCGCTGCCGCTCGCCGCCGACGGTCGGGCGCTCGGCCTCCATCCCGAATTCGCCGACAATCCCAACGCGCTCTGCGTGCTGTGGAAGGACCACACCGCGATCGCCGAGGCCGAGGAGATCAACACCCTCTGCCATTCCGGCGCGATCACCGACTACACCCGCTACGTCGGCGGCATCTACTCGTCGGAATGGTTCTGGGCGAAGATCCTCCACGTCCATCGCGCCGATCCGGCCGTGGCGAAGGCGGCTGCGACCTGGGTCGAGTTCTGCGACTGGATCCCGGCGGTGCTCGCCGGCGTCACCGACCACACCAAGATCGTGCGCGGCCGCTGCGCCGCCGGTCACAAGGCGCTGTGGCATCCGAGCTGGGGCGGTCTGCCGGGTCGCGAGTTCCTGGAGAAGCTCGATCCGCTGCTGCTGTCCCTGCCCTATCCGCTGTTCGAGAACCCGCTGCCCGCCGACGCGGAAGCCGGCCGCCTCTCGGCCGAATGGGCCGAGCGGCTGGGTCTGACGGCGGGCATCGCCGTCGCGGTCGGCGCCTTCGACTGCCACATGGGCGCCGTCGGCGCCGGCGTCGAGCCCTATGATCTCGCCCGCGTCATGGGCACCTCGACCTGCGACATCCTCGTCGCCCCGCCCGGCGAGGTCGGCAACATCCTGGTCGACGGCATCTGCGGCCAGGTGCCCGACAGCGTGCTGCCGGGGCTCACCGGCTTCGAGGCGGGACAATCCTCCTTCGGCGACGTCTTCGCCTGGTTCAAGCGCCTGCTCACCTGGGGCGACGACGATCCCGCGCGCGCGGCGCATCTCCTCGCCTCGCTCGAGAAGGCGGCGGCCGAACTGCCGCCCGGCGGATCGGGCGAGATCGCCCTCGACTGGTTCAACGGCCGGCGCACGCCGGACGCCGACCAGCGGGTCAAGGCGATCCTCGGCGGTCTGCATCTCGGCTCCTCGGCGCCGGCGGTCTATCGCGCGCTGGTCGAGGCGGTCGCCTTCGGCACCCGCGCCATCGTCGACCGTTTCGAGAGCCGCGGCATCGAGGTCCGTCGGATCGTCGCCCTCGGCGGCATCCCGCAGAAGTCGCCGCTGGTCGTCCAGACCTGCGCCGACGTGCTGAACCGGCCGATCTCGGTGGTCGCCTCGGAGGAATGCTGCGCCCGTGGCGCGGCGGTCTTCGCCGCCACCGCCGCCGGCTGCCACGGCTCGGCCGAGGCCGCCAAGCAGGCGATGAAGAGCGGCATCCTGCGCGACTACACGCCGAACCCGGACGCCGTCGCCGCCTATGCCCGGCTCTACGAGCGGCGCGAGCGCTTCGCCCGCTTCGGCGAAACCGACACCCGGTCCTGAGGAGGCCAACCGTGCTCGAAGAGCTGAAGAAGGCCGTCTGCGAGGCCAATCTCGAACTGGATCGACGCGGCATCGTCGTCCACACCTGGGGCAACGTCTCCGGCATCGACCGGGGGCGTGGGCTCGTGGCGATCAAGCCGTCGGGCGTCTCCTACGACGAACTGACGCCCGACAAGATCGTCGTCGTCGATCTCGACGGCAACCGCGTCGAGGGCGATCTCAACCCCTCGACCGACACCCGCACCCATCTGGTGCTCTACCGGGCGTTCCCGACGATCGCCGGTGTCGCCCACACCCATTCGGCCCATGCGGTCGCCTGGGCGCAGGCGCGGCGCGAGATCCCGTGCTTCGGCACGACGCACGCCGACTACTGCCACGGCTCGGTGCCGCTGACCGCGGCGCTGACGCCGGACGAGGTGGCGCGCGACTACGAGGGCGAGACCGGTCACGCCATCGTCCGCCGCCTCGGCAACGACGATCCGCTCGCCCGGCCGATGGCGCTCGTCGCCGGCCACGGGCCGTTCACCTGGGGAAAGAGCCCGAAGGACGCGGTGCTCAACGCCGTCTTCCTCGAGGAGATCGCCCGCATCGCCACGGCGACGGTGACCATCGATCCCGCCGCCCGTCCGGTCGAAGAATACGTCTCCGACTATCACTACCAGCGAAAACACGGCCCCGGCGCCTGGTACGGCCAGGGCAAGAAGGGTTCGTGATCCCCCATCCGCCAGCACGAGGAAACACGCGATGTCTCTCGACGTGGTCACCCGCAAGCCGAAGATCGGCCTGCTCGGCATCATGCAGGAACTCTACGACAAGATGCTGCCCGGCATCACCGAGCGGCAGGAGGCCTATGGCCGTGACGTCGCCGGCCGGCTCTCGGGCGTGGCCGACGTCGTCTTCCCCGGCGCCGTGCGCTGCCGTGACGACATCGAACGCACCATGGCGGGCTTCGCCGCCGAGGGCGTCGACGGCGTCCTGATCGTCATGCTGACCTACGGGCCGGGCCTGCGGCTGGTCAACGCCTTCCGCGACTGCTCGCTGCCGCTGATGCTCGCCAACATCCAGCCCGAGCCGCAGGTGACGACCGCCTGGGACATGGGCGACCTGACCTACAATCAGGGTGTCCACGGCGCGCAGGACACGGCCAACACGCTGATCCGTCTCGGCAAGAAGTTCACCGTCTTCTCCGGCGACTGGAAGAGCGACGCCTTCGTCGCGGCCTTCGAGACCTTCGCGGTCGCCGCCCACACCGTCACCGCGATGAAGCAGGCCAAGGTCGCCGTCTTCGGCCGCATGCCGGGCATGGGCGACATCCTGACCGACCCGCACACCTTCATGCGCAAGCTCGGTCCGCAGATCGACCACATCGGCATGGGCTCGATCGTCTGGCACATGAACCAGACGACGCAGGCCGAGGTCGACGCCGTGCTCGACTTCTGCCGGGCGAACTTCGAGATGGATCCGCGCCTGAAGCCGGCCCAGCTCGAGGAAGCCGCCAAGATCCAGATCGGCATCACCAAGCTGCTCGAGGCCGGCGGCTACGACGCCTTCTCGCTCTACTTCAACGAGATCGGCTTCGACGGGCGCTTCAGCCAGATCCACATGATGGCGGCGTCGAACCTGATGGCGGCCGGCTACGGCTATTCGGCCGAAGGCGACACCAACTGCGCCTCGCTGATGGTGGCGGCCCGGTCGATCGCGCCCGATCCGCACTTCACCGAGATGTACGCCATGGACTTCGAGCGCGATGCCGCGCTGCAGAGCCACATGGGCGAGGGCAACTGGAAGGTCGCCCGCAAGGACCGCAAGCCGAAGCTGATCGATCGCCCGCTCGGCATCGGCGGCCTCGACAACCCGCCGACCGTGCTCTTCATGGCCGAGCCGGGCCCGGCGACGCTGGTCAGCCTGCTCGATCCGGGCGAGGGCAAGTATCGCCTCGTCGTCGCCCAGGGCACGATCCTCGACACCGAGGAACTGCCGACGGTCGAGATGCCCTACTTCTTCTTCAAGCCCGACACCGGCGTCGCCGAGTGCCTGAACGGCTGGCTGAGGAACGGCGGTACCCACCATCAGGTCCTGCACCTGGGCGACGTGCGCCCGCGCTGGAAGGCGTGGTGCGACCTGGCCGGCGTGGAATACGTCGAGGTCTGAGCGGGAGCGGCGGCGCGGCGCCGAGGGTCGGCCTCCTGTCCCCTCCGGCGCGCGCCGTCCGTCGACCGGCGGGCGAGATCGAAAGGTCTCGCCCGTTTTTTTGTGCGCAGCATCCGGAGGAGTTCGAGCGTCCGGACACGAAAACACCGCCGAACCCCTCTCCGGGATTCGGCGGCGCGAAGAAGACACCCGCTCAGAGCGCCGCGGCGATCGTGCCGAGGTGAGCGACGAGCTTCTCGGTGTCGGCGTTGAAGAGGCGCAGGCCTTCGGCGAGCTTCTCGTTGGCCATCGGGTCGGTGGCGAGCGCCCAGCGGAACGAGGCCTCGTCGACGGCGATGCGCGCGACGTCGGACGTCGCCGCCTCGGCCGCGTCGAGGCGGCGCGGCACCTCGCCTTCGGCCGCCGAGAGCTCCTCGAGCAGGGCCGGCGACACCGTCAGGCGGTCGCAGCCGGCCAGCGCCTCGACCTCGCCGGCGGAGCGGAAGCTCGCGCCCATGACGACGGTCGAATAGCCGAACTTCTTGAAATAGCTCCAGATGCGGCGGACCGACAGGACGCCCGGATCGTTCTCCGGCGCGAAGGTGCGGCCCTCGGCCTTGACGTGCCAGTCGAGGATGCGGCCGACGAAGGGCGAGATCAGGAAGGCGCCGGCCTCGGCGGCGGCGACCGCCTGGGGCAGGCCGAAGACCAGCGTGACGTTGGTCTGGATGCCGCGTTTCTCCAGGATCTCGGCGGCGCGGATGCCTTCCCAGGTGGCGGCGAGCTTGATCAGGATGCGGCCGCGCGGCACGCCGGCGGCCTCGTAGAGGGCGATCAGACGCTCGGCGGCGGCGACGGAGGCCGTCGTGTCGAAGGAGAGGCGCGCCGGCACCTCGGTCGAGACGCGGCCGGGGACGATCGCCGAGAGTTCGCGACCGATGGCGACGGTCAGATACTCGACGGCGCGCTCGAGCGGCGCATCGCCGCCCTCGGCGACGGCGCGGGCGACGGCGTCGCGCACCCGTTCGGCGTTGGTCGGCAGCAGAGCCGCCTTGAGCACCAGCGAGGGATTGGTGGTGCAGTCTTGCGGCGCATGGGCGCGGATCGCCTCGACGTCGCCGCTGTCGGCGACGATGACGGTGGAACGGCGCAGGGAATCGAGCTTGGTCACGGGTCTTGCTCTTCTCTTCGGGTTCTTCTTGTCGGGCTCGCATCGCCGCCGGCGACGCGGGAACCTTGCGCGGCCCTCGCCGCGGCCGGTTCGACCCTTCGACGAGAGCATAACCACGAAATCGGAAAGGACACCCCTCCCGATGATGTCCGAGTTTCGTGCAATTTCTTTCGCGACGCCATCCGGAGAACCCCTCCCACGGGCTTTCCAGTCGGTACTTTGTCGCATATCCTCTCGGAATCATTCGAAGGAATGGCCGAACGATAAATCAGAAATTTCTTGCAGTCACGCTGTGATTCCTGCTTTTCCATGGAACATCCTGCTGATCGCCCCGCGCGGGCGAGCCGCGCGTCCGGACGTCTCGACGCCGGGCGCGCGACATGCGACTTTCGTCCAATGGGCGCCGACGATTGGGGAAGGACGAGACTTCATGACGGGTAAGACGATCAGACTGGTGGCGCTCGATCTCGACGGCACCTCGCTCGACGGCGCCGGACGGTTCCGCGACAGCACGCGCGAGGCGGTGGCACGGGCGCGCGCGGCGGGGGTCGAGGTGGTGGTGGTGACCGGCCGCCATCACGTGCTGACGCGGCCGCTCCATGCCGAGCTCGGGCTCGACAATCCGGCGATCTGCTGCAACGGCACCTATGTCTGGGACTTCGCCGAGGGTCGACCGGTGGTCGGCGAGCCGATGGCCAAG
Source organism: Pinisolibacter sp. DMC100 (assembly GCF_056313705.1). Classification (NCBI taxonomy): domain Bacteria; kingdom Pseudomonadati; phylum Pseudomonadota; class Alphaproteobacteria; order Hyphomicrobiales; family Ancalomicrobiaceae; genus Pinisolibacter; species Pinisolibacter sp. DMC100. The sequence goes on along the minus strand of NZ_JBQUZT010000001.1, from coordinate 920,872 downwards.
GATCAGGCGCGGCGGATGGTGGCGCTCTGCCGTCGCCGCGGCGTCCACATGCTGGTCTACCTGCGCGACGCCATGACCTACGAGGTGGCGACGCCGCATCTCGACGGGCTCTCGGCCTGGGCTTCGAGCTTCCCCGAGCCGATCCGGCCGCGGCTCGAGCAGATCCCCGACTTCGAGGCGGCAATCGCCGCGGCGCCGCTGGTCTGGAAGGTCGTCGTCTCGTCGCCCGATCCGGACGTGCTCGCCGCGTGGCGCGCCGAGGCCGGGACCTTCGAGGGCTTCAACATCGAGGCGTCGTGGATCGACCGTTTCGACGTGATGGTGGCGGGCGCCTCCAAGGGCCCGCGGCTGATCGAATGGGCCGCCGCCAAGGGCATCGCCGCCGACGAGATCCTCGCCTTCGGCGACAATCTCAACGACGTGACGATGATCTCCGCCGTCGGCCACGGCGTCGCCATGGGCAATGCCGCCGATGGCCTCAAGGCGGTCGCCGACGAGATCATCGGCGACAACGACGGCGACGACATCGCCGCGGTGATGCGACGGATGATCGCCTGAGGCTCAGAGCTTCGTGCGCTTGAAGATCGGCTCGGGCAGGGCGCGGATGACGGTCATCACCCAGCGCCACACGCCCTTGACCCAGACGACGTCGCGCTTCTTCTCGACCGCCGCGAGGATCGCCGCCCCGACCATGTCGGGCTCGGCGGTCAACGCGCCGGGCAGCTCCAGATGCGCCGTCATCTTGGTGCGCACGAAGCCGGGCTGGACCGAGACGACGTGGACGCCGGCCCGGAAGCAGCGGTTGCGGAGCCCCGAGAGGAAGGCGGTGAAGCCCGCCTTCGCCGCGCCGTAGACGTAGTTCGAGGCGCGTCCCCGCTCGCCGGCGACCGAGGAGACGCCGACGATCGTACCCGAGCCGCGCGCCACCATCCGCTCGGCGAAGAGGCCGAGGATCAGCGCCGGACCTTCGAAGTTGGTGCGGAGAACCAGGCTCGCATGGTCGAGATCGGTCTCGGCGCGGCGCTGGTCGCCGAGCAGGCCGACCGTCGAGACGACGGCATCCGGCAGGGCTGCGAGCGCGTCGACGAAGCCGGCGAAGGATCCGCTGTCGAGCGCGTCGAAGCGCAGCGTCGCGACCTCGCGGCCGGTACGGGTCGCCACGTCGGCGGCGTCGCGGGAAAGCGCCTGGGCATCACGGGCGGCGAGCGTCACGCGCCAGCCGGCGCGGGCGAAGGCGATCGCCGCGGCGCGGCCGATGTCGGAGGTGCCGCCGAGGATCAGGACGGATCGTGGTTCGGTCATGGCGGGTCTCACAGGCCGAGGCGGAGGGATTGGCGCGACGCGACGCGGCCGGTCGGGTCGAGGCTGCGCCGGAGCGCGCGGAAACGATCGACGGCCTCGCCGTAGCCGGCCTCGAAGGTGGCACGCGACTGGCGGGCGTCCTTGGCGAGGTAGAGCCGGCCGCCGGCCTTCACCACGATCGCATCGAGCTCCTCGAGGAAGTCGAGGAGGCCGGGCGTCACGGGGAAGTCGAGCGCCAGCGTCCAGCCCTCGAGCGGGAAGGAGAGGAGGCCGTTCGCCCGGCCGAGCTTCTTCAGCACGGCGAGGAAGGAGGCATCGCCGCGCGCGGCGATGCGGTCGAGCATCTCGGCCAAGGCCGCCGGGCCGGTCGCCGTCGGCAGCACGCACTGGTGCTGGACGAAGCCGCGGCGACCGTAGATGCGGTTCCAGTCGCCGACACCGTCGAGCGGGAAGAAATAGGGCCCGGCCGCGACGGTGAAGGGCGCGCCGGCCCTGCGGGCGCCGAGGCGGAAATAGGCCTCGTTGAAGGCGGCGACGCTCCAGTGCGCCAGCGCGAAGCCGGGCGCGTCGATCGGCACGGCGAGGCGCGGTGCCGGGATCGGCGGGAAGGGATCGCGCGCGGCCGACGCGTCGAGATCGGCGCGGGTGGCGTGTTCGCCGAGGAAGACGAGCGAACGGCCGAGCGCCGCGCCGCGGGCGACGCAGTCGATCCAGGCGACCGAATAGGTCGTGGCGTCGGCCCCGTCGAGGGCCGCGATCGCGGCGGCGAGATCCTGCGCCACCACCGTCGTCTGGCGGATCCAGCCGGTCTCGACGGCGCGCAGGCGGATCGTCGCCTCGAGGATGGTGCCGGTCAGGCCCATGCCGCCGACGGTCGCGGCGAAGAGTTCGGCGTTCTCCTCGCGCGAACAGGTCACGACGTCGCCACTCGCCGTCGCCAGCACCAGCGAGACGAGGTGATCGCCGAAGCCGCCGTCGCGGTGATGGTTCTTGCCGTGGACGTCGGCGGCGATCGCCCCGCCGATGGTGACGAGGCGGGTGCCGGGCACCACGACGGGGAAGAAGCCGCGTGGGCCGAAGGCGTCGACGACGTCGGAGAGGAGGACGCCGGCCTCGAGCGTCAGCAGCCCGGTCGCGGCGTCGAAGGCGATCATCCGGTCGAGGCCGCGGGCCGAGAGCGTCGCCCGGGCGCCGATCGCGGCATCGCCGTAGGCACGACCGTTGCCGCGCGCCACCACGCCCTCGGTCGCGGCGAGCGCGGCGCGGGCATCCTCGCGGCGGGCGGGGGCGAGCCAATCGCTCTCCACCACCGGCCAGCGGCCCCAACCGGAAAGGCGGCGCATCATGACGACCTCCCGAAGACCCAGTGCTTGTCCATCAGGTACTTGATCCAGTTGCCGAGCGCGAGGCCGACGGCGGCGCCGGCGTATTTCGCCTCGACGGTCTGCCACAGGTGCCAGGCGCCGAGTTCGATCGCCCAGAAGAGCAGGGTCGTGCCGACGCCGAAGAGGCCGTAGACGGTGATCTTGCGCAGCTCGGCGGCGTGGCTCTCCCAGGCGTCGAAGAAGATGAAGCGCTTCTCGAGCCAATATTTGACGAAGAAGCCGACGCCGGTGCCGGCGAGCACCGAGACCATCAGCGGCCAGGCCGGCCCGATCCGGACCGTCGCCTCCTGGGCGCCGAGATTGGCGAGGCCGGCGATCACCGCGAAGAGCACGTAGCGCACGAAGACCGCATGGGCGGCGAGGAAGGGGCGGGTCGCCGCCTCACCGGCTTCGGTCGTCTCGCGCTCGGTCGCTTCGCTCATGTCGGCCTCCTCACACCACCGCCGCGACGACGATCGCGCCGATCAGCGCGAAGGCGAGGAGGCTGTTGCGATCCTTCAGGGCGAAGAGGATCGGGTCGTCGGCCATCTCGCGGCGATGGGCGAGCATCAGGGCGCGGCCGAGCCAATACAGCAGGATCGGGCAGACGAGCCAGAGCAGCGACGGGTGGCGATAGAGCCGATGCACCGTCTCGGAGGAGACCCAGAGGGCGAAGACGGTCACGGCATTGAAGGCGGCGGCGGCGGCGAGCGCCGAGACGACGGGCAGGTCGGCCTTGCGCCAGTCGCGGTTCTCCGGGTCCGGCAGGTCGCCGTCGATGCGGGCGGCGAGCTCGACGTAGCGCTTGATCAGGGCGAGCGCGGTGAAGACGAACATCGAGAAGCCGAGCAGCCATTCCGACACCGGCACGCCGATCGCCACCGCGCCGCCGATGACGCGGAACGTGTAGAGCCCGGCGAGCGCCAGCACGTCGACCAGCATCTTGCGCTTGAGCCAGAAGGAATAGGCCGTGGTCACCGCCAGATAGACGGCGATCACCCCGGCGAAGAACGGCGAGACCATCGCCGCGGCCAGGAGCGCCGCGACGACGAGCAGGGCGGCGGCGGGCAGGGCGGCGAGGATCGGCACGCGGCCGGCGGCGAGCGGCCGGCGCTTCTTGGTCGGATGGCCGCGATCGGCCGAGAGGTCGACGAGATCGTTGAAGACATAGACGGCGGAGGCGGCGAAGGAGAAGGCGAGGAAGGCGACGATCGCCTCGACGAGCGCCGTCGTGCCGAACTTCTGCGCCGTGATCAGCGGCAGGAAGACCAGCGCGTTCTTCACCCACTGGTGCGGCCGGAAGAGCGCGACCCAGGCCTCGGCCCGGCCGGGCAGCGGCGGCACGATCGTCACGTCGGGACGCGTCAGGGCAAGGCGGGCGCGGGTGGCGCGCGACGGCTCGATGGCGATGCCGCGGCGGCAGACCGCCCAGACCGGCAGATCGACCGCACCGTCGCCGACATAGTCGAAGCCCTTCTCGCCGAAGGTCTCGACCAGCCGGCGGGCCTTGGCCTCGCCGGTCAGGTTGACCGTGTCGTCGGAGGCGAGCCAGCCGTCGAGGCCGAGATGGGCGGCGACCGCGGCGACGTGACGCTCGTTGGAACCGGAAGCGAGCCAGACCGGTCGGCCGGCGCCGCGCGCCGCCTCGATCATCGCCAGCACGCGGACGTCCCAGGGCAGACGCGTCGGATCGACCGGGGTCGCTGCGGCGATCGTCGCCTTCAGCGCCGCCTTGCCGCGGCGGGCGGCGGCGATCAGGCCGCCGATCCGGCCGGGGTGGGTGGCGACATGGGTGGCCGCGGCCTCGACCAGGAGATCGGAGGCGACGAGCGTGCCGTCGAGATCGAGGACCAGCGGGATCGGCGCGGCCGCCGTCGCGGGGTCTTCGACTGGGTCGCTCATGCGGATCTCCGGGCAACGATGCGTCGGGCCGCGACGCGGGCGCAGCGACCGATTCGCGATCCTAGCACCGCATCCGCCGGGCGGCACCTCGTCGGCGTGCCGCGCCCGACTGCAACCGGCGCCCGCAGAGCCGCGACGCTCCCCTCCGAACGGCGACTGTCGCCGTCGCGGCGTTCATGACAGGGTGGCGCCGCTCGTCGGAACCTCCGCTCGATGGAGCCGTGCATGTCCTCCACCCACCAGATCGCCATCGGCAGCATCGTCGTCGGCCTCGTGGTGCTCGGGCTGAAACTGGTCGCCTGGGCGGTCACGGGATCGGTGGCGCTGCTCTCCGACGGGCTCGAGAGCATCGTCAACGTCGCCACCGCGATCGCCGCGCTGGTGGCGATCCGCATCGCCGCGCGTCCGGCCGATGCCCGCCACCCCTACGGTCACCACAAGGCCGAGTTCTTCTCCGCCGCGCTCGAAGGAGCGATGATCGTCGTCGCCGCGGCGCTGATCTTCCGCGAGGCCTGGGCCGGGATCCTGGCGCCGCGCGCCATCGACGCGCCGTTCGAGGGCCTCGCGATCAACGGTCTGGCGAGCGTGATCAACGCGGTCTGGTGCCGGGTGCTGATCGTGCGCGGGCGGCGGCTGCGCTCGCCGGCGCTGGTGGCGGACGGCCATCATCTCCTCTCCGACGTCGTCTCCTCGGTCGGCGTGGCGGTGGGCGTCGGACTGGCGGTCGTGACCGGCTGGATGATCCTCGATCCGCTGCTCGCCGCCGCGGTGGCGGTCAACATCCTGTGGTCGGGCTGGAAGGTGATGCGGGATTCGCTCTCCGGCCTGATGGACGAGGCGGTCGGCGACGACATCCTGGCGAAGATCGCCGAGATCATCGCCGTCGAGGCGACCGGCGCGCTCGAGGCCCATGCCCTGCGCACCCGGCACGCCGGCCGCGCCGTCTTCGTCGACTTCCATCTGGTGGTGCCGGGCGACATGGCGGTGCGCGATGCGCACGCCATCTGCGATCGCATCGAGGCGGCGCTGGCGACGGCGATCGAGGACGCGATCGTCACCATCCACCTCGAGCCCGAGGGCGAGGCCGAACACCGCGGCGTCCTCGTCCTCTGACGAGCGGCGCCTCGTCACTCCGTCGTACGTAGATCGACGCCGATTGACTCTCTCCCACTGAAATGTCGTCTGTGACGCGGGGCAAGGGGAGATTGTTCTTGCGAAGGTTGCGTATCGCCTTCGAAGCACTTCTGATCGTACTGGCGCTGATCGTGCAGATCCTGGCGCCGGTCGGTTCCAGTGCGGCCAGTATCCGCCTCGCCTTCGATCCCCTCGTCGACATCATCGTCTGCGCCCAGGACCAGGAGGCGGTCGAGCGTCGCGACGCGACGAGCCCGGCAGCACTCCATCACGGCGACGCCTGCGGCCTTTGCCGGCTCGCAGCCCCCGGCGGTTTCGCTCCGCCGGTCGAGATCGGCCTCGCCCCGCCGCCGGTCGAACGATTCCGCCCGGCCGAATGGCGCATCGCCGTCGAGGCGATCGTCCTGCCGCGGCTCCTCGACCGCATCCGCGCCCGCGCGCCCCCTTCCCTCTCCCGAGACGACGTCCGAACCGGCGCGATCCTCCTCGCCGCCTGATCTCGTCCACGAGGCGCCTCGACGCGCTTTCGGGAGAAGAAACCATGCAGTCCATCCCCACCCTCGCGAGGGGCTCCGGCCTCGTCGCGCTCGCGCTCGTGCTCGCGTCCTCGACGGCGCTGGCCGAGCCGGCCAAGAAGCAGAAGAAGGCGAAGACGCCGCCGCAGGAGCAGGGCCAGACGGTCGACGCGCCGCTGCCCGAGGTCGTGGTCTCGGCCGACCGACCGCAGCGCAACGCCGCCACCACCGACGGCACCGGCTCCTACACCTCCGGCGCCGTGACCACCGCCGGCAAGATCCCGATGAAGCGCATCGACGTGCCGAACTCGGTGTCGGTGATGACGCGCCAGCAGATCGAGGACCAGCACCTGACGACGGTCGACCAGGTCCTCGCCCGCACGCCGGGCGTGACGATGATCTCGAACGATCCGGCGCAGAGCCAGTACTACGTCCGCGGCTATTCGCCGGAGGCGATGGTCGACGGCGCGCCGGCGCTCTCCGGCTTCGGCGGCTACCAGCAGTTCGACACGGCGATCTACGACCGGCTCGAGGTGCTCAAGGGACCATCCGGCCTGCTGATGGGCCAGGGCAGCCCGGGCGGCGTGGTGAACTTCGTCAAGAAGACGCCGAAGGACGTCTTCGGCGCCTCGCTCATCACCAGCTACGGCTCGTGGGCCAACAAGCGCGCCGAGCTCGACGTCACCGGTCCGCTCGGCGAGGAGAAGCGCATCCGTTGGCGCGGCGTGCTCGCCGGCACCGATCGCAACTACTTCTACGACCGCTCCCACGACGCCAAATGGGTCGGCTTCGGCACGGTCGAGGTCGACCTGACCGACAGGACGCTGCTGACCGTCTCGGCCGCCCACCAGGACGCCCGCACGCCGTCCTATTCGGGTCTACCTGCGAACATCGCGACCGGTGCCTTCCTGGACGTGCCCCGCTCGACCAATCCCGATCCGTCGTGGTCGCGTTATCACTGGTTGACGGACGAATATGCCGCCTCGCTCGAACATCGCTTCGACAGTGGCTGGATCGCGAAGGCGTCGTTCGCCACGCGGCGCCAGCACTACGTCCTCAAGGACGCGTATACTTGGACCGGCGCGAATGCCTCCGGGGGCGCCGATTACGCGCGCCGTTCATGGCTCTACGACTTCGAGCGCAACTCGGCCGACGCCTTCGTGCGCGGTCCGATCGAGCTGTTCGGCCGCACCCACGAGGTCCTGCTCGGAACCAACTACGCCTTCTGGGGCTCGGAAGGCGTCGGAATGAACGCCGCGAACGTCACCGGCAACATCTTCAACCCCGACGCCACGGTTCCCGAACCGGCCTTCGTCTTCAACTCCGGTTCGCGCAGCGAGCAGAAGCAGGTCGGCATCTACGGCCAGGGCAAGATCAAGATCCTCGATCCGCTGACGCTGATCGTCGGCTCGCGCGTCTCCTGGTACGACTCGCGCTCGCGCACCATCCCGCCGGGCGCCGCGACCGGCTGGTCTCAGGGCTCCAAGGCCGACGGTCGGCTCTCGCCCTATGCCGGTCTCGTCTACGAGATCGTCAAGGGCATCAACGCCTATGCGAGCTACGCCGACATCTTCGTGCCGACCACGTCCAAGAAGTGGGACGGCGGCGCCGGCACGATCCTCGATCCGCGCACCGGCGCGCAATACGAGGTCGGCCTCAAGGGCGAGTTCTTCGGCGGCAAACTGCAGACCTCGGCTGCGGCCTTCTACATCGACGACTACAATCGGACGATGTCGGACCTCAGTCATCCGGGCTTCTATCTCAACGCGGGCAAGGCCAAGAGCGAGGGCGTGGAACTGGAGGTGACCGGCGAGGCGATGCCGGGTTGGCAGATCGCCGCCGGCTACACCTACAACCACACCAAGGTCCTGTCGGCGAGCCCGAACACCGGCAATCCGATCACCACCTGGCAGCCGAAGCACTCGTTCAAACTGTGGACCCAGTACACCGTCCAGGACGGGCGCTGGGCCGGCGTCTTCGGCGGTCTCGGCCTGCAGGCCTATTCGGATTCGGGCTTCGGCAATCCGCCGGCGCGCGTGCAGAACCCCTACACGGTCGTCGATCTCCAGGCCGGCTACGAGATCAACAAGCATCTGAAGGCGACCTTCGCCGTCAACAACGTGTTCGACACCGTCTATCGCACCCGTGTCGGCGGCACCTCCTCCTACAACACCTACGGCGACCCGAGGAACTTCCTCGTGACGCTGAAGGCGACGTTCTGAGCCTCGTCGGGAGGGCTCGGGCCCTCCCGCCTTCCCTCTTTTCCTCGAGGACATCATGACGACATCTCCCGATCGCCGCGCCGTGCTCGGCGCCGCAGCCCTCGCCGCGCTCTTCGCCGCCCGCCCCGCGAGCGCCGAGGACAAGCCCGCCGCCCCGGCGGCTCCCGCACCCGCGCCGGCCGCCCAGACGCCGTGGGAATGGACCGCCGCCAACGGTCCGCTGCGCGGTCTGCCCAAGGACCCCGATCCGCTGACCAACGAGTTCGAGAAGCAGCCGCGGTGTCGCTACTGCGGCATGGACCGGCGCAAGTTCTCGCACAGCCGCCATCTCGTCTCCTACGAGGACGACGGCATGGACGGCACCTGCTCGCTGCGCTGCCTGGCGGTCGGCCTGTCGCTCGGCATCAATGCCGACATCCGCGGCCTGTGGGTCGGCGACGCCGGGTCGGATGCCGAGGTCAAGCCGCTGGTTCCCGTCGACAAGGCCTTCTACGTGCTCGATCCGTCGCGCCCGGGCACGATGACGCGGGTCTCCAACTTCGCCTATGCCGACCGCGCCAAGGCGGATGCCGCCGCCGCGACCGAACTCGCCAAGACCGCCGGCGCCCGCGTCGTGCGGTTCGAGGAGGCGCTGAAGAACGCCCATCTGGTGATGGCCGAGGACAACGCGACGAACCGTCGCTGGCGGGCCGAAATGCGGCGCAGATCGGAGAAACTGAAGCAGGAACTGACCGGGCAGGCGCCGGCCAAGGCGCCGTGACGGTGCGATCGTCCCGGCATCATTGACCATGATCAAGGCGCAGATATCAGCAAAGCGCGATGGATCGATCCTCGACACGTCCCTCGCGGGAGATCGCATGACCGAAGAGAGAGCCCCGTCGTCGCGCGCGTCTCGGAACGCTCGTCCGATGCGGTGGCTCGCCCTCTTCGCGATGCTGCTGCAGGTCCTGCTGACCGCGGATCATCTCGGCGCCACGGCGGCCTCCTCGGTCTCCTCCGATGTCGCCGCCGCGGGCATTCTCTCGCTCTGCCACGGCGAGGCCGGCGATCGCACCTCGCCGATCGACACGGTCGACGACCCTTGCGTGCTCTGCGCCTCGGCGGCGGTGACCGGCAGCGGTCCGGCGCCGCAGGGGCCGGTCGTCGTCGGCCCGGCGGTCGTCGCCGAAGCCCGGGTCTCCGAGATCGTCATCGCCTTCCTGGTGTCGCGGCCGGCGTCGCGCTTCGGCGTCGTCCGCGGGCCTCCGCTCTCCCTTCGCGCCTGATCGACCGAAGACACGACGACGCCGGCGCAGACCGTGTCGCGTCGTGTCTCCTCAGCCCATGCACGAAGGAATCCATCCCATGACCGATTTCCCGATCGATCGTCGCGCGCTGGTCGCCGGCGCCGCCCTCGCCTCGCTCTTCGCCACGCAGACGGGTGCCCAGGAACAGCCGATGGCGCCCTGGGCCTGGACCGACGCCAACGGCCTGATCAAGGATCTGCCGAAGGACAAGGACCCGACCACCGACGACACCAAGAAGTTCCCGCGCTGCCGCTACTGCGGCATGGTGCGCGCCAAGTTCTCGGCGACCCGCCACCTCATCCACTACGAGGACGACGCGGTCGACGGCACCTGCTCGCTGCACTGCGCGGCGATCGGTCTGTCGCTCAACATGGACAAGGGTCCGAAGGCGATCTGGGCGGGCGACGCCGGTGCCGACGGCGAGATCAAGCCGCTCGTCAACGTCGACAAGGCCTTCTACGTCGTCGACCCCTCCAAGCCCGGCACGATGACGCGGGTGTCGAACGCGGCCTATGCCGACAAGGCGAAGGCGGAGGCCGCCGCCAAGGCGGAAGCCTCGGCCAAGGCCGGTGCCGAGGTCGTCGACTTCAACGGCGCGCTGCGCAAGGCCTATCTGGTGATGGCCGACGACACGATCATGCTGCGCACCCGCCGCGGCGAGATGCGCAAGAAGGCCGCCAATCCGCAGTGATCGGTCATCGCATCCCGGTCGGGCGCACGCCCGGCCGGGGTCGCCCGGAGACATGCCATGATCCGACATCGCCGTCCCGCACGCCTCGGCCGCCGTGCCTTCGTCGCCGGCCTCGCGACCTTCGCGTGCCTGCCCGTCGCGGAGGCCGCCGACGCCGACAAGGCCGCCGCCGTCGCTCTGCCCAAGCCCGGCGAGCGCGACGTCTGCCCGGTCTGCGGCATGTTCGTCGCCAAATACCCCTATTGGATCGCCTCGCTGCGCTTTCGCGACGGCCACATGGAGCATTTCGACGGGGCGAAGGACCTCTTCAAATATCTCCGCGACGTCGGCCACTGGTCGCCCGGCCGCAAGGCGGAGGAGATCGAGGCGGTGGGCGTCACCGCCTACTACGAGGGCAGCCTCGTCGCCGCCGAGACCGCCTGGTACGTGATCGGCTCGGACGTGCTCGGCCCGATGGGCCACGAACTGGTGCCCCTCGCGACCAGGGCCGACGCCGAGGAATTCCTCACCGATCACAAGGGCAAACGCATCCTGAAGGCACCCGAGGCGACGCTCGCGCTCACCGCCGCCCTCGACGACGGACGTTTCGAATGACCGCGTCCGCCCCCCACCCGCCGCGGCGCCCGCGCGGCTCGACGATGGCTGCCCTCCTCTTCGGCGGGCTCCTCCTCGTCGGCGCGGCGCTGGTGGCGGCGGTCGTCGTCCGCGACGATCCGGCGGGGCGACGGGCGCGGGCCTCGGCGATCGCCGCGGAACTCGCGCTGAGCGATCCGGCACTCTTCACCGAGGCGCGCTACACCCGCCATCCGTCCCTCGCCGACATCCATTCGGCGTTCCAGGACGGGCCGGCGAGCCTCGATCATTTTCCCACCGCCTCGCTCGTCGTCGCGCCGCGCGCCTTCCCCGCCGGCCGGCTCGAAGCCGGGCAGGAGTGACCCATGCGCGCCGCCTTCGAACGCCGCCGCCAACTTCTCGACTTCGCCGTACGCTCGCTGATGCGTCGACCGACCAAGAACATCGGCCTGGTGGCGATCTACGCCCTCGTCGTCTTCCTGCTCGGCTCCGTCATGCTCTTCGGCTCGGCAGTGCGCCGCGAGGCCTCAGCACAGCTTTCGAGCGGACCGGAGATCACCGCCCAGGCGATGGTGATGGGCCGCCACGACCTGACGCGGACGGACGAGGTCGCCGCACTCGGCACGCTGCGCGGCGTCCGCCGCATCGAGCCGCGGCTGTGGGGCCATCTGTGGGACAGCGCCGGCGCCGCCAACTACACGCTGATGGTGCCGCCGGCCGCCGACGGCGCGCTGAAGGTCGGCAAGGGCGAGACGATCGTCGGCGAGGGCGTGGCGCGGGCGCGCCGGCTCGAGGTCGGCAAGCCGCTCTTCCTCGTCTCGCCCGCCGGCAAGTTCCTGCGCAGCCGGGTCAAGGCGATCCTGCCGTCGGACTCGGCGCTGGTCTCCTCCGATCTGGTGCTGGTCGAGGAGAGCGACTTCCGCGCCTTCTTCGAACTGCCGGCGGACGTGTGGACCGACGTGGCGATCACCGTCACCAACCCGCGCGAGGTCAAGACCATCGCCGAGAAGGCCGGCATCAAGCTGCCGCGCCACCGTTTCGTCACCCGCGACGACATGGGCCGCAGCGTCGAGGCGCTGTTCTCGTGGCGCGAGGGGCTGACGCTGGCGCTGCTCGCCGGCGCGCTGATCGCCTTCGCGCTGCTCGCCTTCGACCGCGCCTCCGGCCTCTCGGCGGAGGAGAAGCGCGAGATCGGCATCCTCAAGGCGATCGGCTGGGAGACGCGCGACGTCGTCGCGGTGCGGCTGACGGAAGGCGCGCTGATCTCCGGCCTCGCCTTCGTCCTCGGGATGATCGGGGCGTGGCTGCACGTCTTCTTCTTCTCGGCCGGGCTCTTCGCCCCTGTCCTGACCGGTTGGGCGACGCTCTACCCGCGCTTTCCCCTGTCGCCGAGCGTCGACGCGCTCGAGGTCTTCACCCTCGCGATGCTGACGGTGGTGCCCTACATGGCGGCGATTCTCGTTCCGGTGTGGAAGACGGCGTCGGCCGATCCCGACGCGGTCATGCGGTGAGGCGGCGATGATCCAACTCGAAGACGTCACCAAGCTGCACAATCAGGGCCGTCACGACGAGGTCGTCGCCGTCGGCGGCGTCGATCTCACCATCGACGACGGCCGCATCACCGTCCTGCGCGGGCCGTCGGGCTCGGGCAAGACCACCCTCCTCACCGTGATCGGGTGCCTCGCGCGGCCGACGACCGGCCGCGTCCGCATCGACGGCGAGGTGGTCTCGGGACTGCCCGAGCGTTTCCTCACGGAAGTTCGCCGGCGAACCTTCGGCTTCGTCTTCCAGCGCTTCAATCTGGTGCGCGGGCTCTCGGCGCTCGACAACGTCGTGCTGCCGGCGGTGCCGATGGGGCTGCCGCATCGCGCCCTCGAAGAGCGCGCCTTCGGACTGCTCGACCAGTTCGGCCTCGCCGACCGGGCGCGGCTGTCGGTCGAACATCTCTCCGGCGGCGAGGCGCAACGCGTCGCCATCGCGCGCGCCCTGATCAACGATCCCGCCGTGATCGTCGCCGACGAGCCGACCGCCAGCCTCGACGCCGAGCGGGTGGCGCAGTTCCTCGTCATCGCCGACGTGTTGAAGCGGGCCGGCAAGACGGTTCTGATCACCAGCCACGACCCGCGCATCACCGAGGCGGCGATCGTCGATCGGCTGGTGACGATGATCGACGGGCGGATCGACGAGGACGAGGAAGACATCCGATGATCTTCCACCCGCCGATCCTGGCGCTGATCCTCGCCTCGACGCTCGCCGGCCTGGTGCTGCTCGGTGCGGCGGTCTTCGCGCTGCGCCTCCTCGCACACTGGGACGCGACGAGCGGATCGCAGCGTCAGATCGGGCTCGAGAAGACGACCGGCCTCGTCTCCACCGTCGTCGCCTTCGTGCTGGCGCTCGAGGCGGCGAGCCTGATCCTCTTCGCCTTCAACGCCGACCGCATGGCGCCGCTCTTCGTCGGCGCGATGTGCGCCGTCGGCACGCTCAACGCCAGCGTCTGGGGCTTTCCGGCGCTGTGGGCGAAGATCGTGGTGTTCTTCGCCGCCTTCGTCTGGCTCGCCGTCGACCGCGCCGACGCCGCGACCCGCGACCGGGCACTGGTCAGGCAGAAGCACGTCGGCCTGCTGGTGCTGGCGCCGCTGGTGCTGGCGGAAGGCGGCATCGAACTCGCCTATTTCCTCGATCTGAAGGCCGACACGATCACTTCGTGCTGCGGCAAGCTCTTCGGCGAGGGCAAGGCGGATGTCGGCGGCGATCTCGCCTCGCTGCCGCCGCTCGACGCGATGATCGCCCTCGGCGTCGGCCTCGCCGTCTCCGGCGTGACGGGGCTCGCGGCACTCCGGTGGCGGCGCGCGGCCCTCCTCCTCGGGCCGGCGTCGCTCGCGGTCTTCGGGCTGGCGCTGGCGGCGATCGTCTCGGCGATCGCGCCCTGGGTCTACGAGCAGCCGCACCACCACTGCCCGTTCTGCATCCTGAAACGGGAATACGGCCACGTCGGTTTCGCGCTCTATCTGCCGCTCTTCGCGGCGACCGGCGCCGGCCTCTCGGCGAGCGTGCTCGCGGCCTTCCGCGGGCGGCTGACGCGGGCGGGGCCGGCCGATCCGGCGCGATGGGCGATCGTCACGATGCTCGTCGGCGATCTCCTCTTCGCGGCCGTCGCCATGGTGTTGGTGGCGCGGTCGCATCTCGTGCTGATCGGCTGAAGCGCGGCGTTTTCGGCTTGCCGCGACCGGAGGGGCGTGCGACAGACGCCGCTTCTCCAGCCGGAAACCACCCGCGCCATGATCCGCATCGACTCCGTCTCCAAGCAGAACAGCCACCAGCTCCTCTTCGTCGAGGCCTCCGCCGCGCTCCTCAGGGGCGAGAAGGTCGGCCTCGTCGGACCGAACGGGGCGGGCAAGTCGACGCTCTTCCGCATGATGACCGGCCGCGAGATCCCCGACGAGGGTCAGGTTCTGGTCGATCGCGGCATCACCATCGGCTATTTCGATCAGGACGTCGGCGAGATGTCCGGCCACTCGGCGGTCGCCGAGGTGATGAACGGCGCCGGCCCGGTCAGCGAGATCGCGGCGGAACTCCATGCGCTCGAGCAGGCGATGGCCGATCCCGAGCGGCTCGACGAGATCGACGCGCTGGTCGAGGCCTATGGCGAGGTGCAGCACCGCTTCGAGGAACTCGACGGCTATGCCCTCGAGGGCCGGGCACGCGAGGTGCTCGCCGGCCTCTCCTTCTCGCAGGAGATGATGGACGGCGACGTCGGTCGGCTCTCGGGCGGCTGGAAGATGCGCGTGGCGCTCGCCCGCATCCTGCTGATGAAGCCCGACGTGATGCTGCTCGACGAGCCGTCGAACCATCTCGACATCGAAAGCCTGATCTGGCTCGAGCAGTTCCTGCGCGGCTACGAAGGCGCGCTGATGATGACGTCGCACGACCGCGCCTTCATGAACCGGATCGTCAACCGCATCCTCGAGATCGACGGCGGCCAGCTCACCTCCTATTCCGGCGACTACGAGTTCTACGAGACGCAGCGCGCGCTGTCGGAGAAGCAGCAGCAGGCGCGTTTCGAGCGCCAGCAGGCGATGCTCGCCAAGGAACTCGCCTTTATCGAGCGCTTCAAGGCGCGCGCCTCTCATGCCGCCCAGGTGCAGAGCCGGGTCAAGAAGCTCGACAAGATCGACCGGGTCGAGCCGCCGCGCCGCCGCCAGACGGTGCGCTTCGACTTCCCGCCCGCGCCGCGCTGCGGCGAGGACGTCGTCTCGCTCGAGGGCGTCGACAAGGCCTATGGCGCCAAGGTGATCTATCGGGGCTTCGACTTCGCCGTCCGCCGGCGCGAGCGCTGGTGCGTGATGGGCGTCAACGGCGCCGGCAAGTCGACGCTCCTGAAGCTCGTCGCCGGCGCCTCGACGCCCGACACCGGCACGGTGAAGACCGGCGCCAGCGTCAAGATGGGCTATTTTGCCCAGCACGCCATGGACCTGCTCGACGGCGACGCGACCATCTTCGAATGGCTCGACGCCAAGTTCCCGCAGGCCGGCCAGGGCTCGCTGCGCGCGCTCGCCGGTGCCTTCGGCTTCTCGGGCGACGACGTCGAGAAGCGCTGCCGGGTGCTGTCGGGCGGCGAGAAGGCGCGACTGGTGATGGCGGCGATGCTCTACGATCCGCCGAACTTCCTCGTCCTCGACGAGCCGACCAACCACCTCGATCTCGCCACCAAGGAGATGCTGATCGAGGCGCTCGGCGACTACGAGGGCGCCATGCTCTTCGTCAGCCACGATCGTCACTTCCTGTCGGAACTGTCGAACCGGGTGCTGGAACTGACGCCCGACGGCATCCACGCCTTCGGCGGCGGCTACAAGGAATATGTCGCGCGCACCGGCCACGAGGCGCCGGGCGTCGGCGGCTGACGGCCGCCCGTCTCAGCCTTCGGGAAAGACGAAGGCCTGGGTGCGGTCGATGCCGACGGCGACGCGGGCACCGATCTCGATCGGGTGACGGGCGTCGACATGGGTGTCGATCGGCCGCTCCAGCCCGTCGATCGCCAGCCGCACGGTGCGGTGCTCGCCGATGAAACGGGTCGAGACCACGGTCGCGGCGAATTCCGCGTCTTCCGCCGCGAGATCGAAGGCATCGCGCCGCAGGCAGACCAGCGCCGGGCCGTCGACGAGCCCGTGTGCGGCGAAGGAGCCGAGCGGCGTCTCGGCGCGGCCGTGGCGCACGACGGCGTGCATCTCCTCGAGATCGGCGAAGAAGGCTGCCGCCCAGCGGTCGACCGGGCGATGCCAGACCTCCTCCGGCGTGCCGATCTGGACGATGCGACCGCCCCTCATCAGCGCGATGCGATCGGCGACCGCCATGGCGTCGTCGGGGTCGTGGGTGACCATCAGCGCCGCCGCGCCCGAGGCGCGCAGAAGGCCGACGGTCTCGGCCCGCATGCCACGGCGCAGGCGTTGGTCGAGGTTGGAGAAGGGCTCGTCCATCAGCAGGACCGCCGGGCGCGGGGCGAGCGCGCGGGCGAGGGCGACGCGCTGCTGCTCGCCGCCCGACAGCATGTGCGGATAGGCGGCGCCGCGGCCGGCGAGGCCGACGCGGGCGAGGAGATCGGCGACGGTCGCCCGCGCCTCCGCCGCCGGCCGGCCGGCGAGGCCGAAGGCGACGTTGGCGGCGACGTCGAGATGGGGGAAGAGCGCATAGTCCTGGAACATCAGGCCGATGCCGCGCTGCTCCGGCTCGACGAAGAGACCGTCGGCGACGAGGCGGCGGTCGCCCGCGCTCACCGTGCCGGCGAGCGGGCGTTCGAGGCCGGCGGCGATGCGCAGCAGCGTGGTCTTGCCGCAGCCGGAGGGGCCGAGCAGGGCGACGACCTCGCCGGGCTCGAGCGCCAGCGACACGCCGTCGAGGGCCAGGGTGCGGCCATAGGCGTGACGAATGCCTTCGAAAGAGAGGGCGGGGGTCGCGGTCACGCGCGGTCTCCTTCGAGGACGGGGACGGGGGCGGAAACGGGGGCTTCGGTGGCGACGGGCTCTTCCGGCGCGGGCTCGCCGGGCGTCGCGGTGAAGCGGCCGACGCGCGTCATCAGGACGATCGGCAGGAGGCCGAAGGCGACGATGAGACAGGCGGCGAGTGCGCCGTTCTCATAGGTTCCGCGCGCCGCCTCGCCGTAGAGCCGGGTCGACAGCGTCTCGAACCCCATCGGGCGCAAGAGCAGCGTCGCCGGCAGTTCCTTCATGCAGTCGACGAAGAAGAGCAGCGCCGCCGCGGCGTAGGCCGGCGCCAACAGCGGCCAATGGACGGCCCGCATGGCGCCGAAGGGCGTCCGGCCGAGCATGCGGGCGGACTGTTCGAGCGAGGGCGACAGGCGCTCGAGCCCGGCCTCGATCTTCGAGGCGCCGAGGCGGAAGAAGCGCAGGACGAGGGCGATCACGAGGCCCGCGAAGGAGGCCGACAACACCAGCCCCGGCGGGGTGAAGCCGAGGCCGGCGGCGAGGGCGCGCAAGCCCCCGTCGAAGGCGCCGTAGGCCACCAGCAGGCCGATCGCCAGAACCGTTCCGGGCACGGCGTAGCCGACCGAGGCGATGCGCGGGGCGAGGCCATGCAGCCGCGAGCCGGGGTGGAGCCGGCGGCCGGAGGCGAGCACGGCGGCCAGCGCGACGCCGACGATGGTGGCGCAGGCGGCGAGGCGAATGGTGTCGACCGTCTCGGCGACGATCTCCTCGGCGAGGCCGGCGAAGGCGAGCCGCATCCAGGCCTGCCGGACGAGATGGGCCGCCGGCAGGACGAAGCCGATCAACGCCGGCAGCGCGCAGAGGACGAAGAGGCCGAGACCGCGCAGGCCCGTCGAGGGCCGCGGCGCCAGCCGGCGGCTCGCCCGGCCGAAGACGGCATAGCCGCGCCCGCCGCGGGCCAGCCGCTCGAGCAGCAAGAGGCCGAGGACGAAGGCGAGCATGGCGATGGCGATCTGCGCCGCGCCGGGGAGATCCGAACGGTTGACCCAGGTCGACCACACGGCGGCCGTCAGCGTGTTGACCGACAGGAACTCGGCGGCGCCGACGTCGTTGAGCGTCTCCATGATGGCGAGCGCCGCGCCGCCGGCGATCGCCGGCCGGGCGAGCGGCAGGGCGACGCGGAAGAAGACGCGCGCCCGCGAGGCGCCGAGCATCCGTGCCGCCTCGATCATCGTCGTGGTCTGGGCGAGGAAGACGGCGCGGGTGGCGACGTAGACATAGGGGTAGAGCGCGAAGCCGAAGACCAGGATGGCGCCGGGCAGGCTGCGCAACTCGGGCAGGCGGAAGTCGGCGGGGCGGGTGTAGCCGAGCGCGGCGCGGAGCGCGTTCTGGATCGGCCCGAGCGGATGGGTGAGGTCGAGCCAGGAATAGGCGAGCACATAGGCCGGGAAGGCGAGCGGCAGCAGCAGCAGCACCTCGACCAGACGCCGGCCGGGGAACTCGCGGGTGGCGACGATCCAGGCGGTGCCGGTGCCGACCACGACGACGAAGACGGTGACGCCGCCGGCCAGGATCGCCGTCTCGGCCGCGGCGCGCGGCACCACGGTCGAGAACAGATGATGCCAGAGCGCGCCGTCGCCGCTCGCCGCGATGGCGAGGAGGGCGACGATCGGCGCCAGCGCGGCGAGCGCAGTGACGGCACCGAGGAGGCCGAAGCCTCCCGGCAGCGCAATGGTTCGCCGTCCTCGCACCGCGTCTCGTCCCTCCGCGGACCGGCCGCCGGCCGGTCCCATGTCCTCGCGTCGACCGATGTTACTGGTCGAAGCCGACTTCGTCGACGACGAGGCTCGCGTCCTTGCGATGCTTGGCGATCTCGGCGATCGGCAGGGAGTCGACGGTCAGCTTGCCGAGGCCGGCGATGGTCGGTTCGGCCGCGGCGCCGAGGACGACCGGATATTCGAAATTCTGCTCGGCATAGACCTTCTGGCCTTCCGGCGAGACGAGATATTCGACCAGCTTGCGGGCGGCCTCGGCATGGGGGGCGTTCCTGGCCAGCGCCGCGCCGGTGATGTTCACGTGGGTGCCGCCGCCGGCGAAGGTCGGCAGCAGGACGTCGACGCCGTCGCCCCAGACCTTCTGCTCCGGCCCGCCCTTGCCCGAGCGCATCAGGCCGACATAGTAGGAATTGCCGACGCCGATCTTGCAGAGGCCGCCGAGGATGTCGCGCGCGACGTCGCGGTCGCCGCCCGAGGGCTTCTTGGCGAGGTTGGCCTTGACGCCGGCGACCCAGGCCTTGGCCTTGTCGCGGCCGTCGTGGGCGATCGTCGCGGCGATCAGGGCGGTGTTGTAGGGGTGCTGGCCCGAGCGGATGCAGAGCTGGCCCTTCCACTTCGGATCGGCGAGATCGGCATAGCCGATCGACTTCAGCCCGAGCGACTTGTCGGCCCAGACGAGGCGGGCGCGCAGCGACAGCGCCGTCCACGAACCGTCGGCGGCGCGCAGGTTGGCCGGCACCGCCTTCTCGGCGGCTTCCGACTTCAGGGGCTGCGTCACGCCCTTGTCGACCAGTTCGGCGAGCACACCGACGTCGACGGTCATCAGCAGGTCGGCCGGCGAGGCGGCGCCCTCGGCGGCGACGCGCTCGGCGAGGCCGTCCTTGACGAAGACGGTGTTGACCTTGATCCCGGTCTTTTCGGTGAAGGCCTTGGCGAGCGGCGCAAAGAGACCGGGCTCGCGGGTGGTGTAGACGTTGACCTCCTCGGCGGCGAACACGGGCGCGGCCACGAGGCCGAAGGCGGCGGTGGCGAGAAGGGTCTTCATCTTCCGGGAAAGCATCATCGAAAGGTCCTCGGTGGTCGCAGGGTCGCGCCCATCCGAGCCGATATTGCGAGTGATTGTCAATCTCGTTTTTCTGCCGATGACGGACACGGCGTGACGCTCGCGCTGTCGAGCGACGCCCGGGACGCCCCTCCGGTGCGGCATGGGCACTCGCCGACCGGCAGAATCCGACCATGCGTCACCCGTAGTCGGCTGCGCCGCATGAGCTCAACCGAAGATTATGTGCGTATTTATTGATATTTCAATCGATCGTTAACCACGGCGACAGATCCTCCGTTCGACGCATGTCGGCAGGATCTCCCATGACAGTCGAAGCCCTGAGCGCCCAATACGCCTTCATCCGCTCCGCCGCTTCCGCCGAGGAGCGGGCCGACGCGGTGTTCCCGGTCTTCGACGCGGAGATCGAGCGACGGCTCGATCGCTTCTACGACCGGCTCGCGAAGACCCCCGAGCTCGCCGCCCATGTCGCGGCGCCGGGGCTGGTCGAGCAGTTGAAGAAGGCGCAGCGCCGTCACTGGTCGCAGGTCTTCGCCGAGCGGATGCCGCCGGATCTCGCCGAAAAGTCTGCGATCATCGGCGCCACCCATGCCGAGTTCGGACTGCCTTCGGGCTGGTACACCAGTGCCTATGCCTGGATGCTGATCGGCCTGATCGAGCCGCTGGTCGCCGCCCATCGCTTCCGGCCGGGCAAGCTGGTGGCGGCGCTCGAGACGCTGCTCGCCCGCGCCTTCCACGACATGATCGCCTCGACGACGGCGTGCGACGCGGCGCTCAACCGCATCAACGGCGAAGACACGACGCGCGAGAACAACCTGAAGAACCTCCGCAACCTCTCCGGCACGGTGGCGGACGTGAACGAGGTGGCGGTGGAACTCGCCTTCCTCGCCCGCAACTCCCGCGAGCTCAACAGCTCGGCCCAGACGATCGCCTCGGCGGTGACGCAGATGGTCACCTCGGTCGACGAGATCGCCCGCTCGAGCGAGGGCGCGGTCGCCGACACGCAGGCGAGCGACGGCGCCGTCTCCAAGGGGCGCGCCGCGGTCGAACAGGTCCATGCGGCGATCAGCAACATCGCCCGGGCCGTCGAGGAGACGGCGGCGAGCGTCGACGAGCTGTCGCGGGCCTCCGAGCAGATCGGCCAGATCCTCGGCGTGATCGAGACCATCGCCTCGCAGACCAACCTCCTCGCGCTCAACGCGACGATCGAGGCGGCGCGCGCCGGCGAGGTCGGCCGCGGCTTCGCCGTCGTCGCCGCCGAGGTCAAGGGCCTGTCGAACCAGACGTCGCGCGCGACCGAGGACATCACCGCCCGCATCGGCTCGCTGCGCGAGGGCATGACCGCGATCCTGACGACGATGCGGCATTCCAAGAGTGCCGTGGTCGAGGGACAGCACTCGATCGTCGAGGCCGGACGGACGATGGACGACATCTCGGCGAAGATCGCCGGTGTCGGTACCAAGATGCGCGCCATCGCCTCGGTGCTCGGCCAGCAGACGGCCGCCACCGGCGAGATCGGCCGCTCGGTCGGTCAGGTCGCCGCAGCGGCGGAAGCGAACGAGACGCTGCTCGGGCGGATGTCGAACAAGCTGCACGAGAGCAACGACCGCGTCTCCGACAGTGCCAAGACCTGGTTCGAGGCCGACAGCCACCGCGCGCTCGTCGAGATGGCCAAGATCGACCACGTCCTCTTCAAGAAGCGCGTCGTCGACGTGCTGATGGGGCGTGGCACGTGGCAGGTCGCCGAGGTGCCCGATCATCACGCCTGCCGCCTCGGCAAGTGGTACGACGGCCTGACGATCCCCGAGATCCGCAACGACCCCGCCTTCGCCGCGCTGGTCGCGCCACACGAGGCGGTCCACGCCGAGGCCCGCCGCACCCTCGCCCTCCATGCCGAGGGCCGCGTCGACGAGGCCGCCGAGGCGCTGGCGGCGATGAACACGGCGAGCGAGGCGGTACTCGCCCGACTCGGCGAGCTCTCCGACAACCTCTTCCGCGATCTCGCCGCGATCGACCGCCGCCGACAGGAACGCCGTCGCGCCCGCGGCCGGATCCGCGCCAAGGTCGGCGGCGCCGAACGCATGCTCGAGGTCAAGGACATCTCGCCCGGAGGCGCCCGCCTCGACGGTCTGACCCGGCACGACCTCGGCAAGGAGGTGCGGTTTCTCGACGACGGCGTCGACTGCTGTTCCGGCACGGCCGTCTGGGCGAACGACCGCGAGGGCGGCATGAAGTTCTCGACCCGCCCGACGGCGAGCAAGATCCGCCGCTTCGTCGCCGACTGACGCGGCGTCGGACGTTCCGTTCACTGCGAATGAACACGTCGAACGCGCGATCGGGTTCCCCGGCCGCGCGCTCGACGTCGTTTCGCTCGCCCGCCGCCCCACGGCGTGGCGCATCGATCGGCGCAGGAACGGCGCATTTCGCGGCCTGGACGGTCGCATCGCACAGCCCCGCGCACGCCCCCGCGACCGCACGTCACGTATATCATGAGCGGAAATTAAATTTCTCGACGGTTGATTCAATTTCGCGCATGCCGTATTTCTCGACATGGCCAATTAACGGGCACAGGGGTGCCGGGCAGCAGGGGTTCGAACATGTCCGTCGATCTCGCCGACGTCGCCGCCGAGCGCGGCATCAAGTATTTCCTGATCTCCTTCGTCGACCTCTTCGGGCACCTGCGGGCCAAGCTGGTTCCGGCCGCGGCGATCGCCGGGATGCAGAAGAACGGCGCCGGTTTCGCCGGCTTCGCCACCCACATCGACCACACCCCCGCCCATCCCGACACGCTGGCCCGGCCCGACCCCGCGAGCCTGATCCAGCTGCCGTGGAAGAAGGAAGTGGGCTGGCTCGCCGCCGATCTCTATTGCGCCGGCGAGCCGGTCGCGGACGCGCCGCGCAACGTGCTGAAGGCGCAGATCGCCAAGGCGAAGGCGCTGGGTCTGCAGATGAAGACCGGCGTCGAGTGCGAGTTCTTCCTGCTCACCCGCGACGGCAAGGCTCTGGCGGACGGCGCCGACGAGTATCCCAAGCCCTGCTACGACCAGATGGCGCTGATGCGTCAGTACGATCTGATCTCGAAGATCTGCGATTCGATGCTGGAAATGGGTTGGAAGCCCTACCAGAACGACCACGAGGACGCGAACGGCCAGTTCGAGATGAACTGGGAGTACGACGACGCCCTGGTCTCCGCCGATCGCCACGTCTTCTTCAAGTACATGACCAAGGCACTGGCGGAGGAGGCCGGCTACCGCGCCACCTTCATGCCCAAGCCGTTCAACGACCTGACCGGCAGCGGTTGCCACATGCACGTCTCGGTCTGGCGCGACGGCGTCAACCTGTTCGACGATCCGGCCGGCGAACTGGGGATGAGCGCGCTCTCCTACGAGTTCCTCGGCGGCGTGCTGCATTCGGCCGCCGACCTCTGCGCGATCTTCAATCCGACGGTGAACTCGTTCAAGCGGATCAACGCCGCGATCACCGCCTCGGGCGCGACGTGGTCGCCGGGCACCATCACCTACACCGGCAACAACCGCACCCACATGGTGCGCATCCCGGAGGCGGGGCGCTTCGAGTTCCGTCTGATGGACGGCGCGACCAACCCCTATCTCGCCCCCGCCGCCATCCTGATGGCCGGCCTCGACGGCATCGCCGGCAAGCGCGATCCGGGCAAGCGGCTGGACATCAACATGTACACCGACGGCCACAAGGTGAAGAACGTCAAGCGCCTGCCGCTCAACCTGCTCGACGCGCTGCGGCTGTTCTCGGCCTCCAAGGTGGCGCGCGCCGGCTTCGGCGACGCCGTGGTCGACAGCTACGTCAAACTGAAGATGGAGAGCTGGAACCAGTTCATGTCCCATGCCTCGGCCTGGGAACGCCTGCACACGCTCGACGTCTGACGCCTCCCCTCCCCCCGCACGCCCCGACCCGCCGTCGCTCGACGGCGGGACCGGCCGCGCTTCGCCGATCGACGGTCCATGCCATGTCCGAGACCAAGAAGACCTACGTCCTGACGATCTCCTGCGCCGACACCGTCGGCATCGTCGCCGCCGTCGCCGGCTTCCTCTCAGGCCTCGGTCTCTTCATCACCGAGTCCTCGCACTACGGCGACACCGAGACCGACCGCTTCTTCATGCGCACGGTCTTCGAGGTGGCGCCGGGCGGACCGGCCAAGGCGGCGCTCGAGGCGGCCTTCGCCGAGATCGCCGGCCGCTTCGGCATGGACTGGC
The DNA here is from genome assembly GCF_056313705.1 of Pinisolibacter sp. DMC100. Taxonomy (NCBI): domain Bacteria; kingdom Pseudomonadati; phylum Pseudomonadota; class Alphaproteobacteria; order Hyphomicrobiales; family Ancalomicrobiaceae; genus Pinisolibacter; species Pinisolibacter sp. DMC100. The sequence continues at coordinate 896,880 of NZ_JBQUZT010000001.1, read as the reverse complement.
GGATGCACGACACGAGCGTCAAGCCGCGGGTGCTGATCCTCGTCTCGAAGTTCGATCATTGCCTGAACGATCTGCTCTACCGCTATCGCACCGGCGGTCTCGCCATCGACATTCCGGCGGTCGTCTCCAACCATCCCGACCTGCAGCGCGTGGTCGAATGGCACGGCATCCCCTATCACCACCTGCCGGTGACGAAGGAGACCAAGGCCGAGCAGGAGGGGAAGATCCTGGAGATGGTCGATCGGCTGGGGATCGATCTGGTCGTGCTCGCCCGCTACATGCAGGTCCTGTCGCAGGACATGTGCGCGGCGCTGGCGTGGCGGACGATCAACATCCACCACTCGTTCCTGCCGAGCTTCAAGGGCGCCAAGCCCTATCATCAGGCGCACAAGCGCGGCGTGAAGATCATCGGCGCGACCGCGCATTACGTGACGACCGACCTCGACGAGGGCCCGATCATCGAGCAGGGCGTCGAGCGGGTCGACCACACGCTGACGGCGGAGGACTTCGTCGCCATCGGCCGCGACATCGAGAACGTCGTGCTCGCCCGCGCCGTGCAGGCCCATGTCGAACATCGCGTCGTGCCGAACGGCTCGAAGACCGTCGTCTTCCGTCGCTGAGAGCGGCGAAGACGCGGGCAATGGGGGAGCAAATCCATCGGCACGTTGATCCGGATGGCCGTTCCCTCGTAACGTCGGGCGAGAAGACACGGATCGCGGAGCCAGATGTCGCCATGAAGGCCGGCCAGCAGAACCCCCACGCCACCACCGGAGCCCGGGAGAACCGGCTCGAGGTGGCGATCGGCCGCCAGGTGCACGAGTATCGCCAGAAGCTCGGCACGACGGTCGCCGAGCTCGCGCGCCAGGCGGGGCTCTCCGCCGGCATGCTGTCGAAGATCGAGAACGGCCAGACCTCGCCGTCGCTCGCCACGCTGCAGGCGCTGTCCGGCGCGCTCAACGTGCCGGTCACCGCCTTCTTCCGCAAGTTCGAGGAACAGCGCGACGCCACCTACGTCAAGGCGGGCGAGGGTCTGGCGATCGAGCGGCGCGGGACGCGCGCCGGCCACCAGTATCACCTGCTCGGCCATTCGATCGGCAAGTCGCTGGTGGTCGAGCCCTACATGGTGACGCTGACGGAGACCTCCGACGTCTTCCCGATCTTCCAGCACGCGGGCCAGGAGTTCATCTACATCGTCGAGGGCGAGGTCGGCTATCGCCACGGCGACAAGCTCTACGACATGCACCCCGGCGACAGCCTGTTCTTCGATGCCGACGCGCCGCACGGGCCGGAAGAGCTGCGCAAACTGCCGATCCGGTTGCTGTCGGTGATCGTCTACAATCGCAACGGCGAGGCCTGAACGGGCTCGTCCGCTCTCTCGAGTTGTTCGCTCCGTTCGGCTTCATGTCGAGGTGCTCGGCAAAGCCGAGCCTCGAAACACGAAGCCATGACATGACGGGCCCTGCCCCTCGGCCCTTCGCGCTTCGAGGCCCGGCCGTTGGCCGGGCACCTCAGCATGAAGGCCTCCGCGAGAGGCCGGAGAGCCAACCCTCAGGCGATCTTCTTCCGGCCCGCCATGACGATGCCGAAGGCGGACTGGGCGCGCAGCGAGATCGTCCGCAGATCCTCGGGCTCGAGGTTGTGGACGTTGGTCTTGCCGGTGCAGCGGGCCATCATCTTGGCCTCGGACACCGCCGCCTCGAGGAAGCGGGCGAGCGACGTCTCGGCGTCCGCCGGGTCGATCCCGTCGAAGTCCGGGCCGTCGACCCCGAGCCCCGCGCCCATGGCGAGGGCGGCGGCAATCTCGATCGCCCCGGCATTGGCGCCGAGCGCCAGCGCCTTGGCGAGGTCGGTACCGGAACGCAGGCCGCCGAACCAGATCAGCGGGAAACGCTCCTCGGCACCCAGCCGCCGCAGTTCGGCGACGACGCGCGGCAGCAGCGTCGGATCGGGCGCACCGGAGAGGTCGCCCCAGCTCTCGCCGAGATGGCCGGAGCCGTCGAGCACCAGGAGATCGACGCCGAGGGCGACGATCTCGGCGAGCGCCGACGTCGGCACTTCCGGCGTCACGACGAAGCCGCGGAGCCGGTCCGCCTCGACCTTCGGCAGCACGAGCGGGCTCGTCGCCGTCAGGCGGGCGAGCGCCGCCTGCGCCGACGGATCGGCCGTCTCGCCGGGTTCGACCACCGCGATCCACGGCACGCCGGCCCCGAGAGCGGCGCGGCCGATATGGGCACCGCCCGCCGCCTTCACGGCGGAGGCGGCAGCCGCCCGGATCGCCGCCGGCGCGCGCTCGAAACCGGCGAGCAGCATCGGCTGGGCGAGCTCGAGGCCGGCGCCGAGATCGGTCTTCGCCTTGCAGTCCTCGCGATAGGGATCGATCACGAGGCGTGTCAGGTTAGCCGGCAAAAAGACCAGCTCGTCGAAACTCGCGGGGCCCGATACGGCCCCGTGCGGCCGGGCGGCGAGGCGCTCGCGGGTGATGCGCATCAGGTCGATCGGCGTCGCGTCCGGCCGCGCCATGGCGAAGATCGCCTCACGGGCCTTGACCGAATAGTCGACCGAACCGGTCTCGGTGTCGCAGCGATAGCAGCGGGCGGCCTGCTGCTTCGCCGTCAGGTCGTCGTAGTTCGCCTCCGCGTCGGCGAAGGGCGCCTTGCCGATGCCGAGGAAGGCCGGCTCGACATGGGGGAGCTTCTCCCAGGCCGGGTCCTGTGCCACCACCACGGAGCGCGTGCGATAGGGCGTGCGATAGGGCACCGGCCGGGCCTCGCCCTTGAGCGCTGCGAGCACGTAATAGGCCGCCTTGTGGCCCTGGAACATCGCCTGGACGATGGTCGACGAGCCGAAGGCAGCGTCGCCGGCAGCGAAGACGCGATCCATCCGCGTGCCCATGTCGGAGGCGCGGGTGGCGATCTTGTCGCCGTCCATCAGGCCGTGCTCGGCGAGCTCGAGGCTGACCGACTTCTGGCCCACCGCCGCGATCACCAGACCACAGGGGATGTCGAAATCGGAGCCGGCGATGGTCGAGAAGGCGCGGCGACCGTCGGCACCGGGGGCGCCGAGCGCGGTCTTCACCGCCTTCATGACGAGGCCGCTCGCGGCCTCGACCACCGCGGTCGGGGCGACGTTGTAGACGATCTCGATTCCTTCCGCGATCGCCGCCTCGAGCTCGTATCTGCGCGCCGGGATCTCGTCGGGACCGCGGCGGTAGACCACCGTCACCTTCTCGACGCCGGGCAGGCGACGGGCGGTGCGGCAGGCGTCCATGGCGACGTCGCCGCCGCCGACCACCACGACATGGGCCGGCAGGATCGGCCGTTCGCCGCCGTTGACGCGGTTGAGGAAGCTCACGCCGTCCATGACGCGGGAGAGATCGTCGCCGGGCACGCCGAGAGTCTTGCCGGCCGAGGCGCCGATCGCCAGCAGCACGGCGTCGTGGCTCTTGGCGAGATCGGCGAGGCGGACGCCGTCGCGGCCGAGCGGGGTTCCGAGATGCTGCGTGATGCCCGGGCAGCGCTTCAGGATGCGGGCGACGTCCTCTTCCACCACCGAAGCCGGCAGGCGGAAGTCGGGGATGCCCCAGAGCGCCATGCCGCCGGGCTTCGACTGGGCCTCGTAGAGGTCGACGGCGTAACCGGCGAGCGCGATGTCCTGCGCCGCCGTCAGGCCGGCGGGGCCGGCGCCGATGATCGCCACGCGCTTCGTCTCGGTGACGGGCACCGGCGGCAACTCGAACGTCGGGCCGAGGGCGTCGAGCACCCAGCGCTTCAACGCGCGGATGGCGACCGGGCCGTCGGAGGCGGCGCGGCGGCAGGCGGGTTCGCAAGGCGCGTCGCAGACGCGGCCGCAGATCGCCGAGAGCGGGTTGGTGGCGGTGATCGCCTCGAGCGCGGCTTCCTTATTCCCCTCCCAGATCAGGCCGACGTAGGAGGCGACGTCGGTGCCGATCGGGCAGGCGACCTGACAGGGCGGCGGCTCGTAGTGCGGCAGATCGGACTGATCGGCGGCGAGATCGAGCGAGAAGGGCTTGCAAGCGGCCATGATCACGCCACCTCGGTCAGGAGCTGTTCGATCTGGGTTCCCCAGGTCGGATCGTAGGGAAGGCCGGTGACGGCGGCGGCTTCCGGCGTCAGGGCGACGAGGTCGTCGCGCGACAGGGCGCGGTAGTCGTCGTGGCCGAGCGCCTTGGTCAGCGTGGCGATCTGCCAGCGCACCACCTCGAAGAAGCGACCGATGGCGGCGGCCTGGAGGTCGATCTTGTAGCGGGCCTCGTGCTCGGGATCCTGCGTGGCGATGCCGACGACGCAGTTGCCGACGTGGCACTGCATGCAGGAGATGCAGCCGCCGGCGATGATCGCCGCCGTGCCCATCGCCACGGCGGAAGCGCCGAGCGCCAGCGCCTTGACCGCGTCGACGCCGTCCTTGATGCCGCCCATCAGGACGATCGGCATGTCGGGGCCGGCGTCGATCTCCTTCAGACCGTCGAGCGCCTCCTGGATGGCGGCGAGCGTCGGGATGCCGACGTTCTCCAGCACCTCGGTCGAGGCGGCGCCGGTCGAGCCCTGAAGGCCGTCGAGCTGGACGAAGTCGAAGCCGTCCTTGTAGGCGATCTTGATGTCGTCGCGGACGCGGCCGGCGCCCATCTTGATCGAGATCGGCTTCTGGTAGGCGGTCGCCTCGCGGAACTCCTCGACCTTGATGACGAGATCGTCGGCACCCATGATGTCGGGGTGGCGCGAGGGCGAGCGCAGGTCGATGCCTTCGGGAATGCCGCGGACGCGCGCCAGTTCCTTGGTCACCTTCTTGGCCATCAGCTGGCCACCGAGGCCGGGCTTGGCGCCCTGGCTGATGTAGATCTCCAGCGCGTCGGCGCGCTTCATGTCGTGGATGTTCCAGCCGAGACGGCCGGAGAGGCACTGGTAGATCAGTTGGCCGGCCTCGGCGCGCTGCTCGTCGAGCATGCCGCCCTCGCCGGTGTTCTCGACGATGCCGGCGAGCCTGGAGGCCCGCGCCAACGCGATCTTGGTCGACTTCGACAGGGCGCCGTAGCTCATCGGCGCAACCAGCACCGGCATGGAGAGGGAGAGCGGCTTCGCCCCGTGGCGATCGCCCAGCGTGGTGGCGAGCTTCACCGTCGCCAGCGCGTCCTTGACCGCGGCGAGACGGGCGGGGTCGATCTTCAGCGCGATGTCGCCGAAATGCGGCACGGGCTTGGAAGCCCCATAGCCACGGATGCGGTAGCGGCCGATCAGGCTCTTGGCGCGGATGTCCTCGGCGACCTTGGCGTTCCACCAGGTGCCGCCTTCCGAGAAGACCGTGTGCGGCAGCGGCCGGGAGACCGGCTCGTTGACGCCGTAGCGCAGCTTGGTGCCGGCGTTGACGATCTTCTTGAAGGTGCCGGTAAAGGCGATGCCCTGCTCGGCGAGGAAGGCCTGGACGGAGGCGATGTCCTCCGCCGCCGGCTCGACCAGCTTGGCGTCCGACCCCAGACTCTGCACCTCGCCGCCGACGAAGATCTCGCCGGCCGACATGTCCTCGCCGACCCGTTCGCCGGAGTTGCCGAGGATGACGATGCGGCCGCCGTACATCATGTAGCCGGCGAGGAATCCGGCCGAGCCGCAGCACAGCAGCGTGCCCGCCTTCATCACCTGACCGGCGCGCGAGCCGAGGTTGCCCTTGACGATGACCGTGCCGCCGCGCAGGCCGACGCCGGCGATGGCGCCGGCATTGCCGCCGACGACGACGGTGCCCGCGTAGAGGCTGTCGCCGACGCCCCAGCCGACGTTCGAGTCGATCTCGAAACGGGCGCCGTGGGAGAGGCCGGCGCAGAAGTAGCCGGCCGAGCCGCGCACCTTGACCGTGACGGGGGCGACGAGGCCGACGCCGATGTGGTGACGGGCATCGGGGTTCACCACCTCGATGTCCTCGCCGCGTTCGGCGGCGGCGCGCAGCGCCGTGTTGCCTTCGCGGACGGAAAGCCGGCTCAGATCGATCGTGACCACGTGCGGAACGTCCCCGGCGCAGGCTCGGTGGTGGAAAGGGGGCGGCCCGGAAAGAGCCGGTTGAGCGACACTTCTTCGGACGCGATGGCGACCAGGGTGTCGTCCTCGTACATGACCATCGGCTTGGCGGCGAGGCGGTCCTTGGCGAAGCCGATGCCGTCGCGGGTCGAGACCAGGAAGGAGAAGGTGCCGTCGAGATCGTCGACGGATTCCTCGAGCGCCGCCTCGAGCTTGACGCCCTTGGCCAGCTTGTCGGCGACGTAGACGGCGATCAGCTCGCTGTCGTTGTCGGTGCGGAACTCGAAGCCGCGCGCCTCGAGACGGCGGCGCATCTTCCAATAGTTGGTGATCTGGCCGTTGTGGACGATCGCCACGTCGGCGAAGCCGGTCGCCCAGAACGGGTGCGCCGCCTCGGGCTTCACCTCGGATTCGGTCGCAAGCCGGACGTGGCCGATGCCGTGGGAGCCGCGGATCTCGCCGATGCGATAGGTGGCGTCGAGATCGTGGCTCGTCCCGACGTCCTTGACGATGTCGAGCGCCGTGCCGATCGAGACGAGCTTCGCCGCGTGTTCCATCGCATAGGCGAAGGGGCGGATCTCGCCGTCATACTGGACGTCGACGACATAGGTCGCGCCCTCGCGGCTCTCCTTGGCGATCGTCGCGCCCTTGTCGGCGAGCGCCGCCTTGATCCGGGCGATCTGGGCGTCCGGGTCGTCGCCGTCGACGATGAAGCGCAGGCGCAGGCCGGCGATGTCGTCTTCGTAGAGGGCGAAGCCGGTCGAATCCGGCCCGCGATGCTGGCAGCCGTCGAGCATGTCGACCAGCGCCTTGCCCAGGACCTGATTGGAGCCCTGCGTCTTGAAGAAGATCCCGGCGATGCCGCACATCGGGCGCGTCTCCCCTGTCCGCGGTGAATGTCCGAGGACTCTAGGCAGGGGGTGCGGTCCACGTCAACAAGGGGAATGAAAATTTCCTTCCATTAAATTTCCGCCGGTAGACGACATGAACGGCCGGATGGACGGCAGGTCGCTGTTTTCCGCCATTCTCGAGGCTCCGGCACCTCGTGCATGGGTCCCATTCCGACGAGCGTACCGACCCGCACCCGCGCAACGACGCCTCTCCGAGGCTCGGTCGCCCGTCGATCCGTTCCCGGTAGGAAACGACGAGCGATCGCCATTCAACGCGTCGCCACACCCTCGATCGCCCCGTCGGTGCCCCTCTCACGAGCGCGCTCGGCGCGCGGCGGCAGGCCGAAACGGGCGCGGTAGAGGCGGGAGAAGTGGCTCGAGGTGGCGAAGCCGCAGGCCATGGCGACCTCGACCACCGGCAGGCCGGTCTGGCGCAGGAGCTTGCGGGCGCGATCGAGCCTGAGATCGCGATAGTGATCGGCGAGCGAACGGCCCATGTGGCGGGCGAAGAGCCGTTCGAGCTGGCGCAGCGTGACGCCGGCGGCCTCGGCCAGCGCCTCGCGGGCGAGCGGCTCCTCCAGCCGTTCCTCCATCAGCGCCAGCACCTTGAGGACGCGCGGGTTGGCGACGCGGCTGCGTTCGCGCAACGCGATGCGCTGGTCGTCCTCGCCGGAGCGGGTGCGGGTGGCGAGGTACCATTCGCCGACGGCCAGAGCGAGGGCCGCGCCGTGGCGGCGGCCGATCAGGTCGACCATCATGTCGAAGGCGGCGAGGCCGCCGGCGCAGGTCGCCCGGTCGCCGTCGAAGACATAGAGCGAGCGCTCGAGCATCAGCTCGGGGAATTCCTCGACCAGCCCCGGGATGTGCTCCCAGTGGATGGTGCAGCGCCGCCGCTCGAGCAGACCGGCGCGCGCCAGCACATAGGCCCCGCCCGACATGCCGCCGACCGCGACGCCGGCCGCGGCGAGCGCCCGCAGGCGGGCAAAGGTCGGCCGGTGGTCGAAGGCGGCCGGATTGCCGCCGGCGCAGACGAAGAGCTGGTCGAGGCCGACCGCCGCGTCGAGCGTGCCGTCGGCCGGCACCACGACGCCGACCGACGCGCGGGCGGGCGCGCCGTCGAGGGTGAACTGGCTCCAGCGATAGAGCGTGCGGCCGGCGATGACGTTCGCCGCGCGCAAGGGTTCGACCGCCGAGGCATGCGACATCAGCGGGAAGTCGGGCAGCAGCAGAAAGCCGACGTGGCGGGGAGCGGTGTCGTCGCTCATGGGTCTTCGTGTCGCATTTCGATCCATAATGGTCGTGAATGGACATGAAGTCGAGGGCGACGCGAGCGCATCCTTTCCCTCGGCGGCGGTCGGCCGCGTCGAGACGGAAACCATGCGCTATTCTCTCTTCAAGGTGATCCTCGACGGGTTGACGAAGAACCGCTTCGCCGAACCCGCCTGGCGCGATCCCGATCCCAAGCCCGAATACGACGTGGTGATCGTCGGCGGCGGCGGCCATGGGCTGGCCACTGCCCATTACCTCGCCGAGAACCACGGCATCCGCAACGTCGCCGTGGTCGAGAAGGGCTGGATCGGCTCCGGCAACGCCGGGCGCAACACGACGATCGTCCGCTCCAACTATCTGCTGCCGGGCAACGAGCCCTTCTACGAGTGGTCGATGAAGCTCTGGGAGAACCTGGAGCAGGCGTTGAACTACAACGTGATGGTGAGCCAGCGCGGCATCGTCAATCTGATCCACTCCGACGCCCAGCGCGACGCCTACGTGCGCCGCGGCAACGCCATGAAGCTCGCCGGCGCCGACGCGGAACTGATCGATCGCGACAGGGTCAAGGCGCTGGCGCCCTTCCTCGATCTCGACAATTCCCGCTTCCCGGTGAAGGGCGGCCTCCTCCAGGCGCGCGCCGGTACCGCACGCCACGACGCGGTCGTCTGGGGCTATGCCCGGGCCGCCGACGCGCGCGGCGTCGACATCCTGCAGAACTGCGAGGTGACCGGCTTCCTGCGCGATGCCACTGGAGGCGTGACGGGCGTGGAGACCACGCGCGGCACGATCCGGGCGAAGAAGGTGGCGCTGGCGGTCGCCGGTTCGACCTCGAAGCTCGCGGGCAAGCTCGGACTTCGCCTCCCGATCGAGAGTTTCGCGCTGCAGGCCTTCGTCTCCGAGGCGATCAAGCCGCTCGTCCCCGGCGTCGTCACCTTCGGCGCGGGGCATTTCTACATCTCGCAGTCCGACAAGGGCGGCCTCGTCTTCGGCGGCGACATCGACGCCTACAATTCCTACGCCCAGCGCGGCAACCTGCCGGTGATCGAGGACGTGCTCGAGGGCGGCATGGCGGTGATGCCGATGATCGGCCGCCTGCGCCTGCTGCGCCAGTGGGCCGGCCTCTGCGACATGACGATGGACGGCTCGCCGATCTTCGAGATCGGGCCGCTGCCGGGCCTCTATCTCAACGCCGGCTGGAACTACGGGGGCTTCAAGGCGACGCCCGCGTCGGGCTGGTGCTTCGCCCACATGATCGCCCGCGACGAGATCCATCCGCTCGTCGCCGCCCTGCGGCTCGACCGTTTCCGCTCCGGCCGGATCGTCGACGAGAAGGGAGTCGGCGCCCAGCCGAATCTGCACTGATGCTGATCACCTGTCCCTATTGCGGCGCCCGCGACGCCCAGGAATTCGCCTATCGCGGCGATGCGACCAGCCGCCGCCCCGACCCGACCGCGCCCGACGCGCTCGATCGGTTCCACGAGCACGTCCACCTGCGCGACAACCCGGCGGGGGTCCATCGCGAGCTCTGGTATCACGCGAGCGGCTGCCGCCGCTGGATCGAGGTCGAACGCGACACCACGACCCACGCGATCACCGCCACGCGCTTCGCCGCCGACCGGGAGGACGTCGCATGAGCCGCCTCGCCAGCTCCGGTCTCGTCGACCGTTCGCGCCCGCTGTTCTTCTCCTTCGACGGCAAACCTTGTGCCGGTTTCCAGGGCGACACGCTCGCCTCGGCGCTGCTCGCCAACGACGTCAAGCTGGTCGGTCGGTCCTTCAAGTATCACCGCCCGCGCGGCATCGTCGGCATCGGCACGGAGGAGCCCAACGCGCTGGTCGAGCTGCGCTCGGGCGCGCGGCGCGAACCCAACAGCCGCGCCACCACGACCGAGCTCTTCGACGGGCTGGAGGCGCGGAGCCAGAACCGTTTCCCCTCGCTCGCCTTCGACCTGATGGCGGTCAACGGGCTCTTCTCGCCCTTCTTCGGCGCGGCCTTCTACTACAAGACCTTCATGTGGCCGAAGGCCTTCTGGGAGAAGCTCTACGAGCCGGCGATCCGTGAGGCCGCCGGCCTCGGCCGGGCGGCGGAAGGCGAAGATCCCGACACCTACGACAAGGCCCATGCCTTCTGCGACGTGCTGGTGGTGGGCGCGGGTCCGGCCGGTCTTGCGGCGGCGCTGGCGGCGGGGCGTTCGGGCGCCCGCGTCATCCTCGCCGACGAGGACTTCCGTTTCGGCGGGCGGCTGCTCAGCGAGAAGACCGCGATCGACGGCGACGCGCCGCTGGCCTTCGTCGAGAAGACGATCGCGGAGCTTTCGGCGCTCCCCAACGTGCGGCTGATGCCGCGGACCTCGGTCTTCGGCGTCTACGACGACTGCATCGCCGCGGTCGAGCGGGTCGGCGATCATCTCACCACCCCGGCGCCGTTCCAGCCGCGGCAGATCCTGTGGCGGATCGCGGCGAAGCGCACGGTACTCGCGGCCGGCGCGATCGATCGGCCGATCGTCTTCGGCGGCAACGACCGCCCCGGCGTGATGCTCGCCGCTGCATTTCAATCGTACGTCAACCGCTTCGCCGTGGCGCCGTCGAAGGCGACCGCCTTCTTCGGCAATCACGACGCGCTGTGGCAGGCGGCCTTCGACGCGGCCGACGCCGGTGCCGGCGTCGCGGCGATCGTCGACACGCGCGGTGCGGTCTCGGCAGAGCTTGCGGCGGGCGCGCGCGAACGCGGGCTCCGCACCATTCTCGGCGGCGAGATCTTCGCCACCCGGGGCAAGGTCCTGAAGGCGATCGACGTCTTCGTCGACGGCAGGGTCGAGCGGCTCGCGGTCGACGGCGTCGCCATGTCGAGCGGCTTCTCGCCCAACGTCCACCTCACCTGCCACCACGGCGGCAGGCCGGTCTGGCGCGACGACATCGCCGCCTTCGTGCCCGGCAAGTGCCCGCCGGGCATGGGCGTGGTCGGAGCGGCTGCGGGGTCCTACGCGCTCTCGGCCTGTCTTTCGGAAGGCGCCGCGGAAGGCGCGCGGGCGGCGAGCGATCTCGGCTTCGCCGCTCCGACGATCGACGTTCCGAAGACCGCCGATGCGCCCTTCTCGATCACGCCCTTCTGGTACGTGAAGCGGTCGCAGGGCATGGCCTTCCTCGACTTCCAGAACGACGTCGCCGCCAAGGACGTGGCGCTGTCGGTCAAGGAGGGCTTCCGTTCGGTCGAACATCTGAAGCGCTACACCACGCTCGGCATGGCGACCGATCAGGGCAAGCTCGCCAACGTGCCGGCGATCGCGCTCCTGGCAGAAGCGAGCGGCCGCTCCATCGCCGAGACCGGCACCACGATCTTCCGGCCGCCGTGGTCGCCGGTGGCGCTCGGCGCCTTCGCCGGCCACCACCGCGGCAAGGACTTCCGCCCCGCCCGGATCACGCCGACCCATGCGCTGGCGGAAGAACTCGGCGCGGTCTTCGTCGAGACCGGTGCTTGGCTCAGGGCGTCGTATTTCCCACGGGCGGGCGAGACCGACTGGTTCGAGACCGTGACGCGCGAGGTGACGACCGTGCGCTCCGCCGTCGGCATCATCGACGTCTCGACCTTCGGCAAGATCGAACTCGCCGGCCCCGACGTCGGGCAGCTCCTCGACCGGGTCTACGTCAACACCTTCTCGGCGCTTCCCGTCGGCAAGGCACGTTACGGCGTGATGCAGCGAGAGGACGGTTTCGTCATGGACGACGGCACCACCAGCCGGCTTTCCGACGATCGCTGGATCATGACGACGACCACCGCCAATGCCGGCAAGGTCTACGAACACCTCGAACACTGCCTGCAGGTGACCTGGCCCGACCTCGACGTGCGGATGGCCTCGGTCTCCGAACAATGGGCACAGATCGCCGTCGCCGGCCCCCGCGCCCGCGATCTGCTGGCCCGCGTGCTCGACGATCCGTCGCGTGCGACCAACGACGCCCTGCCCTTCATGGGAGCGATCGAGACGACCGTCCTCGGCGGCACGGCGGCGCGGGTCTTCCGCCTCTCCTTCTCCGGCGAACTCGGCTACGAGATCGCGGTACCGGCCTGCGAAGGTGAAGCACTGGCGCGAGCGCTGATGGCGCGCGGCGAAGACCTCGGCGTCGCCTTCTACGGGCTCGAGGCGCTGGCGGTGATGCGGATCGAGAAGGGGCACGTCTCCGGCCCCGAACTCGACGGCCGCACCACCGCCGCCGATCTCGGCTTCGCCCGCATGGTGTCGTCGAAGAAGGACCACGTCGGTGCCGTCATGGCGAAACGGCCGGCGTTGCAGGAGGCGGGCCGTCACGGCTTCGTCGGCTTCCGCCCGGTCGACCGGACGCAGATCCTGCGCTCCGGTGCCCACATCCTCGAGAAGGGCGCGGCGGCGGTGACCGAGAACGACATCGGCCACGTCTCCTCCGTCACCCGCTCGCCGACGCTCGGCCATGCGATCGGCCTCGGCTTCGTCGCCGGCGGCGCGGCGCGCATCGGCGAGATCGTCAGGGCCTGGGACGGCCTGCGCGGCGCCGACGTCGAGGTCGAAATCTGCGCGCCCGTGTTCCTCGATCCGGAAGGAGCCCGTCTCCGTGGCTGACATGCTCGCAAACCTGCCGCTCGGCACGCCCCTCCCCCTCGGCCGTCATGGGCGACCGGGGCCGGCCGGGATCGTCCTCGAGACCGTCGCCTGCCATGCCGCGACGCTGGTCGCCGGACGCGATCCGGCGGCCGTCGTGGCGGGGCTCTCGGCCGCCTTCGGGGCGGCGATCGTCGACGCGCCCTGCCGGGTCGAAGCCGGCGACGTCGCCTTCGTCGGCATCGCTCCGGGACGATGGCTCGTCACGTCGACGACGGACGGCCTCGCCGCCCGCCTCGCGGCGGCGGTCGGAGCGACGGCTTCGGTCTTCGAACAGAGCGGGGGGACGGTGGTGATGCGGGCGAGCGGGCCGGCGCTGCCGGACTTCCTCGCGCGTCTGGTGCCGCTCGACCTCGACGCGGCGGTCTTCCCCGCCGGCAGGGCGGCGACGACGACGCTCGCGCATGTCAACGCCACGCTGTGGCGGGAGGCGGACGACGCCTTCGTCTTCGCGGTCGGGCGGTCCCATGCGCCCGCCTTCCTGCGCACGGCAGCGCACATTGCCGCGCCGTTCGGTCTCGATCGGCGCGGCTGAAGGCTCGTGGGAGCGGAGCTGAGCGGTTCGGTCGGCCTCAGGCCGACCGCTTCACCGACTTGATCACCGGCATCGGCCGACCGGAACGGTCGGCGATCTCGCGGTCCTGCTCTTCGAGGTAGGGGCGCGCGGGATCGTCACCGTCGAGCCCGTCCAGGAGCTCGCGCGGCACGCGACGATTGGAGCGGCGGCTGTCGTCGTCGTAGAACACGTCGAAGAGCACGAACTCGCTCTTGGTCGCGGGCTTGCGGGCCATGGGGGCCTCCTGGGCAACGCATCGCGAGGTCGGAGCGTGTCCGACCCTTCCGCTCACTCGGCGGCGGCGGGCGCCACGACGGGAGCCGGACGCGGACGCGCGACGCGTTCCTTGCGCTTCGGCGCCGGCAGCAGACCTTCGCGCTGCGCCTGCTTGCGGGCGAGCTTGCGGGCGCGACGAACGGCCTCGGCCTTCTCGCGGACGCGCTTCTCCGAGGGCTTCTCGTAGGCGCTGCGCTGCTTCATTTCACGGAAGACGCCTTCACGCTGCATCTTCTTCTTCAGGACGCGGAGCGCCTGATCGACATTGTTGTCGCGGACCAAGACCTGCACGGATTATCCGATCACAAGAGAGAGGACACCCTCCCGCGCGGCTTCCGGCCTACGGGAGGAAAGGGTACGACCGCCTTCGGCCTCGACGGCGCGAGCCACGAGGCCGAAGACTCGAATGCATGGGATCGCGGGCTGACGCCCGAGCGAACTCGCGCCCCTCTGTAGGGCATCACGGCCCGCAACGCCAGTGTCGAAACGCGGCTTCGTCACTTTCCTCACCGACGCAGGCCACCGCGACCGGCCGAAACGGCCTCTTTCCGACGACGATCGCGTCAGGCCTTGTTTCGAACACGATTTGCCTGTATCTCACTTGCTATCGAGTTTTGGCCGAATTGGCCGGCACCGCACGGCGCGATCGAGCGCAGCGGTCCGTTTCTGACATCCACGACATCGATGACAACCGGCGGAGCGCTTTTGGCGCTCGCCTCTACACTCGCGTCCACGAAAGGACCACACCCATGAACACCGGCACCGTCAAGTGGTTCAACGCCACCAAGGGCTTCGGCTTCATCGCTCCCGACGCCGGCGGCCCCGACGTCTTCGTTCACATCTCCGCCGTCGAGCGTTCGGGCCTGATGGGCCTGAGCGACGGGCAGAAGGTGACCTACGACGTCGTCGCCGACCGTCGTTCGGGCAAGAGCTCGGCCGAGAACCTGCGCGCGGCGTGATCGCCCGCGATCGCGATGCGGGGCCCCGCATCGCGGTTCTCGCCATTTCGGACAACGAGGCCTTTCCTCACGCCGACCGCGGATGTACCGGCGCGCGAGGGGTGAGGGCTCGAACCGGACGTGAAGACCCCGGCCGTGAGGTTCGCCCTCGCGGCCGGGGTCTTCTTTTCATCGTACCCACCGTCGACGCCCGGCCATCCAGGCCGCCGAGCGCACGGCGAGGAACCTCCCGGAGGGAGCCGACATGTCCATGATCCATACGTTCTCGTCGACCAGCGGCTCCGGTCTCTTCGCCTTCGCCGGCGATGCCGACGGCGCGCGCCTGCCCGCCCGCCACGGCCCCTGGCAGCACGTCGGTCTCGTCGCCGCCGGCGAGGCGATGCCGCACGGCATCGATCGCGCCGCGGTCGAGACGGCGATCGAGGCCCAGGGCTTCCAGATGTGGCGCCGCCGCGAAGCCCAGGGCTGACCGCCCGTTCCGCCGCCCGCGTCCGCCGCGCCGAGACGCGGCGGCGCTTGGCTCAGAAGCTGACGCGCAGACGGGCCGAGCCGGTGACGCGGCGGGCGTTGGCGGCGAACTCGCCGTCGAAGGCCGTCGTCAGCGTGACGTTCTCCATCAGCTTGGTGTCGAGGCCGAGGGCGACGATCGCCGCGTCGGGCTTCGCCTTGGCGCCGCCGATCTCGAAGTCGGAGCCGGAGACGTCGGTCAGCGACACCGCGATCGACGAGCCCTGCGCATAGGCATGGGCCCAGCCCGCCCGGGCGAAGCCGTTCACCGCGAACCCCCACAGATCGACACCGCCGCGCAGATCGACGCCGACGACCGAGCGGGTGTTCAGCACGCCGGAACGCCCGGTGACGGTGAGACCGCCGGAGGCGGCGTCGCCGGCCAGCGTCTCGCGCTCGACGAAGCCGGGCGTGTTCATCGTCTGCGCCTCGAAGGCGGCGAAGGGCGAGATGCCGACGTCGGCGAACCGCACCGCCTCGAAGGCCGCCTCGATGCGACCGCTCCACAGCGTCGGACGATAGCGCGCGGCGACGTCGGGCATGTCGAGGATCGCGATGGAGCGGTGGGTCGTGACGTCCATCCAGGAGAAGGCCGCGGCACCGGCGAGCGACAGTGCGCCCGACCGGATCGCCGCGTAGGTGCCGGCCTGGACCACGTCGGCCGACGCCGAGCCGAGACCGTCGGAGAGACGGCCGCCGGCGTTGCCGGCCGACAGCGCGACGCCGAAGAGCATCGTCGGGTTCAGCCGCACGTCGAAGCCCGTGACCACCTGCGAGGCATGGGTGGTGGCACGGCTGGTGCCGATCTCGGCATCGCCGTCGATGCTGCCGAGCGAGCCGAGCAGGCTCCCCCACACCGAATAGACCGGCCCGGCGGCGGACGGCGCGGCGACGCCCTTGCCGGCGAGCGTGCGGCCGGCGCGGTGGATGTCGGTCATGGCGCCGAGGAAGAGCCGCGACGACTGCACGCCCATCTCGTCGACCGTCGTGTGGATCTCGCCGACCAGCTGCTCGAGATCGTCGCCGATGTCGTCGGACGCGGCGTTGTAGACCTTGAAGACCGGGGTCGCGTCGGCGCCGCCGGCGACGGCGTTGTCGATCGCGGTGGCGACCCGCACCCGGTCCGAACGATCGCCGACGCCGGGCGTGGTCGGCGCGGTGACGGTCGTCGTGGTCGAACCGCCGGTGGTGGTCGTGGTGACCGCGGCGGCGGAGGGGTTCTCCGCGAGGCCCGCGAGCTTGCCGGGGGTCAGGACCAGCTGCACAGTGTTGCCGGAATAGCTGACGGTCGTCACGAGGCCGGCGCCGACCAGCGACCGGTCGAAGGTGGCGAAGGTGCCGATGATGCCGGCCGCCGCGTTCAGGATCGTGTGGGGGGTGTTGAACGTGTAGGTGCCGCCGAGCGTCTGCGGCCTGAGTGTGCCGGCGAGCGTCGCACTGCCGGTGACCTCGATGCGATCGGCGACCGGACCGCGGATGCCGGCGCGATAGACGCCGGTCGAGGTGAAGACGAGATTGCCGTCGACGGTGAGCGTCTGCGGCGTGCCGAGACCGAGCGTGCCCTCGACCGTGGTCGCGCCGACCCGACCCGAGCCGCCGAGAGCGCCGCCGGTCGCGACCAGGACCTGCGACACGATCGAGCCGGTGACGGCGAGGGCGCCGCCGTTGATCGTCGTGGTGCCGGTATAGGTGTTGGTGCCGGAGAGCGTCAGCGTGCCGGCGCCGGTCTTGATCAGACCGCCGGGGCCGTAGATGTCGTTGGAGAAGGTCGAGCTCCAGCCGAGCGTGTCGAGCGTCGTCATGCCGACGAAGCCGCCGTAGCCGCGCACCGCCCGCCCGGCATTGACCAGACCCCAGCCGTAGATCGCGTCGGGCGTGATCGAGCCGGCGGTGCGGCTGCCGAGCGGCGTCGCGGTCGTCAGCAGGGTCTGCTGCAGATCGTAGTTGGTGAACCAGGGGAAGGCCTGTTTGGCCAGCGCCGCCACGCCGGCGGCGACCGGCGAGGCATAGGACGTGCCCTGGCCGGAGGTGTAGTTGCCGCCGCCGTCACCGGCGCCGACCGTCACCGTCGAGACGTCCTCGCCGGGGGCGACGAGGCACCATTGGGCGGCGACGCCGCAGCGGTTGGAGAAGCTCGAGATGACGTTCGAGGCATCGACCGAGGCGACCGCCAGCCAGCCGCGCTGCAGGTCGGTGACGCGATAGGGCAGACCCGCCCAGTAGTCGGGATTGGCCTGGGCCTCGTTGCCGGTGGCGAAGACCAGCAGCGTGTTGGCCTGGACCGCCGCGCGTGCCGCCGTGATGCCTTCGGGATAGGTGGCGATCGCACTGGCCGTGGTGTAGTCGACGATCGAGCACTGCGGCGTCGGGTCCGGCTTGCCGGGCCGGCAGTCGTTGAGGCCGAAGCTGTTGTTGATGATCGGGACGCCCATGCGGACCATCGCGTTCCAGCTCTCGGCGATGTAGGCCAGCGTCGTCATCGAGACGATGCCCGCGTCGTAGGCGACGCCGTGCATGCCGACGCCGTCGCGCGAGGCCGCCGCCAGACCGGCGACGAAGGTGCCGTGATGGAAGGTCGTGTCGGTCTCGCCGTTCTGTCCGGGCAGGATCTGCTGCCTGGTGGCGAAGTTGTAGCCGCCGACGAACTTGCCCGGCGCCGTGAACTCCGGATTGCGCGCGTCGATGCCGCTGTCGACGATGCCGATCACCACGCCGCGCCCGGTGTAGCCCAGGGCGTAGGCGGTCGCCGCGTCGATCGGGCCGAGCGCGCCGGAGGCGTCGTACTCGGGCGTCCTGAAGGAGGCGGCCGTCTGGGCCTGCGCGGCGCTCGCCGCGCACAGGGCGACGAGCAGACCCGACAGGGCCGTGGAGGTCCGCAACCATCGCCGAGACCGCTTCGCCATCGAAAACTCACGCATCATCTCTCCGTCCCCCTCGGGCACGTTCTCTCGTCACGTCGATGAAAAGTGGATCGCCCCGCCGGCGGCCTATTTCGCCGCCATCGCCTCGGCCAGTGCCCGCGCCTGGGCGGCGGCGGCGACATAGCCCGGCCGGGTGGCCGAGCGGGTGGCGAAGCAGGTGCGGAAGGCCGTCGCCGTCTGATGGCGCAGCGCCCGCAGGGCGGCACCGATCTTGGCGTTCTTGCGGCCGCTCGCGGCGAAGGCGTCTTCCTTGGCGGCGATCGCGGCCTCGCCCTTCTTGCGGATGCGCGAGCACTCGGCGACCGCGGGGATCGCGGCGCGCAGCGGCACTTCGGCGATCATCGTCCGGCCGTCGACGTCGAGCGACACGATCAGTTCGCTCGGGCTCGTCGGCGTCTCGTCCTGACTGCGCGCCACCAGCAGGGCGACGGCGGACGTCGCCCGCGGCGGCGTGGCGAGCGGCATTTCCGAGATCACGCTCAGCGCCGCATCGGAGGAGAAGCCGACGGCGCGGAAATAGTAGCCTTCCGACCGCAGCATCGCCTCGCGGCCGGCCGCGGCGCCGTCGGGGAACTCGTCCGCCCAGGCGTCGGCGTTGGCGGCCGCCCAGCGGCGGGCGAGCGATTCGGTCGTGACGACGAGCGCCGCTCTGTTGTCGGCCGTGAGGAAGCTCAGCGCGTCGAGCGATGCGGACCCCTGGTCGCCGGCGACGAGGCTCTCGGTGTTGAGCGTGGCGGGGCCGGCGAAGCCCTCGACCTTGACCGGGCCGACCAGAGCCGACAGCCGCTTCACCAGATCGACCTTGGCCTGATCGTGAGGCACGGAGAAGGCCTCGCCGGCCGCCTGATCGACCTCGACCAAACGCGTCATGCGCTTCACGGCGGCATCGCGCGCGGCGATGTAGTCGTCCTCGGGCGAAGCGGCGAGCGCGGCGGTCGACGACAGGAGGAGGGCGGCGGCGAACAGGGACTTCATGGGTTCCTCGCGGAAGCTGCGGCGGTCGGCCGGGGCATGGCCGGCGCGGCGCCTACGATCCCGGGGGAAGGCCGACGGCGCCGCGTCCTCCTAGGTAATATCTCGGATGATCGCTTGTTTCTCGGGAAACACGGCCGGTTTCGGCCAACATCAACGGCGGTTGATGATCGCGCCCACGGGGCGGCCAGACGGTGGAGGCCTCCGCCTTGCGAGGCCGAGGCGCGGACCTATACTGGCGCCGTCGAGCCGGGCGATCGTGCCCGGTGCCAGAAGGATCGTCGCCCCGCAGATGTCGGAACCCGGAACCTCGGCCGTCGACGAACGCGATCCGATGGACTTCGTCGGCGAGTTCCGCGACCCGCGGACCGAGGCGGCGTTCTCGGCGGCGACCCGACGGCAGACCACGGCGAACGCGACGATCTGCATCGTCGCCACGACCTTCGCGGGCCTGTCCTTCGCGCCGCTCGACGTGATGCTGATCGCCCCGCCGGAGCTCTTCGTCTTCCTCGGCGTCCGAGCGCTCTTGGCGATCGTCTGCGTCGTCGCCATGGTGGTGCTCGGCCGACGGAGGACGAGCCGCGGCATCGTCGTGACGACGCATGTCCAGCAGTTCCTGTTCTTCACGCTCAACGCACTGATCTTCGATCACCCGTCGCTGCCGCGGCACGGCGGGCTGCTGCTGCCGCTGATCGCCATCGCGCTGCCGATGTTCCTGCCCGGCCGGTTCCGCGCCGTGGCGCTGACGAGCGCCTATGCACCGACGATCAGCCTGCTGTTCTGGGGCGTGCTCAGGCCGCAGCCGGAGGCGCCGCTCGATCTGGCGGTGATCGTCCTCGTCACCACGATGGCCTTCGTCGTCGGGCTCGCCGCCCGTCGCCAGTGGAACCGCATGCGCCGCGAGGAATTCCTGCGGATCGCCCGCGAACGGCGCACCAACCGGGCGCTGCGCGAGGCCAAGGAGGCGGCCGAGGCCGGCGCCCGCGCCAAGGCCGACTTCCTCGCGGTGATGAGCCACGAGATCCGCACGCCGATGAACGGCATTCTCGGCATGGTCCGCCTCGTGCTCGACGACGTCGCCGCGCCGCGGACCCGCGAACGGCTCGACGTGGTGCTGCATTCGGCCGAGGTGCTGCGCACCATCCTCGACGACGTGCTCGACCTGTCGCAGTTGGAACTGGGGCGGCAACAGTACGAGCGCGTGCCGGTCGATCTCGCCGGCGTGGTCGGCGACGTCGTCGACCTCGTCCGGCCGCAGGCCGACGAGAAGGGCATCGCGCTGGTCGTCGAGATCGCCGACGACGTGCCCGAACGGGTCTCCGGCGACCCGGCGCGGCTGCGCCAGATCCTGATCAACCTCGTCGGCAACGCGGTGAAGTTCACCCAGGCCGGGCGGGTGGCGATCGCCGTCCGGCGCGTCGACGACGGCTCCGACCGGTTGGAATTCTCCGTCTCCGACAGCGGCATCGGCATCGCGCCGGCCGACGTCGAGCGGCTCTTCGCCCCCTTCACCCAGGCCGACGCCTCGATCCGCCGCCGCTTCGGCGGCACCGGGCTCGGCCTCGCCATCTCGCGGCGGCTGGTCGAGGGCATGGGCGGCGACATCGGCGTCGAGAGCCTGCCGGGCGTCGGCAGCCGCTTCCATTTCCGCATCGCCGCCCCCGGCGTCGCCGCGCCGACGCCGGTCGCCGCCGAGACGATCCGACCGACGCGGTCGCTGCGGCTGCTCCTCGTCGAGGACAATCCGATCAACCGGCTGGTGGCGCAGGGCCTCCTCGAACGGGCCGGCCACGTCGTCACCGCGGCGGCGAGCGGCGAGGAGGCGCTGGCGCTGGTCGAAGCGGGCGGTTTCGACGCGGTGCTGATGGACCTGCAGATGCCGGGGCTCGACGGGTTCGAGACCGCCCGGCGCATCCGCGTGCTGGCGGGACCGGTCGGTGCGGTGCCGATCGTCGCGCTCTCCGCCAACGTGCTCGAGGTCGACGTCGCCCGGACCCGCGAGGCCGGCATGAACGGCCACGTGGCCAAGCCGATCGACCCCGCCCGGCTCGAGGCGGTGCTCGCCGGGGCGACGGCGCCGGCCGATCCGGCGACGCGACGCCCGCCCGCCCCCGGCGACGACGTGCTGCTGGTCGCGGCACGCGACGAGGGGACGGCGGGGCGGCTCGCCGCCGCCGGTCTCCGAGTGTTTCCGACGCGCGGTCTCGCCGCGGCGGCCAACATGCTCGAGGTGCGCACCTTCGCCGGCCTCGTCGTCGTCGCGCCCGATCCCGCCGATCACCCGCGGCTGCGCGCCCTCGCCGGCCGGGTACCCTTCGTGATGGCGATCGGCGCGGCGACCCGCGACGACGGCATCGCCGACGTCTGCCTGCCCGCCGATGCCGACGAGGCGGCGGTGATCGGCGCCCTGACGGCGATGCCGACGGGCGACGGCGGCGAGCGTCCGCCGCTCGAGGCGCTGTTCGCGCCCGATGTCCTTCGCCGGCTCAGGAGCGAGTTCGCCGAGCA
Organism: Pinisolibacter sp. DMC100; assembly: GCF_056313705.1. Taxonomy (NCBI): domain Bacteria; kingdom Pseudomonadati; phylum Pseudomonadota; class Alphaproteobacteria; order Hyphomicrobiales; family Ancalomicrobiaceae; genus Pinisolibacter; species Pinisolibacter sp. DMC100. The sequence continues at coordinate 875,372 of NZ_JBQUZT010000001.1, read as the reverse complement.
TCTCGACCGACAGGCCGAGCGCCTGCGCGGCGGTGTGCCGACGCCGGACGAACTGCGGGCGATCGCCCATGCGATCAAGGGGAGCGCCGCCAACATGGGCCGCGAGGACCTCGCGGTGATCGCCGACGCCGTCGGGAGCGCCGCCGACGAAGACACGGCCGCCGCGGCAGAGCGGCTGGCGGCGGCGATCGAGGCGACGGCGGTGGATCTCGCGCGGGCTGCGACCGAGGAAGGAGAGCGTCGATGACGGCGACGGTTCTGGTGGTCGAGGACGCGCCGGAGAGCCTGGCGATGATCGCCGAGTTCCTGGAGAGCCAGGGCCTGCGGGTCGTCCGCGCCGCATCGGCGGCGGAGATGCGGGCGCGGCTGGAGACGATCCGACCGGAGATCGTGCTGCTCGACGTCGACCTGCCCGACGCCGACGGTATCGCGCTGGCGCGCGACCTGCGGCTCGGCGAGCGCCACGGGCTCATCTTCGTCACGGCGCGCGATTCCGACACCGACGTGCTGGCCGGGCTCGAGGCGGGCGGCGACGACTATGTCGCCAAGCCGATCAACCTCGTCACTCTGCTCGCCCGCATCCGCTCGGTGCTGCGGCGGACGCGCGAGCCGGTCGTCACCTTCGACGGCTGGATCCTCGACATGGTCCGGCGCGAGCTCTTCCGCCCCGACGGTCGCCTGCAGGAGCTGACGACCGGCGAGTTCAACATCCTCGCCGCGCTCGCCGCGCATCAGCGCCGGCCGCTGTCGCGCGACTTCCTGCTCGACGTGATCTCCAACCGCGATCCGCGCTCGATCAGCGGCCACACGGTCGACAATCTGATCGTCCGCCTGCGCCGCAAGATGATGCACGACGGTCGCCCCGCCCCGATCGTCACGGTGCGGGGCGAGGGCTACGTCCTGATGCCGACGCGCTGAGCGCGTCGGTCGCGGTCGAGGTTCAGGTCGCCTCGTACCAGCCCTTCGAGCGGTTGACGATCCACACGACCGACAGCATCACCGGCACTTCGATGAGCACGCCGACGACGGTGGCGAGCGCCGCGCCCGACTGGAAGCCGAAGAGCGAGATCGCCGCGGCGACCGCCAGCTCGAAGAAGTTCGAGGCGCCGATCAGCGCCGAGGGGCCGGCGACGCAATGCGCCTCTCCGGTCGCCCGGTTGAGCAGATAGGCGAAACCGGCGTTGAAATAGACCTGGATCAGGATCGGCACGGCGAGGAGCGCGATCACCATCGGCTGCGCCAGGATCTCGTTGCCCTGGAAGCCGAAGAGCAGGACGAGGGTCACTAGGAGCGCCACCAGCGACAGCGGCTGCAGGGTCTCGAGCAGACGGGCGAGCGCCGCCTCGCCGCCGGTCGCCAGCAGACGACGGCGAAGCGCCTGCGCCACGATCACCGGCACGACGATGTAGAGCACCACCGAGAGCACCAGCGTCGCCCAGGGCACGGTGATCGCCGAGAGCCCGAGCAGGAAGCCGACGATGGGGGCGAAGGCGAAGACCATGATCGTGTCGTTGAGCGCCACCTGGGAGAGGGTGAAGTGCGGCTCGCCCTTGGTCAGGTTCGACCAGACGAAGACCATGGCGGTGCAGGGGGCGGCAGCGAGGATGATCAGGCCGGCGATGTAGCCGTCGATCTGGTCGGCCGGCAGATAGGGCCGGAACAGGTGGCCGATGAAGAACCAGCCGAGCGCCGCCATCGAGAAGGGCTTCACCGCCCAGTTGATGAAGAGCGTCACGCCGATGCCGCGCCAATGTTCCTTGACCCGGCCGAGCGCGGCGAAGTCGATCTTGATCAGCATCGGTACGATCATCAGCCAGATCAGCGCCGCCATCGGCAGGTTGACCTTGGCGACCTCGGCGGCGCCGATCAGATGGAAGACGCCCGGCACGACATGGCCGAGGGCGATACCGACGACGATGCAGAGCGCGACCCAGAGGGTCAGCCAACGTTCGAAGAGCGACATGGGGGTACCTCAGAGCTTCAGTTTGCGCGCGAGGAGCGCGGCGGAGGACGGACAGAGGCCCGCCGCCTGTCGCGTCGCGAGGATGACCGCCGGGGCGTCGGCGCGCGCGACGCGGGCAAAGCCCTTCTTCTCCAGCCAGTCGGCGACGGTCGTCGTCAGCACCCAGGCCCGGCGCGCGCCGGCATCGAAGGCGCGGCGACCGAGGCGGGCGAGGATCGCCGCACCGTAGCCCTGCCCGCGCGTCTCCGGCAGCACGACGAGCGAACGCAGCAGCGCCTCCTCGCCGTGGCATTCGAAGCCGGCGAAGCCGACGACGTCGCCCGAGAGCGTGACGAAGGCGAAGAAGCTGCGGTTCGGCTCGGCGAGATCGTCGACCGGGAGGCCCGCCGCGGCGAGTGCCGCGACGAGCGCGGGATCGTCGCCGGCGATCGGCCGATCGCGCAGCGCCGGCTCACCGTCGGCCTTGACGAAATCGGGCAGGGGCGCGTCGGGCAGGAGATCGAGCACGACGTCGGAGGGCCGGCAGAGCTTCACGCCGGCCGGCGTCACCACGATCGGCCGGTTCATCAGGATCGGATGGGCGGCGACGGCGTCGAGGATCTCGGCGTCGGTCTTGGCCGGATCGGCGAGCCCGAGTTCGGCGAAGGGCGTGCCCTTCTCGCGCAGGATCGTCCTGAGAGGCACGCCCATGCGGGCGGCGAGAGTGACGATCTCGTCGCGCGACGGCGGCGCCTTCAGGTATTCGACGACCGTCGGCTCGATCCCGGCATGCCGGATCAGCGCCAGAGTGTTGCGCGAGGTGCCGCAGGCGGGGTTGTGGTAGATCGTGACGTCCATCGCCGGCCTCACTTCGAACCGCCGAGCGGCGAGGCGCCGTCGAGGCGGCCGATCTCGCGCAGGCTGTTGCCGAGCGCCATCTTGTCGATGCTCGCCATCGGCAGGGCGGCGAAGGCGGCGATGCGGTTCTTCATGAAGCGCAGGGCGGTGACGAAGGCCGCTTCCTTCTGGATGTCGCTGCCTTCGACGGCCGCCGGATCCTCGATGCCCCAGTGCGCGGTCATCGGCTGCCCCGGCCAGACCGGGCAGGCCTCGCCGGCGGCGCTGTCGCAGACGGTGAAGACGAAATCCATCACCGGCGCGCCGGGGGCGGCGAACTCCTCCCACCCCTTCGAGCGGAAGCCTTCGGTCGGATAGCCGGCCTTGTCGAGCACCTTCAACGCGAAGGGATTGACGACGCCCTTGGGCCGGCTTCCGGCGGAGAAGGCGCGGAACCGTCCGGCGCCGTCCTTGGTCAGGACGCTCTCGGCGAGGATCGAGCGAGCGGTGTTGCCGGTGCACAGGAACAGCACGTTGTAGACGCGATCAGGCATGGGGGACCTCGGTGGAACAGGTTTCGTGCACGCAGCCTTCGGGCGAGACCTCCGCCGCGCAGGCTTCCGGATGACCGCCGCAGCAGTCGCGCATGAGATAGTCGGCCAGCGCCCGAACGCTCTCGGGCTGCGCCCGGTAGATGATCGACCGGCTGCGGCGCTCGGCCTCGATCAGCCCGGCGCGCGCCAGCACCGCCAGATGGGACGACAGGGTGTTCTGCGGCACCTCGAGCGCACGGGCGACCTCGCCGGCGGGCAGCCCCGTCGGCTCGTGGGTGATCAACAGCCGAAAGACCGCGAGCCGGGTCGACTGGGAGAGCGCCGCGAAGGCGAGCAGAGCGTCTTTCTCATCCATATATCGACGAATATCGAAATGTTGACATGAGCGCAAGTGGCAACGAGTGCGGCACGGTGGCCGTGGGAGGGGCAGGGCGACGGCGGACGGACGAGGGAGCACCACGCCCGACGCGAGTTCCGCCCCTCGTCGGCCTTCGAGCGCCTTCTCCCGCGAGAGAACCTTCGCGCAGTCCGGCAGAGGTTCGGATCGACATCCCTGCGCGATCCTTCGAGACGCGCCTGCGGCGCTCCTCAGGATGAGGCGTCGGAGATTTCATCGGAAAACAAGCGCCTCATGCCGAGGAGGCGCGCGTCGCGCGCCGTCTCGAAGCATCGCGCACGGCGTCGAGCTCGGCTCCACCGAGTCACGCGAGAGGTCTCGCGGAGCGAGAATGGGGCCGGCGGGGCGATGCTCGGGCATCCGGCCCGATCCGTGCGCCGTGGACACGGCCTCGTCGCGCTCATCCGGACGACCGAGCGAGGGCGTGCGGAGCGGCGCCTTCGGGCGGACGCCGTCCCTGTTCGCGGCAGGAACCGGCGCGGATCTCGGTGAGCGCCTCACCGTCCTTCGCCCGTGGCGGGTAAGGGCGCCGCAGTGCGGCCGGCGGAGGAACCGCGACGCTGTGTCGGACGACGTGGCGGTCGGACGAGGCGGCTTCGACCATCGGTCTCGTCCGAGGCTCTGGCGAGCCCGCGCCCGCGCAGCCGCGCTCGGGTTCCCTACCCTTCCTCTCGTTCCCGCTCTCTCGCACCCGCCTTCCTCCGCGCCGCTCCCTCGGACCCCGGCCGTCACCCTCCCGGCCTCTCCGCGCCCCGTCGTTCCACCTCCCCGCACCTCTCCGCCTTGTCGCCCCTTCCTAGACCTCCCGCCACCGACTCCCTTCTCCCTCTCCCGCCCCCTCCCCGCACCTCTCCTTGACCACCGCTCGCGCTCGCCCTATTATGCGCATGTCCGCATTTGCATGTGTGAGGATGAGATCGCGATGCACCCGACGAACCTCATGTCCGCGCTCTCCGATCCGACGCGTCTCGAGGCGTTGCGTCTCCTGTGGGACGGCGAGGAGCACTGCGTCTGCGAGCTGATGCGCAAGCTCGGGGCGAGCCAGTCGCGGATGTCGCGCCACATGGGGGCGCTGAAGATCGCCGGGTTGGTGACCGATCGGCGCGATGCCCAGTGGGTGCGCTATCGCCGAAGGCCGCGGCTCGATGCCGCCGTCGTCGCCGTCGTCGACGCGGTGCTGGCGCTGCCGGTTCCCGCCCTCGAAGAGGAGGACGCGGCATGACCACCTGTTGCGCCGTTCCCAAGGTCGCGCCCCGACCGAAGCCCAACACCGCGCTCTGGCTCGCCGGGACGGCCGCCTTCGTCGCGGTCTGGTTCGTCGTCTACGGGCAGTTGCCGACCTTCGCCGCGGCCGTGACCGCACTCGCCCCGATCGAGCCGGGTAGCCACGCCGCCGACGCCCTCGCCTTCTTCGTCTACGACACGCCGAAGGTCCTGATGCTGCTGACCCTCGTGGTCTTCGCCATGGGGCTGGTGCGCAGCTTCTTCTCGGCCGAACGGACGCGCGCCCTGCTCGCCGGTCGGCGCGAAGGGATCGGCAACGTCGCCGCCGCGAGCCTCGGCATCGTCACGCCCTTCTGCTCGTGTTCGGCGGTGCCGCTGTTCATCGGCTTCGTCTCGGCCGGCGTGCCGCTCGGCGTGACCTTCTCGTTCCTGATCGCCGCGCCGATGGTCAACGAGGTGGCGCTCGGCCTGCTCTTCGCCCTGGTCGGGTGGAAGGTGGCGCTCGCCTATCTCGTCTTCGGGCTGGCGATCGCGATCGTCTCGGGCTGGGTGATCGGCCGTCTGCATCTCGAAGGCTGGCTGCAGGACTGGGTCCGCAACGTCCGCGCCGGGGCGATCGACCTGCCGGTCGAGACCGTCACGGTCGTCGACCGCATCCGCGCCGGCATCGAGGCGGTGAAGGACATCGTCGGCAAGGTTTGGCTCTGGGTCGTCCTCGGCATCGCCGCCGGCGCCGCCATCCACGGCTGGGTGCCGGTCGATCTGATCGCTTCGATCATGGGGCGCGAGGCGTGGTGGTCGGTCCCGGCCGCCGTGGCGATCGGCATCCCGATGTATTCCAACGCCGCCGGCATCATTCCGGTCGTCGAGGCGCTTCTCGCCAAGGGCGCGGCGCTCGGCACCGTGCTCGCCTTCATGATGAGCGTGATCGCGCTCTCGGCGCCGGAGATGATCATCCTGCGCAAGGTGCTGACCGGGCGCCTGATCGCCGTCTTCGTCGCCGTGGTGGGGCTCGGCATCCTCGCCGTCGGCTTCCTCTTCAACGCGCTCTTCGCGTGAAGCATCGACAGAAGGACAGATCCCATGAAGGACGTGAAGATCCTCGGCCCCGGCTGCAAGCGCTGCCAGACGACCGCCGAGATGGTCCAGGCGGAGGCCGACAGGCTCGGCGTCGACATCGCGCTGGAGAAGGTCACGGACTATGCCGCGATCGCCGGATGGGGCATCGCGGCGACCCCCGGCATCGTCGTCGACGGCAAGGTCGTCCATGCCGGCGGCCTGCCGAAGAGCGAGGACATCCCCGGCTGGCTCGGTCGGCCGTGAGGCCGACGGCCCGGCCGGCTCGGTCGACCGTGACATCGACGACGCGGCGGATCGCCCGGCCGAAGGGCCGGCGAACCGCCGCGGTCGCGATCACAGGAACGAGGGGAAGGGCAGATCCGGCTCGTTGGTGAAGACGTCGTCGAAGCCGCGCGGATAGTGATAGTCGATCACGTCCTTGTCGGCCGGATAGACGAACTTGCCGCCGACCTGCCAGATGAAGGGCGTGAAGCCGTAGCGCAGGCGCCGGCGCCGCATCTCCCACAGCGCGGTGATCTCGTTCGCATCCGCCTGGAAGTTCGACCAGATGTCGTGGTGGAACGGGATGATCACCTTCGTGTTCAGGCATTCGGCCATGCGGAGGATGTCGCAGGCGGTCATCTTGTCGGTGACGCCGCGCGGGTTCTCGCCGAAGGAGCCGAGCGCCACGTCGATGCGGTTCTCGTTGCCGTGCTTGGCGTACATGTTCGAATAGTGCGAATCGCCCGAGTGATAGACGTTTCCGCCCGGCGTCTTGATCAGATAGTTGACGGCGACGTCGTCCATCTCCTGCGGCAGCTTGCCCTTGGCGGTCTCGCCGTCCTTGAGCGTCACCGCCATGGTGCGGTCGAAGGATTCCAGCGCCAGGATCTCGGCATCGCCGATCTTCACCGACTGGCCGGGACGCATGGTGATGCAGCGCTCGGCCGGAACGCCCCACTTCTTCCAGAGATCGGTGCAGCTCTTCGGGCCGATGAAGGGCACCGACGGGTCGCAGTTCTTCAGCACGGCCGCGGCGACGTTGATGTCGATGTGGTCGTTGTGGGTGTGGGTCGAGACGATCGCGTCGACCTTGCGGATGGCGAAGGGGTCGATGACGAAGGGCGAGACGCGCAGGTTCTGCTGCAGCTTGCGGCAGCCGGTCATGCGGGCCATCTGGTGACCCTCGGCCATCAGGCCGTTGCCGTGGCTGCGCTTGCCGGTGCCGACCCACAGGTCGATGCAGAGGTTGGTCGCGCCTTCGGTCTTGATCCAGATGCCGGTGCAGGCGAGCCACCACATGGCGAAGGTGCCCGGCGCCACCACCTCGGCCTCGATCTCCTCGTTCAGCCAGGTGCCCCACTGCGGGAAGGTGCCGAGGATCCAGGATTCGCGGGTGATTTGGTCGATCTGGCTCATGGTTCGATCCTTTCGATGATCCGTCCGCCCGCCGTGGCACGCGATCGGCCCGGCGCGGTCGCCGGCGGCGTGGCGGCGGTGATCGATCTCGGCGACTGGGGCCCTGCGATCGATCGTTCGACGAACAATATGGACGTCAATTTTGCTCGTGTCGATCTTTTTTCGAACACATAAGCAACATTACCGAAGATAAAACAAACAAAACGAACATCATGGCGGCTGAAACGCCGCGGTCCCGAGCGGCCTCCGCCGGTTCGGGTTCCGCGGCCGTCGGTCGACGCCGGATCAGGCGAAGAAGACGCGCTCGATGGCTTCGGCGACGCCGTCGGCGTCGTTGCCGGCGACGATCAGGTCGGCCACCGCCTTGACCTCGTCCTCGGCGTTGCCCATGGCGATGCCGAGGCCGGCGCCCTCGATCATCGAGAGATCGTTGTGGTTGTCGCCGACGGCGACGATGCGCGCGGCCGGGATGCCGCGCTCGGCAGCCCATTCGATCAGCCGCCGTCCCTTGGTGTTGCCGGCGGCGACGACGTCGAGCCGGTTGCGCCAGGAGAACTCGACCGAGAGCCCGCCCTCGGCCTCGGCGTCCGCGGTCCAGGCGGCGAGCACCGCCGGATCGTCGTGGGAGACGACGAACTTCCACAAGACCGGCACCGTCTCGATCACCGCGCCGAGGTCGTCGACCCGTTCGATCGTCGGGCGGATCGGCTCGGCGATGCCGGCGGCCCAGGCGGTGAGCGCCTTCATGTGGGCGTTCTCGACCTCGTAGTTCATCGCCCGATCGCAGTAGACCAGCGTGTGGACGCCGTGGCGGCGGCAGAGCGCGAGGAGCGTGCGGGCGCGTTCGCGCGAGAGCGGCGCGCCTTCGATCACCCGGTCGCCGGCATAGTCGTAGACATAGGTGCCGTTGCAGCAGATCGCCGGCGTGTCGAGCCCCAGCTCGGCATGGAACGGGCGAGCCGCCACGTGGTGGCGGCCGGTGACCAGCACGACCTCGACGCCGCGGGCGCGGACGGCGGCGATCGCCTGGGCCGTGCGCGGCGAGACGAGGCCGGCGCGGTCGAGCGTGGTGCCGTCGAGATCGAGGGCGAGGATGTCGTAGGGCATGGAAGTCTCCTCGGAACGGGCGATGACGTCGCCCTTCCCGAGGGCGCGACGACGGGGACGTCAGGCGAGCCCGGCGTCCTTCACCTTGGTCTCGATCTCCTGCTCGGAGAGCAGGTTCTTCAGCCCGATGATCTTGGTCTTGGGGGTGGCCTTGAAGGTCCCCGCGAGCGAATCCGAGCAGAAGACCACGTCGTAGTTCTGCGCCTGGCCGAGCGCCTCGCCGACCGACATGTGGCCGACCTCGACGGGAATGCCGAGCTTCTTGAACACGTTGCCGATCTTCATCTTGATGATCTGCGAGGTGCCCATGCCGTTGCCGCAGGCCGCGATCACTTTCAACATCGTCGATCTCCCTGTCTTCGGATCGGAGCCGTCGGTGCGGCCCCCGTCGTCCGGAAGGGGCCGCGGTGGCGGTCCCCCTGTGCTGCGAGCGCTCTCCGCCCGGACGGTGTCGCCCGGGCGGAGGCGGTGTTCCTCATTCGGCCGGCTGGCCGTGGGTGAAGTAGGTGTCGCGCGAGCGGCGATACTGGAACTGCGGGATGGCCAGCATGGCGAGGGTCAGCACCACGATCGCCGGCAGGCCGAAGGTCTGGAACGCCCAGGCGTTGAAGGTCCACAGCGTGTCCCAGTCGATGTTGCCGTGATAGCCGCCGAACTCGTAGAGGCCGGTGAGGCTGGCGGCGAGGGCGCCACCCAGGACCTGCAGGATACCGCAAGAGAAGCAGATGATCACCAGAGCCCTGAGACCGCCGAAGCGATTGGCGAAGACGCCGAGGGTCGCGTTGTCGAAGAACACGGGCACGAAGCCGGTGATGATCATGATCGGCGAATGGAAGACCAGCAGGCCCATGATGGCGACGAACTGGCCGATGGCGCCGCAGACGAAGCCGAACAGCACCGAGTTGCCGCCCGCCTTGTCGAAGCCGTAGGTCGCGGCGCAGTCGATCGCCGGCAGCGAGCCCTTGAGCAGGCGCTCGGAGATGCCCTGGAAGGAGGTCGCGAGTTCGGCGACGAACATGCGAACGCCCGACTGCAGGATGAACAGGTAGACCGCGAAGTGGATGGTGGTCTTGAAGACGTACTTCAGGAACCACTCGCCCGAGGCCGGATTGTAGAACTTCTTGGCGGCCAGATATTCCGGTCCGAGGATGAACAGGATGGTGCCGAAGAAGACGAGCATCAGCGTCGAGGCGGCGACGACGTTGTCGTTGAAGACGTTGAGGAAGCCGGGGAGCTTGAGGTGCTCGACGCTCTTCTCGCGGTTGCCGATCACCGGGGCGATCTTGGAGGCGACCCAGATGGCGCCCATCTGCTGATGGCCGACGGCGAAGCCGGCGCCTTCGGTGAGTTCCTGGGTCGGCTCGAGCGTCAGGTTGGAGAAGACCGCCCAGTAGGTGCCGAGCATGATGCCGCAGGCGACGATGCCCCAGACGTTGTTCTGCAGCGCCGGGACGGCGATGAAGATCATCCACAGGCTGGTGTTGGCCTGCTGGATCATCACGTGGCCGGTCAGGAACAGCGTGCGCACCTTGGTGAAGCGGCTGAAGGCGACCAGGATGATGTTCCACAGGAAGGCGATCAGCAGCGCCATCATGATCAGCGAGGTGGTCCAACCCGCCTTGGTGAAGGCCGCGGTGACCGCGTTCCAGCCGAAGTAGGGGTCGATCACCGCCGCCTTGATCTGGAAGCGCTCGGCGAGGCCGGCCAGGATCGGACGGAAGTTGTTCACCAGACCGCCGGAGCCGACCAGCAGGATGTAGAAACCGACCACCGTCTTGATGAAGCCGGCGAAGCACTCGTGCGCCGGTCGACGCAGGAGGATGTAGCCGACGAGCGAGACCAGGCCGATGAAGAGGGCCGGCTCGGCCATGATGTTGTTGAAGAATCCTTTCCAGATCTCCAACAGGGGGGTGATCAGCGTCTGGTCCATGGGGACTCCTCCGTGGGCGAACATTCCCGCCGCGGCACAGGCCGGTTGGTCGAGCAGTCGGTCACGATCGTCAAGTCGATTCGTACCGATCGGGCGGCGTTCCGCGCCGTCCGGCATCAGCGCCGGGACATCTCCGTTCCGGGCGCATCGACCTCCTCCGGGCCGCAACCGTCACAGGACTTCGAGATCGAACATCGCGATCGCTCGAATGGAGGGATGGATGTACTTATTGATCTCGTAATACCGCATCCTATGTCTGTTTTGCCGCAAAGCAATCGGTATTAGACCCTATTTCGGCCATTTTTCGCACATGAATTTGTTCGTTATGTTCTTTTCGAATGGATTGTGCGATTCATCGCATCGGGCTAATAGTGTGTCCGAGAGTGTTCGCGCGGGAGTCGTCGGATCGACCCGCCGCCGGTTCCCCCGAGGGCGCCGGTCGACGACGGAGCCGACTTCGCGGCTCCGCATGGAGATGAGGATGGCCAAGACCGGTCGTATTTCGGCATCACGCCACCAGAAGCTCCTCGAACTGCTGGCCTCCCGCGACTTCGTCCGCGTCGCCGATCTCGCCGAGACGTTCCGCGTCGCCGAGATCACCATCCGGCGCGACCTCGACGAGCTGGCCGAACAGGGCGTGGTCGAGCGCTTCCACGGCGGTGCCCGGCTCGTCGCCCCGCCGCTGCCGATGGCCTTTTCCGAGACCTCGCTCGGCCGCGACGCCGAGAAGCAGCGCATCGCCCAGATCGCCGCCGGCTACGTTCGGCCCGGCGATACCGTCCTGCTGTCGGGCGGCACGACGACGCTCGCCGTCTTCCGCGAGATCGCGCACATGGACGTGCGCATCATCACCAACAACGCGATGATCATCGGCGAGCTCGACGACGACACCACCGCCGAGCTCTTCGTGCTGGGCGGCGAGTACAATCGCCGCACGAGGGCGCTCAACGGCGACCTCACCAATCTGACGCTGAACCAGATCCACGGGACGATCTCGTTCCTCGGCACCAATGCGATGAGCCAGACCAACGGGCTCACCTCGTCGATCTATGCGGCGGCCTCGATCAACCGGTTGATGGCGGCGCAGAGCAACGGCAACGTCGTCGTCGTCGCCGACGGCTCGAAGGTCGGCCGCACGTCGCATTTCGTCAGCCTGGCGCTGTCGCAGGTCCGCACCCTCGTCACCGACGAGAGCGCGGATCCGGCCGAACTCGCGGCCTATCGTTCGATCGGCATGGACGTGGAGATCGCACCGACGCCGTGAAACCGGCGCCGGGAGACCGGTGCGCGGTGCCTCACGCGGCGGCTAGCGCCGCGGTGAGGGCCCGCGTGGCGATCGCATGGGCCGCCTCGGCGGTGGCGGCCGTCAGCATCTCCGCGGCGACGGCCTTCGCGGTCGCGACGTCGGTCGCCCGGAGGATGCGCTTGATGCGCGGCAGCGACGGCGCCGACATCGAATATTCGTCGAGACCGAGACCGACGAGCGGGATCGCCGCCTCCTCGATGCCGGCGAGTTCACCGCACATGCCGACCGGGATGCCGTGGGCATGCGCCGCCTCGATCACCATGGCGACGAGCTTCCACACCGCCGGATGGAACGGCTGGTAGATCCGCGAGACGCGCTCGTTGCCGCGGTCGGCGGCGAGCGTGTACTGGGTCAGGTCGTTCGAGCCGATCGAGAAGAAGTCGACCTTCTCGGCCAGCCGATCGGCGATCAGCGCGGCGCCGGGCGTCTCGATCATCACGCCGATCTTCGGCGAACCGAAGGGCTTGCCCTCGCGGGCGAGGCGTTCCTTCTCCTCCTCGACGATGCCGGCGAGGACGTCGACCTCCTCGGCGCAGGCGATCATCGGATACATCATCCAGACGTCGCCTTCGGCCGAAGCGCGCAGGATCGCGCCGATCTGGGCGCGGACGTGCTCGACCACCTCCGGCTCGCGATTGGGCGCGGTGCCGTTCGGGCCGTAGACGAAGATGCGGGCGCCGCGCCAGCCGAGGAAGGGGTTCTCCTCGGCGGCGAAGCCGAGGCCGGCGACCGGCTTGTCGCCGCCGACGTCGAGCGTGCGGATGATCACCGGCTTGCCGGCCATCCGGCGGACGACCGAGAGATAGGCGCGGTACTGCTCTTCCTCGCCCGGCAGGTTCGGTCGGTTCATGAAGAGGAATTCGGTGCGATAGAGCCCCACCCCGTCGGGGTTCCAGGGCAGCGCGGCTTCGGCATCTGCCGGGGTGCCGATGTTGACGCCGAGGGCGATCGGCCGGCCGTCGCGGGTCACCGCCGGCAAGGGCGCCAGCGCCCGCATCGCCTCGACTTCCGCCGCATAGGCGGCGCGGCGGCGGTCGAAGTCGGCGTGGGTCTCGGCGTCGGGGGCGATCACGACGCGGCCGGTCGAACCGTCGAGCGCGAGATCGGCCGCACCGGCGACCGCCTCGAGGATGCCGGGGCAGCCGACCACGGCCGGAATCTCCAGCGTCCGCGCCATGATGGCGACGTGACTGGTGCGACCGCCGCAGGCGACGACGAAGCCGCCGACGCGGGAGGGATCGAGCCGGGCCGTGTCGGACGGGGTCAGGTCGTCCGCCACGATGATCGCCCCCTGCGGCGCGGTCTCGAGGCATGTCTCCTCGATCCCGGCCATCGCCAGCATGAGACGGCGGGCGATGTCTTCGATGTCGTCGGCGCGCTGACGCATGTAGTCGTCTTCGAGCGCCAGGAATTCGGCCTTCTGCGCCGCCATGACGTCGCGGGCGGCGGCGAGCGCGGGCAGTCCGTCGTCGCGGATCGCCGCCTCGATCGCAGCACCGAGGTCGTCGTCCATCAGGATCTCGGCATGGCCTTCGAAGACCTCGGCGAGATCGTCGCCCTTGGTGGCGCGGACGGTCTCGGTGAGCGCCTCGAGGCCGAGGCGGGCGCGTTCGCGCCCCCCGCGGAAGACCTCGATCTCGGCGTCGCGTCGGTCGTCGGCGATGCGCCCCTCGGGGATCGCCAGCCGGGCCGGCACGTGGACGTGGACCGGGCCGACGGCGATGCCCGGCGAGGCGGCGATGCCGGTGAGGGTGGACATGGCGTCAGTCCTCGAGGGTTGCGACGAAGGCGGCGAGCCCTTCACAGGCGGCGACCTCGTCGGCGCCGGTGGCCTCGATCACGACGCGGTCGCCCATCGAGCAGCCGACCTTCATCAGCGACAGGAGGCTCTTGGCGTTGGCGCGCCTGTCGCCCTTCACCACGGCGATGTCGGCGGCGAATTCCTTCGCCTTCTTGACGAAGGCATTGCCGGGACGGGTGTGGAGGCCGGTGGGGTTGACGATTTCGACTTCGACGGTGTGCATGGCGTCCTCCCGGACAATCCTGCTTCAGTGATCGGTTCCCTGGCCGTAATAGGCGCCGGGACCGTGTTTCCGTTTGAAGTGACGATCGAGCAGATCCTGCGAGATCGGTTGCGGATCGGCCACCATGCGCGACAGGATGGCGATGCGCGCCACCTCCTCGAGCACGACGGCGTTGTGGACCGCGGCACCCGCGGTCGCGCCCCAGGTGAAGGGGCCGTGCCCGTGTACCAGAGCGGCGGGCATCGACAAGGGCGCAATATTCCGGGTCTTCAGCGTCTCGACCACCACTGCACCGGTCTCGTGCTCGTAGGCGCCGCCGATCTCGGCCTTCGTCAGCAGCCGGGTGCAGGGGACGGCGCCATCGAAATAGTCGGCGTGGGTCGTGCCCTCGCAGGGCAGGTCGACGCCGCTCTGCGCCCAGGCGGTCGCGTGGGTCGAATGGGTGTGGACGACGCCGCCGATCTCGTCGAAGGCGCGATAGAGCGCGAGGTGCGTGGCGAGGTCCGACGAGGGCTTGAAGCGGCCTTCGACCGTCTTGCCGTCGAGATCGACGACGACCATGTCGTCGGCGGTCATGACGTCGTAGGCGACGCCCGAGGGCTTGATCACCACGAGACCCTTCGCCCGGTCGATCGCCGAGGCGTTGCCCCAGGTGAAGAGCGCCAGGTGATGGCGGGCGAGATCGAGATTGGCGGCGAGAACATCGCGCTTCAGGGCGTCGAGCGTCATGCGAGGCCTCCCTCGGCCATCTTGTCGAGAACGAAGCGGCGGGCGGCGGCGACCTCGGCGAGCGGATCGGCGGCCTCGCCGCTCCACATCTCGACCAGGAAGGAACCGGAGTAGCCGAGCCGCTTCAGGGCATGGAAACAACGGACGAAGTCGACGCAGCCGGTGCCGAAGGGCACGCCCTTGAACTTGCCGGGGAAGTCCCGCGTCACCGCGAGCGTGTCCTTGACGTGGACGGCGACGATGCGGTCGATGCCGAGGGCGAGCTCCGCCTCGACGTCACTGCCCCAGGCCGAGAGGTTGCCCAGATCCGGATAGACCTGGAACCACGGGCTGTGGATGCGGTCGGCCCAGCACTTCCACTTGGAGATCGAGCCCATCAGGGGCGTGTCCATGATCTCCACCGCCAGCATCACCTGTGCGGCGGCGGCACGATCCGTCGCCCAGGCGAGGCCTTCGGCGAAGCGCTCGAGGCTCTCGGGGGTCGAGGGCTCGTAATAGACGTCGTAGCCGGCGAGCTGCAGCGTGCGCACGCCGGTTTCGACGGCGAGGTCGATCGCCTTCTCCATGATCGCCTGCGCCTCGGCGCGGATGCCGGCGTCGGCGCTGCCGAAGGGGTAGCGCCGATGACCGGAGAGGCAGATCGACGGCACTTCGATGCCGCTCGTCGCCACCGCCGTGCGGAAGGCCGCGCGCTCGGCCTTCGACCAGTCGAGCCGGGCGAGCCGGTCGTCGGTCTCGTCGATCGACATCTCGACGAAGTCGAAGCCGAGGGCACCGGCGACCGAGAGACGGCGCGTCCAGTCCCAGGGGGCGGGCAGCGCCTTCTCGTAGAGGCCGAGACGGGGGTGGGTCCGCGCGGTCATGCTCAGCCCCAGAGTTCGGCGATCTTGGCCTTGAAGGCGCGGGCGGCGGCGGCCGGATCGGCGGCGTCGCGGATGGCGCGGCCGGCGATGAAGACCTTGACCGGCAGGCCGGCGAAGAGCGGCAGATCCTCGATGGTCAGGCCGCCGGTGATCGACAGTTCGAAGCCCATCTCGGCGAGGCGGCGGATCTTCGCGAGATCGTCGTCCGACCACGACTGGCCGGCGGCCTGGGCGTCGCGACCGCGATGGTAGACGACCTGGGTCAGGCCGCTCGCGCGCCAGGCTTCCGCCTCCTCCCACGACCACGAGCCGGTCAGCTCGATCTGGACGTCGCGATCGCCGCGCTTCTTCGCTTCGGCGAGCGCGGTCTGGACCGTGGCGATCGGAGCGCAGCAGATGACGGTCATCCAGTCGGCGCCGTTGGAGAAGCACATGTCGGCGAGGATCGAGCCGGCATCGGCGGCCTTGATGTCGGCGAGCACGATCCGGTCGGGATAGAGCGCCTTGAGGCAGCGCACCGCCTGCATGCCCTCGGCGCAGACGAGGATGGTGCCGGCTTCGAGCACGTCGACTTCGGCCGCCAGGATGCGCGTCGCCTCGAGGGCGGAGGGAAGCGAGCGATTGTCGAGCGCGAGCTGAAGGAGGGGGAGAGCCATCTTCGAAAACCTCTGGACTGTGTGGCCGGGCACGACGGGGCGATCCGAGGGCATGCGCCGTCGGTTGCCCGCTCCGTCGAGCGGGGGCGGTCTCGGGGAAAGGGCGGGGCGGCGAAGCGTCCCGCGGGAGGGAAGCGTCAGATCTCGGCGAAGATCGCTTCGAGATCGGCGCGGGTCTTCGCCGCGCGGATGCGATCGATGCGGGCGTCGTCGTCGAAGAGCGTCGCGACCTGGACGATCGATTCCTCGTTCATGGTCTTGGCGTCGGTCGCCGCGAGCGTGATCAGGATGTCGATCGGGTCGTTGTCCTCGGAGCCGAAGGCGACCGGCGTCTTCAACGTCACGAGGGCGAAGCCGTCGCGCTTCACGCCCTCCTCGGGGCGGGCGTGCGGCATGGCGAGGCCGGGGGCGAGCACGTACCAGGGGCCGAGCTCTTCCGTCATCGAGACGACGGCGTCATAGTAGCGCGGCTCGACCAGGTCGGCGCCGATCAGCAGGTCGACGCCGAGTTTGACGGCTTCGCGCCAGTCGGCGGCCTCGGCTCCCAGCCGGATGGTGTTCGCCGTCAGCAGATGCTCCGTGAGCTTCATCGCGCCGTTCCTCCGACGATCGTTTTGTCCGTCTCTATTGCGCGTATTGTGCTTTTATGTTCATTTCAATGCAAGAGCTCTCTTGCCGATCCGGGTTCACCCCTATGCGAAAAGGCGGGATGGCCGGTCGCTCGGTTCGAAGATTCGCTGTTTCTCGTTGTAAATCAATTGACTGTCGGAATTATCAAGACGGCCACCGGTCGACGGCCGATCGGACATCTGGACGCAGACCACATCGAAAAACGATCAAAAAGAACAAATTCGATCCCCTCCGCGCCGTCGAACGGCCATCACCGACATCGGGAGACACCATGGATTCGCTCGCCTGTCTGATCTTCGACGTCGACGGCACGCTCGCCGAGACCGAGGAGCAACATCGCATCGCCTTCAACGAGGTCTTCGCCGCGGAGGGACTCGACTGGTCGTGGGACCGCGACCTCTATCGCCGCCTGCTCGGCGTGACCGGCGGGCGCGAACGGATCCGTTACTGGCTGGAACTCTCGGGCGAAGGACAGGCCGCCTTCGGCGACGACCGCCTCGAGACGCTGCACGCCGCCAAGAACCGGCGATTCGCCGAGCGGATCGTCGCCGGCCACTGCCCGTTGCGACCGGGCGTCGCCCGGCTGATCGAGGCGGCGCGCGCGAGCGGCCTGCGTCTGGCCGTCGCCACGACGACGTCGCGGGTCAACATCGCGACGCTGGTGCGCACCGCCTTCGGGCACGAGGCGAACGCGTTCTTCGACACGCTGGTGACGGGCGAGGACGTCCGCACCAAGAAGCCCGACCCGGAAGCCTATCTGACGGTGCTCGAGCGGCTGTCGCTGAGGCCGGAGCAGTGCCTCGTCTTCGAGGACTCTGCGATCGGCCTCGCGGCGGCGCAGGCGGCCGGGCTGACGACGATCGTCACCCCGAGCGCCTACACGCTCGACGACGACTTCGCGGGCGCACAGGTCGTGCTCGACGATCTGACCGCGGTCTCGCTCGACGATCTCCGCGCCTTTCACGCGGTCGCGAGAGCCCGTGCATGACCGGCCGGCGCCGGATCGTCGGCGAACGACCGGCTCAGGCCTCGCGGGGCGATGCCGCGATCGCCATGAGACAGGGCTCGTCGTCGGCGAACCGGGGTTCGTCGGCGGACTTGCCGCGCGCCATCCAGTCGCGCTTGACGCGCAGATAGTCGAGCATCCTCGCCAGATCGGCCGCCTTCCGTTCGAGCCCGGCGATCTGCGTGTCGATGATCTCGAGTTCGCGCTCGGGCGACAAACCGTCGCGACGGAGTTCGCCGACGATCGCCGCGATCTCCTTGAGCGGCATGCCGATCGACTGCGCGAACCGGATCATCACGGCGGTGGAGACGTCCCGTTCGTCGAAGATCTGGTAGGGATTGCGACCGCCCCGCGCACCGGTTTGCGGGGCCAGGAGGCCTTTTCGGACATAGAAGCGGACCGTATCCGGGCTGAGGCCGGTGCGGCACGCGAACGCTCCGATCAACATCGACGGGCTCCTTGACCATGGACCATGGTCCAGCCTTATAGATCTGGCTCCCTCGATTGTGGAGCGCGATCATGACGGACACGGCAGACCATCGGAACCAGGCCCCCCTCGCCTTCGTGACGGGCGCGACCGGGCTCCTCGGCAGCAATCTCGTGCGCGAGCTGATCGCCGCCGGCTGGCGGGTGCGGGCGCTGGTGCGCTCCCCCGACAAGGCG
The DNA here is from genome assembly GCF_056313705.1 of Pinisolibacter sp. DMC100. Taxonomy (NCBI): domain Bacteria; kingdom Pseudomonadati; phylum Pseudomonadota; class Alphaproteobacteria; order Hyphomicrobiales; family Ancalomicrobiaceae; genus Pinisolibacter; species Pinisolibacter sp. DMC100. The sequence goes on along the minus strand of NZ_JBQUZT010000001.1, from coordinate 857,026 downwards.
CGGCGGCAGTTCGACGGACTCGACGTGGACGTCGTGCGCGGCGACATGCTCGATGTCGCGGGCTTCGCGACGGCATTCGCGGGTGTCGACACGGTGTTCCACACCGCCGCCTATTTCCGCGATTCCTACAAGGGCGGTCGGCATCGCGAGGCGCTGCTGGCGACCAATGTCGAGGGCACGCGCCGTCTGCTCGAGCATGTCCACGACGTCGGCGTTCGGCGCTTCGTCCACGCCAGCTCGATCGCCGTGCTCCGCGGCCCGCGCGGCGCCGTCATCGACGAGACCATGCTCAGGGACGAGCGCGACGCCGACGACTACTACCGCAGCAAGATCCTGTCGGATCGCGTCGTGCTCGCCTTTCTCGACCGGCATCCGGACTTCTGGGCGGCCATGGTGCTGCCCGGCTGGATGCACGGGCCGGGCGACGGCGGGCCGACCGCGGCGGGGCAGACGGTGATCGACACGGCGCTCGGACGTCTACCGGGGGTGCCGCCGGGCTCCTTCTCGGTGGTCGACGCGCGCGACGTCGCACGGGCGATGATCCTGGCGGCCGAACGGGGACGGCGGGGCGAACGCTATCTGGCCGCCGGACGGCACATGACGATGGCCGACCTCCTGCCGCTGATCGCGCGCGCGGCGGGCGTGAATCCGCCGCGTCGTCGCGTCCCGTCGTGGCTGATCCACCTCTTGGCCGCCGGCTACGAGCTCCGGGCGCGGCTCACCGGACGCCCCGTGCTGCTGAGCTGGGCGATGGCACGCGCGATCGCCACCGAGAACGATCGCTCGCGCTACGATCCCACCAAGAGCGAACGCGAACTCGGCCTTCGCTTCCGTCCGGTCGAGGAGACGCTGCGCGACGCGGTCGCCTGGTTCCGTGCCGACGGCCTTCTTCCGGGGTGAGCGACGGCGGGGCGGAGCACGTCGCCCTCCCCTCTCGGGGGTCCGTCACGGCTCGCCGAAGAACAGGCGGAAGAACTCGGTCCTGGCGGCGGCGATCTCCGACGCACCCTGCTCCGGCGTCTGGTAGAGGACCGCGTGGACCCAGGTCAGGCCGAGCAGGCGGGTGAAGAGCGGCGGCTTGTCGATCCAGCCGCCCATGTCGACCGGCGCGACATGGACGCGACCCTCGGCGACCGCCTTGACCACCTGCCAGCGCGGGTCTGAGCGGACGGCCTCGGCGAAGGCCCTGTCGGTGGCGAAGATCACGTCGGGTTGCAGGGCGATGACCTCGTCGAGCGCGATCGCCCGCCGCCCCTTGCGTCCCGGACCGACGCCGCAGGGCACCACCGGCACGCCGCCGGCGCGCACCGTCACCTCGAGCTGCGTACCTTCGGCGCAGACCGTCTCGAGGCCGTCCGAGCCCTGGGCATAGTAGACCCGGGGCCGGCGCTCGTGCGGAATGGCCGCGACGCGGGCGTCGATGGCGGTGAGCCGACCCTCGGCCCAGGCGGCGAGGGCCTCGCCGCGTTCGCTGCGGTCGGTCAGCCGGCCGAGGAAGCGGAAGAGCGGCGCGATGTCGTCGAGCCGGTCGTAGCGCACGTGGGCGGCGGCGATGCCGAGCGTCGCCAGCTCGCTCTCGGCCTGCCTGGCGACCGATCCCTTGGGCTCGATCAGCACCACGTCGGGGCGCAGCGCGACCAGCGCCTCCTTGTTCATCCGGTCGAACCAGCTGCCGATCACCGGCAGGGCGAGGAGCCGTGCCGAGAGGTGGCGCCGCTCGTCGGCGGTCGGATCGCGGTTGAGCGCCACCAGGGCGTCGGGCGCGACGACCGCGACGAAATAGGAGATCGGCGGATTGTAGCCGACGACGCGGACGGGGCCGTCGGGAACGGTGACGGTCGCCCCCGCCATGTCCGTCACCTGACGCGCGGAGGCCGGGCCGACGCCCGCAATGGACAGGGCCACGCAGGCGGCCGCGACGACACTCCTCAGGCGCACCATCTCGTCACTCCCGCCGGGCCGGGCTCGGTTTCGTCAGAAGGTCGCCTTCATGCTCAGCATGATGGTGCGTCCGGGCGAAATGTTGCCGCTGGTCAGCGCATATTCCCGATCGAAGATGTTGTTGACCGCGGCGTCGATCTCCAGATTCTTCGAGAACTCGTACTTGGCCATGAAGTTCGCCAGCGTGTAGGCGCCGGTCTGGACGTAGGCCGACGAGACCTGATCCCAGCGATTGGCGGCGAACTCGACGCTCGGAACCAGCGTCACCTTCTCCATCGGCACCCAGCTGGCGTAGACCATACCCTTGTAGTTGGGGACGCCGGTCGGCTTGATGTTCGGATCCGACGGCACCGTCAGGTGATTGTCGATGAGCGAGAGGTTGCCGCCGACCGCGAGACCCTCGCGGAGCATGTAGTCGATGCCGAGATCGACGCCGACGCGATAGCCGTCGCCGACGTTCTGGTTCCAGTTGTTGCCGGTCGCCGGATTGACCACCGTCTGCATCATGTCCTGGACGGCCGAGTAGTAGACGTCGACCGAGATCTGGCTCTTGGGCGCGAACTCGTTCGACCAGCCGATCTGCACCGAGGTGGCGCGCTCGGGCCGCAGCGTCGGGTTGGGATCGGAGGAGCCGAACTTGCTGCCGTAGAGGTCCCAGAGCGTCGCGAAGCGCGAGCGATGCGAGATGTCCGCGTGGACCTTGCCGGTGTCGGAATAGCGCCAGATCGCGGCGCCCTGCCAATCGAAGCTGGAGCGATCGTTGAGCGCGTAGTCGATCAGCCTGTACCGGCCGCCGGTGACGACATAGTCCTGCGCCTTGATCTGGTGCTGCCAGTTGTAGGCGATGCCCTGGACCAGATCGACGGACGGCGTCAGGTGGTAGGTGTTCTCGAGTGCCAGCGAATAGAGGTCCTGCGCCGCGCCCTGGTGGGGTTCGGTGAGACAGACGACGTTGTTGCGGCAGCCCGAGGTCGTACCCGAGGCGTTGACGAAGAGGTCGCGCCACTCGACGTGGTTGTTGCGCTGATAGTGGAACGACCCCTTCAGCGTGTCCTTCGACCCGAAGTCGTGACCGACCTCGAGAGCGCCGCCGGGAGCCCAGTCGTGGGCATAGGTGTTGAACGAGTTCTTGCCCGTCTTCTGCAGCGTCCGCGCCGCGTCCTCGTAGGCGCTCATGGCTTCGTCGAAGCTCTGGATGAAGGCCTGCGTCTTGACGTAGGTGACGTCGTCGATCGCCGTCCGCGACGAGAAGGCGAGCGTCTGCGTCCGCCACTCCGACCACGAATAGTTCTTGGACGAGATCCCGGTCGTCGTCGGCGGGGTGTATTTGTCGCGGCCCTGGATCGAATAGCTGACGACGTATTCGTCGCCGCCGTTCGGGGTGAAGCCGGCCTTCACCGTGCCGTTGGCGTTCCAGAACTTCGACCAGTCGCGGCGCCCGCCGTTCTCGGTCGCCGTCGGCCGGTAGGAGTCCGGCAGCTCCCAGCCCTCGAACTTCGCGAAGGTGCCGCTCGCCTGGAGGAAATAGTTCTCCTGCTTCGTCCCGACGCGCAGATATGTCTGGGCACCGTCGTAGCGACCGCCGTTGCCGAACTGGAACGTCGTGCGGGCTTCCGCCTCGAAGGCCTTCGTCGGGCGCTTGCTCACCAGATTGATCGCGCCGCCGAGCCCGTCCGGTCCGTCGAGGACGGAGACGTAGCCCTTGGCGATCTGGATCGCCGCGTAGTCGTCGGTGAGCAGCGAGGGGAAGGCGAGCTGATTGCTCGCCGGATAGTAGGCGCGGATGCCGTCGACGTAGAGCGGAACCTGATAGCGATTGAAGCCGTGGACGTAGATCTCCTGCTCGTTGCGCGAACCGCCGTCGGGCGCCGAGACGACGCCGGGCGCCAAGTTGACGGCGCGGTCGAGCGTCAGGGCGGTGAAGGTCTCGATCTGGCTCGAGGAGACCGCGCTGCCGCTGAAGGAGTTGAACGTCTTGGTGATGGCGTCGGCCGCCAGGATGTGGATCTCGCCGAGATCGTAGACGGTGTCCTTGCCGGCCGCGCATGCCGCAGACACGTGCGCGATGACGGCCGTTCCGGTCGCCAGCCTCGCGAACAGCTTGATCATGTCTCGTCCTCGGCCACTCGACGCCGATCGCCGGGCGTCCGACCCGAGGCGATGCGACTGATTTCACCCGGGCGACGGACTGGAACAGTCATGTCCGTCGCCACACAACGGCCAAAAACTAGCCGTGCGTGTCGGGTCGGTCCATCCGTGCGGTATTGGCCTAAGGAACAATATTCACACCGTTTTCCCGCAGGCCGTCGCGGCATTTTGCCTCGAATTCGGGCAGAACCACTTCGACTCCGTAGAGTTCCCAAAGGTTCTTCGGCGTCATGACAATCGACGGTTGTCCGGCCGCGAGGACCCGATTCCGCGCCAGCAGGATCGTCGCATCGGCATAGCGCAGCGCGTTGTCGGGGAAGTGCGACGACAGCAGAACGGCACGGCCGGCGTCGGCGAGACGCCGCAGGAGATCCATCAGGCGTTGGCGGTGGCCGACGTCGAGGCCGGTCTCCGGCTCGTCGAGGATCAGGATCCGGGCTTCCTGCGCCAGCGCCCGGGCGATCAGCACGAGCTGTCTCTCGCCGCCGCTGAGCTTGGTGTAGGGCCGGTCGGCCAGGGCCTCGGCCCCGACCAGCCGCAGCATGTCGAACGAGGTCGCCCGATCCGCTTCGCCATATCCCCTCAACGCCGAAGAATGCGGCCATCGCCCCATCAGCACGACCTCGTGGACGGGAAAGGGAAAGACCGGCCGGTGGGATTGCGGAAGATAGGCAATGCGCCGCGCCCTCATTCGCGCGGTCAATCCGTCGAGGGGCTGGCCGTCGACGGCGATGGTTCCGGCGTCGACCGGGATCAGGCCGGCGCAGGCCTTGAGCAGCGTGGTCTTGCCGGCGCCGTTGGCCCCGAGCAGCACGGCGAGGCTGCCCGCGGGCACGGCGAGATCGACGGCATCGACCACGGTTCGCCGTCCGAGGCGGAGCGTCAGGCCGCGTGTCGCGAGGGCGGGGGGCAGATCGGTCATCAGTGCCATCCTCGCCCGACGCCCCAGCGCATCAGCACCGCCAGAAACGGAATGCCGATCAGCGCCGTCGCGATGCCGAGGGGGATCTCGGCCGACAGAAGGCTCCGGCAGGTCGTGTCGACCACCATCAGGAAGACCGCCCCCAGCGCGGCGGATGCCGGCAGGACGCGCCGGTTCATCGAGCCGAAGAGGCCGCGCGCGACGTGGGGCACGATCAGGCCGACCCAACCGACGATGCCGGCGAGCGACACCGACAGCGAACCGGCGAGCGTGGCGAGCAGGATGGCGACGATCCGCAGCCGCTTCACCCGGAGGCCCAGCGAGGCGGCCTCCTCGTCGCCCATGGCGAGGAGATCGAGCGAGCGGCCGTACATCGACAGGGCGAGGATCGCCGCCAGCATGAAGGGCGCGGCGATCGCCAGCGATCCGACGGTGACGTGGCTCAGGCTGCCCATCAGCCAGAACACGATGGCCGGGAGCTGACTGGTCGGATCTGCGACCATCTTGACCAGCGAGACCAGCGCCGTGAACAGCGCGCCCGAGACGATGCCGCCGAGGACCAGCGCCAACACGCCGTTGCCGGCGACGCCGCGCGCCAGCAGCAGGGCGAAGCCGCTGGCGGCGATGCCGAAGGCGAAGGACGAGGCCTGGACGATCGGCCAGGCGAGATCGTTGAGGATCGCCAGAGCCGCGCCGAAGGCAGCACCCGCGAGCACGCCGAGGATGCCCGGCGAGACGAGGGGATTGGCGAAGACCGCCTGGAACGCCGCGCCGGACGTCGACAGTGCCGCGCCGACGATCGCCGCCGCCATCATCCGCGGCAGGCGGATGTCGAGGATCACGACGGCCGCCGTGGTGCCGCGCACGTCGGGCGCCGCCGCGCCGGTCAGCCGCAGCCGGATCGCCTCGAACACGTCCGCCGGCGAGAGGTTCATCGGGCCGATGGTCAGGCCGAACAGGAGGACGAGCAGGCCCGAGACGATCAGGCCGACGAGCGCCAGGCGCGAGCGCCGCGCCGTCGCGCGCAGCACGTCGCGCGGCGAGCGCTCGATCGACGGTGCCGGATCGCCGGATTCCTCCGCTGCGGCAGGACGTTCGAGACTGGCGGACAAGGACGGCTCCTCCCGGAGGGATTCCTGCGGCGGGGCATGGCGGACGGGGCCGAACGCGCGGCGAGATCGGGTGTACTGTCGGCGATCGCCGGGCGATCGACAACCTCTCGTCCTTCAGTCGGAAGACGGCGCTGCATGCGGATTCGCCGGATGGACAGGTCTCGGACCGCGTGACATGTCTCGCCCGAGGCCCATCGCGCCCCGGTCAGGAGAGATCCATGAAGGTAATTCTCGGCTTCGACGACACGGATGTCCTCGGTTCGGAAATCGGAACCGGCAAGCTGGTCCGGATGTTCGACAAGAAGTTGCCGGCCGGCGTCCGTCCCTGGGGCGTGTTGCGGCACCAGCTCCTGGTCGATCCGCGCATTCCCTATACTTCGCACAACAGTCCGGCCTGCTCGGTCGTCGAGATCGACGACCCGGATCGGCTTCCCGAACTGATCGATGCGGCGGCCCGGCACCTCGAGGCTCTTTCGAGCGTCGGCAGCGATCCGGGCCTGTGCGTCGCCCGCGAGGACGCCGATTTCGCCGGGCTGATCGACTTCGCCCTGAAGTGCACGCGCGACATCTGTACGCAGTCGGAGGCGATCGCAGCCGCGGCCGGCGCGGGTGTGCACCTCTCCGGTCACGGCGGCACCAACGACGGGATCATCGGCGCGGCGGCGGCCGTCGGCCTGACCGTCTACGGCTGGTCCGGGCGCTTCCTCGAGTTCGGCGGCCTCCGCGATCTGCCCTCGACGGTCAGCGTCGGTCGGCTCGCCGATCAGGGCATCCTCGTCGTGCCGCTCGATCACGATGCCAGCGTCCTCGCGCCCGACGTCGACATCCACACCGGCAGCTGGGTGAGCCCGCGGCTCTGGGGCGGTCGTCCGGTCGTGTTCGTGACCAGGGACGGCGACCGCTGGGTCGCGCCGGCCAAGCGCGCCCGCGACGCCGACGTCGCCGAGTGACACTCCGGGTCGCCCGTCGAGGGCGACCCGCAACGTGGTGGAACGGCGGACGCGGGCACGATCGTCTTCGCGGACCGCCTCCGGATCAGGTGGCCGATGACGAGAGCTGCCCTTCGGACCCTACCGGCCCCGCTCCGCGTCGAACCGACGGTCGACGAGGTCGCCTCTGCCTTCGGACACGATCCGAGGCCGAGACGATCGGCGCTGCGGTGGATCCCGATCGTCGCCTCCGTCGTCGCGGTGCACCTGGCGATCCTGTCCGATTGGCACGTCCTCCTGCCCCCAAGCGACGACGCGCCACGATCGATCGCCGTGGCGATCGTTCGTGCGGGCGACGATTCGCCCGTCACGGTCGCCGCCGAGGTCGCGTCGCCCGCCGCGAACGGCGAGACCGACTTGCGCGACCGCGCAACGGATCGGGGCGCCGACCGAGCCGACACCACCGCGCCGACGACACCGCTTCGGCCGGAGAACCCTCCACCCGCGATCGAACCGCCGCGGCCCGAGACGTCACCGCCGAGCGCCGTCGCGCGACCGTCCCCGGCGGGCGAGGCGACCACCGCGTCGACCGTTTCGCAGGCCGACCGTCGGAACGGTCCGACGCGGCGTCGGGCGAGAGACGGGTCGGCGCACGCCCCGGCCCCGGGCCACGAGACGGCACGCGACCATGCGCGATCGCCCGTCGCCGCGGAGACGGCCGACGGACGCGGCAATCGGACGACCGCGGCGGCCCGCGCCGGCGCCTCGGACGGGCAGGGTGAGGTCTCGCGCGCGTCGGCGGCGTCCTACGCCGGCCTGGTCGTCGCCGAGCTCGCGCGCCGCAAGCACTATCCGGAGGCCGCTCGGAAGCAGCGCATCCAGGGGACCGTCGGCGTCTCCTTCACGGTCGACGCCGGCGGCCGGATCGCGAACCATACGATCACGCAATCCTCCGGACACGACGTGCTCGACGCCGCCGTCCACGACATGATGGCGGCGACCCGCCTGCCGCCTCCGCCCGCGGGATCGTTTTCGGGACGCTATTCGGCCGTCTTCTCGATGAGATGATTCCGTCTCCGGACGAACGGTCGGATCGTTCCGCCGTCCGACCGGACGTCCGCGGGCCGACGTCTCCCTCCGCGTGTCCGCGAAGGGAGACGCCGATCGGCGTTCACTTCGGCCGCACGAAGCAGCGCGGCGGCACGGTCTCGCCCTTCAGCAGGGCGACCACGTTGCGGCAGGTCATCAGCGAGACCTCGCGGCGGGCCTCCTCGGTGACGCCGCCGACATGCGGGCTGACGATCACGTTGGGCAGAGCCCACAGCGGATTGTCGACGGCCGGCGGCTCGGGCGCGAAACTGTCGAGACCGGCGGCGGCGATGGTGCCGGAGGTCAGGGCCTCGACCAGCGCCGCCTCGTCGACGACCTCGCCGCGCGCCGTGTTGATCAGCACCGCGGTCTTCTTCATCAGCCCGAGGGCGCGGGCGTCGATCAGCTTCTCGGTCGCCGGCGTCAGCGGGCAGTGGAGCGAGACGACGTCGGCCGTGCAGAGCAGGGCGTCGAGCTCGTCGACGCGCGCCGCGTGCGGGCCGAAGGCGTCGTCGGGGGCGAAGGGATCGTAGGCGATCGTCTTCATGCCGAGCGGCTCGACCATGGCTGCGAAGGCACGGCCGATGGCGCCGATGCCGACGAGGCCGAGGGTGCGGCCGCGCAACTCGTGACCGCGATAGACCTTCTTCTCCCAGCCGCCGCCACGGACGAAGGCGTCCTGGTTGCGCAGGTCCTTGGCGAGCGCCAGCAGGAGCGCCAGCGCATGCTCGGCGACCGAATGGGCATTGGCGCCGACGGCGGCGAGGACCGGGATGCCCAGCGCGGCGGCCGCGGCGACGTCGATGTCGTTGGTGCCGGCGCCGTGCTTGGCGACGACCTTGAGGTTCGGCGAAGCCTTCATGATGTCGGCGTCGACGCGCTCGACGAGGCGGACGACCAGGGCATCGGGCTTCTTCTCGGCGAGCAGCGCCAGAAGGTCGGCCTTGGCGGGATAGGGGCCGGTGGCGAGCGAGGTGACGCCGGCGGCGCGGAAGATTTCTTCGCCTTCGGGGGCGACCGGGCCGCCCAGGCTGATGACGGTGAAGGACATGACGTGGCTCCGTCGGGGCCGACCGGCCGTGCCGATCGGCGGAGAGGGGGCCGGCGCACCACGGTGGCGCGCCGGCGGGTGATCGTTACGCGGACTGGATCGGCTCGACGCGGCCCAGCAGGAACAGGTAGTTCAGGATGCCCAGCACGCCGAGGAAGGCGGAGAAGAGCAGCGCGGCGGTGAAGGAACCGGTCGCGGCGACGATGAAGCCGGTGACGATCGGACCGATCACGCCGCCGAAGTTCGACACCATGTTCTGCAGGCCGGCGACGGTACCGGTCATGTTCTTCGGCGCGACGTCGCCGGGCAATGCCCAGACCTGCGAGGCGGCGATGGTGGTGCCGGCCTTGGCGATGCAGAGCAGCGCCACGGTGAAGACCACCGACTTGGCGAGCGGGGCGAGACCGATGCACAGCGCCATGGTCAGACCGGTGACGAGGAAGATCTTGCGGGTGGTGGTCAGGCTGAAGCGGCCGGAGCGCACGACGCGGTCGGACAGGAAGCCGGCGAGGATCTCGGCGACGAGGCCGGAGATCAACGGCAGCGCGGCGACGAAGCCCATCGTCAGCATCCCCATCCCCTGCTCCTTGACCAGATAGGTCGGCAGCCAGGTGATGAAGAAATACGAGATGTAGTTGATGGTGAAGAAGCCGAGGCACATCGCCCAGATGTTGCGATAGCGCAGCAGCTCGTACCAGCGCATCGGCATCTCGGAGTCGGTGCCGTGCTTGCGCACCTGACCGTCGCGGATGTAGGCGACCTCGGCCGCGTTGGCACCGCGATGGGTCTCCGGGTTGTCGGAGAAGTACCACCACCAGACGACGGCCCAGACCACGCCGACCAGACCGATCGACACGAAGGTCATGCGCCAGCCCATCAGCGCGATCATCCAGACGATCAGCGGCATGGCGACGGCGCCGCCGAACTTCGAGGCGCTGTCGAACAGGCCCGAGACCGTGGCGCGCTCCTTGTCGGGGAACCACTTCGAGGCGATGCCGGCGTTCGAGGGATAGGCACCGGCCTCGCCGACGCCGAGGGCGACGCGCAGGCCGAAGAGCGACAGGAAGCCGGTGGCGAGACCGGTCGCCGAGGTCGCGACCGACCACCACAGGACCGAGGCGCCGAGGCCGATCTTCTGGCCGTAGCGGTCGGCGAACCAGCCGGCCGGGATCTGCAGCATGGCGTAGGACCAGAAGAAGGCCGACATGATCAGGCCCATCTCGGCGACCGGGATGGAGAGTTCCTTCTGCAGGAAGGGTGCGGCGGCCGACAGCACGGTGCGATCGACGTAGTTGATCGCGATGGCGAGCCACATCAGGCCCGCGATGACCCAGCGGACGTTGCTCCGCGGCGCCACGGTCGCGACCGCGGCATCGGTGATGGTGGACATGTCTTCTCTCCCTGAGGCGACTTCGCGTCGCTCTGATGGCCCCGGCCGCGCCCCCGCCGCCGATCGACCGATACGTCGCGGCGGGAAGCCCCGCCGAGACAGGGGCCGCACGGCCCCTGCCGGTGGAGGGGCGTCCGTCGGACGCCCGCCCGGTCTCACGCCGTGGCTTCGGCGAAGGTCTTCGACACGACCGCGACCTTGTCGTTGACCTCGTCGGAGACCAGCGCCGGGCCGCGGCTCCGGCCGACGTCCGGCATCGCCAGGAAGAGCGCGCGCTTCACCATGGTCGGTGGGAAGCCGTGGGCATAGAGCGCCTTGCGCAGCTCGCCGTAGTGCGTCTGGGCCGCTTCCGCCGCCGCGGCGTCGCCGGCGACGTGCGAGGCGTGGATCTTGTTCAGCGTCACCGGGGCGATGTTGCCGAGGCCGGAGATGCAACCGCTCGCGCCGTTCTTCAGGCCGTGCAGGATCAGGTGATCGGGGCCGACGAGGACGTCGAAGTCGTCACGGGTTCGCGCGATCTCGAGGAAGCCGTCGAGGCTCTCCTGCGAACCGGCGCTGTCCTTGATGCCGATGATGTTGGGATGGGCGGCGAGCGTGGCGGCGGTCGCCGGCTCGATCTTGTTCCCGGTCCGGGCGGGGATGTTGTAGAGGTAGACCGGTACCGACAGCGCGTCGGCGACGCGGGTGTAGTAGACGATCAGCTCCTCCTGCGAGCAGGCGATGAAGGACGGGGTCACGACCGACACCGCCTTGACGCCGAGCGTCTCGATCGCCTTGCCGAGCGCGATGGTCTGATGGGTCGAGATCTCGCCGATGTGGGCGAGGACCGGGACCCTGCCGGCGGCGGCCTCGACGCAGGTCTTCGCCACGGCGACCTTCTCGTCGAAGGACAGCGTGTAGAACTCGCCGTTGGTGCCGGCGCAGAAGATGCCGTTGCCGGCGCCCGCCTGGCGCTTCACCTGACGGGCGAGGGCTGCGAGGTTCAGTTCTTCGTTCGCATCGAAGGGCGTGACGATGGCGACGAAGGGTCCGGTGATCTTGGCCATGGGAAGTTCCCCATCTGGTTCGAGAGCCGCGAGGCGTGATTGCGTCGGGGCCTGCTTGGGAAGAGGAGATCGTCGCGGTCAGGCCGCGGCGCGATAGATCGCGAGGATGTCGGCTTCCGACAGGTCGCGCGGGTTGTTGTCGAGCAGGCGGCGGATGGCATGGGCCTCCTTCGCCATGATCGCCATGTCGGCCTCGCCCACCCCGTGGGCGGAGAGGCGCATCTCGCAGCCGAGGTCGACGCACCAGCGATGGGCGGCGTCGAACACGGCGACCGGATCGGACGAAGCCGGCAGACCCAGCGCCTCGAGCACGATCGCGGTGCGTTCCGGCACGGCGGGCGCGTTGAAGGCGAGGACGTGGGGGAAGATCAGCGCGTTGGCGGCGCCGTGCGGCACGTGGAAGCGCGAGCCGAGCGGATAGGCGACGGCGTGACCGGCGGCGGTGTTGACCGGGCCGAGGCAGTAGCCGCCCCACAGCGAGGCGAGCGCCATGCCGGCGCGGGCCTCGCGGTCGTCGCCGTCGGCGGCGGCGCGGGCGAGCCAGCGGCCGACGAGGCGGATGCCGTCGAGGGCGTAGGTGTCGATCAGCGGATGGGCCTTGCGGTTGGTGAAGGCCTCGACGCAGTGCGCCAGCGCGTCGACGCCGGTCGCCACCGTGATCGCCCGCGGCATGCCGAGCGCCAGGTCGGGATCGACCACGGCGAGATCGGCCAAGAGATGGATGCTCTGCACCGCGCATTTGGCCGAGGTCGCCTCGTCGGTGACCAGCGCCCGGATGCCGGCCTCCGAACCGGTGCCGGCGGTCGTCGGCACCTGCACCAGGAAGGCGCCCTTGCGGGCCACCCGGTCCGGGCCGATCACCTCGGCGAAGCGCTGGCCGCTGCCGGGCAGGACGGCGGCGAGCTTGGCGAGGTCCATCGCCGAACCACCACCGAAGCCGATCACCGCCTCGGCATCGGCCGCCTCGGCGACCGCGAGCAGACGGGCGAGGTCGGCGGTGTTCGGTTCGCCGGCGAAGTCGCCCCAGACGGTCGGGGCGGCCGCGAGGCCGAGACGATCGACGCGGGTGGCGTTGAAGGGGTCGGTGACGACGAGGACGCGCGACAGGCCGCGCTCGGCGAGGAGCCTGCCGACCTGCGAAACCGTCGCCGATCCGAAGATCAGGCGGCCGGGCTGCGGCAGGTCGATGGGCGTCGAAAGTGGATTCATCGAAATTCTCCCTCAGGCCACGGCGACGCGCGCGGCGGCGAGCTTCTCGGCATAGTCGATCGCCTCGAGCAGGCTCAGCTCGTTGGCCAGCCCCTTGCCGGCGATGTCGAAGGCGGTGCCGTGATCGACCGAGGTGCGGATGATCGGCAGGCCGAGCGTGATGTTGACGCCGGAGAGCGATTCCCACGTTCCGGTCTTGGGGTCGACGTTGAAGCCGAGCAGCTTCACCGGGATGTGCCCCTGGTCGTGGTACATGGCGACGACCGCGTCGTACTGGCCGGCGTGCAGCTTGACGAAGACGGTGTCGCCCGGCACCGGGCCGACGACGTCGCGGCCGGCGGCGACACATTCGGCGATGACCGGGGTCGAGACCTCGATGTCCTCGCGACCGAAGAGACCGCCCTCGCCGGCATGCGGGTTCAGCGCCGCCACCGCGATGCGTCGACGCGTCAGACCGAGACCGGCGAGCGTCTCCTCGGTCAGGTCGAGGACGTAGCGCAAGCGTTCCTTCGTCAGCTTCTTCGGCACGTCGGCGAGCGCGATGTGGGTGGTGACGTGGCTGACGCGCATGCCGCCGTGGGCGAGCATCATCACCGAGCCCTTGGCGCCGGTGAGATGGGCGAGCATGTCGGTGTGGCCGGCGAAGTGGAAGCCGGCCTTGTTCAGCGCTTCCTTGTTGAGCGGCGCGGTGACGATGCCGTGGATGCGGCCGGCGAGCGCCAGACGCACGCCGACCTCGACCGCGTGGTAGGCGAAGCGGCCGCCGTCGGTCGACAGGACGCCCGGCAGGATCGGCGCGCCCTCGTCGCAGGCCTGGAGGGCGGCGAGCGCCGGCCAGTCGCCGGCCTCCTCGACGCCGGGAATGGCGAGATCGGGGGCGAAGGCGCGGCGGGCCTCCTCCAGTGCGGCGTTGGAGCCGATGATCAGCAGGCGCAGCGCGCCGGCGTCGATGCGCGGCTTCAACGCCTTGCAGGCCTTGACGATGATCTCCGGGCCGACGCCGGCGGGATCACCCATGGTGATGGCGAGTTGGGGTATCACGACGGTACCTCGCGAGAGTGGGATGGCGGAGGCGCGACCGAACAGCCGCAGCAGGAAATCGGATTGCCCGAAGGCTCCGGACTTGGAGACGACGCGCAGACCGTCGAAATGGCCGCCGCGGAAGCGGGAGACCGGAACGCCGGGAACGATCTGGCCCTCGAGCGCCAGCCCTTCGGCGCCGAGCGCCTCGCAGAGGCCGCGCAGGGTCTCGCCGCCGGCGACGACCAGCGTGCCGGGGCGATCGAGCCGCTGGGCGAGTTCGGTGAAGACGGCGTCGATCCGGCGCGCCGCCGAGTCACGGGCGATCCCTTCGGGCAGATCGACGCGGACCGGCACGGCGCCGCGTTCGGCGAGACGGCGGGCGATCGCCTCGGCACTCTCGGCACCGCCGTCGGTGATCGTCAGGGCGAGATCGCCACAGCGATCGATCTGCTCGGCGGTCACCGGATGGTCGGTGCCGAACAGGCCGAGGACCGGCGCTTCGATGCGCGGCAGGACATCCGTCGTCGTCCGGGTGGCTTCGGCGAGTACCGCGGCGAGGCCGCCGCTGCCGCACCACAGCACGGTTCCGGGAAAGGCGCGGCCGGCGGCGACGATCGCGGCGAGATCGTCGTCGGTCGCGGCGTCGAACATCGTCACGCCGGCCGACACCGCGTCGCCGGGGCGGGCGCGGGCGACGGCGATGCCGAAGCCTTCGAGTTCGGCGACGAGATCGCAGGCGACGGGGACGGGACGGCCGTCGACGACGCGATGCTGGCGGCCGTCGATGGTGACGCGGCCCTGGAAGGGGAAGGCGGGGGCGACGATGCAGGCGTCCGGCTGCAGCGCCTCGAGCCAGACGGCGAGTTCGGCGGCGGCGTTGCCGCGCAGCAGGCTGTCGAGCTTGGCGTAGAACAGCGTCTCGCCGACCGGCGGCAGATGGCGCAGGCGTTCGGCGAGGGCGACCCGAGCGGCGTCGGGCGAGACTTCGCGGGTGCCGGAATCGAGGGCGAGGGCACGGGCCGGCACACCCACCGGCGCGCTCCAGGCCACGGCGACGGGTGCCGCGGGCGAGGCGAAGCGGGCGGCCGCGTCGAGCGCTCCGGTGAGATCGTCGGCGACGAGGAACAGGTGATCGCGCCCGCCCCGCTCGACGATGGATCCATTTCGACCGGTGACCGCCATGGTCCGGCGTCCTTCTCGGTTCCCTGGCCGCGCCGTTGATCGGCGTCGTTCCTTCGATGGAGGGCACCCTAAGCGACCCCGAAGCAATTAGTCAATATGTTGTAATTTAGATTCTCCCAGGGCCCACATCGAAGGCAACCCGCGGTCACATCCGGGCGCTCGGCAATCTACGATTTATTATAGTAAAAACAATGCATTGACCGATTTTTTCGCGCTCCTTCATCCCACTTTCCGTCGACGGCATCCGCTGTATACCGGATCAGATTCTGACTTATATGAACATATAATGCTGACAAGTTGACAACTTGTGCCGAATGGTGTCTGGTGCGGTCGACCGGCCCGGAACGGCCGCGAGTCGAAGGGAAGGCACAATCATGGCGGTGGACGCTGCGGCGAACGACACGGCGTTCGTGGACGACGCGAGCGACGACGACCGGCCGAAGGCGGGCCTCGGACCGCTGGCCGAGCGCGTCTGGCGGCGACTGTCGTCGGACATCGAGACCGGACGCCTCGCGGTGGGGCAGCGGCTGCCGAGCGAGGTCGAACTGGCGACCCGGTTCATGGTGTCGCGACCGGTGGTGCGCGATGCCTTGCAGCGGCTGCGCGACGAGGGGACGATCTATTCCCGCCGCGGCTCCGGCAGCTACGTCGCCGCGGCGCCGAAACGCGAGCAGGCGAGCGGCGTGCTGAGCTTCGCACCGGTCGAATCGATCGCCGACGTCCAGCGCTGCTACGAATTCCGCCTGACCATCGAACCCGAGGCGTCCGCCTGGGCGGCGCGGCGCCACGATGCCGAACGGCTGCGGGTGATCGAGGCGGCGCTCGAGGAGATGCATGCGGCGACGCTCGACCATCAGCACCGCGAGGACGCCGACTTCAACTTCCACCTCGCCATCGCCGAGGCGGCCAACAACCACTACTACGCCTCGTCGATGCAGGCGCTGAAGGAGCACATCGGCGTCGGCATGAAGTTCCACGGCCAGTCGCTGATGGGTCCGGGCGGGCATCTCGAAGACGTCTATGCCGAGCACGTCGGCATCTGGACGGCGATCCGCAGCCGCGATCCCGACCGGGCGAGCCGCCTGATGCAGCTCCATCTCGAAGGCTCGCGCGATCGCATCTTCGGCGGGCGGACGCTCGATCTCTCCTATTGAGGGCCGACGGCGGCGGCCGGTCGGGTCGACCGCTCCGCGACGTCGCGGCCATCTCGGCCAACTCACTCGCCGTGTAGCCGGCAATCTCACCCGGAAAGTTCAGAATCGGATCGACGGCGGCGGGAGCGACGGGGCCACGCGAAGACGGCGTCATCCCCCATCGAATCGGTCCATCCCGATACGTGTCCACCGACGAACAGGACGGACCATCCGATATCGGGACGGCGCCATCGATCGGAAGAGACCATCATCGTGTGATCGGAGAAGTGACGGCGAACGAACGAGCGATCCGGATCGGCCGGCCGAAGGCGACACTCGCCCGATGCACGGCCGAGCTTCCGGGCGAAGCTCTGCCCGCGGATCTCTCTGCTTGTTCAGGAATGGCGCGCCCGAAAGGATTCGAACCTCTGACCCCCAGATTCGTAGTCTGGTGCTCTATCCAGCTGAGCTACGGGCGCCTGCCTGTCGGCGGGAGGAGCTTGCCCCCCGCGTCGGAGGCGTTCTCTAAACGGTTCCGACGCGGGGGGCAAGCCCCCTCGTCGTCGATCGACGCGATTTTTCCCCAGGGGTGGAAAAGACGACGGGACGGCGCCCGGTTCGCCGACCGAAGACGGAGCGCGCGGACGGCGAACATCGCTCCCGCGCAGACGAGACCGGCTCGCCGCGCACTGGGCGCGGCGAAACGGCACGGATATACAGGGGCGCTCCGGCCGAACGATCCTGCGGTTCCGATCGGCGCCATGCCTTCCAGACACGCGAAAGACCACCGATGTCGGCCCTGCTCGGCCCCCTCTTCAAGATTCTCTCGACCCTCGCCTTCGCGGCGATGCTCGTCGGGGTGAAGATGCTCGGCCAGCGCGTGCCCGCCGGCGAGGTGGTGTTCTTCCGCTCGTTCTTCGCGCTGGTGCCGGTGCTCGCCATGGTCTCGTGGCAGGGTCAGCTGCGCCATGGCCTCAGGACGGACCGACCCGGCGGCCATCTGATCCGCTCGGTCGTCGGCGTCACCGCCATGGGTTTCTGGTTCGCCGGCGTACAGCGGGTGTCGCTCGCCGACAGCCTCGCCATCACCTATGCCGCACCGCTCCTCACCGTGGCGCTCGCCGCGCTCGTCCTGGGCGAAGTGGTGCGCATGCATCGCTGGATGGCGGTGGCGGTCGGCTTCGTCGGCGTGCTGGTGGTGCTGTCGCCCCACCTCGGCGATCTCGACCATCTGACGGACGGCGGGGCGGCGACGGGCGCGGCCTTCTGCTTCGTCTCGGCGATCTTCATGGCCTTCGCCCAGATCCAGATCCGCAATCTCGCCGGCACCGAGAAGCCGGGCGCCATCGTCGTCTATTTCTCGCTCGGCAGCGCCGTCGCCTCGCTCGCCACGGTGTCGTGGTGGGTGATGCCGTCGTCGTTCGATCTGATGCTGCTGGTCCTGACCGGCCTCTTCGGCGGCATCGGCCAGATCTTCCTGACGCTCGGCTATCGCCATGCCGACGCCTCGGTGATCGCGCCGCTGGAATATTCGTCCATGCTGTGGGCGATCGGCACCGGCTGGTGGTTCTTCGGCGAATGGCCGAGCGTGACGGTGCTGGTCGGCTCGGCGATCATCGTCGCCTCGGGCATCGCCATCGTGCTGCGCGAACGCGCGCTGGGGCTGAAGCGCCCCGAGGCGTGAGCCCCGAAGGGCGCGGCCCTCACTCCACCCGCACTTCCACGCTCGCCGAGGCCCCGGTCGCGTCGATGACCGAGAGCCGCGAGAAGCCGCGCCCCGAGGGCAGCCACAGGCCCTTGCGCCGCCCGTCGGCGGCGGCGAGCGGGCGGCCGTCGACCAGCCAGACGAAGGGCGGCACGCCGCCGTGCGCCTCGAGCGACACCGGATCGGCGCCCGCGCCATCCGCGAATCCGACGTCGAGCCGGGCGCCGTCGGGCGGAAACGTGATCTCGAGGCGGGGCCGCGTCACCGCGGCGAGGGTCTTGGGCACGTCGCGGCGCAGATGGCGCAAGGGCGGCGGCAGGGTCGCCGTGGTCGCCTCGAGCACGCCGCGAGGCTTCGCGATGCCCTCGGGCTGACCGCCCATGCGCTGCCAGGCGTCGAACAGCAGCGGTGCCGCCACCATGCGGCCGACGAGGCCGGGCACCGGGCGGCCGTCGGGGCGGCCGACCCAGACGGCGATCACCCGGCGGCGGTCGAAGCCCACCGCCCAGGCGTCGCGGTAGCCCCAGGAGGTGCCGGTCTTGAAGGCGAGCCGGCCCTGCAGGGCATTGGGTGGAGGCGGAGCGCCGCGCAGCACGTCGGCGACGTACCAGGCGGCGACCGGATCGGTCAGACGGCGACGGACGGGAGCGGACTTCACGTCCTCGAGCCGGCGAACGATCGGGGCGGTCGTGCCGCCGCGGGAGAAGCCGCCGTAGAGCATGGCGAGGTCTTCGAGCCGGATGCCGACGCCGCCGAGGCCGACGGCGAGGCCGGCCGGGCCGTCGCGGCCGGTCACCAGATCGGCACCGGCCGAGCGCAGACGCGAGATCAGCGCCTGCGGGCCGATCGCCTCGAGCAGTTCCACCGCCGGCATGTTGAGCGACTGTTGCAGCGCGCGGCGCGCCGTCACCGTGCCGACCCAGCCCTGATCGAAGTTCTCCGGCGCCCAGGCGCCCCAGCGGGCGGGGCGATCCTCGAGGATGGTCTCGGGATGGGCGATGCCGTCCTCGAAGGCACGGGCATAGACGAAGGGCTTCAGCGCCGAGCCGGGCGAGCGCACGGCGCGCGTCAGATCGACCGCACCGGCGCGGTCCTTGGCGAAATAGTCGGGACCGCCGACCGAGGCGAGCAGCGCGCCGGTGGCGGTGTCGAGCACGACGATCGCCGCCGACTGCTCCGCCCCCCAGGTCTCGACCCGCTCGCGCGTCAACGCCTCCAGCGCCTTCTGCAGGCCTGCGTCGATCGTCGCGCGGATGATGCCGGCGTCGGGCGTCTCGGCGACGAGGTCGTCGGCGGTATGCGGCGCGAGCGTCGGGAAAGGCCGGCGCTCGGTCGGGATCGGCTCGGCGCGGGCGTGGTCGACGTCGGCGGCAGACGCGATGCCGGCGGAAAGCGCCCGGGTGAGCACCCGATCACGGGCCTTGCGCAGCGCCTCGGGGAAGCGGTCGGGGCGCCGCGTCTCGGGCGACTGCGGCAGGGCGACGAGGGCGGCGGCCTCGCCGAGCGACAGGCGCCTCGGCTCCTTGCCGAACCAGGCGAGGGAGGCGGCGCGCACGCCCTCGAGGTTGCCGCCGTAGGGGGCGAGGGCGAGATAGAGCTCGAGGATCTCGCGCTTGGTGAAGCGGCGCTCGAGGTCGAGGGCGCGCAACGCCTGCGTCGCCTTGGCGGCGAGATCGCGGGTCTCGCGCGGCTCGAGCAGGCGGGCGACCTGCATGGTCAGCGTCGAGGCGCCGGAGACGACGCGGCGCGTGACGAGCGCCTGGCCCGCCGCGCGCAGCACGGCGCGGGCGTCGACGCCGCCGTGGCTCTCGAAGCGGCGGTCCTCGAAGGCGAAGAGCAGCGCGACGAAGCGTGGATCGACGTCGTCGAGGCGCACCGGCAGGCGCCAGCGGCCGTCGGCGGTGAGATAGGGGCGCAGCAGGCGTCCCTCGCGATCGACGACGACGGTCGAACGGCCATGGAGGAGACGGGCGTCGAGCGGCGGCAGCCGGTCGAGCGGCGTCCGGAGCGTACCGAGCCCCCAGCCGACGAGGGCGAGCACGAAGGCGGAGGCGAAGAGCAGGCGCGCGACGAGGGGTTGGGCGTCGCGACGCCCGCCTCCGTCGTTGCTCGTTTCGCTCACGCGCGTCACCGGCCGAGCCTCCTACACATCGCCCGCCCTCACTTGCGCGGCGCCACCTCGATCGTGCCGAAGCCGGTGCGGCCGAAGCGCTCGGGCCGGTACATGTCCTCGACCACCGCCGGCGGCTGGACGAAGCGGCCGGGCGAGACGGCACGCACCGCGTAGGCCACCTCGAACACCGCCTGCTGATCGGGCGAGCGATCGAAGGCGGCGACGAAGCGGTCGTCGCGGAACTCGGTCGTCGTCGCGGCGGGCGCCTCGGCGAGCCAGGCGAAGGCGTCGGTGTCGCCGCTCGCCACCAGCTTGGGATCGGCGATCTCGAAGCCGGCAGGCAGGCGGTCGGTGACGACGATGCGGGCGTTCTCGGCCTTGGGCTCGGTGATCCTCAGCACCACCACCAGCCGGTCGGTCTGGCGGATCTTGGAGAGATCCGCCTTGGCGCCGTCGGGCGTGTGGAGGGTGCGGGTGATCGTGTAGCCGTTCGAGGCGGGGCCGTCCTGGGCGATCGGATGGCCGGAGGTCGTCACCACGACGCGGGTCGGCACCTTGGCCTCGCCGGTGGTCGCGGCGGCGATCTTGACCGGGCCGGCGGCGAGTTCCTCGGCGCGGAAGGTGCGGAAGAAGGGACCGGTCGTCTCCTTCGTCGCCCCGCGCGCCTCGACGCTCACCTTCTGGCCCTTGGCCTGATCGGCGACGGCGGAGGCCGCCAGCACCGCCCAGGCCTGTTCCTGGGTCGAGGTCTGCGGCCGGGCATCGCGCATGCGCTCGATCGCCGCCGCCACGTCGGCCCATTCGGCCGGCGGACGGCGGCTCTCGGCCATCAGCGCCAGCGTCATCGCGCCGTCGCGGAAGGGCGTGCCGTAGTCGGTGCGCCAGACGCGGGTCTTCTCGTCGGCCGTGAGCTTCGCCACCGCCGCCCTGAACAGCGGTTCGGCCCGCGTCGTGTCGCCGAGCAGCGCCAGACCGGCGGCGAGCTGGGCGCGCGCGGAAGCCGTCTGGAACAGGTCGAGCTTCTGGTCGGAGAGCCAGCGCAGGTCGCCCATCACCGGGCGGCCGTTGCGGGCGAGCACGTAGAGCGCATAGGCGGTCTCGGGTGCGTTCTTGGCCTCGGGCTCGTTGGAGCCGGTGACCGAGTTGCGCAGGCGGTCGAGCGCCTGATCGAAGGCCTTCTGCGGCACGGCGTGACCGGCCTCGCGGGCCCGCGTCAGGAAGTCCGTGACATAGGCGTCGAGCCAGAGATCGTCGTCGCCGGCGGCACTCCACAGGCCGAAGCCGCCGGTCGAGGTCTGACGCGCCAGCAGCCGGTCGATCGAGGTGCCGATCCGCGCCTTGGCGTCCTCGTCGAGGGCGAGGGCTTCGGAGGTGGCCAGTTTGTCGACGTAGAGCAGCGGCAGGGCGCGGCTGACGACCTGTTCGGAACAGCCGTAGGGGTAGCGGTCGAGCGCGCGGAGCAGTGCGGGTACGTCGAGCGCCGACCACGGCGTGACCGCCACCGACACCGCGCCGGTGCCCGGCAGGAAGTCGGTGAGCAGCGCGTCCGAGATCTCGACCGAGCCGCCGGCGGGCAACGGCCTGACGCTGCGGCGATAGACCTCGGTCGTCGGCGGGGCGACGGGGAAGCTCGCCGTCTGGGTGGCGTCGATGCCGGGGCCGGTCAGGCGCACCGCGACCGAGGCCGGGCCGATGCCGGCGGCCGTCACCGGCACGGTGAAGGCGGCGCGGCCCTTCTCGGCCAGTTTCACCGTGGTGGCGAGGCTCTCCGCCGGGACGAGCAGCGAGCCGCGCAGGTCGAGTTCGACCCGGTAGTCGCCCGCCTTGCCCTCGACGTTGTCGAGCGCGAAGTGGAACTGCGAGCGGTCGCCGAGCGCCAGGAAGCGCGGCACGGTCGGCTGGATCACCACCGCGTCGCGCACGATCACCTCGCGGTCGGCGTGGCCGGTCTTCTCCGCCGTCCAGGCCATGGCCATGACGCGGACGGTGCCGTTGAAGGCGGGGACGTCGAAGGCGACCTCCGCCTTGCCGTCGGGGCCGACCTCGACCACGCCGGAATAGCGGGCGAAGGGCGCCTCGCGCGGCGGCGCGGTGAAGTCGCCCGCACCGCCGTCGCCGCCGACGCGGATCTCGCCGCGGGCGCCCTGCATGCCGTCGATCAGGAAGCCGTAGAGGTCGCGCAGATCGAGCGGCAGCTGACGCTGGCCGGAGAACCAGCGATCGGGGGCCGGCGTCTCGAAATGCGTGAGGTTGAGGATGCCGACGTCGACCGCGGCGACCACGACGCGGGCGGACTTGCCCTCCGCGCCCTTGATCGTCAGCGGGATCTTCAGGCTCCCGCGCGGCCGGATCATCGCCTCGGTGCCGATCTCGACGCCGAGCACATGGGCGGCGGGCTCGACCTGGAACCACGCCACGCCGACGGCGCGGCCGGGCATGCGGCGGGCCTTGGTGTCCATCGGCCGATGGGCGATCGCCACCACATGGGCGCCGGAACCCCAGGCCTTGTCGGCCTGGAAGGTCACGGTGGTGCCGGCGGGATCGGCGTCGACCACCTTCATCGCCTCGACCCGGTCGGTGACGATCGCCACGGTGGCGGTGCCGGCGAAGCGCGGCTTCAGCCGCACCGAGACGGTCTCGCCGGCGCCGAAGGCGGTCTTGTCGAGCGCGACATCCAGAACATCCGGGCTGTCGGCCTTGTCGGCACCGGACCAGCCGACCGCAAAACCGAGCGAGGTACGGGCGCCGTCGGCGGTCTTCAGCTCCAGGCGATAGGCGCCCCAGTCGACCGGGAGCGAGAGGCGGGCGGGGTCGCCGATGCCGACGTCGATGGTGCCGTCGGCGATGCGGCGGTGGGTCTTGACCACCTGCGACGACCACTTGCCTTCCGACATGAACCACTGCCAGCGGCGATCCTCGGCGAGGAGCTCCCACTTCACGCCCTTCGTTTCGCGGCGGGCGCCGTCGGGCAGGGCATAGGCGAGATCGAACTCGGCCTTGGAGCCGGCGGAGAGACCGCCGGGGGCGAAGCGGGGCTTGGCGGCGATCACCGGCCCGGCGGGCAGGATCGGCAGCGTCACGACGCGTTCGACCTGACGGCCGCCGGCCTCGGCGACGGCGATGTCGATCTTGGCCTGGAGTGGTCGCGACACGGTCGTCGGCGGGATCGGCACGGTGATGCGCGCCTCGCCCTTCTCGTCGGTCGAGCCGGTCTCCTCGAGTTCCTTGGAGACCGCCTCGAAGCTCTCGTCGTCGAGGCCGACGCTCCAGCCCTCGAGGCCGGGGACGGTGGCGGACGGGGCGAGTTCCACCGAGACGTCGCCCTTGACCTCGAGTTCGGCGCCGGGGGCGCCGTAGAGATGGTCGGCGCGCACCGAGACGATCGCCGGCTCACCGGCGGCGAGCAGCGGCTTCGCCGGCGTCAGCGTCACGTCGATGCGTTCGGGGACGTAGTCGGCGACGAGGAAGGTGGTCTCGCCGATCGGCGGGCGCTTGGGATCGGCATGGACGCGGATGCGCCAGGTACCGGTCTGGAGGCCCGAGAGCAGCGGCAGCGACCAGGCGCGGCCGCCCTCGCCCTGATCGGCGACGGAGGCACGACGATATTCGACGCCGTCGGGGCGCTGGACGACCAGCGTCAGCGGCACGTTCGGCACCGCGACGCCGCGGGTGTCGCGCAGCAGCGTCGTGACGTTGACGGTCTCGCCGGTACGGTAGACGCCGCGCTCGGTCGAGACGAAGGCGTCGAGCCCCTTGGGCGGCAGACGGCCCTTCACGCCGCGATCGGTCAGGTCGAAGGGTTCGCGGACGAGATCGAGGAAGCCGTAGTCGCCCTTGCCGTCCTCGGCCACCACCACGCCGGGGGCGAGGCCGCCGGAGCCGCGGGCGAGACCGGCGTCGAAGTTGGCGCGGCCGTCGGCTTCCGTCGTCGCGGTCGCCAGAACGTCGTTGTTCTTGGCGAGCAGCCGCACGGTCAGGCCGGCGACGGGCTTGGCCGTACCGAGCGAGCGGGCGAGCACGACGAGACCCTCGTCGCCGGAAAACGCCGTCAGGCCGAGATCGGAGACGACGAACCACTGGGTGGCGCGGCTCTCGTAGGCGTCCGGATCGTCCTCGCCGGCGGCCGTCTTCGGTCCGGGCAGCCGGGCGGTCATGACATAGAGGCCGGGCTCCATCTTGCCGACGGCCTGGGCGACCGGGAAGGCGGTGACCGTGTCCTTGTTGAGTTCGGTCTTGACGTCGAGCGTACCGGTCCAGACGAGACGGCCCTTCTCCTCGGTCAGCTTGCGGGTCTGGTAGCCGTCGAGCGCACCGAGGAAGGTCTCCTCGCGGATCGCGGCGCCGAGCGAACGGTCGCCGATGCGGTGGATCGCGACCTCGACCGAGGGCGTGTTGACGGAGACGACCGGCAGGCCTTCCTGGCCGGTCGAGGGCAGGACGTAGTTGCGGCCGGTGAAGCGGACCTGCGGCGAGCGATCGCGGACGTAGATGTCCCAGTCGAGCGACTTCGGCAGGTCCTCGCCGACGGTCGAGGGGAGGCCGGCGCGCAGCACGATGCCGTAGCGCTTGCCGTGTTCGAGCCCGTCGACGCAGAGCTGGCGGGTCTCGACCGTCACGGCCGGATTGGCGAGGCCGGCGACGGCGACGAAGGGCGTGTAGTCGACCTTGCCGCCGGTCTTCAGGTCCTCGGTGAAGGTGAAGCAGACGCGCGGGCTCGCGGCGTCGTTGTCGACCTTGTACTCGTCGACCTTGAAGCCGAATTCCGGGCGCAGGCGATCGTAGAGCGCCACCGCCTCCGGGATCTGCGAGATGCGCACGGCGCGGC
This sequence comes from Pinisolibacter sp. DMC100, assembly GCF_056313705.1. Classification (NCBI taxonomy): domain Bacteria; kingdom Pseudomonadati; phylum Pseudomonadota; class Alphaproteobacteria; order Hyphomicrobiales; family Ancalomicrobiaceae; genus Pinisolibacter; species Pinisolibacter sp. DMC100. The sequence continues at coordinate 832,208 of NZ_JBQUZT010000001.1, read as the reverse complement.
GGACGACCTCGATGGCGGCGCGCGGTTCCTCGGCGCGGACATAGGTCTCGGCCAGCGTGGTCAGCGCCACCGCCTCCTCGCGCGGGCCGGGCGCCAGACGATAGGCCTGATAGGCGGCGGCGTGGGCGTTGCGCCGCGCCTCGAACTTCGCCTGCCAGTCGGCGGGTTGCAGAGAGGCCAGCGCGATCGAGTACCGCTGCCAGGCCTGCCAGTCCTTGGGCAGCACGGCGACGAGGCGGGCGGTCACCTCTTCGAGCAGGACGACGTTCTTGGCGGCGAAGGCGGCGTCGGCCTCCTTGCGCAGCTGGACGGGGTCGCTGGTCGTGCGCGGCCGGGTCTTGACCGCGGCCTCGAGACGGACGGCGTCGCTGGCCAGTTCGTCGCGGACGAAGGTCTTCTCGGCGGCGAGGCTCGAAGGGGTGCCGGCCGCGAGCGACAGACAGAGTGCGGCGGCGATCGCGAAGGTCTCGAGGAAGTGACGCACGGCTTGTCCTCCCACCCGTCCGGCACCCGCGGTCGCGGGGCCTTGCAGATCGCAGCGAGGCGGCGATCCGGGGGCGGGATCATAGCACCGGCATGTGACGGCGGCGCGAGCGAAATGAGGATGAGACGGTGTGCGAAAGCGTCATCGAAACGTGATCTTCGCGGCCGATCGCCTCCATCGCCGGTCCGCCCCCTCGACGCGGCGGCGGCCGTCTGAGAAGATCGCGTCGACCGATCGCCGGATCGAGGAAGGACGCCGCGCCATGACCCCCGCCAGGACCCCGAGATCGTGCCGCGCGCCGACCGCCGCCTCGTTCCTCGCCGCCGCGCTCGCCCTCGCCCCCGCCCTCCCCGTCTTCGCCCAGGACGCGCAGAACACGCCGAAGGCCACCGCACCGGCGACGCCGGCCGCGAGCGACCTCGAGACCGCGCGCGCCGACTGGGACGCACGCCCCGAGGCGGAGCGGCGGGCGATCCAGTCGGGGCTGCAGTGGACCGGCGACTACACCGGCGCGATCGACGGCACCTTCGGCCGCATGACCTTCGAGGCGATCCGCGCCTTCCAGACCCGTCACGGCTTCACCGCCGACGGCATGCCGACGCCACCGGCGATCGCCCGGCTCGCCGACACCGAGAAGAAGAAGCGCGAGGCGGTCGGCTTCGCCCTCGTCGACGATGCCGCGACCGGTATCCGCCTCGGCATGCCGGTGAAGCTCCTCGGCAAGGGCGCCAAGGCGGAGGGCGGCACGCGCTGGACCTCGAAGGACGGCAAGATCGACTATCGCGCCTATGCCGTGGCGAAACAGGACCTCGCCCAGCTGTTCGAGCGGCTGAAGCAGGAGGGGCCGACCCACAAGGTCGGCTATGCCGTGCTCAGGCCGGACTGGTTCGTCATCACCGACACCGTCGGCACCAAGCGCGGCTATGCCCGGTTCGAACGCTTCGGCGACGGGGTGCGCGGCTTCATCGTCTATTCCGACCCGTCGGTCGGCGGCGAGTTCGACCGCGTCGTGCTGGCGACCGCCTCGTCCTTCCGCCCCGACTTCAAGACGCCCGATCCGCGCGACACGATCGCCGCCGCGGCGCCGAAGTCGACGGCGACACCGGCCGAGGCGCCGAAGATCGCCCCGCCCGCCGCCCCGGCGGCCCTCTCGGCGACCGGCCTCCTGGTCGCGCCGGGCCGCGCCATCGTCGCGGCCGCCGCGGTCGCGGCCTGTCGCGAGGTCAAGGTCGCCGGCCGGCCGGTCGCCGTCGCCGGCCTCGACGACGGCAAGGTGCTGGCACTCGTCTCCTGGGCCGAGACCGGGACCGTGCCGCCGATCCGGCTCGCCGAGGCGCCGCCGACGCCGGGCGAACCGGAGATCGTGGTGATGCGCGGCGCCTCGGGCACCACCGTCGTCTCCGGCCGGGCGACCGCGACCGGCGTCGGCGCGGCGCTGCAGCCGGGCGGCTTCTCGGCGCCGGTGGTCGACGGCTCCGGCCGCCTCGTCGGCCTCGTCGCCGACCGGCCGGACGAGAGCCGTTCGATCGCCGGCGTCCTGCCTGCGGCCGACTACCGGCTGATCCCGGCGGCGGCGCTGAGCGACTTCGTCGGCAAGGCCGGCGGCGGCATCGAGCCACCGGGGCCGACCCAGACGCTCACCAGCGCCGGCGCGGTCGCGACGCTCGGCGCCCGACTGGTCGCCGTCGTCTGCGAGAAGTGACGAGCGACTGCGAGGAGACGCGATGCCCGAACTGCCCGAGGTGGAAACCGTCCGGCGCGGCCTCGCACCGGTGATGGAAGGTGCGCGGATCGCCGGCGTCGAACAGCGCCGCGCCAATCTGCGCACACCATTCCCGCCCCGTTTCGTCGAACGGCTCGAGGGCACGACCGTCACGGCGCTCGGGCGGCGGGCGAAGTATCTGCTGGCCGATCTCTCCTCCGGCGAGGTGCTGATCGCCCATCTCGGCATGTCGGGCTCGTTCCGCATCCGCGGGGGCGACGACGAGGCGGTGCCCGGCGTCTTCCACCACGGCCGCGACAAGGCGGCGGCGCACGACCACGTGGTCTTCCATCTCGAAGGGCCCCACCTGCCGAAGGGCGCCAGCGTCACCTACAACGATCCGCGCCGCTTCGGCTTCATGGATCTCGTGCCCCGCGCCGATCTCGCCGCCCATCCCTCGATCGCCGGGCTCGGCATCGAGCCGCTCGGCAACGCGCTCGACGGCGATCTGCTCGGACAATTATTTGCCGGCAAATCGATGCCACTGAAGGCCGCGCTCCTCGACCAGAAGCTGATCGCCGGGCTCGGCAACATCTATGTCTGCGAGGCGCTGTGGCGGGCGAAGCTCGATCCGCGGCGGCAGGCGGGCACGACCGTCACGGCGACGGGCGCCGCGACCGCATCGCTCGCCACGCTCGCCGAAGCCATCCGCGCGGTGCTCGGCGAAGCGATCGAGGCCGGCGGCTCGTCCTTGCGCGACCATCGCCAGGCGAACGGCGAGCTCGGCTATTTCCAGCACGCCTTCGCCGTCTACGACCGCGAGGGCGAGCCCTGCCCGCGCCCGACCTGCGACGGCGTCGTCGAACGCGTGGTGCAGTCCGGCCGGTCGACCTTCTTCTGCCCGCGCTGCCAGCGCGCGAGCGGGCGGCGGCGCTGAGGCGGGCGCCACGCGGATTTCCGCAGAGGGGTCGTGCGAAAGAGGGCGTTGCCCGTCGCCGCCCGCTCCGCTAGCCCTTGGGACCACGAGGTGGCCGCGACGCGCCGCCCGACGGGAAAGGACGCCCCATGGCCTACGAGAACATCCTGGTGGAGACCCGCGGTCGGGTCGGCCTGATCACGCTCAATCGCCCCAAGGCGCTCAACGCGCTCAACTCCGCCCTGATGGCGGAGGTCGGCGCGGCGCTCGACGTGTTCGAGGCGGATGCCGGGATCGGCGCCGTCGTCATCACCGGGTCGGAGAAGGCCTTCGCGGCCGGCGCCGACATCAGGGAGATGCAGCCGCTCACCTATCCCGAGACCTATGTCGACGACTTCATCACCTCGTGGGACCGCGTGGCGCGTGCCCGCAAGCCGGTGATCGCCGGCGTCGCCGGCTTCGCGCTCGGCGGCGGCTGCGAGCTCGCCATGATGTGCACGACGATCTATGCCGCCGAGACGGCGAAGTTCGGCCAGCCCGAGATCAAGCTCGGCGTGCTGCCGGGCGCCGGCGGCACCCAGCGGTTGACCCGCGCCGTCGGCAAGGCCAAGGCGATGGATCTCTGCCTCACCGGCCGGCTGATGGATGCGAAGGAGGCCGAGGCCTCCGGTCTCGTCGCCCGCGTGCTGCCGGCCGAGGGCTTCGTCGAGGCCGTGGTGGCGATCGCCACCGAGATCGCCGAGTTCGCGCTGCCGGCGGTGATGCTCACCAAGGAATGCATCGATCGCGCCTTCGAGACGACGCTCTCGGAAGGTCTGCGCTTCGAACGGCGGGTGTTCCAGGGCATCTTCGCCACCCCCGAGCAGAAGGAGGGCATGGCGGCCTTCCTCGAGAAGCGGAAGCCGAACTTCCGCCCCTGAGGCCCGTCGTCGCCGGTTCTTCGCCGCCCGCGAGGCGGCTCGCCGCCGATCGTTCGCCGACAGGGCGAGAAACCCGTCGCGTTCCCGGCCGAAATGGGCCTCGCGCCCGTTGACGGGCCGGGACGCCGCGGTTATAAGCTCGCCCACTCGGTGGCGGCTCGTTCCGCCGCCCACATGTTCAATTCGTGTCGGCCCGCCCGCGGCCGCTCTCCCCGCGGGGAGAACGGCCAGGCTCTCGAGGTCGGGCACGGTCGAGATCCAGGAGAGGCTCGTCCATGGCCAATACGCCGTCCGCCAAGAAGGCGGCCCGCAAGATCGCGCGTCGCACCGCGGTCAACAAGTCCCGCCGTTCGCGCGTCCGCACCTTCGTGCGCAAGGTCGAGGAAGCCATCGCTTCGGGCGACCAGGCCGCCGCCGCCGCCGCCCTCAAGGCGGCCCAGCCGGAGCTGCAGCGCGCCGCTTCCAAGGGCATCGTCCATCGCAACACGGCCTCCCGCAAGATCTCGCGTCTGGCCAGCCGCGTGAAGTCGCTCGGCGCCTGATCGGGCCGCCTTCGAGCGTCCGTGAAATCCTCGAAACCCGGGTCTCGTGACCCGGGTTTTTTGTTTCTACCTGCGGTTGGACAGCGTCCAGACGCGGTACCCGATCTCGTCCGAAAGCGCTTTCCGGACGGCTTCGACAGCTTTTCCGCCTGCCAAGAAATACCACGACAATTCAATGACTTGATGGCAGGTCATCACGAGCCCTCGCGTGCATCGACGATTCTTCGCCGTCTCGCGTGAAACGTGACGTGGCGTCCTTGATGGAATGTCGCAGATCGGGGTTTTCCGAATCCGGCGCCGAACTCGATTGAGTCGGAAGGACTTGTCGGAGGTCGGCGGGCGGTGGGGTGTTGCATGCATGCGTCGAGGGGCCGCGACGGCGTTTTGAGACGTTGCGTCGGTCGCGGGGGGTGTGTACATATTGGCCATCGGGGCACGGGGACCCCGCTCTCACGAGAAGAACGGAGGGTATCTTTCGCGACACGACGTCGTTTCGAAGCCGCAACAAGCAGAGAAGCGAGACGTTCGCGTAAAAAGAGATACCCGATCGGGCTTGGCGTGCAGATCTACTTCCGCGTGACGGGCAATAGTCGGCCACAGGAAGAACTCCACGAACATCAGCTGGAAATTTTCGGGACCTTCCGGACAAAAACCGGAAGCTTGGGGGTTTTTGTCATGTCGATTTCGGACACGGGAGGCTACGCCGGTGACGTGGCGCCCGAGGAGGCTTGGGCGTCGCTGTCTTCGGACCCGCGTGCCGTCCTCGTCGACGTCCGTACGACGGCGGAATGGTCCTTCGTGGGCCTGCCCGACCTGAGGGACATCGGCAAGCGACCGGTCACCATCGAGTGGCAGGTCTTCCCCTCCATGGCGGCCGACCCGAACTTCGTCGCGAAGCTCTCGGAGCTTTTCGCCGGAGACGGCGTCGAGACCGATGCACCGGTCTATTTCCTCTGCCGTTCGGGCGTTCGCAGCAAATATGCCGCGATCGCCATGACCGAAGCCGGATGGAGCCGTTGTCTCAACGTCTCCGGCGGCTTCGAGGGCCCGCCGGACCGGACCGCCCATCGCGGGACCGTCGCCGGCTGGAAGGCCCGCGGGTTGCCCTGGACCCAATCCTGATTGCGTGCGACCGGCTTCGGCCGGAACGAGTGGACCTCCGGAGGGCACTCCGGGGGACGGCGTTTCGTCGCCTCGTCACGGACGAGCGAGGCACCGGGACCCTCCGAAGTCGGCATGCGCCGGTTTCGACAGAAGAGCAGAGAGGCGGACGACGATGGAGGCACGTGCGATGACCCGGGAGACCGATCCTCGCGACGAATGGGATCGCATCAAGGTGCGTCTCAGGGTCGAGCTTGGCGAGGACGTGTTCACCAGCTGGTTCGCCCGCGTCGAATTCGAGGCGCTCGCCGGCGACACGGTGCATCTGTCGGTGCCGACCCGCTTCCTGAAGAACTGGCTGCAGGGGCGCTATCGCGACCGGCTGCTGGCGCTCTTCCGCGAGAGCTTCGGTCAGGTCACGCAGATCGACTTCGCCGTCCGCTCCGCCATGCGTCCGACCGCAGGGGCCCGCGAGGCCGCCGAGGCGCCGAAGCGTCCGGCGCCGACGCTGGTCGCCTCCAATTCGTCCGAACCCCGCCCCGCCACGCGCCCGGCGACCGCCTCCGCCGCGCGGTCCGACGACGAGCTCGCCGGCAGCCCGCTCGACGCGCGCCACACCTTCGACAGCTTCGTCGAGGGCCGCTCCAATTCGTTGGCGCTCGCCGCCGCCCGCCGCGTCGCCGACGTGCGTCCGGGCGAGACCGTGCCCTTCAATCCGCTCTACATCCACGCCTCGGTCGGGCTCGGCAAGACGCATCTCCTCCAGGCAGTGGCGAACGCCGCCCGCGCCCAGGGTCGCAAGGTGCTCTATCTCACCGCCGAGCACTTCATGTACCGCTTCGTGCAGGCGCTGATGGCCCAGTCGGCGATCGCCTTCAAGGAAGCGCTGCGCGGCATCGACCTGCTGCTGATCGACGACATGCAGTTCCTGCAGGGCAAGCAGGTGCAGCAGGAGTTCTGCCACACGCTGAACTCGCTGATCGACGGTGCCCGTCAGGTGGTGATCGCCGCCGATCGCCCGGCCGCCGACCTCGAGACGCTCGACGAACGGGTGCGCTCGCGCCTCGCCGGCGGTCTGCTGGTCGAGATCGCCGCGCCGGACGTGGAGCTTCGCCGGCGTATCGTCGCCCACCGGGTCGACGCCGCCAAGCGCGCCAATCCGGGCCTCGAGATCTCCGCCGCCGTGGTCGACTGGGTCGCCGAGAACGTCGCCTCCTCGGGCCGCGACCTCGACGGTGCCGTCAACCGCCTCGTCGCCCACAACCAGCTGACCGGCCGTCAGGTCGATCTCGAGATGGCCGAGGCGGCACTCCGCGACCTGCTCAGGGCGCGCGAGCCGCGCAAGATCAAGATCGAGGACATCCAGCGGGTCGTCTCCAAGCATTTCAACGTGACCAAGGCCGACCTCCTCTCGGCCCGCCGCACCCGCACGGTGGTGCGTCCGCGTCAGATCGCGATGTATCTCGCCAAGTCGCTGACGCCGCGCTCGCTGCCGGAGATCGGCCGCCGCTTCGGCAACCGTGACCACACCACGGTTCTCCATGCGGTGCGCAAGATCGAGGAGATGGCCGGCGCCGACCGCGCCTTCGCCGACGAGATCGAAATGCTGAAGCGCCTGCTCGACGTCTGATCGGGCACGCGAATTTCCGTTCGGCGAGGGGCTGCGGGCGACCGCGGCCCCTCGTCGTCTCACGCCCTCCCCCACCCGCTCATGCATCCGGGGGAGCGCTGATCGACGTTTCGGGCGCTTGCACGCGCCGGGCGCGTGACGTATCCGAGGCTCGGGATCGACGGTACGGCGGCGCGGGACAGCGCGGGAACGGCCGGAGCGATCGCGGGAGACTTTGCACATGGCGGACATGCGTCTCGTCGTGGTCGGTGCGTCCGGCCGCATGGGCCGGACCCTGATCCGGGCGGTGACCGAGACCGAGGGCACGATGCTCTCGGGCGCGATCGAGCGTGCCGGCTCGCCCGACATCGGTCGCGACGCCGGCGAGATCGCCGGCATCGACAAGCTCGGCGTCCAGATCACCGACGATGCGCTCTCCGCCTTCGCCCATGCCGACGGCGTGCTCGACTTCACGGTGCCGACGGCGACCGTCCATTTCTCCGAACTGGCGGCCCAGGCGCGGATCGTCCACGTGGTCGGCACCACCGGCTGCTCGGCCGCCGAGGACGCCAAGCTCGCCGCCGCCGCCCGCCACGCGGTGCTGGTGAAGTCCGGCAACATGAGCCTCGGCGTCAATCTGCTGGCCCAGCTGGTGCGCGAGGCGGCTCGCGCGCTGGGGCCGGAATACGACGTCGAGATCGTCGAGATGCATCATCGCGCCAAGGTCGACGCGCCCTCGGGCACGGCGCTCCTCCTCGGCCAGGCGGCGGCGGAAGGCCGTCGCGTCGATCTTTCCGCGCATTCGGTGCGCTCGCGCGACGGCCACACGGGCCCTCGCCGCATGGGCGACATCGGATTCGCGACGCTCCGGGGCGGTACCGTCGTCGGCGACCACATGGTGGTGCTGGCGGGGCCGCACGAGCGCATCGAGCTCACGCATCGCGCGGAGGATCGTTCGATCTTCGCGCGTGGCGCCGTCAAGGCGGCGTTGTGGGGCATGGGGCGAAAACCCGGCCTCTATTCCATGGCCGACGTACTGGGCCTTTCTCCGAAGGCCTGACATCCTTTCCAGGGAGCCATACGCATGGAACGACTGCTCGTCCTCTGCCGCCACGGCGAGAGTGAATGGAACAAGCTGAACCTCTTCACCGGTTGGAAGAACCCCGACCTGACCGAGAAGGGCGTCGCCGAGGCCAAGGCCGCCGGCCAGAAGCTCAAGGCCAAGGGCCTGGTCTTCGACCTCGCCTACACCTCGGCGCTGACGCGTGCCCAGCACACGCTCGACCTGATCCTGACCGAGCTCGGCCAGACCGATCTGCCGATCACCCGTGATCAGGCGCTGAACGAGCGCGACTACGGCGATCTCTCCGGCCTCAACAAGGACGAGGCGCGGGTGAAGTGGGGCGAGGAACAGGTCCACATCTGGCGCCGCTCCTTCGACGTTCCCCCGCCCGGCGGCGAGAGCCTGAAGGACACCGCGGCCCGCGTGCTGCCCTACTGGGACGCCCACATCCTGCCGGACCTCAAGGCCGGCAAGCGCATCATCGTCGCCGCCCACGGCAACTCGCTGCGCGCGCTGATCATGAAGCTCGAGAAGCTCACTCCCGAGCAGATCCTCAAGCGGGAACTGGCGACCGGTGCGCCGATCGTCTATCGCCTCGACGCGAACGGCGAAGTGATCTCGGGCGAAGACCTCGCCTGAGGCGACACCCGACCCGAAACGCGAACGGCGGCCGGAGCGATCCGGCCGCCGTTTTCGTGTCTGCGAGCGACGTCAGACGCGGACGGACGAGCCGCGCACCACCAGCCGGCCGGAGAGAACGATCTTGCGCGGCGCCATCTCCGGCGTGCGCAGGCGTTCGAAGAGCAGTTCCATCGCGGTGCGGCCGATCTCGGTGACCGGCTGTTCCATCACGGTGAGGCCGGGCCCGACCAGTTCCGTCCAGGTCTCGTTGTCGAAGCCGGCGAGCGCCAGATCGCGCGGCGTCTCGAGGCCGGCGGCGCGGATGGCGCGATAGGCGCCGAGCAGCATCAGGCCGTTGGAGACGACGACGGCGTCGGGACGCAGGCCGCTCGCCAGCCGTTCGGAAAGCGCCGCGGCGGCGGCCTGGTCGTTCGGGGCGACGAAGACGGCATCGGGCTCGAGGCCGCGGGCGGCCATGGCGGCGCGATAGCCGTCGTGGCGCTCGACGGCGGTCGAGGAGGTGTTGCCGAAGAGACCGAGGATGCGACGGTGGCCCTGGTCGGAGAGATGTCCGACCAGCTGTCCGGCGGCGCCGGCATTGTCGATCACCACGGCGTCGTGGGCATCGAGCGGGCCGGCGCGGTCGACGAGCACCACGGGAAAGTCGAAGTCGAGCGACCCGAGCGTGCCGGCGGCGGCGCGAGTCGGGGCGTAGATCAGGCCGGTGATCCGCTCCTCCTGCATCAGACGCAGATACATCGCCTCGCGCTGCGGGTTCTCGTCCGTATTGCAGAGCACCACGCGCATCTCGGCGCGGTAGGCGGCGTCCTCCACCGCCCGCGACAGGGTGGTGAAGAACGGGTTGCGGATGTCCGAGACGATCAGACCGATGGTGCGGGAATGCTGCGAGCGAAGGCGCCGGGCCGAGAGGTTCGGGCGATAACCGGTTGCTCTCACGGCCGCTTCGACCTTCTCGCGCAGGTCGGCGCTGACCGGGCCGTTGCCGAGCACCCGCGACACGGTGGCAGCCGACACGCCTGCGGCCTTTGCGACGTCCTTGATCCCGACCGACATACGTGAAATCGTTCCTGTGGCGTTTTCTGAAACGCACCTGAATCATGGTGCAGCGCAGCACGTATATTTGCAGAAAAATTGCGAAATTGCAATGCATTGCCTGTTGACGAATGATGTGAAAACGTTTTCAATACACATCAAGAACCCGGGAGGAAGGGGTCCGAAAATGACCAATGCGCCGTCGCTCATCACCGCCGAGCTGGTCCGCCTCGGCGCGACCCCGGCCACCAAGGAAGCCGCCATCCGCGAGGCGGCTCAGATGCTGGTCGCGACCGGCCGGATCGACCCGGCCTATGTCGAATCGATGCTTCGCCGCGAGACCGTCGCCGAGACCTATCTCGGTCACGGCGTGGCGATCCCCCACGGCATGGTCGAGGATCGCGGCCTGATCCGCGACAACGGCCTCGCCGTGCTGCAGATCCCGAACGGCGTCACCTGGAACGACGGCCAGACCGTCCGCCTGCTGGTCGCCATCGCCGCCCAGTCCGACGCCCACATCGCCATGCTGCGGCGGCTGACCCGCCTGTTGCAGGACGATGCGGCGCTCGCGGCGCTGACCACCACCACCGATGCCGGCGCCATCCTGCGCGCCCTCGACGAGAACGCCGTCGTCGCTCCGGCCGCCGACGCGGCGCCGGCGACCGATCTCGCCGAACGCTTCACCTGGGTCTGCGACTACCCCAACGGCCTCCACGCCCGCCCCGCCGCCCACTGGGTCGACACGTCCCGCCGCACCCCGGCCCGGCTCCGCATCCGCGTCGCCGATCGGGTCGCCGATCCGAAGAACCTCGTGTCGCTGCTCCAGCTCGGTCTGATGGCCGGCGAGACCGTCGTGGTCTCGGCCGAAGGCACCGACGCGAGCGCCGCACTCGCCGCCCTCCAGTCGGCGATCACCGGCCTCACCGCGCAGGAGAAGGCCGACGCCGCCAAGGCCGCGGCCAAGGCGGCCGTGGCGCAGGGCTGGACCCCGCCGTCGACGCTGCCGTCGATCGTCGGCATCTCGGCCTCGCCCGGTCTGGCGCTCGGCCGCGTCCATGTTCTGAAGCCGGCGACGATCGTCGTCCCCGACGTGCCCATCGGCCTGATCGAAGGCGGCGCGGCGCTCGATGCCGCGATCACCGAGACCCGTCAGGCCCTCGCCGTGCTCGCCGACGACACCCGCCGCCGCATCGGCGGTTCCGAGGGCGGCATCTTCGAGGCGCAGGCCGAGTTCCTCGCCGACACCGATCTCGTCACCCTCGCGTGCCAGCTGATGGTCGAAGGCCACGGCCCCGCCTGGGCGTGGCACGAAGCGGTCGAACGCACCGCCGCGTCGCTCTCGGCGCTGGGCAATCCGCTGCTCGCCGCCCGCGCCGTCGACCTGCGCGACGTCGGCCGCCGCGTGCTCGCACGTCTCGCGCCGGAGACCGCCGACGGCGGCATCTCGCTGCCCGAGGGCCGGATCGTCCTCGTCGCCCCCGACCTCACGCCGTCGGACACCGCCGGCCTCGACACCGCCAAGGTGGTCGGGCTCGCCACCGCTCAGGGCGGTCCGACCTCGCATACCGCCATTCTCGCCCGCACGCTGGGTCTCCCCGCGCTGGTCGCCGGCGGCAATGCCCTGCTCGACCTCGCCGACGGCACCGAGGTGATCGTCGACGGCAGCGCCGGCCGGCTGTGGATCGGCCCGGACGAGGCCGCCAAGGCGGCGCTCGAGGCCCGTCTCGCCGAGGACCGCGCCCGCGCCGACCGCGAGGCGGCCGATCGCGCCGCCCCGGCGGTGACGACCGACGGCCATCGCGTCGAGATCGGCGCCAATGCCAACACGCCGGAACAGGTGGCGCTGGCGCTCGACATGGGCGCCGAGGGCGTCGGCCTGATGCGGACGGAGTTCCTGTTCCTCGAGCGTTCGGCGAGCCCGAGCGAGGACGAACAGGCCGAGATCTATTCCGCCATGGCCGCGGCACTCGGCGGTCGCCCGCTGATCGTGCGCCTGCTCGACATCGGCGGCGACAAGCAGGTCGCCCATCTCGACCTGCCGCACGAGGAGAACCCGTTCCTCGGCGTGCGCGGCGCCCGCCTGCTGTTGCGCCGTCCCGATCTGCTCGAACCGCAGCTGCGTGCGATCTATCGCGCCGCCAAGGCCGGCGGCCGGCTGTCGATCATGGCGCCGATGATCACCTCGCTCGGCGAAGTGCTGCAGCTGCGCGCCGCCTGCGAGCGCATCCGCGCCGAGCTCGACGCCCCCGTGGTGCCGGTCGGCATCATGGTCGAGGTGCCGGCCGCGGCGCTGATGGCCGACGCGCTCGCGCCCCAAGTCGACTTCTTCTCGATCGGCACCAACGATCTGACCCAGTACGCCCTGGCGATCGACCGCCAGCATCCCGACCTCGCGGCGGAAGCCGACGCGCTGCATCCCGCCGTGCTGCGGCTGATCGAGCGCACCGTCGCCGGTGCCGCGGCGCACGACCGCTGGGTCGGCGTCTGCGGCGGCATCGCCGGCGATCCCTTCGGTGCGGCGCTGCTCGCCGGCCTCGGGGTCGACGAGGTGTCGATGACGCCGCGCGACGTGCCGGCGGTCAAGGCGCGGCTGCGCTCGGCGAGCCGGGCCGATCTGCGGGCGCTCGCCGCAAAGGCGCTCGCCTGCGAGAGCGCCGATCAGGTCCGCGCGCTCGACGGAGGCCGGTCATGACCCGTCCCTCCATCGTCACCGTGACGCTCAACCCGGCGATCGATCTGACGATCACCGTCGACCGGCTCGAACTCGGGCGCGTCCAGCGCGCCCGCACCGCCCAGTCGAACGCCGGCGGCAAGGGCGTCAACGTCGCCGGCTGCCTCGCCGACTGGGGCGTCGAGGTCACCGCGACCGGCGTGCTCGGTCGCCACAACGACGACGTCTTCGTCGAGTTCTTCGCCGCCAAGGGCATCGTCGACCGCTTCGTGCGGGCGCCCGGCGAGACCCGCACCAACATCAAGATCGCCGAGACCGGCGTCGGCGAGACGACCGACGTCAACCTGCCCGGCCTCGTCGTCGATGCCGGCCTCGTCCATGCGGTCTGGGCGGCGGCGCTGCGCGATCTCGACCCCGGCGCGCCGGTCGTCCTCGCCGGTTCGCTGCCGGAGGGGCTTCCCGCCGACACCTGGGCGCAGATGGTCGCCGATCTTTCGGACGAAGGCGCCCGCGTCGTGCTCGACACCTCGGGCGCGCCGCTCGCCGCGGCGCTGGCGCCCGCCGTCACACGCCTGCCGCATGCCATCAAGCCCAATCGGGCGGAACTCGAGGCGCTGCTCGATCGCGCCCTGCCGACGACGGCCGACCTCGTCGCCGCGGCGCGCGAGCTGGTCACGCGCGGCATCGCGCTGGTCGTCGTCTCGCTCGGCGCCGAAGGCGCGCTCTTCGTCGACGCGACGGCGGCACTCGCAGCCCGCGTCGCCCCGAAGACCCCGGTTTCGACCGTCGGCGCCGGCGACGCCATGGTCGCCGGCATGGTCGCAGCCCTCGCCGAAGGCGGGTCGCTCGACCGTATCGCCGCACTCTCGGTCGCCTTCGCGACCGCCAAGCTCGACCGCATCGGCCCCCATCTCGGGGATCCGGCCGCGGTGGAAGACATCGCCCGGCGGGTGGACATCCGCCGGTTCGACTGAACGGACGATCCGCATTCATCGAGAAGCGGGGGCGAGCCCCGACAGGAGGAAGGCATGACGAAGCTCATCGCAGTCGTCGCGGCGGAAGGCCGCGGCACCCAGACACTTCTGGCGATCGAGGCGCTGAAGAAGGCCGCGGCCGCGGCCGGCGCCACGCTCGTGGTCGAGACCCGCGCCGGCGGCCAGTCGGCCCAGCCGCTCTCGGCCGAGGACATCGCGGACGCGAGCGGCGTCCTGATGGTCGGCGACGGCGATGCCGGCGCCGATCGCTTCGCGGGCAAGAAGACCGTGGCCGTGTCGCTCGACGCGGCGCTGGCGGATGCCGCCGGCGCGCTCGCCGGCCTCGGCCTCGCCACGGCTGCGCCCGCCGCCGCCCCGGCCGCGAAGTTCATCGTCGCCGTCACCTCCTGCCCGACCGGCATCGCCCATACGTTCATGGCCGCCGAAGGCGTGGAGAACGGTGCCAAGGCGTTGGGTCATGCGGTCAAGGTGGAGACTCAGGGCTCTGTCGGTTCGCAGAACGCGCTGACGGCCGAGGAGATCGCCCGCGCCGACCTCGTGATCATCGCCGCCGACACCAACGTCGACCTCGCCCGCTTCGCCGGCAAGCGCGTCTTCTCCTCCTCCACCAAGGCCGCCATCGGCGACGGCAAGGCCCTCGTCCAGAAGGCCTTCGCCGAGGCCACCGTCCAGGGTGCCGCCGCCTCCGCCGCCACGCCGCTCGCCGACCGCGTCGCCGCCGAGAAGGCCGCCCGCTCCGCCGATCGCACCGGCGTCTACAAGCACCTGATGACCGGCGTCAGCTACATGCTGCCCTTCGTCGTCGCCGGCGGTCTCCTGATCGCCATCGCCTTCGCGCTCGGCGGCATCTACGTCTACCAGCCCGAACATGCCGGCACGCTCGGTCAGGCCCTCTTCCAGATCGGCGCCAAGTCCGGCTTCGCCCTGATGGTGCCGATCCTCGCCGGCTTCATCGCCTATTCGATCGCCGACCGTCCCGGCATCGCGCCCGGCGCCATCGGCGGCATGCTCGCGGGCACCATCGGTGCCGGCTTCCTCGGCGGCATCCTCGCCGGCTTCCTCGCCGGCTACGTCGTCAAGTTCCTCAACGACAACATCAAGCTCGGCCGCAATCTCGACGGTCTGAAGCCCGTCCTGATCCTGCCGCTGCTCGGCTCGACCATCGTCGGCCTGCTGATGATCTACGTCATCGGTGAACCGGTCGCCGCGGCGCTGTCGGCGCTCACCGCCTGGCTCAAGGGCATGCAGACCGCCAATGCGATCGTCCTCGGCGCGATCATCGGTGCGATGATGGCCTTCGACATGGGCGGCCCGGTCAACAAGGCGGCCTACACCTTCGCCACCGGCCTGATCGCCTCGGCCGACAACGCCGTCTACGGCCCGATGGCCGCCGCCATGGCCGCCGGCATGACCCCGCCGCTGGCGCTCGCGCTCGCCACCAAGCTCTTCGCCGATCGCTTCAACGAAGACGAGCGCGAGGCCGGCAACGCCGCCTTCTTCCTCGGCATCTCCTTCATCACCGAGGGCGCGATCCCCTTCGCGGCCAAGGATCCGCTGCGGGTGATCCCGTCGCTGATGGCGGGTTCGGCTCTGGCCGGCATGATCTCGATGGGCGTCGGTGCCGAACTCAAGGTCCCGCACGGCGGCATCTTCGTCCTGCCGATCCCGAATGCCGTCACCCATCTGATGGGCTACGTCATCGCGATCGTCGCCGGCACCATCGTCTCCGCCGTCATGCTCCGCATCCTCAAGCCCAAGGCCGCGTGAGGACGGACGGGTCGACCCGCGCGCCGCCCCCGCCCGCGGGTTCGACCCCGAAAATGCAGAAGGCGCCCGTGCGAACGGGCGCCTTCTTCGCGTCTCGGGTGCGGAAAATCAGCCGCGCGGGCCGTGCGCCGCCATGAAGACGTCGACGGCGGCCCCGACTGCCGCGTCGATCTCGGCCTCGTCGAAGCCTTCGACGACGGCGAACATCAGCCGGCTGAAGAGATCGCCGACGCAGAGCTGGATGAAGTGGACGGCGGCGCGACGCGGGTCGGCGATCGGCGCGAGCCGGCCGGCCGCGACGAGGCGGCCGAGAAGCTCGGCGAAACGGGCATGGCCCCAGGACGGACCGGTCTCCCAGAAGGCGCGGCCGATCTCGGGGAACTTCGGCGCCACCGCCATGACGGTGCGGACCTGGGCGACGTTGTCGGCGTGGGTGATCTTGCGCAGCAGGCGACGGCCGGCGGCGGCCAGCGTCGTGCGGGCGTCGGCCTCGGGCTCGAGATCGGTCCAGTGGCAGGTCTGCTCGGCCTGTTGGCGCTTGTCGTGGCGGATCAGCGCGGCGAAGAGCTGGTCCTTCGACTGGAAGTAGACGTAGAGCGTGCCCTTGGAGACGCCGGCGACGCGGGCGATGTCGTTCATCGAGGCGCCGTCGAAACCGTCGCGCAGGAAGACCGCGCGGGCGCCGTCGAGGATCTGGCGCGCCTTCTCGTCGGAATGACCGTGGGTCTCGCAGGGTTCGTCCGGCGCGACCGTCGGGGCGGCCGGGGCATGGGATCGCGACATGGCACTCCTTTCGCGGGACGCGTCGACGACGCGCCCGGACCTCGCCGAACGTCGGCCGCCGCTTCGTGTCGGCGGCGACCGACCACGGTCGATCACCGGACCTGCACGACGCCCGGCGCGACGGCGCCGTGAAGCCGCCGCGCGGCGCCTGCGGATCGTCGCCGCGGCCGTTTCACGATTCTTTGACCGAACCGTTCGGTTCGATCTTGAAATAGGCACGATGGCACGGTATGTCAATCCGTAATGACCGAACCGTTCGGTTCGATCGTATGATCGATCGTCGCCCTCTGCCCCGGTTGTCGGAGCGCGGGCACGGCGTCGAGACGACCTTCCGGCAGAGCCGGGCACGCCCGCCGCAGACGCGACCGGTGCGTCCCGAGGGCCCGTTCGACCGGCTGCGGCGCTCCCCCCTGCCGCCGCCCCGGTCGAACGGGCCGCCGGATCGCCCGGCCGACGCCCCGCCGTCACGGCCGGGTGACGCCGCTCCGGGCAAGGTGACGGACCCGCGGCGCGACGCCGGAGGCCGGCCGACGGACGAGACATCGATCGCGCGATCACCGAAAGACCATCGAGGACGAGCATGGCCCGCAACGAGACCGCCCCCGGAACCGCCGGAACCCCGCCGCGACCGACGCACGAGACGATCGTGCCGCCGACGGGCGAGGCCGATGCCGCGTCCCGCCCGGCGAGCGCGACCGGCAAGGCCGGCACCGCCCATCCCGCGACCCGCTTCGCCGCCAACCGCAAGCGCCTGCTCCTCGCCGTCCTCGGCGTGGCGATCGGCGGCTTCGTGATCTGGAAGGTCGGCCATCACGTCATCGAGGGCCGGCACTGGGTCTCGACCGACGACGCCTACGTCAAGGCCGAGACGGTGACGATCGCTCCGCGCGTCACCGGTCACGTCGTCCGCGTCGCCGTCACCGACCTGCAGAAGGTCGCCGCCGGCGAACTGCTGGCCGAGATCGATCCGGGCGACGGACGGCTCGCCGTCCAGGCTGCCGAGGCGAAGCTCGCCACCCAGGACGCGACGCTCGGCCGGCTCGATGCCCAGATCGTCGCGGCGCGCGCCTCGATCGATCAGGCCGAGGCCAATCTCGCCGCCGTGCGCTCCGACGTCGACCGCACCCGCGCCGACTACGATCGCGCCGTGGCGCTCGCCAAGTCGAACGCCGGCACGCAGCAGCAGCTCGATCTCGCCCGTTCCAACCGCGACCGCACCCAGGCCAACGTCGCCGTGGCCGAGGCCGGTCTCGCCGGGGCGAAGGCGGCGCTCGCCGTCACCGAGGGTCAGCGCCGCGAGGCCGCCTCGGCGCGCGACGAACTCGCCGTGGCGCTCGACAAGGCCAAGCGCGATCTCTCCTTCACCGAGGTCCGCGCGCCCTTCGCCGGCACCGTCGGCAACAAGGCGGTGGCGCCGGGCATGTATGTCCAGCCGGGCACCCGCCTGATGGCGCTGGTGCCGCTCGACGAGGTCTATGTCGAGGCGAACTTCAAGGAGACCCAGGTCGCGGCGATCCGCCCCGGCGCGCGGGCGAAGATCTCGGTCGACGGGCTCGGCGGCCGTGTCGTCGAGGGTCGCGTCGTCGGTCTGTCGCCGGCGACGGGCTCGCAGTTCTCGCTGCTGCCGCCGGAGAACGCCACCGGCAACTTCACCAAGATCGTCCAGCGTCTGCCGGTCCGCATCGCGGTGCCGGCCGAGGTGGCGCGCGAGGGCGTGCTGCGCGCCGGCCTGTCGGTCGTCGCCGACGTCGACACCCGCGCGGCCGAGTGACGGCCATGGCGAAGGGCGCGACCACGACGGCGGCACCGGCGGGCGGCGAGAAGCCGCGCCCGAAGACCGTCGAGCCGAATTTCGAGCCGCGGCGCGTCTTCGCCTTCATGGCCATGGTCTTCGGCATGTTCATGGCGATCCTGGACATCCAGATCGTCTCGGCCTCGCTCTCGGAGATCCAGGCGGGTCTGTCGGCCTCGGCCGACGAGGTCGCCTGGGTGCAGACGAGCTATCTCATCGCCGAAGTGGTGATGATCCCGCTGTCGGGGACGCTGTCGCGGGTCTTGTCGACGCGGGTGATGTTCGCGATCTCGGCCGCCGGCTTCACGCTGATGTCCTTCGCCTGCGCCATGTCGTCGTCGATCGAGGAGATGATCGTCTGGCGGGCGCTGCAGGGCTTCATCGGCGGCGGCATGATCCCGACCGTCTTCGCCTCCGCCTACACGATCTTCCCGCGCGACAAGCAGCCGGTGATCTCGCCGATCATCGGCCTCGTGGCGACGCTCGCCCCGACCATCGGCCCGACGCTCGGCGGCTGGCTGACCGAGCTCTTCTCCTGGCACTGGCTGTTCCTGATCAACGTCGTGCCGGGCATCCTCGTCACCACCGCGACCTGGATCATGGTCGACTTCGACGAGCCGGATCATTCGCTCTTCCAGGACTTCGACTGGGCCGGCCTCGCCGGCATGGCGGTGTTCCTCGGCGCGCTGGAATATTTCCTCGAGGAGGGGCCGGCCAAGGGCTGGTTCGACGACGAGCTGATCGTCGCCACGGCGTTCGTCTCGATCGCCGGCGCGGTGCTGTTCTTCTGGCGCGCCTTCACGGCGAAGCGGCCGATCGTCGATCTCGGCGCCTTCCGCGACCGCAACTTCTGGACCGGCTCGCTCTTCAGCTTCGTGATGGGCATCGGTCTCTACGGGCTGACCTATCTCTATCCGGTCTATCTCGCCCGGGTGCGCGGCTATTCGGCGATGCAGATCGGCGAGACCATGGCGGTCACCGGCGTCTGCATGTTCATCGCCGCGCCGATCGTCGGGCGGATGGTGACCAAGGTCGATCCGCGCATCATGATCGCCTGCGGCTTCGCCGGCTTCGCGCTCGGCACGTACCAGGTCTCGCAAGTCACCAAGGACTGGGACTTCTGGGAACTGCTGGTGCCGCAGATGCTGCGCGGCTTCTCGCTGATGACCTGCATGGTGCCGATCAACAATCTGGCGCTCGGCACGCTGCCGCCGGAGCGGATCAAGAACGCCTCGGGCCTCTTCAACCTGACGCGCAACCTCGGCGGCGCGGTCGGCCTCGCGCTCATCAACACCCTGATGAACGACCGCATGGACCTCCACCTCGCGCGTCTGCACGAGCGGGTCGCCTGGGGCAACGTCAAGGCCGAGGAGATGCTCGCCTCGCTGACCGGCGCCATGGCGCCGCTGGGATCGAACGCCAGCCTCGCCGCGACGTCGAAGCTCGCCGGCATCGTGCGGCGCGAGGCGCAGGTCTGGGCGATCGGCGACGTGTTCCTGGCGCTGACCTTCCTCTTCGTGATGCTGGTCCTGCTCGCGCCCCTGATGCGGCGCCCGCGCGGCGCGACGGGGCCTGGCGGCAGCGGGCACTGAGATCGGGCGGAAGAGATACCGATCTCTGACCGTTGTTCGGCTTCACTCTGAGGTGCACGGCTGAAGGCCGTGCCTCGAAGAGCGAAGCCACGACGGGCGGTGCAACTCGGCCCTTCGCACTTCGAGGCCCGGCTACGCCGGGCACCTCAGTATGAAGGGCCTCCGCGAGCCGTCCGACGGAGTGAATCCGGCAAGCCTCGCGGCTCCTCTCACGCCTCCTCGAGCGCCTTCCTGATGCGGCGCATGACGACGGCGCGGGCGCGGTCGTCGGCGGCCTTTCCCAGCCGATGCTCGACGTCGAGCAGCAGCTCCTGCCAGTCGTTGTGCCAGTCGGGCCGGCCCGGACGGGCGCGATCGATGCGCGGCGGACGCGGCGGTGCGCCGAGCGGCACGGCGCGGGCGCCCTCGAGCACGTAGGTCTGGTCGAGTTCCGGCGCGATCACCCGGCCGCGGTCGACGATGCCGTCGAGGCGGTCGGTCAGGCCGGCGATCGCCGGTTCCTCGCCGTGGACGACGAAGACGGCGCCTTCGATCGGCCGGCGATGGCGGATCCACTCGGCGAGTTCGGGTCCGTCGGCATGGCCGGAATAGAGATCCAGCATGCGGATGCGGGCGCGCACCCTGATCGGGTCGCCCTGAATGCGAACCTCGGAGGCGCCGTCGAGCAGGATACGGCCGAGCGTGCCGGCGGCCTGATAGCCGACCATCAGCACCGTCGCCTCCTCGCGCCACAGCCAGTTCTTCAGCCGATGGCGGATGCGACCGGCCTCGCACATGCCGCTCGCCGCGATCACCACGTGGAAACCGCGGACGCGATCGAGCGCCATCGACTGTTCGACCGTCTCGGTGAAGCGGATGTCGCGACGCTCCAGCGCCCGGGTCAGCCGGCCGCCCTCCTCGAGGTCGCGGGCATGGCGGCGGAAGACCTGCGTCGCCTTCTCGGCGAGCGGGCTGTCGATGTGGATCGGGATCGAGGGAATGTCGCCGCGCTCCATCAGCAAGGCGAAGTCGGCCAGCAACTCCTGAGTCCGTTCGACGGCGAAGGAGGGGATGAGCAACACGCCGTCGGGCCGCATCGCCGCCTTGACCTCGGCCTTCAGCCGGGCGCGGCGGACCTCCTCGGAGACCTCGTCGCGCTCGGTGTCGCCGTAGGTCGCCTCGCAGATCACGTGGTCGAAGCCCTTGGGGGCGACGGGGTCGTGCTGCAGCAGCTTGTGGGCCGGGCCGATGTCGCCGGAGAAGAGCAGCCTTGTCGGGCGGTCGTCGGAGGCGTCGAGCGCGGCGATCTCCATCTCGACCGAGGCCGAGCCGAGCAGGTGGCCGGCGTTCCAGAAGCGGACGCGGATGCCCGACGCGGCCTCTCCCCAGGTCTCCAGCGGCAGCGGCTCCAGCAGGTCGAGCGCGGCGGCGGCATCGTCGGCGGTGTAGATCGGTTCGACGCGGTCGCGGCCGCGCCGATCGTTGCGGCGGTTGAGACGCTCGACCTCGACCTCCTGGATGTGGCCGCTGTCGGGCAGCATCACCGCGAGGAGGTCGCAGGTCGGCGGCGTCGCCAGGATGCGGCCGGCGAAGCCGTCCTTCGCCAGCTTCGGCAGCAGGCCGGAATGGTCGATGTGGGCGTGGGTCAGGACCACCGCGTCGATCGTCTTGGGATCGAAGGGGAAGGGGCGATAGTTCAGCTCCTTCTCCGTCTTCGAACCCTGGAACAGGCCGCAGTCGACCAGGACGCGCGCACCGCCGGCCTCCACCAGATGGCAGGAGCCGGTGACGGTGCGGGCGGCGCCGTGGAAGGTCAGGGTCGGGTGGTGATCGCGATCGGCCGGCATGGGACACCTCGCGCCGATCGGTCGCCCCCCGTCGCCGCCGGCTCTTCCCTGAAGCTAGGTCGCCCGACCGCTCCGGTCATCCCCGACCGAACACCTACCGACCGCGTCACGCCTCCTTCTCCTCCGCCGTCGCCTCGTCGACAGGAACGCGGCGCGAGCGGGTCAGCGGGTCGAGCAGCATGTAGACGACCGGCGTCAGGTAGAGCGTCAGGATCTGCGACACCAGCAGGCCGCCGACCACCGCGAGGCCGAGCGGCCGGCGCAACTCGGCGCCGGCGCCGAGGCCGAGGGCGATCGGCAGCGTGCCGAAGAGCGCGGCGAAGGTCGTCATCATGATCGGGCGGAAGCGCAGCAGACAGGCCTCGTGCACCGCATCGAGCGCCGAGGCACCGTTCGCCCGCCGCTCGACCGCGAAGTCGATGATCATGATGGCGTTCTTCTTGACGATGCCGATCAGCATGACGATGCCGATCATCGCGATGACCGACAGGTCGAGGCCGAAGAGCCGCAGCGTCAGCAGCGCACCGATGCCGGCGGCCGGGAGCCCCGAAAGGATCGTCAGCGGGTGGACGAAGCTCTCGTAGAGGATGCCGAGCACGATGTAGATCACCAGAACCGCGGCGAAGATCAGCACGCCCTGGCCGGCGACCGCGTCCTGGAACACCTGCGCCGAACCGGAGAAGCCGGTCTGCACCGTCGCCGGCAGGCCGATCTGCCGCTCGATCCCCTCGATCGCCGTGACCGCCTCCGACAGCGCCTTGCCGGGCGTCAGGTTGAAGGAGATCGTCACCGCCGGCAGCTGGCCCTTGTGGTTGACCAGCGTCGGCGCCGGCGCCTCGCGGATCGTCGCCACGGCGTCGAGCGGTACCGTCGTGCCCGACGGTGTGCGGATGGTGAGACGACGAAGTTTCTCGGCGTCGGTGGTGAATTCCTCCGCTGCCTCGAGGATCACCGAATAGGCGGCGGTGTCGGTGTAGATGGTCGAGACGATGCGCGAGCCGTAGGCCGAATAGAGCCGCGAGCGCAGCTGGTCGACGGTCAGGCCGACGCGGGCGGCGCGGTCGCGGTCGATGTCGACGATCGCCTGGCGGCCGCGGACCTGCAGGTCGGAGGAGACGTCGACGACACCGGGGATCTTGCGGATCTCGGCCTCGAGCTTGGGGGCGACGTCCTGCAGCTCGGCGAAGTTCACGGCCTGGACCGTGTACTGCCACTGCGCCCGCGTCGCCATGGTGCCGATGTTGATGTTCTGAACGTTCTGGAAATAGGCGGCGATGCCGGGCACCCGCGCGGTCGCCTTGCGCAGCCGGGCGATCACCTCGTCGGAGGAGACCTTGCGTTCGCCCCGCGGCTTCAGCGTCACGAAGAGGCGGCCGGCCGACGGGTTGGCGGCGACGCCGCCGGAGCCGACGGTGGAGAGCACCGAGGCGACGTCGGGGTCGGCGGCGACGATGGCGGCGATCTGCTTCTGCCGCTCGACCATGGCCGGGAAGGCGATGTCGTCGGGCCCCTGTGTCGAGCCGGTGAGGAAGCCGGTGTCCTCCTGCGGGAAGAAGCCCTTGGGCGCGGCACCGTAGAGATGGACGGTCCAGACGACCGTGCCGACGAGGACGGCGAGCATCAGCCACTTGGCGCGCAGCACCCAGTCGAGGGAGCGCGAATAGAAGGCGGTGACGAGGGCGAAGAGGCGATCGAAGCCACGCACGACGAAGTTCGGGCGGGCGTGGACATGGGCCTCGTCGATGATGCGGGCGGCGAGCATCGGCGTCAGCGTCAGCGACACGACGCCGGAGATCAGGATCGCCATCGCGATCGTCACGCCGAACTCGTAGAACATCCGGCCGACGACGCCGCCCATGAAGAGGACGGGGATGAAGACCGCCACCAGCGAGATCGTCATCGAGACGATGGTGAAGCCGACCTCCTTCGACCCGAGGAAGGCGGCGGTCATCGGTTTCTCGCCCATCTCGACGTGTCGCATGACGTTCTCGAGCATGACGATGGCGTCGTCGACGACGAAGCCGACGGCGAGCGTCAGGGCGAGCAGCGAGATGTTGTCGAGGCTGAAGCCGAAGAGATGCATGCCGGCGAAGGTGCCGATCAGCGACACCGGCAGGGCCAGCGCCGGGATGATGGTCGCCCGCGCCGACTTCAGGAACAGGTAGATCACGCCGATCACCAGCAGCATGGCGATGGCAAGCGAGACCTCGACGTCCTCGATCGAATCGCGGATCGAGCGGGAACGGTCCTGCATCACCTTGAGTTCGATCGTCGGCGGCAGGTCGGCGGAGATCTTGGGCAGCAGATTGCGGATGCGGTCGACCACCTCGACGGTGTTGGCGTCGGGCTGGCGCTGGATCGCCAGCATGATGGCGCGAGTGCCGTCGACCCAGGCGGCGACCTTGTCGTTCTCGACCCCGTCGCGGGCGGTCGCGACGTCGGCGAGGCGGACGGGGGCGCCGTTCTGGAAGGTGACGACCAGCGGCGCGTAGCCGGCGGCGCGGGTGATCGGCCCGGTCGCCTGCAGCGTCACCATGCGTTCGGGACCGGTCAGCGAGCCGACCGGCGAGTTGGTGTTGGCGGCGGAGATCGCGGTCTTGAGATCGTCGACGGTCAGGCCGCGGGCGGCGAGCGCGTCGAGATTGGCGGCGATGCGGACGGCGTATTTCTGGGCGCCGTAGACGTTGACCTGGGCGACGCCGGGCAAGGTCGAGAGGCGCTGGGCGATGTCGGTCTCGGCATAGTCGTCGACCTCCGACAGCGGCAGGACGTCGGACTTCAGCGCCACGAAGAGGATCGGCTGGTCGGCCGGATTGACCTTCCGGAAGCTCGGCGGGGCCGGCATCTCGATCGGCAGCTGGCGCTGCGCCGTGCCGATTGCCGCCTGGACGTCGAGGGCGGCGCCGTCGATGTCGCGGGCGAGGTCGAACTGCAGCGTGACGTTGGTCGAGCCGGTGACCGAGACCGACGACATGGCGGCGACGCCGGCGATGCCGGAGAACTGGCGCTCGAGCACCGCCGCGACCGAACTCGCCATGGTCTCGGGACTGGCGCCGGGCAGCGTCGCCGTCACCGAGATGGTGGGGAAGTCGACGCGCGGCACGGCGGCGACCGGCAGCTGGCGATAGCCGAAGAAGCCGGCGGCGAGAAAGGCGATCATCACCAGGATGGTGGCGACCGGGCGGCGGATGAAGGGCGCGGAGACGTTCATGGCCGTCACTTCGCCGGCTCGGCGGCGGGCTTGTCGCCCCCCTTGCCGCCGGCCTTGTCGGGGGCGGCCGGCAGGATCTCGAGCGGCGCGCCGGCGGCGACCCGCATGGCGCCGTCGGTGACGACGCGATCGCCGGCGGAAAGCCCCGAGGCGACCACGGCGCGGCCGTCGACGACGCGGTCGATCTCGACCGGGCGCATCTCGGCGGTGCCGTCGGCGGCGACGCGCCAGACGAAGGAGCCCTTCTGGCCGAGCTGGACGGCGGCGGTCGGCACCACCAGTGCGTTCGGATCGTCCCGCAGGCGAACGCGGACCTCGACGAACTCGCCAGGCAGCAGGCGCTCGTCGGCATTGGGCAGCAGGGCGACCACCTGCAGCGTGCCGGTGGTGGTGTCGAGCGTGTTCTCGAGGAAGGCGACGCGTCCCTCGATCGCCGGCCCCTTCGAACCCGGCAGTTTGACCTCGACCGGCAGGACGCCGGCGGCGAGCGCCTGCCGCAGACGGCCGACGGACGCCTGGGGCACGGCGAAGGCGACGTGGATCGGGTCGAGCTGGTTGATGGTGGCGAGCAGCGCCGAATCGGCGGCGCGCACCGACGAGCCGGGCTTCAGCGGCAGGGAGCCGACGCGGCCGTCGATCGGGCTCTTGATCTCGTACCAGGTGACCTGGACCTCGAGATTGCGCAGCGCCGCCTCGTCGGCGGCGATCGTCGCGTTCTGCGCGGCGACGAGCGTCTTGGCCGATTCGAGATCGCGCTCCGACTTGGTGCGCGAGGCGACGAGCTGCTTCGTCCGTTCGAGATCGGCTTCGACGAGGACGAGCTGGGCCTGATCGCGGGCGAGCACGGCGCGGGCCTGTTCGGCCTGGGCACGGACGGCGCGGGCATCGAGGGTGAAGATCACCTGCCCCGCCTTCACGCGGTCGCCCTCGGCGACGCCGACGCTCTCGATCTGGCTGTCGACGCGGGTCTTGACCGGGATCGAGGCGGCGGCACGGGTCGAGCCGACGAGGTCGAGCACCACCGGCACGTCGATCGTCCTGGCCTCGACCACACGCACCGGCGCGGGCGGGCGCTTGGGCTGGGTCTGGGCGGGCTCGTCGGCGGCGAAGACCGGAGGCGCGACGGCGAACGAGGCGGCGAACGAGATCAGGGCGACGGCGAAGAAGCGGCCGCGAACGGCCTTGGCCGAGCGAGAGCGCCGGGCCGCGTGGGCGAGCATGTCCATCCTCCGGACGGGGCCACCGACCCTTCGCGGGCGCGGCGGACGATCGCGCCATCAGACAGGAAGTCGGGCGCCGTTTCGAGAGGGCTTCGCTCGAGATTGCGCGAGGTGAACGATATTTAATGCGCGGCCTCGCCGGTCAGCGCCGCGAGGCGGCAGCTCTCCCAACCGAGGATGGTGCGCTTGCGCGGCAAGCCCCAGTGATACCCGGTCAGTGCCCCGGTACTACCGACCACGCGGTGGCAGGGCACCACGAAGGAGATCGGGTTGCGCCCGACCGCGGCGCCGACGGCGCGCGCCGCCTTCGGGCGACCGATCGCGTCGGCAACCTGCGAATAGGTCACGGCGCGGCCGAAGGGGATGGCGAGCAGCGTCCGCCAGACGCGAATCTCGAAGTCGGTGCCGATGAGGACGACCCGGAGCGGTCGATCCGGACACCATTCGGTCTCGTCGAAGATGCGGGCGGCGAGCGGCGCCGTCGCCGCCTGATCGGCGACATGGACCGCCGCCGGCCAACGCCGGACGAGGTCCTCGAGCGCCGCTTCTTCGCCGCCCGGATCGGCGAAGGCGAGACCGGCGATGCCGTGTTCCGTCGCAACGACGATCGCGATGCCGAAGGGCGAGGGATGGAAGCCGTGGCGCATGACGAGGCCGGCACCGCGCGCCTTCCAGGCGCCGGGCGGCATCGCCTCGTGGGCGACGAAGAGGTCGTGCAGCCGGCCGGGGCCGGAGAGCCCGACCTCGAGCGAGGTGTCGAGCACCGAGGCGGCGTCCTCGAGCAGGCGGCGGGCGGCGTCGAGCGTCGCGGCGGCGAGGAACTGCTTCGGTGTGATGCCGGCATGGCGGGCGAAGAGCCGCGTCAGCTGGACCGGCGAAAGCCCGATCGCCCGCGCCACGTCTTCGGTCGAGGGCTGGGCGACACGATTCTCCGAGATGTAGGCGATCGCCTCGCGCACCAGGGCGTAGTCGGCGACGCGATCGTGCGTTTCGGGGGCGTGGATCTCGGGCGAAGGCTGGGCAATGGTCATCGGGCATCCTCGGTCGATGGTGGAAGACTAGCGAGGCGGCGGCGGCGGCGACACCCGATTTCCGACAGGGGGCGCTCGTGATCGCGAACCGGGTGGTTCTGCCCGGTCGAAACATGGTCTAGGGATGGGGCAAGGAGACGATCCATGGCGACGCGACCGAAGACCTCGACCCCGAAGAAGCCCGCCACGAAGGCCCCGGCCAAACCGGCCGCCGGGCGCGTGGCGAAGGCACCCGCCCGCTCACTCTATTCGGCCGCCGAGATCGAGGCGCTGTTCCGCCGCTTCGCCGAGGCCGAGCCGGAGCCGAAGGGCGAGCTCTACGCGCTGAACACCTTCACGCTGCTGGTGGCGGTCGTCCTCTCGGCGCAGGCGACCGACGCCGGCGTCAACAAGGCGACACCGGAACTCTTCCGCCTCGCCGACACGCCCGAAAAGATGGTGGCGCTGGGCGAGGATCGCATCCGCGACCTGGTCAAGACCATCGGCCTCTTCAAGACCAAGGCGAAGAACGTCTTCCTCCTGTCGCAGCTCCTCGTCGAGCGCCACGGCGGCGAGGTGCCGGCCGACCGCGAGGCGCTGCAGGCGCTGCCCGGCGTCGGGCGCAAGACCGCCAACGTGGTGCTCAACATCGCCTTCGGCCAGCCGACGATCGCCGTCGACACCCACATCTTCCGCCTCGCCAACCGACTGGGTCTCGCGCCCGGCAAGACGCCGGAAGAGGTGGAGAAACGGCTCGAGGCGCTGATCCCCGAGCCCTACGTGCGCCATTCGCACCACTGGCTGATCCTGCACGGCCGCTACGTCTGCAAGGCACGCAAGCCGGAGTGCGAACGCTGCCTGATCTCGGACCTCTGCAAGTGGCCGGAGAAGACCGCGCAGGCCCCCGCGATGCCGGTCGCCTTCGGCGCGGCGGCGGTGGGCGAACGGGACGACTGAGGCGGGCGGGGAGATCGGTCGCTCCATGGGAGCCTCGCGGAGGTCCTTCACCCTGAGGTGCTCGCAACGCGAGCCTCGAAGGGCGAAGGGCCGAGTGGCACCGCCCGTCGGCGGCTTCGCACTTCGAGGCCCGGCCATTCGGCCGGGCACCTCAGTGTGAAGCCGAACAGAGATGGGTTCTTCCTACCACCCTCTCCCCTCAGCGGGCCGACCAGCCGCCGTCGACGGAGATCATCGCGCCGGTGATCGAGGCGGCGTCGGGCGAGGCGAGGAAGGCGGCGATGCCGGCGACCTCCTCCGGCTTGACGAAGCGCTTGGTCGGCTGGGCCTCGAGGATGACCTTCTTGATCACCTCTTCCTCGGTCATGTTGCGCGCCTTGGCGGTGTCGGGGATCTGCTTCTCGACCAGCGGCGTCAGCACGTAGCCGGGGCAGATGGCGTTGACCGTGATGCCGGCTTCCGCGACCTCGAGGGCCACCGTCTTGGTCAGGCCGGCGATGCCGTGCTTGGCGGCGACATAGGCCGACTTGAAGGGCGAGGCGATCAGCGCGTGGGCCGAGGCGACGTTGATGATCGTGCCGGCGCCCTTGGCCTTCATCGACGGCAGCGCCGCGCGGATGGTGTGGAACGACGAGGAGAGGTTGATCGCGATGATCGCGTCCCACTTCTCGATCGGGAAATCCTCCACCGGCGACACGAACTGAATGCCGGCGTTGTTGACCAGCACGTCGATGCCGCCGAAGCGGGCGATGGCGCGTTCGACCATGGCGGCGATCTCGGCCGGCTTCGACATGTCGGCGCCGTCGTAGACCACCGTGACGCCGTGAGCCGTCTCGAGGCCGGCGCGGATCTTCTCGATCTCGGCCGGATCACCGAAGCCGTTGATGACGAGGTCGGCGCCGAGCGAGGCGAAGCGGGTGGCGACGGCGAGACCGATGCCGCTGGTGGAACCCGTCACCAGGACGGTCTTGTCTTTGAAGCTCATGACGTTTCCTCGGATGGTCGCGGCGATCGGTCGAGCGGCGCGCGAGCGCGCCGATGGCGGGCGGCGCGGGAACGCGCCTCGGGTCGCGATTGTTCACCCGACACGACATCGGTCAAGACGTGCCTTTGGTCACATCGCCAAGATCGGCGGCCGCGATAGACAGACGAGGCTCCCGCACGGAGCGAGACGAGGTGACGATGTCGAATGTTCCCCTGCTGGGCGTCCCCCTGATGGACCGGGACCACCAGACGCTCGACGCGATGTTCGAGCGGCTCGCCGCGACCGCCGACGGCGACCTGCCGGCGCTCTTCGCCGCGATCGACGCCGAGACGCGGGCCCATTTCGCCCGCGAGGAGACGCTCTTCGCCGAGGTGCCGATCGCCCACTGTCACCTCGCGCAGCACGCGCTGGTGCTCGGCGAGTTCGACGCCGCCGCCGGCCGGATCGGAACGCTCGACGCCGCCGCACTCAGGACACTGATCGGCGTCACCCTGCGCGAGATGATCGCCGGTCACGTCGGCAGCGTCGATCTCGTCACGTCACAGTTCCTCGGCGGGCACATGACGGCGGACGCGACCGCCAACCTGCGCCTGCCCGAACGCGCCGTCTGAGAGATCCCATGGACACCGCCGTCGTCGCCCGGGCGATCCACGTCGCCGCCGTCGTCCATTGGATCGGCGGCGTCTGGTTCGTCACCTTCGTGATCCTGCCGGCGGTCGCCCGCATCGCCGAGCCCGAACGGCGGATCGCCCTGTTCGAGGCGGTCGAGGGACGATTCGCCTTCCAGGCGCGGATCTCGACGCTGGCGGCGGGCGCGGCCGGCTTCTGGCTGACCTGGAAGCTCGACGCCTTCGACCGCTTCCTCGCCCCGCGCGACTTCTGGTTCATGCATGCGATGGTCGGCCTCTGGGCGATCTTCACGCTGATGCTCTTCGTGCTCGAGCCGCTGGTGCTGCATCGCTGGTTCGAGAGGCGCGCGGCGCGCGATCCCGACGGCACCTTCCGCCTCGTCCTGACGCTCCACCGCATCCTGTCGGTCGTCGCGCTGGGCGTGGTCGGCGCTTCCGTCGCCGCGGTCCACGGCGGTTGGTGAGGAGACCCGCATCGCGGGGGAGTGCGGCCGGCGACGGACCGTGGTAAACGGGCCGAACGGGCGAGGCGAGGTGCTTCGCGCCGTCGATATCGGATTGCCGCGATCCATGACCATTCGTTTCCATCACGAAGACCTGCCGGACCTCGCGAACTATCGCGACAGCGTCGCCATCGACACCGAGACCATGGGCCTCATGCCCCACCGCGACCGGCTCTGCGTGGTGCAGCTGTCGCCGGGCGACGGCACCGTCGACGTCGTCAAGATCGCCAAGGGCCAGACGCGCGCGCCGAATCTCGAGCGCCTTCTTTCCGACCCGAAGATCGTCAAGATCTTCCACTATGCTCGGTTCGATCTCGCTGCGCTCGCCCATGCGTTCGGGGTCATGCCGGGACCGATCTTCTGCACCAAGATCGCCTCCAAGCTGGTGCGCACCTACACCGACCGGCACGGTCTCAAGGACCTGTGCCGCGACCTCCTGGGCGTGGAGCTTTCGAAGCAGCAGCAGAGTTCGGACTGGGGCGCGGAGAGCCTGAGCGACGCACAGCTCGCCTATGCCGCCTCCGACGTCCTCCACCTGCATGCGCTCGTCGAGAAGCTGACGCCGATCCTCGAGCGGGAAGGCCGCATGGAAATCGCCAGGGCCTGCTTCGAATTCCTGCCGACGCGGGCGAAGCTGGACCTGATGGGCTGGACCGAGAGCGACATTCTCGATCACTCCTGATCGAGACCGTCGCACGATCGCGGCGCGCCGAGGGTGCCGCCGCCGGGAGGACGCATGGACGAGGCAACGGCGATCGCGCGGCGACCGCGGGGTGACGACGGCGTCGTGCGCCCGCGCGTCGAGATCGCGCGCCCTGCCGCCCAGATCGCCGCCGACCGGCATTCCCGCCGCGTGCGGTTCTTCAAGGTCCTGCTGCCGGCGGTCGGCATCGCGGCACTGCTGCTCGTCGCCGGCCTGACCTGGGTGAAGATGCGGTTCGCCTCGGGCGTCGACGTGCGCAACGTGCTGTTCTCCAAGGACGGCCTGACCATGGTCGAGCCGCGCCTGACCGGCCGGTCGCAGGACCGCACCTACGACGTCACCGCCGCCCGTGCCTTCCAGAACGTCAGCGACCCGAAGGTCGTGCGGATGGAGGGCATCGAAGGGCGGGTTTCGCTCGACGACGGCAGCACGGTGAAGCTCGAATCGCCGCGCGGCACCTACGACGGCAACCGCGAGACGCTGCGGCTCGAGGGCGGGCTGACGCTGTCGTCCTCGAAGGGCTGGCGCGTAGAGGGCGCCACCGCCGACGTGGCGCTGACCGACGGCCGCGTGAACGGCCAGGACGGCGTGCGCATCACCGGTCCCGGTGCGACCATCGCCGCCGACCAGATCGACTTGACCGACAACGGGCATCGTGTCCTGTTCTCGGGCAAGGTCCGTTTGACCATCGTGCCCGGCGTAGCCGGGACGACGGCCGATCCCACCCCGTGAGACACCCGATGACGTCACGCCTCCACGCCTCGCTCGCCGCCGCCGCGCTGGTCTTCGCCTCGAGCGCCTGGGCCGCCACCACCGGCGGCATGTCCGACGCCTTCAAGGGCTTCGGCTCCAACGGCAAGGACCCGATCCAGATCGAGGCCGACAGCCTCGAGGTGCTGGACAAGGATCGCAATGCCGTCTTCAACGGCAACGTCCACGTGGTGCAGAAGGACACGGTGCTGAAGACCCAGCGCCTGCGCGTCTACTACGAGGGCAACGGCGCCACCGATCTCGCCAAGGCGGGGACCACCGGCGACAAGTCGCAGGCCATCCGCCGCTTCGAGGCCGAGGGCAAGGTTCTGATCATCCAGAAGGAGCAGAGCGTCACCGGCGACAGCGGATGGTTCGACATGCGCTCGCAGACCGCCCAGATCAACGGCCACGTCGTGCTCGCCCAGTGCACCAACGTCGCCCGCGGCGATCGGCTGTCGATCGATCTGAAGACCGGCCAGTACAAGCTCGAGAGCTCCGGCCGCGTCCAGCTGATCCTCGAATCGCAGGCCGGCCCCTGCGGCACCGCGACGCCCGCCAAGCCCTGATCCCGGCCCGCCGCCAGCCCCGGAGACCGCCCGTGAGAATCCTGCCGATCGTCCCGCGTTCGCCCGATGCCGCCCACGGCGGCACCATCCGGATCGGCGATACCGACGAGGGGCTGCGGGTCGAGGCGGTGGCCAAGGCCTACAAGAAGCGACGGGTGGTGGAGAGCGTCAGCCTCGACGTCCATCGCGGCGAGGCGGTCGGCCTGCTCGGACCCAACGGCGCCGGCAAGACCACCGTCTTCTACATGATCACCGGCCTGATTCGTCCGGACGCCGGCACCATCCGCCTCGACGGCTACGACATCACGCGGCTGCCGATGTATCGCCGCGCCCGCCTCGGCATCGGCTATCTGCCGCAGGAGGCCTCGATCTTCCGCGGTCTGTCGGTCGAGGACAACATCATGGCGGTGCTCGAGGTGGTCGAGCCCGACCGCGCCCGCCGGCGCGAGGCGCTCGACGAACTGCTCGGCGAGTTCCGCATCGAGCATCTGAGGAAGTCGCCGTCGATCGCGCTGTCGGGTGGTGAACGCCGGCGCTGCGAGATCGCCCGGGCGCTCGCCTCGCGCCCCTCCTTCATGCTGCTCGACGAGCCCTTCGCCGGCATCGACCCGATCGCCGTCGGCGACATCCAGGTGCTGGTGCGCCATCTGACCCAGCGCGGCATCGGCGTGCTGATCACCGACCACAATGTCCGCGAGACGCTGGGTCTGATCGATCGCGCCTTCATCATCGCCTCCGGCCACGTGCTGACGACCGGAAATCCGCGCGAAATCGTCGATCATCCCGACGTCCGCCGGCTGTATCTCGGCGAGCAGTTCAGCTTCTGAGAACGGCGTCCCGCACTTTCCTCCGCGCCCGGACGCTTTTTTGTTTGCCGTCGGCGGGGCTTGGGATAACACTATCGGGGTGAGGCAAGATCCGGACCACTTTGCGTGGACCGGAGATACGAGGGTTGTTGGAGGTCTATGGCGCTCAGCCCGAAACTGGAGCTCAGACAGAGCCAGTCTCTGGTGATGACGCCTCAGCTGATGCAGGCGATCAAGCTGCTGCAGCTGGGCAACCTCGATCTCGTGGCCTACGTCGAAGCCGAACTCGAGAGAAATCCGCTCCTGGAGCGCGACGAGGGCGAGGACCGCCCGGTCGCGGAGGCGAACGGCGCCGAGGCGCCGCGCACCGACACCGCCGGCGGCGACTTCGACGGTGCGGCCGAGGCGGCCTCGGACTTCTCGGACGGCGGCGACGGCGCCGACTTCGCCCCCGCCTCCTCCGGTCCCGACCTCGACACCGCCTTCGAGAACGCCTCGCCGGAGATCGGCGAGCGGCTCGACGCCGACTACACCAACGTCTTCCAGGACGACGGCCCGAGCGAGGCGATCGACCCGACGCGACTGGTCGGCGAGACCTGGAGCCAGACCTCGACCACGGGCAACGGCTCGGGCGGCGAGGACTACAATCTCGAGAGCTTCGTCGCCGCCGAGGTGTCGCTCGCCGATCACCTGACCGAACAGCTGATGCTCGCCGTCACCGACCCGATGCGGCGGATGATCGGCCGCCATCTGATCGACGGGGTCGACGAGGCGGGCTACCTGCGCGTCACCCTCGAGGACGTCGCCGAGAAGCTCGGCGCGCCGATGGCGATGGTCGAGGACGTGCTGGCGCTGCTGCAGAGCTTCGATCCGGCCGGCGTCTGCGCCCGGTCCCTCAGTGAGTGCCTGGCGCTGCAGCTCAAGGACCGCGACCGCTTCGACCCCGCGATGCAGGCGCTGGTCGCCAATCTCGAGCTTCTCGCCAAGCGCGACTTCGCGGCGCTGCGCCGCCTGACGCGGGTCGACGACGACGATCTCGCCGAGATGGTCACCGAGATCCGCGCGCTGAACCCCAAGCCCGGCAACGCCTTCGGCACCACCATGGTGCAGCCGATCGTGCCGGACGTGGTGGTGCGCCCCGGCCCGGACGGCGGCTGGCTGGTCGAACTGAATTCCGAGACCCTGCCGAAGGTCCTGGTCAACCAGACCTATTTCGCCTCGGTGGCGAAGACGGCGAAGGGCGACAAGGACAAGTCCTATCTCTCCGACTGCCTGCAGACCGCCAACTGGCTGGTCAAGAGCCTCGACCAGCGGGCCAAGACGATCCTGAAGGTGTCGAGCGAGATCGTGCGTCAGCAGGACGCCTTCCTGACGCACGGCATCCAGCACCTGAAGCCGCTCAACCTGCGCATGATCGCCGACGCGGTCGGCATGCACGAGAGCACGGTCAGCCGCGTCACCTCCAACAAATACATGGCCACCACCCGGGGCATCTTCGAGCTGAAGTATTTCTTCACCTCCTCGATCGCATCCTCGGAAGGCGGCGAAGCCCATTCCTCCGAGTCGGTGCGTCACCGCATCAAGGAGCTGATCGACAAGGAGACCGCGGACGACGTCCTGTCCGACGACACGATCGTCAAGATGCTCCGGGACACCGGCATCGACATCGCGCGCCGCACGGTCGCGAAGTACCGCGAAGCGATGAACATACCCTCTTCCGTCCAGCGTCGTCGCGAGAAGCAGGCGCTGGCGTGAAGCAGTCCCGCGGGTTTCGGCGCCTCGCCCGGAGCGCCGCCCGAGGGATCGACGAGCGTCCCCGACGGGGGTTGCGGTCCGGTGATCCGGTCCCCACATCCGTCGGAGGCAAGAAGCACAACACGGCCGCGCCGCCTTCGGGGGACGTGGCCCGACCGGGAGGTCGAACTCCATGACCCTCAGGGTTTCCGGCAAGAACGTCGACATCGGCGAATCGCTGCGCGGCCACGCGGAAACGCGCGTCGGCGAGGCTCTCGCCAAGTACTTCAACGGCACCTTCAAGGGCCACGCCACCGTGGAGAAGGAAGGCATCGGCTTCCGTACCGAATGCGCGCTTCATCTGGGCACCGGCATCACCGTTCAGGCGGTGGGAGCGGCGCAGGATCCCTATCTCAGTGTCGATCAGGCGATCGACCGCATCGAAAAGCAGCTCCGTCGCTACAAGCGCCGCCTGCGCGACCACAACAATGCCGCTGGTCGCGCGCACGAGGTGGAAACGGCCTATCGCGTCCTCGAGGCTCCGGCCGAGGACGAGGAGGTTCCGGTCGACTTCCACCCCGCGGTGATCGCGGAGAGCACCCGGCCGTTGAAGACCCTGTCGGTCGGCGACGCGGTCCAGGAACTGGACCTCACCGGCGCCACCTTCGTCATGTTCCGCAACACCACCAATGGTGGACTGAACGTGGTCTATCGTCGCGACGACGGCAACATCGGCTGGGTCGATCCGACCCTCGCCGCCGACGCCTGATCGCGCGTCCACGGAGGCGGGCGCCTCCGTAATGAACACCGGTTGCGCCGAGGGGCGGTTTGCACCACCTTCGGCGCAATTCCATGGGAGAGGTCCGCGGGAGCGTGACCTCGTGGGAATCGGGACGACCCGACGATGGACCTCGGCGATCTGATCGGCTTCGACGCCGTCATGCCGGCCTTGCGCCCGGCCAACAAGAAGCAGGTTCTCCAGGAGCTTGCGGCACGGGCGGCCCGGATCACCGGGCTCGACGAACGCGACGTGTTCGAACGCCTGGTGCAGCGCGAACGCCTCGGCTCGACCGGCGTCGGCCACGGCGTCGCCATTCCCCATGCCATGCTCGACGAGGTCGACCACACCATCGGCGTCTTCGCCCGGTTGGAGCGACCGATCGACTTCGAGGCGACCGACGGTCAGCCGGTCGATCTGGTGGTGACGTTGTTCTCGCCGACGCGGGCCGGGGCCGATCACCTGAAGGCGCTGGCGCGGGTCGCCCGTGCCATGCGCGACGCGCCCTTTGCCGCCAAACTGCGCGGCAGCCGCGATCCGCACGCGCTCTATGCGCTGCTCGCCCATTCGGTCGAGCCGTCGGCGGCCTGAGCGGCCGCCGCTTCTCTCCTCAGTGCAGCGACACCGGAACGAGGTCGTTCTCGAAGGCCGATTCGAGCGCGAGGCGCAGGTCGTCGGCGACCATGATCGGCTGGCCGGCGGCGCCGATCAGCGCCCAGAGCTTCAGGCCGGGCGGCAGTTCTGGACCGCCGGGGAAGGCGCGCGCGAGGTCTTCGGACGACATCTCGCGGACATAGGCGACGACGCCCTCGCCGAGATGGGCGAGCGCCTCGGGGGCGATGGTGAAGGGGTTTGAACGGGTCATGACGTCCTCCTCGACGGGCACGTCGGCACCCGTCCTCGATCGTTCCTTCGTGAAAGGCTCTCGGCTTTCGCCGTCTCACTCGCTGGCGGCGATGTCGATCCGGCGGATCACCCGTTCGGGCTCCGGGCGGGCGAGATCGATCGCCAGCAGGCCGTCCTTGAGCTCGGCACCCGCCACCTCGATGCCGTCGGCCAGCACGAAGACGCGCTGGAACTGACGCGCGGCGATGCCGCGATGGAGGTATTGGCGATTTCGGTCGTCGTCGGTCTGGCGACCGCGGATGACGAGCTGGCTGTCCTCGATCGTCACGTCGAGCTGGTCGCGGGTGAAGCCGGCGACGGCGAGCGTGATGCGCAGGACTTCGCGACCGCCGTCGCGCGCCGGTTCGAGGCGCTCGATGTTGTAGGGCGGATAACCGTCGTTGGTGGCCTTTGAGACGCGGTCGAGCACGCGCTCGATCTCGTCGAAGCCGAGGAGGAAGGGGCTGGAGAAGCCCGGAAAACGCGACATGTTCAGGCCCTTCTCGAGCGACCCATCGACCACCCGCGGGCCCCTGTCAGGAGAGGCGACCCGCGGCGACGGACCGAGCCCGTCCCGCCCAATATGGGGGGCCGACGATGGGCGTTCAAGTCGGGCGAAGCGACCGGTCGCTCAGCCCGCCGCCGCGATCAGCGCCAGCGCCTCTTTCGGGTCGAGGCGGCCGTCGTAGAGGGCGCGGCCGGTGATGGCGCCTTCCAGGATGCGGGCCTCCGGCGCCAGCATCGCACGGACGTCGTCGATCGAGGCGAGGCCGCCGGAGGCGATGACGGGGATCGACACGGCGCGGGCGAGTTCCAGCGTCGAGGGCATGTTGAGGCCCTTGAGGATGCCGTCGCGGTCGATGTCGGTGTAGACGATCGCCGCGACGCCGGCGTCCTCGAACTTCTTCGCCAGATCGATCGCCGTCAGTTCCGAACCCTCGGCCCAGCCCTCGACCGCGACGCGGCCGCCCTTGGCGTCGATGCCGACGACGACGCGGCCGGGGAAGAGCCGGCAGGCCTCCTTGACGAGGGCGGGATCACGCACCGCCACGGTGCCGAGGATGACGCGGGAGAGCCCCTTGGCGAGCCAGCCCTCGATCGCGGCGAGATCGCGGATGCCGCCGCCGAGCTGCACCTTCATGCGACCGGAGACCGCGGCGAGGATCGCCTCGACCGCCGCGCCGTTGACCGAGCGGCCGGCGAAGGCGCCGTTGAGGTCGACGACGTGGAGCCAGGGGAAGCCGAGGTCGGCGAAGGCGGTCGCCTGGGCGGCCGGATCGTCGTTGTAGACCGTCGCCTGATCCATCTCGCCGAGCTTCAGGCGAACGCACTGACCGTCCTTCAGGTCGATGGCGGGAAAGAGAATCATCTGTGCCTCGGAACCCGGCGCGGGAGCGCCATTACGTTGGAAGAGCGCCGCGCGGCGCCTGAAACGGGGAAAGGGCGCCTCAGGGCGCCCACTTCAGGAAGTTGGCGAGCAGCGCGAGACCGAGCGTCTGGCTCTTCTCGGGATGGAACTGGGTGCCCACCACGTTGTCCTTCGCCACGATCGCGGTGACCGGGCCGCCGTAGTCGGCGGTCGCCACCAGGTCGGCGCGATCGGCGAC
Source organism: Pinisolibacter sp. DMC100 (assembly GCF_056313705.1). Classification (NCBI taxonomy): domain Bacteria; kingdom Pseudomonadati; phylum Pseudomonadota; class Alphaproteobacteria; order Hyphomicrobiales; family Ancalomicrobiaceae; genus Pinisolibacter; species Pinisolibacter sp. DMC100. The sequence continues at coordinate 794,424 of NZ_JBQUZT010000001.1, read as the reverse complement.
GTGGAAGGCGAAGGAGTGCAGGAAATAGGCGTGGAGCCCGTCGGCGCCGAGCCGGATGCCGTCGAGCACCGGGTGCGGATTGACGAGATCCATGGTGTTCCAGCCCATGTGCGGCACCTTGAGGTGGGCAGCGCCGGGCTCGATCGCCCGCACCTCGCCGCCGATCCAGCCGAAGCCGTCGGTCGTCTCGTGTTCGAGGCCGCGGGTGGCCAAGAGCTGCATGCCGACGCAGATGCCGAGGAAGGGGCGGCCCCTGACCTCGACGAACTCGGTGAGTGCTTCCTCCATGCCGTCGATCGCGGCGACGCCGCGGCGGCAGAAGGGGAAGGCGCCGTCGCCGGGAAGCACGACGCGGTCGGCGCGTGCCACGACGTCGGGATCGCGGGTCAGCACCACCTGCTGGCCGCGGCCGACTTCGGCGGCGACCCGTTCGAGGCCCTTTTCGGCGGAGCGCAGGTTGCCGGCGCCGTAGTCGATGAGCGCGACGGTCATTTCGCTTCTCTCCGGAGCACGCCCCAGCCGACCACGGCCGGCAGATCGGGCGTCATGATGGGACGAGTGGTCGAGGGCGCGGGCGCCGCGGCGGCGGCCGGCTCGACCACGTCGCCGAAGCGCGGACGGCGCGGATCGGCGAGACGGGCGACGAAACGGACGAGCGCCTCCTCGGCGTCGCGGGCCTCGACGACGCCGACGAGACGGGCGCCGCGACGCTCCCAGGTCCAGCGGGCGAGGTCGTTGGCGGCGAGCGCGAACCAGACGGCGAAGCCGACCGAGACGATCGTGGCGAGCGAGGCGGAGACGTGGCCGGCGACCACTTCGATCGCCACCGTCACGACGATCCAGCCGGCGAAGACCCACCACAGCCGCTTCCACGGCGCCCACAGGAAGGGCACGAAGAAGGCGGTGAAGGACGCCTTTTCCGGCAGCAGGACCAGACGATCGGCGCGAGCGTCCGCTTCCGCGTCGCCCGTCGGCGCATGCACCGTGAAGGTGGTCATGTCAGTCTCCCAGCGAACCCTTGGTCGAGGGGATGGTGCCGGCGCGGCGCGGATCGACGGCGAAGGCCGCCTCGAAGGCGCGGGCCGTGGCCTTGAAGGCGCTTTCGATCATGTGGTGGTTGTTGACGCCGTAGAGCGTCTCGACGTGCAGCGTCAGCCCGGCGTTGAAGGCGAGCGCGCGGAAGAACTCCTCGAAGAGCTCGGTGTCGAAGTCGCCGATCTTGTCGCGCGAGAACGGGATCCGGAACACCAGGAACGGCCGGCCGGAGACGTCGAGCGCGGCGCGCGTCAGCGTCTCGTCCATCGGCAGATGGACGTCCGAGTAGCGGCGGATGCCCTTGAGGTCGCCGAGCGCCTTGCGGATGGCGAGGCCGAGCGCGATGCCGACGTCCTCCACCGTGTGGTGCTGGTCGATGTGGAGATCGCCCGAGGCGCGGATCGTCATGTCGATCAGCGAGTGGCGCGAGAGCTGCTCCAGCATGTGGTCGAAGAAGCCGACGCCGGTGGAGACGTCGTAGGTGCCGGAACCATCGAGGTTCACGGTCACGGAGACGTCGGTTTCCTTCGTCTTGCGCTCGACGGAGGCGGTGCGCATGGGGATGCCCTCGGCTGGCTTGTCGGTGCCCGCCTTTTAGCAGGCGAAACGGCCGAGGTCCAAGCCCAAGCCGGAAAATGGTGGACGACCGCACCCGTGCCCGCACTCAGGCTTCCGGGCCGTAGCCGTGGAGCCCGGCGCCATGGAGCTTCAGCCAGCGGCGGCCGGCGTCCATCTCGGGGCAGGTGTCGCGCACCAGCCGCCAGAAACGGCGGGAATGGTTCATCTCGCGCAGATGCGCCACCTCGTGGGCGGCGAGATAGTCGAGCACGAAGGGCGGCGCCATCACCACCCGCCAGGAGAAGGACAACTCGCCGTCCGCGGTGCAGGAGCCCCAGCGCGAGCGGGTGTCCTTGATGCGGATGCGCGGATTGCGGATCTCGATCGAAAGCCGCGCCGCATGGGTCGCGACCGCCGGGGTCAGATCGGCCTTGGCGGTGCGGACGAGGAAGTCGCGCAGGCGGCGGGGGAGATGCTCGGCGCCGCCGGCGACGACGAGGCGCGGCTCGCCCTCCGTCTCCGCCTCGCGCCACACCGTGCCGCGCGCCTCGGCGCGATGATCGACGCGGTGCATCTCGCCGCGGAAGGGCAGGAGCACGCCGGGAGCGAAGGCGACGCGATCGGGCCGTCGCGCCAGCCGTTCGGCGAGCCAGCCGCGATGGCGCTCGAGGAAGGCCTCGGCATCGGGAAGCCGCGTCCCCTCCGGCACCGTCATCACCGGCGCGCCGACGCCGAGCCGCAGGGTGAAGCGCGTCGCCCGCGGCGAGACGCGCAGGTCGACGGCGACGGTGCGGTCGGGGAGCGACACCGTCAGGCTGTCGGGCAGTGCGGGCAGGCGGCGGCGCGGCGCGAAGAACAAGGGGTGGGCTCCGCGTCAGGCGGTCGGCACGTCGGCGCCGCCCTCGGGGCGGCCGGCGCGGTCGGCGGCGCGATCGGCCCCGCGATCGGAATTCGGCGCGGCGCAGGAGGCGTCGTGGCGGGTGTCGTAGTACCAGGCGGCCGGCCCGCAGCAGCAGGCGCCGCCCTTGCCGAGCCCGTTCGAGAGCCCCTCGAAGAAGGCATCGGCCCGGACGCGCCAGCCGAGCCGCTCGCCATAGAGGGCGAAGACCGCCATCGCCACGCCGAAGGGCCAGGCGAAGGCGAAACCGGCGATCGTCAGCACGACGACCAGCGGCCGCAGGTCGACGCCGGCGGCGCGCAGGCGGGCGGCGAGACGGGAGGTGGAGATGCGATCGGCCATGCGTCTCTCCCCGTCGGTCGAATCGATGCCGGAGCGGCATCGCGGTCGGTGGTCGATCGGGCGAGATTGCCCGATCGCGCGCGACATGCAAGGGCCGCCATCCTCGTGCGGGGGGTGTCAGCCCTCGGCGGCCGAACGAACCGGCTTCTCGGCCAGCACGGCGTCGAAGGTGGCGCGGTCGGGGGCGGTGCGCAGGCGCGACAGCCAGACGGCATGGGCGCGGCGCTCGGCCTCGAAGCGGCGGATCTCGGCGTCGGTGCGGTCGAGGACCGACGCACGATAGGCCTCGAAGGCGGGATCGCCGGACTGGGCGTAGGAGGCGAAGCCGGTGAAGCGCGAGAAGGCCTGCGGATCGAAGCGGACGCCGGCGCGAGCGAGCCCGTCGCGCAGGCCGGACATGAAGCTCTCGACGCGGGCGCGCCAGCCGAAGCGTTCGCCCCACAACGCGTAGGCGAGCACCAGCAGGCCGAGCGGCCAGGCGATCAGGAAGCCGATCACCATGGCGGCGATCGTCGCGGGCGTGAAGCCGGTGGTCGAGGTCGAGCCGAAGTTCATTCCAACCCTCCGAACGACCCGCGTCCCGCGCCGCCGAAGGGCGCGCGCGATCGGGTCATGGTCGGGAGATGGCCCCTCGGCCCCCGCGTTTCAAGCGCGGGGGATCAGCTCTTCCTGGCGCGGCGTGTCGGCTTGGCGTCGGTGGCCGGTGCGACACCGACCGCGCCGCGGGCGTGGCGGCGGACGAAGTCGGCCATGCGCGGCTGGATGTTGGCGCGGAACTTCGAACCGTTGAAGACGCCGTAGTGGCCGACGCCGGGCTGGACATAGTCCGTCTGCTTGTCGGCGGCGAGGTTGGAGCACAGCGTGTGCGCCGCCTGGGTCTGGCCCATGCCGGTGATGTCGTCGAGCTCGCCCTCGACCGTCAGCAGCGCGGTGTTGCGGATCGCCGACGGCCGGACCGGCCGGCCGCGATGCATCATCTTGCCCTCGGGCAGGTCGTGGTCGAGGAAGACGGTGCGGATGGTCTGGAGATAGAACTCCTTGGTGAGGTCCATCACCGCCATGTACTCGTCGTAGAAGTCGCGGTGCTTCTCGGCGCTCTCGCCGTCGCCCTCGACGAGGTGCTGGAAGAACTCCTTGTGGGCGGAGACGTGGCGGTCGAGGTTCATCGACATGAAGCCGCCGAGCTGCAGGAAGCCCGGATAGACCTCGCGGAAGGCGCCGGCATGCGGGAAGGGCACCCGCATGATGACGTTGCGCTCGAACCAGCCGAGGCCCTTGTCGTGGGCGACCTTGTTGACCGCGGTCGGCGAGATGCGGGTGTCGATCGGCCCGCCCATCAGGATCATCGTCGCCGGCGACAGCGGATCGCCGTCCTCCTCCATCAGCGACACGGCGGCGAGCACCGGCACCGAGGGCTGGCAGACGGCGACGATGTTCACCCCGGCGCCGAGGTGGTGGATCATCTCGATCACGTAGTCGATGTAGTCGTCGAGATCGAAGGTACCGGCGGCGAGCGGCACCATGCGGGCGTCGATCCAGTCGGTGATGTAGACCTCGTGGGCCGGCAGCATGGCCTCGACGGTGCCGCGCAGCAGCGTGGCGTAGTGGCCCGACATCGGCGCGACGATCAGCACCTTGGGATCGGCGGCGCGCCCCTCCGGCAGCTCGCGGCGGAAGTGCAGCAGGTTGCAGAAGGGCTTCGACCAGACGAACTCTTCCGTGACCGGGACTTCCGCCCCGTCGACCACGGTGGTCGGCAGATCGAAGGCGGGCTTGCCGTAGCGCCGGGTCGAGCGTTCGAAGACCTCGAAGCCGGCGGCGAGCGAGCGGCCGAGCGCGGTGCCGGCGAGCGGATTGAAGGGGCTGCGGAAGGCCCAGCGGCCGACCTCGGCCGCGACGCGCATCGGTCGGAGCGCGGCGTGGTTCAACTCGTAGAGCTGGTAGAACATCGGTTCGGTTTCCGTCCCCTCGGACCGATCGGAGGTTCCGTCGGCCTCTCGTATTCTTTCGGTCGATCACTATGCGGCCGAGAACCGCGCGCACCAAGGCCGGCGCGGTCGGCAATTGGTCTTAGCGGTATCTGACCCAACGTCAGCCGACGACGGTCTCGTCATTCGCCCTGCTGCACCAGCGATCCGGCGCGGCGCGCGCTGTCGAGCAGGCGCGAGAAGGCGAGGATGCCGGCGGCGAGCCACAGCAGGTTCAGCCCTATCGCCGAGGCGAGCAGGTCGGCGCGGAAGGTGTGGTCGACCAGGACGGCGCGCAGGCCCTCGAAGACGTGGGTCGGCGGCAGCGCCCAGGCGACCGGCTGCAGCCAGACCGGCAGGGTGGAGACCGGATAGTAGACGCAGGTGATCGGCATCAGCACGAACATCAGCGACCAGGACAGCGCCTCCGCCCCCAGACCGTGGCGCAGCAGGATGCCGACGATGACGAAGGCGAGCGCCCAGCCGGTCGCCACCAGATTGGCGAAGAAGCCGACCAGCGCCAGGCCGAGGCCCCAGATGTTGAAGCCGAAGAAGGGGATGGCGATCAGCGTCACCGGGATCATGCCGATCGCCAGCCGGATCATCGACACGACCATCAGCGCGACGACGAATTCCGAGGTCTTGAGCGGGCTCATCAGCAGGTTGCCGAGATTGCGCGACCACATCTCCTCGAGAAAGGCGAAGGCGAAGCCCTGCTGAGACCTCAGCAGCACGTCCCACAGCAGCAGCGCCGCGACGAAGAGACCGCCGGCGCCGGCGAAATAGGGCGACTTCGACGTGACGTAGGACTGGACGAAGCCCCAGGTCAGCATCTGCACCGTCGGCCAGTAGATCAGCTCCACCGTACGCGGCCAGGAGTTGGAGATGAGGTACCACGAGCGCAGCACCAGCGCGCCGACGCGGGAGACCGAAAAACCCGAAGCCGCACTCATGGCGTCTCCTCCACGATACCGGCGCGGGCGCGCTCCTCGGCCGTGCCGCGACCGCGGGCGACGTCGAGGAAGACCTCCTCCAGCCGATCGCGACCGAATCGCTCCATCAGTTCGGCCGGCGTGCCGCGCGCCGCGATCTTGCCGGCCGAGAGGATGACGACGTCGTCGCAGAGCCGTTCGACCTCGTCCATGTTGTGCGAGGCGAGCAGCAGCGAGGCGCCGGTCTCGGCACGGAAGGCCTCGAGGCGCGAGCGCACCCAGTCGGCGGTGTCGGGGTCGAGCGAGGCGGTCGGCTCGTCGAGGAGCAGCAGGCTCGGCCGGTTGAGCAGCGCCTTGGCGAGCGCGACGCGGGTCTTCTGCCCGGCCGAGAGCGCGCCGGCGCGGCGGTCGAGAAAGGGATCGAGGGCGAAGGCCTCTGCCAGTTCGGCGATGCGGCCCTCGGCATCGGCGACGCCGTAGAGCCGGGCGAAGACCCTGAGGTTCTGTCGGACGGTGAGCCGGTGGGGCATGTCGACATAAGGACTCTCGAAGTTCATCCGCGCGAGCAGGCCGGAACGGTCCTCGGCGAGTTCGGAGCCGAGCACGCGGATGGTGCCGCCGTCGGGGCGCACCAGACCCATGATCATGCCGATCGTCGTCGTCTTGCCGGCGCCGTTGCCGCCGAGCAGGCCGAGCGTGCGGCCGGCGGGCAGGCGAAAGGAGATGCCGTCGACCGCGCGGACCGGGCCGAAGGTCTTCACGAGGTCGACGACTTCGAGGGCCGGGGGAACGGGAGAGGATGTTGCGGATTCGGACAACGCAAATTCGATCCTTCGTACGCTTCTCGGGTTGCCGTACGATCGTATAGGCTGACGACGGCGTACGTAAGACGCCTTGTCGGAGAAGACGGGAATGTTGGGGGTACTGGCCGATTTCGGCGACAGTTCGGTGCGCTCGCTCAGGCTCGACACGCTGGTCAGGCTGCGCTGGCTGGCGGTGGCGGGCCAGACCGTGGCGATCCTCTTCGTGCGCTTCGGACTCGGCTTCCATCTGCCGATCGTCGCCTGCCTCGCCTTCGTCGCCGCTTCGGCCGGGCTCAATCTGACGCTCCGCTCGCATTTCTCGTCGATCTACCGGCTCGACGGCATCCATGCGACGCTGCTGCTCGGCTGGGACGCGCTGCAGCTGACCGGCCTCCTGTGGCTGACCGGCGGGCTCGAGAACCCCTTCGCCTGCCTGCTGCTGGCGCCGGTGCTGGTGTCGTCGGCGTCGCTGCCGCCGCGCTCGACGGCGCTGCTCGGCGTCTTCGTCGCGGTCGCCGCCACCGTGCTCGCGGCCTGGCACGCGCCGCTGCCCTGGGGCACCGACACGCCGCCCAACCTGCCGGTGCTCTACGTGCTCGGCCAGTGGCTGGCGCTGATCCTCACCCTCTCCTTCTCGGCGCTCTACGCCTTCCGCGTCGCCGACGAGAGCCGTCGCCTCGCCGAGGCGATCAAGGCGACCGAGCTGACCCTCCAGCGCGAGAGCCATCTCGTGGCGCTCGACGGGCTCGCCGCCGCCGCCGCCCACGAGCTGGGCACGCCGCTCGGCACCATCACCGTCGTCGTCCGCGAGATGGAGCGCGAACTGCCGCCGGGCTCGCCGCTCGCCGAGGACGTGGCGCTGCTCAGGAGCCAGGCGGAACGCTGCCGCGAGATCCTGCGCAAACTGTCGTCGATGGGCGAGGACCCGGACGCCTTCTTCGCCCGCCAGTCGCTCGGCGAGGTGGTCGACGAGGTGCTCGAGCCGTTCCGCGATCTCGGCACCGAGCTCGAGGTGATCGAGCGCGGCGAGGGGCCGGAACCGATCGCGCGGCGCAGCCCGGCGATCCTCTACGGTCTCGGCAACATCGTCGAGAACGCCGTCGACTTCGCCGAGACCCGCGTCGTCGTCGCCCTGGCGTGGGACGAACGCGAGGTCACCGTGATCGTCTCGGACGACGGGCCGGGCTTCTCGCCGGGGGTGCTGGAGCGCCTCGGCGAACCCTGGGTGACGACGCGCGAGCAGTCGCTCGACGAAGACCCCGACGAGGGCGGCCGCGCCGACGGCGAGACCGGCGGCGGGCTCGGCCTCGGCTTCTTCATCGCCCAGACCTTCCTGATGCGCTCGGGCGCGCGGGTGACCTTCGAGAACAAGCGCTTTCCCGCCCATGGCGCGGAAATCCACATCCAGTGGCCGCGCACGCTGTGGCCGCTCGCCGAGGAGGGTCTCGGGTCGTCGAACTTCGCGTCCGTCGAGGACGAGACGCCGCATGGACGCGAATGAGACCGGGTCGCGGGAACCTGCGCGCGGGACGTGTGCCGCGCCGATTACCGCGTCAGGATTTCGTTGATCCGTCAATCGCGTATCGGCTCCCGTATCGGGGTGCCAACGTATTGTAGAATTGGAATTCCACTCATAAACTCGCCGCCCAATCGGGTGTCGGGGTGCCCGCAAAGAGAACAACGGTGACGATCATGACGGACGTGTCGCAGGCCCTCGCGGCCGATGCGGAGAAGAGCCTGCTCATCGTCGACGACGACAAGGCCTTTCTGCAGCGCCTGGCTCGCGCGATGGAACTGCGTGGTTTCGAGGTGGAGACGGCGTCGACGGTGGCCGAAGGACGTGCCCGGGTCGACGCCCGCTCGCCCGCCTTCGCTGTGGTCGACATGCGGCTCGCCGACGGCAACGGGCTCGACGTCGTCGAGCACCTGCGCGAGAAGCGCCCGGAGGCGCGCATCGTCGTGCTGACCGGTTACGGCAACATCGCCACCGCGGTGTCGGCGGTGAAGCTCGGGGCGACCGACTATCTCTCCAAGCCGGCCGACGCCGACGAGGTGATGCGCGCCCTGCTGCGGTCGACCGACGAACGGGCCGAACCGCCGGAGAACCCGATGTCGGCCGACCGGGTGCGGTGGGAACACATCCAGCGGGTCTACGAGCTGTGCGAGCGCAACGTGTCGGAGACGGCGCGTCGGCTCAACATGCATCGCCGCACGCTGCAGCGCATCCTCGCCAAGCGCGCGCCGCGCTGAGACGCGGGCGTCGGAGCCGATCGACCGATCACGCCGCACCCGGGTGCGGCGTGATCTTCGTCGTGTTCAGATCTCGATCTCGACATTGCCGAGCAGTCCCGGCTCGAGGAAGCCGAAGAGCCGGGCCGCAGCGGCGCGCGCGAAGCGCAGCGTCGTCGCCTTGCGGGTGGCGGCGGCCAGGCGATGTTCCGGCGCCTCGCGCAGGATGTCGGCGCCGTGGGCATCCGCCAACATCAGGCCGCAGTCCTCGGGAAAGATGTCGAGCGGCACGCGCGGGCTGGTGGCGAAGAACAGCCGGTCGCAGTGCGCCCGGTAGAACGGCCACTTGCGATCGACCCGGAAGTCCTCGACCGACGACTTGACCTCGACGATCCAGATCTCGCCGGAGGCCGAGAGCCCCATCACGTCGGCGCGTCGACCCGAGGCGAGCGGCAGTTCCTCGACCACCGCGAAGCCGAGGCGGACGAGATGACGCCGGACCCCGCGGGTGACCAGGAGCGTCTCCTCCGGACGGGAGGGGGCGGGCAGGTCGCCTTCCGGGTCGAGCGGGCCGTCCATCATTTCCACCAGGGGAAGAACACCACGGTGACGAGGCCGAAGAGCGGCAAGAGGATGCCGCCCGACCACAGGAGATAGCCGAAGAACGACGGCATCTTCACGCGGCTCTCCTCGGCGATCGCCTTGACCATGAAGTTGGGCGCGTTGCCGATGTAGGAGTTCGCCCCCATGAAGACGGCGCCGCAGGAGATGGCGAGCAGCGTCCAGGGGATGTCGTTCATCAGGTGCTGCGGGTCGCCGCCGGCGAGGTTGAAGAACACCAGATAGGTCGGCGCATTGTCGAGGAACGACGACAGGATGCCGGTCAGCCAGAAATACATGGCGTTGTTCGGCGTGCCGTCCGCCTGGGTGACCATGGCGACGAGCGGCGCGAAGGCACCCTTCTCCGCCGCCTTGAGCATGGCGATGACGGGGATGATCGTCACGAAGATGCCGGCGAAGAGCTTGGCGACCTCGAGGATCGGCCCCCAGGAGAACTCGTTGGCGGCGCGCACCGCCTTGGGCGTGATCGCCAGGCTGACGAGGCCGGCGGCGATCAGGATCAGGTCGCGGGCGAGGTTCTGGAGCTCGACCGCGACGCCGCCGACGTCGAAGACGATACCCGGCTTCCACGAGCCCGACAGCAGCACGCCGGCGACCACCACGCCGAGGAGCGCGATGTTGGGCAGGCCGACGAGACCGATGTGGGCGGTCTCCGGGGTGGGATCGAAGCGCGCCTTGAAGGCCTCGTCGACGTGGTAGAGCCGCCGGTCGAGGAAGAAGAAGACCGTCAACAGGACCGCTGCGCAGAAGAACGTCTCCTCCAGCATGTGCAGCGTCGTCCAGAAGAAGCCGACGCCCTTCAGATAGCCGAGGAACAGCGGCGGATCGCCGAGCGGCGTCAGCGAGCCGCCGATGTTGGAGACGAGGAAGATGAAGAAGATCACGACGTGGACGTTGTGACGGCGTTCGTCGTTGGCTCTGAGCAGCGGGCGAATCAGCACCATCGAGGCACCGGTGGTGCCGATCAGCGAGGCGAGCAGGGTGCCGCCAGCGAGGATCGCGGTGTTGAGCCGCGGGTGACCGTGCAGGTTGCCGGTCACCAGAATGCCGCCCGAGATGGTGAAGAGCGACCACAACAGGATCACGAAGGGAATGTACTCGGCGAGCGCGACGTGCAGGATCTCGCCGCCGGCAACCGCCGCCCCATGGCCGATCGCGAAGGGCGCGGCGAAGGCGAGACCCCAGGCGGCGGCGACCTTGCCGAAGTGGTGATGCCAGAAGTGCGGCGCGGCGAGCGGCATGATCGCGATCGACAGAAGGATGCCGACGAAGGGGGCCGCCCACCAGACGGAAAGGGTCGCGCCGTCGATGCCGTGCGCCTCGGCCGCCCGGGCCGGGCCGACCACGAGCGACACGAGACCGATGGCCACCACTGTCGAGACGGCGTTCCGCGCGAACCGAACCATGCATTCCCCCCTGCTTCTTGCGCGCCAGATTAGCGGCTCCGACGGGAATGCCAACCGCATCCGTCGCGAGACGACGACACGTGGCGGGAGAGCCCCGTCCTTCCCCCGCGGAGCGTGAAGGGATCCGAAAGGCGGACGCGAGAGATCTCTCGACGGACCGCGGCCTTCGAGGGATCACGCGCCGTTCGCCGCTTCCGCGCCTGCCCTCCTCCTCCACCCCCGCGGACGCCTTCTTCCGCGCAGGGGAGAAGGGAGGAGGCTCCCCGACGCCCTGCACCGCGAGCCGCACGCCGCCGCCTTTCGGCCTCGGCCACCGCCTCGGCACCCCGCACCCGCCTCCCAACCATCCCCGAACCACCCCCACGTCCGCCCCAACCGCAATCCCGAAACCGCCCCCACCCCCTCTTGCACCCCGCCCGGTTTCGTGTCACACGTATTGAACGTTGTTCAAAACAAATCCACGATCCGTGCTCTTTCGGGATTGCGTCCGGCGAAGAAGCGGTGAGGATCGGCGAAAACCGAATTCAGGGCGCAGGAAACGAACCCGATGTCGCGATCCCTCCTCACGACCCGCCGTTTCGCGGGCCTCTTCTGGTGTCAGTTCTTTTCGGCGCTGAACGACAACTTCCTGAAGAACGCCCTGGTTTTCCTGATTCTCTGGCGGTTGGGGGCGGAAGCGGCGGGGCCGCTGGTGGCGCTCGCGGCGGCGACGCTGATGGCGCCGTTCTTCTTCTTCTCGGCGCTGGGCGGCGAGATCGCCGACCGTTTCGACAAGGCGCTGGTGGCGCGGCGGCTGAAGCTCGCCGAACTGCCGGTGGCGGGACTCGCGGTCGCCGGCTTCGCGCTCCACTCGATCCCGACGCTCTTCGCCGCCCTCCTCGGCTTCGGCATCATCGCCGCGCTGTTCGGGCCGGTGAAGTACGGCATCCTCCCCGACCAGCTCGACAAGGGCGAGCTGCCGGCCGGCAACGCGCTGATCGAGGCGGCGACCTTCCTCGCCATCCTGATCGGCACGGTGATCGGCGGCTGGGCGGCCTCCGAGGGCGGCGATCCGCTCAGCCTCGCCTTCATCATGATCGTCTTCGCGGTCGGCTCGGTCGTCGCCGCCTACACGATGCCGATGACCGGCCGCGGCGTGCCGGGCCTGCCGATCCGCGCCAACATCTTCGCCTCGACCCTCGGCCTGCTGCGCGATCTCGCCGCCGACCGGCGTCTGCTGTGGGCCGGTCTCGCCTCGAGCTGGTTCTGGGCGGTCGGCGCGGTGGCGCTCGCCCTGTTGCCGACCGTGGTCAAGGGACCGCTCGGCGGCGCCGACGAGCTCGTCACGCTGCTGCTCGCGGTCTTCGCGATCGCCATCGCCATCGGCTCCGGCCTCGCCGCCTGGCTGTCGGGCCATCGCACCGTGCTGGTGACGACGCCGCTCGCCGGACTGGTCATCGCCGGCGCCGCGCTCGATGCCGCCTGGACACTCGCGCACGTGGCGCCGCGCAACGGCGTGCTCGGCGTCGCCGGCGCATTCGCCGATCCGACGACGCGGCGCTTCGCCGTCGACATGTTCGTGCTGGCGGTCGCCGGCGGTCTGTGGATCGTCCCGGTCTTCGCCGCGCTGCAGGGCTGGGCGCCGGAAGCGGCGCGCGCCCGGGTCGTCGCCGCCGTCAACGTGCTCAACGCCGCGATTATGACGGTCTCCGCGCTCGCGGTGGCCGCGGCGCAGGCCGCCGGCGCGAGCTTCCCGGCGGTGTGGATCGCGGTCGGCGTGGTTGGCCTCGTCGTCTCGGTCGTGACCTGGCGGACGCTGCCGTCGCACCCGATGCGCGACGCACTCTTCCTGATCTACCGCATCTTCTTCCGGCTGGAGGTCGAGGGCGCCGAGCATCTCGAGAAGCTCGGACCGCGCACCGTGGTGGCGCTGAACCACGTCTCCTTCCTCGACGCGGGCCTCGCCCTCGCCCTGATGGAGCGCGAGCCGGTCTTCGCCATCGACAGCGGCATCGCCCGCAAGTGGTGGGTGAAGCCCTTCCTCAAGGTCGCGCGCGCCATGCCACTCGATCCCTTGAAGCCGATGGCGACGCGCACGCTGATCCACGGCGTGGAGAGCGGCGATCCGCTGGTGATCTTCCCGGAAGGCCGCCTCACCGTCACCGGCTCGCTGATGAAGGTCTACGACGGCGCCGGCCTCGTCGCCTCCAAGACCGGCGCGGACGTCATCCCGGTCCGCATCGAGGGACTGGAACAGACCTTCCTCACCCGCCTCGACGGCTCGCTGGTGCGCCGTCGACTGTTCCCCAAGGTGCGGGTGACCGTGCTGCCGGGCCGGCCGCTCAGCCTCGACCCGACGCTCGCCGGCCGTGCGCGCCGCCGCGCCGCTGGCTCGGCGCTCTACGACGTGATGTCGGACCTGCTCTATCGCACCGCCCACGTCGACCGCTCGGTGATCGACGCGCTGATCGACGCCGCCCTGCACGAGGGTCCGTCGCGGGTGGCGCTGGAGGACCCGGTCTCGGGCACCCTCACCTATCGCAAGCTGCTGATCGGCGCCCGCGTGCTCGGCGAGAAGCTCGCCGCACTCGCCCCGGTCGACGGCGCGGTCGGCCTGATGATGCCCAACGCCAATGCCGCGGTCGCCGCCTTCTTCGGCATCCATTCGGCCGGGCGCGTGCCGGCGATGATCAACTTCACCGCGGGTGCCGCCAACATCGGCGCGGCGGTGAAGGCGGCCGAGATCGGCACCATCGTCACCTCGCGCGCCTTCGTCGAGAAGGCCCGTCTGGCGCCCCTCCTCGAGGCGCTGTCGGGGCAGGTCGCCTTCCTCTTCCTCGAGGACGTGCGCGGCACCATCGGCACGTTCGACAAGCTCCGCGCCCTGCTGTTCTGGAAGCGGCCGATCGTGCGGCGTGGCCCCGACGACCGGGTGGCGGTGCTCTTCACCTCGGGTTCGGAGGGCACGCCCAAGGGCGTCGTGCTGTCGTCGCGCAACATGCTGGCCAACACCGCCCAGGCGGCGGCCCGCATCGACTTCGGCCGCGCCGACAAGGTGCTCGACGTGCTGCCGATCTTCCATTCCTTCGGCCTGACGGCGGGTCTGGTGCTGCCGTTGGTCTCCGGCGTGCCGGTGTTCCTCTATCCCTCGCCGCTGCACTACCGGGTGGTGCCGGAACTGGTCTACGGCTTCAACGCCACGATCCTCTTCGGCACCGACACGTTCCTCGCCGGCTATGCCCGCGCCGCGCACCCTTACGACTTCCGCTCGCTGCGCTACGTCGTGGCCGGTGCCGAGCCGGTGAAGGAGACGACGCGGCGGACCTGGATGGAGAAGTTCGGCCTGCGCATCCTCGAGGGCTACGGCGTCACCGAGACGGCGCCGGTCGTCGCCCTCAACACGCCGATGTTCAACCGCTTCGGCACGGTCGGCCGGCTGCTGCCGGGCATGGTGCCGACGCTGGAGCCGGTGCCGGGCGTCGCGGTCGGCGGACGCCTCCATCTCGAAGGGCCGAACGTCATGCTCGGCTACCTCCGGGCCGAGGCGCCGGGCGTGCTGGAGCCGCCGGCGAACGGCCGTCACGACACCGGCGACATCGTCTCGATCGACGCCGACGGTTTCGTCACCATCCTCGGCCGCGCCAAGCGCTTCGCCAAGCTCGGCGGCGAGATGGTGTCACTCGCGGCGATCGAGAAGCTCGCGGCGATCGCCTGGCCCGATGCCCCGGCCTCGGCCGCCTCGGTGCCGGACCCGAAGAAGGGCGAACGGGTGATCCTGGTCACGACCCAGGCCAACGCCTCCCGCGCCGACATCCAGACGGCGGCGCGCTCGATCGGCGCGTCGGAGCTGATGATCCCGTCAGAAGTCGTCGTCTGGGAGACCATGCCGCTGCTCGGCACCGGCAAGACCGACCATCTCACCGTCACCCGCATGGTGCGCGAGAACGCGGCCGCGAAGACGGCGGAGGGCTGATCGGCGAGATACGCCGCCGGCCTCAGGCGAGGCCGGCGAGGGCGCGGTAGTCGTCGAGGCGGGCGTGCGGCGAGACGATGCGGGCGAGAAGGCTCGGCGCCTCGACCGCCAGATCCTCGGCGAAGATCCGCACCATGCGGCTCCACCTGGTCTCCGCCCCCGGTTCGATCATGGTTCGGGTCTCCGCCCCTCCGGCTCCCGCCGCGACCGCGCCTCGGGTCAGGAGGGCGCCGCCGAGCGCGAGGCCGAAGAGGCGGAGATGGATCTGGGCGACGAGGAGGCGATCGGCGTCCTTCGTCTCGCCCGAAAGAAGATGCGCCGTCGCCGTCTCCAGCGCGTCGAGCGCCGCGTCGAGACGGGCGGCGGATGCCCCGAGGATCGCCCGGCCGGCCTCGACGTCGCCGCGTGCCTCGGCGATCAGGCGGGCGTCGTCGGCGCCGCCGTCACGGCCGATCTTGCGCATCACGAGGTCGATCGCCTGGATGGCGTTGGTGCCCTCGTAGATCGGGGCGATGCGGATGTCGCGGAAGAGCTGGGCGGCGCCGGTTTCCTCGACGAAGCCCA
This sequence comes from Pinisolibacter sp. DMC100, assembly GCF_056313705.1. Lineage (NCBI taxonomy): Bacteria > Pseudomonadati > Pseudomonadota > Alphaproteobacteria > Hyphomicrobiales > Ancalomicrobiaceae > Pinisolibacter > Pinisolibacter sp. DMC100. The sequence goes on along the minus strand of NZ_JBQUZT010000001.1, from coordinate 779,117 downwards.
TGCCGCCGTGGATCTGCACGCCGAGCGAGGCGACCTCGCAGCCGACGTCGGTCGCAAACGCCTTGACGATCGGGGTCAGCAGCCCGGCGCGGAGATCCGCCGCGGCGCGGGCTTCCGCCGTCGGGGCCGCGTGGGCGCGATCGATGGCGGTCGCGGCGCAATAGGCGATCGACCGCGCCGCCACGGTCAGCGCCTGCATCCGGGAAAGCGTGCGGGCGACGTCCGGGTGGGCGGCGATCGGCGCCGGGGCGGGGAAGCCCTCGGCACGGCCCTGCCGTCGCTCGAGGGCATAGGCCCGCGCCTTCTGCGTCGCCTTCTCGGCGATGGCGACGCCCTGGAGCCCGGTCGCGAGCCGCGCCTTGTTCATCATCGTGAACATGCAGGCGAGCCCCTCGTTCTCACGGCCGATCAGCCAGCCGATCGCCCCGCCGCGGTCACCAAAGACCATGGTGCAGGTGGGCGACCCCTTGATGCCGAGCTTGTGCTCGATGCCGGCGCAGCGCACGTCGTTCTCGGCCCCGAGCGAACCGTCGTCGCCGACGAAGCGCTTCGGCACCAGGAAGAGCGAGATGCCCTTCACGCCCGCCGGCGCATCGGGCAGCCGTGCCAGCACCAGATGGAGGATGTTCTCCGCCAGATCGTGCTCGCCGAAGGTGATGAAGATCTTTTGGCCGGTGATCCGATAGGTGCCGTCGCCGGCGGGCACCGCCTTCGTCCGCAGCAGCGCGAGGTCGGAGCCCGCCTGCGGCTCGGTCAGGTTCATCGTGCCGGTCCAGGTTCCGGCGACGAGATTGGGCAGGTATTTCGCCCTGATCTCTTCCGATGCATGGGCCTCGAGCGCGTCGGCAGCGCCCTGGCTCAGCACCGGCAGGGTCGACAGCGCCATGCAGGCCGAGGTCAGCATCTCCATCGTCGCGGTGCCGACCGCCGTCGGCAGGCCCGAGCCGCCGAAGGCCTCCGGTTGCGCGACCCCGTTCCAACCGGCCGCCGCCCAGTCGGCATAGGCCTCGCGGAAGCCCGGCGGCGTGGCGACGCGGCCGTCGGACCATGCGGCGCCGACCGTGTCGGAGACGCGGTCGAGCGGATCGATCCGGTCTTCGCAGAACTTCGCCGCCTCCTCGAGGATGGCGACGAGGTCGTCGCGGTCCATCGCCGGTTCGCCGCCGGGGCCGGGGGCGATGGCGGTCAGGGTGAAGAGGATGTCTTCGACGGGCGCGCGCCAGCTCATGGGCGTCTCCTCTGCCGGCTCAGTGGAAGCCGAGGTAGCTTTCGACGATGCGGTCGTCGCGGGCGAGATCCGCGGCGGGGCCGGAGGCGATCGCCTCGCCGAGTTCCATCACGTGGGCGTGGTCGGCGCTCGCGAGTGCCGCCCGCGCGTTCTGCTCGACGAGCAGGATCGCGACGCCCGAGGCCCTGAGATCGGCGACGATGCGGAAGATGTCGGCGACGATGCGCGGCGCGAGGCCGAGGCTCGGCTCGTCGAGCATCAGCAGCTTCGGCCGGCTCATCAGGGCGCGGCCCATCGCCAGCATCTGGCGTTCGCCGCCCGACATGGTGCCGGCGAGCTGGTCGCGGCGCTCCTTCAGACGCGGGAAGCGGTCGTAGACCTCGGCGATCGTGTCGCGGGCGACGGCGCGCGGCACGCGGAAGCCGCCGAGCACCAGATTGTCCTCGACCGTCATGGTGGAGAAGAGTTCGCGCCGCTCCGGCACCAGACAGAGGCCGAGGGCGACGCGTTCCTCGACGCCGAGGCGGCCGACGTCCTGCCCGGCGAAGCGGATCGACCCGGATGCGAGCGGCAGCGCGCCCATCGTGGCGTTGAGCAGCGTCGACTTGCCGGCGCCGTTGGCGCCGATCACCGTGACGATCTCGCCGGCGCGGACCGCGAGCGAGACGCCGCGCACCGCCTGAACCTTGCCGTAGGCGACGGCGGCGGACGAGACTTCGAGCAGCGCGTCGTTCATGCCGCACCTCCGAGATAGGCTTCGAGCACCGCCGGATGGGTCTTGATGACCTCGGGCGGGCCCTCGGCGATCTTGGTGCCGAAGTCGAGCACCACGATGTGGTCGGTCAGCCCCATGACGAAGCCCATGTCGTGCTCGACCAGCAGCACGCTCATGCCCTCGGCGCGCAGCTTCTTCAGCAGGTCCGCCAGCGCCTCCTTCTCGAAGTGGCGCAGGCCTGCGGCGGGTTCGTCGAGCAGCAGCAGTTCGGGATCCATGGCGAGCGCCCGGGCGATCTCGACGACGCGCTGCTGGCCGAGCGCCAGCGATCCCGCCGGCTTGGTCATGTGCTCGGCGAGGCCGACGCGTTCGATCTGGGTCGCCGCTTCCTTGAGCAGCCGCGCCTCGTCGCGCCGATCGAGGCGCAGCAGCGTGGCGAGGAGCCCGGCCCGGCCGCGCAGATGCGCGCCCATGGCGACGTTCTCGAGCACGGTCATCTCGGGCTCGAGCTTGACGTGCTGGAAGGTGCGGGCGACGCCGCGGCCGGCGATCGCCTGCGGTCCGGTGCCGGAGATGGTCGCGCCGTCGAAGGCGACGCGGCCGGCGGTCAGCCGGGTCACGCCGGTGATGAGGTTGAAGGTCGTGCTCTTGCCGGCGCCGTTGGGGCCGATCAGCGCGACGATCTCGCCGCGGCCGACGCGGAACGACACGTCGTTGACCGCGGTCAGGCCGCCGTACTGTTTGCGCGCCGCCTCGAGCACCAGGAGCGGCGTCCTGCGGGCGCGGTCGATTGTGCGGCGGGCGAGCGGATCGGCGGTCTCGGGGGCGGTCTTCGGGCGCTGGTCGAGGAGCTTCGCCAGATGCGGCCAGACGCCGTCGCGGGCGACCTGGAGGAGGACGACGAGGACGAGGCCGAAGACGACGCCCTCGAGCTGCATCGACGTGCCGAAGACCGCGGGCACGAGGCGCTGCAGCGCCTCCTTCAGCAGCGTCACCAGACCGGCGCCGACCACCGCGCCCCAGATCTGGCCGGAGCCGCCGACCACCGCCATGAAGAGATATTCGATGCCGGCATTGAGCCCGAAGGGCGAGGGCGTCACCGTGCGCTGGACATGGGCGTAGAGCCAGCCCGAGAGGCCGGCGAGCAGCGCCGCCCAGACGAAGACGACGAGTTTGGTGCGGCTCGCGTCGATGCCGAAGGCCTCGGCCGCGATCTGGCCCTTGCGCAGGGCGCGGATGCCTCGGCCGATGCGGCCGTCGAGGAGATGCGTCGTCAGGATCGCCGCGCCGATCACCGCGCCCCAGATCACGAAGTGGACGGCGCGCGGATCGGTCAGCGCATGGCCGGCGATCTCCAGCGGCGGGATGCCGGAAATGCCGTCGTGGCGGCCGAGGAGCTCGATCTTGCCGAAGAGGTAATAGAGCGAGAGGCCCCAGGCGAGCGTGCCGAGCGGCAGAAAGTGACCGGAGAGCCGCACGGTGATCAGCCCCAGCACCCAGGCGACGGCGCCGGAGACCATGAGCGACACCGGCAGGCCGGCCCAGGGCGACCAACCGTACCGCGTGGTGAGCACCGCGGTCGCATAGGCACCGAAGCCGCAGAAGGCGGCCTGGCCGAAGGAGGTCATGCCGCCGACGCCGGTCAGCAGCACCAGCCCCATGGCGACGAGGGCGGCGAGACCGACGTTGCCCAGGAGCCCGATCCAGAAGACCGGCACGAAGGGCATGAGCGGCACGACGACGAGGAAGCCGACGAAGGCGAGAAAGACGTGGCGCGGGTTCATGGCCTCAATCCTCCTCCTCGACGTGGGGCTGCCCGAAGGAGCGCCACAGCAGCACCGGGATCACCAGCATGAAGACGACGATCTCCTTCATGTCGGAGGCGAAGAAGGAGGCGAGCGCCTCGACGATGCCGACGCCCAGCGCCGCGGCGGCGGTCAGCGGATGGCTGACCAGCCCGCCGACGATCGCCGCGACGAAGCCCTTGAGACCGATGATGAAACCGGTGTCGTAGTAGATCGTGGCGAGCGGCGCGACGAGGATGCCGGAGAGCGCGCCGATCAGCGCGGCCAGCGCGAAGGCGAGCTTGCCGGCAAAGGACGTGCGGATGCCGACGAGGCGGGCGCCGAGGCGGTTGACCGCCGTGGCGCGCAGGGCCTTGCCCCACAGCGACCTCTCGAAGAACAGCCAGAGCGCGACGATGGTGACGGCGGTGAGGGCATAGACCGCGATCGACTGACCGGTGATCAGGAGCGGCCCGGCCGTCACCATGGCGTCGGAGATCGGCGGGGCGCGCAGGCCCTCGGCGCCGAAGAAGACGAGGCCGAGGCCGACCAGCGCCAGATGGACGCCGACGGCCGTGATCATCAGCGTCAGCACCGAGGCGCCGGCGATCGGCATGAAGACGACGCGGTAGAGCAGCGGCCCGAGCGGCGTGACGAGGGCGAGCGTCAGGGCGAAATGCACCGCCGGTCCGTAGCCCCGGCCGGCGATCGCGAAGGCCGCCGCGACGACGGCGCCGGGCAGCGCCAGGTCGAAGAGGACGGCGGGCAGGAGGCGGCGGCCGATCGCGCCCTCGCGCGCCGCGGCGACCATGTCGAAGACGAAGGCGGCGACGCCGAAGCCGGCGAGCAGCCAGACCGTGCCCGGCAGCTTGCCGGCCTCGAGCAGGGCCTGCGTCAGGGCGCCGAAGGCGACGAATTCCCCCTGCGGGATGAAGACGACGCGCGTGACCGCGAAGACCAGCACCAGGGCGAGGCCCAGGAGCGCGTAGATCGCCCCGTTCGTGATACCGTCCTGCAGAAGGAAGAGCAGAATCGTGCCGTCCACCGGCTTCGCCCCCTCGTGATTCATCCCGCACGGGACCGTCTCCACGAAGCGAAGGCCTCGTGAATCGGCGGATTCTCGCGATGTCCGGGGACGAGACGTCCCTCCCGATGTTCTCGTTCTAATTTGATATACAGCATAACTATTATCCCGTATAAGAGCAAGACGAGACATGACGGAAAGATCGGACGACGCGTCCGAGAGGCCTTCGATGAGCATGCGAGAGACCGCCCCCCGCCCCGTCGAGGGCGCCGCAAAGGCACGCCGACCGCGGCGCGTGCCGGCGCGCGCCACGATCGACGAGATCGAGGAGACGGGGGATACGAACGCGGCCGCGGGCGATCTCGACCTGTCGGGGCTCGACGGCGTGATCGGCTACACGCTCAGGCGGGCGCAGCTCGCGGTCTTCGAGGACTTCGCACGGCGTTTCGCCCGGCTCGATCTGAAGCCGGCGCAATATTCGGTGCTGTTGGTGATCGGCGACAATCCGGGCCGCAAACAGTCGGAGATCGCGGCGGCGCTGGGCATCCAGCGGCCGAACTTCGTCGCCATGCTCGACGAACTCGAGCGTCGTGGTCTGGCGGAGCGCACGCGCTCGACCACCGATCGGCGCAGTCATGCGGTCGTGCTGACGGAAGCCGGCGAGAAGCTCCTGGCGACCGCCCGCGCCGAACAGGCGCAACAGGAGATCGACCTCGGCGCCTTCCTCGGCGACGGTGGCCGCGAAGCTCTGGTCGGCATGCTCCGACGCCTCGCCCGGATCGACTGATCGTCTTCATCGAACATCGCAGAACCGGCGAACCGGCGGCGAGGGAGCCTCCTCGCCGCCGGCTGGCCGTCGTCGCATCTCACGCCCGGGTCGGGATCCAGGGGGGGAACGGGCGGAGGGCGGACGGATTGCGATGCTTCGGCGTCAGTCGACCGCGACGACCGTCGAGGGCGGGCCGCCCTTGTCGGTCCGCCAGACGATCGTGCAGGCGGAGGGCGGGCAGGAATCGGTCGTCAGCAGGGACGACCCGGCGCGATCACCCGGCATCGGCGCCTCGTCCCGTGCGACGGCGAGTGCGGACACGCCGACCACGGCGAGAGCGGAGAGGAGGGCGACAGACTTCGAGGTCCTGTTCATTGGCCACCTCCATGGGGTCTCTCGGCCAGAGGGAGATCATGCTTCGAATCGATTTAAGCGTCTCCCCGGAGTTGGTCAGATGGTTGACGAATCGTAAATGAACAGTCCGGATGTGATCACGTTTGCGTGCGGGCGCGTGCGTTGTCGTGTACCGCATCCCCGAAGTGGCGGAGACGATCGGAAATGCCGCTCCCGCGGCGACGCAAGACGATTGTTCGCGCCGCCGGGTCGACAGCGGCGCTTCGTCATGCGAGGGAGCGGCTCCGACATTTCGAGAGGCCAAACATGTCCGAAACCCGCGATTCCAACGGCAACGTCCTCAAGGACGGCGACAGCGTCACCCTGATCAAGGATCTCAAGGTCAAGGGCACCTCGGTCACGCTGAAGCGCGGCACGCTGGTCAAGAACATCCGCCTGACCGACGACACCGACCTGATCGAGTGCAACGCCGAGAAGGTGAAGGGCCTCGTCCTGCGCGTCGAGTTCCTCAAGAAGGCGTGAGCCGCGCGCGGAGACGGTCGCCTGCCGAACACGTCAGGCTCTTGACGGGCAGGGCACGCCCGAGGCGATGATGGCGGCGGCGCGACGATGCGCCGCCGACCGGAGCCCGCGATGACCACGCCGATCCTCGACGCCTATCCCGTCCGCGCCTTCGACAAGCTGCGCTACGGCGACACCGACCGTCAGGGCCACGTCAACAACGCCGTCTTCGCCACCTTCCTCGAGACCGGCCGGGTCGAGCTGATCCTCGACGCCGACAAGGGGCTGCTCGCGCCCGGGCGCTCCTTCGTGCTGGCGCGGCTCGAGATCGATCTCGTCGCCGAGATCCACTGGCCGGGCACGGTCGAGATCGGCACGGCGGTGACGAAGGTCGGCCGCTCGTCGATCGCGCTGGAACAGGGCATCTTCCAGGACGGTCTGCTCTGCGCCCGCGGCGTCTCGGTCGTCGTGCTGGTCGACGACGCGACGCGGCGTTCGACGGCGCTGCCGGAGGACGCCGTCGCCCGGCTCGAGGGGCTTCGTCGCCGCGAGGGGTGAGGGACGATTGGCGTCGCGCGCGTGCATCGGCTATGGTCCGGCGCACCAACGGAGCCAGTCCATGTCGCACGATCCCGCCGCCGCCGCCGCCACCCCGAACCGCGCCGCCGCCGAAGGGCCGGCGATCGGCGAGACGGGCGGAACGGGGGGCGGCTCCACCGCCTCCTTCGGCTTCCGCGAAGTGCCGCTCGAGGAGAAGCAGCACCTCGTCGACGACGTCTTCCACAAGGTCGCCACCCGCTACGACATCATGAACGACGTCATGTCGGGCGGCCTGCACCGGCTGTGGAAGGACGCGATGGTGTCGAAACTGTCGCCGCCGAAGATCGGCCGGCGCCCGTGGGAATCGCTCGACATGGCCGGCGGCACCGGCGACATCGCCTTCCGCATCGTCGAGAAGTCCGACCGCAAGGCCAAGGTCACCGTCTCCGACATCAACGGCTCGATGCTGGGTGTCGGCCGCGAGCGCGCCGAGAAGCGCGGGCTCTCCGACAATCTCGACTTCGTCGAGGCCAATGCCGAGGAACTGCCCTTCGAGGCGAACCGCTTCGACGCCTATACGATCGCCTTCGGCATCCGCAACGTGCCGCGCATCGACAAGGCGCTGTCGGAAGCCTACCGCGTGCTGAAGCCGGGTGGACGCATCCTGGTGCTCGAGTTCTCCCAGGTGGTGATCCCCGGCCTCGACAAGATCTACGACGCCTTCTCCTTCAATCTGATCCCGCTGATGGGCAAGGTGATCGCCGGCGACGGCGAGCCCTATCGCTATCTGGTGGAATCGATCCGGCGTTTCCCGACCCAGGAGAAGTTCGCCGAGATGATCCGCGACGCCGGCTTCGCGCGCGTCGACTATCAGAACCTCACCGGCGGCATCGCCGCGATCCATTCCGGCTGGAAGATCTGACGCGATGGCTCGGGTGATCGGATCGCTGTTCCTGCTCGCGCGCGCCGGCTGGGTGCTGGCCCGCGAGGGCGTCGTCACCGCCGTCGCCCCGCCCGATCCGCCGCCGCTCGCCCGCCTCGGGCTGTGGGCCGTCTCCCTCGTCGAACGCCGCGACGCCGAGGGCGTCTCGCGCGGCCAACGCGCCAGCCGCGCGCTGAACCGGCTGGGTCCGTCGTGGATCAAGCTCGGCCAGTTCCTCGCCACCCGGCCCGACGTGATCGGCCGGACGCTCGCCGACGATCTCGAGGCGCTGCAGGACCGGGTCGAGGCCTTCCCCTCCGACGAGGCGCGCGCGATCGTCGCGAAGGCCGTCGGCAAGCCGATCTCCGAGGCCTTCCTCGCCTTCGGCGACGTGGTCGCCGCCGCTTCGATCGCGCAGGTCCACAAGGCCCGCATCCGCGGCCGCGACGGGGTCGAGCGCGACGTCGCCGTCAAGGTGCTGCGCCCCGACGTCGAGGCGCGCTTCCGGCGTGATCTCGCCGCCTTCTATCTCGCCGCCCGGCTGATCGAGACCGTCGCGCCCTTCACCCGGCGGCTGCGGCCGATCGCGATCGTCGACACGCTCGCCCGCTCGGTGCGGCTCGAGATGGACCTCCGCCTCGAGGCGGCGGCGCTGTCGGAAATGGCGGAGAACACCGCCACCGACCCGGACTTCCGGGTGCCGACGGTCGACTGGGAACGCACCCGGCGCAACGTGCTGGTGCTCGAGTGGATCGACGGGCTGAAGCTCGGCGAGCCGCAGGCGATGGCCGCGGCGGGGCATGACCCGATCCGCCTGTCCAAGGTGGTGATGCAGTCCTTCCTGCGTCACGCCATGCGCGACGGCTTCTTCCACGCCGACATGCACCAGGGCAACCTGTTCGTCGACGCGAAGGGCGATCTCGTCGCCGTCGACTACGGCATCACCGGGCGGCTCGCGCCCTCCGAGCGGCGCTTCCTCGCCGAGATCCTCTACGGCTTCATCACCCGCGACTACATGCGGGTGGCGCGCGTCCACTTCGAGGCCGGCTACGTGCCGGCGTCGCAGGAGCTCGAGGTCTTCGCCCAGGCGCTGCGCGCCGTCGGCGAGCCCTTGCGCGACCGTCCGCCGAGCGAGATCTCGATGGCGGGCCTGCTCGGTCAGCTCTTCGAATATACAGACGTCTTCGACATGAAGACGCAGCCGCGGCTGATCCTGCTGCAGAAGACGATGGTGGTGGTCGAGGGCGTCGCGCGCGTGCTCGATCCCGACCTCGACATCTGGGCGGTCAGCGAGCCCGTCGTGCGCGAATGGGTCGAGAAGAACCTCGGTCCGACCGCCCGGATCGCCGACGTCGCCTCCTCCGCCGGCGCCGCCGGCCGGCTGGCGCTGGCGCTGCCGCGCCTCGCCGAACGGCTGGAGACGGTGTCGGACGCCGCCGCGCGCTGGGCCGACGGCGGCATTCGGCTGGATGCCGAGACGGTCGAGGCGATCGCCCGTGCCGACCGCCGCCACGGCCGAGTCGAACGTTTCGCCCTCGTCGTCGGCGCCGTCTCGCTCGCCGTCCTCGCGCTCGCCCTCTTCGTCTGACCGCCGCGCGGTCTCGGGAAAGGACCCCGCCCTTGACGACCAACGCTCCCGCCGACCGGCTCGCCGCCGTCTTCGCCCGGATCGATGCCGAGAACGCGCAGGATCCGACCACGATCGACGATGCCGGCACGCTGCGGCCGCAGGCCCTCGTCTACGGCGAGCGGATGACGGCGCGGCTCGAGACGCTCGCGCCGGAGGCCTCCGATCTCGTGCGGATCGCGGCGCGCGCCCAGCACGTCCGCCGTTTCGACATGCCGCGCGGGTCGTACCCGATGGACAAGCCGGGCTATTTCGCCTGGCGCAACGCCTTGAAGATCCACCATGCCGCGGTGGTCGGCCAGCTGATGGCCGAGACCGGCTGGAGCGAGGACGAGATCGCCCGCGTCGGCTCGATCGTCCGCAAGGAACGGCTGAAGCGCGATCCGGACGCCCAGACGATCGAGGACTGCGCCGCGCTGGTCTTCCTCGAGCACGAGTTCGCCGCCTTCGGCGCCAAATACACCGACGAGAAGATCGTCGACATCGTCGCCAAGACCTGGGCGAAGATGTCGGAGACCGGCCACGCGGCGGCGCTGGAGCTGGTGCCGGCGCTGCCGGAACGGCTGCGGGCGCTGACGGTGACGGCTGTCACCGGGGCGTGACGCCGTCGATTCGACCGGCGTGATTTGTCCGTGCGCGATGCTTCGAGACGGGCGACCGGCGGTCGCCCGTCTCAGCATGAGGCGTCTTTTTTCTTATTTCGATACAAACACATACGCCTCATGCTGAGGAGGCGTGCGAAGAACGCCGTCTCGAAGCATCGCGCACCCGTGCACCGACCTCGCCGTCCCGCCTCAGCCCGCCGCGAGCCGCGCCACCACGCCCTCGCCCGCCGCGCGTCCCGTCGAGAAACAGGCCTGCAGCAGGTAGCCGCCGGTCGGCGCCTCCCAGTCGAGCATCTCGCCGCAGACGAAGACGCCCGGCTGCTTCTTCAGCATGAAACGGGCGTCGACCTCGTCGAAGCGGATACCGCCGGCCGAGGAGATCGCCTTGTCGAGCGGCGCCATGCCGGAGATGCGGATCGGCACCGCCTTGACCAACGCGGCGAGATCGTCCGGCGCGCTCGGCAACTTGCCGCCGGCGCCTTCGCGCAGGAGACCCGCGGCGACGGGCGCGAGGCCAGCGTTCTTGCGCAGGACGTTGGCCATGCTGTCGCCCTTGCGGGCATCGCCGATCGAGCGGGCGATCTCCTCCACCGCGACGCCGGGGCGCAGATCGAAGACCACCGTCGCCGAGCCTTCGGCGGCGATGCGGTCGCGGATCGCCGCGGACAGCGGATAGATCGCCCCACCCTCGAGGCCGCGGCGCGTCACCATCGCCTCGCCGATCGAGACCTCGTCGTCGAACCGGATCGCCACACGCTTCAGCGGCGCGCCCTCGAAACGGTCGCGGAAGATGTCGGTCCAGGCGACGTCGAAGCCGCAGTTGGTGGGTGCGAGCGGCGCCACCGCGATGCCGAGGTCCTCGAGGATCGTCGTCCAGCCACCGTCGGAACCGAGGCGCGGCCAGCTCGCGCCGCCGAGCGCCAGGACCACGGCGTCGGCGGCCAGTCGCTCCTCGTTGCCCGCGGCGTCGCGGAAGACGGGCACGCCGTCGACGAAGCCGGTCCAGCGCAGGCGGGTGCGGCTCTCCACGCCGAGATCGGCGAGGCGCCTGCCCCAGGCGCGCAGCAGCGGCGAGGCCTTGAACGACTTCGGAAAGACGCGGCCGGACGAGCCGACGAAGGTCTCCTGGCCGAGATCGGCGGCGAAGGCGCGCAGCGCCTCGGGCGGGAAGGCGAGGATGGCGCCGCGCAGGCGGAACACCGCCTCGCCGTAGCGCGTCAGCAGCCGGTCGAGCGGCTCGGAATGGGTGAGGTTCAGCCCACCGCGTCCGGCCATCAGGAGCTTGCGGCCGAAGGAGGGCATCCGATCGACGATGGTGACGCGATGGCCCGCCGTCGCGATCACGTCCGCCGCCATCAAACCCGCCGGCCCGCCGCCGATCACCACCACGTCGCTCATTCCGATCCCTCCGGCACGGTCCGGACCGAACCGATTCCGGAGACCGCGAGGGCTTGATCCCCCATCGGAGCCGTCGACGCAAGCACCGACGACGAAACGTCATCGTTTCCTATCGTCGAACGATCCATTCGCCGACCCGGGGATGGGCATCGCGGAGGACCTAAGTCATTCTCCCGATCGAGCCGCGGGCTCCCGCTCCGCGACGACACGGTTCCCCCTCGAAGACGGCGCGATGCGCCCCGGAGATTCCCATGACCAAGGTCCTCGTTCTCTACTATTCCTCCTACGGCCACCTCGAGACGATGGCGAACGCGGTCGCCGAGGGCGCCCGTTCGGCCGGCGCCGAAGCCGTGGTGAAGCGCGTGCCGGAGACCGTTCCGGAAGAGGTCGCCAAGGGCGCCCACTTCAAGCTCGACCAGGCCGCGCCGATCGCCACCGTCGAGGAACTGCCGGACTACGACGCGATCATCTTCGGTGCGCCGACCCGCTTCGGCACCGTCGCCTCGCAGATGCGCGCCTTCATCGACCAGACCGGCGGCCATTGGTTCACCGGCAAGCTGATCGGCAAGGTCGGCTCGGTCTTCACGTCGTCGGCGACCCAGCACGGCGGTCAGGAATCGACCATCCTCGGCTTCATGCCGACCCTGCTGCATCACGGCATGGTGGTCGTCGGCCTGCCCTATTCCTTCGCCGGCCAGATGGGCGTCGACGAGATCAAGGGCGGCTCGCCCTACGGCGCCTCCACCATCTCCGACGGCGACGGCTCGCGTCAGCCCTCCAAGATCGAGCTCGACGCCGCCCGCTTCCAGGGCCGTCACGTCGCCGAGATCGCCGGCAAGCTGGCGAAGTGATGCGGCTCCCGGCGGCCCGCGCCGCCGGACGGCCCCCCATGAAAAATGCCCCGCGTCGGGAAACCGGCGCGGGGCAGTTTCGTCTCGGGGGGAGAGCCCTCGCCTTCCGGCGAGGGACGAGGATCACTTCACGATCGCCCAGTTGCCGTCCTTCACGGTGATCAGGATGCGGCCGCGATCGTCGACGCCGTAGTGGTTGGCGGCGGTGTAGTTGTAGACCGCCTGGCTCGCGGCGAGTTCCTTCTCGCTCTCGAGCGCGGCGCGGATCGCCTCGCGGAACTCCTGCGTGCCGGGCTTGGCGGTCTTCAGAGCGACCGGGACGACGCGCTTCAGGAGTTCGAAGACGTCGTTCATGTGGGCGCCGAACTGGGTCACGGAGCCGGCGCCGAACTTCGCCTCATAGGCCGTGGTGTAGGCGACGCCCGGCGCCTTCGTCAGGGCGGAAGCCTCCTGCGCGTCGGCGGCGACGACCGGGCCGGCGGTGAAGATCACGCCCTCGGCCGACTTGCCGGCGATGCGCATGAAGTCGCGGGTGACGGCGCCGTGGGTCTGGTAGATCGGCCCGGTGAAGCCGCGTTCGCGCAGGCCGATGACCGGCAACGCCGCGGCGGTACCGGAAGCACCGACCAGCACCGCGTCGGGACGCGAGGCGACCAGCTTCAGCACCTGGCCTGCGACCGAGGTGTCGGCGCGGGCGTAGCGCTCGTCGGCGACCATCTCGAGGCCCATGGGCTCGGCCGAGGCCTTGAACTCCTTGACCCAGAGATCGCCCCAGCTGTCGGAGAAGCCGATGATGCCGACGCGCTTGACGCCCTTGGCCTTCATGTTCTCGAATAGGCCCTTGGCCATCAGCGGCACCGGCTGCGGCATGACGAAGGTCCATTTCTCGCGGCCCGGCTGGAAGGGCATCGGCGAGAGGGCGAAATGCGGCAGCGCCGCCTCGAAGGCAACGCCGGCCACCGCGATGGTGGCGGGGGTGACCGACGAGCCGATCAGGATGTCGACCTTGTCCTCGGTGGCGAGGCGGCGGGCATTGGTGGTGGCGTTGGTCGGATCGCCGGCGTCGTCGAGCTGGACGATCTCCAGCTTCGCCCCGCCGTAGTCCTTGGCGACGACCTCGAGCGTGTTCTTCTCGGGAATGCCGAGGGCGGCGCCCTGGCCGGTCGTCGAGATGGTCACGCCGACCCTGATGACCGGCGCGTCGGCGAGCGCCGGAGCGGCGAGGCCGACGGCGAAGACGGCGCCCAGCAGGGCCCGTCGCGAGAACTGCGACATGCGATCGGTCACGGGAGTTCCTCCTCTTTCGCGTTTCCTCGAGGGGCGCCGGCATCTTCTCGCGCCGGTCGCCCGAATGCGTCCGCCGGCCGGTCAGCCGTTCGGGGTCGAGAGCCGGCGGATCACCTCGTCCGGGATCGCCTTCGGCTTCATCTTCTTGGGATCGTCGGGATCGCGGCCGGCCCAGACGCGGATCTCGCGCGCTTCGATGGCGACGATCTCGCCGCCGTCGGGGCCGGGTCGCAGCAGGCGGTGGGCGATCTCGAAGCTCGAGCGGCCGAACTTCACCACCCGGGTCTCGATCACCACGTCGTCGCCGAAGGACGAGGGCACGGAGAACTTCGCGCCGGTATCGACCATCGGGTAGCCGATGATGTCGAAGTCGGCGATGAGATCGCGCTTCTTCCAGCCGACCGCCTCGAAGAGGTGATGGGTGGAACTGTCGAACATCGCGAAATAGCGCGGATAGAAGACGATGCCGGCGGCGTCGCAGTCGGCCCATTCGATCCGCACGGTGCGTCGGTTGACGAACATCGGCCTCACCGCGGCTGCATGCGAAGGGCGCCGTCGAGGCGGACCACTTCGCCGTTGAGATAGGCGTTCTCGGCCATGGCGACCGCGAGCGCCGCGAATTCCGACGGCTCGCCGAGGCGTGCCGGGAAGGGGATCGAGCGGCCGAGCGAGGCGCGCGCCTCCTCCGGCAGCCCGAGCAGCAGCGGCGTCAGGAAGAGACCGGGGGCGATGGCGTTGACGCGGATGCCGAACTGGGCGAGCTCGCGGGCGATCGGCAGCGTCATCGAGACGATGCCGCCCTTCGAGGCCGCATAAGCGGCCTGTCCGATCTGGCCCTCGAAGGCGGCGACGGAGGCGGTGTTGATCACCACGCCGCGCTCGCCGGTGTCCAGAGGCTCCAGCCGGCTCATCGCGGCGGTGGCGAGCCGAAGCATGTTGAAGGAGCCGAGGAGATTCACCCGGATCACCGTCTCGAAATCGGCGAGCGCCTGCGGGCCCTCCTTGCCGAGCACCCGCTTGGCGATGCCGATGCCGGCGCAGTTGACGAGAATGCGGGCGGCGCCCAGCTCGCGCTCGATACGGGCGAAGGCGGCCTCGGCCGCCGTGGCATCGGCCACGTCGAGGGCGATCGCCAGACCGCCGAGCGCGGAGGCCACCTCGGTCGCCGCCGCCTCGTTGCGGTCGACGATCACGACCTTCGCGCCCTTGGCCGCCAGTGCCTCGGCGGTTGCCCGGCCGAGGCCGGAGCCGCCGCCCGTGACGACGGCGATCGAACCTTCGATCTTCATGAGCGCTCTCCCATCGCTTCCGGGTTCTCGACGAGGACGGCGATGCCCTGACCGCCGCCGATGCAGGCCGAGGCGATGCCCCACCTGAGGCCGCGGCGCCGCAGTTCGCGGGCGACGGTCAGCGTCAGGCGCACGCCGGTCGCCCCGAGCGGGTGACCGATGGCGATGGCACCGCCGTTGACGTCGAGCTTCTCCTCGTCGAGGCCGAGTTCGATGGCGCAGGCCATGACCTGGGCGCCGAAGGCCTCGTTGATCTCGACGCGGTCGACCTCGCCGACGGCGATGCCGGCCTTGGCGCAGACCGCGCGGATCGCCGGCACCGGGCCGATGCCCATGTGGTCGGGCGCGACGCCGACGGAGGCCGCAGCCACCACGCGGGCGAGCGGGCGACGGCCCTCGGCGCGGACGCGCTTGCCCGAGGCGAGCACCACGGCGGCGGCGCCGTCGACGATCGCCGAAGAGTTGCCGCCGGTCTGGACGCCGCCGAAGGCGGGACGGATCTTCGCCAGCATCTCGATCGGCGAGGGGCGGACGTGGTCGTCCTCGCGGACGACGTCGCCCTTCTTCGGCAGCCGGATCGCGCGGGGATCGAAGCCGTCGCGTTCGAAGGTCTCGTCGGTGACCGCGACGATCTCGTCGTCGAAGAAGCCCTCTTCACGCGCCTTCAGCGCACGGGCGAAGGAGCGGGCGGCGAAGGCGTCGACCGCCTCGCGACCGATCCCGTGCTTCTTCGCCAGGTTCTCCGCCGTGCCGCCCATGGTGGTGTGGCAGGCGGTGTCGAGCAGGCTCTCCCACAGGAAGTCCTTGAACTCGATCTGACCCAGGCGGAAGCCGTTTCGATGGGTATAGGCGGCGACCGGATTGCGGCTCATCGACTCGGTGCCGACGGCGAGAGCCGCCTCGACCCGGCCGAGCGAGATCGCGTCGGCTGCCTGAGCCACCGCCTCGACGCCGGTGCCGCAGATGCGCTGGACGAGATGGGCGGGCACCTCCACCGGCACGCCGCAGTAGAGGCCGACGTGGCGGGGCAGGAAATAGGCGTCGAAACTCGCCTGCGCCATGTTGCCGGCGACGACCGTGCCGATGGTCGCGGGATCGACGGCGGCGCGGCTCAAGGCCTCGCGGCCGACCTTGATGGCGAGATCGGTCGGCGACACGGTCGAGAGCCGGCCGTTGTAGTCGCAGAAGGGGGTGCGCACGCCGTCGAGGATGAAGACGTCGTCGAAGGCGAGCGCGACGGCGCCCGGAACGGTGGTCATGGTCGGTCCCTCAGATGCGGACGACATGGGGCGCGGCGTCGGGGGCGTAGAGCGCCTCGACGTCGGCGGCACGGTTGGCGAGCACGGCGCGCTGGTTGAGCGAACCCTTGTCGGTCGCCTCGCCGAGGTCGATCGACGGCGGCGTGGCGAGCAGCGCCAACCGGGTGACGCGGGTCGACGACCCCGTCGCCTCGCGGGCGAGTTCGGCGAGCCTTTCCTGGAAGACGTCCTTGACCATCTGGTCGCAGAGGACCTCGTCGAAGGGCGTTTCGGGCGCGAGATGCGGCGCGAGCTTCCGTGTCTCGACCTCGTCGGGGAAGACCAGCATGCCGACGTGGTCGCGGTCGTGGCCGGTGACGGCGGCGTCCTTGACCAACGGGTCGAAGCGGCCGACGAACTCGGTGCGGAGCGGTCCGACCGAGACCCAGGTGCCGGTCGCCAGCTTGAAGTCCTCGGCGACGCGGCCGTCGAACTCGAAACCGGCGGCGAAGTTGTTGGGCTCGGCGAGGCGCAGCGCGTCGCCCATCAGATAGAAGCCCTCGGCATCGAAGACCCCCTGCGTCAGGTCGGGGCGGCGCCAGTAGCCGGGCGTGATGTTGGGGCCGCGCAGGCGGGCCTCGAGCTTGCCGGCGTTGGGCACCAGCTTCAGCTCGACGCCGCGATGAGGCACGCCGACGATGCCGGGGCGATCGGCGTCGCGCACGCCGATGAGGGCGCCGGGCGCGGTCTCGGTCGACCCCAGCGAGGTGGTGAAGGCGATCGGCCGGCCGACCGTCTCGATCGCCAGCTCGCGGTAGGCGTCCCAGATCGGCTTGGAGAGGCCGGCGCCGGCATAGAACATCAGCTTCAGCCGCGAGAAGAACTGCCGGCGCAGATCGGCGTCGGCGCGCAGATGCGGCAGCAGCGCCTCGAAGCCCTTGGGGACGTTGAAATAGATGGTCGGGGCGATCTCGCGCAGATTGGCGATGGTGGCGCCGATGCCGGCCGGGATCGGCTTGCCCTCGTCGATGTAGAGCGTGCCGCCGTTGTAGAGGGCGATGCCGAAGTTGTGGTTCGAGCCGAAGGTGTGGGCCCAGGGCAGCCAGTCGACCAGCACCGGCGGCTCGTCCTTGAGGAAGGCCAGCGCCTCGGCGAGCATCGCCTGATTGGCGCAGAGCATGCGCTGGGTGTTGGTCACCGCCTTCGGATAGCCGGTCGAACCGGACGTCAGCAGGAACTTGGCGATCGTGTCGGGACCGACCTCCGAGCGCGCCGAGACGACGGCCGACGAGATCGGCCGGTCGAGCAGGCTCGAGAAGCGGGTGGCGCCGAGCTCGGCGGCGGTGTCGTCGGAGACGACGATCTCGATGCCGCGGCTCCGCGCCAGCCTCAGAGCGCGGCCGAAGGTGACGCCGTCGGAGGCGAAGACCAGGCGCGGGGTCAGGAGATCGATCGCATAGGCGAGTTTGCCGAGATCCTGCGAGATGGTCGAATAGGCCGTCGACATCGGGCAGGTCGGCACGCCGACCGCCATGCCGGCGAGGGAGAGCAGCGCGTGGTCGATGCCGTTGCCCGACAGGATCAGCACCGGCTCGTCGACCGAGAGGTCGCGGGCGAGCAGCGCAGCACCGATGTGCAGGATCTGTTCGAAGGCGGCACCGTAGGTCAGTTCGCGCCAGCCGCCGGTCTGGTCGCGCTCGGCCAGGAACACCCGATGCGGCGTGACCTTGGCCCAGTGTTCGAGCCGATCGACCAGCGAGGCTGAATAGTGCGGCAGCGGCTTGGCGGAGCGCACGACGATGATGCCGTCGGGGCGGCTCTCGACGACGGGGTCGAGCCTGCCGAAGAGACGCATCGGCGCGATCGCCGGTATCATGGCGTTCATGGTTCCCTCCCCGGAGCGCGCGGGTCCCCGCGTCGGCTCCTCGTTTCCTCGTGCCCCGGTTCGGGCGTCGACGGCCGGTTCGTCCGGCTCGTCGGGTGTTCCTCCGCGCCCGGTCAGTCCGGGCGGGAAACCTTGGCGGCGCGCTTCTCGAGGAAGTCGCGAACGCGGCTCTTGGCCTCGCGGTCGCCCTGGGCGACGGCGGAGACGAGACTTTCCATGAGATAGCCGACGCGCGGATCGGCATCGGCGATGCGCGGCAGGGCCTGGATCACCGAGAAGTTGGTGAGGGGGGCGTTGGCGCACATCTTGGTCGCGAGTTCGAGCCCGCGCTCGAAGCCCTCGCCGTCCTCGACGAGATACTGCGAGAAGCCGAGCGGCACGCCTTCGGCCGCCGAATAGGTGCGGCCGGTCAGCATCATGTCGGCCATGCGGGCGACGCCGATCAGCTTGGGCAGGCGTACCGAACCGCCGCCGCCGACGAAGATGCCGCGCTGGCCCTCGGGCAAGGCGTAGAAGGCGTTCTTCTCGGCGACGCGGACATGGGCGGCGCAGGCGAGTTCGAGGCCGCCGCCGATCACCGCGCCCCGGAGCACGGCGACCACCGGCACACGGCCGAATTCGATCTTCTCGAAGCAGCGATGCCAGGCGCGCGAATGGAACACGCCCTCGGTGACGTCGCGCTCGGAGATCTCGGAGAGATCGAGGCCGGCGGAGAAGTTCGGCCCGATGCCGTGGATCACCACCGAACGGACGTCGGGCGGAATCGTCGAGAAGGTCTCGTCGAGCGCCTCGATGGTCTCGTCGTTGATGGCGTTGCGTTTGGCGGGGCGATCGAGCCCGACGACGAGCACGTCGCCGCGCCGCTCGACCACGATCGGCGATCCGGCAGCGACCGCCGCTGCCGCGGAGGACTGGGACACGGGCATCTCGCTCCTCGATGTTCATTTTTGTAATAGTTATTTTCTATAACAATCTCGCGCTGTCAAGCGATCCGTCGCGGCAAAATGCGGAGAAACACGGATGGATATGCGCAAGCCGCATCGACCGGCACGGAAGACCGTGCGCGACGACACGCCGCACCCCCGTCCGGACCGAAAACGGGCCGAAACGAGCTCCGGAGGCCCGGCGCAACCGGCGCGGACGCGGCAGAACCGTCGGCAGCGTGGGGATCGCAAAGCCGCGGCAGAACGGACGGACGCCGCGCCGCGAGGGGCGCAGGAGCGGTGGCGCGACGGACCGCCGGCGAACGGGGCGGCCTATTCGGCGGCGCCGCGGACCAGCCCGCCGTTGCACAGGGCATCGCAGATCGCCGCCCAGGCGCCGCGGTCGGCAGGCGACTGGCCGAGGCCCATGGCGGAGGCGAGAAGGTCGAGCGCCTCCCAATCCCGGCTGCGACGCGCGGCGGAAATGGCGGATTCGGCCGCGATCGCGCCACGACGCCACTCGCTCAGATCGCGATCGTTCATCGTATCGACTTCGTCGTGCATGGCACGCCTCGCTCAGTCGTATGGCCGGTGGCGTCGGCAGGTCGGGCGAGAGGTCGCTCGCTCCGGAGATGTCGGCAACATCGACGGAAGGCGATCCGCGTCGGCGGCAATTCGTCGGCGAGATCGGAGAATGTACGAGCGCCCAATCGGTCGATTTCGTACACGATCGCCTCTCGACGATCCTTGTCGGCACCGGCGCGTCCGAGCAAGAGCCGAGGAATAATACGATCGTATAAGAAACATCGCGACGACCGATCGGAAGTCGTCCGCGCCGTCTTCGACGGCAGATCTCGCGCGCACGTGCGGCGAACGGCGATCGTGTCGCGGAAGACCTTCGTCCAATGGTCGCGGAGCGCTGCCGCCGGTCGCGAAGCTGGAGTAGACTGACGAGGGCGCGACGATCGACCGACTCGTCGGCAACGAGAGCAGTGACGTAGAACGTGCCGGCCGCGAGGGCGGCGCGAGAGACTTGATGGGGCCGATCGCCCATGGGCCGGGCCGCCGCGCTGACGCGTGTCGACCGATGCGGGATGCGGCATCCCCGGCCAACGGGCGACGAATCCATCGAACGCATGGCCGGCCCGCGAAAAAGGCGCGGCCCGCGGCCTTCGTCGAGACCCCGACTGGGGTCTTTACTGATACCAAAGTATTCCTACTTTGGTATCACATTGGCCAAGTCATATGATGAGTAGCGACCTGCCTGGTCGCCCGCCCGAAAGGCCTGTCCATGTCGCAGTCGTCCCGCCTCGTGCTCGTCGTGAACTCCGGTTCGTCGTCGATGAAGTTCACGCTTCTGCCGGCCGGCGGTGGCGAAGCTCTGGTCTCGGGCATCGCCGAGTGCCTCGGGCTTCCCGAGGCGCGCATCGTCGTCAAGGAGAACGGCGCCAAGACCATCGCCGATCTGACGCGTGGCGACCACGCCGGCGCCATCGCAGCGCTCTTCGCCCGGCTCGACCACGAGGGCCTGCTCGACCGCATCGCCGTCGTCGGCCATCGCGTCGTCCAGGGCGGCGACATCTTCACCGAGAGCGTGATCGTCACGCCGCAGGTCGTCGCCGACATCGAGAAGCTCGCGCCGCTCGCGCCCCTGCACAATCCCGCCCACCTGATCGGCCTGCGCGCCTGCATCGAGGCGATGCCGAACGTGCCGCAGGTCGTCGTCTTCGACAGCGCCTTCCACCAGACCATGCCGGCGGCCGCCTATACCTACGCCGTGCCGCGCGTCTATGCCCGCGATCACGGGGTGCGCCGCTACGGCGCCCACGGCACGTCGCATCGCTACGTCTCCGCCGAGGCGGTGCGCGTCCTCGGCCTCGACCCGGCCGACCACGGCCTCGTCGTCGCCCATCTCGGCAACGGCGCCTCGGCGACGGCCGTGGTGAACGGCTGCTCGGTCGACACCTCGATGGGCATGACGCCGCTCGAGGGTCTGGTCATGGGCACCCGCTCCGGCGACATCGACGTCGGCGCCGTCGCCCACATCGCCCGCGTCAGCGGCAAGGACATCTTCCAGCTCGACGCCATGCTCAACAAGGAGAGCGGCCTGCTCGGCATCTCCGAACTGTCCAACGACTGCCGCACGCTGGAAGCCGCCGCCGACGAGGGCCACGAGGGCGCCAAGCTGGCGCTCGACGTCTTCGTCCACCGCCTCGCCCGCTACGTCGGCGCGCTGGCGACCTCGCTGCCGCGCTTCGACGCTCTGGTGTTCACCGGCGGCATCGGCGAGAATTCGGCGCGGATTCGCGCCATGACGCTGAAGCACCTCGCGGTCTTCGGCTTCGCGATCGACGAGGCGGCCAATGCCGCGACCTTCGGCGGCAGGGCCGGGGTCATCGGTCGCGGTCGCGCCACCCTCGCCGCCGTGATACCGACCGACGAGGAAGGTCTCATCGCCGCCGATGCCGCCCGTCTCGCCGGCCTCGACATCGAAGACGAAGAGCCCGTGCTCGCCGCCGAAGCCGTCTGATCCCCGGAGTTCGCCATGAACGTCGCCACCGCCCGTCACACCTTCTACCTCGTGCCGGTCTCGAGCGAGCCGGGCCTCACCTCGATGGCCCTCGGCCTCGTCCGGGCGCTGCAGCTCGCGGGCGTCAAGGTCGGCTTCCTCAAGCCGATCGTGCAGCCCGAGGCGATCGTCGGCGACACCGACCTCGCCTCGCACTTCGCCCGCACGCTCTGCGGTACCCAGACGCCCGAGCCGATTCCCTTCGACCACGCCGCCGAGATGGTGCGCGCCGGCCGGCTGTCGGACCTGATGGAAGAAGTGGTGGCGCTGGCCGAGACGGTGCGCGCGACCCACGACGTGGTGATCGTCGAGGGCCTGATCCCCGACGCCGACTTCCAGATCGCCACCCGCCTCAACATCGAGATCATCCGCTCGCTCGGCGCCGATCTGGTGCCGGTGATGATCGGCCATGCGCGCGATCCCGCCAAGCTCGCCGCCAAGACCGCGGCGGCGATCGAGCAGTACGGCGACGACGGTCGCCGACCGATCGCCGGCGTGCTGATCAACCACTGCACCACCGCCCATGCCGCGACGCTGGCGTCCGCCCGCCTGCTGAAGCTCGAGAGCGGCGCCGAGGTGCCGATCATCGCCGCCGTGCCGACCGCCGCGAAACTGTCGGCGCCGCGCATCCTCGACATCGCCGAGGCGCTCGACCTCGAAGTCTTCCATCGCGGCGACATCGCCTCCGCCCGCGCCCAGGCGCATCTGGTGGCAGCGCGCTCCTGCGAGAAGCTGATCGGCCATCTGCGCCCCGACACGCTCGTCGTGACCCCCGGCGACCGTTCCGACGCGATCCTCGCCACGGCGCTGGTCGCCCAGCGCGGCATGCCGCTCGCCGGTCTGCTCTTCACCTGCGGAACGCGCCCGGCGCCGGAGGTGGAGGCGCTGCTGCGCCTGCCGCCGCTCGACCGCCTGCCGCAGCTCGGCACCCGGGACGACACCTTCACCACGGCGACGAAACTCGCCAATCTGTCGAGCCACGTCGGTCGCGACGACGCGGTGCGGATGGAGCGGGTGATCGCCTTCGTCGCCGAGCAGATCGTCGTCGAGCCGCTGCTGTCGCGCATGAACCTGCCGGTCGAGGCCCTGATGCCGCCGCCGGTGTTCCGCCATCGTCTGGTCGAGGCGGCGCGGGCCGCCAACCGGCGCATCGTCCTGCCGGAAGGCGACGAGCCGCGCACGCTGCGCGCCGCGGCGATCTGCGCCGAGAAGGGCATCGCCCGCTGCGTCCTGCTGGGCAAGCCGGAGACGGTGCGAGCGGTCGCCGCCGACCACGGCATCGATCTGCCGGACGGTGTCGAGATCCTCGATCCCGAGACGACCCGCGGCGCCTATGTCGGCCCGATGGTCGAGCGCCGCAAGGCCAAGGGGCTCACCGCCGTCCAGGCCGAGAAGGGCCTCGAGGACACGGTCGTGCTCGGCACGATGATGCTGGCGGAGGGCGACGTCGACGGCCTCGTCTCGGGCGCCGTCCACACCACCGCCAACACCGTCCGCCCGGCGCTGCAGCTGATCAAGACCGCGCCAGGCTCGTCGATCGTGTCGTCGGTCTTCTTCATGCTGATGCCCGATCAGGTGCTGGTCTACGGCGACTGCGCCATCAACCCCAACCCGAATGCCGAGGAACTGGCGGAGATCGCCATCCAGTCGGCCGATTCGGCCGCCGCCTTCGGCATCGAGCCGCGCGTCGCGATGATCTCCTACTCGACCGGTTCCTCGGGTGCCGGCGAGGACGTGGAGAAGGTGCGCGAGGCGACCCGGCTGGTGAAGGAGCGTCGCCCCGACCTCGCGGTCGACGGCCCGATCCAGTACGACGCGGCTTCCGTCGAGAGCGTCGGCCGCCAGAAGGCGCCGGGCAGCCCGGTCGCGGGACACGCCAACGTCTTCATCTTCCCCGACCTCAACACCGGCAACACCACCTACAAGGCGGTGCAGCGTTCGGCGAACGTCGTCTCGGTCGGCCCGATGCTGCAGGGCCTGAGGAAGCCGGTCAACGACCTCTCCCGCGGCGCTCTCGTCGACGACATCGTCTACACGATCGCGCTGACCGCCATCCAGGCGGAGGCCGGCGACGGCGCCGCCAGGCGCACGGCCTCGACGCTCGACGCCGCGGCGGAGTGAGGATGGGGATCTCGACTCGCGATCCCTTCTCTGCGACGCTCTTCGGCCGGCTCGCGCCGACCGATCTCACGACGGAGCGCCCATGACCACGCCCGAGGCCGCGGCGGCCGACGCCGATCCCGATCCGTCGGTGCCGGCGCGTCATCGCGATCTCGAGCAGATCGCCAACGCGGCGCTGCGCCTCGGTCGGCTGATGATGGAATGCGGCGCCCGCGTCGGCGTGGTGCGCGAGGGCATTCGTCTCGTCGCCCTCGGGCTCGGCGCCGAGAGCGTCGGGGTGCGCTGCGGCTATGCCTCGCTGGCGGCGACCGTCGGTGTCGGCTCGATCACCATCACCCGCATGTCCGAGGTCGGCCGCCACGCGGTCAACCACCGGCTCGATCTGGCGCTGCGCCGCTATGCCCTCGAGATCCGCGAGACCGGCGGCACCGCCGCCGACGTCCAGGCAGGGCTCGACCGGCTGGTGCGCGAGACGCCGCATCATTCGCCGATGGTCATCGCGCTCGCCACCGGCCTCGCCTGCGCCGCCTTCGGCCGGCTGCTCGGCATGGACTGGGCCGGCTTCGTGCCGGTGTGGGTCGGCGGGACGATCGGCCAGCTCGGACGCCATCACCTGCTGCGGCGCGGCGTGAACCTCCACGTCATGGCGGCGCTGGTCGCCTTCACCGCCGGCTCGATCGGCGGCTGGGGGGCGAAGCTGCTCGGCTCCGGCAGCGTCGAGATGGCGTTGATGGCCTCGACGCTGTTGCTCGTCCCCGGCGTGCCGGCGACCAATGCGCAGATGGACATCATGGAGGGCTTCCCGACGGTCGGCTCGGCCCGCGCCGTGGTGGTCGCCATGATCATGGTCTTCTCCACCACCGGCATCTGGTGCGCCAACGCGTTGATGAGGGCCTTCTCGTGACCGCGATCCCGCCCCTTCTCCTCACCATCGGCCATCAGGCGCTGTTCGGCGCGGTGGCGGCCGTCGGCTTCGGCGTGCTGTTCAACTTCGGCCGCGCCAACCTGCGCTGGTGCGCCGGTGCGGGCGCTCTGGCGCTCGCGGTGCGCACGGTGTGCCTCTCGGCGCAGTGGAGCCTGGAGGCGGCCTCCTTCGTCGCGGCGCTGACGGCGGCGAGCCTCGTCGTCTTCTTCGTGCGCGAGCGCGGCGAGGGCGCCGACGCGATCGGGCTGGCCGGCTGCATCCCGATGGTGCCGGGCGCCTTCTTCGGCAAGGCGCTGCTCGGCTTCTTCGCCCTGACGACGCCGGGCGCCGCCGATCCCGGCGCGCTGATGGTCTCCTCGTCGGAGGCGCTGCTGCGCGTCGTCTTCACGCTGGGCGCGATCGGCGCCGGCCTCGCCGTGCCGACCCACATGACGCGCAATCGCGGGTTCTGATTCACACCCGCTCCAGCGCCACGGCGATGCCCTGGCCGACGCCGATGCACATGGTCGAGAGCGAATGGCGTCCGCCGGTACGCGCCAGTTCCAGCGCCGCCGTGCCGGTGATGCGCGCGCCCGACATGCCGAGCGGATGGCCCAGCGCGATGGCGCCGCCGTTGGGGTTCACGCGAACGTCGTCGTCGGCGATGCCGAGGGCGCGCAACGTCGCCAGCCCCTGCGAGGCGAAGGCCTCGTTGAGCTCGATCACCGAGAGATCGGCGACCGAGAGACCGAGCCGGGCGAGCAGCTTCTGCGACGCCGGCGCCGGGCCGATGCCCATGACGCGCGGCGGCACGCCGGCCGCCGCCCCGCCGAGCACGCGGGCGATCGGCGTCAGACCGTGGCGCTTCGCCGCCGCCTCGGAGGCGAGGATCAGTGCCGCGGCGCCGTCGTTGACGCCCGACGCGTTGCCGGCGGTGACCGATCCGCCCTTGCGGAACGGCGCCGGCAGGGCGGCGAGCGCCTCGAGCGTGGTGGCGCGCGGGTGTTCGTCGCGGTCGACCACCACCGGATCGCCCCTGCGCCTCGGGATGGTCACGGGGGTGATCTCGGCGGCGAGGCGACCGCTGCCCTGCGCCGCGGCGGCCTTTTCCTGCGAGCGCCAGGCGAAGAGGTCCTGGTCGGCGCGGGAGATGCCGTGATCCTCCGCCACGTTCTCCGCCGTCTCGGGCATGGAATCGACGCCGTACTGCGCCTTCATCAGCGGATTGACGAAGCGCCAGCCGATGGTCGTGTCGTGGATCTCGGCGGCACGCGAGAAGGCGGTCTCGGCCTTGGGCATGACGAAGGGCGCGCGCGACATGCTCTCGACGCCGCCGGCGATCATCAGGTCGGCCTCGCCGGCCTTGATCGCGCGGGCCGCCATGATCACCGCGTCCATGCCGGAACCGCAGAGCCGGTTGACCGTGGTGCCGGAGACCGCCAGGGGCAAACCGGCGAGCAGCAGGCTCATGCGGGCGACGTTGCGATTGTCCTCGCCGGCCTGGTTGGCGCAGCCGAAGATCACGTCGTCGATCGCCTCGAGGTCGAGCCCGGCGTGGCGGGCGGCGAGCGCCCTGAGCGGCACGGCGCCGAGATCGTCGGCGCGCACCGACGAGAGCGCCCCGCCGAAACGGCCGATCGGCGTGCGGACGTAGTCACAGACGAAGACCTCGGCCATGCGATGCGTTCCCCTCCTCGTCGGCCGTCGCGCCGGCCGGATGATGCGCCCCTGTGGACCGGGGTCGGATGTCTGGTGAAATCGGCGGCGGTCGGCGCGGTCACGCCGGTCGAGCGTCCCCCGCCCGACCCGTCGCCCCACGCCCGCACCCGTCGGCACCGCCACGGCGGCAAGCCGACCGGCCGCGCCTGCCGATGTCGAAATGGTTCCACGGCCACCGCCCGCCGTCCAATGCGATGTTCGCATCGACGAATATTGTTCGTGATTCGAACGTGATGAGGGGGCGATCGCGGAGGCGGGGGTGGAGGGGGGGTGGGGTGGGGGTGGGGAGAAACGAACGGGGTGGCGCGGCGGAGAGAGCGGCGGGGCCTGGAACCGGCGGCGAGAGCGGCAGACGGGGAACCGGCTCGTGGTCGCGACAGCGGCGGGCGACGCTGCGGCCATTCCGCCGGGGGCGGGCGCCGACCGATGTCCGGCGGCGCGTGCCTCCGCCCTCCCCTCGGGAGACCTTTACGCTGTTCGAAAAGAGTCCGGATCGACGCCGTGCGCGATCCTTCGAGACGCGCCTGCGGCGCTCCTCAGGATGAGGTTCCGTATACGTCCTCTTCAAAAAAAACAAACGCCTCATGCCGAGGAGGGCGCCATGGGCGCCCGTCTCGAAGCATCGCGCACGGCGTCGAACTCGGTTCCCCGAGTTGCGCAACGATCCCCGGGGAGCACCGCGCCCACCCGCCCGAAACGCCGGAGGGGAGGCGCCCGGCGGGTGCCTCCCCTTCGTGTGTCCCGTCCGATCGATCTCAGCCGAACAGCTCGTAGAAGCCGAGCTTCCTCTGCATCGGGGCGTCGTCGACGACGAAGAGATGGGCCGGTTTCGTCGCCGACGCGTTCTCGATCTCGACCTCGGCGTGGGTCGGCACGGCCATCGTGTCGAACTGCTCGAAGGCGAGCTCCACCCCGTCGATCCGCGCCGTGCCGGCGCCGTCGACGACGTTGATCACGCCCGAGGCCGAGTGGCGCGGCAGGCGCAGCGTCTCGCCGGGACGCAGGCGGATCGCCGAGAAGCCGAGGATCGGCATGCATTCGGCCCCGGTCTCCGGGTTGACGTAGGCGAGCCGTACCGCCTCGCCGCGCGGGGTGACGCTCTCGAGATCGGCGAGCGCCGCCCTCACCTCGCGCCAGGGGAAGCGCACCAGCGGATAGTTCGCCCGCGGCCGCGTCACCGCCGACCAGGGCAGCAGGCCGGCGCGGCGATAGCGGGTCTGCGAGCCGTCGGCCTCGTTGCGCGGGGTCTGCGGCGCGCCTTCGGTGCAGTAGGAGGCCTCGAGCGCATAGACCATCGGCAGGTCGAGCGCGTCCATCCACACGACCGGGCCGGTGCCGGCATGGCCGTGCTCGTGCCACAGGCCCGAGGGGGTCAGGATGAGATCGCCCGGCTCCATCGGACACTTCTCGCCCTCGACGATGGTGAAGCCGCCCTCGCCTTCCACCACGAAACGCACGGCGGAGGGAGAGTGGCGATGGTTGGGCGCGGTCTCGCCGGGCAGGATCAGCTGCATGCCGATGTAGATCGACGGCGTCGCCTGCATGTTGTCGAGACCGAGGCCCGGATTGGCGAGCACCAGCACGCGGCGCTCGGCCTTCTCGATCGGGGTGAGGCGACCGGCCTCCAGCAGCTGCGGCCGGACGTCGGCGTAACGCCACAGGATCGGCTTCGTCCGCCGCGACGGGATGCCGTAGGGCAGTGCCGCGCGCAGCGCCGGCCACAGCGGCACCAGATTGCGCGCCGTCAGGCCGTGGCGGTAGTCGAGCGGCAGGTCTTCCAGCCTTCCGAGTTCGGACATCGTGCGTTTCCTCCGGAATCTCGTCGTTCTTTTTCGTTGATCAGTCCGACAGGCCGTTGCCGCCGTAGAGCCAGGCGAGGCTGTCGTAGAAGCCGTCAGGCGTCTTGTCGCCGAGCCACTTGTTGCGCACGAGGCGTTCGACGCCCTGCGCGTGGTAGACGCGGCCGAGTTCGCGGCTCGACAGGATGACGCGGTAGGCACGCGGGATGCGTAGCGTCTGGTAGGCGAGGAAGGCGGTATTGAAGTCCTCGTGCCTCGTCAGCGCGTCGCCGAGGCAGACCGCGTCCTCCAGCGCCATGCACGCACCCTGCGCGAAATACTGGTGTGTCGGATGGGCGGCGTCGCCGAGCAGGACGACGTTGCCGTCGGTCCAGTTCTCGATCGGGTCGCGATCGCCCAGCACCCAACGCCGCCAGGTCTTCGGCACTTCGAGCAGCTTGCGCGCCTTCGGCACGATGTTGCCGAAGCGCGACAGCACTTCCTCGGAGGTGCCGGGTTCGTTGGTCCCGACATTGGCGATGTCGGTGACGAAGGTGGCGACCAGATTGAAGGTCTTCCAGCCCTGAAGGGGATAATGGACCATGTGGCACTTGGGGCCGGCCCAGAGCGTCGCCGCGTTCCAGCGCAGGTCTTCCGGCATGTCCTCGATCGGCAGCACGGCGCGATAGGCGACGTGGCCGGAGAGTTTCAGTGCGTCGCCGCCGGTCAGTTGCTCGCGGATCTTGGAGCGGACGCCGTCGGCACCGATCACCGCGTCGCCTTCGAAGACGTGGCCGGCCTCGGTGACGACCTTGGCACCCGTCGCGGTGTTCTCGTAGGAGACGACACGCTCGTTGTTGACCAGCGTCACGTCCGGGTGCGCCACGCAGGCGTCGTAGAGCACGCCGTGCAGATCGGCGCGGTGGATCACCGCATAGGGGTTCTTGAAGCGGTCGCGGAAGGGCTGGTCGACCGGAATGTGGGCGATCTCGTCGCCCGACATGCCGTCCATCATGATCAGCTTGTCGATGTAGACCGCCTTGGCGCGGCCGGCATCGCCGACGCCCAGCCAGTCCATGGCGTGGAAGGCGTTGGGGCCGATCTGGATGCCGGCGCCGATTTCGCCGAACTGCGCCGCCTGTTCGAGGACGGTGACGCGGAACCCGGTCTTGGCCAGCGACAGCGCCGCCGAGAGACCACCGATGCCGCCGCCCGCCACCACGACGGACCTCTTCGCCTTGCTCATGTCGTTTCACTCCCGATTGCCCGGCCGTCTGCGCGGCCTCGTTCGATTTCGGTATGCTGCATAATCATCAGTATACTGTCAATCTGAGATGCGAACGGCCGTCGAGGTTTCTTCCATCCACCGGCGCACCGCGAATCGCACGGCCGATCGGACGGCGGATCGCGACGCCGCCTCTCTCACGCCTCCGCGTCGGGCTGTTTGCCCGGCACGGCATTCGCGAAGGCGGGCAAGGCGTTGCACGCCGCCTCGACCTCGACGAGGCGCGGATAGGCCGCAAGATCGACGCCGAAGCGCCGGGCGCCACCGAGTTGCGGCGCGAGGCAGATCTCGGCCATGCCCGGCGTATCGCCGAAGACGAAGCGCCCCTTGCCGGCATGGCGGCGGGCGATCGCCTCGAGCGCCTCGAGGCCGAGGGCGTTCCAGTGGTGATACCAGGCGTCGACCTCGTCCTGACTGTGGCCCATCGGATCCTTGAGGTGGTTCAGGACGCGCAGGTTGCAGATCGGATGGATGTCGGCGGCGATCGCCAGGGCGAAGGCGCGGACCTCGGCCCGTTCGAACGGGTCCTTCGGCAGGAAGGCCGGCTCGGGGATCGTCTCCTCGAGCCATTCGACGATCGCCAGCGACTGGGTCAGCGCATGGCCGTCGACCTCGAGGGTCGGCACCAGCCCCTGCGGGTTCAGCGCGCGGTAGGCGGGCGTCTTCTGCTCACCGCCGCCGCGTCTCAGATGCACCGGCACGAAGTCCGGCGTCACGCCCTTGAGCGCGAAGGCGATGCGGCAGCGCCAGGCCGCGCCCGAACGGAAGAAGCCGTGGAACCGCATCGCCCTCTCCCTCAGATCGCGTCGGCCGGGCCGATCTTCAGGTCGAGCGGCGGCAGGCCGTCGATCGAGCCGGTGACCGTGTCGCCCGCCACCACCGGACCGACACCGGCCGGAGTGCCGGTGTAGATCAGGTCGCCGGGGACGAGGTGGTAGTAGCGCGACAGGTGCGAGACGAGTTCCTCGACCGACCAGACGAGGTCGGAGAGATGGGAGTCCTGCTTGGTCGCGCCGTTGACCGCGAGGGTGATGCGCTGCGGACCGATCGCGCCGAAGGCCGCCTTGGGCAGGATCGGCGTGATCACGGCGGACTTCTCGAAGTCCTTGCCGAAGTCCCACGGCCGCTGCTTGGCGCGCGCCTCGAGCTGGAGGTCGCGGCGGGTCATGTCGAGGCCGCAGGCGTAGCCGAAGACCGCGTCCATCGCTTTTTCGACCGGCACGTGCCAGGCCGGCGCGCCGATCGCCACGACGAATTCCATCTCGTAGTGGAAGTTCGCGGTGCCCGGCGGATAGGGGATGGTCTCGCCGGTCGGCACGATCGCGCCGGCCTGCTTGAGGAAGTAGAAGGGCGCCTCGCGGTCGACCTCGACGCCCATCTCCTTGGCGTGGTCGGCATAGTTGCGGCCGACGCAGAAGATGCGGTTGACCGGGTAGCGGGCCTCGTCGCCCACGACCGCGACGGTCGGAGCGGGGGCGACGGAAAACAGGAGCTTGGTCACGTCGGTTCGTTCCTCGAGAAGTGGAAGGAGGCATTCGCCGCCCAGACTACCGCATGAGGCGGAGTGGTCGAGACGAAAGTTTCATGTATGCTGCACTCATTAATCAGTATACTGATAGATCGATCCGAGTCAAGATGCGGCTCGAATCGCAGAATGGACTTGCGCGCGGAGACACGAGACCGATGATGACCGAGCCCGTTGCCGTCGCTTCGCGCCGACGCACCCGACGAGATCCTTCCATGAGCCTCGACCACGACATCGCCATCTATTCCATGCCGGGCCACGTGATCCGGCGCCTCAACCAGGTCGCCGTGTCGCTGTTCCACGACGAATGCGCCAAGGCCGGGCACGACCTGACGCCGGTGCAGTACGCGGCGCTGAAGGCGTCGCAGAAATATCCCGGCATCGATCAGGTGTCGCTCGCCGGCGCCATCGCCTACGACCGAACCACCATCGGCGGCGTCGTCGGCCGGCTGGAGGAGAAGGGCTACATCCGCCGCGCCGCCGCCCCCGAGGACCGCCGGGTGCGCCGCATCTTCCCGACGCCCGAGGGCGAGGCGCTGATCGCCGAGATCGATCCGATCGTCGCGCGCGTCCAGATCCTGATGCTCGACGGGCTCGACGACGACGAACGCGCGACCTTCGTCCGGCTGGCGTCGAAGGCGGCGGAAGCCGGCAACGACCGGTCGCGCGCGCCGCTCCGGCCCTACGAGCCGAAGTGAGACCCCGGTCTTCGTCGGACCCGGGCAGAGGCCCTTCACCCTGAGGTGCGAGCGCAGCGAGCCTCGAAGGGCGGAGGGCCGAGAGGCACGGCCCGTCGAGGCTTCGCCCTTCGAGGCCCGGCTTTCCGCCGGGCACCTCAGGGTGAAGCCGAACAGGGTGCCGACGGGCAAGGCTCCATACGGTCGGACGAGGCTGCGTGTCGTCATCGTCGCCTCACACCGAGAGATAGGTTTCCTGGATCGACGCGTCGGCGAGGAGTTCGGCGGTGGTGCCGCGCCAGGCGACCTCGCCCTTCTCCAGCACGACGTGACGATCGGCGAAGTCGGCCAGCGCCTCGATCTCCTTGTCGATGACGATCATCGCGAGACCCGTCCCCTTCAGCACGTCGAGCGCCTTCCAGATCTGCTGGCGGATCAGCGGCGCGAGCCCTTCCGTCGCCTCGTCGAGGATGAGGAGATCGGGGTTGGTCATCAGCGCCCGGCCGATCGCCAGCATCTGCTGCTCGCCGCCCGACAGCTGGTTGCCACCGTTGGCGAGACGTTCGGCGAGGCGCGGGAAGAAGGCCAGCACGCGGTCGAGCGTCCAGGCCTCCCGGCTGCGGGCCCCCGGGCGACCGGCCATCACCAGATTCTCGCGCACCGAGAGATTGGGGAAGATGCCGCGGCCTTCCGGCACCAGACCGATGCCGAGGCGGCAGACGCGATGAGGCGCCGCCCCGCCGATCGCCTCGCCCTTGAAGCGGATGGTGCCGGCGGTCGGCTTGAGGAGGCCGGTGATCGACTTGACGGTGGTCGACTTGCCCATGCCGTTGCGGCCGATCAGCGTGACGACCTCGCCCTCGGCGACGTCGAAGGAGATGCCGAACAGTGCCTTCGACGAGCCGTAGCCGGCGTGGAGGTCGGTGACTTCGAGCAGCATGTCCCACCTCCTCAGTGCGAATGGCCGAGATAGGCGGCGCGGACGTCCTCGTCGGCGCGCACCTCGGCGGGAAGGCCGGTCTTGATGACGCGGCCGGCGACCAGAACCGAGATGCGGTCGGCGAGGCGGAACACCGCCTCCATGTCGTGTTCGATCAGGACGATGGTCGTCAGCCCCTTGAGGCGGGCGACGAGATCGGTCATCGCCGCACCGTCCTGCCGCCCCATGCCGGCCATCGGCTCGTCGAGGAGCAGCAGACGCGGCTTCATCGCCAGCGCCATGGCGAGTTCG
Organism: Pinisolibacter sp. DMC100; assembly: GCF_056313705.1. Taxonomy (NCBI): domain Bacteria; kingdom Pseudomonadati; phylum Pseudomonadota; class Alphaproteobacteria; order Hyphomicrobiales; family Ancalomicrobiaceae; genus Pinisolibacter; species Pinisolibacter sp. DMC100. Next base: position 746,368 of record NZ_JBQUZT010000001.1, on the reverse strand, counting down.
AGCTGACGGCATTCGCCGTGCGAGAGATCGGCGACGATGGTGGTGGCCTTGTCCGCCAGCCCCACCGTCTCCAGCGCCTCGCGCGCCGGCTCGACCAGCGCCGGATCGGTCCAGGCGCGGCGGAAGAAGCGGAAGGAATGACCCTCGCGCCCCTGCACCGCCAGCATGACGTTGGCGAGCGCGGTGAAGGAGGGGACGAGCGAGGTGATCTGGAAGGACCGCGCCACGCCGCGCCGGGCGCGCAGATGCGCCGGCATGCGGGTGACGTCCTCGCCGTCGAGCAGGATGGAGCCGAGATCGGGCAGGAGCTGGCCCTGGAGCTGCGAGACGAAGGTCGTCTTGCCGGCGCCGTTCGGCCCGATCACGCCGTGGATCTCGCCTTCCACCAGATCGAAGTCGAGATGGTTGGTGGCCATCAGGCCGCCGAAGCTCTTCACGAGGCCCTTCACCTCGAGCAGGCGATGCGTGCTCATCGGGCGGCCCTCCCGTTCGTCGCGAGCTTCACCAGATCGGCGAGGCCGCCGCGCAGCGTCAGCACCACGACGACGATGATCGCGCCGAAGGCGAGCTGCCAGTATTGCGTCCAGGAGGACAGCACCAGTTCGAGGATGACGAAGGCGGCGGCGCCGACGATCGGACCCCAGATGGTCGAGAGCCCGCCGAGCACCGCCATGACGACGAGATCGCCCGAACGCACCCAGCTCATGTCGGCCGGCGAGACGAACTGCTGGCCGGCGGCGAGCAGCGCGCCGGCGAGGCCGCAGACGACGCCGGAGACGACGAAGGCGGTGAGCCTGTAGGCATAGGGCGGGATGCCCGTCACCGTGACACGGCGCTCGTTCTCGGCCGAGGCCCGGAGCACGATGCCGAAGCGGCTGGAGACGACGCGGCCGAGCAGGAACACGGTCGCCGCCAGCACGCTCAGCGCGAGATAGAAGAACGGCGTGCGGGCGGAGACGTCGCGGCCGGCGAAAGTGATCGACGACAGGATCTGCAGCCCGTCCTCGCCGCCGTATTTCTGCAGCGCCACGGCGCCGTAATAGAGCATCTGGTCGAAGGCCAGCGTGATCATCAGGAAATAGGGACCGGAGGTGCGCAAGGAGACGACGCCGGTCGCGAGCGCCACGAGGCCGGCGACGAGACCGGCGAGCGGCAGGGTGATCGCCAGATCCGCGGTGCCGTCCCAGACGAAGGGGCCGAGCGCCAGCGCCTCGCCGTTGAACTCGTGGAAGGCGGCGATGCCGACGACGTAGCCGCCGACGCCGAAGAGGCCGGCATGCAGCAGGCTGACGAGGCCGGCGAAGCCGACGATCAGGTTGAGGCCGATCGCGGCGATCGCGAAGACCACGACGCGGGTCGCCAGCTTGATCAGGAAGGGGTCGCCGAGCGCGTTCGCGACCGGCGGCACGGCGGCGAGGATCGCGATCGCGACCACGGGCGCGAAGCGGTCGATCGGGGTCGGGCGGTGCGGGTCGAGCTCAGCCATGGACGGGGAACAGTCCCTTGGGTTTGAAGGCGAGGATCAGCGCCATCAAGAGGAAGATCGCCATCGAGCCGAGCGCCGGCGGCAGCATGACGCGGCCGAAGGTGTCGACGAGGCCGACGATCAGCGCCGCGACGAAGGCGCCGCGGATCGAGCCGATGCCGCCGATGACGGTGACGACCAGCGCCAGGATGAGGATGGGTTCGCCCATGCCGACCTGCACCGCCAGGATCGGCCCGGCCATCAGCCCGGCGAGACCGGCGAGCGCCGCGCCGAAGGCGAAGAGGCCGGCGAAGACGAGAGAGACGTCGACGCCCATGGCGGACGCGATGGCACGGTTCGACGAGCCGGCGCGGACCCACATGCCGAGCCGCGTCTTCATCACCACGAGCCACAGGAGGCCTGCGACCGCGAGGCCGACCGCCAGCACCACGAGGCGGAAGGTCGGGTAGACGAGACCGGGCGCCAGTTCGATCGAGCCGGCGAGCGCCGGCGGCAGCGGCATGCGCAGCGGCACGGGGCCGAAGACGAGGCGCGTCGCCTCGTTGGCCATCAGCACGATGCCGAAGGTGACGAGCACCTGATCGAGATGGTTGCGGGCATAGAAGCGGCGGAAGAGGCCGAGCTCCAGCACCACGCCGAGCGCCGCGGTCGCGGGGATCGCGACGAGAATGCCGAGCACGAAGGAGCCCGTCGCCGCCTGTACCGACGCGGCGAGGAAGGCGCCCGCCATGTAGAGCGAGCCGTGCGCCAGATTGATGAAGTTCATGATGCCGAAGACGAGCGTCAGCCCGGATGCCATCAGGAACAGGGTGACGCCGAACTGGATGCCGTTGAGCAGTTGTTCGGCGAAGAGGGCGAAGGTCATCGCGAGGCTCCGGCGATCGGTCGGCTTTCACGAGGGGAGAGACGATCGGGCTTCGATGCGCGAGGCGCGCGACCCCTCATCCGCCCCTGACGGGGCACCTTCTCCCACAAGGGGAGAAGGGAAGAGCCGCCTTCCCGCCTAGCCTCACTTCATCGCGCATTTGGCGACGTAGGAATCCTGGTGATCGGCGGCGATCAGCGTGCGCTTCGCCATCACCGGGCGGCCCTTGGCGTCCTTGACGATCTCGGCGAGCCAGAAGTCCTGCACCGGGTAGTGGTTGGTGTTGAAGCGGAACTTGCCACGGAGGCTGTCGAACTTGACCGTCTCCAGCGCCTTCTGGAAGCCGGCCGCATCCTCGACCTTGCCGCCGACGGTCTTCAGCGCCGCATCGAGCGCCAGAACCGTGTCGTAGGCCTGCGCCGCGTTGGGCGACGGCAAGCGGCCGTACTTGGCCTCGAAGTCGGCGCGGAACGTCTTCGACGCCGCATCGTCGGCGTCTTCCGCCCAGTGGGTGGCGGCGAAGGCGCCGACCGCGGCGTCGCCCATGGCGGGCAGCACCGTCTGGTCGAGCGAGAAGGAGGGGCCGTAGAGCGGCACGGTCTTCTTCAGGCCGGCCTGATCGTACTGCTTGACGAAGTTGATGCCCATGCCGCCCGGATAGAAGAAGAACACGCCTTCCGGGGCGGCGGCGCGCAGCTGGGCGATCTCGGCGGCATAGTCGAGCTGACCGAAGGCGGTGTAGACCTCGCCCACGACCTCGCCCTTGAAGGTGCGCTTGAAGCCGGCGAGGAAGTCCTTGCCCGCCGGATAGTTGGGCGCCATCAGATACATCTTCTTGATGCCGCGCTTCGTGGCCTCGAGGCCCATGGCCTCCGGCGACGTGTCGTTCTGGAACGAGGCGACGAAGAAGTGCGGATGGCACTGCGTGCCGGCATATTGCGACGGACCGGCGTTGACCGAGACGACGAAGGCGCCGGCGTCGAGCGCGGGCTTGGCCACCGCCAGCATGACGTTGGAGAAGTTCACGCCGGTCAGGATCTGCACCTTGTCGCGCTCGATCATCTTGTCGGCGACCTGGCGGCCGACGTCGGGCTTGGCCTGATCGTCGCCCTGGATCACCTCGACGGCGCGTCCGCCGAGCTTGCCGCCGGTGGCGGCGAGACCGAGGTCGAAGCCGTCGCGCAGCTCCTGACCGAGCTGGCCGCCGGGGCCGGAGAAGGTCGACAGGAAGCCGATGCGGATCGGATCCTCGGCGAAGGCCGCCGGGGCGGCGAGCATCGTGCCGGCGACGAGCGCGGCGGCGAAGGGGATGCGGCGATCGATACGCATGGATGCCCTCTCTCGTTTCCTCGGGGGCCTTTTCGGCCCTCTCCTTCGGCATGCGCGGCACTTCCGGCCGCTTGAACCGATTGAGGCTCACGATATAGATCGTCAGCATACTGTCAATATAGTGCAGGCCGATTTCTGCGTGTTTTTTCGTATGGTGGGCGGCAGACGGACGGGCGCGAGCGACCGCGCGCCGGCGGGGCCGCGGGCGAAACGGCGGATTTCCGCCGTCGGGGGATCGAGGATCTCAGTCGAAGTGCGGCGGGCGTTTCCGGGCGAAGGCGGCGAGGCCTTCGGCATAGTCGGCGTGGCGGCCGGAGATCTGCTGCGCCTCGCGCTCGACGACGAGCTGGGCGGAAAGATCGTTCGTCTCGGCGGCGCGCATCACCTGCTTCAGCCGGGCGAGGGCCGCGCGCGGGCCGGTGGCGAGCCGGGCACAGATCGCCTCTGCCCGTTCCATCAGCCGATCGTCGTCGACCGCCTCGGCGACGAGACCGAGGAGGGCCGCCTCTTCGCCGGTGATCGTCTCGGCGAGGAAGACCAGCGCGTTGGCCTTCGCCCGGCCGACGAGGCGGGGCAGCAGCCACGAGCCGCCGGCATCGGGGACGAGGCCGATACGCGAGAAGGGCTCGGTCAGCTTCGCGCCTCTCGCGGCGATCACCACGTCGCCGTGGAGGGCGACGTTCAGGCCCGCGCCGGAGGCGATGCCGTTGATCGCCACGACGACCGGGATCGGGATCGACCGGATCTTCTCGACCAGCGGCTCGTAGAACTCGGCGAGCGAGCGGCCGAGATCGAGCGGGCCTTCGGCGATGGCACGGATGCGGTCGGAGAGGTCCTGACCGGCGGAGAAGGCACGGCCCTCACCGGTCAGCAGGATCGCCCGACAGGCAGGATCGGCCTCCGCCTCGACCAGCGCCGCCATCAGGGCGCGGTGGAGATCCTCGGTGAAGGCGTTGAGCCGGTCCGGCCGGTTCAGCCGCAGCACGCGGAACCGATCGCGGATCTCGACGCGGACGAGAAGGGTGTCGCTCATGCGGCGCTCCCGAGATCGACGACGATCTTGCCGACGTGGGCGTTCTCCTTCATCCGCGCGAAGGCGGCCGGCGCCTCGGCGAGCGGGAAGCGGGCGTCGATCACCGGATCGATCGGCGACAGCGCGATCGCACGCAGCATCGCCTCGAAGGCCTCGCGGTCACCGCAGGTGACGCCCTGGAGGCGGACCTGCCGCATCACCGCGAGCGACAGATTGAAGGTGGCGAAATTGCCGGAGAGCACGCCGATCAGCGCCACCGTGCCGCCGGGGCGGACGAAGCGGATGGATTGATCGAGCGTCTCGGCGCCGCCGACCTCGACCACCAGATCGAGCCGTCCGCTGGCGAGATCGCGCACCGCCGGGCCCCATTTCGGCGTCTCGCGGTAGTTCACGACAGCCGCGGCACCCAGCCGGCGAAGGACCTCGGCGCGCTCCTCCGACGAGGTGATGGCGATCACCTTCGCGCCGGCGCGGACCGCGAACTGCAAAGCGAAGAGCGAGACGCCGCCGGTGCCCTGGATCAGCACCGTGTCGCCGGGGCGGACGCGACCGAGATCGACGATCGCCGACCACGCCGTCAGCGCGGCGCAGGGCAGCGTCGCGGCGCATTCGAGGTCGATCGCGTCGGGGAGCCTCACCACCGCCTCGGCCGAGACGATCATCCGCGTCGCCAGCGTGCCGTCGCCGCCGGGGCCACCGAGCGCGGTCGAGAGCTTTTCCGTCGTCGCCTCTCCGGAGAGCCAGCCGGTGAAGAAATGCAGCGCCACGCGGTCGCCCGGCGCGACGCGGCCGACACCCGCGCCCACCGCCTCGACGATGCCGGCGCCGTCGGAACAGGGCACCACGGGGAGCGCCTGTTTCGGATTGTAGATACCTTCGACCAGCAGCAGGTCACGGCGGTTGAGGCTGGCGTGATCGAGGCGCAGGCGGACCTCGCCGGGGCCGGGCTCGCGGAGCTCTCGCCGGGCGATGCGCAGCCCGTCGAGGCCGAAGGCGGTCAATTCCAGCACGGTGGCCGCAGCCATGGGCATCTCCTGCGACGGTCCTTTGGAGGAAGATGCCTCAATAGGTCTCGACGTGATAGCGGCCGGCCTCGCGCATGACGCCACGCAGCGCCTCCCAATCGAGGCCGGCGCCGCGGCAGACGTCGGCGAGCGCCTCGTCGACGCCGGTCTCCATGCCCTTGAGGCCGCACATGTAGAGATGCGTCCGATCGGACTTCAGCAGATCGGCCATCAGCGCCGCCTCGCGCCGCATCAGGTCCTGGACATAGACCTTGGGCTCGCCGGGCACGCGGCTCCAGGCGAAGAACTTGGTCAGCAGGCTCTCCGGCACCTTCTGCAGCGGACCGAAATAGGGCAGTTCCTCGGGCCGGCGGGCGCCGAAGAACAGCACCATCTTGCCCGGCGCATTGGGCTGGGTGCGCCGGCGCCATTCGGTCATGCCGCGGAAGGGAGCCGAGCCCGTGCCGGTGCAGACCATGACGATGTTGGCGGTCGGGTCGTCGGGCATCAGGAAGGTCGCGCCGAAGGGGCCGGTGACGGTGACCTCGTCGCCCTTCTTCAGGTCGCAGACCCAGTTGGAACAGACGCCGCCCTCGACGCGCTTGACAGTCAGGGACAGGTTGTTGTGGTTCGGCCGCTCGCCGTGGCGGGGGCTGGCGACGGAATAGAGCCGCACCCGGTGGGGCTCGCCGTTCGCGTCCACGCCCGGCGGGACGATGCCGATCGACTGGCCCTCGAGGACCGGGAAGGGCGTGTCGCCGAAGTCGAGGATGACGTGGCGGATGTCGGTCGTCGCATCGTCCGCGGTCAGCCGGTAGATGCCGGTGACGCGGGCGCGGGCCGGACTGGCGCGGTTGAAGAGATTGATCGCCGGCTTTCCCGCCGACTTCGGCGCGACCGACTTGCCGCCGGCACCGCCGTGGGCGGAGGCGATGATGGCGCCGACCTCGTCGTCGATCGCCTCGAGCGTGGCGAGGCCGCCGAGTTCGGGCTGGGCGGGGAGTTCGCCCCAGGAATGCTGCTCGTCGAGCGACCACGGCGTCGTCACCATGCGCCAGTTGTCGATGGCACCGGTCGGGCACGGGGCGATGCAGGCCATGCAGAAATTGCAGGTGGCGACGTCGACCACGTAGTTGTCGTCGCCATGGGTGATGGCGTCGACCGGGCACATCTCTTCGCAGGTGTTGCAGCGGATGCAGATCTCCGGATCGATCAGATGCTGCTTCAGGACGGTGGTCGGGGCGTTCATGGGCTGGCTCCGGAGATGGGACGACGGAGGTACGGTCGCGGCGGAGGGGCGGCCGAGCCGCCCCTCCCCGTCCTGGTCACGCGGCGATCTTCACGTACTCGAAGTCGCCCGGCTTGTTGTCGATGCCGACCTTGGGCGGGTTGATCCAGCCGGCGTAACGGCCCGGCTCCAGCTCCTGACGCATCAGCGAGTCGAGGAAGGAGAGGTCGTCGCGCGACGGCAGCCACGTGTCGCGCTTCGCCGCCCAGTCGGCTTCCGACAGGATGATGCCCTTCGGCGTCGCCTGCATCGGGGCGAACTCGCCGATCTGGCGGTTGAAGGCCTGATGCGGCAGCTCGAGGCGGAAGTCGATGCCTTCCTTCTGCATGATCTTGTTCCAGCGCTCGACGCCCTTGGCGCAGTCGGCGGAATAGTCGTCGCGCAGGCGCATGTTGAGCGCGGTCAGCGCCGGCACGTGCTCCTCGACGATCTTGCCGTCGACGAACTTCATCACCGGATAGGTGGCGTCGGTCAGGACGTGATCGTCGTCGATCTTGGTCTCGCCGAAGCGGCCCTTGAGGCCGGCGTTGTAGTAGTTCGCCGAGTTGGTCGAGATCTCCGCGCCGAACAGGTCCAGCGTCAGCGGATAGTGCATGTTGAGCTTCTTCTGGATCAGCGGCAGGTCGATGACGCCGAGCTCGCGGATCTTGGCGATGTCGTTCGGGTCGGTGATACCGGCGGCCTTCATCGCCTGACAGGTGCGCTCGATGGTGCGGCCGACGCCGGTCTCGCCGACGAACATGTGGTGCGCCTCTTCGGTCAGCATGAAGCGGCAGGAGCGCGACAGCGGATCGAAGCCCGACTGGGCGAGGCTCTCCAGCTGCATCTTGCCGTCGCGGTCGGTGAAGAAGGTGAACATGAAGAAGGAGAGCCAGTCCGGCGTCGCCTCGTTGAAGGCGCCGAGCATGCGCGGCGTCTCCTTGGAACCGGAACGGCGGCGCAGCAGCTCGTCGGCCTCCTCGCGGCCGTCGCGGCCGAAATACTTGTGCAGCAGATAGACCATCGCCCAGAGGTGACGGCCCTCCTCGACATTGACCTGGAACAGGTTGCGCATGTCGTAGAGCGACGGGGCGGTGGCGCCGAGGTGGCGCTGCTGCTCGACCGAGGCCGGCTCGGTGTCGCCCTGGATGACGATGAGCCGGCGCAGCATGGCGCGGTACTCGCCCGGCACGTCCTGCCACGCGGCCTCGCCCTTGTGCTTGCCGAAGTTGACCTTGCGGCCCTCCTCCTTCGGCGCCAGCAGCACGCCCCAGCGGTAGTCCGGCATCTTGACGTAGTCGAACTTGGCCCAGCCCTGCGGGTCGACCGAGACGGCGGTGCGCAGATAGACCAGCGCGTTCTGGAAGCCTTCCGGCCCCATGTCCTTCCACCAGTCGACGTAGTTCGGCTGCCAGCTCTCGAGCGCGCGCAGGACCTGACGGTCGTTCACGAGATCGACGTTGTTGGGGACCTTGGTCGAGTAGTCCACGTTGATCGTATCGGACATGACTTCCTCCCTCGGGGGGGACGGCCCCCGCTCGTTTCGTTCTTGTCGGGATCGAGGGCGCCGCCCGGGTCGGGCCGGGCGGCGCGACCTCAGACGCGGCGCATGTCGTAGGTCGGGCGCAGGCCGGTGCCGTAGCGGCGCAGCGCACCTTCTTCGCCGACCGCGTTGGGACGCTGGAAGATCCAGTTCTGCCAGGCGGTGAGGCGCGCGAAGATCTTGGATTCCATCGTCTCGGGACCGGCGAAGCGCAGGTTGGCCTCGAGGCCGGTCAGCGCGTCGGGCGAATAGGACGCCCGTTCCTCGAGATAGACGCGGACCTCGTCGGCCCAGTCGATGTCGTCGCAGGCGAAGGTGACGAGCCCGGCCTTCTCCGCCGCAGCGGCGTCCATCGCCTCGCCCTTGCGGGCTTCGAGCGCGTCGACCGCTTCCGGCGTGGCGAGGAAGCGGTTGGCGAGCCGGGTGAGGCCGTGGCTCATCGGATAGGGGCCGAAGTTGGCCGCGGTCAGCGCCATGGTCGGGGCCGGACGATTGTCGCCCTCGAAGCTGCCGATCAGCATGTAGGACCGGTCGGCGGCGAGCACGAGTTCGGCGAGCAGGCCGGTGAAGCAGGAATCCGGCTCGACCAGCGCCACCAGGGTGCGCGAGGTGACGTCGACGCGCTTCAGCGTGCGCTTCCAGTACTGGCGGATCTCGTTGACCAGCCAGTGGCCGGCGTTGGCCTCGAGGAAGGCGTCCCAGGCGGCGACGCGCGTGCCGTCGCCCTTCGACTTGAAGACGAAGGTGCCGATCTCGAAGGCGTTGTTGCGCAGATCGAGGATGGCGTCGTCGAGCTCGCGGGCGAGCCGCAGGATCCAGGCGTCCGACCCTTGCAACTCCAGCTCGGCGACCGAAGCGGGGGCGCCGGCGTCGGGACCCTCGAGCGTGATGGTGGCGATGCGGGCCGCACGGTCGATGTCGACCGTGACCAGCGAATAGTCGATGCCGTCGGCGCGGAACGAACGGGCGAGCGGCTTCAGCGTGATGCCCTTGCCGGCGCCGCGGGTGGACTTCGCGGCATAGTCGGCGGCGCGCTCGGCGACGACCTCTTCGAGGCGGGTCGCCGGCACGATCTCGTCGACGAGACGCCAGTCGACGGCGCGCCGGCCCTTGATGCCTTCCTCGATAGTGCAGAAGACGTCGGCGTGGTCGCGGCGGACCTTGCGCTTGTCGACGACGCGGGTGAGGCCGCCGGTGCCGGGCAGCACCGCGAGCAGCGGCACCTCGGGCAGCGACACGGCGGAGGAGCCGTCGTCGACCAGGATGATGTGGTCGGCCGCCAGCGCCAGTTCGTAGCCGCCGCCGGCGGTCGCGCCGGTCGCGACGCAGATCGTCTTGAGGCCGGAGAATTCCGAGGAATCCTCGATGCCGTTGCGGGTCTCGTTGGTGAACTTGCAGAAGTTGACCTTGTGGGCGTGTTCGGAGCCGGCCAGCATGCGGATGTTGGCGCCGGCACAGAAGACCTTGGGCTTCGCGGAGCGCAGCAGCACCACCTTCACGTCCGGATGCTCGAAGCGCAGGCGCTGCAGCGCGTCGGCGAGCTCGATGTCGACGCCGAGGTCGTAGGAATTGAGCTTCAGCAGATAGCCCTCGAACAGGCCGCCGTTCTCGTCGACGTCCATGGCGAGCGTCGCGACCGGACCGTCGAAGGAGAGCTTCCAGTGACGCCAGCGCGACGGGTCGGTCTGGAAGTCGATCCGCGTGGCGCCGTTCGCCAGCTTGCGTGCCTCGTCGGCCATGTTTCCACCCTCGTTGTGTTTGGTTGACCTGAACTATAATGCATGATTGTGCAGAGTCTAGAGGCTTTCGAAAGGTGACATGCATTTTTTTGCATGATGCCGGACGTACGAAAGCCGAGGGGGCGCGAACGCCCTGCCTCAGAGCGCGACTTCGGTGGCGTCGGCGGCGATCGCGGCGAGCATCGTCGGCGAGCCCTGCAACGCCGTGCGCTGCATGAAGAAGCGCAGGCCGCGGAGACCGCCCAGTTCCTCGCCGCCGCCGGCGCGGCCGGGGCCGCCGTGGACGCACTGGGGCATGACGATCGCATGGCCGGTGTGGCCGCGGCCGACTTCCGTATCGACCGTCAGGACGCGGCCGTGGAAGGGGGCGAGGCGGGCGGCGATCTCGCCTGCCTCGTTCGCGTCGTCGCCGTAGACCGAGGCCGCGAGCGAGCCTTCGCCGCGGGCGGCGAGCGCGACGGCCTCGTCGAGCGAGGCATAGGGGATGACCGTCACGACGGGGCCGAAGACCTCGACGTCGTGAACGGCGGAGAGCGTCGCGCCGGTGTCGGCGACGAGCAGCGTCGGGGCGAGGAAGGCGCCCTCGCCGACGTCGGCGCCGTGGACCGCCGCCGGAATGCCGCCGCCGCGCACGATGCGGGTCTCGGGCGCCAGTGCGGCGAGGCCGGCGAAGGCGGCGCGCAGCTGCTTCTCGTCGACCAGCGGGCCGACGGTGACCTCGGGAAGCGCCGGATCGCCGACGACGAGCCCGTCGATGCGGGTGGCGAGCGCTTCGACGAAGGCGTCCTTGACGGCCGCCGGCACCAGGATGCGGCGGATGTTGGTGCAGAGCTGGCCGGCCTTGACCGAGACGGCGGCGAGCGCCTGTTCGAGAAGGCGTTCGAAGGCGGCGGCCTCCGGCGTCGCCGAGGGGGCGAGGACGGCGACGTTGACGCTGTCGGCCTCGATGCCGAGGCGCGGGTTGGCGGCGAGGACCGCCGGATGCGAGCGGATCATCCGGCCGGTGTCGGCGGAGCCGGTGAAGGCGATGCAGTCGAAGGGCTCGACCGCGTCGAGCAGGCCTTCCGCCGCGCCGCAGACGAGCGACAGCACGCCCGGGGGCAGCACGCCGGCCTCGACCACCGCGCGGACCATGGCTTCGGCGAGCCAGGCGGTGCCCGACGCCGGCTTGGCGACGACCGGCATGCCGGCGACGAGCGCCACGGCGACCTTCTCCCACAGGCCCCAGGAGGGGAAGTTGAAGGCGTTGATGAAGATCGCCGCGCCCGGCCGCGTCGTCCAGACGTGGCGGGCCTCGAAGGGGCCCTTGGCGAGACGGTCGGCGCCCGGCTCGATCAGCCGGCGGGCGGAACCGAGACCGGCGGCGAGCCTTGCATAATACTTCAGGGTGGCGATGCCGCCGTCGACGTCGATCGACGCGTCGCGGGTCGTGTTGCCGGAGTTCTGCCGGGCGATCGCCAGCCAGTCGTCGCGGCGGGCGGCGAGCGCGTCGGCGATCGCGCCGAGCAGCGCACCGCGCTCGGCGAAACTCATCGCCGCGAGCGCGGAACCGCCGACGCTGCGGGCATGATCGAGGGCGGCGGCGCAGTCGACGCCGGTCGAATCGACCGTGCCGAGCGCCTTGCCCGTCACGGGGTCGACGAAGGAACGGCCGGGGGCGGCGCCCGCGACGAAGCGATCTTCGACGTAGCTCTGGAGACGGATCATGCGAAGACCTCTGAAACGGAGAACTCGGGAAAGGCAGCGAAGAAACGGGTGATCGCCGCGACGGTCGCGTCGCACGCCTCGCGGTGGGGCGAATGCTTCACGCCCGGCAGCATCTCGACGAGCACCGGGGCGGGCGACAGATCGACCGCGGCCTCGGGCTGGAGGCGCGTGCCGTACTGGTCGTCGACGCCCTGGATCACCAACATCGGCCGCGACACGGTCTCGAGGCTCGACCGGATGTCCCAATGGCGGAATTCGGGATCGAGCCAGGCGCCGTTCCAGCCGAGGAAGGCGACGTCCGGATCGGCATGCCAGCGGGCGAGCTTCGCCCTGAGATCGGTCGTCTCCCAGGCGGTCTTCGCCTCGGCGATCGCCGCGACGCACATCTCTTCGACGAAGAAATGCGGCGCGATCAGCACCGCCGCCTCGACGCGGGGGTCGCGGACGACCCCCAAGTGATGCGCGGCGATCGAAGCGCCGTCGGAATGGCCGACGAGGACGCCGCGGCGAAAGCCGATGGCATCGAGGAGCGCCGGCAGCATCTCCTCGGCCTCGCGCTGCATGTAGTCGAGCGGGCGCGGCAGCGGCACGGGGTCCGACTTGCCGTAGCCGGCACGCGAGAAGACGAAGACGCCGCAGCCGGTCGCTTCCTGCAGGGCCTGCGGAAAATCGAGCCACAGGCCGACCGAGCCGAGCCCCTCGTGGAGCAGCACCAGCGTCGGTGCCGTGTCGGGCGCAGGCCCGAGATGGACGAACTCCAGACGCCGGCCGGCAACCTCGACGAAGCCGTCGCGGGGGAGGGTCATCACCCTTCCTCGCGCAGCTTGAAGCGCTGGATCTTGCCGGTGGCGGTCTTGGGCAGGCCGTCGACCACCTCGATCCAGCGCGGGTACTTCCACATGCCGATCGACGCCTTGACGTGGTCCTTGAGCCTCTGCTCGAGGCCGTCGACGGCGGCGCCGTCCTTGAGCACGACGAAGGCCTTGGGCTTCAGGAGCCCCTCTTCGTCCGCGTGGGAGACCACCGCGGCCTCCAACACGTCCGGATGGGAGGCGAGCGCCGCCTCGATCTCGAAGGGCGAGACCCAGATGCCGGAGACCTTGAACATGTCGTCGGCGCGACCGCAGTAGGTGTGCCGGCCGGTCTTGTCGCGGATGTATTTGTCGCCGGTCTTGGTCCATTCGCCGCGGAAGGTGGCGCGGCTCTTCTCGCGCTGGTTCCAGTAGCCGTCGGCGGCCGACGGCCCGCGCACGAAGAGTTCGCCGATCTCGCCGTCGTCGACCTCGCGGCCGCTCTCGTCGAGCAGCTTCAGCTCGTAGCCGGGGACCGCCGTACCGGAGGTGCCGTAGACGATCGAGCCCGGCGCGTTCGACAGGAAGATGTGCAGCATCTCGGTCGAGCCGACGCCGTCGAGGATGTCGGCGCCGAAGCGCTTCGCCCAGGCTTCGCCGATGTGCTCGGGCAACGCCTCGCCGGCCGAGGCGCAGATGCGCAAGGCGGGCGAGCCGGCGTGGCTCGCGTGGTCGCGGTCGTGCAGCATGGCGGCGAAGAGGGTCGGCACGCCGAAGAAGATCGTCGGGCGGTGCGTCTCCAACATGGCAAAGACGGCGGCGGGCGTCGGACGGCCGGGGTTGAGCACCGCCGTGGCGCCGACCGACATCGGGAAGGACAGCGAATTGCCGAGCCCGTAGGCGAAGAAGAGCTTCGCCGCGGAGAAGCCGACGTCGTCCTCGCGGATACCGAGAATGGCCTGGCCGTAGAGCTTCGCCGTCGCCATCAGCGAGGTGTGGACGTGGCGGGTGCCCTTGGGCGCGCCGGTCGAGCCCGAGGAATAGAGCCAGAAGCAGGTCTCGTCGGGATGAGTCGGCACCGTCTCGAAGACGTCGGACGCCGCCGCCAGTTCCGCCGTCAGGCCGCGATGCGGTGCTTCGGCCTTCCCGCCGGCGACGAGCACGTGGCGCAGCGACGAGATGCCCGGCAGGACGGGGGCGACCACCGGCAACAGAGCGTCGGAGACCACCAGCACCTTCGCTCGGCTGTCGTCGAGCATGTAGGCGTACTGATCGGCGGCGAGCAGCGTGTTGAGCGGGATCGGCACGATGCCGGCGCGGATGGCGCCGAGGAAGACGACCGGCCAGTCGACCGTGTCGAGCATGATCATCGCCACCCGGTCCTCGCGGGAGAGCCCGAGCGCGGCGAGCACGTTGGCGAAGCGGCGGGTCTCGGCGGCGAGCGCCGAATAGGTGAGCCGGCGGTCGGGGTCGACGAAGGCGGGCTTGTCGCCGCGGCCGGCGCGGAGGTTGCGATCGAGCAGGTCGTCGACGGCGTTGTAGACGCGGCCCGCGGCGGCGATGTCGGACATGGGAGCGGTCATGGCGGATCTCCTCGGGGGGCGTCAGCGGCCGGTGAACTCGATCGCGCCGTCGGGCAGCAGATAGAGGACGTAGGCAGAGCCGTCGGTGACGGTCGGGTGATGCGCCGAGCCGGGGCCGTAGACGTACCAACCCTCGGGATGGCCGTCGAAATTCGGTTCGGCCACGACCGGCATGATCATGCCGATCTCGCCCTTGGGGTGGACGTGATGGGGGCCGCGGATGCTCTCCATCATCACCACGTCGACCGAGAAGGACCCGGCCTCGGCGCCGGGCGCGATCACCCGGCCCCAGCGGATGCCGCCGTTCTCGCGCGGGCAGATCCAGCCCTCGGCGTCGCCGGTCTCGATCAGCCGGGCGATGCGGCGGAACGTGTCGCCGTTCGGCGGAAACTCGGCCTCGAGCCGGGCGGCGAGCGCGTCGTCGAGCGGGCGGCCCTCGATCGCGCGCGCCACCGCGCCGATCTCGGCGGCGAAGGCCCGCCGCGCCTCGGTGTCTTTCTCGGTCATCGGATCGTCTCCCTCGGCGTCCGCTCTTCGGCCTCGAAAGGGGAGCGGAACTATATTGCATAATTTCATGCCGCGCCGGGCGGCTTGCCGTCAAGGGGGCGCTGTACTATTTTTCATCCATTCCAATTCGAGACCGCTCATGACCGCATCCGACGACCTCCCCGCCACCGACTCCCCGCCGCCGGACACCGAGGCCGCCGACGCCAAGGGCGCGGAGACGGTGCGCACCGGGCGGGCGGCGAGCCGTGAGGATGCCGACGAGGCCTTCCTGGTCGAGCTCGGCCAGCGGGTGCGGCGGATGCGGGCACTGCGCGGCATGTCGCGCAAGGTCCTCGCCAAGGTCTCGGGGATTTCCGAGCGCTACATCGCCCAGCTCGAGGGCGGCCAGGGCAACGTCTCGATCATGCTGCTGCGCCGCGTGGCCGAGGCGATCGGCGCGCCGCTCGAGGATCTCGTCGTCGCCGACGACGGCGGCGACTGGCGGCTGGTGCGCGACCTGATGCGCGGCGCCTCGCCGGCCGTGGTCGCGGAGGTCCGGTCTCTGCTCTCGGGCGAGAAGCTGCCGAGCGGGCCGAGGCCGGTCGGTGACCAGCACATCGCCGTCGACCGCGTCGCGCTGATCGGCCTGCGCGGCGCCGGCAAGTCGACGCTCGGGCGCATCGTCGCCGAGCGCCTCGGCTGGCCCTTCGTCGAGCTCAACAAGGAGATCGAGGCCGAACACGGCTTCTCGATCAACGAGATCCTCAATCTCTACGGCCAGGACGGCTATCGCCGGCTGGAGCGGGTGACGCTGCAGCGGCTGGTCGAACAGCCCGGCCCGATGCTGCTCGCCACCGGTGGCGGCATCGTCGGCGAGCCGGTGACCTTCGAGCTGCTGCTCGCCTCGTTCTTCACCGTCTGGGTCCGCACCTCGCCGGCCGAGCACATGAGCCGCGTCCGCCAGCAGGGCGACCTCCGCCCCATGGCCAACGACAAGGCGGCGATGGCGGAGCTGATCACCATTCTGTCGAGCCGGGAGCCGCTCTATGCCCGCGCCCGCGTGCAGATCGACACGTCCGGCGTCGGCGTCGAGGCGAGCGCCGCGCGGCTCTACGGGCTGGTCCAGTCCTACTGCGTCAACGGCTGCCCGTGGCAGTCGCGCAATCGCGGCGCCAAGGGGTGAGCGAGCCGACCTACCCCGCCGATCTCGTCGGACGCCCGCTCGCCGCACTTCTCGCCGCCCGCGCCGGCCTGCCCGACGAGGCGATGCTGGCGCTGCGCGTCACGCTCGACCCGCGCGACGCCATCGACGAGCATCGCACCACCGCCGATCTCGTCCGCCTCGGCCATCTCGTCACCTATGCCCGCATGCAGGACGGCATGAAGCTCGGCTCCGGCCGCGCGGTCCTGTGTTTCGCCGGCGAGGCGGGCGGACGGGCGCGGTTCGTCGGGTTCCATCGTTTCTTCGCGCGGCGGCCGGGCATCGTGCCGGGCGACATCGTCTACGACTACGACGTCGCCGATCTCTTCCATCAGTTCGCGGCCCGCGCCCGCAGGCCGGTGTTCCACGACGCGATGGAACTGCCCGGTCTCGCCGATCTCGCCGGCCGCCTCGTCGTCGCCTGGCCGCGCCCGGCGATGATCGCGGTCAGGCCCGCCGACCATCCGGCGCTGACGGTCGCGGCACTCGACCCGGTCTCGCAATGAACAATATTGCATGTTCGGCTTGACCTTCGAATGAGATGAAATAAAGTTCCTCTCGTGAGGGAGTGGCGCGCGGGGCCGACAGAGCCCACGGAAAAACGAACGCGCGCCGAAACGTCCAGTCCGGGAGGGATCACGATGACGTCGTCGCGACGCGAATTCCTGTTGTCCGCCGGTGCGCTCGGCGCCGCGGGGCTCTTGGGGGGCGTCGCCCCCTTCGTCCGCCCCGCCGCCGCCGCCGGCGCGCTGAAGATCGGCCTTCTCCTGCCGGCATCGGGCACCTATGCCCCGCTCGGCGAGGCGATCCGACGCGGCGCAGAGCTCTACGTCAAGGAAAAGGGCGGTTCACTCGCCGGTCGGGCGATCGAGTTCACCGCGCTCGACGACGAATCCGCGCCGCCCAAGGCGACCGAACTCACCAACAAGCTGGTGTTCGGCGAGAAGGTCGACGTGCTGGTCGGCACCGTGCATTCCGGCGTCGCCGCCGCCATGGTCAAGATCGCCCGCGAGGCCGGCGTCACCACGCTGGTGCCCAACGCCGGCGCCGACGCCATCACCGGCGGCCTCTGCGCTCCCAACATCTTCCGCACCTCCTTCGCCAACGGTCAGGTCGGCGTCGCCACCGGCAAGGCGATGCTGGCGGCCGGCATCAAGGAGGCCGTCACCTGCACCTGGCGCTACGCCGCGGGCGAGGAGATGGTCGCCGGCTTCAAACAGGCCTTCGAGGCGGGCGGCGGCAAGATCGTCAAGGACATCGCCCTACCCTTCCCCGACGTCGAGTTCCAGTCGGCGCTGGCCGAGATCGCGGCGGCGAAGCCCCAGGCGGTCTACTCGTTCTTCGCCGGCGGCGGTGCCGCCAAGTTCATCAAGGACTTCGCGGCGGCCGGCCTCAAGGGGCAGGTGCAGCTGTGGGGACCGGGCTTCCTCACCGACGGCGTCGAGCAGGCGGTGGGCGAGGCCGGCGACGGGGTGAAGACCGTGCTGCACTATGCCGACGGGCTGAAGAACCCCGAGGACGCCGCCTTCCGCAAGGCGTTCCAGGCGGCCCATGGCATCGCACCCGACGTCTACGCGGTGCAGGGCTGGGACGCGATGCGGGTGCTCGACATCGGCCTTTCGGCCGTCGGCGGCGACGCGGCGAAGAAGGACGAGCTGCACAAGGCGATGGCGGCGGCGAAATTCGCCTCGCCGCGCGGGCCGTTCGAGTTCTCCGCCTCGCGCAACCCGAAGCAGAACTTCTACCTGCGCGAGCTGAAGGGGGGCAAGAACGGGCTCGTCGGCATCGCCGCCGAGAGCCTCGCCGACGCGGCCAAGGGCTGCAAGGCCTGATCCCGCCTCACCTTCGAAACCGTCCGAGGGGCGCGCGGCGCGACACGCCCGCGCCCCTCCCGGTCCGTCACGAGAAGGTTTGCCCGCGATGGAGCTCGTGCTCGTCCAGATCTTCAACGGAATCCAGCACGGGTTCCTGATCTTCCTCGCCGCCAGTGGCCTGACGCTGGTCTTCGGCATCCTCGGCGTGATCAATCTCGCCCACGGCTCGTTCTACATGCTGGGCGCCTATCTCGCGCTGACGCTGACCGAGGCGACCGGCGACGTCTTCCTGGCGGTCGGCCTCGGCGTGCCGCTGGCGGTCGGCTTCGGTTGGGCGATCGAGCGGGTGTTCATCCGCCATCTCTATGCCCGCGACCACCTGCAACAGGTGCTGCTGACCTTCGCGCTGATCCTGATCTTCAACGAGCTGCAGCGCACGATCTGGGGCAACCATCCCCACGGCGTGCCGGCACCGGCCTATCTCTCCGGCTCGATCGCGCTGACCTCGACGCTGTCCTATCCGGTCTATCGGCTGGCGCTGACGGCGATCTGCGCCGCGCTCGCCGCCGCCATGTTCTTCGTGGTGCAGAAGACGCGGGTCGGCCAGTTGGTGCGAGCCGGCGAATCGAACCGCGAGATGACCGAGCTCCTCGGCTTCGACGCGACGCGGCTCTACGCCATGGTCTTCGCCGTCGGCTGCGCGCTGGCGGCCCTCGCCGGCATGCTCGCCGCGCCGGTCGAGAGCGTCTACCCGGGCATCGGCGAGCGCATCCTGATCATCTCCTTCGTCGTCGTGGTGATCGGCGGCATCGGCTCGATCAAGGGCGCCTTCGTCGGCGCGCTGGCGATCGGCGTCGCCGACGCGCTCGGCAAGGTGTTCCTGCCGAGCTTCGCCGGCGTGCTGGTCTATGCGCTGATGGCGACGGTGCTGGTCGTCCGTCCCGCCGGCCTCTACGGGAGGGTGATCCGATGATCCGCCTGCCCTCCGGCGCGGTGATCGCGCTGCTTCTGGCGCTGGCGCTGGCCTTCGCGCTGGTGCCGGTCTTCGCCGGCCCCTTCGAGGTGAAGTTCGCCACCCGGGTGATCGCCACGGCGATCTTCGTGATCGGCCTCGATCTGCTGATCGGTGTCACCGGTCTCGTCTCCTTCGGCCATGCCGCCTGGTTCGGCCTCGGCGCCTATGCGGTGTGGTTCGTCACCCCGCCGGACTACGAGCCGGCGAACCTCGCCGTGGCGCTCGGCGCCGGCATCGCGCTCCCGGCGGCCGTCGCCGCCGTGGTCGGCGCCTTCGCGGTCCGCACGCGCGCCTTCTACTTCATCATGGTGACGCTCGCGGCGTCGCAGATGCTCTTCGCGCTGTTCCACGACACCAAGATCGCCGGCGGCTCCGACGGTGCCTCGATCGACGTGAAGCCACTGCTGGAGATCGCCGGGCGGACGGTGCTCGACTTCTCCGGCCGCAACACGCTGCTGTGGTTCGCGCTCGCCGCCCTCGCCGTGGTCTATGTCGCGACGCTGGCACTCGCCCGCTCGCGCTTCGGCCGGGTGCTGCAGGGCACGCGCGCCAACGAGACGCGGATGAACGCCCTCGGCTTCGACGCCACCCGTTACAAGTGGGCGGGCTTCGTCGCCGCCGCCGCCATCGCCGGGCTCGGCGGGGCGATCTTCGCCTCGATCGACGGCTTCGTGCCGCCGGAGATCATGAATTGGCGCGAATCCGGCCTCGCCATCATGATGGTGGTGCTCGGCGGCGTCGGCTCGATCTGGGGGCCGATCGTCGGTGCGCTGGTCTTCTCGCTGGCGGAGGAGGTGCTGAAGAGCCCGAAACTCGTCGGCGCGATGGTCTCCGACCACTGGCCGATCGCCATGGGCCTGTTCCTCATCGCCGTGGTGCTCGGAGCGCCGAAGGGCATCGCCGGCTGGCTGCCGCAGCGCGCCGTCCGGCCCTGGACGGCGCCCGAGACGGCCGATCTCGAGCCGGCGAAGGAAACTGCCCACGCCAAGCCGCCGAAGCTCGACGTCGCCGGTCTGCGCCGCACCTTCGGCGGCCTGACCGCCGTCGACGGCGTCACCGTCGCCTTCGCGCCCGGCCGCATCCATGCGGTGATCGGCCCGAACGGCGCCGGCAAGACCACCTTCACCAACCTCCTCACCGGCACGCTGCCGGTCTCCGCCGGTACCATTCGGCTCGACGGCGTCGACGTCACGACGATGTCGGCGGCGAGCCGGGCGCGGCGGGGGATCGGCCGATCCTTCCAGCGCACCAACGTCTTCCTCGGCTTCACCGTCGCCGAGAACTGCGCCGTGGCGGCGCAGGCACGCGGGCTCGCAGGCAGCAGTCGGGCGCAGGAGGCCCGTGCGGTCGCCGACGCCCTCGAGGCGACCGGTCTCGTCGACCGCGCCGATCGGGTGGTGTCGTCGCTGTCGCACGGCGAACAGCGCCAGCTCGAGATCGCCATGCTGATCGCCTCCGGCGCCCGGCTGCTGGTGCTCGACGAACCGCTCGCCGGCATGGGGCCGGAGGAGACGGTGCGGGTGACGGCGCTCCTCAGGGAGCTCGCGCGCGATCACACCATTCTCCTCATCGAGCACGACATGGACGCGGTCTTCGCCTGTGCCGACACGGTGTCGGTGCTGGTCGGCGGCCGCCTTCTCGCCCACGGCACGCCGGACGACATTCGCCGCGACGCGGCGGTGCGCGAGGCCTATCTCGGCCGTTTCGCCGGACTGGAGGACGCCGCATGACACCCGCTCTCGCGCTCGCCCCCCGTCCCGCGCGCGCTTCCGAGGCGACCGAGCCGCTGCTCGCCGCCTCAGGCATCGCCACTGCCCACGGCCGCGTGCCCTGCCTGCGCGACGTCGCGTTGCACATCGCGCCCGGCGAGACGATCGGTCTCCTCGGCCGCAACGGCATGGGCAAGACGACGCTGCTCCGCACGATCTGCGGCCTGATGTCGGGCGGACCGACCGCCTCGATCCGCTTCCGCGGACGCGAACTCTCGGGCGCGAGACCTGCCGCGATCGCGCGGGCCGGCATCGCCCTGGTACCGGAGGGGCGCGGCATCTTCCCCAATCTGACCGTGCTCGAGAACCTGACGCTGCCGCATCGCGCCGGTCCCGGCGGGCGGCGCGACTGGACATTGGAGCGGGTCTTCGACCTCTTCCCGCGGCTCGCCGAACGGCGCGGCAACTGGGGCGACCAGCTCTCGGGCGGCGAACAGCAGATGCTGTCGATCGGCCGGGCGCTGATGACCAACCCCGAACTCCTGATGCTCGACGAGGCGACCGAGGGCCTCGCCCCCAAGGTGCGCGACGCGATCTGGAAGACGCTGTCGATCGTCGCGGCGACCGGCATGGCGATCGTGGTGGTCGACAAGAACCTCGAGGATCTGTTCGGCCTCGCCGATCGCCACTTCATCCTCGCCAAGGGCGAGATCGTCTTCGAAGGCACCACCGCGGCGCTGACCGCCGACGCCGACCTCGTCCACCGCTGGCTCGGGGTCTGAACGCGCGCCGATCGGGCGGCGAGAGGGCTCGACCCTCGCCCCGGAGGTCGCCGCCGCGTCTCGCGCATCACACGCGAAGACGCCGACGGGCCGGATCGATCTCCCCGATCCGGCCCGTCGCGTTTTCCGATCCCACGTCTTCGGTGGGGCCCGTGCCTTCAGTGGGCGAAGAGCACCGGCAGCGTCATGTGGCGCAGGATGTAGCGCGTGCCCGAGCCGCGGCCGAAGAAGGCGAGGCCGGCATGGTCGAAGGCGCCGATCGCCATCAGGTCGGCGGAATGGTCGGCCGCCTGATTGAGCAGCGTGTCCATCAGCTTGATCTCTTCGACGACGACCGTCTGGAAGCGGGCGCCGATGCGATGGGCGGCGAGCGCGCCGACGACCAGATCGGCGAACTCGTCGGTGGCGTCGCCCGGCCGGCCGGCCTCCACCACCAGCGCGTCGGCGCCGGAGGCGACCAGCGGCAGGGCTTCGTGCAGGGCACGGGCGGCGCCGCGCGAACGGTGCCAGGCGAAGAGCGGGCGGTGGCCGAGATCCTCGTAGTTGCCGGCATAGGGCACCATCAGCACCGGACGTCCGCTCTCGAGGATGATCTGCTCGGGCAGATCGGCCGGGGCGCGGCCCCCCTCCTCGGCCTGACCGAGGACGACGAGATCGAAGGTGCGGGCGATGTCGGTGGCGCGCGACAGGATCTCCTGTTCCGAACCGCGGTTGATGTCGACGAAGGTGGCCTTGTCGCCGAGCGCCGTGGTCGCGGCCTCGAAGGCCGCGCGCACTTCGGCGACGGCGACGACATACTCCGCCGGCGGCCAGGAGGCGACGACGCCGACACGGTGGGCGGCCAACTGTTCGGCAAACAGGCCGGTCAGGCGGGCGCCGTCGCGCGCCGCCAGCTTCACCGCGAGCGCGAGGCGGACAGCGGTGCGCGGAGAGCGGTCGAGATGCACCAGAATGTTCGCGAGAGCCATGGTCGTTCGTTCCTCGTCCTGGTCGGCGTACGGCCGTTCGTTTATTGGGCTCCTTCGCCCGAAAAGGGCTCGAGACGTCGTCCCATGGTAGGGGCGATCGGGTCGCTTCGGAAGCGGGAAAATCAGTATTGTTCGCATTTCGGACGGTTGTCCGCATTCCTCCGGAGCGCCGGTCGCGGCGGCGTGACCGCCCGGCCGGCAGGCAAGCGCCGGCAGGCCTTTCCCCGCACGGCGTTTCCGGCTAGAAGTGCCGCCGATTTCCCTTTTTGCGACGCATCCTTCGGAACACGGATCCATGAGCGACATCGACGATCTCGAAAAGTCCCTGAGCGCGGCCATCGCGGACGCCTCCGACGAGGCGGCGCTGGAAGCGGTGCGCGTCGGCGCGCTCGGCAAGAAGGGGACGGTGTCGGACCTCCTGAAGACGCTCGGCGCCATGGACCCGGAGGAGCGCAAGACGCGCGGTGCCGCCGTCAACGCCCTGAAGGAGCGCATCGGCGAGGCGCTCGCCGCCCGCAAGACCGTGCTGAAGGCCGCGGCGCTTTCCGCCCGTCTCGCCGCCGAGACGGTTGACGTGACGCTGCCCTTGTGGTCGAGCCCGGCCAACGAGGGCCGCATCCACCCCATCTCCCAGGTCACCGACGAGCTGACGGCGATCTTCGCCGACATGGGCTTCGCAGTCGCCGAAGGGCCGGACGTCGAGAGCGACTTCTACAACTTCACCGCTCTGAACTTCCCCGAGGGCCATCCCGCCCGCGAGATGCACGACACGTTCTTCTTCGAGCCGGGGCAGGACGGCAAGCGTCAGCTGCTGCGCACCCACACCTCGCCGGTGCAGGTGCGGACCATGCTGTTGCAGACGCCGCCGATCCGCATCATCGCGCCGGGCCGCACCTATCGCTGCGACAGCGACCAGACCCACACGCCGATGTTCCATCAGGTCGAAGGCCTCGTCATCGACAAGACCTCGACCATCGGCACGCTGAAGTGGGTGCTCGAGGAGTTCTGCAAGGCCTTCTTCGAGGTCGAGAGCGTCGAGATGCGCTTCCGCCCGTCGTTCTTCCCCTTCACCGAGCCGTCGATGGAGGTGGACATCCGCTGCGATCGCTCCGGCCCGGAGATCAAGTTCGGCGAGGGCGACGACTGGCTGGAGATCCTCGGCTGCGGCATGGTTCACCCGAACGTGCTCCGCAACTGCGGTCTCGACCCGGACGAGTACCAGGGCTTCGCCTTCGGCATGGGCATCGACCGCATCGCCATGCTCAAGTACGGCATGCCGGACCTGCGCGCCTTCTTCGACGCCGACGTGCGCTGGCTGAAGCACTACGGCTTCCGCCCGCTCGACCTGCCGACGCTGTTCGGCGGCCTCAGCGTCTGAACCCGACCCTTTCGCCTCATTCGTCGCGCGCCGTTCGCGCCGACGCACCGACGGGACCGATCCCATGAAGTTCACGCTCTCCTGGCTGAAGGACCACCTCGACACCGAGGCCACGCTCGACGAGATCGTCGCGATGCTCACCCGCATCGGGCTCGAGGTCGAAGGCGTCGAAGACAAGGGCGCGGTCCTCAAGCCCTTCGTGGTCGCCCGCGTCGTCTCCGCCGTGCAGCACCCCAACGCCGACCGCCTGCGCGTCTGCATGGTCGACTTCGGCGGCCCGGCACCGATCCAGGTGGTCTGCGGCGCGCCGAACGCCCGCGAGGGCCTGCGCACCGTCTTCGCCCCGGCCGGCACCTATATCCCGGGCAAGGACATCACGCTGGGCGTCGGCCAGATCCGCGGCGTCGAGAGCCACGGCATGATGTGCTCGGCGGCCGAGCTGGAACTCTCCGAGGACCACGACGGCATCATCGAGCTTCCCGCCGACGCCCCCGTCGGCACCGCTTACGCCGACTATGCCGATCTCGACGATCCGGTGATCGACGTGTCGCTGACGCCGAACCGTGCCGACTGCACCGGCGTGCGCGGCATCGCCCGCGATCTCGCCGCGGCCGGCCTCGGCACGCTCAGGCCCGACGCGGCGCGCAAGACGCCCGGCCGCTACGCCTCGCCGGTCAAGGTCTCGCTCGACTTCGCCGCGGGCGACGTCGTCGCCTGCCCGGCCTTCCACGGCCGCCACATCCGCGGCGTCAAGAACGGCCCGGCGCCGGAGTGGATGCAGCGTCGCCTCAAGGCTATCGGCCTGCGTCCGATCTCGGCGCTGGTCGACATGACCAACTACGTCTCGATCGACCGCGGTCGGCCGCTGCACGTCTTCGACGCGGCGAAGCTCTCCGGCGACATCGTCGCCCGCTACGGCAGGACCGGCGAGAGCCTCGAGGCGCTCGACGGCAAGACCTATGCGATCGACGAGCGCATGTGCGTCATCGCCGACGCCTCCGGGCCGCTCGGCCTCGGCGGCATCATGGGCGGCGAGGCGACCGGCTGCTCGGACGAGACCACCGACGTCTTCGTCGAATGCGCCTGGTTCGACCCGGCCCGCACCGCCGAGACCGGCCGGCGCACCGGCATCGTCTCGGACGCGCGTTATCGCTTCGAGCGCGGCGTCGATCCGGCCAACCTCGAGAACGGCATCGACTACGCCACCCAGATCATCCTCGACCTGTGCGGCGGCGAGCCGTCGGAGCCGGTGGTGGTCGGCGAGGCGCCGATCACCGAGCGGATCATCGAGTTCCCGATCTCGGAAGTGAAGCGGCTGACCGGCCTGACGCTCCATCGTGCCGAGATCCGCGACATCCTCGAGAAGCTCGGCTTCTTCGTCGTCGCTCCCAGCGACACGTTCCGCGTCGCGGTGCCGACGTGGCGTGCCGACGTGACGCAGAAGGCCGATCTGGTCGAAGAGGTGATGCGCATCCACGGCCTCGAGAACGTCGTCTCGACGCCGCTCGACGCCACCGGCACCGTCGGCAAGAAGGTGTTGACGCCGCTGCAGATCCGCCGCTCCAAGGCGCGTCGCGTGCTCGCCACCCGCACCATGCTCGAGGCCGTCACCTGGTCCTTCGTGTCGAAGGCCGAGGCCGAGCACTTCGGCGGTGGCAAGGCCGAGCTCGCGCTCGCCAACCCGATCGCCTCCGATCTCTCCGACATGCGCCCGTCGCTGCTGCCCGGCCTGGTGGCCGCGGTCGGCCGCAACGTCAAGCGCGGCACCGCCGACGTGGCGCTGTTCGAGGTCGGTCAGGTCTTCAAGGGCGACCGCCCCGAGGATCAGAAGCTCGAGGCCGCCGGCCTGCGCCGCGGCACCGCGTCGTCGACCGGTTCGGGCCGTCACTGGCTCGGCGCCGCGGGCGCGGTCGGCTGGACGGTCGCCAAGGCCGACGCGCTCGCCGTGCTGGAAGCGCTCGGCGTGGCGGTCGACCGCCTGCAGATCGCCCGCACCGCGCCTTCGTGGTATCACCCCGGCCGTTCCGGCACGCTGCAGATGGGGCCGCAGAACGTGCTCGCCCATTTCGGCGAGATCCATCCGGCCACCCTCGAGGCGATGGACGTGACCGGGCCGATGGTCGGCTTCCAAGTCTATCTGGATGCCATCCCCGAGCCCAAGGCCAAGGCGACCAAGTCGAAGGGCGCGCTGGTTCTGCCCGAGCTGATGGCGCTCTCGCGCGACTTCGCCTTCGTCGTCGACGAGAAGGTCGAGGCCGAGAAGATCCTCAAGGCGGTGCGCGGCGCCGACAAGGCGCTGATCACCGACGTGCAGGTCTTCGACGTGTTCCGCGGGGCGGCGCTCGGCGAGGGCCGGAAGTCGGTCGCGGTGGCGGTCCAGCTGCAGCCGCGCGAGGCGACGTTGACCGACAAGGACCTCGAGGCCGTCGCCGCCAAGGTGGTGGCCGCCGTGACCAAGGCGACCGGCGCGACGCTCCGCGCCTGAGGCCGACGGCATCGACGAAGACCTGAAACGGCGCCGCGGGCGCCGTTTCGCGTTTCGGGACGTCGGTGTCGGGGGCGCACCGCGCATTCCCCGGGGAGGAGCGCGATCCGTGCTTGTCCCGTCGTCCGGGGTCGCTACCATGCGCCCCATGAACACGATCCTCCCCAACGGTGCTTCCGCCCGTCCGGTCAAGGCCGGCGACCATCTCTTCCTGGTCGACGGCTCGTCCTACGTCTTCCGCGCCTATCACGCGCTGCCGCCGCTCACCCGCAAGTCGGACGGCGTGCCGGTCGGCGCGGTCTCCGGCTTCTGCAACATGCTGTTCCGCCTCCTCAAGGAGGCGAAGAAGACGGGCACCGTCGAACCGACCCATTTCGCCGTGATCTTCGACGCCTCGGGCGACACGTTCCGCAACGCGATCTACGACCAGTACAAGGCCCATCGGCCGGAGGCGCCGGAGGATCTCAGGCCGCAGTTCGGGCTGATCCGCGAGGCGACCCGCGCCTTCAACGTCGCCTGCGTCGAGCAGAGGGGCTTCGAGGCGGACGACCTGATCGCCACCTATGCGACGCAGGCGCGCGCGCTCGGTGCCGACGTCACCATCGTCGCCTCCGACAAGGACCTGATGCAGCTGATCGAGCCGGGCGTCGTCATGCTCGACACGATGAAGGACAAGCGCATCGAGACGCCGGAGGTCTTCGACAAGTTCGGCGTGACGCCGGACAAGGTGGTCGACGTGCAGGCGCTGGCCGGCGATCCGGTCGACAACGTGCCGGGCGTGCCGGGCATCGGCATCAAGACGGCGGCGCAGCTCGTCAACGAATACGGCGATCTCGAAACGCTGCTCGCGCGCGCCGCCGAGATCAAGCAGCCGAAGCGCCGCCAGTCGCTGATCGACCACGCCGAGGCGGCGCGCCTGTCGCTGCGCCTGGTGACGCTCGATCGCGCCGTGCCGGTCGACACGCCGATCGAGGATCTGGCGGTCGCCGAGATCGACGGGCCGCGGCTCGTCGCCTTCCTCAAGGCGATGGACTTCGGCTCGCTCACCCGCCGCGTGGCGGAGGCGACCGGGGCGGTCGCCGAAGCGATCGAGAAGGCGACCGTGCCGGTGTTGCACTGGCCGCCGGCGAGCGCGGGCGGGACGGCTTCCGTCGGCAGCCCCCCCTCCCCGACCCTCCCCCTCGAGGGGGGAGGGGGAGCGGGTGGCAGCGCCGACGCTCGAACCACGACGGCGGATGGCGCATCGCCTCCTTCGTCCCCTCCCCCCATGAGGGGGAGGGACAGGGAGGGGGGCTTCGGCGCCGCCGATTCCGCCTCGATCGTCGGCACGCCGGCCGCCCTCGCGGCCGCCCGCGCGGTGCCCTGCGGGCCGATCGACACGTCGGCCTACGAGACCGTCGGGACGCTCGAGCGGCTCGAGGCGTGGATCGCCGAGGCCCGCGAGGTGGGCGTCGTCGCCTTCGACACCGAGACCACCTCGCTCGACGCGATGCAGGCCGAGATCGTCGGCTTCAGCCTCGCCACCGCGCCGGGCAAGGCGTGCTACGTGCCGCTCGCCCATCGCTCCGGCGACGGCGGCCTCTTCGACGACGGGCCGGCGCCGGGGCAGATCCCGATCCGCGCCGCACTCGCCGCACTCGGTGGACTGCTCGCCGATCCGGCGGTGCTCAAGGTCGGGCAGAACCTCAAATACGACGCGCTGGTGGTCGGGAACCACGGGCTGACGATCGTCAACTTCGACGACACGATGCTGATGTCCTACGCGCTCGACGCCGGGCGCGGCAGCCACGGCATGGACGAACTCTCCAAGCGCCACCTCGAGCACACGCCGATCGCCTACAAGGACGTCGCCGGCTCGGGCAAGTCGTCCGTCACCTTCGACCGCGTCGCCATCGACAGGGCGACGGCCTATGCGGCCGAGGACGCCGACGTGACGCTGCGCCTGTGGCGCCTCTTGAAGCCGCGGCTGGCGGCGGAAGGGCTCGCCACCGTCTACGAGACGCTGGAGCGGCCGCTGGTGCCCGTCATCGCGGCGATGGAACGGCGCGGCATCGCCATCGACCGGCAGATGCTGTCGCGGCTCTCCGGCGAGTTCGCCCAGGGCATGGCGCGGCTCGAGGCCGAGATCGAGACGCTCGCCGGCGAGCCTTTCAACGTGGCCTCCCCGAAGCAGCTCGGCGAGATCCTCTTCGGCAAGATGGGCCTGCCCGCGCCGAAGAAGACCGCGACCGGCGCCTGGGCAACCGGCGCCGACGTGCTGGAAGATCTCGCGGCGCAGGGCCACGACCTGCCGGCGCGCGTGCTCGACTGGCGGCAGATCGCCAAGCTCAAGTCGACCTACACCGACGCGCTGCCGAGCTTCGAGAACCCGACGACGAAGCGCGTCCATACGTCCTTCGCGCTGGCGGCGACCACGACCGGGCGGCTCTCCTCGTCCGAACCCAACGTGCAGAACATTCCGGTCCGCACCGAAGAAGGCCGCAAGATCCGCCGTGCCTTCGTGGCGACGCCGGGCAACCTGCTGATCTCGGCCGACTACAGCCAGATCGAGCTGCGCGTCCTCGCCCACGTCGCCGACGTGCCGGCGCTGCGTCAGGCCTTCGCCGACGGCATCGACATCCACGCCATGACGGCATCGGAGATGTTCGGCGTGCCGGTTCAGGGCATGGACCCGTCGATCCGCCGTCGCGCCAAGGCGATCAACTTCGGCATCATCTACGGCATCTCGGCCTTCGGCCTCGCCAACCAGCTCGGCATCGGGCGCGGCGAAGCGGCGGCCTATATCGACAAGTATTTCGAACGCTTCCCCGGCATCCGCGCCTACATGGAGGCGGCGAAGGCGGAGGCCCGTTCGAAGGGCTACGTCACGACGCTGTTCGGGCGGCGGGCGCACTATCCCGGCATCACCGACAAGAACCCGGCGATGCGCGCCTTCAACGAACGCGCGGCGATCAACGCGCCGATTCAAGGATCGGCCGCCGACATCATCCGCCGGGCGATGATCCGCATGGATGCGGCTCTGAGCGATGCCCGGCTCTCGGCCCGGATGCTCCTTCAGGTGCACGACGAACTGGTGTTCGAGGTGCCGGAGGGGCAAGTCGAGGCGACCATCCCGCTGGTCAAGCGCGTCATGGAGAGCGCGGCGGAACCCGCCGTGCGTCTCGCCGTGCCGCTGGTGGTCGAAGCCCGCGCCGCGGCGAACTGGGAAGAGGCGCACTGAGGAAGAGGGCACGCGGGAGCGCCGTACCTGTTCGGCTTCATCCTGAGGTGCCCGGCCATCGGCCGGGCCTCGTGAGGCGCGAAGCCATGACGGGCGGTGCCACTCGGCCCTTCGCTCTTCGAGGCTCGGCTACGCCGAGCACCTCAGAGTGAAGGGCCTCTATCCACCTCCGACCAGGGCAAGTTGCCTCTCACTTCCTCACCGGTTCGGGAATCGCCTTCGCCACAAGCCTCGCGCCGGAAAGCGTCAGGTGGCCGTAGTCGAAGTGCATCGGGCCGCCGTCGGGGTCGAACAGGCGGCATTTGCCGGCCGGGCATTCGACGTCCCAGGCCGAGACCCAGACGGCGCCGGCGGCCTTCACGATCGGCGCCATCGTCCGATCGCGGTCGCGGCGTTCCATCACGCGCTTCTTCGCCGCCAGTTCCGGATCGCCGCGCATCATGGCGTCGGCCAGGATCGCCGGCATCTCGCCTTCGTATTCGACGGTCGGGCCGATCACCGTGACGGAGACGCCGCGCGCCACCAGCCGCGAGACGGTGTCCTTGACCAGATCGTCCTCGCCGTCGAGCCAGCGGCCGGCGAGGATGATCGCGTCGATCCGGTTCTTCACCAGCCAGTCGTCGAGGATCCACGGCATGAAGCCGAGGCAATGGCTCTCGGCGCGGACGTTCCACAGGCCGCGACAGGCCGCTCCCGTCGCCTGCATCACGTTCCAGGCGGGGAAGCGCTCCTCGATCGCCTTCCAGTACTGCGCCGCGTGGCTGTCGCCGAAGACCAGCATGTTGGGCTTCGTCGTCGAAAGCTTGAGGCAGGCGTCGCGTTGGTAGGTCTCGCCGAGCGAGACGAAGCAGGTGCCGTCGAGGAACTGCGCCCTGTGGTCGGCGGTCGCGGTGTAGTCGGCATAAGCCGCGACCTTGCGCACCTCCGGCGGATAGGTTCGCCAGTTCTCGGCATTGAGATGCACGACGCCGGCCGTCGCGACGATCAGGCCGACGCCGACGAGGCCGCCCGCCACCAGCCGGCCGGGGCGGAAGCCGCGGAAACCGTCGATCGTCGGGCGCTCGACGAAGCGATAGGAGAGCACGGCGGCGGCGAAGGACAGCGTCACCACGATCGCCGTGTCGGCGGGCGTCAACACCATGTCGTGGCGCAGGCGCCAGAAGGTGATGATCGGCCAGTGCCAGAGATAGAGCGAATAGGAGATCTTGCCGATGAAGCGGACGGGGCCGGCGGCGAGCAGCCGTGCGGTGATCGCACCGTCGCCATAGGCGATGATCAGCGCCGTGCCGACGGCCGGCAGCAGGCCCCAAGGCACGGGGAAGAGGCTCGTCGGGCGGATCAGCAGGTAGCCGAGCGCGATCAGGCCGGCGCCACCCAGCGCCGCCATGTCGCGGGCGCGCTGCGAGGCGAGCAGGGGCGCCGCACCGGCGGCGACCAGCGCGCCGAGCGCCAGTTCCCAGATGCGGCCGGGCAGGCCGTAGAAGCCGTGCACCGGCATCGACAGGCAGAGCCACAGGCCGAGCGCGAAGGAGAGAAGCGCCGTCACCACCAGCACCGGTTTCAGCCGGTCGGATGCGAAGCGATGAACGATCGCGATGAGGAGCGGGTGGACGATGTAGAACTGGTCCTCGACGCCGAGCGACCAGGTGTGGAGCAGCGGCAGCGTCTCGGCCGCCGGGCCGAAATAGCCGGTGGTGAACTCGAACCAGATGTTGGAGACGAAGGCGGCGGCGGCGGCGGTCGAGAAGGCGAGCGCCCGGAGATCGCCGGGGAAGAGGAAGAGGCAACCCGCGATCATCACGCCGGCGAGCATCACGAAGAGCGCCGGGAAGATGCGGACGATGCGCTTGCCCCAGAAAGCGACGACCGAGAAGCGGCCGGCCTCGATGTCGCCGAGCATGATCGAGGTGATCAGGAAGCCGGAGATGACGAAGAAGACGTCGACGCCGATGAAGCCGCCGGAAATCTGCGACACCCCGGCGTGATAGAGCACGATCGGCACCACCGCGACCGCACGCAGACCGTCGATGTCGTTCCTGTAGCGCAGCATGCCGTCGATCCCCGTTTCGCCGCCCCTCGATGCACCGGGCGGCTTGCGCGAGCAAGAGGGGGCGAAGGCGGCGGAAAAAAGAAAAGCCCCGCGCGGAGTTCGCGCGGGGCCTTTCGAACCGTCCGAGTCGGGCGATCAGGCGGCGAGAGCGGCCTGGGCCTTCTCGACGAGGGCCTTGAAGGCCTCCGGCTGGGTGATCGCGAGATCGGAGAGGACCTTGCGGTCGACCTCGATGCCGGCCTTGTTGAGGCCGTCGATGAAGCGCGAGTAGGTCATCGTCTCGGCGACCGAGCGGACACCGGCGTTGATGCGCTGGATCCACAGGGCGCGGAAGTTGCGCTTCTTGTTCTTGCGGTCGCGGTAGGCATAGATCATGCCCTTCTCGACGGCCGCCTTGGCGGTACGGATGGTGTTCTTCCGGCGGCCGTAGTAACCCTTGGCGGCCTTCAGAACCTTCTTGTGCTTGGCGTGCGAGGTGACACCGCGCTTGACACGAGCCATGGCTGGTAATCCTTACGAATGGTGGGGTCTGGCGGTGCGGCTCAGCCGTAGGGCAGGAACTGCTTGACGATCTTCGCGTCGCAGTCGGCGAGCACCGTGGTGCCGCGCGCGTCGCGAATGAACTTCGTCGTCCGCTTGATCATGCCGTGGCGCTTGCCGGCCTGAGCGACCTTCACCTTGCCGGTGGCCGTGAGCTTGAAGCGCTTCTTGGCGCCGCTCTTGGTCTTCATCTTGGGCATTTGGCTCTCTCGAGTTTGGGGACGCGAATACGGCGGCGCCCGAAAGCACCACCGGCCACGCGATCGGCAGACCGCATGTGAACCCTCGTGTCCCGAATTGACTTTGGGTTCGAGCCTTCATGAACCACCTCGGCATGCCCTTGGATCAGCCGGCCGGTTCGCGAGACCGCGGGGTTATAGGCGCATGATGTCGGAAATGCAACGGGGAACGAACCGCGCCGTGTCTCAGGCGAGCGCGATCGCCGCGCCGTGGCGGGTCGGGGTCGCCTCGTCGTCGAGTTCGACCTCGAAGGCCGCGTCGCCGACGGTGACGGCGAGCTTCTTCCCCCCGTCGAGCGGCTTCAGCGCGACCGTCGCCTTGACCGGCTCGAGGGCGGCGACGTCGACGACGATCGCCTCGAGGCTCTGCGCCTTCTCCGCCTTCTTGCCGAGCCGCTTGACCAGCGCCATCAGGCCGAAGGGCGAGCCGGCGACGAGACAGTCCTGGAGGCCGGCGAATTCCTTGCGCGGCTTGCCCTCGCCGTCCGACCAGCCGCCGTAGCCGTCGTGGCGCAGCGCCAGCGTCGGGCCGCCGAGACGGGTCAGGTGGAGGGAGCGGACGCAGGCCCATTCGGCGTCGACCACGATGCGCCAGCGGGCGCCGAAGGCGGCCTCGCCGGCTCCGCCGATCGCCACGCCCTCGGCGGCGATCTGGCTGTCGGAGATCTTCAGCTCGACGTGTTCGAGGCCGGTGACGGCCGCATCGTCGCCGATGGTGCGCCAGCGCAACTGTCGAAGAGTCGTGCTCATCGGACGGTCTCCGTCATCGTCCGGCCGCGTCGCGAATGGGGGCCGGATGGAAAACGCCCCGCCGAGGCGGGGCGTCGAAAGGCTCTGCCGGCAGGGCCTCCGGCCGTTCCGGCACCGCTCAGCGCGGCGCCAGAATCATGATCATCTGCTTGCCTTCGAGGCGCGGATCGGCCTCGACCTTGGCGATGTCCGCGGTGTCGTCGCGGAAGCGGGCGAGAACCTGCAGACCGAGATCCTGATGCGCCATCTCGCGGCCGCGGAAGCGCAGGGTCACCTTGACCTTGTCGCCTTCCTCGAAGAAGCGGCGAGACTGCTTCATCTTGGTGTCGTAGTCGTGGTCGTCGATGCCCGGGCGGAGCTTGATCTCCTTGATCTCGACCACCTTCTGGTTCCTGCGCGCCTCGGCGGCCTTCTTCTGGGCCAGGAACTTGAAGCGGCCGTAGTCGAGAAGCTTGCAGACCGGGGGAACCGAGTTCGGGGCGATTTCGACGAGGTCCAGGCCGGCTTCTTCGGCACGATCGAGCGCGTCGTAGAAGGCGACGACGCCGACGTTGGTGCCTTCTTCGTCGATCAGCTGGATTTGCGGAACGCCACGGATCTCTCGGTTGATGCGCGGCCCTTCCTTGGGCGGCGGCGGAGCGCGGAACGGACGGCGAATGGTCGTGATCTCCTCTGATGACGTCGACAAACCGGCGACCGCGCTCGATGACGATGCGGTCCCCTCGCGTCTTGCACGGAAAGCCCCGCGCGCGATGCGCCGAGGCTTTCGGCCGACGAGGGTCGGTGCGTCGAACCGTTGCTCGACAATTCGCCGAAATCGCCGGGAAGTCAACGCCCGAGACCACCCGCGGGCGTGGCGAGGCGTCGCGAAGCCGCACGATCGCCTCGACGCGGTGAAGAAAATGCTTCCCACGCGCGTGGTCCGCCGATAGGAGCGACGGCGTCGGATGCGAGGAGAGAGCGCGATGGTCGAGAGGCTGACGGTCGGCACGGGCGAGGCGGCGCGCGAGATCGCGATCGAGCGGCGGGCGGGCGCCGCACCCGGCCTCTTCTGGCTCGGCGGCTTCCGCTCCGACATGGTCGGCTCCAAGGCGCTGGCGCTCGACGCCCACGGCGCGGCGCGCGGCCTCGCCGTCACCCGTTTCGACTACTCCGGCCACGGCGTCTCCGGCGGCCGCTTCGTCGACGGCACGATCTCGCGCTGGCAGGAGGAGGCGAGCACCGTCCTCGCCACCACGACCGGTCCGCAGATCCTGATCGGCTCGTCGATGGGCGGCTGGATGGCGCTGCTGCTCGCCCGCGCCGAGCTCGCCCGCGTCGGCCGCGCCGGCACGCGCGTCGCCGGCATGGTGCTGATCGCACCGGCCCCCGACTTCACCGAAGAGCTGATGTGGGCGGGATTCTCCGACGAGATCCGCCGCACCATCCTGGAGGAGGGCGTCTACGCCGAGCCATCGGACTACTCCGACGAGCCCTACATGATCACCCGCGGACTGATCGAGGACGGACGGCGGAACCTGCTGCTCGGCGGCACGATCGAGACCGGCTGTCCGGTCGCCATCCTGCAGGGCAAGCGCGACGCCAGCGTGCCGTGGCGCCACGCGCTGCGGATCGGCGAGCGTCTGGCGCTGGACGACGCGACCGTCACTTTCGTCGACGACGGCGATCACCGTCTGTCGCGGCCGCAGGACATCGATCTGATGCTGAAGACGATCGACGCGATGGTCGGTGCCGCGACCGCGTGACCACGCGGAGAAGCGGCCCCACCACGGCGCCGCGTCCGTCCCGTCTCACTGCCGGACCGCGCCCTCGACCGCCTCGAGGCGGAAGGCC
Organism: Pinisolibacter sp. DMC100; assembly: GCF_056313705.1. Taxonomy (NCBI): domain Bacteria; kingdom Pseudomonadati; phylum Pseudomonadota; class Alphaproteobacteria; order Hyphomicrobiales; family Ancalomicrobiaceae; genus Pinisolibacter; species Pinisolibacter sp. DMC100. The sequence goes on along the minus strand of NZ_JBQUZT010000001.1, from coordinate 711,551 downwards.
GCGGCCATCAGGGCCTTGGTGTAGTCGGTCGTCGGCCGTTCGAAGATCTCGATCGCAGGACCCTTCTCCACCACCTTGCCGTCCTTCATCACGATCACCTCGCCGGCGAGCGCGCGGACGACCTTGAGATCGTGGGAGATGAAGAGATAGGCGAGGCCGTGTTTCGCCTGGAGGTGGCGCAACAGGTCGACGACCTGCGCCTGCACCGACATGTCGAGCGCCGAGGTCGGCTCGTCGAGCACCACCACCGCCGGCTCGAGCACCATGGCGCGGGCGATCGAGATGCGCTGGCGCTGCCCGCCGGAGAACTCGTGCGGGTAGCGGTGGCGCGTCTCGGGGTCGAGACCGACCTCCTCCAGCACGCGGATCACCTTGTCCTCGCGCTCCTGCGGCGACAGCTTCGGCATGTGGACCTCGAGGCCCTCGGCGACGATCTCGCCGACCGAGAGGCGCGGCGAGAGCGAGCCGAACGGGTCCTGGAAGACGATCTGGGCTTGGCGCCGCATCGGCCGCATGGCCTTGGCGTCGAGCCCCTCGACCGAGCGGCCGAGCACGACGATGCGGCCGGTCGAGGGCAGGAGGCGGAGGAGCGCGAGGCCGAGCGTCGTCTTGCCTGAGCCGGATTCGCCGACGATGCCGATGGTCTGGCCGGCGCGCAACGTCAGCGACACACCGTCGACCGCCTTCACGTGGTCGACGGTGCGGCGGAAGAAGCCCTTCCTGATCGGGAACCAGACCTTCACGTCCTCGGCTTGCGCCACCACGGGCGCGGAGAGGTCGATCGCCGGCGGCTCGCCCTTGGGCTCCGCGGCGAGCAGCTTCTTCGTGTAGGCGTGGCGCGGCGCGGCGAAGATCTCCGCCGTCGGTCCCGCCTCGACGATCTTGCCCGCGGTCATGACGCAGGTGCGGTCGGCGAATTTGCGGACGATGCCGAGATCGTGGGTGATGAAGAGGACGGACATGCCCATCCGCCCCTTGATCTCGGAGAGGAGTTTGAGGATCTGCGCCTGGACGGTGACGTCGAGCGCCGTCGTCGGCTCGTCGGCGATCAGCAGATCCGGCTCGTTCGCCAGCGCCATGGCGATCATCACGCGCTGACGCTGACCGCCGGAGAGTTGGTGGGGATAGGCGCCGAGCCGGTCGGCGGCACGCTGGATGCCGACGGCCTCGAGCAGTTCGAGCACGCGGCTGCGGGTGGACTGCCCGCGCGAGAGATCGTGCAGCTCGATGATCTCGGCGACCTGCCGCTCGATGCTGTGGAGCGGGTTGAGCGAGGTCATCGGCTCCTGGAAGATCATGGTGACGTCGGCACCGCGGATGCCGCGCAGCGTGTGCTCGTCGGCCTTCAGGAGGTCGACGCCCTTCATCAGGATCTCGCCCGAGGGGTGCGACGCCGCCGGATAGGGCAGCAGCCGCGGGATCGACAGCGCCGTCACCGACTTGCCGGACCCGGATTCGCCGACCAGCGCCAGCGTCTCGCCGCGCGCGATGTCGAAGGAGATCCGATCGACGGCGAGGCTCGTCCGCCCCCCCTGATGGAAGGCGACGGAGAGATCGCGGACGGAGAGGAGGGGTGAGGTCAAACCAGTCCGTCCAGTTCTTCGAGAGAGACCTTCCGCATGCCGGTCGGAACACGCAGCTTGCGATCGGAGGAGACGAAGGCTTCGCATCCCGCTTCCATCGCGGTGGCGACATGGATGGCGTCCGGCGTCTTGTCGTGCAGATCGACCCGGACTGCCGCCGCCCGCCGGAGGACGCCCCTGTCGATGGGCCGAACGTCCAGGGGAGATCCCCCCGGCGTCAGAATGTCCTCGTAGGCCGCGATCTCGCGATCGTCCCGGTCGCGGATCGACCCGGTCAGCGTTTCCAGCAAGGTCAGCTCGCTGGTGATCAACGCGTGATCGTTCTCGACCGCCCGGGCGAAGAACTCCGCCGTTTCCGAGGTATCGCCCTCGATCAGTCGAATGAAGAAGTTCGCGTCGAGGTAGATCCTCATCAGGAATCCCATTCGTCGCGGATCTGGCGGATCTTGGCGGCCGCCTGCTCGGCGGTCGTGCGCTTGTGCTTGGAGAGACCGGCATAGCGCAGAATGCGTTCGGCCGCGGCGAGCCGTTCGGCCTTGCGGTCGCCGAGGTCCTCGATCACCACCCGCACGGTGTGCGACGGGTCGATGTCGCCGCGCAGATCGGCGGGAAGCTCCGAGGCGACGATCTCGCGATGCACGGTCTTGTTCATGACGCTCTCCTCGCCCCCGATCCTAGCACATCTCACGAGAAGGTCTTTCGCGGGTCGAAGGCGTCGCGCACGGCTTCGCCGACGAAGATCAGCAGGCTCAGCATCAGCGAGATCAGGAAGAAGCCGGTCAGACCCAGCCACGGCGCCTGGAGGTTGTTCTTGCCCTGCGCCAACAGCTCGCCCAGCGACGGCGAACCCGGCGGCAGGCCGAAGCCGAGGAAGTCGAGCGAGGTCAGCGTGGTGATCGAGCCGTTGAGGATGAAGGGCATGAAGGTCAGCGTCGCCACCATCGCGTTGGGCAGCAGGTGGCGCCACATGATGCGGGCATTGCCGACGCCGAGCGCCTTGGCGGCGCGGACATATTCGAAGTTGCGCGCGCGCAGGAACTCGGCTCTGACCAGACCGACGAGGCTGACCCAGGAGAACATCAGCAGGATGCCGAGCAGGATCCAGAAGCTCGGCACGAACATCGAGGAGACGATCAGCAGCAGGTAGAGATGCGGCAGCGACGACCAGATCTCCATGAAGCGCTGGAAGGCGAGGTCGAGCCAACCGCCGAAATAGCCCTGCACCGCGCCGGCGGCGACGCCGACGATGGAGGAGACGACGGCGAGCGCCAAGCCGAACAGTACCGAGATGCGGAAGCCGTAGAGCAGGCGCGCCGCGACGTCGCGGGCCTGATCGTCGGTGCCGAGCCAGTTCCAGTTGCCCACGGTGCAGCCGGGATCGTTCACGCCGCCCGGATAGCGCTCGCAGCGCTTCTCCTTCGAATACATCCACGACGGCTTGGCGGGGGCCGGCTCGGGAATCTCGTTGTTGGGCGTGTTGTAGGCGTAGCGGACCAGCGGCCAGATCATGAAGCCGTGCGCTTCGATCTCGTCGCGGATGACCGGATCGCGGTACTGGGTCTGCGGCAGGAAGCCGCCGAACTTCTCCTCCGGATAGTCGGCGAGAAGCGGCGACAGGATCTCGCCCTTGTAGACGATCAGGATCGGCCGGTCGTTGGCGATGAGCTCGGAGACGAGCGACACCGCGAAGAGCACCAGGAACACGACGAGCGACCACGCCCCGCGGCGGTTGGCCCTGAAGTTGGCGAAGCGCCGGGCGTTGAGCGGCGAGAGGGGGGCGAAGAGTGCCATGTCACGCCTCCCGGCTGTCGAAGTCGATCCGCGGATCGATCCAGGTGTAGGTCAGGTCGGAGATCAGGTTCACCACCAGCCCCATCAGCGAGAAGACCCAGAGCGTGCCGAAGACCACCGGATAGTCGCGATTGACCAGGCTCTCGAAGCCGAGGAGACCGAGCCCGTCGAGCGAGAAGATGGTCTCGATCAGCAGCGATCCGGCGAAGAAGGCGCCGATGAAGGCGGCCGGGAAGCCGGCGATGACGAGCAGCATCGCGTTGCGGAAGACATGACCGTAGAGCACGCGGCGCTCGGTCAGGCCCTTCATCCGCGCCGTCACCACGTACTGCTTGCGGATCTCGTCGAGGAACGAGTTCTTGGTCAGCAGCGTCGTGGTGGCGAAGGCGGCGAGCGACATGGCGGTCAGCGGCAGCACCAGGTGCCAGAGATAGTCGACGATCCGCGCCGGCCAGGACATCTGGCTCCAGCCCTCCGACGTCAGACCTCGGAGCGGGAAGAAATCCCAGAACGAACCGCCGGCGAAGAGCACGATCAGGAGGATGCCGAAGAGGAACCCGGGAATGGCGTAGCCCACGACGATGGCGGCCGACGTCCAGACGTCGAAGCGCGAGCCGTCGCGCACCGCCTTGGAGACGCCGAGCGGGATCGAGATGCCGTAGGAGATCAGCGTCATCCACAGGCCGAGCGAGATCGAGACCGGCATCTTCTCCTTGACCAGATCGATCACCGAGATCGAGCGGAAATAGCTCTGGCCGAGGTCGAAGACGGCGTAGTTCTTCATCATGATCCAGAAGCGCTCGAGCGGCGGCTTGTCGAAGCCGAACTGCTTCTCGAGCTTCTTGATGAACTCCGGATCGAGGCCGCGGGCGCCGCGGTACTTCGACGACACGTCGGCACCGGCGCCGCCCGCCTGGACGCCGCCGAAGTCGCCGCCGCCGCCGGAGACGCGGGCGGTTGCGCCGACGTCGGTGCCGGTCACCTGGGCGATGACGCGCTCGACCGGACCGCCGGGGGCGAACTGCACGATGGCGAAGGAGATCGCCATGATGCCGATCAGCGTCGGGATCATCAGCAGGAAGCGGCGCAGGACATAGGCGGCCATCGGGCGTCTTTCCTCACAGGCCCTTGCCGAGGGCTTTGGCGCGGGTCTCGTCCACCCACCAGGTCGATTCGATGGCGCGATCGTAGCGCGGTTTCACCACGGGTCGATCGAAGACGTCCCAGGCGGCGATCCAGTGGCTGGGCTTGAACCAGTGCGGCACCCACCAGCGCCCGGCGCGGAGCACCCGGTCTAGGGCGCGGGCGGCGGCGACCTGGGCCTCGCGCGAGGGGGCGGCGAGCATCGCCTCGATCAGCGCGTCGACGACCGGGTCGGCGATGCCGGAGAGGTTCGACGAGCCGACCGCGTCGCGCGACGAGGAGTGCCAGAAGCGGCGACTGGTCTCGTCCGGCGTCGCCTCGACCGAGAAGCGGCGGGTGACGACGTCGAAGTCGAACTCGAGCATGCGCTTCTCGAACTGCGACGGGTCGACGACGCGCTCGGCGGCGAGGATGCCGAGGGCCTGCAGGTTCTTCACGAAGCCGCCGACCACCTTGGTGAAGGCACCGTCGGCCTCGAGGAACTCGATCTCGAAGGGACGGCCGACGCCGTCGACGAGGCGACCGTCCCTGCGCGTCCAGCCGGCGGCGGTGAGCAGTTCCGAGGCGCGGCGCAGCGGCGTGCGGTCCTGCCCGGTGCCGTCGGTCACCGGCGGGCGCCAGGCCTCGCCGAAGACCTCGTCGGGCACCCGCCCGCGGAAGGGCTCGAGCAGGGCGAGTTCGGCCGGCGACGGCCGGCCCGTCGCCTCGAGGTCGGAGTTGACGAAGAAGGAGGCGGTGCGGGCGTAGGAACCGAAGAAGATGTTGCGGTTGGTCCATTCGAAGTCGAAGGCGAGGCCGATCGCCTCGCGCACCCGCGGGTCGGCGAACTTCGCCCGCCGGGTGTTGAGGAACCACCCTTGCGCCCCCGAGGGCGAACGATCCTCCAGCTCGATCTTCTTCACCCGCCCGTCGGCGACGGCGGGAAAGTCGTACTGCTTCGCCCAGGTGGCGGAGGTGAACTCCTCGCGCAGCGTCGTCTCGCCCGCCTTGAAGGCCTCGAAGGCGACGGTGCGTTCGCGGAAGACGTCGAAGCGGATGCGGTCGAAGTTCCAGCGGCCGCGGGCGACCGGCAGATCGGCGCCCCACCAGTCCTTCACCCGCTCGTATTCGACGAAGCGGCCGGCCTCGAAGCGGCCGACCCGGTAGGGGCCGCAGCCGAGCACCGGCTCGAGCAGCGAATTCTCGAAATCGTGCTTCGCCCAGAAGGCCTTGGAGAAGATCGGCTGGGTCGCGACGATGCCGGGAAGGGCGCGGCCGCGCTTGTCCGACAGGCGCACCACCAGACGGTGCCGGTCCTCGGGCGTCGCCGAGACCATCTCGCGCAGCAGTTCGGCGGCGTGCGGGTGGCCCTTCTCCTTCAACGTCACGAGCGAGAAGGCGGCGTCCTCCGCCGTCAGGGGCGAGCCGTCGGAGAAGCGCGCGGAGGGGCGCAGGCGGAAGATCAGCGTGGCGCCGTCGTCGCGGACCTCCAGGCTCTCGGCGATCATGCCGTAGACCGCGTCGGCCTCGTCGAAGGCGCGCTCCATCAGGCTCGTCCGCGTCAGGCCGAGGGCGATGGCGCCGTCGCCCTTGAGGATCAGGTCGTGCAGCGAGTTGAAGGTCGACGGGTTCTGATTGTAGGCCCAGACCGAGGCCTGGGTCGCCAGCGTGCCGCCCTTCGGCGCCTTCGGGTTCACCCAGTCGAAATGGGCGAAGTCGGGCGGATACTTCAGATCGCCCCAGACCGAGAAGCCGTGGCGCGGGCCCTCGGCGGCGCGCAGGCTCCCCGGAACGGCGCAGGCCGCGAGGCCTGCGACGCCGGCCGCGAGCGCCTCGCGCCGGGTGAGACCGGCGGTCGCCGACCGGGTCGCCCCGGCAAGAGGCCTCACTTCGGCACCCCGGTCTTGGCCGCGGCGGCGGCGTCCCACCACCAGATGGCCGGGAACCCGGTCGACTGCGAGGGCAGCGGATCGGGCCGGCCGAAGCGGTTCCAGCGCGCCATCCGCGTGTCGGCCGTGGTCCAGCCCGGGATCACGTAGTGGTTCCACAGCAGGACGCGATCGAGCGCACGGGTGGCGGCGACCAGTTCGTCGCGATCCTTGGCGTAGAGGATCACCTTGATGATCGCGTCGATCGCCGGGTTCTCGATGCCGCCCCAGTTCTGCGACCCCTCCTGGCGGGCGGCGGCGGAGCCCCAGAAGTTGAGCTGCTCGTTGCCGGGCGACAGCGACTGGGCCCAACCGGTGTAGATCATGTCGAAGTCGCGGGCGCGGACGCGGTTGACGTATTGTGAGGAGTCCACCACGCGGAGCGACAGGTCGATGCCGATCTTGGCGAGGCTCTCGCGATACCTGACGCCGACGCGCTCGAAGGTCGGTCCGTTGTTCAAGAACTCGATGCGGAAGGGTTCGCCGGTGTCGGCCCTGGTCATGACGCCGTTCCTGATCACCCAGCCGGCTTCCTGGAAGAGCCGCAGCGCCTCGCGCAGATTGTTGCGCGCGGCAACGGCGTCCTTGGCGACAGGATTGGCGAAGGGCTTCTCGAAGACGTCCTTCGGGATCGGCCCGGCCTTCTCCGCCTCGTGCAGGATCTCGAGCTCGCGGCCCTGCGGCAGGCCGGAGGAGGCGAGTTCGGTGGGGAAGAAGTAGCTCGGGATACGGTCGTACTCCCCGAAGAACAGCGTCCGGTTCATCTCCTCGTAGTCGAGGGCATAGGACAGGGCGAGGCGGACACGGGGATCGGCGAACTTGGCCCGGCGCAGGTTCGGCACGAAGCCCGCCATGATGCCGCGGCCGGCGACCGGGATCTTCTCCAGCACGACGCGACCCTCGGCGCGGGCCGGGAAGTCGTAGGCGGTCGCCCAGTTCTTGGCGATGTTCTCGAAGCGGGCGTCGTAGCCGTCGCCCTTGAAGGCTTCGAGCTCGACCGTCTCGTCGCGGAAATAGTCGTAGCGGATCTCGTCGAAGTTCCACATGCCGACATGGGTCGGAAGGGTCGCGCCCCACCAGTCCCTGACGCGTTCGAAGACCACGGTGCGGCCGGCCTCGAAGCCCTTGAGCCGATAGGGGCCGGAGCCGAGCGGCATCTCGAGCGTCGTCTCGGTGATCGACCGCTTCCTGCCGTCGGGGCCGGTGCCTTCCCACCAGTGCTTCGGCAGAACCATGAGCTGGCCGACGATCTGCGGCAGTTCGCGATTTCCGGCCTGATCGAAGGTGAAGGTGACCTCGTTCGCGCCGGTCGCCTCGGCCTTCACGACGTGCTTGTAGTAGAAGGCCTGGGCGGGATTGTTGGCGGTGATCGCCTGGAACGACCAGACCACGTCTTCCGTCGAGATCGGCTTGCCGTCGTGCCAGCGCGCCTTCGGGTTCAACCGATAGGTCACCGACGAGAAGTCCGCCGGCCAGGTCAGCGCCTCGGCGATCTCGCCGTACTCGGTCGACGCCTCGTCGAGCGCCGACGTCATCAGGTGCTCGTAGATCAGCTCGAGGCCCGAGGCGGCGTTGCCCTTGGCGATCACCGGATTGAAGCTGTCGAAGGTTCCGGTGTCGGAGAGGCGCAGCGTGCCGCCCTTCGGCGCATTCGGGTTCACGTAGGCGAAATGAGCGAAGTCCTTCGGGTACTTCGGCTCGCCCATCAGCGAGGAGCCATGGTGCCAGACCCTCTCTTCGGCATGGCCCGTCGGGACGGCGAGGAGCGTGGCTCCGGCGGCGAGGAGGACGGCGGCCAGGGTGAGAAGGCGCATGGGCGTTCGATCTCGCTTTCGTGGTCGATCGGCCGGAGACAATCCGACGATTCGGGCGAGATTATACGTTTCACGACGAATTCGCAGTCGTCGCGGCGGTCGGTCTCGCGCGGCGCGGCCACCCCGACGCGAAGACGGCCGGGATCGCTCCCGGCCGTCGTTCGTTCCGCGCCGTTCCGCGCCTCAGGGCAGCGGCACCGGGCTGTCGGAGAGCGAATGCAGATAGGCGATCACGTCGGCGCGATCGGCCCCGTCCTTGATGCCGGCGAAGCCCATCGCGGTGCCGGCGACGAAGCCCTTGGGGTCGGCCAGGAACTTGTCGAGGTCGTCGAAGGACCACTTTTCGCCGGCCTTGCCGCGATCGGCCATGCCGCCGGAATACTTGAAGCCGCCCATGTGGGCCTTGGGCCCACCGACCACGCCCCACAGATTGGGGCCGACCTTGGCGCCGCCGCCCTTCTCGGGCGTGTGGCAGGACGAGCACTTGGAGAAGCTCTTCTTGCCGCGCTCGACGTCGGCGGTCTTCATGCGTACCTCGATCGGCTCGACCTTGGCGGCTGCGGCGGGCGCCGCCTCCTGCTTCGGTGCGCCGGCGACCGCCACGACGAAGCCGGGCTTGGCGGGAAGCTCGGGGGCGAAGATGATCGATGCGGTGATGCCGGTGACCATGGCCCAGATACCGGCACCGAAAAGCGCGCCGGCGTAAGAATTGATCGCGCGAAAATCCATGTGGAACTCCGTCCGAGTGGTCGCGGGCTGCGAACCCGCCCGACCGGTGTCGGCACGACCGCGCCTCGCGCCCTCGGCACCGCCCGGAAGCCCCTCCCCGACGGCGACGGCGGCCGCATTCCCGGTCCTGCCCCTCCGAGCGGGACACTACGTGCTTTTCCGAGAGCCTGTCCATAACTATAAGAGCCGTCGAGCCTCTTCACGCCGTCTCGCGAGATCCCTGCCGATGTCCGCCCCCGCGCTCCGACCGATGATCCTCATCCCCGCGCGCATGACCGCGACGCGCCTGCCGGGCAAACCGCTCGCCGACATCGCCGGCGTGCCGATGGTGGTGCAGGTTTGGCGCCGCGCCCGCGAAGCCGACATCGGTCCGGTCTTCGTCGCCGCCGACGACGCGGCGATCGTCGCGGCGGTGCGCGACCACGGCGGCGAGGCGATCCTGACGCGTCCCGACCACCCCTCCGGCTCCGACCGCATCCACGAGGCCCTCGGCCTCGTCGACCCGGACGGCCGCCACGACGTGATCGTCAACGTCCAGGGCGATCTGCCGACGATCGATCCGGCCGCCGTGCGCGCGTCGATCGCGCCGCTCTGCGAGCCGAGCGTCGACATCGCGACGCTCGCCGCCGAGATCGTGCGCGACGAAGAGAAGACCAACCCCAACGTGGTCAAGGTGGTCGGCTCGCCGATCGGCGAGAGCCGCTTGCGCGCGCTCTACTTCACCCGTGCCACGGCGCCGCACGGCGACGGACCGCTCTTCCACCACATCGGACTCTATGCCTATCGTCGGGCGGCGCTCGGCCGTTTCGTGTCGCTGCCGCCCTCGGTGCTGGAGCGTCGCGAGAAGCTCGAGCAGCTGCGCGCCCTCGAGGCCGGCATGCGCATCGACGTCGAGGTCGTCGCGACGGTGCCGCTCGGCGTCGACACGCCGGACGACCTCGAGCGCGCCCGCACCATTCTCGCCGCCGGCCCCGCCGGCAATCAGTGAAGGACCAGCCATGACCGGCCGCAAGAAGATCGTGTTCCAGGGTGAACCGGGAGCCAATTCCCACATCGCCGCCCGCGAGGTCTATCCCGACTTCGAGGCGATCCCCTGCGCGACCTTCGAGGACTGCTTCGCCGAGCTCGAGAACGGAACCGCCGACCTCGGCATGATCCCGATCGAGAACTCGATCGCCGGCCGCGTCGCCGACATCCACCATCTGCTGCCGCAATCGACCCTGCACATCATCGGCGAGTACTTCCTGCCGATCCGCCATCAGCTGATGGCGCCGAAGGGGGCGAGCCTCGAGACCCTGAAGACGGTGCAGAGCCATCCGCAGGCGCTCGGCCAATGCCGCGAGAACCTGCGCAAGCTCGGCCTCAGGCCGATCGTCGGCGCCGACACCGCCGGTTCCGCCCGCGAGATCTCGCAGATCGCCGATCCCTCCCGCGGCGCCATCGCCTCGCGGCTGGCGGCGGAGATCTACGGCCTCGACATCCTCGCCGAGGACATCGAGGACCAGGACCACAACACCACCCGCTTCGTCATCCTGTCGACCGAGGACCTGCGCGCGGCGCCGGGCGTCGGGCCGATCATGACGACCTTCGTGTTCAACGTCCGCAACGTGCCGGCGGCGCTCTACAAGGCGCTGGGCGGTTTCGCCACCAACGGCATCAACATGACCAAGCTCGAGAGCTACATGGTCGACGGCCACTTCACGGCGACGCAGTTCCTCGCCGACGTCGAGGGCCATCCGAGCGAGCGCGGGCTCGCCAACGCGCTGGAGGAGCTCGGCTTCTTCGCCGACTACCGGATCCTCGGCGTCTACCGCTCGGCGCCGTGGCGCGAGACCATGCGCGAGCCGCAGCTGCGCTCGGTCCGCCCGGCCGTGCGTGGCATGTGAGACGCACGATATCGTCGAAACGAAGAACGGCCGGGCATCGCCCGGCCGTTCTTCGTTTCGTGCCCGAGGCTCACGCCCGACCGGGGACCGGCGGCCGCGTGACCTTGGGATTGCGGGCGTAGTCGATGGTCTCGAAGCGCATCGACTTGAGATCGACCATCAGCAGGCGGCCGAGGAGGAGATCGCCGACGCCGGTGACGAGCTTCAGCACTTCGGTGGCGGCGAGCGTGCCGAGCACGCCGACGGCGGCGCCGAGGATGCCGGCTTCGGCGCAGGCCGGCACCAGACCGGGCGGCGGCGGCGCCGGGAAGAGGCAGCGGTAGCTCGGGTTGGGGCGCCCGTCGGCCCCGTCGAGATGGGGCATCAGCGTGGTGATCGAGCCGTCGAACTCCGAGACCGCGGCGGTGACCAGCGGCCGGCCGAGCGCGAAGCAGGTGTCGGCGGCGAGGAACCGGGTGGTGAAGTTGTCCGAGCCGTCGACCACGACGTCGACGCCCTCGACGAGTGCCGCGGCATTCTCGGCCGTGAAGCGGGCGGCGACGGGCACGACCTCGACATGCGGGTTGATCCGCCCCATCGCCTCGCGGGCGCTCTCGACCTTGGGCCGACCGATGTCGGCGGTGGCGTGGATCACCTGACGCTGGAGATTGGACAGCGAGACGACGTCGTCGTCGACCACGGTGATTCGCCCGACGCCGGCGGCGGCGAGATAGAGCAGGATCGGCGAGCCGAGCCCGCCGGCGCCGATCGCCAGGACATGGGCGGCGCGGATCTTCTGTTGGCCCGGCCCGCCGACGTCGGCGAGGACCACGTGGCGGGCGTAGCGTTCGAGTTCTTCTTCGCTGAACATGGCGCGACGATAGCCTGCGTCGGCGCCCGCCGCCAGATGGCGCGGACGCCCGCGGCATCGCGGACGAGGCATGCGCGGCAGGTCCGCCGAGGCACCGGCCCACGTCGCGGTCCCGGTCTCGCCCCCATCTCGACACCCGTCTCGACCGAGAGCGGCGCGTGGGACGCGGGTGGACGGCGAGGCCTCGGCTGTGGACGACGCGGGACGTTTGCGAGAAATGTTCGACGGGCCTTGCGGCGCGCGGCAGGCCTGTGTATAGGGACCTCGCTCGTCGACCACGAGTCCTTGCTTCTGCGGAGAGGTGCCGGAGTGGTCGATCGGGGCGGTCTCGAAAACCGTTGTACGTGCAAGCGTACCGTGGGTTCGAATCCCACCCTCTCCGCCATAAGCCCCCGATATCTTGGGGCTTTTCTGCCTTTTTCCCATCATGCCGAATTCACCCGACGTTTCCGTGACTTGCACGGTCGTGTCGGTGGGACATGCACCGCGAGACCGTCGAGGTACGGGAATCGCGGCTCTCCGACGCCGGAAGTCTCGACTGACCGATTTCGCGGTACACTTTCCCTCTGCCGCGCTCACCGACCCGCCGGAACGACGAACCCCGCCTCAGGAGGCGGGGGCACGGAATGTCGCGAGGTTGGTCTGCCGTGTTCGGTGGCGTCACCTGAATGCGAGCACTCGTCTCTGCTCGTCCCAGTCGGCCGGTAGGTCGGAGGTCATCGCGAGCTTCTTGGCCGAGAGCTCGATCGGCTGCCGACCGTCGAGGATGGCCTCGGTGACGTCGGGTGCCAGGAAGGCCAGGCGTAGGATCCGCGTGAAGTAGGGAGAGCCGACGCCTTCGGCCTCGGCCAGCTCGCCGATCGCCTTGCCGTCTCCTTCGAGCAGGCGTTCGCGATAGTGGCGCGCCTGACCGAGCAGCCGGAGGAGGCTCCGATCCGGCTTGCGGGAGCGCTGGAGGTCGGGCGCCTCGACCAGGAGCTTCATCTCCATCCCGACCCGCTTCAGGTTCACCGGTACTGAGAGGATGACGGCGTCGACTTCGGAGACGGGTTCTTCGCCACGCGGTTCCGTCGAGAGCTTCACGAGGTCCTCGCCGGTCGTGCCCGCGACCTCGCTCAACCCATCGGGATCGACGGTGATCTCGAGGGACGAGCTTCCAAGGGTGATGCCGGTGACGAGCCGGTGGAGGATCGCGATCTTCTCGGGTCGCGGGAGTGATGGCCACTTCGTCCCGAGATCTCCGGCGCGCTCGATACGGCGCCTCCGCTCCTCGATGGATGCGACACGGGCAGCGACGATCCCGTCGACCGCGTTGGCGTCGCGAAGAAGCGCCGCGAGCCGGTCCTCGACCACGGCCTCCAGATCGATCGCCGGAATGCGGCGCGATGCGCCCCGACGGCGTCGGTCGCTCGGTTCGTGAGCTCCCTCCGCAGGTGGCGCGACCACCAGATCCCGGCTGACGTAGTAGCGATAGCGCCGGCCTCGCTTGTTGGCATGCGTCGGCGTCAGCGGGACCCCGTCCTCGTCCCGAACCAGCCCGGCGAGCAGGCTCGCCGAAGCCGCATTCGACCGGAGCTTCCTCTCCACCCGGTTGTCGGCGAGCATCGCCTGGACCCGATCCCAGAGTTCCTGGTCGACGATTCTCCCGTGCTGGCCGGGATGGATCTTGCCCTTGTGGGCGATCTCGCCGCGATAGAGCCGGTTCTGGAGAAGGTGATAGAGCGCGCCGCGATCGAGCGACGGGGCCTCGTCGGAGCCCTTCGCTGCCTTGCCCCGGATCCCCGTCGCGCGGAGTTCGTCGCGCAGGTCGAGCACCGAGCCCAATTCGAGGTATCGCCGGAAGATGGACCGCACCGTCTCGGCTTCGGTCTCGACGATCTCCAACTTGCGTTCCCGGACCTCGTAGCCGAGCGCCACGCGCCCGCCCATCCACATGCCCCGCGCCTTCGAGGCCGCGATCTTGTCGCGGATGCGTTCGCCGGTGACCTCGCGCTCGAATTGGGCGAAGGACAGCAGCATGTTGAGGGTGAGCCTGCCCATCGAGGTCGTGGTGTTGAAGGACTGGGTCACCGAGACGAAGGAGACGTTTGCCTCGTCGAACACCTCGACGATCTTGGCGAAGTCACCGAGCGAGCGCGTCAGCCGGTCGACCTTGTAGACAACGACGGTGTCGACGAGCCCGGCGGCGACGTCGGCGAGGAGACGCTTCAGGGCGGGCCGATCCATCGTTCCGCCGGAGATGCCACCGTCGTCGTACATCTGCGGCAGGACCACCCAGCCTTCGGCCCTCTGGCTCGCGACATAGGCCTCGCAGGCCTCGCGCTGAGCATCGAGCGAGTTGAAGCTCTGCTCCAGCCCCTCCTCGGAGGACTTGCGGGTGTAGACGGCGCACCGGATGGCTCTGACCCGCGTGACGGGCGAGGCATCGGTGATCTTCTTCGGCTTACGCATCGGTCGGGATCTCCTCGCCCTTGGAGGGACTTTCCACGTCGCTTCGGGTCTTTCCCCGGGCCGCGAGCCCGAAGAATCGCGGCCCGGACCAGTGGGCGCCGGTGATCGCCTCGGCGATGCCGGAGAGCGACGCCCACACCCGACCGTTCCATTCGAAGCCACGCTCGACCACGGTGACCTCGTGAACCGTGCCGCCCCATTCGCGAACCAGCCGGGCACCGGGCTTCAGCTTCGTCCGCTTGGCGCGTCCGATGTCGCCGGTCGTGCCCATGGACCGCGCGAGCTCGCGCAAGCATGTCTCGGCCGCCTTCCTCAGGCCGCCGCGCGTCTTTTCCTGGATCTTCCAGGCGATACCCAGCACGAGGAGATCGGTGCGGATGCGGTCGGGCGGATTGGCGCGAAAGAGCCGCCGCCATTCGGCGCAGAGTTCTTCGCGAGGCAGGGTGCGGAGCGCGAGGAGGCGAGCGCGCAGCTCGTCGCCGGAGGCCATGGCCGTCCTGCGCCGCGCGGTGCGGTCGGCGCCTGACGCCGCTGCCGAAGCCGTCATCTCGATCGAGGTCGGATCGACGAGGGTCATGCCTCGGCCCCGTCGGAGGCGAGCCGATAGGCCAAGCGCCCGAAGCCGTCGACCCCGTGCACGATCTGGAAGCCCTTTCGACGCTGGCGGCTCAACGCCGCGCGGATGGTGTGCGGCTGCCATCCCGAGAGGGCGGTGAGTTCCTCCACCGTCGCGCCGTCGGGTGCGCTGATCGCCGCGAGGATCCGGGCGATCTTGCTGGAGTTGGCGTCACCGGCCTCGGAGGCGAGCGAAGTGTCGGCAGACACGACCTGCGCGGGACCGGCATCCGTATCGGCGTTGTCCGCTGCGGTGAGATCGGCCGGCCGACCGAAGAGGTGGAGCTTGAAGGGAGACATGGGCGGTGTCCTCGACGCGGACACCCGGTGTGCCCGCTTGCACTGCCCCGAGCCCAGGATCGATGCCGATCCCAGGCATTGCGGCACTGGGTTCTGCCCCGCTGCCGCAACGCACTACCGCTCCGATGCCGGGGGAAGTCCAGTCGAAAAGGCGCCATGCCAGCCGCAGGCATCAAAGGACTTCGCCTCGGCGATGACTGCCCTCGTTTCCGGCCCAGCCTAGCTTCGCTCCACGCCCCCGCGAGGGGGCGACCCAATTCCGGCCCCAACTATGATGCCGGGGGCGGTTTCGATCGACGCCCCGCGAGGGGGGCGACACCAGTGGCGCGACGTGAACGGCGGCCAGCCGATGTTTCGACCCACGCCCCCGCGAGGGGGGCGACTCGACCGGATCAAGACGGAGATCCAGGCGGCCAAGTTTCGATCCACGCCCCCGCGAGGGGGCGACGCTGCGATCCGCGCCGACGGTTACGAGCCGTGGGTTTCGATCCACGCCCCCGCGGGGGGGGGGGCGACCCGAGCGACTGTCCATCGAGCCCCTGAGCTACGGTTTCGATCCACGCCCCCGCGAGGGGGGCGACGTCACACCGCAGCCGTCTGGCTGGCGGAGGCGGGGTTTCGATCCACGCCCCCGCGAGGGGGGGCGACTCCAGCACCGGCCAGTCGTCGGCGAGCGCATAGTGTTTCGATCCACGCCCCCGCGAGGGGGGCGACTCCACGACGGCGAGGTCTACGACCCGATCGCCAAGTTTCGATCCACGCCCCCGCGAGGGGGGCGACCCTCCTGTCTGGAATGGGCGTCGAAGAGGGAAAGTTTCGATCCACGCCCCCGCGAGGGGGGCGACCACGGTCGACATCGGCAGCGGCAAGCGAGGCTTCAGTTTCGATCCACGCCCCCGCGAGGGGGGCGACCGCTTCGGCCTGACGATCGGCGACTGGGTGCGCTGGTTTCGATCCACGCCCCCGCGAGGGGGGCGACACACGGTCCAGCAGAGCGGCCCGACCGCCTCGCCGTTTCGATCCACGCCCCCGCGAGGGGGGCGACGGACCAGGCGCGTGATCTCGAGCGTCGCGGCATCGTTTCGATCCACGCCCCCGCGAGGGGGGCGACCCTCGACCAGTCGCACACGGCCGTCGCCGAGACGGTGTTTCGATCCACGCCCCCGCGAGGGGGGCGACTGGACGCCCGAGAGATAGGCCACGCCCTCGACGAGGTTTCGATCCACGCCCCCGCGAGGGGGGCGACCTTGGGCGATCCGTCAATCACCCTCAGCATCGTGGAGTTTCGATCCACGCCCCCGCGAGGGGGGCGACGGAGGAACGGAACGCATGACCCGTCTGGTTACTGTTTCGATCCACGCCCCCGCGAGGGGGCGACGGTGATATCGCGGATAAGCCCGCCCGACCTGCTTTGTTTCGATCCACGCCCCCGCGAGGGGGGCGACCCAACACGGCCCATTGGACCGCGCCTGCTCAGATGTTTCGATCCACGCCCCCGCGAGGGGGGCGACGCGGCCTCCCGGAGGTGTCCGTGTTCTGGGAGGCGTTTCGATCCACGCCCCCGCGAGGGGGGCGACCGCGCAGGAATGCCTCGACCAAGTCACCATCGGTGTTTCGATCCACGCCCCCGCGAGGGGGGCGACGCGTAGTCGAGTGGAGGCACGTCCGGGAGCTGTTCGTTTCGATCCACGCCCCCGCGAGGGGGGCGACTCGCCGGCTTCGCCCTATGGGCGTGGCTGACGCCGTTTCGATCCACGCCCCCGCGAGGGGGGCGACGCGCCACGATGACCCGAGGCGACGACCGGAGATGTTTCGATCCACGCCCCCGCGAGGGGGGCGACGATAAGCCTCCATCACCATATGGCGGAAGAATTGTTTCGATCCACGCCCCCGCGAGGGGGGCGACTGCGGCGCACGGCCGAAGCGGGGTGCGAGGTCATGGTTTCGATCCACGCCCCCGCGAGGGGGGCGACGGCCCGGGCGCTGGCGCTCCTCGAGGCCGAGCAGTTTCGATCCACGCCCCCGCGAGGGGGGCGACAAGCTCCTCGGTGACCAAGGACTGAATGGCGGCGGTTTCGATCCACGCCCCCGCGAGGGGGGCGACCGCACGGCGGACCTCGGCCACAGCATCGTCCATCAGTTTCGATCCACGCCCCCGCGAGGGGGGCGACACGAAGAGCAGGATCGCGAGCGCGAGAGCCCACCGGTTTCGATCCACGCCCCCGCGAGGGGGGCGACCCCGCCGTGCTCGGGGTGTCACCGTAAGTAGTGCCGTTTCGATCCACGCCCCCGCGAGGGGGGCGACGCGGGCTTGCTCCTGGCGCAACAGGCCGGCCTGGGCGTTTCGATCCACGCCCCCGCGAGGGGGGCGACGTGCGGCAATCCCGCCTGGACGCACCAGTCCTTGTTTCGATCCACGCCCCCGCGAGGGGGGCGACCCTGTCGGCGATCCAGCATGGTGATGTTCGACCGGTTTCGATCCACGCCCCCGCGAGGGGGGCGACCCGACGATCGCCGCCAACAGGCTCGCCCGCGGGGTTTCGATCCACGCCCCCGCGAGGGGGGCGACCGGTCTTGACCGCATAGGTCGTCGCGCCGCCGTCGTTTCGATCCACGCCCCCGCGAGGGGGGCGACGTCGCCGGGGTTATTGATGTAGCCGAGGCACGCGTTTCGATCCACGCCCCCGCGAGGGGGGCGACGCGATCGTCGGCTTCTTCCCGCGGCCGGCGTAGAGTTTCGATCCACGCCCCCGCGAGGGGGGCGACATTTCAGTTTTTGCGCATCGCTCGAATTGGAGGAGTTTCGATCCACGCCCCCGCGAGGGGGGCGACGTAGATCGGGCGACCCTGGGCGAGCGGGGACACGTTTCGATCCACGCCCCCGCGAGGGGGGCGACGCTTCGACGCATTCTGGACTGCTAATCCCGAGAAGGTTTCGATCCACGCCCCCGCGAGGGGGGCGACACGGGTTACCCTCGCCGACGCCGGCGACGTCAACGTTTCGATCCACGCCCCCGCGAGGGGGGCGACGTCGCCGTTTCGGCGGAGGAGGCGGCATGACATCCGTTTCGATCCACGCCCCCGCGAGGGGGGCGACCGGTGGCAAGGCGCATGCGACAGCGCGGGTTCTCGTTTCGATCCACGCCCCCGCGAGGGGGGCGACTCTCGCCGAGCCGGGCACGCCCGCGTTCGAAGCCGTTTCGATCCACGCCCCCGCGAGGGGGGCGACGGGGGACGATGGCCGCCCGGTCGCCGACGATCTTGTTTCGATCCACGCCCCCGCGAGGGGGGCGACTGATTGATCCGTCGGCCCGGACGACCTCGTAGCGGTTTCGATCCACGCCCCCGCGAGGGGGGCGACAGCGGGTGACGATGGTCTCGGGATCGGGGACGGCGTTTCGATCCACGCCCCCGCGAGGGGGGCGACCCTGACCGGGTGGGGAGAGTGTCGCGGTGCACTGGTTTCGATCCACGCCCCCGCGAGGGGGGCGACCGGCTCGCATTCCAGAAATTCCGGGTTGAATATCCAGTTTCGATCCACGCCCCCGCGAGGGGGGCGACGCGGCGTCGAGACCCGCGCACGGGCCGACAAGGCGTTTCGATCCACGCCCCCGCGAGGGGGGCGACGGCGCGTCCCGATCTCTCCGGTCTCGGTTGGAGCGTTTCGATCCACGCCCCCGCGAGGGGGGCGACGGTAGGCCCGACGCCTCGGCGCGGGTGGCGACCGTTTCGATCCACGCCCCCGCGAGGGGGGCGACCGTCCATCTCTAACGCGTTCATTCCCATCCACAAACCGCCGAGTGCGCGCGAACTCCGCGTCGCCGTGTCGAGACAGGCGGCTCCGTCGCCGGCCGTCTTCGGAAAACGTCTTCGTCGTCATCGGGTTGATTGCAGTGCGAACCTTCCTGCTCTTCGGTGCATGCTCGTGGTTCGCACCGGTTCGCGGGATGCCGGTCTCAGACGATCAGCGGTCCGTCGAGATCCGTCGCCGGCTTCGCGCCGACGTGCTCGACGCGGCGATGCCAGTTGGCGCCGAGCATGTAGTAGCGCAACGAGTCGTGGTCGGGATCGATGATCGCCTCGAGGCGGGCGCGCAGGGCCGTCCACTGCGCCGGGTCGACCTCGATCTCGAAGACCGAGAACTGCACGCGTTGCCCGTAGTCGCGGCAGGCCTTGGCGACGCGGCGCAGGCGGCCGGCGCCACCGGGCTCGGAGGTCGCGACGTCGTAGGTGACGAGAACCATCATCGGCGGGTCACTTCCAGAGCCAGGCGGGATAGGCGTCGATGTCGCCGCGCAGGCGGCGAGCGAGAAGCTGCGCCTGGAGATGAGGCACGAGGCCGTAGGGCGCGACCTCGTCCAGGAAGGGATGGCGGCGCTCCTCCTTCTTGCGTTCGGTCCAGGCGGCGAGAACCGTGCGGCGGCCCTCCTCGGCGAGCCAGACGGCACCGCCGTCGCGGCGTTCGAAATCGGCGGCGCGTAGTTGCCTTCGGTTGATCAGCGCGAGCGCCAGACGGTCGACCAGAACCGGGCGCAGCTCCTCCATCAGATCGAGTGCGAGGCTCGGGCGGCCGGGGCGATCGCGGTGGAGGAAGCCGACGGCCGGATCGAGCCCCACGCCCTCGAGGGCGCTGCGGCAATCGTGAACGAGCAGCGTGTAGAGGAACGACAAGAGCGCGTTGACGCAATCGAGCGGCGGTCGGCGGGACCGGCCGGCAAAGCGCATCTCGGGCTCGGGTGCGCGGATCAGCCGGTCGAAGACCGAGAAATAGAGCCGCGCCGCGTCGCCTTCGAGCCCGCGCAACTCGTCCGCCTCGACCGGGGCCAGCATCGCGCGGCGTATGATCCCGGCCATGCGGTCGATCACCTGTTCCAGATCGCCGCGTGCCTCGGGGGCCATGTCGGCGCCGTGGTCGCGCAGGGATCGCGAAAGAACGGCACGCTGGTTGGCGACCTTGCCGCAGACGAAACCACGGACGTAGTCGACCGGGGCGTCGGCGGCGCGATATTGGGCGCGGCGCAGGAGCACGTTGCCGGAGACCGGCCCCTCTACCCGCGCCTGGAACCGGCCGACGCGATCGAGCAGGACGAGCGTGATGCCGGCGCTGGCGCAGGCCGCGATGGTCGCGGGCGAGAGCAGGATGGCGCCGAAGACGACCACGGACTGCAGCCGGTGGAGCGGCACGCGCAGACGTTCTTCGCCTTCCACTTCGACGACGAGGTTTTCGCCGTCCTTCTTCACGGCGGCGCCTTCGGTCGTGACCCAGAGCGTGTTGAGGAGTTTCTTCATGGCACTTCCGGCGGGTGCTCGGTTGGATCGGTGAGATCGTTCATCAGGCGTCGCTCCATCCAGGTCCGCGCGGATCGACCGCCGAGCCGCGGGGAGCAGAGATCGAGGAGCGAGCAGGCGCGACACCGATCGGACCGGTAGACGGCGGGCGGCGTTCGCCCCTCGGCGACCATGGCGACGAGCGCCGTCGCGGTCGCTTCCGTCTCCCGGCGGAGCGCATCGTCGAAGGGCACACGCAGGCGCCGCCGCGTCTCGCCGTAGAAGAGCGCCCCTTCCGGCACGGGCTGCCCGAGCGCCTCCTCGAGCGCCATGCCCTGGGCACAGAGCTGGATCTCGTCGGCGCGATGGAGCTTGGGCGCGCCGCGCTTGAACTCGACCGGCAATGCCGTCTCGCCACCCGCGCCGTCTGCGGTAAACTCGACGAGATCGGCGACGCCCGCCACGCCGAGCCGGCGCGAGCGCAGCGGCAGGGCGGTGACGCGACGCACACCCTTGCGGCGTCGGCTGCCCGGCTCGTCGGCGTTGACGTGCAGGACGCGGCCCTCGGCGGTGAAGCGGTTCTCCGCCCACAGCCGTTCGACGTGGATCAGGGCCGCCTGCCGCGGGCAGTAGTGCATGTGCTGGAGGGCGGAGAGGGGCAGCGGATCGTCGCCTTCGTCGTCGTCCATCGCGCCCTCCGCTCGTTCAGAGAAGTTCGAGGATCTCCACGCCCTCGGGCAGACCGGCCTTGTCGACGGCGATCCGATAGTCGGTGAAGGCGCGCGCCGGCGGCAGGTTGTCGAGCCGCGCGTCGCCGATCGGGATCGTGTCGTCGCCGGAGGCGCGCCCCGCCGTCACGCGCTCGAACAGCGCATGGGCGGGAGCGTTGCCGAGGGCAGAGGCGTGGCGGAAGACGATCAGCCGGCGCGCCGCCATCTCGCCGCGTGCAGCGGAGCGGTCGTGCTCGAACAGGTTCGCCAGCGCCTCGAAGAGGAGATCGAGATCGGCCTCGGAGAAGCCGGTTCGCTCGGCGAGCTTGGCAGAGACGAAGCCGTGCACCCGGTAGAGCCCGTAGGGCACGACATATTTCCGGCCCATGGTGCGGTTGTCGGTGCGTTCGTCGCCGTCGGAGCCCTCGTCGCGCTTGGACTTTTCCTCGGCGTTGGTCGCGGCCATGCGGGTGATCGAGATCTCCAGCGGCAGCACCGGCTCGACCGATCGGCCGAAGGCGAGCTGCACCGGCCCGCGTACCTGCCCGCAGTTGATGCCGGTCGACATCACCGCGCCGAAGGTGCGCACGTCGAAGAAGTTGTCGCACATGAAGGCGGTGAGCGCGGCGGCTTCCACATCGCCCTTCGGATTGAGCTTCTTGTCGGTGTCGGCCTTGGCGTCGCCGGGGCGCACCGCCTTGTAGGCCTCGCGGTGCTTGTCGTTGAGGATCGCGCCTTCCGAGACGTAGATGCGGAAGCGCTGTTCGTCGCCCTTGGCCAGTTCGACGTAGTTGCGGATCTTGCGCTTGAGGCTGACGTCGGTGACGAGGCCCTGATTGGTCTCCGGATCGAGGCGCGGCAGATTGCCGGCGTCCGGGTCGCCGTTGGGATTGCCATTGGAAACGTCGAAGAACAACACGAAGTCGTGGCGGCGGCCGAGGGTGGTCATTCGTTCGTCTCCTTCGAAGCGGTTTCGCCGTCGAGCGCGGGTTGATCGGATGCAACGAGATTTTCGGAGCCGCTCTTGTCGCTCTTTGCAAAGCGCTGGTGGAAGTAGCCGACCTGGAACCGGCCCTGCTCCTGAAGCCGCAGCGACTTCGGCATGTTCATCTCGAGTTCGGACCAGACGGATCCCATCTCTTTCTCAAGCCAATGAGCAAGCCTCTTCTTGGCCGGGTCCTTGGCTGCGGACGAGAGATGATGCATGCCGTTCTTGACCAGCATCGGAAAGATCTGGGCCGGAGCGGTACATGCACCTCCGAAGTAGCGGTCCCGGATGGTCGCGTTGACCTTTCCGAGCGCCAAGAGCTGGCACTTCTCGAGCAGGGCAAACAGACGGCCCAGACGATAGGCAGCGTTCGGTTCTTCTCGATCGAGGGCCATCGGCAGAGACTCCCTGACGCCACTGAGGCGATCGTTGCGATTGATGACGGCTCGGCAGATGGCCGCACGACGTGCTGTTACCCGTCCTTGCTCGGCGCGAACGCGACGACACACGGCATCGAGCAGAGAAAGGGGGTATCGCCCTCCAGAGAGGATCGCCCGCATGATCTCTCCCGACAGATTCGGTGGAGGGTCAGACCCTTGGGCCTTTCGCCAGACCGTCGTCCCGCTCTGAACACGAGGAACATGGACCGCCGTTTCTTCTGCAAGCATCCACGCCGCCAGTTGCCGAACGGGAACGGGAGGTTCGATCTGCAAATCTCGATGGTGAGCGAGCAGATTCTCGGCGATGTGTTGGAAATCATCTTCGAAATAGAACCGGACCGAGATCCGCGCGGCGTTGGGCGCCAGACCGAGGACGAAGAAGCGGACGCCCTTCGGCAGATCGACGGCGAGGTCGGCGACGGGCAACCCCTGCCGGACCTTCTCGAGCACGGCGCCGACCTTCGAGGCCTCGGCGGCCTCGTCGACCTCGCCGCCACCCATGAAGTCGGCGAACCAGCCCTCCGCGAAGTCGACGGCCTCGGCGTCGGTGGCGTCGGCCCAGAACACGGTCGAGGCGTCGCCGATCTGGATGCGGCGCCGACTGCCCTTGGCGAGGAAGGCGTTGAGCGCCGTCACGTAGGCGAAGGCGGCGAATTCGGAGACGGGGGCGTTTTCGCCCTGTTCGTGGCCGTAGGAGGTGAAAGCATCGAGGTTGAAGGAGACGAGCGAGGCACCCGACGACTGGGCATTCCACACCCCCTTCACCGCCGGATGCAGACGGGCGATCGGCCCGCGTTCGCCGGTGACGAGGCAGGCGGCCTCGGTGCCTTCGCTCGACGCCAACCGTGCCCAGAGGGCGCGCGCGGCCGGGCGATCATGGATGCAGAAGATCTTCATGTTCGGGCCGTGCATCTCGGAGGCGAGTGCGAAGACGACGTTCTCGTCCTTCATCTCTTCCGGCCACTCGGCGGTTGCGAAGGTCTCCGGCGTCCAGGCCTCGAGAAAGCGACGCAGCGCCAGGAGGCCCGGATCGGTCGCCTCGGCGAAGAGTTTCAGATGGCGGTCGCGAAAGGCGGCGCGCTCCTGAGCGAGGCGCTTGCCCTCGCCCGCCGTCACGCCCAGCGCATAGGACGTCTTGTCCCAGAAGGTGTTCGACGCGACGCCCGACGTCCGCTTGACCGGAGCCGGCACCCGCATCATGCGGGGCTCGCGCTTCTTGCCGGTGTCGCCGCGCAGGTCGATCGGGGCACCCACCACCGAGCCGTCCTCGGCGAGCGGGATCAGGAAGCCGATCTTCTCGCTCGAGAAACCGAAGGACGGCACTTCGCCGCGTTTCTCGAGGCGCTCGTAGGCGCGAACCAGAGAGGCGAGCGGGCTCATCGGCGGATCTCCGTCGAGCCGGGTGCCGGCACGCGCATCACGCCGTCCTCGAGCCGCGCCCGGAAGAACAGCGACGAGCGATCGCCAGCATGGTCGATGTCGAAGAGCATGAAGCCGAGGTCGCGGGTCTCCGTGATCGCCTTCGGCATCGGCGTTTCGGGGGGAATGAGTTCGAACCGGGCGGGGAACTCCCGCGTGCCGAGGCAGGGCTGGTGGAAGCACTGGCCGCGCGCGGCGCGCCGGTTGAAGATGTCGAGGTGCTTGCCCTCGTTGTCGTCCGGTCCGGCCTTGGCCGTCGCCTCGAAATGCGCCTCGATGACATAGGCGACGTCGACGAGCACCGTGGCGGCGCGCTGCTGGCGATCCTCGTCGACGCGTAGGCGCAGATCGCCGAGGTCGCCCGACTTCATGGCAGAGCGGATCTTGGTGACGGGAGCCTTGGAGCCGACCTCGTTGCGCCGGATCGACTGAAAGCGGATCGGCTGCAGCACATGGATGGCGTCGATCACCCAACGAATGGCGGGCTTCCAATGGATCGCCTCGAGCAGACCGCGCGCCGCAGACGGCGTCATCACGTCGTAGGAAACCCGCTCGACCTTCATCTCGGGACGGGTGAAACAGGCGAGATCACCGGAAACGAGAAGTCTGACGCCATAGGGCATGGGTGGCTCGCCCCTTCGGTCTTTCTATCAATGATTGATTTCTGACACTTGTTTCAATCCACGTCGAGGTCGCCACAGCGACTTCAACGACCTTTTTTGAAGGGGCGAGCCTGAGGAAGGCCCTATCACTCCATCACGAGCGGAACCATCCCCACACGCCGGCGATCACGATGAGATTTGCGACCACGGCGACAACTCGCTCGAATTCAGACCACGACAGCTCAGGCATGACCCTCTCCTCGATCCACGGGTCAAAGATGGACATGGTCGCAATTTACTTCAAGTGCCAGAATTCAACAAATCAGGAAATCTGTGTCGTGCCCGCCCGCCACCTCCCAGCGCAGGCCGACGGCGCGATCGTAGAGCGCGTCGTCGGCGAGCACCGCGAACTGGTCGCCGTGCTCGCTTTCGCCGACCAGCCGGACGGCGCCACGCGCCATGAGTTCGGCCCGCGCCTTCGGCGGGATCTGGACGAGGAAGCGTTGCAGACCGCGCGCCGCCACCGCAGGTGGGATCCAGCCCTTCTCGAGTTTGTCCAGGACCGCCTTCGCCTCCGGATCGATCGCCACGATCACCGGCGCCATCTCGCTGTCGATCAGGCGGAAGCGCTCGCCCACGTCGCGGTAGCGGAAGTGGGGCACGCCGGCGGAGACCACCCAGGCCTTCATGACCTCGTGGACGTCGAGCCGGTCTTCGCCGTATTGCCAGAACACTTCGCGGAAATAGTCGCGCATCGCCGCGTTGGTCGTCGGATCGGCGTGATTGGCTGAGGCCCGCGCCGCGGCGGCGGCGAGACCCGCGATCTCGCGCGGCGAAGGTCGATCGGCGGGGCGGAAGACCGTGACGATGCTCTCCTCGATCGGCCGCTTGCCCTCGCGATTGCAGCGCCCGGCGGCCTGCATGATCTGGTCCAACCCGGCTTCGGCCCGCCAGACGCGCGGGAAGTCGAGGTCGACGCCGGCCTCGACGAGGCTGGTCGCGATCAGGCGGCAGGGCAGGCCATCCTTCAACCGCCGCCGCACGTCGTCGAGGATGCGCAGGCGATCGGCTGCGTATTGGCGTGTCGTGAGGTGAACGGCGCCCTCGAGCCCAGCGTCCCGCGCCATCCCGAAGAGGGCGAGCGCATGGGCGCGCGAGTTGACGATCACCAGAGCCTGCTCCGTGCCCTCGAGGGCCGACACCAGCGCCTCGTCGTCGAGCGCGCCCCCCGCGACCAGCCGCACCCGGGCGAGCGTCCGGTTCAACCGGTCGGGCTCGGGTGCCAGTTCACGCGACGGATCGAGCGCCAAACCGTCGGGGAAGCCGTCCGCCACGCCCAGCGCCGGCTGCGTCGCCGTGCACAGCACCACCGAGGTGCCGTAGCGCGCGGCGAGTTCATCGATCGCGGCGACGCAGGGGCGCAGCACGGGGCGCGGGATCGTCTGCGCCTCGTCGAGCACGATCACCGCGCGCGCCAGATTGTGCAGCCGCCGCGCTCGCGAAGGACGATGGGAATGGAGGCTCTCGAAGAGCTGGACGTTGGTCGTCACCACGATCGGTGCCGCCCAGTCCTCCATGGCGAGGCGGAGCTTGTCGCGCGCCTCGCGTGCGCCGAACCGGGCCTCGTCGATCGACGAATGATGCTCGAGCACCACGTCGTCCCCGAGCACATCGCGGAAGATCTTCGCCGTCTGATCGATGACGGAGGTGAAGGGGATGGCATAGACGATCCGCTCGAGCCCGTGCCGCCTGGCGTGATCGAGCGCGAAGGCGAGCGAGGCCAGCGTCTTGCCGCCGCCGGTCGGCACGGTGAGCGTGAAGAGGCCCGTCGGCTTCTCGGCGCCTGCGCGGACATGGCCGAGGATCTCGCCGCGCAGACGATTGACCGCCGTATCCGGGGCCGCCGCCGCGAGGTCGCGCATCTTCGTATCGAGGCGGACGATCAGGTCGTCGACGACATCGGGGAGGCGCGGCCAGTCGCGGTCGGGCGTCTTGCCCTCGGCCTTCGCGTAGAACGCCTCGGTGTCGCGGAAGTCGGCATCGACCAGCGCCGAGAAGAGCATGCGCCCGAAGAAGGCGAGCGCACGGGGGGCCTTCTCGGGATCGATCTTCGTCTTCCCGATACACCCGGGCCAGAGACCCGAGACGTCCGGCGCAATCTCGCTCCGCCAGACCGCATCGAGCGGCGCGAGATCGCGGCCGAGACGGTCGTCGAGCGCGCCGGCAGTCCCGACGCTGTCGGGAAGCCCGGCGTGGTGGCCCGCGATGGCGTGGGCGACGAGGCGCGCGATCATCAGATCGGGCCCGACCTTGCCGGCTGCCGCCGTCGCCAGCTCGATCACCGTCCGTGCGCCCGCCGTGGCGTGGTCGACCTTCTCGCCCTTGTCGCGGATACGGCGCTGGAAGGCCGCGGAATACTTGCCGAGATCGTGCAGGAGACCGGAGAGTCGCCCGGCGCGACCCGCGCCGAACTTGGCGGCGGCCCCCTCGGCGAGATCGGCGACGCCGATCAGGTGATCGACGAGCGGTTGCCACTCGGTTTCGGGGCGGTCGGCGAGAGAATGGGCGTGATGCATCGGCATGCCTCCCTGCCGAAATGAATGGTTGCTTTCGATTGATGGACAACCAATCAGGTTTTCGGCGGCATGAACAGACCGGCTGCCGCACACGCCGAGCTCCCCGCGGAACATCGCTTCATCGAGCTCGCGGAAGATGCGGTTAAGGGCGCGCGCGGCCGCGCCCATACTCCGAGCCTCGCGTTCGTCACTTCGGTTGCTGACGCCCGAGGATCTCTCCCTCCAGCGTGAACCAGTAATTGAACGAGACGCCGCCGGCGTTCCTGCAGGTGACGAAGAACGTCGGTCCCTTGCCGAACGAGGCGGTCCTCGACGGGGAGTAGGCGAGGGTGCCGGGATCGATTTCCGCGCATCCGGCGACCTTCGGCCAGGTGGCTTCGACCGCGGCGACCAACTGCTGCCGGTAGGGCTTCGTCTCGGCGTCCCAGTAGAAGTCGGCCTCGACATGTTGACGGCGCGCGGGAGGGTTGGAGCTCGAAGGCGCGGGGGTACTTGCCGGCGGGCTCTGTCGAGACAAGACGACACCGACGGCGATGATGCCGATGACGACGATCGCTCCGGCGACGATCGCCTTGACGAAGCCCGCATCGTCGGCGGGGCGCGCACGTCGGGTTTCGCAGGTCGGGCAGCGGGCTTCGGCATTCAGGTCGCCGCCACAGTGGCGGCATTTGGCGAGATTGGCAGTCATGTCGACCATGATCCTGGATCGGGTTGGCAGAAGGGCTGGATGTCGCGGGCCTTCACGGTCGGTCCGCGCCGGCACGGGACGAGCGCGTCGCGTCACTGGCCGGCGGAGAGCGCGCGAAAGCCCTTCACGACCGCGCACTGCCGAAGGAACCGCTGGGCATCGGGAGTGAAGCGAACCCGGGATTGCTCGGGATCCTGTTCCGGCGATCCGTGCATCAGGATCTCGGTGCACGACTGGACCATCGTCTCCCAGGACCACACGCGATCCCCGCCGTTCTTGTCGAAGGAGCGCTGGAGGAAGCGCTCGACCTGCTCTTCCTGGATCTCCGCGATCCCGACGCCGAGGACCGCGAAGGCCGGGGCGGTCGCCAGAAGGGAGGCGGCGAGAGCGAGTGCCGCGCTCGGGAGGTGTCGGATGCGGCGCCGGGAGCGGTCTGCGGATCGAGCGTCCGTGGTCGTCGTCACGATGGTGTCGGAGGTCATGGGGGTCTCGTCGGGTGAGGTGTCGGCGCGGGCGCCGTTCGGGTGTCGGAGCCCCGGCCGAAGCGATCGCCCGGGGGCTGGGTGACCGCCGGCGGGGAGTCCATGTCGACGATCAGTGACGGCATTGCCCATGCTCGCGCCGGCTGTGTCAAGTCGAATGTCACTGATCGTCGATAGACGGATCGTCGACATCGGGACGACCTTCCCGACCATGGACATTCGCGAACGCCTCGGTCTGAACCTCAGGCGCCTGCGCCAGGAGAAGAGCTGGTCGCAGGAGGATCTCGCGCACGAATCCGGTCTTCATCGCACCTACATCAGCGACCTCGAGCGGATTGCCCGCAACCCGACGATCACCGTCGTCGAACGGCTCGCGCAGACGCTCGGCGTGAAGGTCGGCGAACTCCTCGACTGAGTGGCCTCGCCCAGGATGCGACTGGACTTCCGGGCACCGACGAGCGTCGGTGGCGGACAGGGACCAGACCGCGAGCGAGGCACGGCAAAATGGCGAAGAGGGCATCGAAGAGGGCTTCGGCGCATCGTGGCGTCGAGCGCGGCGGTCGCGAGGCGGTGTTGTCGTCGGGGGTCGGCGCGATGCGCTGGCGCCTGCTCGAGGCCGCGACGCGGATCGAGGCGGCGGCCGAAGCGTTGGAGCGTGGCGACGGATCCCGCGCCATGGAGCATCTCTTCGAACTGGAGCCGCTCGTCTTCGACACGGAGCGCGTCCTGTCGGCGCTGTTTCTGCTCGCCCGCGAGGCGGACAGTTCGCCCGGGACGGCCGGTGGCCGAGGGCATTGAAGCAGGCGAGGCTCGGGATCAGTCCCGTCGCCTTCTTCCTGTCACTGCGGTCACCGTCTCGGGCGCCCCTGAGGCCGGGGCCGCGTCGCCGGCCGCTGCTGCTCGACCGGGGTGATCCGCGTCAGTTCGTGCAGCGCCTGACTGGTACTGTCGACCTGATCGTCGTTCCGCCCCGCGGGGAAGGCCAGCAACTCGCCGAGGTAGTCGCCGAGCCAGGGCGCCGCGGAGGGCAGGAACACCTGGCCGGCCTCGAAGCGCGCCGACTGGGCGAGGAGGCGCGCGGTCTTGTCGAAGCGGGGCGCGCGCAGCACCGGATAGAGCTCGCCGGTCCGCCTCAGATCCTGGGCGATCGCGCGACCGAGGTCGGTCTCCTCGATCACGGTGATGTCGGCCCGATGCTCCTTGTGGACCGCGACGATCCGGCGGCGCAGATCCGGCACCTGCCAACGGCCGCGAACGACGTCGAGAAGGTAATAGGTCTCTCCGATCGCGCCCCAGACCGTGCCGACGGACCAGTCGGAGGTCTCCGTCGTGGTCGAGGCCGTGTCCCACGAGCAGATGGTCCGCTCGAAGGCTTCGGGGCGCTCGTCGTAGCGGCGGATCCACTCGCGCCGAATGACGTTGCCCTCGGCCGGGATCGGGGCCTGCTGATACTGGGCGGAGAAGTTCAGGGTGCCGAGGTTGCGTCGCAGCGCTTCGAGCACCTCCATCGGCTCGCGTTCGGGATGGAGCAGATCGCCGGCCCGGCGATGGAAGACCTGATGCGGTTCGGGACCCGTCCGGTAGGCCGCGTCTTCGACGGCGATCGCCGGGATCGACACCACCTCCCAGTCTTCTTTCGACAGGACGTGGCCGACGAGATCGTCCTCGTGCAGACGCTGCATGACGATGACGATGGCGCCGGTCGTCTTGTCGTTGAGGCGACCGTAGAGGGTGTTGTCGTAGAACTCGGCGACGCGCCGCCGTTCGGCCTGCGACAGGGCGGCGAGCAGGCCCTTGATCGGGTCGTCGATGACGATGAGATCGGCTCCGCGGCCGAGGACCGCGCCGCCGACCGAGGTGGCGAGCCGGTAGCCGCCGCGCGTCGAGGCGATCTCGTCGCGGGTGGCACGGTCGATCCGGAATTCGGGGAAGGTCCTCGAGAACCAGGGGCTCTCGAGGACGGTACGGGTGTCGGCGCCGAGCTTGCGGGCGAGCTCGGCGGCGTAGGAGACCGCCATGATGCGTTTGTGGGGGAACGTCCCGAGCATCCAGGCGGTGAAGCCGATCGAGACGGTGATCGACTTCATGGACCGCGGCGGCACGTTGACGATCAGACGCCGGCACTCGCCGCGCGCCACCCGCTCCAACTGGTGGGTGATCGCGCGGATGTGCCAGTTCTCGCGGTACGGGGTCGCCGGTTCGAGCGCTGCGAAGCAGCGCTCGACGAAGGCGGTGAGGTCCGTCCGGAGAATGGCCTCGATCAGTCGACGGCGGTCGGACATCAGGCAGCCTCCCCGTCATCGGTGGGGTCCCCGGCGGCACGACGCCTCCGGAGGAACCGCTCGATGATCTCGTCGTCGGTGCTGCTGCCGTCGTCGATCGCGGTGTCACGACTGCCGGCCGTCTGCGAAACAAACCTCTCCATGAGCATCACCAACACCCGCACCGCAGGAACGTTGCCGCGGGCTGCCTGATTGGTGACCTGCTCCAGGATCGCCTCGAGCTTCGTAATTTCGACCGACTTGCCCTGCATCGTCAGACGCACGGTTCCCCGCGTGACACGGGTCAGCATCTCCCCGAGGGTCTCGTCGTCGCGACGCGCCTTCTTCCGCCGACCCTTCGGATTGCCGGAGCATCCCTTCTCGAAACGCGTGTGGCGCGGCGGCTTGCGGTAACCGACTTCGTAGTCGTCATCGTCGTCGTGGTTTTCATTCGTCATCGGAGGTCTCCTTGGTCTCGGTGGTGGTCGCGGGGGACGCAGAGGCGGCACGCTCGGTGGCGGTCTCGGCGAAGGTCTTGCCGGTCTCGGCATGGACGGCCGGACGCCCGGTCAGCTTCTCCCAACGACGGATCGTCAGGTCGACATACGCGGGGTCGAGCTCGATCAGGCGGGCATGACGACGGGTCTTCTCGGCGGCGATCAGGGTGGTGCCGCTGCCGCCGAAGGGGTCGAGGACGAGACCGCCCGGCTTGGAGCAGTCCTTGATCGCGTCCATCACCAGGGCACAGGGCTTCACCGTCGGGTGCGACGCCAGATCCTCCATCCGACCGCGGCGGAAGGTGTTGGCCCCCGCGTAGGTCCAGACGTTGGTGCGGTAGCGCCCATGGGCGCCGAGCGCGATGTTGTTGACGTGGGGCGCCTTGCCCTTCTTCCAGACCGGGATGAGCTCGTGCTGGGAGCGATAGAGGGAGCCCATGCCGCCGTTGGTCTTCGACCAGCAGACGATGTTCTTCAACGCGTCGAAGACGGCATGACCGGCCTCGAGCATCTCGTGGAGATGGGCCCAGTCGATGCAGGTGAAGATGATGGCGCCGTCCTCGGCGACCTCGGCGATCCGCTCGAAAGCCGTCTTCAGGAAGGCGACGAACTCGGCTCGGCTCATCTCGCCGGAGGCCATCGCGAACTCGCGATGCCTGACCTTGCCGAGCCCGCCGACGTGGCCGTCGACCTTCACGTTGTAAGGCGGGTCGGTGAAGACCATCTGGGCCAGTCGGTTGCCGAGAAGGATCTCGTGGACGATCGCTTCGAGGGCGCTGCCGCAGGCGATCCGGTGGGTGCCGAGATCCCAGACGTCTCCGAGCCGGGTCACGACGACGGCGCCGGCGGTCTGCGGCAACGCGTCGGCCGGATCGGCCTTCGGCTTCTTCTCCGGCGGCCCGTCCAGGATGATCTCGATCTCGGCAGTCTCGAAGCCGATGTCCTCGACCAGTCCGTAGTCGAGGACGACGAGTTCGGCGGTTTCGATCTGCCTGAGCTCCTCGTCCCAGCCGGCCTGCAATGCGAGATAGTTGTCGGCGATCCGATAGGCGCGCTTCTCCGCGTCGCTCATGTGGGAGAGCACGATGGTCGGGACATGCTTCATGCCCAATCGCTTTGCCGCTTCGAGCCGTCCGTGGCCGACGATCACTTCGCCGTTCTCGTCGATCAGGAGCGGGTTGACGAAGCCAAAGCGAAGGACGCTCCTCATCAGTTTGTGGATCTGCGCCTCGCTGTGCGTCCTCGCGTTGCGTGGCGAAGGCTTCAGATGTGCGACCACCCGCCGGGTGATGCAGAGATCGAGCGACGCGAAGAGATCTGCCTCCGACGGCGTCGGCGCCGCGGTGGGTACGGGTGGCGGCACCGGCCTCGGCCGACGGCGGAAGGGAATGTTCATGCGAAGTTCCTTGCTTTCCTGGCGCTCGGCAAGGCGATCCCGTTCTCGGAAGACGGACCGCGGTCGCGTCTGCCGAGTGGTCGTGCCCCCGAGTGGCGGCTACTGATGTGAGGGCCTGGAAATCAGGCCACGTTCCGAGTTCGATCGGACCTTTGGCCCGATCGCCAATTTAGATGATGGCGAATTGGCAAGAACGCAAGCGGTTTCAAGCAAAGTACTCTCTCTTCGTCAGAACAAGCAGACAACACTGTCTCTGTCAACTCGCGAATACGCCACACAGTGACGTAATAAAGCGATGTAATGCGCCGGTTATTTGTACAAATACTATGAAATTGCGGAGTACAAAAATTTCTCACGGCCTTTCTCGAATCTCGATACGGAGCGAGACTGGCCGTCTTGGGGGATTTCATTGAGGTGCCGCGCCGCGCCGACTGGGAGGCTCAAACCCCGAGGCACTCGAATCGAGGGTCAATCTTGGCGCGGGTGCGAGGCTGCGAAGTATTCGGTGCCACGCGTTTGAGCGAGGCGAGCGGTGCAAAGGGGTCCAAGCACGACGCTGATCCACGCGACGGGACGCTCCAGGGTCGCGGGCTTCGTGCGGGGCACGGCCGGCAATGTCCTTCTCGTCTGGAAATTTCCAGTTCCGGATGGTGGAGAAAAAGCGGGCAGCAGGTCATTCGAACGCGGGCCGACCACATCCTCTTGCGCGCGATCGGCGCGCCGCCGGCGAGCTTTTCGACCGGACCCGCTGGACGTGGACGTTCAGATCGAATCCGCCAGCCAGCCCCTGGGGCGGAAGGTCGCAACAGTCACACAAAGCGGTCCTTGCCGATTTCCATGAAACGTCGGAGGTTCGTACCAGCGAATGCGGCGGTCGTCGCCGGAACCGGGCGATCGGCAACAGGCCGTCGAGCCGATGAGAAATCCCGATGCCGCAACCAGCCCGCCGCCGCGGCCGAAAGCGGCAAATTCGACTTTGCGGTATTCCCAGAGGCGACCGCGGACAAATGTAAGATGCTCGAAACAGCAATGATGCTCGATGGTCGGGAGGCAGAGATCGGTCGCGGCGGCCGGTCGCGATCCCGCGATTGGGACGAAGTTGCCGAGTTCTGTAGAGCGGTCTACATGCCGTACAGGGTGCAACCGGTGGAGCGCTTCTGCAATCCCGACGCACTCATGCTGTCGACTACGATAGGGCGGGTGACGATGACCCGCTTCTGCTACGGCACGGCGGTGCATCTCGACCGCTTCGATCCGGCCGCCGGCAACATCTTGGTACTCAACACGCTGACCGGAGGACTGCGACATCGCGGCGACGACGAGCCGGTCGTCACGCGGGCCGGCGAGAGCTTCGTCGTCGACTGCTCCCGCGCCGACTACTGGCTCGACGGCGACGTCGACCATCTGCAGCTCAACCTGACGGTGTCCCATCGTACGATGGAGGAGACGGCCGAGCGATGGTTCGGCTTTGTGCCCGACGACCGGCTGTGGGGGCGGCGGGTCAAGTTCGGCGGGGCACATTCGCGCTGGCAAGCGTTGCTTGACTATGCCGCTCGAACGGCGTGCGCCGACCTGCCGATGCCGCCCGACGGCGTCTTCGGGCGTCATCTCGAGGAGATGATCTGTCTCGATCTCCTGCGCGAGTGGGCCGAGGGCGCCGGTGTCCGCCTCGATCGTGGGGGCGGCGGGGCGGCTCCGCACTATGTGCGCCGAGCGGAGGAGATCCTGCGCCAAGAGGCCCGCGAGGCGCCGACCGTGGCCGAGGTCGCTCGTCGCATCGGCATTTCCGCACGAACGCTGTCGGAGGGCTTCCGGCGTTTTCGAGGCGTCTCGCCCAGGGCGTTTCTCGCAGCACGGCGGCTGGAGGGCCTGCGCGCCGATCTCAGCAACGCGCCACCCCACCTAACCGTGACCGACATCGCGATCGACTGGGGTTACGTGAATTTCGGCGCGTTGGCCGGTGCCTATCGCCGCCGCTTCGGGGAGCTGCCCTCGAAAACCCGTAGCCGAGTCCGTGCGGGCGGCTGACCCGAGCGCTCCGTTTTCTTCCGATTCCGGACGGTCCCTGCCGATTCCAAGCGGATTTCGTCCGATTTGCGGACGACCCTCCCGGGCACGAAACTCGGGAGGAAGTCCATGAACGATCCGACGGGCATCTGCGATCCCTCCGTGTTGTGCAGCATCACGGGCGAGCGCCGAGTGCCCGGGGTGGCCGCCTGCGTGACCGATCGTCACGGCGACGTCTATCGCCGCGCCGCGGGCGAACGCCGTCTCGGCGGGGAGCCGGTGATCGAAGGCTTCGACGACGCAGGCCGGCCCAAACTGCGGCGACCTCGCTCCGCGATCGCCACCCGCCAGCTGATGCTGCACGCCGCCAGTTTCGGTTACGACGCCTTCGACGAAGACCATCCTCGTCTCACGAGCGACCTCGACCAGCCGTCGGTGACCACGAGGTGCCAAACGGCTCTCGCGACACCGCTGGTTTTCGGTCCAGGCGAGCGACGGGAATATGGCTCCAGCATCGACTGGGCCGGGCAAGTGGTGGAGAGCGTCCCCGGCGAACGCGATCCCGGGTCTCCCCGCGTCGCTTTCACCCTGCGGCGGCGACCCCTGCGGTCCTCTCCCGTCCGACAGAGCGGCCATAACATGCGGCAAGTTCCATTCCTCCGGTTATACGCACGCCAACCTGCCCCCTCGGCATGGGCGACGGCGCTTCCGACGCAGAAATCCGCCACCTGCTCGCCTGCCGAGGCATCGCCCGGCCGATGCACGGCGACCGCCTCGATGACTTCGGTTATGGCTCCGACCGGCAGCCCCCTGCTGGTCCACATTAAATCGTTATTTTTCAACTGCTTATATAATTGGCACGCTTCTTGATAAAAGAGGTCGCGGCTCGACGCTGCCATGTTCCCAGGAAGAGGAGATGCGTAAAATGCCAGGGTTCATCAGGGGTTCCGTCAAGAGAAGGCTGGCCTGTGCGGC
The DNA here is from genome assembly GCF_056313705.1 of Pinisolibacter sp. DMC100. Lineage (NCBI taxonomy): Bacteria > Pseudomonadati > Pseudomonadota > Alphaproteobacteria > Hyphomicrobiales > Ancalomicrobiaceae > Pinisolibacter > Pinisolibacter sp. DMC100. Next base: position 676,173 of record NZ_JBQUZT010000001.1, on the reverse strand, counting down.
TGTCACGCTCGCCGTCATGGCGGCGATGCCCTCGCTAGGCTGGAGCGACGTCGGCAATCCCAAAGCCAAGCCGGGCATGGCGCCCACGGTGGAATACAAAGAATACGTCACCGAGGTCGACGTGCCGATCAAAATGCGTGACGGCACGATCATCATGGCCGACGTCTATCGGCCGAAGGGCGAAGGCAAGTTCCCGGTCATTCTGGACGGTACGCCCTACGGCAAGACCAATGCGATGATGTTGGCCGCCGGTACATTCGTGCCGCACGCCACCTCGCGCGGCTATGCACTGGTCGTCTACGACGTGCGCGGGCAGAACAAGTCGGAAGGTTCGATCGACTTGCACGTCAACCTGAAGAACGACGGCTACGACGTCGTCGAGTGGGTCGCGCAGCAGCCCTGGAGCAACGGTCGCGTTGGTGTCGACGGCGGGTCATACGACGGTCAGGTCGGCCTCAACACGATCCTCGCCCATCCGCCGCATCTGCAGACCGGCATCGTCACGGTGACGGCCTCCGATCTCTATCGCCAGTGGTATTATCGCCAGGGCGCTTTCGAGTTCGGCTTCCTGTCCGGGTGGACCGGCCTCAACTTCTCGCGCCGGCTTGCGCCGCGGCTCATCACCGACGAGAAGGCTCGCCAGGAGTATCTCGACAACCTCACGCTCTATCCGGCCGACATGGCCTCCTACGTGAACGTGCTGCCGCTCGCGGACTTCGAGCCGGCCAAGATGGGCGACAAAGGCCAGTACAACTATCTCAAGGACTGGATGCAGCACAACGTCGACAGCGAATACTGGTGGAAGCGCAATCCCAAGACCTACTTCCACGAGGTCACCGTCCCGGTCATGCACCTTGGCGGCATGTACGACGTGTTCGAAGCCGGTACTGTCGAGGCCTGGACGTTGCTCCAGCGCGAAGCGGCGACTCCGCTCGCCCGCGACAACCAGACTCTGTTCCTCGGCCCCTGGGACCATGCCGAAATGCCTTGGGCGAACTCGCACTTCGACAAGGTCGGTTCGATGAGCCTCGGCGACGACCTCAAGAACTATGACCATGCCAACATGCGGCTGGCCTATTTCGACTACTGGCTGCGCGACATCCAGCGCCCGGGCTTCGACCCGAATGCACGCGTCAATCTGTGGACTTTCAACGCAGACAAGGGCAAGAGCTGGTCGACCAAGGCGACGTATCCGCTGCCCGAGACGGTCTACACCAAGTACTACCTGACCCCGGAGAAGAGCGGCTCCAGCAAGGCGCTCTACGACGGCAGCCTGAGCACCAAGGCGCCGACCAAGGAGGCCGCGCCGGTCACCTACAAGTACGACCCGATGAAGCCGGTTCCTACCCGCGGCGGCAACAACCTGTTCGCCTTCGCTGTCGATCCGGAGGGGACACCCTCCGCCGGCACCACCGGCTCCATGTCGGCCGACGCCGACCTGATCAAGGCGGTTCTGCAGCGCGACGAGAAACTGCCGACCACCGGCCACGGCCCGGAGGACCAGCTGCCGGCCGAATTGCACACGATCACCTTCTCCACCCCGGTGCTCGATCAGGACACCGAGGTGACTGGCAACATCCGTGCGACGCTCTTCGCGGCGACGGACCAGGTAGACACCGACTGGGTGGTGCGCGTGAGCGACGTCACGCCGGACGGCAAGTCGATCATCGTCGGTGACGGCATCGTGCGCGGTCGTTTCCGCGAATCCGGAACGACCCCGACCCTGCTCGAACCCGGCAAGGTCTACGCCTACGACATCGACCTTTGGCACAACAGCTGGATCTTCAAGCCCGGCCATCGCATCCGCGTGGCGGTCACCAGTTCCAACTGGCCGCGGTACAGCCGCAACATGAACGTCGCCGAATTCCCCGAACTCGCGACTGAATGGAAGGTCGCCAATCAGAAGATCTACATGGACCCGGACCATCCGTCCCATGTGATCCTGCCGATCATTCCGAAGAAGAAGTAATCCGCCAACTCGACAGACCCACTGACCCACCGGCGCCCCTCGCGGGGCGCCGGACGGAGAAAACTTGTCATGAAGACCGCCAAGACCTACCTCGCCGCCTGCGCACTCGTCCTCGGCTTTGCCGCCGGATCGGCCGCTGCCGCCGACTTCCCCAAGCTCGAGGGACCGATCCTGCTGACCTCGGCCGGGCAATCGCCCGACTGCAACACCGTCAAGGTTCTCGCGCAAAAGGCCAAGCTCGAGAACGTCACCTTCAAGCCGATGGCGACCGACGCCGATCTCGGCGACGCTAAGACGCTGCTGATCACCGTCGGCGTCAGCCACAAGGGCTTCGGGGTGGCCGGTGTCAACCTCGATACCGAGAGCGCACGTTCCAAGGCGCTGATCGGCGCCGCCAAGGCCAAGAAGATTCCTGTCGTGATGATCCACATCGGCGGCATCGAAGGTCGCGAGGCGATGTCGCAGCAGATGCTCGACGTGGTCGCTCCGGCCGGCGACGCCTTCGTCGTCTACACGCAGGGCAACGGCGACGGCTATTTCACCAAAGTCGCCGGTGAGAAGCCGCTGATTCTCGCCGACAAGCCCATGGAATTGATCAAGATATTCGCTGAACACGCCAAGTGATCCACGAATCCGCCGGCGGCGAGCCCCCCCCCGCCGACGGAGCACCCCACTCCGCCGGCAAACAGCCCCTCGTTGCCGGCGGAGTGTCTCTCGCGTCGGCGACGCGCCCGATCCGCAATCAAATTCCATGAGGTTTCCATGTTCGCTCACTCCCACGGTGACGCCATGTACTGGACGGCCGGGTTCGCTCTGCTCGTCATGGCGCTCACCTTCGCGGTCATGATGGTCTTGGCGAGAAAATACAACCAGAAGATACCGCTCGCGATCACACTGTTTGTTGCAGTCGGTGCCAGCGCCGTGGCGACGGGTTTCAATCCGCTCCGCCACCTGTTCGAGGGGCCGACTTGGTACATCTACATAAATCTCGTGATTTTCTGCGGTATGATATTCCTGACGACGATGAAGGCCGCCGGAAATCTCGACTGCATAGCCTATGACATCCTGGCGAACTTCCGCACCAAACCGGCTGTCGTCCTCGTCCTGGTGATGGTGCTGCTGTTCTTCCCCGGCATGGTCACCGGCGTCGGCACCGCGGCGATCCTGTCGACCGGCATGGTCGCGGTCGTGATCCTGCGGGTGTGCGGCATTCCCAACGTGAAAATCGCGGCGATCCTGGCCGTGGTGACGACGATCGGTTCGGCGGCACCTCCGGTCAACCTTCCGGCGATCATCATCGCGAGCGGCATCAACATGCCCTACGAGGGCTTCGACCGTATTCTCTGGGCGCTGACCCTTCCCGCCGGCTTGTTCTCCATGTTCTGGCTGGGATGGCGCGACTATCGCGTTCCCTCCCTCGAGGCGATCGAGGAGGCGCTGCCCAAGCCCGAGCGCAAGAACGCGATCATGCCCTACGTGCCGCTGCTCGTGGTGATCACCATCATGGTGTGCATCCGCGTCTTCCCCGGCCAGTTCCCGGACATCGTCACGCCGATGGTGTTCATGGTCGGATCGATCGTCACGCTGTTCACCGGCCGTCGCTTCGACTACGTCGCGGCCTGCCGCGAGGCGATCGGCGGCGGCGTGCTGTCCACCGTCGCCCTGATCTTCGTGATCGGCGCCGTGGTGCAGGTGACGACGCTGACCGGTGCCAAGGGGCTGCTGGTGCTCGCGGCCATGGTGATCGGCGCGACCGCGCCGGCGCTGATGTATCTCGCCATGGCGATCTCGTTGCCGCTGCTCGGCGGCGTGCTGACCCAGCTCGGCACCGCGGTCATTCTCGGCATTCCCTTCGAACTGGCGATGATCTCGAAGAACCAGGTCGCCTTCGTGGCCGGCCTCTCGATGCTCTGCTATTTCGCCCAGCTCGTGCCGCCTTCGGCGCTCGGCGGATACTTCGCTCGCGATCTCGCCGGCGAGAAGGATTACATGCCGATGCTGAAGAAGTGCATCGTGCCGAGCCTCTTCACGATCATCTATGCGGTCATCGAACTCGTCTTCGCCAACCAGTTCGCCGCTGTCTTCGTTCCGTTCTGAGCCCGCGAGGAGTTCAAAATGCCTCAATACATGATCATCATGGGACTTTACACGGCCCTGACCGCCTTCATCCTCTATCTGGTATTCACCATCGTGCTGCGATCGAAGAATATTTGGGAACAAATCATGTCGATCATCGTCATCGTTCCCTTCGCCATGCGTCTGTTCTTCATCAAGTGAGGCCGCGATCATGACCAACGGAAGCAAGACCGGCTGGGCGGTGATCGGCGCGTCTGCCGCCATCAGTCTCGCCCTGACCGTGAATTACGCCCAGATGTGGCGCGACGACATCATCGTGCCCGGCCCGGGCGTCACGCAGGTCAAGTGGCTCAGCGACTACAACCCGAGCCTGAAGGGAACCCTCGGCGACACCCGCGTCTATGTTCTCGAGGGCAAAGAGCCGGGCGGCACCTTCCTGGTGCTCGGCGGCACCCACTGCGACGAGACCGCGGGGTTCGCGGCAGCCCTGGTCGTCGTCGAACACGCCACGGTGCAGAAGGGGCGGGTGATCGTCATACCGCAGACCAACAACACCGGGTGGACCAACAACTATCCGCAGGAGGCCCACCCGCAGTTCATCACCATCCCGCAGAAGGCGAACGGCGAAGGCCGGGTCTTCCGCTTCGGCTCGCGCACCGGCAACTCCGGCGAGCTATGGCCGGATCCGGAGGTCTTCATCCAGTACCCGCACAAGCAGAAGTACTCCGGCGAGGAGATCCGCAATCCGAACCGCGCCTATCCCGGCCGGCCGGACGGTACATTCCAGGAAAACGTCGCCTACGGCATCCAGCAGCTCCACCGGGCCGAACACGTCGACATGCAGATCGACCTGCACGAGGGGCAGCCGGAATATCCCTTCGTCAACGCGGTCAGCTCGCACAAGCGCGCCGCCGACGTGGGCAGCGGGGCCGTGCTCGAGATGCAGATGGCAGATCTCAACATCGGCATGGAGACCTCGCCGGATTCGTTCCGCGGTCTGTCGAACCTCGAGATGGGCGACATGTTCCCCAATCTCTACGCCTTTACCTCGGAGACGATGAACCCCGCCCAGGGCAAGATCCGCGGCATCACCGACGAGTATCTGACCGTGGATGGCGTCGACGCCTTCTACGACAAGGCCGCCAAGCTCGGATACCTCTTCGCACCATGGCCCGAGGGCGGCAGTCCGCTGAAACTGCGGGTCGGTCGCAACATCCAACTCCTGCAAGCACTGACGACGTCGCTCTCCGAGAGCAAAGGCATCGCGATCGGCTGGGGCGACATCCCGACCTATCAGGATGTCATGACCAACGACGTCGGTCACTATCTGGCCTCGGTGCCCGAGGGGACCGAACGACCCGGCATCCGCGCTCTGCCGGGCTTCTGGCGGTATCTCTCTCAGAGTTGGTACCGCTGACCGGCCTGGCGGACGGGGGCGTTCTACGCTCCTTCCGCATGGACCGCACGGGTCGCAAGGGTGACCCGTGCGGCCCGAGTCCAGATCGCCGGGCAGGCGCGGTCACCGGTCACGGACCGGGCCCTACGCTCCGCCCCCTTCCGACGCGGCTGCGATCGCGATGGTGGTAATGCGATGCTTCCTTGGATCTGCCTCGTCTTGGTGATCACGGCGCTCGTCATCGAGAGCCGTCGCGTCGAGCGTGACAGACGTCGCGTCCCGGTACGCATCCACGTCCACGGAACGCGCGGCAAGAGCAGCACGGTGCGTGCGCTCGCCCGCCTCCTGCGCGAACGCGGGCTCTCGGTACTCGCCAAGACAACCGGCGACGCGCCCGAATACATCTTGCCCGACGGGCAGATCGAACCGATCCGCCGGATCGGCCCGCCTCGCATCCATGAACACGTCACCGTTCTGAGGCGTGCCGCTGCCCTCGGCGTCGACGCCGTCGTCGTGGAGGGCATGGCGCTCGGCCCCGAGACGGTATGGCATTCCGAAGCCATTTTGCGCGCCACCCATGCCGTCGTCACGAATACCCGCCCCGATCATGCCGAGACCATGGGGCCGGGCCGGGCCGGAGTGCAGATGACCCTGTCCTACATGATCCCCCCCAGGGGTGAGCTCTTCCTGGGCGACGAGGAGGGCACCGAGGATCTGGCCGCCTTCGCTGTCACCTGCGGCTGCCGCACAATGATCGTCGAAGGCCCGACGTCGGAACGACAGGCCGAGCGGCTCGCGAGCGCCGTCGCCGAGCGCATCGCGCCGAACCCGATCGCCTTCCCGCCTTTCGAGCTCTGCGACGCCGCGACTCGCCGCGACTTCGACCTTGTCCACGACGGCATGACGGTTCGTTTTCGCGATCTCTTCTCGGCCAACGACGCAGAAACCTCGGCCGCGTTGTGGTCCGAGAACCGACCCGATCGGCAGAGGCTCCAGGTGGCGCTGCTGGCGACGCGCGCCGACCGCCCTCTGCGTACCCGCGATCTTCTGGTGCGGCTGCTCGTCGACGAGCGCTTCGACCTCATCGTGCCGCAGGGCGACCATGCCGGATACGTCTGGTTGGCGGCGGCGGGCGACCGACGCCTGAGCCGGGTCCCGCCATGGGGACGACCGGTCGACGTGACGACTCGTCTCTGCCGAGCGGCCGCGGCGCGCGGCCTGTGCGGCGTCGAGATCACCGGCATCGGCAATTGTCACGGCATCGGCGAACGGTGGCGCGACCTCGTGAAAGGGAGCCGTGACCGTGCTCGTTGAAGCCATTGCCCTCGCCCTGTTGTTCGGCTTCGTGCTGTTCGAGCTGACCGGGCTGACCGCCGGAGGGCTGATCGCCCCGGGCTACTTCGCACTGACTTTCGATCAGCCCTGGGTCATCGCAACCTGCCTGGCGACGTCGCTCGCGACCACCGTGATGGTGCGCGGCCTCGCCTTCTTCTCGATCCTCTACGGGCGTCGGCGTTTCGTCGTCTCCGTTCTCGTCGCCTTCGCGCTGCAGTGGACCCTGACTGCGCTGCTGCTCGGCGGCGATCTCGGGCGTGGACGGCTCGACGTTGTCGGCTACGTCGTGCCCGGCCTGGTGGCGAGCGAGATGGATCGGCAGGGTGTCGGCCTGACCCTGCTCGCGCTGCTGGTGTTGTCCGGTCTGGTCTTTCTCACCCAACGCGCGGCGCTTTCGCTGTGAAGGAGGACCGTCGATGCTCGGGAGGCACTTCGTGACGCCCCTCCATGCTGCCTTCGCTCTGCGCGACGACGGTCGCCGGCCGCGCCAACCGTTCGGCCCCCGCCTCTCGGCAACCGTGCGGCGGACACTGACCTGGATCGCACTGGGGCTCGTGCTCGCCGTGCTCGCGGTCCATGCCACGCGCAATCCTTGGATTCCGGACGAGGACGCGCTCCGGGCCGGCGAGCTCATGACGCGTGGGTTGAGGGAGCTCGGCCGCATGCGGCTCGAGATCGGCGAGCCGATCGACCCGAAACTCGATCCGGCCGGTTCCGGTCTGATCGGCGTCGAATACAGCGACATCACCACCAGTCTCGGTGACCTCGTTGCCAAGCAGACCTCCCTCAATCCAGCCTTCGCCGGCCTCGTGGTGCGGTGGCTGAAGGAGGCGGAGGTGCATGCCGGCGACCGCATCGCGGTGACCTTCTCGGGTTCGTTTCCCGCTCTCAATCTCGCCGTTTTGTGCGCGATCGAAACGTTGCGGATCGATGCCCAGGTAATTTCGTCGGTCGGTGCCTCGATGTACGGCGCCAACATATACGGCTTCACTTGGCTCGACATGGAGAAACGTCTCGCCGAAGCGGGGATCGTTCACACACGCAGCCGCTGGGCCTCGCTCGGCGGCATCGCCGACACCCACGGCGGCGTCTTCGAGACCGGCATCGCCGAGGGCGAGGCGGCGATCGCGCGAAACGGCATCCCCTATCTGCGCGAGGGGACGCCGGCCACCGTGGAACGCGACGCGCTGCACCGGATGGCCCTCTACTTCGCGGAGGGGACTCCCCGAGCCTACATCAACGTCGGCGGCAACGTGACCGCGATCGGCTGGATAAACGAGACCCATGCCCTCGAGGGTGGCCTCGCGCGGCACCTCGCTCCGAACGATGCGCCGAAGCGCGGCCTGCTGCATCGCATGTCCGAGAAGGGCGTGCCGGTCATCCACATGCTCAACATCGAGCGGCTCGCGGCGGCGAACCACCTACCGATCGCACCACGTGTTCTCGCCTACGACATCGACTTCCGAGCGGCCCATCGGAGCCAACTGTTGCAGCTGCTCGGCCTTCTCGCGCTCTGGTTCGCCTTCGCCGCGGTCTTGGGGAGTTTCGCGGCGCGCGACCCGGTCGCGTTCGATCCCCGGAGGAGATGACATGTTCGACAAGTCGAAGAGCCGTCGTGATGGGACTTGGGAAGTCGAGCGCCTGCGCCTGCTGGATCGTCATGCCGGGGTCGGTCTGTGGGATCTCCACGTCGACGACGCTTGGGCCGATCCGCGACGGGAATTCCGCTATTCTTCCGAATTCCGTCGGCTGCTCGGCTTCCGCGACGAGACCGAATTTCCTAACGTGATGGAGTCATGGAGCGGCGGGGTTCACCCCGACGACGTAGCCGGGGTCGTCGCAGCCTTCGACGCCGCTCGTCTCGATCGTAACGGCCGGACCCGCTACGACGTTCACTTCCGGTCCCGTACGAAGGACGGATCCTACCGCTGGTTCCGCAGCACCTGCGGCTTTGCCCGCGACCACGACGGCGTCGCCCTACGCGCTTGCGGCACGCTGATCGACGTCCACGAGCAGATGGAGGCCGCGCTCGCCGCGCAGCAGCGCACCGAAGTGGCCCGCGAATTTCACTCACGCGCTTCCATCGTGACTACAGCGGTGGCGACGGCGGCTGAGGGACTGAGGGAACTCGCCCGGTCGGTGATGTCCGCGGTGAGTGACGCCACCGCACGGGCCGAACAGGCGGCCGGCGCGGCGTCGCGGGCGACCTCGAACGTCGAGACGGTGGCCGCAGCGACGGAGGAGCTTGCTGCATCGGTCGCCGAAATCAGCCTCAGAATCGCCGAAGCGGCCAAAGTCTCTGCGGCCGCCTCGGAGCAGACCAGTCGAGCGAACGACCTCGTGCGCGGTCTGTCTGCCGCGGTCGCTCGCATCGGCGACGTGGTCAAGCTGATCGGCGCTGTGGCCGGGCAAACCAACCTTCTCGCACTCAATGCCACGATCGAGGCGGCCCGGGCGGGCGACGCGGGTCGGGGGTTCGCGGTCGTCGCTGTCGAGGTGAAGAACCTCGCCACTCAAACTTCGCGGGCCACTGACGAGATCGCCGGCCACATCGCCGCTGTCCAGATGGAGACGGACCACACCGTAGCCGCAATCGGCGAGATCGGCGCGGTCATGGACAGGATACGGCAGATCTCGTCGAGTGTCGCCTGCGCCGTCGAGGAACAGGTGGCCGCGACCCACGAGATCGAGCGAAGTATCCAGGGGGCGGCGGCCGAAGCCAAGAGCGTCACCACGAACACCGAGGGTGTCGCTCGGGCCAATGCCACGGTGGAGCGATCGGTCGCGCACGTGCTCGAGCACTCCGACGGGCTGACCGGCCACGCCGATCGCATGCAGCGATTGGTCGCCGACTTCGTCGAGACGCTCTGAGCGGCGCTGCGTGACAGGCTCGCGCGTCTGCCTCGAGGCTGTCCAACGTGCTTCCCACAATGGAAGGATCCTTCGACATGAGCGATGATCCTACCTCTCGTGCCCCGGCGCTTCCGGCGCGCGGCGATCCGCCTCATCGGCCGCCAGTCGGCCGCTCGCGGTGGCGCTTCGGGTTCGCGAACCCGACGAACAAGAGCGGCGGTTCGATGGTCTGGCGCCATTTCCTGATGCTGGCAAAACGGAACGCGCTGTTGTTCCTGCTGATTCCTATGGCCTGTGGTCTGGGTGCAACCGTGGTGGCCTACAATCAATTTGTCACCTGGGACAAATCGCTGAACGCCTACTACGGCTATAAGCAGAGTATTCCGGCGAGCTTGGGCGCCTATGCGCCCTATGCCTTCATGGAAAAGGGTGGCATGCTCGACGGCTACATCATCCAGCTGACTCGTTCGATCGGCCGCGAAATGCGGGCGCGCATCGACGTGGTCAGTCGGAAGCTCGATGACACGCAGGAATCGGCGATCATACGCGACGTCGACGTCGTCCTGTGCATGGTGAAGACACCACGTACAGCGCTCCACTTCGACTTCACCCCACCTTATGCGGTCAACTCGCTGACTCTGGTAAAGCGTAAGGGCGTTTCGACGCCGCTCGACTACCACGACGAACTGGGCAAGGGGCGCTTCGTCTTCAACCGAGACGGCGTTTATCACGACCTCCATGGCGATGAACTGACCAATGTCGGCATGGCCGCCAATGCCGAAGAAGCGTTGCGATTGATCGACGAGGGAGCTTACGACTATACGATTCTCGAAAACTACATCGCCCAGCGCATTCTCGGCATGATCAACCTCGAGAACGTCGAAATCGCAGGCGATACTCACGAATTGGTCGAATACAGCTTTGCCATCCGCAAGAAAAACCCGGACCTCTACCGCATCTTCGCCAATGGCCTCAGAGCCCTGCAGGAAAACGGCGAGTTCGATCGCATCCAGACGCGATGGGTCGAGGAGCGCTTTCTGATATCGAAGTCGGCGCGCAACACGATCCTGACGTCGATCATGATCGGTGCCGGCATCTCGCTTGCGGTTCTTGTCCTCTTCTTCCTCTGGACCAGCCTGCTCCAGGAGGAGATAGGCATCCGGACCGCCGAACTGTCGTCCGAGATCGGAGTAAGAAGGCGCACGGAGGCGCAGTTGCTTACCAATCAGGCGCAGCTCATTCAGGCCGACAAGCTCGCCGCGATCGGAACCCTGGCCTCCGGCATCGCGCACGAGATCAACAACCCGAACGGATTGCTTTCGCTCAACATCTCCTTTCTGAAGCGCTTCGGCGTCGACCTCCTGAGGACGCTCGACGAGCATCGGATCGCGGACGACACGCCCTTCGCCGGCATCCCCTACTCGATGCTGCGCGTCCACCTGCCGAGCCTCATCGCCGACATGGAGGTCGCCTCGACCCGTATCGGCGAGATCGTGGACGACCTCAAGGATTTCGCTCGGCCGGACAGCACTCGGTGGGGTGCCACGTTTTCGATCAACGATCCGACGCGCTCGGCGCTACGCCTGCTCGAACACACGATCCGCAAGTCGACGGATCACATCGACGTCGATCTGGCCGAGGATCCGCCGCCGATCAGCGGAAGCTCCCAGAAAATCGAGCAGGTTCTCGTGAATCTGATCGTCAATGCCTGTCAGGCGCTGCAACGGCGCGACCAGCGGATCCACATCGCGACGCGATGGAACGCAGAGACGAACGAGGTGCTGTTCGTCGTGCGCGACGAGGGTTGCGGCATCCCGGAGGAGAACATTCCACTGCTGCGCGATCCCTTCTTCACCACCAAGCGTGAATGCGGCGGCACCGGGCTCGGGCTGTCGATCAGTGACACGATCGTCAAGGCGCACAGCGGCACGATGGAAATCGAATCCCACCCCGGCGCGGGTACGACGGTGACGCTTCGCCTGCCGGCGAACAGGAGTGGCGATGGCAATGGGCAAATATCCTGAATTCTCGCTGCTCCTCGTCGACGATGAGGAATCTTGGTTGCGGTCGCTGTCGTTGTCGTTGCTCAGCGCGGCCTCGATCGACAACGTTCTCACCTGCCGCGACGCCCGGCGGGTGATGGACGTGCTCGAGCGCGAAGACGTGGGCTTGGTGCTACTCGATCTGACGATGCCCAGCATCCAGGGCGAGGAACTCCTCGAGCGCATTCGCGCCCGCCATCCCGAGATCCGGGTCATCATCATCACCGGCCGCAATGATGTCGACGCCGTCGTCCAGTGCATGAAGAAGGGCGCTTACGACTATTTCATCAAGATCTGGGGCGAAGACCGTCTGATGACAGGCATCCTGCACGCGGTGCAGAGCCTGGAACTCGAGCGTCAGAACCGCCGTTCGGCCGAACGCTTGCTGGAGACTGCGCTTGAGCACCCGGAATCCTTCGAATCGATTGTCACCGCCAGTGACGCGATGATCGGCGTCTTCCGTTACGTCGAGGCGATCACCACCAGCCGAGAACCGATCATCGTCACCGGCGAGAGCGGGGTCGGCAAGGAGGAGATCGCGCGGGCGATCCACAAGGTCGGCGGGCGCGGGGAACTCGTCTGCGTGAACATGGCCGGTCTCGACGACACGATGCTCGACGATACACTGTTCGGCCACAAGCGCGGTGCCTTCACCAACGCGCAGGACGAGCGCGGCGGTCTGGCGGTTCGTGCCCGAGACGGAACGCTCTTTCTCGACGAGATCGGCGAGATGAGCAACATGGCTCAGGCGAAGCTGCTCCGGTTCATCCAGGAGGGCGAATACTATCCGTTGGGCAGCGACGTACCCCGCAAGCTCTCCTGCCGAATCGTCGTCGCCACCAACCGCGACCTCGACAAGGGGCTCAAGGACGGCACCTTCCGCCGCGACCTCTTCTATCGCTTCGCCCACCGCATCCACATTCCGCCGCTGCGCAACCGGCGCGAGGACATTCCGCTGCTCGTCGCCCATTTTCTCGAACAGGCGGCGCAGGTGTTTCGGCGAACACGCCAGACGATCACGCCCGAGGCGATGCTGATGCTGTCGCGCTACGACTGGCCGGGAAACGTCAGGGAACTCCAGAAGTCGATGCTCCACGTCGCCAGTCTGCCGAAGGACGTGCTCGGGATGGACGACTTCAAGCCTGTGCTCGATGTCGAGGCGATCGACCATCGGGAGCCGCCGGGTGCGAAGGATCTACTGCGGCTCCTGCTCCAGCTGAGCGAAATGCCGTCCTTCGCGGAGATGAAGCAGATCATGACCAACGCCGCGCTGATCCGCGCCAGCGGAAAGCAGGTGGCGGCCGCCAAGCTGCTCGGCATATCCCAGCCGGCACTCAGCAAGCGGCTGAAGGCCGAGCGCGCCGACGACTGAGCATCGCAGATCGGGTCGATCCACTTCGCCAGCGAAGGCTGGGCGACGATCGCTGGACCACGCGATCTCCCTTGTCGCACTCGATGTTTGCTGTTCACGCAGGCTGCGATGATCGGTCGCTGCCATCGATCGGATGATTGCGGTTTCCCTGCCGATCCGAGACAGGCCTTGCCGATCGGAAGCAGAGCGCCATTCGGCGACGTCGCATTGTCCACGTGATGGGTCGGGACCCCCCGTCGCGTCGACTGCGAACGGCATGACGGCAACCGACCCTGGGGGAGCGCCCGTCCGTTGGATGGGCAATCGGCAATCGGCGGGCGCCGCTTTGGCGCGACCGCTCGACGTGGGAGCCTCGCACCGATCGGTCGGACCGTCGGCGAGCGAGCCATCAGGGAAGAACCACCGATGAAGAAGACGATGCGCTGTGTGGGTGCTCTGACCACCCTCCTTCTTTCCTCGACGCTCGCGTTCGCGGGTTCGGAGCTCTTTCCGGGAATCTCGACCGGCATTCCTATGGGTGCGCCGTTGCCGGAGGGCGTCTATCTGATCTCCATCCCGACCTACGGGACGCGCACGACGTCGCCGAACGTTGATCTCTTCGCCTCGGCGCCGGCTTGGTTCATTTGGTCGACGCCGTGGACGATCGCCGGCGGCCGAGTGATCCTGGATACGGTGACGCCCTACGTCGATCTCTCGGTGCGAGGCGGTCCGCATTTCTCCGGGTTCGGCAACACACTGGTCGAAGCGCAGTTGAAGTGGGACCTCGGCGGCGGCTTCTACGGCGGCTTCCAGGCCGGTGCGCACCTGCCGGTCAAGTCGGATGTCGGACACGACTGGGCTGCATTCCAGGGAGTGGCGGCTCTCTCCTACCTGAAGGACGGCTGGGACCTCAGCGCCACCACGGCGTATGGCACCGGGCATTCCGGCCTGACCGGCGGCCCGGACTGGTTCAACCTCGATCTGACCGCCACGCACAAGTTCGGCAAGGTCGAGATCGGCGCGGTCGCCTTTGCCTCTGCCGACCTGTCGTCGCCCTTCAGTGGCTACTCTCGGCAGAGCCAGGTCGCGCTCGGTGGTCTGGTCGGATACGACTTCGGGCCGGTCAACGTGCAGATGAAGGTCACCACCGACGTCTCGCAGACCAACTACGGCGGTCGCGACACCCGGATGTGGGCCAACATCGTGATGCCGTTGTGGAACCCCAAGCCGGCGGACCGGGCGGTCGTCGTGAAGAACTGAGGGGCGAAGCGGGGCGACGGAGGCGACTTCGCACTCCGTCGCCCCCTGTTCAAGGGGCGATCGACCGCGGTGGCGCACAATCGGCGGTGCAATCGACCATGACGAGGGGCTTTGTCGACGTCATCGGGAGGATGATCGACGGGCCATGTTCGAAGACGCGTTGCTCTACGATTCCCACGGGCGCCCGATACGAGCGCGCCATTGCGTGCACACCAGGGATTGGGAGGAAATTCGCGAGTTCTGCCACCGCGCTTACGTACCATGTCGGATCTCTCCGGCGGCCCGGCACGCACGGCCCGACGCCGCGCTGCAGGCTTTCGCGATCGGCCGCTTGACGGTGTCGTGGATGTCGTTCGGCACCGCGGTGCGCGCCGATCGCTTCGAGCGATCGGCCGAGAAGATCCTGGTCTCGACGACGATCGCAGGGCAAACGCACCACGGGATCGACCGCGGCGAGGCGGTCACGACCTGCGCCGAAGAGAGCTTCGTGGTGGACTGTGGGCGGGTCGACTACCGCTTCGACGCCGACGAAGGCAACCTTCAACTCCATCTGGCGATCCCGCGCGCTCTGTTCAAGGAGACTGCCCGGCGCTGGCTCGGCGTCGACCTGGACGAACGGCTGTGGACGATCGGCACGAGGTTCGGCGGGCCGCGATCGGCGTGGTTCGCCTTGCTCCAATATCTTGTCCGCACGATCGGCGAAGCGTCGGAGCGGTTGGTCGACGATCGGGGCGGTCCGCGCCTCGACGAGCTCGTCTGCATCGAGGTGCTGCGATCGTGGACGGCGAGCGCCGGGATAAGGCTCGACGCGGGCGGTTCCGGTGTCGCGCCCTACTACGTCCGAGCCGCCGAAGCCCTTATGCGTCGGCGGGCGTTCGATCCTCCTGCGATTGCGGAAGTCGCCGCCGCGGTTGGCGTCAGCGTGCGCACCCTGTCCGGTGGCTTTCGCCGGTTCCGAGGATCGACGCCGCGCAAGTTTCTAAGCGAACAACGGCTCATCGGCATCCGCGAGGCTTTGAGGTCGGCGGGCCGCGAAGAGACCGTGACCATGATCGCGAGCCGTTGGGGCTACGCAAACTTCGGCGTATTCGCCAAACTCTATCGGACACATTTCGGGGAGCTTCCCTCCGTGACGCTCTCGAATCGGATCCAGAAATTACCGCCACCTTCTCATTTGTCTGATGAATATATTCTACGGCAAACTGCTAATAATGCAGATATATTGTGCAAAAAATAATAAAACTTATGCGTTGCGAATGACGTGCTCCCCGCCTTCCTACCACCCGGCTGGGCCTCTCCGGGGGCGCCGTCATGGCGGGGCGGATGAAAATTGCGCCCCATTTGACGTTGCCCCTCGGGCCTAATCCGGTTTGAAGTTCACTCTGGCCCAATTCGAGGACCAGAGCATGAGACGTAGCCGTTTTACCGAAGAGCAGATCATCGGCATCCTGAAGGAACATGAGGCCGGCGTTGCGGTCTCGGACCTGTGCCGCAAACACGGCGTCAGCGATGCGAGCATCTACAAGTGGAAAGCCAAGTTCGGCGGCATGGACGTCTCCGAGGCCAAGCGCCTGCGGGCGTTGGGAGACGAGAACGCCAAGCTGAAGCGGATGTTGGCGGACGCCATGCTCGACAACGTCGCCCTGAAGGACCTGCTGGGAAAGAAGTGGTGACGCCCGCCGAGAAGCGGAACGCCGTTGCCCATCTCATGGCCACCCATGGGATGAGCGAACGGCGGGCGTGTAAAGCCACCGGCTTCTGCCGCATGACCATTCGCTACGAGGCCACGCGGCCGGATGACCGCGTGCTCCGTGAGCGGTTGACGGAACTCGCTCGGGAACGCCGACGGTTCGGATATCGTCGCCTGCATGTGTTGCTCCGGCGTGAGGGCCTCGTCGTCAACCACAAGAAGCTGTTCCGGCTCTATCGTGAGGAGAGGCTCGGCGTGCGCCGGCGCGGCGGGCGAAAGCGTGCCCTCGGCACACGGGCGCCGATGCAGGTCGCCCTGCGGCCGAACGATCGCTGGAGCCTCGACTTCGTCTCGGATCAGCTGACTGACGGGCGCCGCTTCCGCATTCTGACGATCGTCGACGATTGCACCCGCGAGAACATCGCCTTGATCGCCGACACGTCGCTCTCGGGGCTGCGGGTGGCAACCGAACTCGATCGGTTGGTCGCGACACGCGGCAAGCCGAGGATGATCGTCAGCGACAACGGCACTGAGCCGAAGGCCGGCGAAGCCAGTTCACCAGCAATGCGATCCTGAGCTGGGCCGACCGGTCCCGGGTCGAGTGGCACTACATCGCACCGGGAAAGCCCACCCAGAACGCCTTCATCGAGTCGTTCAATGGGCGCCTGCGCGACGAACTCCTGAACGAGACGTTGTTCACCACACTCGCCCAGGTCCGTGCGCTGCTCGGTCGCTGGCGTGCCGACTACAACGAATCCCGTCCGCATTCGCGGCTGCGGCTGGCAGACGCCCGCCGAGTTCGCCCGCACCTTCCCGCGTCGAGAGACGGCGCTGCGCAACCCGACCTGCTCCGCGCCGTCTCCCGCCACTCACCCCGCCCCCAAGGGCAATCACAGCCGCCGGAGCGAACTCAGAACCGGATAAAACCGGGGGGCAACGTCAGGACCATCGGCGACCGCCGAATTTCCCGAATGTCTCCCAAATGACGGAATTTCCTGCTCCCGCTCGCTAAGCCGAGACCGACTGGGTCCGTCTTCCCGACGGATCCCCGAACGTCGCGGGATCGGTCATGTCGGACATTCCTCTGCTCGCTGGTATCGGAGCGGCCCTGCTGCTCTCGTGTGAAATTCTCGCTCTCTTCGGCGTGGGCGATCTCAGGCGCATGCTCTTCTGGTCCACTCTGGCGGAGCTCGGATGGGTCTTGGTCGGGTTGGGAATGGGCAGCGGCATCGGCGCGACCGGCGCCTGGATGCACCTCGCCCTCCAACTCGTGATGCGCACGCTCGTGCTTTTGGCGGCGATCGAGATCATCCGGGTCAACCGCTCGAGCCGCGTCGCCGATCTCGTCGGCAGCGTCGACCGCACACCCTTCGCCTCGCTGATGTTCGGCTTCGGCATGTTCTCGGTGATGGGCCTGTCGCCCTTCAAGGGCTCCTTCTCCAAGTTCGTGGTGCTCTATGCAGCGATCGAGGCCGGTGCCTGGCCCGTCGCGGTCGTCGGCACCGTCGCCGCGATCGTCGCAGCGGTCTATTCGATCGTCGCCATCCAGCGGATCTGCTTCGAGCGACAGAGCCACGGTATTCTCGCCGACCGGCCGATCTCGTTCTTCGCCCTGCGTCCGGCGCAAGGGCCGATGGTCGTCGCGGCGGCGGCGACCATCGCGTTGTCGCTCGATCCCGAGCCCGTGCTGAACCTCGCCGCTCGGATTGCCGGTCTCTCGCCGCACGCCGTTCCCGAGTTCGAGACCGCCTGGCCGCTTCCGGTGCTCGCTCCCTATCTCGGCGGCTTCGCGCTCTTCGTCGTCGGCCGCTTCTCGAAGACCGTACGGTCGATCGGCGCCGTCGCGCTGGCGCTCGCCACGCTCGGCATCGTCGTCCATACGGCTCGAGCAGGTGATCTCGGCGGTCTCTTCGCCGAGATCTTCGCCGCGATCGGCCTTGCCGTGACGGTCTATTCGGTCCGCTACGTCGACCACTCCCATGCGCAGAACCGCTACTGGTTCTTCCTCTTCCTGATGCTCGGATCGCTGATCGGCGTGGCCACGGCCGATCACCTCGGCAGCTTCTATCTGTTCTGGGAGCTGATGACCTGGACGTCCTATCTGCTCGTCATCCACGAGCAGACCCCGGCGGCGCTGGCGGCGGGGCGGAAGTACTTCCTGACCTGCGCCGGCGGCGCCTACGTCCTGCATTTCGGCATTCTGCTGCTGCACGCGCAGCTCGGAACCTTCGAGATCCACGAGATCACCGCCCGCATCGGCGAGTTGTCGCCGCTCGCCGCGGCCGTGGTCCTCGGCTCGTTCCTCGTCGGCTTCGCGGCCAAGGCCGGCCTCGTGCCGCTGCACGGATGGTTGCCCGACGCCCATCCCGCGGCGCCCTCTTCGATCTCCGGACCGATGTCGGGCATCCTCACCAAGGCCGGCCTCTTCGGCATGCTCAAGCTCCTCTTCGGCATCTTCGGAGCGACGGCGCTGGCGCGTCTGGGAACCATCGGCGGGCTCTCTCTGCCCGGCGCGACCCTGATCGGGCTCGGCGGTGCGACCTTCCTCCTCGGCGAGGTGATGGCGCTGCGTCAGCAGGATCTGAAGCGGCTCCTCGCCTATTCGACGCTCGCCCAGATCGGCGAGATCACCATGGTGATCGGAATAGGCACGGAGGCGGCGCTCGCCGGCGCGCTCGTCCACGTCGTCGATCACGCCGTCATGAAGACGTTGCTCTTCTTCTGCGCCGGCGCCTTGATCATGCGCGCGGGTGGGCGAAATCTGGCGGATCTCGCCGGCATGGGGCGGGCGATGCCCTTCACCGCCGCCTGTTTCGGTATCGGTCTGCTCGCCATCATGGGCGTGCCGCCCTTCGCCGGCTTCGTCGGCAAGTTTCTGATGATCTGGGCGGCGGTCGAGGCCGGGCGGATCGACGTGGCCGCGATCGTGCTCGCCGGCAGCGTCGTCGGCGCGATCTACTACGCCCGCATCCTGCGGGTCGTCTTCTTCGGCGAGCATCGTCGAGAGAAGGTCGCCGAAGCGCCGCTCTCGATGCGCCTGGTGCTCGCCGTGCTCGCCGCCTTCGTGGTCGGGATCGGCCTGTGGCCGACGCCGCTCATCGATCGGGTCGTTCCGGTCGCGGAGGCGCTCGCCGCTCACGCGGGGCTCGCCATCACCCATCTGCCGGCCTTGCGGCTCGACTGGTCGATCGCCGCCGCTGTGGCGCTCGCCGGTTCGATCGCGGTCTGGGCTTTCGGGCGCGGATCGCCGCGCCGGGCGGGCGTGATCGCGGCGCTGACCTCGGCCTTCGCCTTCGCCGGCGTACTCGCCGAGCCGGGGCGTTACGACGCGCTCTCCTTCGCCTTCGCTCTCCTGATCGCCGGTGTCGGATGCCTGTCGCTGGTCTTCTCGATCGGCTACATGGCCCACGGGCATGCGCAGAACCGCTTCTTCGCCTTCTTCACGGCGATGATCGGCGGGCTCCTCGGCGTCGTGGCGGCACGCGATCTCTACGGTTTCTTCGCCTTCTGGGAGATCATGAGCAGCTGGACGCTCTATCTCGTGATCATTCACGAGGAGACCGACGAGGCTCTCGGCGAGGGGACCAAGTACTTCGTCTTCAACTTCGCCGGCGCGAGTTTCCTGTTCCTCGGCGTCGCCATTCTGGCCGTCGGCACCGGCACCTTCGAGATCGCGGCGCTGCCCGCGGCCGTGGCGGCGATGAAGCCGGCGTGGTTTGCCGCAGCGGTCGGACTGATCTTCACCGGTCTCCTCGCCAAGGCGGCTCAGCTGCCGGCGCGCATCGACTGGCAGATGCATCCGGCGCCGGCGCCGACCCCGGTCTCCGGTTACATCTCGGCGGTGCTCCTGAAGGTCGGCCCCTGGGGGATCCTCAAGTTCTTCGTCGCCTTCGGCGGGGCCGCCGGTCTCGCCCGGATCACGGCACTCGAGCCGGCCTGGGCGCCGTCGCCGATGACCGTGGTCGGGACGATCGCCGCCGTCACCATGCTGGTCGCAGGCGCGCAGGCCGCCGTCCAGACCAGTATCAAGCGCCTGCTGATCTGGTCGACGGTCTCGCAGCTCGGCTACGTGCTCCTCGGCCTGGCGATCGCCACCGATCTCGGCATCGCCGGCGGCCTCATGCACTTCGTCAATCACATGCTGCTGAAGAACGCCCTGTTCCTCGCCGCCGGTTGCATCATGGCGCAGGGCCACGTGACGAGCCTCGACGAACTGGGCGGGCTGGGGCGGCGGATGCCGATCACTTTCGCGCTCTTCCTCCTCGCCGGCCTGTCGCTCTCCGGCATTCCGCCACTGGCCGGTTTTTCTTCCAAGTGGCTGATCTATCGGGCGGCCTTCGAAGGCGGACACTGGGCCTTCGGCCTGGCGGCGCTGATGTCGAGCCTCTTTACGCTCGCCGCGGTCCTCAAGTTCGCCCATGCGGCCTTCATGGGCCAGGCTTCGGCCAAGACGGCGAAGATGCACGAAGCTCCCTTCGTCATGCTCGCCCCGATGATGCTCCTGGTGGCTGCGAGCCTCGTCGTCGGCGCGCTGCCGGGCGTCGTTCTGGTGCCGATCGCGGCCATCCAGACGTCGCTCGGTCTGCCGGCGATCACCGCGACATGGTTCGGCGGCCTGCCGGGCGAGGCGGGTTGGCATCCGCTCGTGCTCACGCTCGCCTTGGCGACGACGGGCGCCGTCGCGGCCCTCTATCCGCTGCTCTCCCGTAGCCGGAAGGTTGCCACCCGCATCCACGCCTGCGGCGTCGGCGACATCCCGCTCGCCCGCATGCACGTCCCCGCTTCCGGTCTCTACGAAACCCCCGACCGTCTCATTCGGACCGCGCTCCTCGCCGGCCCCTCGAGCGACGAGCACGCCCATGACTGACGATCTCCTCTCCTTCCTCTTCGCCGTTATGGTGTTTCCCGGCGGGTTCTTCGCTCTGACCGTCGGTCTCCTGCTGCGCGGCCTCGACCGTCGCGCCGTGGCGCGCCTGCAGCGGCGCGTCGGTCCGCCGCTGATCCAGCCGTTCTTCGACGTGCTGAAACTCCTCGGAAAGCGCACCATGGTGCCGGAAGGCTCCAACGTCGGCGTCTTCCTGTGGGCGCCGGTCGTCGCCGTCGCTGCCATGGCGGTGGCCGCCGCGATGATCCCGATCGGCGGCTTCTATGCGCCGACCTCGGCGCTCGGCGACATGCTGGTGCTGCTCTATCTGGTCACGGTGCCGGCGGTGGTGCTGATGATCGCCGGCTCCGCCTCGGGGTCTCCCCTCGGCGCCATCGGCTTCTCCCGCGAAATGGCGATCATGCTCGCCTACGAGGGGCCGCTGCTGCTCGCGCTCGTCGCCGTGGCGGTCGTCGCGGGTGGCCATCTCGGCAAGCCCATCGCGCTGTCGCTCGCCGACATCGTGGCGGTGCAACGGACGCACGGGGCCTTTCTCTTCGAACCGCGGCTCTGGCCGGCGCTCGTCGCCTATGTCGCCTTCGTGCCGGCCAACCTCGGCATCTCGCCCTTCGACATTCCCGAGGCGGAATCGGAGGTGCTCGAAGGACCGCTCGTCGAATATTCCGGCCCGGCGCTGGGGTTGACGAAGCTCGCCTCCGCCCTGAAGTCGGTCGTGGTGATCGGTCTCGGCATCGCGCTCTTCTGCCCGATCGGGCCGAGCGGCCCGCTGGCGCTCGTCGTCTGGCTCGCCCAGTGCGCCGTCGTCACCGTCTGCGGCGTCTCGCTGGTCAAGGCCGCGTTCGGACGCATGCGCATCGACCAGGCCGTCGTCTTCTACCTGAAATGGCCCGAACTGGCCGGCATCGCCGGTCTGGTTCTCGCCGTCACCTGCTTCTGAGGAGGGCGCCATGAGCTTGATGCAGAAGATCTTTCGCCGCTCGCCCTGGCTCTATCGGATCAATGCCGGCTCCTGCAACGGCTGCGATGTCGAGCTGGCGACCACCGCTTGCATTCCGCGCTACGACGTCGAGCGGCTCGGCTGCCAGTACTGCGGCAGTCCCAAACACGCCGACATCGTCCTGATCACCGGTCCGCTCACCGCACGGGTGAAGGACAAGGTGCTCCGCCTCTGGGAGGAGATCCCCGACCCCAAGGTCACCGTCGCCGTCGGCATCTGCCCGATCTCGGGCGGCGTGTTCCGCGACGGCCTGCCGATCGAGGGGCCGATCGATCGGCATCTGCCGGTCGACGTCAATGTCCCCGGATGTCCGCCGCGCCCCCAAGCGATCATCGAAGGCATCGCCCAGGCCATCGCGATCTGGTCCGAGCGTCGATAGGAGCCCAACCATGTCCTTCCTCAAAGTCCTGATGAAGAACCTTTTCGCCGGGCCGTCGACGGTGGCCTACCCCTTCGGACCGGCCGACACGCCGGCGGCCTATCGCGGGCGTGTCGTCTTCGACGCGCAGGCTTGCGTGGGGTGCCGCATGTGCGCCCACGTCTGTCCGGCCGGCGCCATCCGCCTCGAAGATCGGCCCGACGGGCTGCATTTCGGCATCTGGCACAACACCTGTGCCAACTGCGGGATGTGCGCCCACTACTGCCCGACCGACGCGATCCGCCTCTCCGACGATTGGCACCTCGCCCATCCGCAGAGCGAGAAATACGCGATGGCCGATCACGCCGTCGTCCCGTGCGTCCGGTGCACGTCGTGCGGCACCGAGATCGGACCGAGCGCCGACGCCCTGATGCGCCGCGCCTTCCGCGGCGTCGCCAAGCGCACGGAACATCTGACGCGGCTCTGTCCCGACTGTCGCCGCGCGGCCAGCCTCGAGGGAGCCCTGCCATGAACACGACCTCATCCGCCGACGCCATTCTCGACACGACCCGGGCTCTGCCCGGCGGCGTGACCGTCGAACACGGAGCGCACGGTCTGGTGACCGTCTGGGTGCGCCTCGCGGAACGCGGCGCGCTCGCCGCCGCTGCCCGCTCTCTCAAGGCGATCGGCGCGCGCCTCTCGATGGTGACGGCGATGCCGGACGTCGCCGATCCGGGCCACTTCGTCGCCTATCACTTCGACGTCGCCGGCTCGACGGTGACGGTCACCGTCCGTGTCGCCCCGGGCGAGGCGGTCGAGACGATCGTGCCGATCTTCCGCAACGCCGACTGGCACGAACGCGAATTCGCCGAGCTCTACGGCATCGGCCTCGCGGGTCGCCCGACGACGACGAGCCTCTTCCTGGAGGAGCGGCAGTCGGGGCGGCGCCGGAGCGACCTCATTCCCCTGTCGATTCTCGCCAATGCGGCCAGCACCAAGACCCTCTGGGAGACCCTGGAAGCCGCGAAGGAGGCCCGGACATGAACACGTTCCAGATTCCCGTCGGGCCGCTGCACGTGGCACTCGAGGAACCGATGTACTTCCGCATCGACGTCGACGGCGAACGGGTCGCGGCGGTGGAGATCACCGCCGGTCACGTTCACCGCGGCATCGAGCAACTCACCGAGCGTCGGAACTTCTGGCAGAACATCGTGCTCACGGAGCGGGTCTGCTCGCTGTGCTCCAACAGCCATCCGCAGACCTATTGCATGGCGGTCGAGCACATCGCCGGTATCGAGGTGCCGTTGCGGGCACACTACCTTCGCGTCGTCGCCGACGAGATCAAGCGGATCGCCTCGCACATGTTCAACGTGGCGATAATGGCCCATATCGTCGGCTTCGACTCGCTCTTCATGCACGTCATGGAGACCCGCGAGATCATGCAGGACGTCAAGGAGACGATCTTCGGCAACCGCATGGACGTCGCGGCGAACACCATCGGCGGCGTCAAGTACGAGCTTTCGGAAGAGCGCCGCCGATGGCTCGTCGCGCAGCTCGATCTGCTGGAGCCGATCGTGGTCGGCGAGATCACGCCGCTCTACGCGACAGATCGTTCGATCCTGTCGCGCACGCGCGGCGTCGGCGTCATCGGGTACGAAGACTGTCTGAGCCTCGGTCTCGTCGGACCGGTCGCGCGCGGCTCCGGCGTCGACCACGACGTACGCCGCGTCGCGCCCTATGCCGTCTATGCCGCCCTCGACTTCGACGTCGTCACCGAGACGGGCGGCGACGTCTGGTCGCGCGCCATGGTTCGGCTCGGCGAGATCCGGCAGTCGATCCGTATCCTGCGGCAGTGTCTCGACGCGCTGCCCGATGGTCCCGGAGGCGTCGTCGGCTGGCCCACGATCCCCGCCGGCGAAGCGGTCGCCAAGACCGAAGCGCCGCGCGGCGAGGTGGTTTACTATCTCAAGACCGACGGATCGGAGCGGCCGGAGCGTCTGAAGTGGCGCGTTCCCAGCTACATGAACTGGGAGGCCCTCGGCGTGATGATGAAGGACGCGCGGATCTCCGACATTCCGCTCGTCGTCAATTCCATCGACCCCTGCATCTCGTGCACCGAACGGTGAGGCGCGGCCATGTGTCTGGCAACCAACGGACGGGTTCGGGAAATCGTCGACGACGCGCGACGCCTGGTGGTGGTCGACATCGAGGGCCGTCCGCAGACCGTCAACATGACGCTGCTCGTTCCGTCCGAGGAAACGCTCTCGACCTGGATCGGGGCATTGGTCCTCGTTCATGTCGGATTCGCGTTGCGGCGTACCGACGAAGATGAACTGCGGGCCCTCGAGGGCATCCTGCCTATGCCGTGACGGCGTCGCGCCGGCGACAATCTCCCGAATGTCTCGTGGATGACAGACCGTCGACGGAGCCCGCAGCTAACTGGGCAGGTAACGGGCACGATGCCGGAGCCGAGAACATGCACGAGATGGCGATCACGATCGCCCTCGTCGATGTCCTGAACGAGGAGATCGAACGTGAAGGCGGGGGACGTCTCGTCGACGTCGTACTGACCGTCGGAGGGTTGGGAGCCTTGGAGCCGGGGGCGCTCTCCGCCTGCTTCGAAACCGTGGTCGAGGGCACCCCGCTCGAGGGCGCGCGTCTCTCGGTCCGACGTCTGCCGATCCGCATTCACTGCCGACGCTGCGAACGCGACGGCATCTCGAACGAGCATTTCCGCTGCATCGATTGCGGCGGGACGGACGTCGTCGTGCTCGCTTCCGAGCCGATGCGCGTCGAGAGCATGACCATACAGAGGTGAAGTCCAGACGAGCACGACGCGTTTGCGTGCGGAGGACCGAGAAAATGCCGTCTCAACGAGAAAACGAAATCATCTATGCCGATGCCGACCGGTGTCTCACCTGTCATTCCTGCGAGCTGGCCTGCGCCGTGGCGCATGCGGACGGGCACGACATGTTGTCGGCGATCGCCACGCGCGAGCCTCTCGTCGCCCGCAATCACGTCGTCGCCTTCGAAGGCGGCGCCATGCCGATGCAGTGTCGCCAATGCGAGGATGCACCCTGCACCTTCGCCTGTCCGACCGGGGCATGCCGGCAGGCCGACGGGCGCGTCGACATCGTCGAGCAGCACTGCATCGGCTGCAAGCTCTGCGTCATGGTCTGTCCTTTCGGCGCCATCACGGTTCGCTCCGAAGAGCACCATGCCGAGGACGCCTGTACCAACCGGGGCGTCGCCAAGAAGTGCGACCTCTGCATCGACTGGCGCGCCGCCAACGGCAAGAGCGAACCGGCCTGCGTCGAAGCCTGTCCGACCAAGGCCATTCGCGTGATCGATCTCGAGGCCTATCGCGTCGCGCTGCGCGCCGCCCGTGCCCGCGAGATCGCCCAGTCCCATCGTCACATGCGCACTGCCTTCTGATACGCGAGGAAGCCTCCAGATGACCCTCCATGACTGCACCCACTGCTCGTCGGATGCCTGCGCCACGGAAATGCTCCACGTCGCGGAAGCCCGGAGCATCGAAACCGCCTGGCATCGTCATGCGGCCCAACAGCCGCAGTGCGGCTTCGGCTCGTCCGGTCTGTGCTGCCGCATCTGCATGAAGGGGCCGTGCCGGATCGACCCCTTCGGCAACGGGCCGAAGTTCGGTATCTGCGGCGCCGATGCCGACACGATCGTCGCCCGCCACATGGTGCGCATGATGGCGGCCGGCGCGGCGTCTCATTCCGAACACGGCCGCCACATCGCGCTCGCGCTGCGCCATCTCGCCGACGGCCATCTCTCCGACTACCAGATCCGCGACGAGGCGAAGATGCTCGCGGTGGCGGGTCGGCTCGGCGTCGCGACCGAAGGGCGCGCGCTGATGGACGTGGTGCGCGACGTCGCCGACATCACGCTCGGCGACTTCCAGAACCAGGACGAGACGAAGCCCTGCACCTGGCTGACGACCACCTTGCCGCAGAAGCGACTGAAGAAGCTCGGCGATCTCGGCATCCTGCCGCACAACATCGACGCCACCGTCGCCCAGACCATGAGCCGCACCCACATCGGTTGCGATGCCGATCCGACCAATCTGATCCTCGGCGGTCTCCGCGTGGCGATGACCGATCTCGACGGCATGATGCTGGCGACGGAACTTTCGGACGCCCTCTTCGGCACGCCGAAGCCCGTCGTCACCACGGCCAACCTCGGCGTCATCAGGGCCGACGCGGTCAACGTCGCGGTCAACGGCCACAATCCGATCCTGTCGGACGTCATCTGCGAGGTCGCCGCCGACCTCGAAGCCGAGGCGATCGCCGCCGGCGCGCCGGGAGGCATCAACATCATCGGCGTCTGCTGCACCGGCAACGAGGTGATGATGCGTCACGGCATCCCGTTGGCGACCAACTACCTCTCGCAGGAGCTGCCGATCCTGACCGGCGCGCTCGAGGCGATGGTGCTCGACGTGCAGTGCATCATGCCGTCGCTGCCGCGGGTCGCGGAGTGCTATCACACGCTGATCGTCACCACCGACAAGCGCAACAAGATCAAGGGCGCCACTCACGTCGACTTCGTCGAGGAGAAGGCGGTCGAGACGGCGAAGCAGATCCTGCGCATGGCGATCGCCGCCTTCGCGCGGCGCGACAAGAACCGCGTCAACATCCCGAAGCTCGCGCAGCGGGCCATCGCCGGCTTCTCCACCGAGGCGATCGTCGCCGCCCTGACGGCCGTCGACGCGGCCGATCCGCTGAAGCCGATGATCGACAACATCGTCAACGGCAACATCCAGGGTGTCGTCCTGTTCGGCGGCTGCAACAACACCAAGACGCAGCAGGACGCCTCCTATTTCGAGATCGCCACTGCTCTGGCCCGTCGCAACGTGTTGGTCCTGGCGACGGGCTGCGCCGCCGGCGCCCTCGCCAAGGCCGGTCTGATGACGCAGGAGGCGACAGAAAAGCATGCCGGCGAAGGCTTGAAGGCGGTGATGCGCGCCATCGGCGAGGCGGCGGGTCTGGGCGGCCCCCTGCCGCTCGTCCTCCACATGGGGTCCTGTGTCGACAACTCCCGTGCGGTGATCCTGGCGACGGCGCTGGCTGACAAGCTCGGCGTCGATCTCTCCGACCTGCCGGTGGTGGTCTCCGCGCCAGAGGCGATGAGCGAAAAGGCGGTGTCGATCGGCACCTGGGCGGTGACGATCGGCTTCCCGACCCATCTCGGCACCGTGCCGCCGGTCGTCGGATCGGCGACCGTCACCGGTCTGGTCACGGAGACGGCCAAAGACCTGGTCGGCGGCCACTTCATCGTCGAGACCGATCCGACCGCTGCCGCCCGGAAGCTCTTCGCGGCGATCCAGGAGCGTCGCAAGGGCCTCGGCCTCTGAGGATCATCCCCTGACACGGGCCCGGGCGATCCCCCGGGCCCGGGAGAGGACGACGGACATGAAGATCGCGGTTACCGGAAAAGGCGGCGTCGGCAAGTCGACCATCGTCGGCATGCTGGCGCGTGCCATGGCGGAAGACGGTTGGAACGTCATGGCGATCGATGCCGACCCCGACGCCAATCTCGGCTCGGCGATCGGCGTGCCCGCCGACCGCCTCGCCGAAATCGTGCCGATCTCGCGCATGAAGGACCTCGCGCGCGAACGCACGGGTGCCGCCGAGACGGCCGGCAGTCACTTCATCCTCAACCCCCGGGTCGCGGACATGCCCGACGACTTCTGCTTCGAGCATGCAGGCATCAAGCTTCTGCTGATGGGAACCGTCGACCATGCCGGCAGCGGCTGCGTCTGTCCGGAGCACACCCTGGTGCGTACCCTCCTGCGGCATGTCCTGACCCGTCGTCGCGAATGTGTCCTGATCGACATGGAAGCGGGGGTCGAACACTTCGGTCGCGGAACGGTCGAAGCCGTCGACCTTCTCCTGATCGTCGTCGAGCCAGGCAACCGCTCGTTCCAGACGGCGCGGCAGATCGAGAAGTTGGCGCGCGAGCTCGGCATTCTCAGGATCGCGCTCGTCGCCAACAAGGTCGACAGCGATGCCGACGAAGCGTTCGTCCGGGCCGAGGCCGCCGGCTACGAGTTGATCGCGGCTCTGCCGTCCGATCCTGACATCCGGTCGTCGGATCGGATCGGCCGTTGCTGCTACGACCTCTCGGAAGGCGTCCGCGAACGGGCTCGTCAGTTGGCGAACACCATTCTCCAAGACGTCATCGGACATTCGGGGAAGCTGCCATGTGCCTCGTGAAGGTCGAATTCGAAGGGTTCGAACCCGCCTCGAAGCCGTTGAGCGAAGTCGTCGACATCGCCGCCAAGGGGAATGCGGTCGAAGTGACGACGCTCTTCGGCGAGCATCACCTCGTCGAGGAGGCCCGCATCGCGCGCGTCGACCTCACGAACAACGTCGTCGTCCTGTCGAGGAGCGTCCTGCCGTGAACGCCAACGAAATCGCCGACGCGGCCCGCGCACAGGACTTCGAACGTCTGTACGCGTATCTCGTCCATTTTGCCGAACACCTGTCGTCGCATTGCACCGACGTCGCTCGCCGGCGCGCGCAGGTGGAGGAAACGCTCGAGCTGACACGGCTGTTGGACAGGGCGACGACCGATCTGGAGACGTCGTACCGTTCGATGATGGATGTCGTGACGCATCTCTCCGAGTCGATGGACAATCACTCCGAGCATGGACATGATCATCGTCACCTGTGAGAATTCGTGTGTGACTACCTTGTCTCGAATTGTTTCTCCCTAGTGCATTGCCGTCATTCTTCAGATGATTTAAACATTTCGTCTTGGAATGTCCGAAAACGGCAGCGCTGGGAGGCGAGGATGCCGCCGAAATTCAGTATCTCAAACATTCTGACCGGGCCGGTCGGAGACGAGTTCTTTCGGGGTTTCGTTCAAAGAAACTATGCGAAAGGCAGCCTGGTCGCGACCGGGGACATGGACGAGAACGGGATCCTCGTCGTGATGAACGGTCGTCTGCGCATGTTCCTCATCGGCGAGGATCGCGAGCTCAGTCTGTTCTACCTCGGCCCCGGCGACATGTTCTGCATGCATTCGGGTTGCCTCGTCGAGGCGATCGAACCGACCGATCTGCGCATCACCGACATCGCGACCTTCGATCGCAAGCTCCGAGAGAGTCCGCAGATCGCCTGGGCGCTGATTTCGATCCTCGGGCGAGCCCTGGCGTCGTTCCTGCGAACGATCGAAGATCTGATGTTCCATGACATCAAACAGCGGATCGCCCGCTTCTTCATCGATCAGGTGGCGGCAAGCGGTCGAGCTTCGCCGGCCGCGGCCGAAGTCGAAATCCGTCTCACCGTCGAGGAGATCGCCAAGTCGGTCGGATCGTCTCGCCAAGCGACCTCGACGGCGATGAACAGCCTCATCAAGGAAGGTCTCATCAGCCGGCTGCGGCGTGGCGCCTATTCGATCCCGTCGATGGAGCGCCTTCGAGCGATTCGCTGACATGTCGGAACACGCGCCGCTTCTGCCGCGATGGAAACATCACGAGGAATCCCCGAGGGACGGGGCGTCGAGCAAGGCGATCATGCACCTCGGAGACATGTCTGTCGCGGCGCTCCTCGTCTTCGTCTTCGCCCTGCCTCCCGCGGTCATGGCCGTCTGGCCGAGCGACGGCGCGTCTCTTGTCGTCCTCGGCGGCAAGGATCCGCTAGCGACCGTCGTCGAGGCGGGCGGTTCCCTTGTTTCGAGTGCCGATGCGGATCGAGCGATCGTGACCCGCGCTCCGGAAAACGCGCGCGAAGGCTTCGTCGCGAGGCTGCTCGGCGCCGGCGCCGGCATCGTCTTGGCATCACCCGACGATGTCGGCTGTCGGGTCGATCCGCCGCGTTCATTTTCGTCGACCCACGGTCCCAAGGAGTGAATTCGATGCGTGATGCGGGTCTGCTCGAACTGCGGGGAGCCTTCCGGCGTCTCTTCGTCATGGTGCTTCCGGGCTGCGCGGCGATCGCCGCCGCGATCGCCTTCGCTACCGGGCGCCATCTCGTCGCGACCGCCGTCATCGGCGCGCTCTTCGCCGCCGTCGGGTCTGGCGCGCTGGTCGTCGCGGGCGAACGCCCCTGGGCGCGGCAGGCGTCGTCCGGGGCGTTGATGGGGCTGGTCGGCCTCATGGTGCTGGCCACCGCCGGGACGGCTTGGCAGATCGACATGCACATGGCGTTCTTCGCCGCGCTGGCCGTGGTCGCGGGGTGGGTATGCTGGCAGTCGATCGCCGTCGCGGCAGGCGTCGTCGCCGTCCATCATCTTCTGTTGAACTTCGCCTATCCCATGGCCGTCTTCCCCGGAGGAGCGGACTTCGGCCGTGTCGTCGTCCATGCGATCGTCCTGGTCACCCAAGCGGGGACATTGGTGTGGTTGACGCTCAGGCTGGCGCGGTCGTTCGACACCGCGGCGCACGCCGTGCAGGCCGCTCATGCGGCGCGTACGGCGGCGGACGAGGCGGCTGCGAAGGAACGCGCGTTGTTCGCCGGTCAGGATCGGCGCCGCGATGTGATCGAAAGGGCCATCGCGACGTTCGAACGGTCGGTCGCTTCGACGATACGCGACCTCGACGCCCGCGCAGGCGAAATGGACGGGACGGCAAAGGCTCTCGAACTGACGTCGAGGACCACGTCGGAAGAGGTCGTGAATGCAGAGGCGGCATCGAGCCGCGCCACCTCGAGCGTCGACGGCGTGGCGGCTGCCGCCGAGGAGTTGAGTTCGTCGATCGCCGAGATCGCCGGACGCGTCGCGCGTACGGAGGAGATCGTGAGTGCCGCCAATCGGGATGCCGAGGCGGCCAACCACGAGGTCGAGAGTCTCGCCGCCGCGGCAGACAAGATCGGGGACGTCGTCGCGCTCATTCAGAACATCGCGGGGCAGACCAACCTGCTCGCTCTCAACGCGACGATCGAAGCCGCGCGCGCCGGAGATGTCGGCCGGGGCTTCGCCGTCGTCGCTTCCGAAGTGAAGGAACTGGCGAACCAGACGTCCAAGGCGACCGACGAGATCGCCGCACAGATTTCCGAGGTCCAGAACGCGACGGCAGGTGCCGTCGAGGCTATCCGCAAGATCGTCGGTCGCATGGGGGAAATCGACCAGTTGACCAATGCCGTCGTCGTCTCGATCGAACAGCAGAACGACGCGACCCGTGAGATCGCGCAGAATGTCGACGAGGCCGCCACCGGCGTCAAACAGGTCGCAGGTCTTCTCTCCGAGGTGACGAAGGCCGCCGATCGAACCGTCTCCGCGTCGGGAACGGTTTCGAATGGTTCGACGGCCGTCATCGACGCCACGCGCAGGATGCGCCACGACGTCGATTTGTTCTTGGCAGAAGTTCGGTCTGCATGATCGTCGGTGGTCCAGCGTTCGAGTTACCGGCGCATGGTCCGTGCGGCAAGCGAAGCCGATCACGCCGTGTCGATCAGAGGCTCTCCCCCAATGGGCTCCGGCGCAACCTTATCGCGCATTCCGGGCAGGCCTGGACACAGAGGCCGCAGGCGCGACAGGCTTCGGCACGCACCGCATAGGCGACCTTGCCGCCGCGAACCCACAGCTTCAGCTTCTGGAAGAAGCCGAACTCGGCCTTGTCCTGGGCCGCGATCGGCAGGATGTCGAAGACATTCTCCGGGCAGACGTCGGCGCATTCGCCCTTGCCCTCGCAGCGCCCGAAGTCGATCACGGGCAGAAAGGCGCCGGCGGGTTGCCGGCACGTGTCGTCGAGCGTCGTCACGTTTCGATCTCCCGTGGCTCGTCCATGTGTCTCGAGCGGTTGCTCGCTCCGGTGTCTCATCGGGTCGAATTCGTCCCGGCCGCCGCGTCTGCCGACTTGTCGGTCCATTCCGGCGGGGCACCGACGGCACCGGCGACGAGGCCGGGAATGCCCGGTTCGCGGCCGAAGGTGTCGCAGGCGGGGTATTTCGGCTCGCCGCCGAAGAAGGACTTGATCCGGCTCTTCGACGGCAGATCGACATCGATCAGCGACGGCTCTTCGCCCTTGACGATCAGCTTCGAGAAGTCGCTGCCGTAGGAGGCAGCGAGACCATAGGCATCGCCGACTTCCGACACCCGCGGCCCGTTGGTGATCGAGTTCGCGCCGCGCGCCCACACGATCGCAGCCTGCTGCGCGCCGGCGGCGTCGAGCGCCTCGCCCTCGATCGCGATGCCGCCGAGGCCGAAGGGCAGCCGCGGCACGCTCACCGGCAGGACGAAGCTGCTGCCGAACGTAACCGCCGTCGATACCCCCGCGACGACCTTGTCCGTCGGCGTGATGTCGACGACGACGTTGCGGATGGTCAGGTCGGCCGGTTGACTCGACGGGACGACGACGAACCGATCGCTCAAGGCGACGCAGATCGCTCGATCGAGGGCCTGCGCGACGAGCGCGCGGTCTCGGGCCTCGGCGATGCGGGTCGTCGCGGTGGAGGAAAAGACCGTCGGTCGGATACGCACCGTCTTGGCGTTGCCGACGGCGCCTTTCTCGACGAAGGACCGCGACCGGCTCAGGATGCCGCCTTCCTTGCCGAGCCGACCGTAGGTCGAGAGCGTTCCGCCCTCCTGGATCGGCATGTCGGCGCAGGCCGCCAGCAATGCCGCCAACGCCAAGGCGGCGAGCCGTGCGGCGAGGAAGCCGCGCTTCGTCGTCGGATGCCTCCCCCAAGGGGGGCGCCCCGGTACCGGGGCGCCAGGGGGCGGGACCATCAGGGATCGCTCTGCAGTGCCCGGAGTGATCCTGCCGTCGTCCCGATGCGACGCGAACCCCGACGCGCCGGGCGGACCTTCCTTCGATCGACCTTCGTTCATCGACGTGCCGCGCCTCGCAGTTCGTTGCCGCGAACCCAGACGACGAAGATGGCGAGGGCCAGCAGCGTCGCGTTGAAAGGCAATGCCGAGAATTCGCCGCGCACCGCGTGGAAGGGCATGGCGAGCACCTGGATGGCGGCGAGACCGAGGGCAGCGAGCGACGTCAGTTCGCGCCGGATGCCGACGAGCGCGGGGACGACGATGCCGATGGTTCCGGCGAGCTCGCAGATCCCGATGAAGCGGATCAGCCAGACCGGCGTGTCCATCGCCCAAGCGACGCCCATCTGGGCGAGTGCCACCGGGCTCATGAAGGCGTGCATCCCGCCCGCCATCCCGTAGAAGGCGGCGAGCGTCGACTGCGCCGCCCATGATCCGATCATCCATCCGCGTGCCCGGCGCACGGGAGCCATCGCCATGTCCACCATCGTCGTCTCCATCGTTTTCGAGCGGCCTCGAAGGCCGATTGCAGAGAGGCTACGAATTTCTCCACATTTGATCATTGGCGTGGTATTTGATGCTGTATTTCTCATGGAGAAATAATCTTGGATACGCTCCTGAGCCTTCGAGTCTTCGCCGCGGTGGCGGAGCTCAAGAGTTTCTCGGCCGCGGCCGAGCGGACGGGGTTGTCGGCGGCGATGGCGACGAAACACGTCCAGCACCTCGAGCGTCGTGTCGGCGCACGCCTGTTCAACCGGACCAGCCGCACCGTCAGTCTCACCGAAGCCGGCACGCTCTACCTACGCCGCGTCGGCGATCTGCTCGAGGGCCTGGACGACGTCGAGGCGACGTTGGCGGAAACGACCTTGGTGCCGCGCGGGCGGCTGAGGCTGAGCCTGCCGCCCTGGATGGCCAATCCGTCCTTCGTGCGCCTCGTCGCGCACTATGCCGAACGCTTTCCGGAGGTCTTGCTCGATCTCGACCTCGAGGGGCGCATGGTCAATCTCGTCGAGGAGGGGTTCGACCTCGCGCTCAGGGCGACGACCGTCCTCGACGACGGCCTGGTTGCCAGGAGGGTGGGCGAGGTTCGGTTCCACATGGTGGCAGCACCGTCGCTGCTAGAGCGGATCGGAACGCCACGGCGGATCGCGGATCTCGACGGCCTCCCCCTGCTCGCCTACACGCCCGTCATCGCCGGCGGTCGCATTCGGCTGGGCCACGGCGACGAGGCCCGCGAAGTCCGCTTCGCGCCCGTCCTGCAGACCACTCACGAAGGGCTTCTGCATCTGGCGGCGGTCGAGGGGCTGGGCGTGAACTTCGCTCCGAGCCCGTTGGTGGAGGAAGACGTGCGGGCGGGCCGGTTGGTTCGTCTGCTCGGCGACGAGCTGGATCTGAGATCGCCGCTCTTCGCGGTCTATCCCAATCGTGCCCAACTCCCCGCCAAGGTCCGGTCGTTTCTCGACTTTCTGTCGGAATACCGCCAGATCTGGGACGGGCAGTCCGGCCGGCTCGGATCTTTGGCACCAGCGGTCGAACCGGGGCGCGCGACGACGGTCCGATCCGCAGCGAGCGTCGTCATCGATCGATGATCTTGCCGAGAATGTCGAGAATCTCGTTTCTTGTTTCGTCGCGCGTGCCCTTCGACCAGACCAGGGCGAGCGGGAGCCCTTCCAGAGGGCGACCATCGACATCGCAGAGCGGAAGGAAATCGACACCCGGAATCGCGAGCCTCGCGGTGCGATTGGGCACGACTGCGAGCCCCAGATCGGCGCGCACCAGATTGATGATCGTCTGCTTCTCGTCGGCGATCTCGCCGATGCGCGGGGTCAAACCCGCCTCGTGGAAGAGCCTCATCGTCAGATCGTAGCTGTGAGGTCGCGCCTTGCGGTCCGGAACGATGAGCGGCTGATCCGCGATGTCGGCAAGCGTGAGGAAGGGTGCGTCCGCCAAGGGGTGAGACGACCGCAACGCGACGATCGGCGCCTCTTCCAACAAATGGATGAACTCCAGTCGGTCGTCAGGGCGCTCCGGCGGCCGAACGAAGGCCATGTCGAGCGATCCCGTCAGGACTCTCGGCAGCAGCTTGTTTGATTTGTCCTCGTGGACCTGCACGCTCAGCTCCGGATGGATCAGTTTGAGATTGTGAAGCAGCTGGGGGATGAGCCCCGACGCGGCGCTGTCGATGGTGCCGATCTTGACCCTCCTGTCCGGCTTCATGCGGCCGCGCCGACGGAACGTGTCCTCGATCCCCTCGATCCGCAGCAGAACGGCACGTGCCTCGCGAACCAGTTCGTTGCCTTCTCTGGTCAAAGCGACCGAGCGGGTCGTGCGCACGAAGAGCGGCGCGCCCAGCTCGTCCTCGAGCAGCTTGATCCAGCGGCCGAGAGCCGAAGGCAGCATCTCGAGTTTCATGGCGGCATGTCCGAAGTGGAGCTCGTCGGCGACGGCGAGGAAGCACCGCAAGTGCGTGAGTTCCATGTCTTCCTCCCGAGGCCGGTCGGAGTGGCGCCTCCGAACATGTCCGGACAGCCGACGCGCCTTGCCGGCGACGAGGTCTCGTCGCCGGCCTGATGTCGGAGCGGACGGCCGTCGCGCCGTCCGTCAGTCGTTGGCGCCGTCGATGGCGTCGATCATCGCCGCGGTGACGTCGGCGGTCCGCGCGGAACCGCCGAGATCCGGCGTGTGGAAGCGGGGATCGGCGGTCACCCGTTCGATCGCCGTCATCAGACGCTTCGCCGCCGCGGCTTCACCGAGATGCTCGAGCATCATCACCGCCGACCAGAAGGTGCCGATCGGGTTGGCGATGCCCTTGCCCATGATGTCGAAGGCCGAACCGTGAATCGGCTCGAACATGGAGGGGAAGGTGCGTTCCGGATTGAGGTTGGCGGTCGGCGCGATGCCGAGCGAGCCGGCGAGCGCCGCGGCGAGATCCGACAGGATGTCGGCGTGGAGGTTGGTGGCGACGATCGTGTCGATGCTCTCGGGCTTCATCACCATGCGCATGGTCATGGCGTCGACCAGCATCTTGTCCCAGGTCACGTCCGGGAACTCGGCCGCGACCTCGGCGGCAATCTGATCCCACATCACCATCGCGTGGCGCTGGGCGTTGGACTTGGTGACGACGGTCAGGAGCTTGCGAGGGCGGGAGCGGGCGAGCGCGAAGGCGAAGCGCATGATACGCTGCACGCCGGCCCGGGTCAGGATCGAGACGTCGGTCGCCGCCTCGATCGGCAGACCCTGATGGACGCGACCGCCGACGCCGGCATATTCACCTTCCGAATTCTCGCGAACGATCACCCAGTCGAGTTCCTTGTCCTCGACCTTGCGCAGCGGCGAGGTGATGCCCTTGAGGACGCGGGTCGGGCGGACGTTGGCGTATTGATCGAAGGGTTGGCAGATGGCGAGCCTGAGACCCCAGAGCGTCACGTGGTCGGGAATGTCGGGATGCCCGGCCGAGCCGAACAGGATGGCATCGTGGTCGCGGATCTGCTCGCGGCCGTCCTCCGGCATCATGCGGCCGTGCTTCAGGTAATAGTCACCGCCCCAGTCGAAGTGATCGAAGTGGAAGGCGAAGCTCCGTTCTCGGCGGGCCAGTGCCTCGAGGACTTCGACGCCGGCGGACACGACTTCGGTGCCGATGCCGTCGCCCGGAATGGCGGCGATCTTGTAGGTCTTCATGGGTCTTTCTCCGAATGGCAGAGGGTCAGGTACGGTTCGCTTCGGCGACGGCCGCAGCCGTGCGGTTGGCCGAGCGAGCCAGAACGAGCGTGAGGACGGCGGAGACGACGAGGAGGCCGGCGACGAACCACAGGCCGCCGAGGAAGCTGCCGCTGCGATCCTTGATCCAGCCGATCATCGCCGGGCCGACGAAGCCGCCGAGATTGCCGATCGAGTTGATCGTGGCGATGCCGGTCGCGGCGGCCGAACCCGAAAGGAACAGCGTCGGCATGCTCCACAGCGGCGGCTTGGCGCAGCTGATGCCGACGTTCACCAGCACCAGTGCCGTGACCGCACCGAGCACCGTCGAGGAGATGCCGGCCACGACGAGGCCGACGGCGGCGGCGATGCAGGCGATCACCACGTGCCAGGTCCGCTCGTTGCGACGGTCGGAATGCCAGGACCACAGGTACATGGCGACGACGGCGACGGTCGGCGGAATGGCGTTGAGCAGGCCGACCTCGAGATTGCCGAGCCCGAAGCCCTTGATGATCTGTGGCGCCCAGATGCCGAGCGTGTAGAGGCCGGCCGACGTGCCGAAATAGACCAGAGCCAGAGCCAGGACGCGGATGTCGAGAAGGCCGCGCAGGACGCCGACATGGGCGACCGAGGCCTTGGCGGCGGTCTCGGCATTCATGGTCTCGACCAGCCAGGCGCGCTCGTCGTCGGCGAGCCACTTCGCCTGTTCCGGGCGGTCGGTCATGTAGAAGAAGACGACGAAGCCGAGCACGATCGCCGGCGCCGCCTCGAGGAGGAACAGCCACTGCCAGCCCTTGAAGCCGGCGACGCCGTTCATCTCGAGCAACAGCGACGAGATCGGCGAGCCGATCACCACCGACAGCGGCGCCGCCGCCATGAACAGCGAGGTGATCGCCGCGCGACGCCGCGCCGGGAACCAGTAGCTGAGATAGAGGATGATACCTGGAAAGAAGCCGGCCTCCGACGCGCCCAACAGGAAGCGCAGCACGTTGAACGAGGTCGCGTCCCAGACGAAGGCCATCGCGCCCGAGCACAGACCCCAGGTGACCATCACCCGCGCGATCCAGATCCGAGCACCCACCTTGTCGAGAACGATGTTCGAGGGGACTTCGAACAGGAAGTATCCCCAGAAGAAGATGCCGGCACCGAAGCCGAACACCGCCGGCGAGAAGCCGAGGTCCTTGTTCATCGTCAAAGAGGCGAACCCGATGTTCACCCGGTCGATGTAGGCGATGAAGTAAAGGAGCATGATGAATGGCACGATCCGTAGCGCGACACGGCGCATGGTCCTGCTCTCAATGTCGTTCGACATCGTTGCGTCTCCGTTTCCCTGATTTTTTCCTTGTTTCCTTCCTAGTGGAAGGATTGGGGACATCTTGGGCTTGGGAGGCGACGGCGAACAATCGACGATCGATTTTATAAATTTCGTATATAATGCGCCATGCGACCAGGCCGTTCGAGGAGAGGCGAGGGTGGAACTGAACCAGTTGCGATGCTTCGTCGCCGTGGCGGAGGAACTGCATTTCGGTCGTGCCGCACGTAGGCTCGAGCAGCACCCTGCGGCCTTGGGAAGGCACGTGCGCTTGCTCGAGGACGACCTCGGCATTCAGCTCTTCCTGCGCACGACGCGCAACGTCGTGCTGACGGCGGAAGGAGCGTCGTTGCTCGACGAGGCACGCGACCTTCTCGATCGCGCGGCGAAGATCGCCCGACGCTTCCGCGACGGTGCCCGTCAGAAGGCCAGGACGCTGCGTATCGGCGCGATCGACACGGCGGCGGCCGGACTGGTGCCTCGTCTGCTCGGTCTCTTCCGCGAGACGATGCCGGGCGTCACCGTGCAACTGGTCGAGGACAAGACCATTCGGCTGTTGCCGCGGCTCCTGTCGGGGCGTCTCGATCTCGCGTTCGTCCGGCCGCCGGAGCACAAGGGCAGGGAACTCGAGTTTGAAGCCCTCTTCCGCGAGACTGCCGTCGTCGCCGTCACGAGCGGGCACCGTCTGGCGCGGCGCAAGAAGATCTCGGTCTTCGAGTTGGCGGACGAGCCGCTCATCGTTCCGGACCGCCGCTCGCGCCCCCACAGCCACGATCTGACGATGCGCCTCTTCGAACGAGCGGGCCTGCGTCCCGCGATCGCCCAGATCGCCGACGAGAAGCAGACCATCGTGCGTCTCGTCGCGGCCGGTTTCGGCTTCGCGATCGTGCCGCGATGGGCCTCGAAGGTGGCGACGGAGGGCGTTCGATGGGTCCCTCTCGACGTTCCCCGAGGCGAGAGCGATCTGCTGCTCCCCTTGGCGGCCGCGTGGATGCGGGGTGCCCGCGATCCGGTTCGCGACACGCTGCTGGACTTGTTGCGATCCAACATAGCCGCCCTTTCCGCCGACGCCTGATCGAAGCCGAAGCCCGAGCCGATCGGCGCGGTGCTTCGACTTCGCGAGCCGCGCGGGTGTCATTCGGCGGCGAGCATCGTGTCGACGTTCTCGTCTTCGACGACGGTGTTTGCGAGCCGTCCGATCTTCTCGATCATCACTTCGATGCGATCGCCGGGTTTCATGAAGAGCGGCGGACTGCGCTTCTTGCCGACGCCGCCGGGCGAGCCGGTGATGATGACATCGCCGGCCTCGAGCGGTGAGAAGGTCGAGATGTAGGCGATCAGATCCGGGATGCGGTGGATCATGTTGCCGGTCGAATCGTCCTGCACCTTGCAGCCGTTGAGCCAGGTCTCGATTTTCAGCGCATGCGGATCGGGAATCTCGTCGGCGGTGACGAGCCACGGACCGAAGGAGCCGGTGCTGCGCCAGTTTTTCCCGGCCGTGAACCACGAGTGCTGCCAGTCACGCACCGAGCCGTCCATGTAGCAGCTGTAGCCGGCGACATGATCGTAGGCACTTTCCGCCGGAATGCGGAACCCTTCGCGGCCGATGATCACCGCGAGTTCGCCTTCGTAGTCGAATTCTCGGGTCACGCAGGGCTTGACGACCGGCCCGTCGTGACCGGTCTGCGAATGGGGGAAGCGGACGAAGAGCGTCGGCGCGGGATTGGTCTCGGCGAATTCGGCGCGCTTGTCGGCGTAGTTCATGCCGACGCAGAAGATCTTGCCCGGCCGGTCGATCGTCGGAAGAAACGCGATCTCGTCGAGGCCGAAGTCTATCTGGGCGCGGCGGAATGCGGCGGCACGGGAAAGGCCGCCCTTCGCCAGCAACGTCTTGATGTCGGGAAACGTCGCCCCGAGCCGTCGACCGAGGTCGACGATGCCGAGGTCGGTGACCAGGCCATAGGAGTGTCTGGAATCGATATCGAAGTTCGCGAGTTTCATCTTGTTCCTCATGCGTCGGCGAATGCGCGGATCGGGACGCGATGCGTCGCCGTACGAGGCGCGTGACGTCCGAGGATCGGCGCACGGCGAGCACCGTCCTTCGAGCGTGACGACTCGTCGGTTGCATCGGCCTCGGGGGTGGCGAGAGCGCGTGATCGGGTATGTCGCAGTGGTGGCGCGTTCGGTTGCGCCGCCCCTTCGAAGAGCTCGTTCCGTCGATTTCGCGCGACGGAAGGCTAGCGGGAAGCGGGCTCCCCGCTCGCTGCGGCGTCACTTGATGAAGCGGACTTCCGACTTGATCTTGTCGGCGATCGCCGCGCGGCGTTCGTGGAAGACGGCCTTGTTCTTCTCGAACAGGTTGTTGCCCTTGGTGTCGATCGAGATGATCAACGGCCCAAAGTCCTTGACGCGGTTAACCCACAGCGTCTCGGGCATGCCGAGATCCTGCCATTCGGCGCGCTCGATTTCTTCGACGCGCGTCGCCGCGAGAACCGCACATCCGCCGGGGAACACGGCATGAACTGCCTTGTGGGTCCGGCAGCCCTCGACCGTCTCCGGACCCATGCCGCCTTTGCCGACGATCAACTTGACGCCGGTCTCCTCGATGAACTGCTTCTCGAACTTCTCCATGCGCATCGACGTCGTCGGGCCGATCGACACCATTTCGAACTTCTCGTCGTCGAGTTTGCGCACGATCGGCCCGGCGTGGAAGATCGCGAGCCCTTCGAGTGCGACCGGAAGCTCGCGCCCGAGCTCGATGAGGCGGCGGTGAGCGACGTCGCGGCAGGTGACGAGGTGTCCGGTGAGGTAGACGACGTCGCCCACTTCGAGGTCTTCGAGATCTTCGTCCCGGATCGGCGTCTGGAGGACCTTTTTCACAGCACGACTCCTTCATGCGAAAGAATTTCATAGGAGAGATCGGGAGCAAAGCGGATCTGGCCGCGGCGATGCGCCCAGCATCCGGTCGATACGGCGACGCCGATCGTCGAAGGATGTCGGGCCGACTGTTCGACGTTGACGCCCATGACGCTGGCGCTGCCCGTCAGACCCTGGGGCCCGATACCGACGTCGTTGAGCCCCGCTTCGAGCAGCCGTTCGAGTTGTGCGGCACGATCATTGGCGTTCGACGAGTCGACCGGACGCATCAGCGCTTTCTTGGAGAGACGCGCGGCGGTCTCCACTGCGGTCGAAACCCCGACGCCGACGAGGAGCGGCGGGCAGGCATTGACGCCGCGGTTGGTGATGACGTCGAACACGAAGTCGACGACGCCCTCGTAACCTTCGCCCGGCATGAGGACCTTGCCGGCGCCGGGCAGCGTGCAGCCGCCGCCGGCCATGTAGACGTCGATCGTCAGGCGATCGTCGTCGGGCACGATGTCCCAGTCGAGCCAGGGAATGCGGTAGCCGGTATTGTTGCCGGTGTTCTTCTCGTCGAAGGTCTGGACCGAGTTGTGCCGGAGCGGCGCTTTCCTCGTCGCTTCGAGGGTGGCGTCGCGCAGGCAGGATTCGAGTTCGCCGATAAAGGGGAACGCGGCTCCGACGGTGATGAAGTACTGGATCACGCCGGTGTCCTGGCAGCAGGGGCGATCGAGCTTGTCGGCCGCTTCCTGGTTTTCGGCCATCGAATTGTAGATGGCGGTGGCGAGAGGCATGGTCTCGGCCTCCCGCAGTTCGGCGAGTTTCGCCTTGACGTCGGTCGGCAGGCGTTTGCCGATGTAGGCGGTGAACTTCGCCATGACGTCGGTCAGCGTGGCGACCGCTTCAGTCCGTTCCACGGGTCTTCTCCTTGATTGGGACGATGGATGGCCGAGATCACTCGGCAGGTTCGACGGCGACGGTCGGAGCCTTTCCGGCCGAACGGGCGAGGACGAGGGTCAGCACGGCCGACAGAACGAGCAGCGCGGCGACGAAGTACAGGCCGCCGAGGTAGCTGCCGCTCCAGTCCTTGATCCAGCCGATCATCGCGGGGCCGGCGAAGCCGCCGAGGTTGCCGAAGGAGTTGATGGCAGCGATGCCGGCCGCGGCGGCGGAGCCCGACAGGAACATCGTGGGCATGCTCCACAGCGGGGGCTTGGCGCAGCTGATGCCGATGTTGACGAGCGTCAGCGCCCCGATCACGCCGATCACGCCGTTGGTGACGCCGGCCCAGAACAGCCCGGCCGCCGCGAGCAGGCAGGCCAGCACCACGTGCCAGGGGCGTTCCCCGGTGCGATCGGAGTGGCGCGCCCACCAGATCATGGCGACGACCGAGGCCGTCGGCGGGACCATGTTGAGCAGCCCCACCATCATCGACGAGACGCCGAGTTGCTTGATGATGATCGGAGCCCAGATGCCGAGCGTGTAGAGTCCGGCGGACGTCCCGAAGTAGACGAGGCTCAGCGCGATGACCCGGGGATCGGCGAGGCCGCGCAGGATCGAATGGCTGGCGTGACCGGCCTTCTTCGCATGCTCGGCATTCATTTCGGCGACGAGCCAACGCTTCTGGTCTTCAGGCAACCATTTGGCGAGTTCCGGTCGGTCGGTCATGTAGAAGAACACGACGAAGCCCAGCGCCACGGCCGGGACGGCCTCGGTGATGAAGAGCCATTGCCAGCCCGCCATGCCCATGATGCCGTTCATCTCGAGCAGCGCGGCGGCGAGCGGCGATCCCAACGCCGTGGAGATCGGCGCAGCCGCCATGAAAAGCGCGGTCACGCCAGCGCGATGGCGGGCCGGGAACCAGTAGCTCAGGTAGAGAATGATGCCGGGAAAGAACCCGGCTTCGGCGACGCCGAGAAGAAAGCGGACCGCATAGAAGCTGTTCGGGCCGACGATGAACGCGTTGGCACCCGAGATGATGCCCCAGGTGATCATCACGCGCGTGATCCACATCCGCGCGCCCACCCTCTCGAGGATCAGATTGGAGGGAATCTCGAACAGAAAATAGCCGAGAAAGAAGATGCCGGCGCCGAAGCCATAGACACTGGCGGAGAAGCCGAGATCTTTGTTCATCGTCAGTGCCGCGAACGAGATGTGAACGCGATTCATGAAGGCGATGAAGTAGAGAAGCATGATGAATGGGACGATGCGCAAGGCGATGCGCGCGATTGTTCGCCTTTCCAATTCTTCCGACATGATTTTTCTCCCTGATCATTCCGAGTGGGGCGTAAGTAAATGCCCCAATATTCGGAATAAATATTACAGGGATCGACGCGGGACTTAATTCTTGCGCGATTATACAAATATTGCGAATAGTCTATCGGTTCGGAGCTGAGCGCATGCCGAACCGAGGATCGGATTGCAAACTCCGTGTGGTGCCAGGTCGACGCGACGTCTCGTGGACCGGGCGGGGAACGGAAGTGTGCATTTTGTATTACGACCCGTTGGGGTGTTCTATTCTCGAGGTCATTAGGCACTCGATAGGTTGAGCATCCGCTTGCCGGGCGATGTGATCTGGCCTGCTGCTGGTTTCTCTGACACCGAGTTCGAGTGTCGAGCAGGGTCCTGCCGAGAGACGAGCCAACGACGGTTTCGATATTCGGCGCCGCCGTCTCGCTTCCCTGCTTGGCCACCTATGCGATACTGCGCTTCCCTGCATGCTCTGCATCAATTCCCTGTTTGAGAGCTCAGGGAATTCGGGCATATCCATCTGAATTAACACGCATTTCAGATGCCGGTTGGATCCAGTGCCGGCTGGTTCGGCGTAGTTTCCCTGCGATTTCCCTGCAAGCAGGGAATTCGGAGACCGGTTCGCGTTCGACTGCGTCCACCGCCATAAGCCTTCGCCGATAGCGGGCTTTTTTGCGTTCTGCCCACCGAGCGGAATTGTCTCGGCGCGTCCGTGGGGCCTGTGGGCCTGTGCCGCGAAACCACCTCGGTACTGGATCGCAGTCCGGTGACGCCCGAAGCCTCGATTGGGCCTTTGGGGTACATTTTCTCGTCGTCGCGCGTTTCCGAGCCCCGCCGGAACGATGAACCTCGCCTGGCGCTGCAGAGCACAGGGTGTCGCGATCGTGGCAAGCGATGTGCGGACGGTGCCGGGACCCGAGGCTGCGCCGCTGTCTGGCCCACCGGCGTTGCCGCGAACACCACCGCGAGCCCATTCGGCCATCCGTTCGAACTCCGCGGGGCTGACGGAGCCGATCGTCGAGTGCCGGCGTTCGGGTCGTAGAAGCGTTCGACGTGGTCGAACAGGTCGGCTCGCGCTTGGTCGTGCGGGTCCGGCAGATTTTCCACGGACACGTTCCGTCTTCAGCGACGAGAAGAAGCTCTCCGTCGCCGAGATGTCCCGGACTTTCCCGGCCCGGTTCATCGAACGAGAGGCGCCCGCCTCGGCGAACAGGCGCTGAAACGTCTCGCTGGCGTATCGGCGGCCGCGGTCGAAATGGTGCGGCAGCACGCCCGGTCTTCCTCGCCGACAGATCGCCATGACGAGGCGCCGGTGACGAGTTG
The DNA here is from genome assembly GCF_056313705.1 of Pinisolibacter sp. DMC100. Lineage (NCBI taxonomy): Bacteria > Pseudomonadati > Pseudomonadota > Alphaproteobacteria > Hyphomicrobiales > Ancalomicrobiaceae > Pinisolibacter > Pinisolibacter sp. DMC100. The sequence goes on along the minus strand of NZ_JBQUZT010000001.1, from coordinate 631,790 downwards.
CGCCGTCACCGACGCATTCATCGACCCGCCGACGGCGCTTCGATCGCCGCCACGACGTGGAGTCGGCCTTCCGCCGTCCAAGGATGTCGCGCTCCGCTTCGAGCCTGGTGACGGTGCCTCCGAGTTTCGTCCGGTTCAGGGTTCGCGCTGGCGGTTGGGCGCCGTCTCAGCGCCCGACCGGACCCTCGCGGGCCCGGCGCGCGACGAGGTCGCGCAGCTCCGTCTCGAACGACTGCAACGCCGGGTCGACCGCGCCCGCCCGCTCGACGGTCTGAGTCTTCGTCCAACGCGCCGCGATGTCGAAGCCTTCCCGGACACAGAAGAGACCGAAGGCGCTTTCGATACCCGCGACGATGCCGAACAGCACGCCATACAACATGCGCCGGTCGAGGATCAGGCGGCGGCGGGCCGGCTCGACGATCCGCAGCCGATCGACGACGCGGACCTTGAGCGCCGCCCAGGCGACGAGGAGGTCGCGCCCACGCACGGCCGCCGCGACGCGCAGGAGCGCGACCCCCGCGAGAGCGACGGTCGCGACGAGCAGCGAGGCGGTGCCGGCGTGGGCCGGATCGTAGTGGACGAGCGTCAGGCTCATCGCCCAGAACTCGGCGACGAGCACCGGCAGGCCGATCATCGGCGAACCGTAGCGCCAGAAGACCGCGCCCGGCGCGGCGAAGAGCCAGATGTCGACGACATGGCGGCGGCCGGTCCCCTCGTGCCGCTCCCGCCAATGCCGGGCGACGACGTCGTGCAACAGCCCCGCCTCGAGATCGGCCAGGGGCAGATTCGGATATCCGTTCGCATCGCGATAGGCCGAAGCGCCGACGTCGCGGCGGCGTTCGGCATCGGAGATCGCACGGGCGAAGTCGAGCCATCGGCGATGGCGGTTCCGGGCCTTTTCGACCGGGTCGCCGGGCCGCGCCGGGATCGGCTGCGACAGGCCGACCAGCGGCTCGATCGCCGCGACGACCGCCGCCGGGCCGAGCCCGTTCGTCAGATCGACATGCGATCCGTGGATCGCGCGCGGCAGTCGTTCGGCGATCCGCAGCAGCGTGACGGCCCGACATTCCTTGCGCTCCGCCGGCGCCAGTGCCTTCCAGGCCGGCTCCAGCGACAGCCAGTCGGCGACGCGCCAGGGAAAACCCGCCGGCGTGCGCCCCTCGATCGGCACGAGCGGATCGTCGGCACCGACCAACCGGCCGAGCACCGCGAGATAGGCCCGCTCCGCCGGTCCACGGTCGGCGAGCTGCCGCGTCCGCAACGCGAGTTCGCTCCAGCCGAGATAGGCCTCGGCGCCACCGAAGCCGAGATGGCGGACGAGCATCGTCTGGTCGGTCGAATATTCGAAGCGCGCCTCCACCAGTGCCACCACCACCAGCGGACCGTGGTCGGCGGCGATCTGGTCGCGTGCTTCCTCGCGCGGCCCGATCCTGGGCGGCGGCGGCAGCAGCGGCAGCGCCCAGGCGAGAATGCGGTCGCGCAGCGCCCGAACCTCGTCGATCCGCGCCTCGGTCGCCGCGTCGAGGAGCGATCGCCACCATGCCCCCGCCCATTTCGCATCGAGGCCGGTGGGCTCGCGCCCCTCCATATCCCGCACGATCACGAGCATGGGGGGGAAGACTGCGTCGAAGGTCTCGAGAACCGACGGGGCGACGCGCGGCTCGATCTCGGACGAGACCTCGGGTGGGGCAGTCGGTGCCGGGGAAGGCGATACCGAAAAGGGTGGGGACGGAGGCCGATCGACGGACGATGCGTCGGCACTCGGTTCGCCGACGTCCACGGTCTCGACCAAGGGCTTCCTCGCTCGCGCCAGAGCAGCGTCGCGCGCCTCGACGAGCGCCTGGAAGCCCGCCGGATCCTCGTCGGGCCGGTGGGTCCTCAGAGCTTTGGCATAGGCGCGGCGGATGGCAGCCGGATCGTCTGTGGCGGCGATGCCGAGAAGAGCCCAGGGATGGGTCATGTCAGGAGACCGGGTCGAAGACGGGTCGCGAGACGGCGTCGAGCTGCTCGGCGAATTCGGCACGCAGTCGCTCCGGATCGCGCAGGCCGGGATCGTTCAGGGCCACCTCGAACCGTTGCAGCAGGACGAGGATCACCTCGCGCCGCTCGCCGGTCGCCTCGGCGAAGAGGCGTTCGGCGCGGGCGATCAGGGCGTGGTTCTCGGCGAGTTCGCGTGGTGGCAGCTTGATTCGCGCCAGCGCGGCGAAGCGCGCCTCGAGCTCGACTTCCGACAGATTGGCCTGATTGCGGAAGATCTCCCGTTTCACCACGCCGGTGGAGACGACCTTCACCTCCACCTCCAGCGCGCCGTTGATGTCGTAGGTGTAGCGGACTTCGATCGCCTGACTGCCGCGCGGCCCCGGCGGCACGGCAACACGCAGCCCACCGAGGCGAACGTTCTCCTCCGGGCGGAGATTCTCGCCCTGCAAGACGTCGAAGGCGACCAACGTCTGCCCGTCCGCCGCCGTGTAGTAGGTGCAGGCACGGCTGATCGGCACGACCGAATTGCGCTCGATGATCGGCGACATCACCTGCCGGTCGCCGGCCGACGCGTCGAGGACCGACGTGCCCAGCGTGAAGGGGCAGACGTCGGTCATGATGACGTCTTCGAGCGCGACATGGCGCGACTTCAACCCCGCCTGGACGGCGGCGCCCAGCGCGACGACGTGGTCGGGGCGCGGATGGAGCATCGGGAAGCGGCCGAAGAGCCGCGTCGCCAACGCCCGGATCATGGGCATCCGCGTCGCCCCGCCGACCAGCACGACGTGGTCGATCTCGCGGGTCTCGATGCGCGCGTCGCGGATCGCCCGTTCGATCGGCGCGACGATGCGGGCGAGCAATGGCGCCGACCGTTCTTCGAAGGCGGCGCGATCGATCCGTCCGGCGACGTTTCCCGCCGCCGTCGCCAGGGCGTAGTCGGTCGTCGCGGCGTCCGACAGGCGATGCACCGTCGCCTGGGCCTCGGCCCAGACCAGGGCCGCCTCGGTTCGCGACATCGAACCGCGGACGATGCCGTGACGTTCGCACAGGAGATCGGCCATGGCGTCGCGGAAGTCGTTTCCACCGAGCAGGGAATCGCCGGCGGAGGCGCGCACCTCCATGATCCCCTCGTACTTGTGCAGCAACGACACGTCGAAGGTTCCACCGCCGAGATCGAGCACGATGAACGTACCCTCCTCCGTCGCCTCGAGGCCGTGGGCGAGTGCCGCGGCCGTCGGCTCGTTGATCAGCCGGTCGACCTTCAGCCCCGCCAGGCGGGCCGCATCGAGCGTCGCGCGGCGTTGCGGATCGTTGAAATAGGCCGGCACCGAGATGATCGCCTCGTCGACCGGCTCGCCGAGCCGGGTCTCGGCATCCTCGCGCAACGCTCGCAACACCAGCGCCGAGAGTTCCTCGGCGCGGAAGGTGCGGCCGCCGAGAACCGGGGTGACCGACGATCCCATCAACCGCTTGAACGAGGCGACGGAAGCCTCGGGATGGCTGACCAATCGATCGAGCGCGGCACGACCGACGAGCGCGACGCCGCCCTCGCCGATCGAGACGGCGGACGGGGTCAGGGTGTCACCGAGGGCGTTCTCGATCAGCCGGGGGCCGTCGTCCGTCCACACGGCGACGAGCGAGTTGGTGGTTCCCAGATCGATTCCGACGACGGCCATGAAGCGGCTTCCGCAATGCGGCGGCGTCGCGTCGCCGCACCGTTGACATCGGTCGTCGACACCGGACCTTTCCGGGACGACGCCGCCCACGCGGACCGCCCGATGCTCGTCCGCGCTCGAACGCGAAGCATGTCCCGCGACGACAACCCTAGCGTTCAGATCCGGTCGAAGGAAGTCGTTTCTACTGCCCGCGGTGGTCTCGCCGCGATTCAACTCGGTGGGGTGGCGTCGCGGCCACCACGGCACGGATCGCCGCGGCAGCGATCGCGCCGCGTGCCGTCGGGAGAGCCGACACGGCGCTCGGCCGGAAGGTGGAGCACGACGAACATCTTCGGGGCGGCCGATGCGCGTCCATTCCCGGATCGGCTTCCCCCGGTTCCCTGAATGTCCGGGACCTCTCCCTGTTCGGTCACGCAGGGAAGTCCCCGCTGTCTCCATGACAGAACGAACATTTCGATCGCCCCCCCGCTCGCTCTCGACGAGGTCGGCGAAACGTCCCTGCGGATTCCCCGAAAGCATGGCCTTCCGAGACCGGTTCGCACCCGACCGCTCGACCCCATGCAAGCTATTGATTTCATGTACTTTTGAACTTGCTGTTCACCGGCCGAAGGACCGGCCGGCATCGGCGATGCCGAATCCTCGAATCGGGGCGGAAGCGCACGGCGCGTCGCGGCCGATGCCCTGCGACCCGAAGCGGCCGCCCGTTTCCCCCGATCCGTCCGCCCTCCCGAGCGGCGCCGGCGCGGATGCGTCCTTATGAAATCACTATGCCCGACGTCCGTCTTCCCCATCGATCCCTGACGGGCATCGGGAGGAGAAATCCGGCGAAGACAGTCCGTTCGGGAGCTTCGCCATGTTGGACTTCGCCTGTTTCTTCGGAGCCGTCGGGCTCTTCGGCCTCGCCGCCCTCTATGCCCACGCCTGCGGCGATCTGTGAGGCGGCCATGACCGAACCCCTCCTCGCCCTCGTCGTCGCCCTCGCGCTGGCGGCCTATCTCGTCCACACGCTGGTGCGGCCCGAGAAGTACTGAGCGCGCCCCTTTCCCAGACTCCATCGAGGTGACGCCATGACCGCTGTCGGCTGGCTGCAGATTCTGCTCGTCCTCGCGCTCGTCCTCGCCACCGTCGTGCCGCTCGGCCGGCTGATGGCGCAGGTCTTCTCAGGCGAGCGCACGTTCCTTTCGCCGATCGTCGTCCCACTCGAGCGCGGGCTTCTCGCGCTCGTCGGGCGCCGTGCCCTCCATGCCCAGACCTGGCTCGGCTACACGATCGCCATGCTGGTCTTCAACGCCGCCGGCTTCGCGGCTCTCTACGCGATCCAGCGGCTTCAGGGCGTGCTGCCGGGCAACCCGCAGGGCTTCGACGGCGTCGATCCGCTGCTCGCCTTCAACACCGCGATGAGCTTCGTCACCAACACCAACTGGCAGGCCTATGGCGGCGAGACCACCATGAGCCACTTGACCCAGATGGCCGGTCTCGCGGTGCAGAACTTCCTGTCGGCGGCGACCGGCATGGCGCTGGCGGCGGCGATGATCCGCGCCTTCGCCCATTCAGGCACCGATCGGCTCGGCAACTTCTGGGTCGACGTCACCCGGGTGACGCTGCACGTCCTCTTGCCGCTCTCGATCGTGCTGGCGCTCGTCTTCGTCGCTTTCGGCATGCCACAGACGCTCGCGGCGTCGGTCGACGCGACGACGCTGGAGGGCGCGAAGCAGACGATCGTGCTCGGCCCGGTCGCCAGCCAAGAGGCGATCAAGCTCCTCGGCACCAACGGCGGCGGCTTCTTCAACGCCAATGCCGCCCATCCGTTCGAGAACCCGACGGCGATCACCAACGCCCTCGAGATCTGGGCGCTGCTGGCGATCTCCTTCGCGCTCACCCACACCTTCGGCCGCATGGTCGGCGACACCCGGCAGGGCTGGGCGATCATGGCGGTGATGGCGATCATCCTCGTCGGCTGTCTCGTCGTCGCCTACCGGGCGGAGGCCGGCGGCAATCCGCTGCTGACCGCCCTCGGCGTCGACCCGGCGCTCGGCAACATGGAGGGCAAGGAGGTCCGCTTCGGCCCCGCGGCCTCCGCGCTCTATGCGGTGGCGACCACGGCGACCTCGACGGGCTCGGTCGACGCCATGCACGAGAGCTTCATGCCGCTCGGCGGCTTCATGCCGCTCCTCCTCATCAAGCTCGGCGAGATCGTCCCCGGCGGCGTCGGCTCCGGCCTCTTCGGCATCCTCGTCATCGCCGTGCTGACCGTCTTCATCGCCGGGCTGATGGTCGGCCGCACCCCGGAATACCTCGGCAAGAAGATCGAGGCGAAGGAGATGAAGCTGGCGATGCTCGCCCAGCTGATCCTGCCGGCGACCATCCTCGGCTTCACGGCCGTGGCCGCGATGCTGCCGTCGGCGCTGGCGAGCCTCGCCAATGCCGGTCCGCACGGATTGACCGAGCTGCTCTACGCCTATGCCTCGGCGACCGGCAACAACGGCTCCGCCTTCGCCGGCCTCTCGGCCAACACGCCGTGGTTCGATACGACGCTCGGCATCGCCATGTTCCTCGGCCGCTTCGGCTACATCGTGCCGGTCATGGCGATCGCCGGATCGCTCGTCGTCAAGACGCGGGCTTCGGCCTCGGCCGGCACCTTCCCGACCCACGGGCCGCTCTTCGTCGGCCTCGTCACGGCGGTGATCCTGATCCTCGGCGGTCTGCAGTTCTTCCCGGCCTTCGCGCTCGGGCCGATCGTCGAGCATCTGATGATCCCGACCGGCCTGACCTTCTGATCCAACGTTCCGAGGACCGATCATGTCCCAGACAGTCGCCCGCGCCCCGTCGCTCTTCGACGGCAGGATCCTCGCCCGCGCTTCGATCGATGCCGTCGCCAAGCTCGATCCGCGCCGTCTCGTCCGCAATCCGGTGATCTTCGTGACGGAGGTCGTCGCGCTCGTCGTGACGCTGGTCTTCGTCAAGGACCTCGTCACCGCCACCGGCACGCCGGTCTTCGACGGCCAGATCGCCGCCTGGCTGTGGTTCACCGTGCTCTTCGCCAACTTCGCCGAAGCGGTCGCGGAAGGGCGCGGCAAGGCGCAGGCCGATGCGCTCAGGAAGACCCGCTCGGACACCATGGCCAAGCGGCTGCTGTTCGATGCCCCGGACGACCACGCCCATTCGGTCGTCTCCTCGCTCGATCTCGAGCTCGACGACCTCGTGCTGGTCGAGGCCGGCGACGTCATCCCCGCCGACGGCGAGGTGATCCGCGGCGTCGCTTCGGTCAACGAGAGCGCCATCACCGGCGAATCCGCCCCCGTGATCCGCGAATCCGGCGGCGACCGCTCGGCGGTGACCGGCGGGACGACCGTGCTCTCCGACTGGATCGTGGTGAAGATCACCGCCGCGCCGGGCTCGACCTTCATCGACCGGATGATCGCGCTGGTCGAAGGGGCGGAGCGGCAGAAGACGCCGAACGAGCTGGCGCTCTCCATCCTGCTCTCGGGTCTGACGCTGATCTTCCTCATCACCGTCGTGACGCTGTGGGGCATCGCCGGCTATTCCGGCACGGTGGTCTCGGTGACGGTGCTGATCGCCCTCCTCGTCACGCTGATCCCGACGACGATCGGCGGGCTCCTCTCGGCGATCGGCATCGCCGGCATGGACCGGCTGATCCGCTTCAACGTCATCGCCACGTCGGGCCGCGCCGTCGAGGCCGCCGGCGACGTCGACACGCTGCTCCTCGACAAGACCGGCACCATCACCTTCGGCAACCGCATGGCGACGGAGTTCCTCCCCGTCCCGGGCGTCTCGGTCGAGGCGCTGGCGGAAGCGGCCCTCGTGGCGTCGGCCGCCGACGAGACGCCGGAAGGCCGCTCGATCGTCGCGCTCGCCCGCGGGATGCACGGTGTCGCCGAGCCTTCGGGGATCGAAGCCGCGACCTTCGTGCCCTTCACGGCGCAGACCCGCCTGTCGGGTGCCGACTTCGCCGGCCGTTCGGTGCGCAAGGGCGCGGTCGACGCGGTGATGCGGCATCTCGGGCTCACGCTCGACCGGACGCAGCCCTCCTTCCGCGAGGCGGTCGACCGCATCGCCCGGACCGGCGGCACGCCGCTCGCGGTCTGCGACGGCGATCGTCTGATCGGCGCGATCCATCTCAAGGACGTGGTCAAGCCGGACATCAAGGAGCGCTTCGCCGAACTGCGCGCCATGGGCATCCGCACGGTGATGGTGACGGGCGACAACCCGGTCACCGCCGCGGCGATCGCCTCGGAGGCCGGCGTCGACGACTTCATCGCCGAGGCGACGCCGCAGGACAAGCTCGCCTACATCCGCTCGGAGCAGAAGCACGGCCGCCTCATCGCCATGTGCGGCGACGGCACCAACGACGCGCCCGCCCTCGCCCAGGCCGACGTCGGCGTGGCGATGCAGTCGGGGACTCAGGCGGCGCGCGAGGCCGGCAACATGGTCGATCTCGACAGCAACCCGACGAAGCTGATCGAGGTGGTGGCGATCGGCAAGCAGCTGCTGATGACCCGCGGCTCGCTCACCACCTTCTCGATCGCCAACGACGTCGCCAAGTATTTCGCGATCATCCCGGCGCTGTTCGTGGCGACCTATCCGCAGCTCGGCGCGCTCAACGTGATGGGGCTCGCCTCGCCGCAGAGCGCCATCCTGTCGGCGGTGATCTTCAACGCGCTGATCATCATCGCGCTGATCCCGCTGGCGCTGAAGGGCATCGCCTATCGCCCGGTCGGCGCGGCGGCGCTGCTGCGCCGCAACCTCCTCGTCTGGGGCGTCGGCGGTCTCGTCCTGCCCTTCGTCGGCATCAAGGCGATCGACCTCGTCGTCGCCGCCCTCCGTCTCGCCTGAGGTGACGACCATGATCGAACATCTCCGCCCCGCCTTCGCCCTCCTCGGCGGCCTGACCGTCCTGACCGGCGTCGCCTATCCGCTGGCGATCACCGGCATCGCCCAGGTCGCGATGCCCGGCGCCGCCAACGGCAGTCTCGTCGAGGTCGGCGGCAAGGTCGTCGGGTCGCGTCTGATCGGCCAGAGCTTCACGGATCCGAAGTGGTTCCACGGCCGCCCGTCGGCGACCTCCGCCGCCGATCCGAACGACGCGTCGAAGACCGTCGATGCGCCCTACAACGCCGCCAATTCCTCGGGCTCCAACCTCGGACCGCTGTCGGCCAAGCTCGTCGAGCGAGTGAAGGGCGACGCCGAGGCGCTGAAGGGGGAGAGCGGCGCCGCCGCCGTTCCCGCCGACGCGGTCACTACGTCGGCGAGCGGTCTCGATCCCGACATCTCGCCGGAGTTCGCCCGCCTGCAGGCCAAGCGCGTCGCCGCGGCGCGCGGCCTGCCGCTCGAGCGGATCGAGGCGCTGATCGCGGAAAGGACCCGCGGGCGCGAACTCGGCGTCTTCGGCGAGCCGCGGGTCGGCGTGCTCGACCTCAATCTCGCCCTGTCGCGGCTCGATCCTTCGTGAGGAGGGACCTGCGATGAACGACGCCCGCACCCGTGACGGTCGCCCCTCGCCGGACGCGCTCCTGGCGCTCGCCGAGCGCGAGGGGCGCGGGCGGCTGAAGATCCACCTCGGCGCGGCGCCGGGCGTCGGCAAGACCTTCGCCATGCTGTCGAACGCGCGGCGCTTGGCCGGCGAGGGCGTCGACGTCGTCGTCGGCCTCGTCGAGACCCACGGCCGTGCCGAGACGGCGGCCCTGATCGACGGACTCGAGGTGCTGCCGCGCCGTCCGGTCGTCCATCGGGGTCGATCGCTGATGGAGTTCGACATCGACGCGGCGCTGGCACGGCGGCCGGGCCTCCTGGTGGTCGACGAACTCGCCCATACGAACGTCCCGGGCTCCCGCCATCCCAAGCGCTTCCAGGACGTCGAGGAACTGCTCGACGCCGGCATCGACGTCTGGACGGCGCTCAACATCCAGCATCTGGAGAGCCTGTCCGACGTCGTCGGCCGCATCACCGGCGTCGTCGTGCGCGAGACCGTGCCCGACCGCATCCTCGAGCGCGCCGACGAGGTCGTCCTCGTCGACCTGACGCCCGACGAGCTGATCGAGCGGCTGAAGGACGGCAAGGTCTATCTCCCGGAGACCGCCGCCCGCGCCGTCGACCACTTCTTCAGGCCGTCGAACCTCACGGCGCTGCGCGAACTGGCGCTGCGCCGCACCGCCGCCCATGTCGACGACGAAATGCTGGCCTTCCTGCGCCAGAGCGCCATCGAGGGACCGTGGCCGACGGCCGAGCGCATTCTCGTCTGCGTCGGCGCCGACCCGCGTTCGGAGGAGGTGGTGCGGATCGCCGCACGGCAGGCGGGCGGGCTCAACGCGCCGTGGACGGCGCTGCACGTCGACCGGCCGGACGTCGCCCGCACGGACGAGGCCTCGATCCGTCGGCTCGACGCCAACCTGCATCTCGCCGAACGGCTGGGCGCCGATCGCGTCCGCATCATCGGCGCCGACATCGTCACCGAGATCCTGCGTTTCGCACGGCGGGAGAACGTGTCGCGGATCGTCGTCGGCCGGTCGGAACGGCACGGGCGTTTCCGCCGCTTCTTCGGCCGCTCGCTCTCCGACGATCTGGTGGCGCGCGCCGCCGACATCTCGGTGCAGGTGGTCGCCGGCGCCGGCGACGCCCCCGCCCGCCGCGATCCGAGCCCGAACACGCTCGATCGCCGACACCTCGGCGTCGGCTTTGCCGCGGCGGCGCTGGCGGTCGCGACCTCGATCGGCGTCGGTATCGGGCTCACCCGCTGGATCGACCTGCCCAACGTCTCGATGATCTTCCTGTCGGCCGTGGTGCTCTGCGCGCTCGGCTTCGGCCGCGCCTCGGCGCTGGCGGCGGCGCTGCTGTCGTTCCTCGGCTACAATTTCTTCTTCATCGAGCCGATCTACACCTTCACCGTCGCCAAGCCGCACGAGCTCTTCGCACTGGTCGTCTTCCTCTTCGTCGCCGCGACAGTCGGCGGGCTCGCCGGCCGCGCGCACGAACAGGCGGAAGCGGCGCTGGCGCGGGCCCGCACCACCCGTGCCCTCTACGAATACTCGCGCAAGATCGCCGGCGTCGCGGCGCTCGAGCCGCTGATGTGGACGGCGGTCGCGCAGGTGGCCGGCGCGGTGCGCGGCAAGGCCGTCGCGCTGCTGGGCGAGGCGGGCGATCTGCGCCGGGCCGGAGCCTTCCCGCCCGACGTCGACCTCGGCGTCACCGAGATGGGCGCGGCGCGCTGGGCCTATGAGCGCGGCGAGGTCGCCGGACGCCGCTCGCCGACGTTGCCCAACGCCGACCTCCAGTTTCGTCCGCTGGTGACGGCGAGCGGCACCGTCGGGGTGATCGGTTTCGCGCCGAACGACCCCGACGCCCACGTCGGCGAGGACGCCGAGCGCTTCCTGGCAGCGCTCTGCGACCAGACGGCGATCGCCGCCGAACGCATCCAGCTCGGCATCCGCGCGTCGGATGCCGCCGCCGCGGCCGAGAGCGAGCGTCTGCGTTCGGCGCTGCTGTCGTCGATCTCCCACGACCTCAGGACGCCGCTCGCCTCGATCCTCGGCTCGGTGACGAGCCTGCGCGACTTCGGCGAGAAGCTCGCCCCGGCGACCCGGCGCGATCTCCTCTCGGCGATCGAGGAGGAGACGCGGCGGCTGTCGCAGTTCGTCGCCAACCTCCTCGACATGACGCGGCTCGAGACCGGCAATCTCGAACTCGCCACCGACTGGGTCGACCTCTCCGACGTCGCCCACGGCGCCGTCGCCCGCGCCGAACGACTGCACCCGGGCCGCCGGCTCGTGCTGGAAGACGGCGGCGCGCCCTTGGTGCTTGAGGGCAACGGCACGCTGCTCGAACAGGTGCTGTTCAATCTGCTCGACAACGCGGTGAAGTACTCCGCCGCCGACACCACCGTGCGCGTCCGGCTCGCCCGCGAGGGCGGCTCCGCCCGCATCGAGGTCGAGGACGAGGGCATCGGCATTCCGCCCGAGGAACTCGAACGGGTCTTCGAGAAGTTCCACCGCGTCGCCCGCGGCGACGGCCGCGCCGCCGGAACCGGGCTGGGCCTCGCCATCTGCCGCGGCGTCGTCACCGCCATGGGCGGAGCGATCTCCGCCGCGAGCCCCGTCGCCGACGGTCGCGGCACCCGCATGACCGTCCGCCTGCCGTTGCCGCCGGTCGCGGCCGGCGAACCGAAAGGAGAGAGCCGATGACCGCCTCTCGCGTCCTCGTCGTCGACGACGAACCCCAGATCCACCGTTTCCTGAAACCGGCGCTGATCGCCTCGGGCCACGAGGTCGAATGCGTCGAGGACGGCGCCTCCGCGATCCGCCTGGCGGCAACGTGGAGCCCCGACCTGATCCTGCTCGATCTCGGCCTGCCCGACATCGACGGCAAGGAGGTGGTTCGCGCCATCCGCGAATGGTCGACGACACCGATCATCGTGCTCTCGGCCCGCGACCGGGAGAGCGAGAAGATCGCCGCCCTCGATCTCGGCGCCGACGACTACGTCAACAAGCCCTTCGGCGTCGGCGAGTTGCTCGCCCGCCTGCGCGCCGCGCTGCGTCACGCCGCCCGCCGCGACGGCGAGGCACCGGTGGTCACGACCGGCGGTCTCGTCGTCGACACCCTGCGCCGGATCGTCACCCGCGACGGCGAACGCGTGCATCTGACGCCGAAGGAATACGACCTGCTCCACGTGCTCGCCCGCAACGTCGGCAAGGTGGTGACCCAGAAGATGCTGACCTCGGCGATCTGGGGCGCGAGCCTCACCGCCGATCCGCAGTATCTCCGCGTCCTGGTCAGCCAGCTGCGGCAGAAGATCGACGCCGCCCCGCCGGCCCCCTCGCTGGTCGAGACAGAGACCGGCGTCGGCTATCGGCTGCGCGATCAGGACACCCCGTGAGAGACGGTTCGAAACGCCATGTCCGACAGTGAGCCGCTCGCCCTCGACGTGATCGAACTCGATCTCGTCGCCCGCACCAAGTCCGAAGTGCTCGAACGTCTCGCCCAGCGAGCAGGCACGGTCGCCGGTCGCAGCGGCGGCGAGATCGCCCGCGCGCTCGGCGATCGCGAACGGCTGGGATCGACCGGCGTCGGATCCGGCGTGGCGCTGCCCCATGCCGACATCCGCGGCCTCACCCGACCGCTGGCGCTCTTCGCCCGCCTGGCCTCGCCGGTCGACTGGGACGCCATCGACGATCACTCCGTCGACCTGGTCGTCGTCGTCCTGTCGCCGTCGCTCGACGGCCGCGGCTCGCCCGACCTCCTGGCGACGTTCGCGCGGGCTCTCAGAAATCCATCGGTTCGAAAGAAGCTCGCATCGTGTTCGAGCGCAGATCGGATCGGCGAGATCCTTGCCGGCCGAGACTGACGCAATCCGTTCGAGTGGGTTCCGAAGTGCCGCGAGCCCCGTCTCTCGTTCAGCCGAGGCGAGGGTGGTCTGGCGCGTGGTCCCGTCCGGTTGTCGATTCACGTTCGGCGTCTCGGGAGGGCGTCGCCGGTCTCGGCCTCCGCACCGGCGCCCGGTTCGGTCACCGCCTCGGACGCTTGTCGTCGATCGAAAAATCGGTCACGACGATGACGGGGCAGAATCCGGAGGCAATGCGAGACGTGGCGGAGACGCTCGGGCACGACATCCTGCTCGTCGACGACGACGGTGAGATCCGCCGCCTCGTCTCGAAGCTGCTGAGGGAGGACGGCCACCGGGTCACCTCGGTCGGATCCGCCGTGGAGATGCGCGAGGCGATCGCGCGTCGCAAGCCCGATCTCGTCCTCCTCGACGTCATGCTGCCGGGCACCGACGGCCTCACCCTCTGCCGCGAATTGCGCGCCGGCTCGTCCCTGCCGATCATCATGCTCACCGCCAAGGGCGACGACGTCGATCGCATCGTCGGGCTCGAGATGGGCGCGGACGACTATCTCGCCAAGCCCTTCCATCCGCGCGAACTCCTCGCCCGCATCCGCGCCGTGTTGCGGCGGGCGCGGCCGAGCGAGGACGGGGGTGCGAAGAGCGGGCGGGAGATCCGCTTCGCCGGCTGGCGGCTCGACACGGCGCGACGCGAACTGACCGATCCGCGCGGCGTCGTCATCGATCTGTCGACCGGCGAATACGACCTGCTCCTCACCTTCCTGGAGACGCCGCAGCGGGTGCTGAGCCGCGAGCTGCTGCTCGACGCCACCCGCAACCGCGACGCCGAGCCCTTCGATCGGGCGATCGACGTCCAGGTGAGCCGGCTCAGGCGCAAGCTCGAGACCGCCGGCGAAGTGATCAAGACGGTGCGGGGTGCCGGCTACTTCTTCGTCCCCGACGTCGAACGCACGTGAGGGGCTCCATGCGCGCCTTCGCCTCGAGCCTCGCCGCGCGGACCATGCTGGTGCTCTTCCTCGGCATCGGCGCGGTCCATCTCCTCAGCCTGTGGACCTATCGCCACGCCCTCGACCGCGAGGCGGCCACGGCGGACGTCACGCGTCTCGCCGATCGGCTGCTCACCATCCGTCGCGCGGTGATGCGGGTGGTGCCGGAGGAGCGGGAGGCGGTGGCACACGATCTCTCCGGCGGGCCGATCGCCGCCCATTGGAGCCGCAACGAACACGCGGTCGCCGGTGGTCCGGGCAGCGGCGAACTCGCCGGTCTCGCCGATCGCCTCCGCACGCTCGGCGGCGACCTCGCGCCGAGCGACGTGGTGGTCGGCGCCAACCGCGATCGTCGCGACGACCCCCATCTCGCGGTCGTCTCGCTCGCCCTGCCCGATCGAACCTGGATCAACTTCTCGCTGGTCGAACAGGCGTCGCGGCACGAGGACGGCCACGGCACGTTGCTCTCCACCTCGCTGATGGCGCTCGGGGCGATGGTGCTGTCGATCCTGATGGTGCGCTGGCTGACCCGGCCGCTCCTCGGCTTCGTCGACGCGGCCCGCCGCATCTATCGCGGCGGCGAGACGGTGGCGGTGCCCGAGGACGGACCGACCGAGATCCGTACCCTCGCCATCGCCTTCAACGAGATGCAGCGGCGGATCAAGCGGATGATCGACGATCGCACCCATGCGCTCGCCGCCGTCAGCCACGACCTGCGCACCCCGATCACCCGCCTTCGGCTGCGCCTCGGCGAGGTCGAGAGCGCGACGACGCGGGGCGCGATCTCCGGCGACCTCGACGAGATGGAGCGGATGATCGACCAGACGCTCGCCTACCTCGCCGGCGACCGCGACGACGAGCCCTCGAGGCCGGTCGACGTCGCCGCCATCCTCGCGACGCTGGTCGACGACCAGATCGACGCCGGCCGCGACGTCACTCTCGACGGTGCCCACGGCGCCGTGATCGAGGGCCGGCGGCTGGGGCTGAAGCGCGCCTTCGCCAATCTCCTCGACAACGCGGTGAAGTACGGTGGCCGGGCCGAGGTCCGCATCGCCGTCGAGACGGACGGCGTCACCGTCGCCATCGCCGACCAGGGGCCGGGCATTGCCGCAGCCGATCGTGCCCGGGTGCTCGATCCCTTCGTTCGACTGGAGCCCTCGCGCAGCCGCGACACCGGCGGCTGGGGCCTCGGCCTCGCCATCGCCCACCGCATCGTCGAGAGCCACGGCGGCACGCTCGAACTCGACGACAACACGCCCACGGGCCTCGTCGTCCGCGTCCATCTGCCGGCCACGCGGGGCGGTCCACGGCCGGGCTGAAACAATTTGTTACGGAACTGAAATCCTGTGACGGGCGCCGTCGGGCAGGGTCACGGTCGGGACAGTCCGCCACCGGAACCGACATGCGCCGCAGCCTGCAGATCGCCTCGCTCGCCCTCGCCCTCCTCGCCGCCCCGGCGACGCGCGCCCACGACGGTCACGATCACGGCGCCCCGCCGCCGCCGATCTCGACCACGGTGGCGCCGCGTGCCGACGCCTCCTCGGCCGATCTGGAGATGGTCGTGGTGGCGCGCGCCGGGGTGCTCGAGATCCTCGTCGACCGCTTCCGCGACAACGCCCCGGTGACCGACGCGATCGTCGAGGTCGACGGGCCGGCCGGCCTCGCAAAGGCGAGTGCCGAGAGCGGCGTCTACCGCCTCCCCGCGCCCTGGGCGACACCGGGCCGGGCGATCGATCTCGCCGTCACCATCCAGGCCGGCGACATCGTCGACGTGCTGACCACGACGCTGACCCTGCCGCCGGCGGAGGCGAAGCCGGTCGACGGATCGGTCGTCACCCCGGCGCAGGCGAGCGACGGCGGACCGGCGGGTGTCGGGGACGCGCTCGGCGGCTGGGGCCTCGCGCTCGCCGGCTTCGCGGCGGGGCTCGTCGTCGCCGCCGCCTTCGGGCGCCGGAAGATCGCGGCCGCGGCTCTGGTCGGACTGCTCCTCGCGGGGCTCGGGCACGGATCCCCGGCGGACGCGGCCGAATCGGCGCGCGATCTGGCGCAGCGTCTGCCCGACGGCTCGCTCTTCGTGCCGAAGTCGAGCCAGCGAATCCTCGGCCTGCGCACCCTCTTCACCGAGATCGCCGACCACCCGACGACGGTGGAACTGCCCGGCCGCGTCATCCCCGATCCCGACGGATCGGGCGTCGTC
This sequence comes from Pinisolibacter sp. DMC100, assembly GCF_056313705.1. Lineage (NCBI taxonomy): Bacteria > Pseudomonadati > Pseudomonadota > Alphaproteobacteria > Hyphomicrobiales > Ancalomicrobiaceae > Pinisolibacter > Pinisolibacter sp. DMC100. The sequence continues at coordinate 615,599 of NZ_JBQUZT010000001.1, read as the reverse complement.
CAACCCTCGCTCGCCGGACGGCTGAAGCCGCCGCCGGGCGGGTTCCCGCGTCTCGGCACCACGGTGGCGGCGGGCGACGTCCTCGCCTTCGTCGAACCGGCGGTGGCGGCGGCGGACGTCACCACGCAGCATCAGCAGGCGCGCGAGCTCGACCAGCAGATCGCTCTGGTGGAACGCCGCCTCGAGCGCTATCGCCAGATCACCGCCTCGATCACCCGCGCCCAGATCGAGGACGCGGAGATCGAACGCGACGGTCTCCTGGCGCGGCGCAACAATCTCGCGAAGCGCGAGCGCGCGGCGGAAGCCCTCGTCGCGCCGGTCGCGGGCGTGGTCGCGGCGGTCGCCGCCACCGCCGGGCAGATCGCCGAGCCCAACGCGATCGTCTTCCGCATCGTCGATCCCCACCGCTTCTGGGTCGAGGCGCTGGCCTACGAAGCGCATGTCTTCGCCCCCCGGGCGAACGGCCGACCGGCCGGCGGAGAGAGCTTCCCGCTCACCTTCGTCGGCAGCGGCCTCTCCGACCGCGCCCAGGCGGTGCCGGTGCATTTCTCGGTCGACGGCGAGGCCAAGGGCCTGCGCGCCGGACAACTCCTCACCGTGGCGGCGAGGCTCGCCGAGACGCGCGGCGGCATCGCCGTGCCGCGCGCCGCGGTGCTGCGCGGCTCCAACGGGCGAACGCTGGTGTGGGAACACACCAACCCGGAGCGCTTCGTGCCGCGCGAGGTTCGCGTCGAGCCGCTCGACGGCGAGCGCGTGCTGATCGTCGCCGGGGTCGAGGCCGGGCGGCGGATCGTCACCGGCGGTGCCGAACTCCTCAATCAGATCCGGTGAGGCGGCATGTTCCAGTTTCTCGTCTCGCAGTCGCTGAAGCACCGGATCTTCGTCGTGGCGATCGCCGCCGCGCTGGTCGTCTGGGGCGCGCTCACCGCGAGCCGGCTGCCGGTCGACGTCTTCCCCGATCTCAACCGGCCGACGGTCACCATCATGACCGAGGCCGAGGGCCTCGCGCCGCCCGAGGTCGAGCAGCTCGTCACCTGGCCGATCGAGACCCAGATGAACGGCCTGCCCGGTGTCTCCCGCGTCCGCTCGGTGTCGGGGGTGGGCCTCTCGATCGTCTACGTCGAGTTCGACTGGTCGACCGAGATCTTCCGCAATCGCCAGCAGGTCGCCGAGAAGCTGACGCTCGTGCAGGCGCAGCTGCCGACCGGCGTCGTGCCGCAGATGGGGCCGGTCGCCTCGATCATGGGTCAGATCGTGCTGATCGCCGTCACCGGCAGCGACGCGGTCACGCCGATGGAGCTGCGCGAGACCGCCGACTTCGTCCTGCGCCCGCGCCTCCTCACCATCCCCGGCGTCGCCCAGGTGATCCCGATCGGCGGCGAGGTGCGGCAGTTCCGCGTCTCGCCCGATCCGGCGGCGATGCGGGCGCTCGGCGTCAACCTCGAGCAGATCGAGAAGGCGGTCGCCCGCTTCGGTTCCAACACCGGCGGCGGCTTCACCGACCAGTACAGCCGCGAGTTCCTGATCCGTGCCATCGGACGCACCAAGAGCCTCACCGATCTCGGCGGCCTCGTCGTCGCCACCGTCGACGGCCGCCCGGTGACGCTCGAACAGGTCGCCACCGTCGACCACGCCGCCAAGCTGAAGCGCGGCGAGGCCGGCTTCATGGGCCGCTCGAGCGTCATCGTCTCGGTGGAGAAGCAGCCGGGCGTCGACACGGTGCGGCTGACCCGCGACATCGAGGCGGCGCTCGCCGATCTCGCCCCCGCCCTGCCGGCCGGGATCACCGCGAAGGAGCTCCTGTTCCGACAGGCGAACTTCATCGAGGCGTCGATCGGCAACGTCGAGAAGGTGCTGATGGAGGCGGTCGTCGTCGTCGCGATCGTCCTCTTCGCCTTCCTGCTCAACGTGCGGACCACGGCGATCTCGCTCACCGCCGTGCCGGTGTCGATCCTGGTGACGGCGATCGTCTTCCATCTCGCCGGCCTCACCATCAACACCATGACGCTGGGCGGCCTCGCCATCGCCGTCGGCGAGCTGGTCGACGACGCGGTGGTCGACGTCGAGAACATCTTCCGCCGGCTGCGCGAAAACCGCGAGGCCGGCAATCCGCGCTCGATCTTCGACGTGGTGGTCGACGCCAGCCGCGAGGTGCGCTCCGGCATCGTCTACGCCACGATGATCATCGTGCTGGTCTTCGTGCCGCTGTTCTCGCTCGACGGCATCGAGGGCCGGCTGTTCGCGCCGCTCGGACAGGCCTATGTGGTGTCGATCGCCGCGAGCCTCCTGGTCTCGATCACCCTGACGCCGGTCATGGCCTATTGGCTGCTGCCGGGGATGAAGCGGCTCGACCACTCCGACGGCGCCCTGGTGCGTCTCTTGAAGCGGGCGAACGCCCGGGCGCTCGCCTTCGTCTTCGCACGTCCCGCCCTGCCGCTCGCCGGCGCGGGGCTCGGCGTCGTCCTCGCCGTCGCCGCCGCGACGCAGCTGCCGCGCACCTTCCTGCCGCCCTTCAACGAGGGCACGCTGACCATCAACCTCCTGTTCGATCCCGGCATCTCGCTCGCCGAGAGCCACCGCGTCGGCCTCGTCGCCGAGCGGCTGATCATGGAGGTGCCGGAGGTCAAGCTGGTCGGCCGCCGCACCGGCCGGGCCGAGCTCGACGAACACGCCGAGGGCGTCCACTCCTCGGAGGTCGAGGTCGATCTCCATGCCGGCGGCCGCTCGAAGGACGCGATCGCCGCCGACATCCGCGCCCGCCTCGCGGTGCTGCCGGTCGCCACCAACGTCGGCCAGCCGATCTCGCACCGGCTCGACCACATGCTCTCCGGCGTGCGCGCCCAGATCGCGCTGAAGATCTTCGGCGAGGATCTCGACACGATGCGCGCCGTCGCCGCCGAGTTCCGCGAGAAGCTCGCCGCCGTCCCCGGCGTCGTCGATCTCCAGGTCGAGAAGCAGGTGCGCATCCCGCAGCTCGAGGTGATCGTCGACTACCGCCGCGCCGCCCTGCACGGGCTCCAGCCGGCCGCCGTCACCGACCAGCTCGAGCGCCTCTCCAACGGCCGCCTCGTCAGCCGCGTCGTCGACGGCAATCGCCGCTTCGACGTGGTGGTGCGGCTCGAGGACGACCGGCGCACGACGCGGGCGCTCGGCGACATGCTGATCGAGACCCCCGAGGGCTGGATCCCGCTGCGCCAGATCGCCGACGTGGTGGAGACCGACGGCCCCAACCAGATCCTGCGCGAGAACGGCCATCGCCGGGTGGTCGTCTTCGCCAACACCTCGGGCGATGCGAACATGGGCGAGGTGATCGGCCGCATCCGCGCCATCGTCGCCGCGACCCGACTGCCGGAAGGCATCTCCACCGGGCTCGACGGCACCTTCCGGGCGCAGGAGGAGAGCATGCGCAAGATCGGCCTCCTGTCGATCGTGTCGCTGATGATGGTCGTCGCCATCCTGTGGAGCCGCTATCGCTCCGCGATCTTCGTCGGCGTGATCATGGCGAGCGTGCCACTGGCGCTGATCGGCTCGGTGGCGGCGTTGTGGATCGCCGGCCAGCCGCTGTCGGTCGCCTCGATGATCGGCTTCGTCACGCTGACCGGCATCGCCACCCGCAACGGCATCCTCAAGATCAGCCACATCCTCAATCTGGCGATCCACGAGGGCCTGCCGTTCGGGCCGGAGCTGGTGATGCGCGGCTCGCTCGAGCGGCTGACGCCGGTCTTGATGACCGCGCTCTCCGCCGGCGTGGCGCTGCTGCCGCTGATGATCGACGCCCATGCGCCGGGCAAGGAGATCCTCCACCCGGTCGCCGTCACCATCTTCGGCGGACTCGTCACCGCCACCGCGCTCGACACGCTGGTGACGCCGGTGCTGGTCCTGCTCTTCGGCCGCCGCTCGCTCGAGCGCGCCGTCGCCGAGGCGCGCGCCGACAAGGCGAACGCCGCTTCGCCCTCCTCGACAGCCCACCCGCTCGAGGCCTACTGACTCATGACCGAGGCATCCATGATCCGTCCTTCGACCCTCCTCGCCGCACTCGTTCTCGCCGCGCTGGTCGGCGCCGGCCCGGCCACCGCCCATCAACCGCGCCTCGGCCCTCACGGCGGCGCGTTGGTCGACGCGGGCAGTCACCATGCCGAACTGGTCGCCGACGGCACCACCACCGTCACCGTCCATCTCTCCGACCTGTCGGATGCGGCGGTGCCCTCGACCGGTTTCAGGGCGGAGGCGATCCTGATCGTCGACGGCAAGCCGGTGCGCTTCGGGTTCACGCCGGTGGAGCCGTCACACCTCGTCGGCACCGCGCCGGTGCCGGTGCCGAAGGGCGTCAAGGGCGCGGTCCGCCTCACCGGACCGGACGGTGCGACGTCCCAGGCGAAGTTCTGAACCGGAGCCATCTCGACCGGCGAGATGCGCCGGCCGCTCGCGAAAGGCACGCGCCATGATCGAAAGACGCCGTTTCCTCACCCTCGTCGGCGGTCTCGCCATCGCCGCCACTCCGCTCGTCACGGCCGCCCCCGCGCGGGCGCGCCCGCCGATGCGGGTTCATCGCGATCCGAGCTGCGGCTGCTGCGAGGCCTGGGTCGCCCATGTGAGGCGCGCCGGTTTCGAGGCCCGGATCGAGGTCGCCGACGACATCGACACGGTCAAACGTCGCCTCGGCGTGCCGGACGCACTCGCCTCCTGCCACACCGCCGAGATCGACGGCTATGTCGTCGAAGGCCACGTGCCGGCGGAGACGATCGAGAAGCTTCTCGCCGAGCGGCCGGCGATCCGCGGTCTCGCCGTCCCCGGCATGCCGACCGGCTCGCCGGGCATGGAGACCCCCGGTGCGGCGCCCGAGGCGTTCCGGGTGATCGCCTTCGCGGCCGACGGCCGGATGTCCGTCTTCGCCGATTTCCCACGCGGCTGGGCCGGCTGAAACGCCGACCCGATCACCCGCATCCCGACCCGTCCTTCCCGCGTCCTCGGAGTTTCGCCATGACCTTCGCCCCGTCGCCCCTCTCGCTCGATCGCCGCCGCCTTCTCGTCGGCTCGTCGGCCCTGCTCCTCGGCGGGCTCGCCGGGATCGGTCGCGTGCGTGCCGCCGCGCCGCTCCTCACCGTCGGGTCGCGGATGCTCGAGGTGAAGGGCAAGGCGGCGAAGGTCTTCGGCATCACCGGGCCGAACGGGCAGCCGGGACTGGTGGCGCGGGAGGGCGAGCGGTTCGCGGGCGAAGTGGTCAACGCCACCGACGGGCCGCTGATCATGCATTGGCACGGCCAGGTCTTCGCCCCCTTCGATCAGGACCGCGCGCGGCCCGGCGGCGGCGAGAGCCCGGTCGGCGGCCGCGACGCCGCCGACTTCCTCCTCACCCCCGGCACCCACTGGATGCATTCGCATCAGATGACCGAACAGCGCCTGCTCGCCGCGCCGATGGTGACGATCGAGAAGGACGCCGGCGACGTGCAGAACGTCGTCGTCATGTTGCACGACTTCGCCTTCCGCTCGCCCGAGGAAATCCTCGCCGAACTCTCCGGCGGCGGCGGCGCTCACGGCGCCCATGGCGCGGCGGCCGCTCCGGCGGCGCAGGACCCGCACGCCGGCCACGGCGCGACACCCGCCCCGGCCCCGAGCGACGACCACGCCCACCACGGCGCCGCCGTGCCGACGCCCGCGCCCATGCCGACGATGCCGATGGCGCCGATGAGCGGCCACGCCATGCACGGTTCCGGTCCCGGCGCGATGCCGGGCATGGGCGCCGGTGGGAAGACGGGTTCGGGCATGATGCAGGGGATGGGCCCCGGCGCGATGATGGGCATGATGGGCGCCGCGCCGCATGCCAACGACGTCCGCTACGACGCCCATCTCGCCAACGACCGCACCCTCGACGACCCGCAGGTGGTGCGGGTCGAGCGCGGCGGCCGGGTACGACTGCGCATCGTCAACGGCGCCACGGCGACGGCCTATCTCGTCGACACCGGACGGCTGGCCGCCGAATGCGTCGCCGTCGACGGTTCGCCCTGTCGCCCGCTCGCCGGCACCCGCTTTCCGTTGGCGCAGGGGCAGCGCCTCGACCTCGTCGTCACCGTTCCGCGCGAGGGCGGTGCCTTCCCGATCCTGGCGCAGGTCGAGGCCGACCGGGCGCTGACCGGCATCGTGCTGGCGACCGCCGGTGCCGAGGTGAAGCGTCTCGGCGACACGGCCGAGACCGCCGCCGCGCACACCGACCTGTCGCTCGACCTGCGGCTCGCCGCCACGCGGCCGCTCGCCGCCCGTGCCGTCGACCGCACCTTCCACCTGATGCTCGGCGAGGCACCCGGCTATCGCTGGACGCTCAACGGCGCGGTGCACGGCGAGCACACGCCGCTCGAGGCGAAGGTCGGCGAGCGCATCGAGATCACGTTCATGAACCCGACCTCGATGATGCATCCGATGCATCTGCACGGGCATCATTTCCAGGTGGTCGGCTCGCATGGAGGCCGCTTCGCCGGGCCGATGCGCGACACCGTGATCGTGCCACCGCACACGCCGGTGGTGGTCGCCGTCGACCTCGACAAGCCGGGCAGCTGGTTCCTCCACTGCCACCACCTCTACCACATGGCCACCGGCATGATGACCGAACTCAGGGTGGGGTGACGCCGGGATCGAGGACCGGGTGCCGCGCCGGCACGATCCCACGAAGCGGATCCGCTCGGTGCCGCGCATTCCGACACCGGGCGACGCGCAACCCGATCAGGCGCGCAGCGACAGAGCCGACGACAGGACCCGCGCCTCGGCGACCAGCGCCGCGGTCAGGGGCGGTTGCGGATCGCGGTGGCCGGTCACCAGACCGACCAGATTGGCGACCTCGGGCGCGACGATCGGGATGCACTTCACGGTGTCGGGGAAGGCCAGTTCCTCGGCCATCAGCCGCGGCATGATCGTCGACCAGTGGCCGGCGCGGACATGCGAGGCGATGACGACGATCGAGCTCGTCTCGAGCAACGGCTCGGTGCGGCAGCCGACCTCGGCGAAGACGCGGTCGATGATCCGGCGGTTCTGCATCGACGGCGTCAGCAGGCAGAGCGGCAGCGTCGCCACCTCCTCCCAGGTCACCGTGGCGCGGTCGGAGAAGGGATTGCCCTGCGCCGTCACCAGATGATGGCGCTCGCGATAGAGCGGCACTTCCGAGACCCGTCCGAGCGGTTCGTTGTCGAGATAGGTCAGGCCGGCATCGACCTCGAGATTCTCGATCATCGACAGCACCTCGGTCGAGGTGTGGGACGAGATCGTCAGCTTGATCCCGGGATGCCGGGTCCAGAAGGCCGAGGTCAGGCAGGAGACGACCGGTAGCACCGTCGGGATGACGGCGAGGCGCAGATGGCCGGTCAGCCCCTGCTTCATCGTCTCGACGTCGGCGCGCATCGCCCGTGTGTCGCCGACGATCCGCCGCGCCCATTCCAGCACGCGCTCGCCCTCCGGCGTGAAGCCGACGAACCGGGCGCCGCGGTCGACCAGCGGCACGCCGAGGATCGACTCCAATTGTTTGACGGCGGCTGAAAGATTTGGCTGCGACACGCCGCAGACCTGGGCGGCTCGCCCGAAATGCTTTTCGCGAGCCAGAGCCAAGAGGAATTCGAGTTTTTCGTACATGGTTCGCCGATCTTGGCTTTCGAAACCGACGGACGAGAAGCTCGAGCGAGCCGAAACGTTCAGGCGGTCTCGGCGCTGATATCACTCGTCGCCGGCGGCGTCATGTCGGGACAGTTACAAGGGTCCCGGTGATTCGCTGACCTTACGCGCGTCACCGCGACATCTTCTCGCAGGGGATGGTCTTCGCCGTCGAGCGCGATCGCGCCGATGGCACGGTCCATCGCCTCGAACAGCACGAGGCGCGACCGGGCGTCCTCGTCGCTCAGGCACTGGAGCAGGAAACCGGCATGGGCGACGCCCCAGCCGCCGACCAGCGCCTCGAGCGACGCGTCGTCCTCGGCGAGGAGCGCCGCCGAGACGACCTCGACCGTCGCCCGGTCGTCGGCGATGGTGGACGCCGGCGCGATCCGGACGGTGCGGGCCGCGGCGTCCTCGACGGCGACGATCCGCATCGGCAGGGCTAGGCACATGCCGCGCCCTCCCCCGCCGTCTCGACCGCCGGCGCACGTCCGGGCCAGACCACTTCCATCTCGACCAGCCGCATCTCGTCGCCGCCGGTCCGCTCGAGGCGGGTGCCGGCGCAGGTCGGACAGACGTCGAAACGCTCGGTCACCTCGATGTCGGCGGCGCAGTCGAGGCAGTGGAGCCGCCCCGGCGTGCGTTCGATCTCGAAGCGGGCGCCCTCCATCCAGCTGCCGCGGGTGGTCGTCTCGAGCGCGAAGAGGAGCGCGTCGGGATCGACGCAGCCGAAGCGGCCGATCCGGATGCGCAGCCGCCTCAGGCCGACGAAGCCGCGCCGCCGCTGCTCCTCGTCGAGGATGTCGAGAATGGATTCGCACAGCGTCAGTTCGTGCATCGGTTCCACTCCGTGGATGCCGGGTCCCGGATCGTCGGGGCGAGCGATCCGGAACCCGGAGAGTTTCCCCCGCGTGGACGGACGCGGGGGCCGCGCGGATCAGGGACACCCGCGCGGGAGACCGACGGCGCACGAGGCGCCGCCGGCGACATCTCACGCGGGCACGGCTTCCCGTTTGGCCGCGGCGACCGGGCGATCGCCGATCGCGGCGGCGCCGGCGAGCCCGCGCTTGAGCTTGGAATATTCCTGCACGACGTAGTTCTCCGCCCACGCCTGGTCGGCGATCGGCTCGACCCGCACGGCCGAGTACTTGTACTCGGGCGTCTTCGAGATCGGGTCGACGTGATGGACGGTGAGCTCGTTGCAGGCGCCGATCCACCACTGGTAGGTCATGTAGACCGCACCCTTGTTGGTGCGATCGGTCACCATCGCCCGGGCGATGACCTTGCCGCGCCGCGACTGCACCCAGACCAGCTGCTGGTCCTTGACGCCGAGAGGCTCGGCATCGTCCGGGTTGATCGTGACGTAGCCGGGTTCCTCGGCGAGCGTGGCGAGCGCCGAGCAGTTGCCGGTCATCGAACGGCACGAGTAGTGGCCGACCTCGCGCACGGTGCAGAGCCCGAGCGGGAACTCGGCGTCGACCTTCTCCAGCGGCGCGCGCCACTCGGCGGCGAAGAGCAGGCCCTTGCCGGACTTGGTCTGGAATTCGTTGCCCTCGTAGAGCCACGGCGTGCCGGGATGGCTCTCGTCGGGGCACGGCCACTGGACGTAGCCGAGGCCGGCGAGCTTCTCGAAGGTCGCGCCCTTGTAGAGGTGGCAGAGCGAGATCAGCTCGTTCCAGATCTCTTCGGTCGAATGGTAGTCGATGCCGTCGTAGCCGAGAGCCTTGGCCATCAGGCCGTAGATCTCCCAGTCGTGCTTGACGTCGCCCTTGGCGTCGACCGCCTTGTAGAAGCGCTGGAAGCCGCGATCGGCGGAGGAGAAGATGCCGTCGTGCTCGCCCCAGGAGGTCGCCGGCAGGATGACGTCGGCGAACATCGCCGTCTTCGTCATGAAGATGTCCTGCACGATGATGAACTCGAGCGCCTCGAAGCCCTTGCGCACCGTGGCGAGATCCGGCTCGGTCTGGGCCGGGTCCTCGCCGAAGATGTACATCGCCTTCAGCTTGCCCTCTTCCGCCGCGTGCGGAACGTCGGTGATCGACATGCCGACCTTGTCCGGCAGGCTCGGGACGCCCCAGGCCTCGGCGAACTTGGCGCGCGCCTCGGCGTCGGTGACGTAGTAGTAGCCGGGGAAGACGTTCGGCAGCGCGCCCATGTCGCAGGCGCCCTGGACGTTGTTCTGGCCGCGGACCGGGCCGACGCCGACGTTGGGCTTGCCGAGGTTGCCGGTGAGCAGCGCCAGGCCAGAGAGGCCCTTGACCACGTCGACCGCCTGACCCCACTGCGTCACGCCCATGCCCCACAGGATCGTGGCGGTCTTGGCCTCGGCATAGGTGCGCATCGCCCGGCGGATCTCCGAAGCCTTCAGGCCGGTGATCTCCTCGACGTATTCGGGCGTGTATTTCTCGACGGTCTTCTTGTACTCCTCGAAGCCCTCCGTGAAGTTCGCCACGTAGTCCTTGTCGTAGAGGCCTTCGGTGATCAGCACGTTGGCGAAGGCATTGACCAGCGCCATGTTCGAGCCGTTCCTGAGGGCCAGCCACTGGTCGGCGATGCGCGCGGTCTCGATGCGGCGCGGGTCGCAGACGATGATCTTGGCGCCCTTCTCCTTCGCCTTGACGATACGGCGGGCGACGATCGGATGGCTGTCGGCGGCGTTGTAGCCGAAGCACAGGATGCAGTCGGTGTCCTCGATCTCGGCGATCGAGTTGGACATCGCGCCGTTGCCGAGCGTCACCATCAGACCGGCGACCGAGGGGCCGTGGCAGACACGGGCGCAGCAGTCGATGTTGTTGGTGCCGATGACGGCGCGGGCGAACTTCTGGGCGACGTAGTTCGATTCGTTGCCGGTGCCGCGCGAGCTACCGGTCAGCATGATCGAATCCGGGCCGTGCTTCGCCTTGATCTCGGCGAGGCGGCCGCTCGCGAAGGCGATCGCCTCGTCCCAGGACACCGCCTCGAACTCCCTGTCGCGCGAACGCCGGATCATCGGCGACTTCAGGCGCGGCGTCAGGATCTTGGTGTCGTTGACGAAATCCCAGCCGTACCAGCCCTTCAGGCACAGTTCGCCCTGGTTGGTGACGCCGTCCAGCGCCTCGGCGCCGACGATCTTGCCGTTTTCGACCAGCAGCGCGAGCTTGCAGCCCGATCCACAGTACGGGCAGACGGAAATGTGCTTTTCCATGGTCTCGACCTCGAAAGGAGATGAGGGATCCGGCCGTCAGGCCGCTTCGATGGCAGCCGTCTCGACGGCGGTGCGCAGCTGACGCCGGGCGCGGGTCTCGGCGAGGCGGGCCTCGTCCATCACGTGCAGGGCATCGGTGGGGCAGACCTTGACGCAGGCGGGACCGCCGGCGTGATCGATACAGAGGTCGCACTTGTGAGCTTCGGCGCGGACGCCGTCGGCGACGGTGATGCCGGCGAAGCGGCGCACGGCCGGACGCGTGGTCACCTGCATGGCGCCGAAGGGACAGGCGACGACGCAGCTCTTGCAGCCCAGACACTTCGACTGGTCGACCTGCACCGTGCCGTCGCGATAGCCGATGGCATGCGACGGACAGGCATTGGCGCAGGGGGCGTCCTCGCAGTGCCGGCAGGTCACCGGGGTCGAGATGTTCAGGGTCTTCAGAACGACCAGACGCGGCTCGAACGGCACGTCGGCGAGAACATCGACGTTCTCACGCGGCGCATGAGCGAGCACGCAGGCGACTTCGCAGGTACGGCAGCCGATGCACTTGGACGGCTCGGCGACGATGAAGCGGTTCATCTCGAATTCTCCTCGAGAAGGACGTCTGGCGACCCCGGAAGGCCGGGGCCGGGGGTTCCGGAACCTCGCGTTCCGCGAGGTCGAAGGTCGGACGGCGGAGGTCCGGGGCTTCCGCCCGCTCCCGCCGAACGCACGGGCCCGTCACGGGCTCGTGCAGGCACCGCCTGACGGCGGCTGCCGGTTTCACGCATTCAAAGCGCACCTCGCCCGAGGCCCCACCGGGTTGGTGGAGGTTCGATTGGTTTTCCTGATCGAGCGACAACAAAGATTTATTGAAGTCATATCCCGATCTCGAATTCGCATATCAGGCTTACACACCAATAAGACCTGGACAAAAAGATCGCGCAAATGCGTATACGATGTTTTGTCTCTGGCAATTTCGTACTCGTGGCTCTATGCGATTTGTCGTGGCCGAATGAGTTTCGGTGATTTTTGAAATCGAAGACTGTGATTTACTTCGACTATGAAGTGATAAATATCAGTCGATCGATTTTGGTTATCGCCGCCCCATCGGCATCGCGGACGAGGAAGCCAGCCGGACGACGACAGTCGGTTCGTCCGTGGCCCTCGCCGCCGCATGGAGGTTGGAGATGAACCGCTTCGTCATCGCGGACCCGGGACGTTGCATCGGCTGCAATACCTGCCTGGCCGCCTGCAGCGCCGCCCACGAGCAGAGGGGCGCGCAGAAGGCGCCCCGGCTGACCGTGACCCGCACTGCGACCGGCTCTGCGCCGGTGCTCTGTCGTCAGTGCGACGACGCCCCTTGCGCCCGCGTCTGTCCGGTCGAGGCGATCCGTCTCGAAGGCGGCGCGGTAAAGCTCGACGAGAAACGCTGCGTCGGCTGCAAGATGTGCGCGCTCGCCTGCCCCTTCGGCGCGATCTCGCCCTCGGGCACGCCGATGTCCGGCGTCGCCGGCGTCGTCATGCCGGAGGCCCGTCGCCCCGCCGGCCTCGATCCGATTCTCGCCTGGGACATCGGCGTCAAGACGGTCGCCGTGAAGTGCGACCTCTGCGATGGCTCGGACACCGGCCCCGCCTGCGTCCGCGTCTGCCCGACCAACGCCCTGTGGGACGTCGGAACCGGCACTCTCGCCCGTTCCAACGACATGCGGCGCCTCGCCACGGCGAGCGCGCGCGGTCCCGCCCTGCCTCTCGCCCTCGAGGAGCATGACTGACCATGTCCGCCATCGATCTCCTTCTCCTGTCGCTCGCCGTCTTCGCGTTCGGCGCCCTCGCGGGCCTGGCCCTGCGCGCCTCGGAACGCGCGGCGATCGCCGTCGTCGGCCTCGCCGGCACGCTCGCCGGCGCACTCGGCCTGTTCGCCGGCCTGAAGGCCCTCGCCGCGCCCGCCGTCACGCTCGATCTCGGCGGGCCCTTCCCCTTCGCCAGGCTCCTCCTGCGCCTCGATCCGCTGAACGGCCTGATGGTCGCGGTGATCTGCGGCCTGGCGCTGGTCGCCTCGATCTATTCGCTCGCCTACGTGCGCGAGTACGAAGGTCGCGGCGTCGGCGCGATGGGCTTCTTCACGCTCACCTTCGTCGCCTCGATGGTGCTGGTGGTGGTGAGTGACGACGCCTTCTGGTTCCTCGTCTTCTTCGAGATGATGTCGCTGGCCTCCTACTTCCTGGTCATCTTCGACCAGAACGAAGAGGCGGTGTCGGCGGGCTTCCTCTACTTCCTGGTCGCGCATGCCGGATCGGTCGCGATCATGGCCGCCTTCTTCCTGATGGCGAATGCCGCCGGTTCGTTCGAATTCGCCGACTTCCGCGCCCATCGCCCCGGCGAGCTCGCGGCCTCGGTCGCCTTCGTGCTGGCGCTTCTCGGCTTCGGCGCCAAGGCCGGCATGATCCCGTTGCACATCTGGCTGCCGCGCGCTCACCCGGCCGCGCCGTCGCACGCCTCGGCGCTGATGTCGGGCGTGATGATCAAGATCGGCATCTTCGGCATCGTGAAGGTCGGCATCGACCTGCTCGGCGGCACCGTCGCCTGGTGGGGCCTCGTCGTCCTCGCCCTCGGCGCGATCTCGTCGGTGCTGGGTGTGATCTACGCGCTCGCCGAACACGACATCAAGAAGCTGCTCGCCTACCACTCGGTCGAGAACATCGGCATCATCATGCTCGGTGTCGGCACCGGCATGATCGGTCTCGCCACCGACCGTCCGGTCGTCGCCGTCCTCGGCCTGATGGCCGGCCTCTATCACCTCGTCAACCACGCGGTGTTCAAGGGCCTCCTGTTCCTCGGCGCCGGCTCGGTGATCTGGCGTGTCCACACCAAGGACATGGAAGAGATGGGCGGTCTCGGCCGCACCATGCCCTGGACGTCGATGTCCTTCCTCGTCGGCGCACTCGCGATCTCCGCCATCCCGCCGCTGAACGGCTTCGTCTCCGAGTGGTACACCTACCAGTCGCTGTTCGTCGCCGCGCTCGACGGCACCTTCGCGGTGCGCTTCGCCACGCCCGTAGCCGCCACCCTGCTGGCGCTGACCGGCGCTCTCGCGGTGATGTGCTTCGTCAAGGCCTACGGCGTCGTCTTCTCCGGTGCCCCGCGCAGCCGTCATGCGGCGGAAGCGACCGAAGTCCCCGCGCCGATGATCGTCGGCATGGTGCTGCTCGCCGCCGCCTGCGTCGTGCTCGGCATCGCCGCGCCGCTCGTCGCACCGGTGCTCGCCTCGACCGCCGCCGCCACGCTCGGCCTGTCGCCGATCGCGGTCGCCGACGGTGCCCTGCTCGTCGCCGGCGGCAACGACGCCGCGACGCTCTCCACCCCGCTGGTCGCGCTGCTCCTCGTCGGCCTCGCCACGCTCCCCGCACTCCTCGGTTCGATCTCGTCGGTCGCACGCCGCGTGCCGCGCAAGGGCGACGCCCCCTGGGCCTGCGGCTATCTGCCGGACGGCCACATGACGGTCTCGGCCGGCTCCTTCGCCCAGCCGATCCGCATGTTCTTCGCGCCGCTCTACGCGGTTCGGGGTCGGGTCGCCGCCTTCGACCGGGCGATGGAGGCGCGTTTCGACCGCTTCGTCTCCGGCTGCCGGCGCAACGAACAGATCTTCGACACCCGTCTGGTCGCGCCGATCGTCGAGGCCGTCACCTCGATCGGCAACCGCGCGAGGGCGATCCAGAGCGGCGATCTGCGTGTCCACTGCCTCTACATCGTCGCGGCCCTGGTCGCCCTGCTTCTCGTGACCCTGCGCTAGGAGCCCCGCCATGCCCAGCTTCGCCAATCTCGTCGTCGCGCTCGTGCAGACGCTCCTCCTCGCCGCCGCCGCACCGCTGGTCTCCGGTTGCCTCAGGGTGCTGCGCGCCAAGATGCACACCCGCCACGGCCCCGGTATCCTCCAGGACTACCGCGACCTGTTCAAACTGCTGAAGCGTCAGGACGTTCGCCCCCCGGCGGCGGGCTTCGCCTTCCGCCTGATGCCGATCGTCATGCCGGCGACGCTGCTCGTCGTGGCGATGGGCACGCCGATCCTGACCCGGGCGACGCCGATCGCCGCCCTCGGCGACCTGATCACCACGATCTATCTCTTCGCGCTCGCCCGCTTCTTCTTCGCCCTCTCGGGTCTGGACAGCGGTTCCTCCTTCGCCGGCATCGGCGCCAGCCGCGAACTGACCCTCGGCGTGCTGGTCGAACCGGCGATGCTGCTGTCGCTCTTCACCGCGGCGCTGCTGGTGGGTTCGACCAACCTCGGCGACATCGGCTCGGCCATCGTCGCCGGCCACCCCAAGGCCATGGCGGCGACGCTGCTCGCCGGCGTCGCCTTCGCCTTCACCTGCTACATCGAGCTCGGCAAGCTCCCCTACGACATGGCCGAAGCCGAGCAGGAGCTCCAGGAAGGCCCGCTCACCGAGTATTCCGGCCCGTCGCTGGCGCTGGTGAAGTGGTCGCTGTCGCTGAAGCAGATCGTCGTCGTCGCCTGGTTCGTCGGCACCTTCGTGCCCTTCGGCTCGGCGACCGAGATCACGCTGCCGGCCCTCGCGTTCGGCCTCGTCGCCTTCGTCATCAAGGTCGCGGCGATCATGCTCGCCGTCGGCATCGTCGAAAATTCGGTGGCTCGCGCCCGCTTCCGCCTGACCTCGCGCCACACCTGGCTCGGGCTCGGCATCGCTTCGCTCGCCTTCGTCTTCCATCTGGCCGGCCTCTGAGCCGCGACGGGAGAGAGACATGATCAATCTCGCACTCGCGACCATCCTGTTGCCCTTCGTCGGGGCGATCGTGGTGGCGCTCGCCCCCCAGCCCGCGGCCAAGACGATCGGTCGTCTGTTCGCCGGCCTCTCCTTCCTCTCGGTGCTGACGCTGGCGATCTCCTTCGCCCGCGGCGGCAAGGTGGCCGTCGAACGCGCCGTCCTGAGCTTCGGCGACGTCGAAGTCCTCGGCTTCGCGGTCGACAAGGTGTCGGTCCTCGTCGCGGTGGCGGTCGTCGCCATCGGCCTGCTCGTCACCCTCTACTCGGTCGACTACTTCTCGGCCGGCAACCGCGAACACGCCGACATCGGCCGGCGCCGCTTCTGGTCCTTCATCCTGGTCTTCATCGGGGCGATGGCGGGTCTCGTCTTCACCTCGACGGTGATCGGCCAGCTGGTGTTCTTCGAGATCACCGGTGCCTGCTCCTGGGCGCTGATCGGCTACTACGAGAAGCCCAAGGCGCTCGCCTCGGCCCTCAAGGCGCTGATCGTCACCCACATCGCCTCGCTCGGCCTCTACGCCGCCGCCGTGGTGCTGTTCCTGTCGACCGGCACCTTCGCCCTGTCGGCGATCGGCACGCTGCCGGTCGCGACCAAGACCATCGTCCTCCTGGCGATCCTGGTCGCCGCCTGGGGCAAGTCGGCGCAGCTGCCCTTCCACATGTGGCTGCCCGACGCGATGGAGGCGCCGACCCCGGTGTCGGCCTATCTCCATGCCGCCTCGATGGTGAAGGTCGGCGTCTACATCTATGCCCGCGCGCTGATGTCGTCGAACGGCGCCCCGGAGATCGTCGGCTGGGTCGGCACGATCATGGCCGTGATCACGCTGGTCTACGGCTTCGCCATGTACCTGCCGCAGGCAGACCTGAAGCGTCTGCTCGCCTGGTCGACCATCACCCAGCTCGGCTACATCTTCCTCGGCCTGTCGCTGTCGGTGTTCGGTTCGCAGCTCGCCTTCGACGGCGCGATCGCCCACATCTTCAACCACGCCTTCGCCAAGACGCTGTTCTTCCTGGTGGCGGGTGCGCTCAGCTACACCGCCGGCACCCGCATGCTGCCGGTGCTGCGCGGCATCCTGGCGAAGTCGCCGATCCTCGGCATCGGCTTCGTGGTGGCGGCCTTCGCCATCACCGGCGTGCCGCCCTTCTCGGGCTTCTTCTCGAAGTTCGCGATCTTCGCCGGCGGCTTCCGGATGGCCGATGCCCATCCGGCGCTGTGGGTCCTGGTCGCCGTCGCGCTGCTCGAGTCGGTCGCCTCCTTCGCCTGGTTCCTGAAGTGGATCGGCAAGACCGTCCCCGGCACGCCGTCGGAGACGATGGCCGCCGCCCAGCCGGTCCCCGCCTCGATGCGCTTCGTGCTCACCGTCCTGATCGTGATGGCCGTCGCGTCGTCCTTCATCGCCACCGCCTGGCTCGGTTGAGGAGGCAGACATGTCCGGATTTCAACTCGTCAACGGTCTCGCCGGCCTGCTGATCGTCACCTCGCTCCTGGTCATCACGGCACGGCGTCCGACCGGGTCTGCCTTCTACTACGCGCTGCAGTCGCTGGTGCTCGTCGCCATCTTCCTGACGCTCGGCGCCACGGTCGGTTCGCACGAACTGACCGCCTGGGCCGCGACCTCCTTCGTCACCAAGGTCCTCCTGGTGCCGATCCTGATGACGCGCCTCCTCGGCCGGCTCGACGACGTCAAGCTCGGCTCGGGCGAGCGCGTGCCGCCGGCCGTCTCGGTGTTGATGGCCGCCGTCGTCGTCGTGCTGTGCTTCTGGGTGGTGGACGGCGTGTCGCTGCCGGCCGCCGAGGCGATCAAGCCGGCGCTCGCCGTGTCGCTCGGCCACTTCTTCCTCGGCCTCGCGGCGATCGTCACCCAGCGCAACATCCTCAAGCAGGTGTTCGGCTACTGCCTGATGGAGAACGGCTCGCATCTGACGCTGGCGCTGCTCGCCGCCAAGGCGCCGGAAGTCGTCGAGATCGGCATCGCCACCGACGCCGTCTTCGCCGTGGTGATCATGGCCGTCCTCGGCCTGCAGATCCACCGCACCCTCGGCACGCTCGACGCCGACCAGCTCACTTCTCTGAAGGGATGACCGCCATGGTGCCCTCTATCCTTCCTCCCCTGATGCTCGCCGTGCCGCTGGTGGCCGCGATCTCCATCGCGCTGCTGCCCGCCCGCGACGGCGGCAACCGCACCATCGAAGCGGTCCACGTCGGCTCCGGCGTGGTGGTGGCCCTGGCCTCGCTGCTGGCGGTCGGACGCGTCCTCGCCGGTGCCGATCTCTCGGCGGTCGGCGGCTGGTTCGTCATCGACCCGCTGGCGGCGATCTTCGTCGCCCTGATCGGCCTCGTCGGCCTCCTCACCGGCCTCTACGCCGTCGCCTACGTCCGCCACGACGTCGCCCACGGCGAGCTGACGCCCTCCAAGCACAAGCTGTTCTTCGCCTTCTTTCAGTTCTTCGTCTTCACGATGATGCTCGCGGTCACCTCGAACAACATCGTGCTGACCTGGGTGGCGGTCGAGGCGACGACGCTGGGCTCGGCCTTCCTCGTCGGTCTCTACGGCCGGCGCTCGAGCCTCGAGGCGGCGTGGAAATACGTCATCATCTGCACCGTCGGCGTGGCCTTCGGCCTCTACGGCACCGTGCTGACCTTCGCCGACGGCGCCGCCGCCTTCGGCGATCCCGAGAAGGCGGTGTTCTGGACCTCGCTGACCGCCGACGCCGCCCGGCTCGACCCGATGCTGGCCAAGATCGCCTTCGTCTTCGTGCTGATCGGTTTCGGCACCAAGGCCGGCCTCTTCCCGATGCACGGCTGGCTGCCGGACGCCCACTCGGAAGCCCCGAGCCCGGTCTCGGCGCTGCTCTCCGGCGTGCTGCTCAAGTGCGCTCTCTTCGTGGTGATCCGCTATCTCGCCGTCACCTCGCGCGCCGTCGGCCCCGAGTTCCCGCAGATGCTGCTGCTCGCCCTCGGCTTCCTGTCGGTCACCGTCGCCGTCTTCCTCTTCCTCGTCCAGAAGGACCTGAAGCGGAAACTCGCCTATTCGAGCGTCGAGCACGTCGGCCTGATCGCCATCGGCCTCGGCTTCGGCGGCCCGCTCGGCGTCGGCGCGGCGCTCTTGCATGCGATCAACCACTCCTTCGCCAAGTCGCTGATCTTCTGCGCCTCGGGCAACGTGCTGATGAAGTACGGCACCCGTGACCTGACCCAGGTGAAGGGCCTGCTCCGCGTCGCCCCGGCGAGCGGCGTGATGGTGCTGATCTCCGCCCTGGCGCTCGCCGGCTTCCCGCCCTTCGCGGTCTTCGTCTCCGAGTTCCTGGTGATCGGCGCGGGCTTCGCGGCGGGTCAGTGGCTGCCGGCGATCATCCTCGGCCTGCTGCTCACCATCGCCGTCGCCGCCTTCGTCCAGATCATCTCCGGCTCGGTGCTCGGCAAGGCGCCGGAGACTGTTCCGGTCGGCGACGTCGGCTGGCGGGCGCTCGCCCCGATGTGGGCGCTGGTGGCGATCGTCGTGGCGCTCGGCGTCGCGGTGCCGCGGCCGGTCGGCCAGCTGGTGCGCGAAGCGACCGCCGTCGTCGTCGGTGGCGACCGCGGTGCCGTGATCGCGGCCCCCTGGCAGAAGTCCCTCGAACCGGTCGCAGCCCTCGCCCCCCGGGCCGAGCCGCGCATCTGACCCGCCGTCTTCAGGAGACGAGATCATGAACGTCAGCCCCAAGCTCCCGGTCGGCGCCTCGCACATCGCCGCTCTCCGGGCCGAGTTGCCCCACGCCGTGCTCGACGAGAGCCGCCAGACCGCCGACCAGCTCACCGTCACGGTGAAGCTCGACAGCCTGCCGGAAGCCGTCGCCTATCTCTACTACGGCCGCGGTGGCTGGCTGTCGGTGGTCGTCGGCAACGACGAGCGCTCGCTCGACGGCACCTTCGGCCTCTACTACGTGCTGTCGATGGAGGAAGAGGACCCCTGCTACGTGGTGGTCCACGCCAAGGTGCCGGAAGGCAAGGAGGAGTTCCCCTCGGTCACGCCCAAGGTGCCCGCCTGCGTCTGGGGCGAGCGCGAGGTGCGCGACATGTACGGCCTGGTGCCGGTCGGTCTGCCCGACGCCCGCCGTCTGGTGCTGCCCGACGACTGGCCGGAGAACCTTCACCCGCTGCGCAAGGACGCGATGGACCATCGCTTCCGCCCGGCGCCGACCAAGGACGACGAGACCTATTCCTTCGTCAACGACTCCGACCGCGAGACCACCGTCGTCCCGCTCGGACCGCTGCACATCACCTCCGACGAACCCGGCCACTTCCGCCTGTTCGTCGACGGTGAGGACATCATCGATGCCGACTACCGGATGTTCTACGTCCACCGCGGCATGGAGAAGGTGGCCGAGACCCGCATGGGCTACGACGAGGTCACCTTCCTCGCCGATCGCGTCTGCGGCATCTGCGGCTACGCCCATTCGGTCGCCTACGCCAACTCGGTCGAGAACGCGCTCGGCATCGAGGTGCCACTGCGTGGTCAGGCGATCCGCTCGATCCTGCTCGAGACCGAGCGGCTGCACAGCCATCTGCTCAACCTCGGTCTCGCCTGCCACTTCGTCGGCTTCGACACCGGCTTCATGCAGTTCTTCCGCATCCGCGAGAAGTCGATGATGCTGGCGGAGATGCTGACCGGCAATCGCAAGACCTATGCGATCAACCTGATCGGCGGCGTCCGTCGCGACATCCTGGGCGAACAGAAGGCCCGCACGCTGGCGACCGTCCGCGAGCTGCGCGACGACGTCACCCGGCTCGTCGACATGCTGATCTCGACCGCCAACGTCGAAGGCCGCGTCAAGGGCGTCGGCATCCTCGACCCGAAGGTCGCCCGCGACTACTCGCCGGTCGGACCGCTCGTTCGCGGTTCGGGTCACCGCCGCGACACCCGCGTGCTGCATCCCTTCCAGGGCTACAGGTTGACCGATCTCGGCATCAACACCGGCGACGGCTGCGACGTGCTCGCCCGCACGCTGGTGCGCGTGCAGGAGGTCTTCGACAGCATCGGCCTGATCGAGGCGCTGCTCACCGACACGCCGGCCGGGCCGATCCTCACCGAGGACTTCACCTACGTGCCGCACAAGTTCGCCCTCGGCTTCACCGAGGCGCCGCGCGGCGAGGACATCCACTGGTCGATGACCGGCGACAACCAGAAGCTCTATCGCTGGCGCTGCCGCGCCTCGACCTACGCCAACTGGCCGGTGCTGCGCTACATGCTGCGCGGCAACACGGTGTCGGACGCGCCGCTGATCGTCGCCTCGATCGACCCCTGCTACTCGTGCACCGACCGCGTCACCGTCGTCGACGTCAAGAAGGCCACCCAGAAGACCATCCCCTACAAGGAGATGGAACGCTACTGCCGTGACCGCACCGCATCGCCGCTGAAGTGAGATCGGGAGAGACGACCATGTTCAAGCTCATCAAGGAGATCTTCCGATCCGGCGAAGCGACGGTGAAGTACCCCTTCGCCCCGCTCGCCATGGAGAAGGACCTGCGCGGCAAGCCCGAGCACACCGGCGAGCAGTGCATCGCCTGCGCCGCCTGCACCATCGCCTGCCCCGCCAACGCCATCACGATGGCGACCGACGTCGAGGCGGCGACCCGCACCTGGTCGATCGACTACGGCCGCTGCGTCTTCTGCGGCCGCTGCGAGGAGGTCTGCCCGACCGACGCGATCCGGCTGACGGAGGAATTCGAACTGGCGGTGGCGAACCGCGCCGATCTCGTCATGAAGGCGGTGTTCAGGCTCGCCCGTTGCGAGGTCTGCGACACGCCCTTCGCCGTCGCCAAGGAAGTCGCCTACGTCCAGGACATCGTCGCCGCGGGCGCGCCGACCGCCGACGAGGCGGCGCAGCGTCGCCGGCTGGCGGCCACGTGCCCGAGCTGCAAGCGCATCCACGACGTGACCCAGATCGCCGCCTTCGGCGTCGCCCGCCGCATCGAGGAGACCCGTCGATGACCCGCCTTCCCACCGTCGACCAGTTCACCCCCGCCTCCGGCATCGGCAGGATCGACACGCCGGCCGACATCGCCAGGATGAAGGGGGCGCTGCTCAAGGACATCCAGCGGTCGGCCTACGTCTACCGGGTCGATTGCGGCGGCTGCAACGGCTGCGAGATCGAGATCTTCGCCGCCATCACGCCGCTCTTCGATGCCGAGCGTTTCGGCATCAAGGTGGTGTCCTCTCCGCGCCATGCCGACATCCTGCTGTTCACCGGCGCGGTGACCCGCTCGATGCGCATGCCGGCGCTGCGCGCCTACGAAGCCGCACCCGACCCGAAGATCGTCGTCTCCTACGGCGCCTGCGGCTGCTCGGGCGGCATCTTCCACGACCTCTATTCGGTCTGGGGCGGCACCGACAAGATCGTGCCGGTCGACGTCTACATCCCCGGCTGCCCGCCCTCGCCGGCGGCGACGATCTACGGCTTCGCCGTGGCGCTCGGCCTGCTCGGCCAGAAGCTGAAGGCCAAGACCCACGTCGAGGGCGAGAACGAGCGCGTGGCGATCGCCCACCCGACCGTGCCCTACAATCTGCGCGTCCTGGTCGAACGCGAGGCGCGGCGGATGGCGGGCTATCGTCAGGGCGGCGATCTCGCCGAGGTCTTCCTCGCCGCGATGGAGGCCCCGGAGGGTCGGCCCTTCGCCGACCGTCTCGACGGCCTGATGCGCACCACGTCCGATCCGCGCACGCGCGAGATCTTCGAGGCGCTCGGCGGCGTGATCACCGCCGCGATCGGGAGGCTGACGAGATGAAGAAGGTCGTCTTCTACCGCCTCGGCGAGAAGTTCCTCGAGCGCGAGGAGGACGTTCCCGCCTCGTCGAAGAACGTCGTCTATCACGCGCTGGCGATCGGCCATCACGTCGGCGTCTTCGACTGCCTCGAGCCGTTCCTGCACTGCTCGTTCGACTTCTGGGAGCGCCTGCTGGCGCTGCTGCCGGAGGGCGAGGCGCGGCGCAAGCTCGAGGGCGTCGACCGCTTCGGCGAGATCATGGTCGACCGCACCCACACCGCCCTCCTCGGCCAGGCCTTCGCCGAGGCGCGCCCGCGTCTCGACGAAGACATGGTCGAATGGTGCGACACGTTCCAGACTTCGCTCGCCGCGATCGAGATGGAACCGGCGATCTATCTGATGGGGAGGAAGGTGCCGTGACCGACATCGTGTTCACCGTCGGCAATTCGCTGATGGGCGACGACGGCGCCGGGCCGCTTCTGGCCGAAAAGCTGGAGCGGGAACCCGCCGCCGGCTGGGAGGCGATCGACGGCGGCTCGGCCCCGGAGAACGTCATGCATGCGGTGCGCGCCGCCGCCCCCGACCGGGTTCTCCTGGTCGACGCGGCCGAGATGGGGCTGCCGCCCGGCTCGGTCCGCCGGATCGATCCGGGGATGGTCGCCGATCGCTTCCTGATCGACACCCATGCGATCCCCCTCGATTTCCTGATCGCCTCGCTCGGCGAGACGGTCGGCGAGGTGATCTTCGTCGGCATCCAGCCGGCCCGGGTCGCCTTTTACGAAGACATGACGCCGGCGGTCGTGGCGGCCGTCGACCACCTCCACCGCGGGCTCGCGGGCGGCCTCGATCCGGCATTGCTGCCGCCCGTCGTCTGAAGTGGACAGCCCCGCCCGCGCACTCCATCACGGTACCAGGACCAACAGGAGACCGACAATGGCAGACAAGGCCACTCCGTCGGCGCCGGCCCTCTTCGGATCGGACGCCTATTCCCCCGCCGAAATCCAGGACAAGGTCGAGAAACTCGGCGTCAAGAAGGCCCACATGCCCTTCCTGCCCGAGCTCGTGCTGGCGATCGTCGCCGGCGGCTCGATCGGCCTCGGCGGCATGTTCTTCGCCATCGTGCTCGGCGATCCCACCCTCGGCTATGCCGCTCAGCGTCTGCTCGGAGGCGTGGTCTTCACCCTCGGCCTCGGTCTGGTGATGATCGCCGGCGCCGAACTCTTCACCGGCAACTGCCTGATCGTCATGGCCTGGGCCAATCGGCAGATCACGACGGCGGAAGTCCTGAAGAACTGGACGATCGTCTGGTTCGGCAACCTGATCGGTGCGCTCGGCCTCGTCTTCCTGCTGTGGATGTGCCACTTCCCCGATCTCAACGGCGGCAACGTCGGACTGGGGATGCTGAAGCTCGCGGTGTCGAAGCTCTCGCCCGACTTCGTGACGATCTTCTTCAAGGGCATCATGTGCAACATCCTGGTCTGCCTCGGCGTCTGGCTCGCCTATGCCGGCCGCTCGGTCGCCGACAAGATGGCCGGCATGGTGTTCCCGGTCGCCGCCTTCATCGCCGCCGGCTTCGAACACTGCATCGCCAACATGCTGTTCCTGCCGATGGCCTGGCTGATGACCGTGACCGGTCACGTCCCCGCCGGCTTCGACACGTCGGTGATCACCATCCCCTCGATCATCCACAATCTCGTCCCCGCCACGCTCGGCAACATCGTCGGCGGCGCCGGATTCGTCGGGGCGATCTACTGGCTGATCTACCGCAAGGGCCTCGGCGGCATCACGCCGCTGCCGCGCAACGACGACCCCGTCGCCCGCCCGGCGGAATGACCGACCACGCGCGGGGGATCTCCTCCCCCGCGTGTCCCTCCCGCGGTCAGGAACGACGCCATGACCAGCCAGCCTCTCCGCGACGCGAGCCCCCGCCTCGTCGACGGCCACGATCGGCGCATCGACTATCTCCGCGTCTCGCTCACCGACCGCTGCAACTTCCGTTGCGGCTACTGCATGGGCGAGAACGCGACCTTCCTGCCGCGACGCGAGCTTCTCACCCTCGAGGAGATCGACCGGCTGGCCTCGATCTTCGTCTCGCTCGGCGTCCGCCGCCTGCGACTGACCGGCGGCGAGCCGCTGGCCCGCCGCGGCGTCGTCGGACTGGTGCGGTCGCTCTCGCGCCACCTCGCCGACGGACGGCTCGACGAGATCACGCTCACCACCAACGGTTCGCTCCTCGCCCCCGTGGCGGAGGATCTGTTCTCGGCCGGGGTGCGGCGGGTCAACGTCTCACTCGACACGCTGGACCCCGTCCGCTTCGCCGAGATCTGTCGCACCGGCCGCCTCTCCGACGTGCTCGACGGCCTCGACGCCGCCCGCCGCGTCGGCATGGGCGTGCGCCTCAACGCCGTCGTGCTTTCCGGCATCAACGATCACGCCATCGAAGACCTGATGCTCTTCGCCCACGACCGCGGCATGAGCCTCGGCCTGATCGAGACCATGCCGATCGGCCACGGCGGCATCGAGCCGTCGAACCGCTACGTGCCGCTCGAGGCGGTGCGTCGGCGGCTCGAGCAGCGCTGGACGCTGACCGACCTGCCCGACCGGACGCAGGGGCCGGCGCGCTACGCCGAGGTCGTCGAGACCGGCGGGCGCATCGGCTTCATCACCCCGATGAGCCACGGCTTCTGCGCCACCTGCAATCGGGTGCGCCTCTCCGCCGACGGCCGCCTCACGCTCTGCCTCGGCCGCTCCGGCGGCGTCGACCTGAAGACGCTGCTGCGCTCCAGCGAGAGCGACGAGCCGGTGCGCGCCGCGATCGTCGCGGCGATCGCCAGAAAGCCCGGCGGTCACGCCTTCGACCCGACCCGCGCCGACTTCGGCCGCGTCGATCGGGCGATGTGGGAGACCGGCGGCTGATACCCGCCGAAACGAGAAGCGCCGCGGAAACCGCGGCGCTCGATCCTTCGAAATCTCTGGAGAAACGCGGCTGCCCGCCTCACGAGGCGATGGCGACGCCCGTCTCGAACGCCACCCGCGACGGCGACGCATAGAGCGTGAAGCGGTGTTCGCGGGCGAAACCGACCAGCCCGACATGCGCCTTCTCCGCCAGCTCGACCGCCAGCGACGTCGGTGCCGACACCGCCGCGACCAGCGCGATGCCGGCGGCAGCCGTCTTGTGGACCAGTTCGTAGGAGCAGCGGCTCGACATCAGGACGAAGCCGTTCGTCGTGTCGAGGCCGCCGGCGAGCACCGCGCCGATCGTCTTGTCGAGCGCATTGTGGCGGCCGACGTCCTCGCGCACGACCCGGATCCGCCCGTCGAGATCGCAGAAGGCGGCGGCATGGACCGCGCCGACCTCGGCGTTGAGCGCCTGATGAGGCGCGAAGTCGCCGATCGCCCGCCGCAGCGCCGAAGGCGCGATCCGCGTGGTCGTGGCGACGCGGGCGACCGGCCGCAGCGCCTCGGAGAAGCGGTCGACGCCGCACAGGCCGCAGCCCGAGCGACCCGCCAGCGACCGGCGCCGCGCGTCGAGCGCCAGCGCCCGGCTCTCGGGCACCTCGATCCGCACTTCGATGCCGCGCGCCTCGCTGCAGAGTTCGATCGCGCCGATCTCGTCGATCGTCTCGACCACGCCCTCGGTGACGGCGAAGCCGCGCGCGAAGTCCTCGAGATCGGCCGGCGTCGCCAGCATGACGGCGAAGGAGCGGCCGGCGAACATCAGGGCGACCGGCAGTTCGACGGCGATGCGCTCGTCGACGGAACGGCTCTGCCCGCCGTCGTGCCGGCAGGCGATCACCGGCCGACAACCCGCGGTTTCGGCAGAAGACGATGTCATGGCGATGGTCCGGCAGTCGTTCAACATCATCAGGATTACACAACATCCCTCTCTACACAAATGTTTTCCTGATACGATTTGTTTATCGGTCGATAATTCAATCGTATTGCTCGATTTGTACAATGTAATTTTAGCGTCATCAGATTGATTTGGTCGTACGTATTCTCTGATTGCATTGTCGTATTGGTCTTTTCATATGCGAATGGCAGTAGATTTGTTGGAACTCGATCTTTCTGCAGATCGAACCGCCTTCCTCGCGTCGATTTTCTGCGTGAAGACGATGCCGGACCATGAGCCCCGCAGGTCGCTCGGCCGACGTCGGCGACCTCGTGGCGAGGGTGCCGGTGGTCGAAGCCTTCGCCAACGATGCCGCGAAGAAATGGAACATGCCGTTCCCGTCGCTGTCGACGCGGCTCGAGGAGAAGACCGGGCGCCGCATCATCCGCGCCGATCGGGATGTCGCGGACTTCGATGCCGTCGCCCGCGCGTTCGCCGGTAGGCCGGGCGAACTGTCGACGCAGGAATGGGCCCGCTTCCGCGACGCCGTGCGGGAATCGCCGACCACGACGGGCCGATCGCGATCGAGTCGGCGATCGACATGTGAGGGGCGGACATGTGAGAGGCTGGCCCGCGAGGGGGCACACGCCGCCGATCACGCCCCGACGGGGCGGCCGTCGTAGGGGAACTCGCCGCGCACCAGTTCGCCGATCCGCCGGCGATAGTCCTCGCGGTCGTAGAGCGCATCGATCGTCGCGCGCCAGGCGTCGCCGACGGCGCGATAGCGCGCCTCGTCCTGCGAGAACGAGCGGATCAGGCCGGGCAGGCGGGCGATCATGTCGTCGCCGTCGCGGAGCATGTTCTCGCGGGCGCCGAGGTCCTTCGAGGGGAAGAAGCGCTCCTCGAAGATCGCAAAGCTCAGGCCGCCCTGCTGGATCGGCTGGGAGAAATAGCCGTCGAAGCCTTCGCCGAAGGTGATCGAGAACAGGCAGCGCGTCGCCAGATCCATGAACGTGTCGAAGGAGATGCCGCGGATCTCGCGCAGCTCGTAGTCGGGCAGTTCGCGCGCCAGCGCCGCCAGAACCGCCGCCTTGTGCGGCGCCGGATCGGGCGAATGAATGATCAGCTTCTCCTTCTCGGCGAAGGTCGCCGGCGGATAGGGAGGGCCGTCAGGCGACCCAGATCGAAAGGCTGCAGTTGAAGGTCGTCGTGAAGCGCGATACCGTTTTTGCCCGTGACGTCGCTCTGTCGGCAGCGAGGGTTGGCCGCAATGCTTCGAATTCGCCGCGCGAACGGAATCACTCCAACGATTTTCTCACCCGCAACGAATACGCTGGAACGAGACGACTGTGGAATCCACGTGCAATGAGCATGACCAAACCGCGTGTCTCCGTCGTGATGCCTTCCTACAATCACGCTCCGTTCGTTGCGGAAGCGATCGAGAGCGTTCTATCGCAGAGTTTCTCGGATCTGGAGCTGGTCATCGTAGATGATGGATCCTCCGATGAATCCTGCAGTGTGATTCGCTCCTTTCGCGATCCCCGAATCGTCTTTGAAGCTTTCGAGAGGAATAGAGGTTCCGTCGAAGCGGGAGCGCGCACACTTGCTCTTGCACGCGGCGACTACATTGCCATCATGAGTTCAGATGATCGTTTTCTACCAAGAAAGCTTGAGAGGCAGGTCGAGATACTTGAGACACGCCCCGACGTGATCGCCACATTCGGCCTGCCGAAACTCATCGATCACGAAGGTCGCCCCCTGCCGAAGGGGAGGTCGACGATCGGTCGAGCTTTCGATCGACCGGTAAACGATCATACGGAACAGGTTCGAGCGCTCTTCTACAAAGGAAACTTCTTCTGCCATCCTACCATGTTGGCTCGCAGAACCCTTTACGAACGCTGTGGTGGCTACGACCCTCGCCTACGCCAGTTGCCCGACTACGACATGTGGTGCCGGGCGGTCGGTGTCGGACCGCTGCACATACTCGATGAGCCACTGACGGAATTCCGCATTCACCGAGACGGAGGCAACACGAGTGCATCTTCGCCGTCGAACCGCCGCCGCGATGCATGGGAAGCCGCGCGTGTACTCGAACGCTTTCCATCTCTGCCCGAGGACCTCTTGGAAGCGGCATTCGGCGCCGACGTGCCGGAAGCAGGACGCAATCGTGGCTATTCCTGGCGGGTCAAACTGGCCTTGATCGCCGTGGAAATCACGCATTCCAGACCGCATCAGGTCTTCGCGGTAGAAGCCATCGAAAAGGCTTACGACGCAGGCGAGCCAGGAGTCGACTCCTCTCTCCTCCATGAGATACGCGGGAGAAGCAATCCGTTCCGCATTTCCGACCGTCGGCTGAAACGGCTCCAAGAACAGGCTCGGCGGCAATGGTGGCGCTTCGTCGATCATCTGAGCGGCATCGGAAGATGATCTGCCGACGCCCCTGTCCCTGTTTGGCGCGAAGAGCGCGGAGGTGAGAGGCGAATCGGATCCCCCCAGGGGGCGGCTCACCAGGGCTCGCGTTTCCGAAAACCGGTGTGGTAGAAGAAACTACCCAAGCGCGCGCCGATTGCAAGCCTCGCGGACCGCACTAGATCGCGAACGCGACTGCCGGGTTTGACGGCCCAAATCTCGTGCCTATTCTCCCACGCGAACCGCGCCAATCCGACGGCGAAGCAACTCGTTAGCTTCTCTTCCCACAGAGAGGAGAGGCGAGAGTAGGATTCTCCGACAGGCCCGGGGAGCCGAGAGAACGCCCTGAGCCGCTTGCCGACCTCGTCTTCTCGCATTTCTCGACGAGACCGGTAGCCGCTTCTGATGGGCTTCGGCTTGTGCCTATTGCGGCGCGCCATGTCCGTGACATTCGCTTCATGCTGGCGGTATCGGACGAGCGGTCGATCGATCCGAACGATCCGACCGATCGAGGTCGCGACAGCTGCGAGCCACCAGTCGTAGATCGGGATGTCGGGAAAGGGCAGCGCGATCTCACGGAGCCGACGATGAAACAGCATCGCGTGACCCGAAACGCAATTGGAGAATGCGAAGACGAGCGGACCGCCTCCGTCGACCGCTGTCATCGTCTCGAAAGCACGTCGCCCCATCGGCCGGCCATCGGCATCGATGAGTTGCGAATCCGAATAGACGAGAACGACATCAGGAGGGATCGCCGCCTTCAGCAACACGGCCAGCTTGTCGACTTCCCATACGTCGTCCTGATCACAGGGAGCAATCCATTCACCGCATGCCGCCGCAATCAGGCCCTCGAAGTTGCGCTGCAAGCCCTTCCGCTGGACGTTGCGCAATATGGTGAAACGCGAATCCTCCGCAGCATGACGCTCGAGGATCGCGAGCGTCCCGTCGTCTGAAGCGTCATCACCGATCAAGACCTCGAAGTCCGTGAAGGTCTGTGCTCGAATTGATGCAATCTGCTCGTCGAGATAGCGCGAGCCGTTGCAAGTAGCCAGTGCGATCGTCACGGTAGGCATCGTTGATCTCCGCGCGACTTAATCAATACAGACGAACTCCAATTCCCAAAAACACTCGACCGTGCCATCCCCAGGCATCCCCGACCGAAGCACCTCGGATGACGATTGCCATTGTTGCGCTTGCCCTCTGGCCAACCTCTGGATCCGACCGAAAATAGAGCGACCGCGGAGGCTCTCAGGCCGACACGGCCTTGCCGCGGAACACCTTCTCGATGTCGGCGACGTCTTCCGCCTCGACGCCGGAGTGGAACGGCAGGCAGAGCACCCGGCGCTTGACCGTCTCGACATGGGCCACGTTCCGCGTCGTGACGATCGGCCGGCCGCGGTAGGGTTCGAAATCGGTGCAGATCGGGTGGAAGTACTTCCGGGCGTGGATGCCGATCCGCTTCAGTGCGTCGTAGACCGCGTCACGGCTGCGGCCGAAGAGGGTCTCGTCGATCACGATCGGGAAATACTGCTCGGAATTGCTCACGCCCGGCTGCTCGGGCGGAAGGCCGATGCCCGGGAGATCGGCGAGGAAGGCGCGATAGGCTGCCCGGAGGCGGCGGCGCTCGGCCTGTTCGGCCTCGACCAACGGCAGATTGAGCAGGCCGACGATCGCCTGCAGCTCGTTCATCTTGCCGTTGATGCCGACCGAGACGACCTCCTCCTCGTTCTTGATGCCGAAGTTGCGGAGGAAATAGATCGTCTCGTCGTCCTCGCGCCGCGCGGTGGTGATCATCCCGCCTTCCAGCGTGTGGAAGAGCTTGGTGGCATGGAAGGAGAAGACCGAGGCGTCGCCGAAGGTGCCGATGCCGCGCCCGTTCACCGTCGTGCCGAAGACATGGGCCGAATCGTAGATCAGCCGCAGGCCGTGGCGGGTGGCGATCGCCTGCAGCGCGTCGAGATCGCAGACCGTGCCGTAGACGTGGACGGCGAGGATGGCGGACGTCTTGTCGGTGATCGCCTTCTCGACGGCGTCGGGCGAGAGCGTCAGCGTCACCGGATCGACGTCGGCGAAGACCGGTTCGAGCCCGTTCCAGGTGATGGCGTGGGCGGTCGCGGCGAAGGTCAGCGGCGTGGTGATCACCTCGCTGCCGGGCGGCAGGTCGAACATCTTCAGCGCCGCGAGCAGCGCGATCGTGCCGTTGTTGAAGAGCTTCGCCGTCGACACGGCGAGCCGATCGGCGAGCGCCGCCTCGAGGCGCTGGTGGAACGGGCCGCCGTTCGACAGGACGCGGCTCTTCCAGACCTCGCTCGCCATGCGCTGGAAGTCGCCCTCGTCGGGCATGATCGGTCGGGCGACGTAGAGGGGCCTCGGCATGGTGGCGGTTCCTGCATTCGCGGCCCTGCGGCCGGCGCGAAGGTGGGCGATCGCGTCGCCCCGTCAGAGCGGGCGATAGACGCGCCGCTCGAGAAACAGTCGATGGGCCTCGTCGCGGCTCGCCTCGTCGGTCGGCTCGACGAAGAGGACGCCGATGCGGCCGGCATGACCCGGCGCCAGAGGTTCGCCCAGCCCCTGGAGCGCGAAGAAGGCGCGCACCGGAAGGAGGTGGTCGAAGCCGAGGCCGGAATAGATGCGGGCCTGCGGCGAGGTCACGGTGTGGCGCAGCACCGGGCGGCGCTCGGTCGCGGCGGTTGCCAGCGGTTCGCCGAGGAAGTGCGAGGCGTATTTCGCGGCGTGGCGGTAGCCGGTCGAATATTCGATCAGCAGCGCGTAGAGGTCGCCCGGGCAACGCCGAGTGATCTCGACGATGGAGACGCGCTCGCCGTCCCACAGGAACTGCAGGTGGACGAGACCGTCGACGAGGCCCAGCGCCTCGGCGATGCGGTCGACCGCGGTCGCGAGCTGGGCGCGCGCCGCCTCGGGCATGTCGAAGACGACGTGGCTGGTGTCGACGGCATAGGGGTCGACCGACGAGCCCTCGATCACGAAGGTGCCTTCGACGGCGCGGCGGTCTTCGATGAAGACCGACCAGCTGTGCAGCTGTCCGGTGACGAAGGGTTCGATCAGCAGGCGGCCGGTCGGGCTCGCCGCCGTGGCCCGGTCGATCGCATCGCGGCTCGCCTGCCGGTCGGCGGCGTCGAAGACGGTGATGCCGCGGCCGCTGAAGGCATCGACCGGCTTGCAGATGAAGCGCCCGGCGGCGGGCAGCTTCGCCGGATCGATCGCCCGCGGTGCCGGCAGGTCGAGATCGGCGCAGAGGGCGCGGAACGAGGCCTTGTCGGAGAGCGTGTGGTTGGCCTTCGCACCGTCGAGCCGACCGTCGCCGCCGGCGATCGCGACGCAGGTGGCGATCGAGACGTCGGTGCAGCCGGGCACCAGGCGGTCGATGCCGAGGCGTTCCGCATGGGCGGCGACCGCCGAGACGTCGGAATAGTCCTGTTCGATCCAGCGCTCGCCGGCGTCACGGGCGATGGCGTCGCGGGCGCGGTTGCCCATCACCCAGACGTCGTGGCCGCGTTCGACGAGGTGGCGGAAGATCGGCAGGGCCGAGAAGCCGGTGTCGACGAGCAGGACCTTCATGACCGCACCGTCTCCGCCGCGCCGTCGTCGACCGAGGCGATCGCGACCGTCGCGCCGGTGGCGATCGAGCGGCGGATGGCGTTGACGACGCGCAGGTTGTTCCAGCCGTCGCGGGCGGTGACGCGCGGCGTCGCGCCGTCGGCGATCACCGCGACGAAATGGTCGAGCTGCGCCTCGAGCGGGTCGCGGCGGCGGAAGTCGATCCGGCCGTGCTCGAAGGGCTTCCACCACGAGCTGCCCTCGGCCGAGGCGTAGCTGCGCGTGCGCATCGAGGGGAAGTCGAGCGATCCGCGGGTGCCGGCGAAGTGCCAGCAGTTCTCTTCGGGGAAGTGGGGATAGGACGGGTTCTCGCCCGAGGTCATCTCCCAGCTCTTCGAGCTCGCCGCGGTGTCGGACAGCAGGAAGGTGCCGAGGGCGCCGCTCTCGAAGCCGAAGGTCATCGCCACCGTGTCCTCGACCTCGTAGCCGCGGGTGCGTTGCGAGGCCACCGCCGAGACCTTCTCGATCTCGCCGGCGAAGTGCCGCATCAGGCCGATCTCGTGGATCAGGTTGATCAGGATCGGACCGCCGCCGATCTTCGTCCGCCAGGGGCCGTCGAGGAAATACTGGGCGGGCTTGTAGAACAGCGCCGAGCCGGTCAGCGCCACCATGTCGCCGAAGGCGTCGCTGTGCAGGAAGCCGTCGGCCGCCGCGAGCAGCGGGCTGTAGGTGCGGTGATGGCCGACCAGGATCGGCACGCCCGCCGCCTCGGCGGCTTCCGTCAGCCGCCGCCCCTCGTCGAGCCGGTCGGTGATCGGCTTCTCGACCAGCGTCGGGATGCGCCGGTCGATGCAGGTCATCGCCTGGGCGAAGTGGAACTCGTTGGGCGAGGAGACGATGGCGCCGTCGATCGTCTCGGCGGCGAGGGCGGCCTCGACGCTCGCATAGAGCGGCGTCTCGTGGGCGCGGGCGAAGGCGAGGTTTTCCTCGCTCGTCGGTGCGACCACGGCGGCGAGGCGGCATCGCGGATGGGCGCGGACCAGACGGGCATGCTGCGTGCCGATCAGTCCGGGCCCGGAGAGCAGGATGGAGATCATGTCGTCGTCGACCGAGCGTGTAGGCACCGACCCTCCGGCGGCCTGGGCCACCGGAGAGCGGGCAATTCGAGAAGCCCACTTGCTACATCCCGGGGTGCCGCTTGTCGAGGTCGGGGGCCTGCCGGGCCCCGCGGCGCGGCGCCGCCGACCGTCGCCTCAGCCCTTCTTCGGCACGAAATACATCACCGTCTCCGACCAGCCCTCGGTGTAGTGGCGCAGGTGGAGGTCGTAGTCGACGCCGAGCGACAGGACGTATTCCGGGATCTCCCAGAAATCCGAGGCGCGGTGATAGACGGCGATCGCCAGGATCGGCCGGTCGGCGGCGATGTGGCCGGCGGCGCCCTTCAGCGCCGGGATCTCCCAGCCCTCGAGGTCCATCTTGACGAAGGAGACCGGCTCGTCGACGGCGGCGTCGAGCGTCGTCACGTCGATGAAGGACGAGCCTTCGTCCGACACCGCGCTCGCCGATCCGGCGTCGGAGGAGAAGGCGAGGCGCCCGGCGGTGTCGGAGACGCCGAGCGGCACGAAGCGGATGTCGCGCACGCCGGCGAGCCGCGCCTGGGCGGCGGCATGGTTCTCGGCCGAGGGCTCGAACAGATGGACGCGGGCGTAGTCGGGATGGCGGCGGACGAACTCCTCCGTCGTGTCGCCGTCGAAGCCGCCGCAGTCGACGAAGACCGCCCCGGCGGCGGGCGCGGCGAAGGGTTCGAAATACTGGTCGCGCAGCGCGACGCGGAAGCCCTCCATCAGGGCGATGTCGGCGGTCAGGCGATAGGCGACGAGCGTGTCGAAGATCCGGATCGATTCCGCATCGGCGAGCCGGGCGCGGACGGCGCTCCAGCGCGCCGCGTGCGCGGCGAAGGCCTCGCGCGCCTCCGCCACGAAGGCGGGCAGCGGCAGGTCGGAGGCCGGATCGCGCGTGAGGTCGGCATAGGCGAGGATCCGCGCCTCGGGGATCGCCTCGAGCCGGCGGCGGGCCGAGATCGGGCTGATCGAGGTCGAGGCGTTGATCACGGTCGCGCCGCGCGGGACGTCCTCGGTGCGCACCTCGGGCGTGCCGTTCCAGGTCGATCCGGGGGCGGCGAAGTCGTTGACGACGCCGGCGACGGGATGGCGCGCGATCAGCGCCGCGGCCTCCGGGTTGCGCCCCATGACGTAGAGCGGCCCGTCCCGCAGGGCGCGGTCGACGGCGTGCGGCGCGGCGCGGCCGGTGAAATCAGCGATCGTCTCTCGTACGAACCGCCCTGCATCGAACATCCGATCGGTCTCCTGTCGGCGAACGCGCGCGAAACCGTCTCGTGCCGCGTGTCGCGGCCGCTCGTCCCGGGGGGCGGCGGCGCGGGGGGATATTGCTGCGGTCGCGGCGGGGGAGCAACAGGGGATCGACGCCGAGCCCCGCCCGTCCCCGGCCGCCACGGCGATCACGGAAAATTCGGAAAGGGCGTTTTCATTTTCGATTGACTTCGTTTCGCGCGGCAAATAGAAAATCACACAACAAAAATTCCATGGCAACGACCATGGGAGGGGACGGAAATTCACGGAGGAGGATCGGCATGGCCGAGGTCTACGACCTTGCCGTGATCGGCGGCGGCATCAACGGATGCGGCATCGCGCGCGACGCGGCGGGACGGGGTTTGTCCGTCCATCTCTGTGAAATGAACGATCTCGCCAGCGGCACCTCGTCCTGGTCGACGAAGCTCGTCCACGGCGGGCTGCGCTACCTCGAATACTACGAGTTCCGGCTGGTTCGCGAGGCGCTGTTCGAGCGCGAGATCCTGTGGCGCATGGCGCCGCACGTGATCGAGCCGCTGCGTTTCGTGCTGCCGCATCACCGCGGCCTGCGCCCCGCGTGGTTCCTGCGCCTCGGCCTCTTCATCTACGACCATCTCGGCGGCCGAAAGCTGCTGCCCGCCACCCGCACGCTCGATCTCGTCGCCGACGCGGCCGGCGGGCCGCTGAAGCCGGGCCTCTTCACCAAGGGTTTCGAATATTCCGACTGCCGCGTCGACGACGCCCGGCTGGTGGTGCTCAACGCCCGCGACGCCGCCGCCCGCGGCGCGGTGGTCGAGACGCGCTCCCGTGCGGTGCGCTCGACGCGCGGGGCGGACGGCTGGACCATCGAACTCGAGGCGCGCGACGGGGAGATGCGAAAGACGATCCGCGCCCGCGCCGTCGTCAACGCCGCCGGTCCCTGGGTCGCCGACGTGCTCTCCGGCGCGCTCGGTTGCGAGCCGAAAGCGAAAGTGCGCCTCGTCCAGGGCTCGCACATCGTGGTGCGCCGGCTCTACGACCACGACCGCTGCTACATCTTCCAGAACGCCGACGGCCGCATCGTCTTCGCCATCCCCTACGAGCGCGACTTCACGCTGATCGGCACCACCGACCTCGACTATCGCGGCGACCCGGCCGAAGTGCATGCGACCGAGACCGAAATCGCCTATCTGCTGGCGGCGGCGGGCGAGTATTTCCGCGAGCCGATCCGCCGCGACGACGTCGTCTGGTCCTATTCCGGCGTCCGCCCGCTCTACGACGACGGCGCCAGCGAGGCGAAGGAAGCGACCCGCGACTACGTCTTCGATCTCGACGACACGGTCGCCGGCGCGCCGCTCCTGTCGATCTTCGGCGGCAAGATCACGACCTATCGCCGTCTCGCGGAGGCCGCGCTGAAGCGGCTCGAGCCGAAGCTCGGGCGCCTGGCGCCCGCCTGGACGGCCGGCGTGCCGCTGCCCGGCGGCGACTTCGGCGTCGACGGGCGCCCCGCGCTCGAGGCGGCGCTGCGCGTCGCCCATCCCTGGCTCGGCGAAGCCCTCGCCCGCCGGCTGGTGGCGACCTACGGCACCGAGACGACGCGTCTCCTCGACGGTGTCGCCGACGAGACGGGGCTCGGCCGGCGCTTCGGCGCCGATCTCACCGAACGCGAGGTCGACTGGCTGATCGAAAAGGAATGGGCCTGCACCGCCGAGGACATCCTGTGGCGGCGCACCAAGCTCGGTCTGAGGATCGGGCAGGACGACGCGGCGGCGCTCGAGGCGTACGTTCGCGAAAAGCGGTCCGCAGAGGCCGCGGCGACGGGGAGGGTGTCGAAGTGAGCGTGCGTCTCGAGGGCGTGTCGAAGATCGTGGGACGGGAGACGCATCTCGCCGATGTGTCCCTGGCCTTCGAACGCGGCACGCTGAACGTGGTCCTGGGGCCGACGCTGTCGGGCAAGACCAGCCTGCTGCGCGTGCTCGCCGGCCTCGACGTGCCGACCGCCGGCCGGGTGTGGGTCGACGGCGTCGACGTGACCGGCGTCGACGTGCGCAAGCGCTCGGTGGCGATGGTCTACCAGCAGTTCATCAACTATCCGAACCTGACGGTCTTCGAGAACATCGCCTCGCCGCTCAGGGTTCGCGGCGCCGGCCGGGCCGAGGTGGAAGAGAAGGTGCGCGCGGCCGCGGCGACCTTGCGTCTCGATCATCTCCTCGACCGCACGCCGCTCGAGCTCTCCGGCGGTCAGCAGCAGCGCTGCGCCATCGCCCGCGCCATCGTCAAGGGCGCCGACCTCGTCCTCCTCGACGAGCCGCTCGCCAATCTCGACTACAAACTGCGCGAGGAGCTGCGCGAGGAACTGCCGCGGATCTTCGCCGAGAGCGGCGCCGTCTTCGTCTATGCGACGACCGAGCCGAGCGAGGCGCTGCTGCTCGGCGGCTCGACCGCGGCGATGTCGGAGGGCCGGCTCGTTCAGTTCGGACCGACGCTCGACCTCTATCGCCGGCCGATCGATCTCTTCGCCGCGCGCACCTTCTCCGATCCGCCGCTCAACGTCATGACGGTGGAGAAAGAGGGCGATACGGTGCGGCTTCCGACCGGCGCGCCGGTCGCCGCCGTCGGCATGCTGGCGAACGCGCCCGACGGCACGCTGCAGATCGGCGTACGGGCCCACGATCTCTCGCTCGCCGGCATCTCCGAGGAGCCGATCCGGCTGGTCGGCGCGGCGGAAGTCACCGAGATCACCGGATCGGAGAGCTACCTGCACTTCCATGCCGGCCCGCTCCACTGGGTGGCGCTGCTGCCCGGCGTCCACGAGATCGCCCCCGGCGCGCCGGTGGCGGTCCGGATCGATCCGCGACGGCTGTTCGTCTTCGACGCGGACGGACGACTCGTCGCCGCGCCGGACGCCGGTCCGTCGTCCGATCTAATCGATTGAGGCGAGAGCGAAACATGGCACGCATCGATTTCGTCGATCTCGCCCACGCCTACCGGCCGAACCCGACACGGGAAGCCGACTACGCGCTGAAGGCGATGACCACCACCTGGCGGCAGGGCGGCGCCTATGCGCTGCTCGGGCCTTCCGGCTGCGGCAAGACCACGCTGCTCAACATCATCTCCGGCCTCGTCACGCCGTCGCACGGCGCGGTGCGTTTCGACGGCGTCGACGTGACGCGGCTGCCGACCGAGAAGCGCAACATCGCGCAGGTGTTCCAGTTCCCGGTGATCTACGACACCATGTCGGTCTACGACAATCTCGCCTTCCCGCTGCGTAACCGGAAGCTCGCCGAACCCTTGGTCGATGCCCGCGTCCGCGAGATCGCCGGCCTCCTCGACCTCGACGGCGACCTCAAGCGCCGCGCCCGCGGCCTCGGCGCCGACGCCAAGCAGAAGATCTCGCTCGGGCGCGGTCTGGTCCGCCCCGACGTCGCCGCCATCCTCTTCGACGAGCCGCTGACGGTGATCGATCCGGCGCTGAAGTGGGAGCTGCGCTCCAAGCTCAAGGCGATCCACCGCAAGCTCGACATCACCATGATCTACGTGACGCACGACCAGACCGAGGCGCTGACCTTCGCCGACACGGTGGTCGTCATGTACGACGGCGGCATGGTCCAGTCGGGCCGGCCCGACGAACTCTTCGACCGGCCGGAACACACGTTCGTCGGCCATTTCATCGGCTCGCCGGGCATGAACGTGCTCGCCGCCGAGGTCTCCGGCCGGACGGCGCGCGTCGGGTCGGCGACGATCGATCTGGTGCACGGCTACGACCGTCTGCCCGCGGGCGCGCGGATCGAGCTCGGGGTCAGGCCGGAACATGCGGTGATGACCGCGGGCGAGGGCCTTCCCGTCACCGTCGAGCGGATCGACGACCTCGGCCGCGTCCGCTACGCCCGGGTGCGGCTGGGTGATGCCCGGCTCTCGGTGCTGGCGCCGCGGGGCATCGCGATCGACGGATCGACTGCCCGCATCGCGATCGATCCCGCCCGCGTCCACGTCTATGCCGACAGCCGCCGCGTGGCGGGGGAGAACTGAGCCATGGACAAGCCCATCCGGCATTCCGCCTGGTTCTTCGTCCTGCCGGCCTTCGCGCTGGTCGTCTTCAACGCCGTCGTGCCGATGATGACGGTGGTGAACTATTCGGTCCAGGACACGTTCGGCAACAACCAGTTCTTCTGGAACGGCATCGGCTGGTACCAGGAGCTGCTCGACCCCGCGACCGATCTCGGCGGCCGTTTCTGGGACAGCCTCGGCCGCAACCTGCTGTTCTCGGCGATCATCCTGGCGATCGAGGTGCCGCTCGGTGTCGCCGTCGCCATGTGCCTGCCGCGCAAGGGCTGGACGGTGGCGCTCTGTCTCGTGGTGATGGCGCTGCCGCTGCTCGTTCCATGGAACGTCGTCGGCACGATCTGGCAGATCTTCGCCCGCGAGGACATCGGCCTGCTCGGCTGGGTCGTCAACCACGGGCTCGGCATCGAATACAACTACACCGCCGGCGTCTTCTCCGCCTGGGTCACCATCGTCGTCATGGACGTCTGGCATTGGACCAGCCTGATCGCGCTGCTCGCCTATGCCGGGCTGAAGTCGATCCCCGACGCCTATTATCAGGCCGCCCGCATCGACGGCGCCTCGCGGCTGGCGGTCTTCACCGCGATCCAGCTGCCCAAGCTGCGCCGCGTGCTGGTGATCGGCGTGCTGCTGCGCTTCATGGACAGTTTCATGATCTACACCGAACCCTTCGTGGTGACCGGCGGCGGGCCGGGCAACTCGACGACGGTCCTTTCGATCGATCTCGTCAAGATCGCCCTCGGCCAGTTCGACCTCGGCAAGGCCGCCGCCATGTCCATCGTCTACAACCTGATCGTGCTGACCGTCTGCTGGGTGTTCTACACCCTCATGACGCAGCTCGACGCCGACCGTCCGCAGGAGGGCTGAGCCATGCGCGGCCGCAACGTCCTTCTCGTCCTCTATCTCCTGTTCCTGATGTTGCCGATCTACTGGCTCGTCAACATGAGCTTCAAGTCCAACACCGAGATCACCAACGTCGGCCTGACGCTGTGGCCGCGCGACTTCACGGCGCAGAACTACGTCAACATCTTCACCGATTCGGCGTGGTACATGGGCTATGTCGACAGCCTGATCTACGTCGGGCTGAACACGGTGATCTCGATCTCGGTGGCGCTGCCGGCGGCCTATGCCTTCTCGCGCTGGCGCTTCCTCGGCGACAAGCACCTGTTCTTCTGGTTCCTGACCAACCGGATGGCGCCGCCGGCGGTCTTCGCCCTGCCCTTCTTCAATCTCTATTCGGCGATCGGCCTGTTCGATACCCATTGGGCCGTCGCCCTCGCCCACACGATCTTCAACGTGCCGCTGGCGATCTGGATCCTCGAGGGCTTCATGTCGGGCGTGCCGCGCGAGATCGACGAGACCGCCTTCATCGACGGCTACTCGTTCCCGCGGTTCTTCGTGAAGATCTTCGTGCCGTTGACCGCGTCGGGCATCGGGGTGGCCGCCTTCTTCTGCTTCATGTTCTCGTGGGTCGAGCTGCTGCTCGCCCGCACGCTGACCAACAACATGCCGATCTCCTCGATCATGACCCGCACGGCCTCGTCGTCGGGCATGGACTGGGGCCAGCTCGCCGCCGCCGGCGTGCTGACGCTGATCCCCGGCGCGCTGGTGATCTGGTTCGTCCGCAACTACATCGCCAAGGGCTTCGCCCTGGGTCGGGTCTGAGGAGGGCGCCATGTTCGACATCGCCTGGATGGCCTGGACGCCCGCGACCGTCCTGTTCTACGCCGCGATCCTCGCCGCACTCGTCACGCTCACCGTGCTGGCGATCCGCTTTCCGGAGACCGAACGGGTCGGAATCCTGCGCATTCCGACGACGCGCGGCGACCGACTGTTCGTGACGCTGCTCGGCACCGCCTTCATCCACCTCGCGTTCCTGGCGCTGTTCGGCGCCGACACGATCGCGACGCTGCCGATCCGCGACGGCGTCGAGATCTCGCGGCTGTGGATCGGCTCGCTGATTTCCCTCGTCTACGGGGCGGCGGTGTTCCGCTTCGTGTGACGTCCGCGGAATTCGGGCGCGACCTCGCCGAGGGGCCGCGCCCGAGCAAGGAGACGGTCCGCCGCCAAGGCCGCGGGCCGCTCGAAAAACGAGCCGGGACGGTGCGCCCCCGGCATCGAAAACGATCGCGCACCATCGGGAGGAAGACATGAAACGGATGACCAAGCGCCTCGGACTGGCCGCTCTCGCCGCGGCCCTGATGACCACCAGTGCCATGGCCGGCATGGACGAGGCGAAGAAGTGGGTCGACAGCGAGTTCCAGCCCTCGACCCTGTCGAAGGAGGAACAGCTGAAGGCGCTCCAGTGGTACGCCGATGCCGCCAAGCCCTTCGCCGGCATGGAGATCAACGTCGTCTCCGAGACGCTGACCACCCACGAATACGAATCGAAGGTGCTGGCCAAGGCCTTCACCGAGATCACCGGCATCAAGGTCAAGCACGACCTCATCCAGGAGGGTGACGTCGTCGAGAAGATCCAGACGCAGATGCAGTCGGGCAAGAACATCTACGACGGCTGGATCAACGACTCGGACTTCATCGGCACCCACGGCCGCTACAATCAGACGCTCAACCTGACCGACTGGATGGCGGGCGAGGGCAAGGCGGTCACCGACCCGATGCTCGACCTGCCGGACTTCATCGGCACGTCCTTCACCACCTGGACCGACGGCAAGCTCTACCAGCTGCCCGACCAGCAGTTCGCCAACCTCTACTGGTTCCGCTACGACTGGTTCACCAACCCGGACATCAAGGCGAAGTTCAAGGCCAAGTACGGTTACGAGCTCGGCGTGCCGGTCAACTGGTCGGCCTACGAGGACATCGCCGAGTTCTTCACCAACGACATCAAGGAGATCGACGGCGTCAAGGTCTATGGCCACATGGACTACGGCAAGAAGGACCCGTCGCTCGGCTGGCGCTTCACCGACGCCTGGCTGTCGATGGCCGGCAACGGCGACAAGGGCCTGCCGAACGGCCTGCCGGTCGACGAGTGGGGCATCCGCATGCAGGGCTGCAACCCGGTCGGCTCCTCGGTCGAACGCGGCGGCGACACCAACGGCCCGGCGGCGGTCTATTCGATCACCAAGTATCTCGAATGGCTGAAGAAGTACGCTCCGCCGGCGGCCGCCGGCATGACCTTCGGCGAGGCCGGACCGGTGCCTGCCCAGGGCAACGTCGCCCAGCAGATCTTCTGGTACACCGCCTTCACC
Organism: Pinisolibacter sp. DMC100; assembly: GCF_056313705.1. Lineage (NCBI taxonomy): Bacteria > Pseudomonadati > Pseudomonadota > Alphaproteobacteria > Hyphomicrobiales > Ancalomicrobiaceae > Pinisolibacter > Pinisolibacter sp. DMC100. The sequence continues at coordinate 573,856 of NZ_JBQUZT010000001.1, read as the reverse complement.
GCCGACATGGTGAAGCCCGGCATCCCGGTGGTGAACGGCGACGGCACGCCGAAGTGGCGCATGGCCCCCTCGCCGCACGGTTCCTACTGGAAGGAGGGCATGAAGCTCGGCTACCAGGACGTCGGTTCGGTGACGCTGCTGAAGTCGACCCCGGTCGACCGCCGCAAGGCCGCCTGGCTCTATCTCCAGTTCATCAACTCCAAGGTCGTGTCGCTGAAGAAGAGCCACGTCGGCCTCACCTTCACGCGTGAATCGGACATCTGGGACAAGTCCTTCACCGACCGCGCGCCGAAGCTCGGCGGCCTGATCGAGTTCTACCGCTCTCCGGCGCGCAAGCAGTGGACCCCGACCGGCAACAACGTTCCGGACTATCCGAAGCTCGCCCAGCTGTGGTGGCAGAACATCGGCGACGCCGCCTCCGGCGCCAAGACGCCGCAGGCCGCCATGGACAGCCTCGCCGCCGCCCAGGACAGCGTCATGGAACGTCTCGAGAAGTCGGGCGTGCAGGGCGCCTGCGGTCCGAAGATGAACAAGAAGGAGACGGCCGAGTACTGGTTCGCCAAGGCCGAGAAGGACGGCACCATCGCGCCCCAGCGCAAGCTGGCCAACGAGAAGCCGAAGGGCGAGACCGTCGACTACGACACGCTGATCAAGTCCTGGCCGGCCAACCCGCCGAAGAAGAACTGATCGGCGTCGCATCGGCGCGGGAGACATGGTTTCCTCCATCTCCCGCGCCGATCGACCCGGCGCCCGAGGGGGTACGCCCCCTCGGAGCGCTCGACATCGACGCGCAAGAGCGACGGAACGCGACCAATGGGCCTTCATCTCCTCGCCATCGACCAGGGCACGACGTCCACCCGCACGATCGTCTTCCGCGCCGATCTGACCGTCGCGGCGGTCGCCCAGGAAGAGTTTCCGCAGCACTATCCCGCCTCCGGCTGGGTCGAGCACGACCCGGAAGACCTCTGGCGCACCGCCGTCTCGACCATGCGCGAGGCGATCGCGCGGGCGGGCATCGGCCCGGCCGAGATCGCCGGCATCGGCATCACCAATCAGCGCGAGACGACGGTGGTGTGGGAGCGCTCGACCGGTCGGGCGATCCATCCGGCCATCGTCTGGCAGGACCGCCGCACCGCCGACATCTGCGCGAACTTGCGCGAAGACGGCGCCAACGAGGCGCTGGTCGCCGGGCGCACGGGGCTGCGCATCGATCCCTATTTCTCGGGCACCAAGATCGCCTGGATCCTCGACGCGGTGCCGGGCGCAAGGGCGCGGGCGGAGGCCGGCGAACTCGCCTTCGGCACGGTCGACAGTTTCCTCCTGTGGCGGCTGACCGGCGGCGAGGTCCATGCGACCGACGCCACCAATGCCTCGCGCACCGCGCTCTTCGACATCCACCGCGGCGTCTGGGACGAGGAGCTGTGCCGGCTGCTGCGCGTGCCGATGGCGATGTTGCCGGTGGTGAAGGATTCCTCCGCCGTCTTCGGCACCACCATGTCGGATCTGCTCGACGGTTCGGTCGCCATCCTCGGCATGGCCGGCGACCAGCAGGCGGCGACCGTCGGTCAGGCCTGTTTCCGCCCCGGCATGATGAAGTCGACCTACGGCACCGGCTGTTTCGCCCTGCTCAACACCGGCGACGTGGCGGTCGCCTCGAAGAACCGGCTGCTGACGACCATCGCCTATCAGCTCGGCGGCAGACGCACCTATGCGCTCGAGGGCTCGATCTTCGTCGCCGGCGCCGCGGTGCAGTGGCTGCGCGATGGGCTGGGCCTCATCGCCGAGGCCTCGGAGACCGGGGCGCTCGCCGCCACCGCCGATCCGGCGCAGGACGTCTATCTCGTCCCCGCCTTCGTCGGGCTCGGCGCGCCGTGGTGGAACGCCGAGGCGCGCGGCGCGATCTACGGCCTGACGCGCGGCACGACGCGGCGCGAGCTCGCCCGCGCGGCGCTCGAGAGCGTCGGCTTCCAGACCCGCGACCTGATCGAGGCGATGCATCGCGACTGGGCGGGGTCGGCGAACACGATCCTGCGCGTCGACGGCGGCATGGCGGCCTCCGACTGGACCATGCAGTTCCTCGCCGACATCCTCGACGCCCCCGTCGACCGGCCGCGGGTGATGGAGACGACGGCGCTGGGCGCCGCCTATCTCGCCGGTCTCGGTGCCGGCCTCCTGCCGGAACCCGACGTCTTCGCCGAATCCTGGGTGCTGGAGCGCCGCTTCACGCCGCACATGGACGGCGAGACGCGCGACCGGCGCTACGACGGCTGGCGGGCGGCGGTCGTGCGGACGATGCAGGCGGGTTGATGCGCGATCCGGAGAGATCGGATTCATCCGGTCTCGACAGCGTCGGAGCCGGATGAAACAAGGCGGGCGACCATCACGGAGCGGGCGATGACACCGACGGAAGCGCTATCGCAACGACAGCTCGACATCGTCCAGATCGCCCGCGAGGTCGGCCGCGTCAGCGTCGACGATCTCGCCCGCCGTTTCGACGTCTCGCCGCAGACCATCCGCAAGGATCTCAACGACCTGTGCGATCGCCGCGTGCTGTCGCGCACCCACGGCGGCGCGGTGATCGCCTCCGGCGTCGCCAACCTCTCCTACGAGGCACGGCGCTTCGTCGATCTCGACGAGAAGCGGGCGATCGGCGAGGCGGCGGCGGCGCTGGTGCCGGACGGCACCTCGCTCTTCATCAACATCGGCACGACGACGGAAGAGGTGGCCAACGCCCTCGTCGGTCACCAGAACATGCTGGTGATCACCAACAACCTCAACGTCGCGATGCAGCTCTGCCGGCTCGAGACCTTCGAGGTGATCGTCGCCGGCGGCCCGATCCGCCGTGGCGACGGCGCCGTGGTCGGCGAGGCGGCGGTCGATCTGATCCGCCAGTTCAAGGTCGACACCGCGGTGATCGGCGCCTCGGCGATCGACGAGGACGGCTCGCTGCTCGACTTCGACTATCGCGAGGTGCGTGTGGCGCAGGCGATCATCGAGAACGCCCGGCGGGTGATCCTGGTCGCCGACAGTTCGAAGATCGGCCGCGTGGCGCCGGTCCGGCTCGCCCGGTTCGACCAGATCGACGTGCTCGTCACCGACTGCCTGACCTCGCAGCCGCTGCGCGACCTCTGCCGCGCCAAGGGTATCGAGGTGGTCGAGGCCATGCCCGAGAGCCGCGACGTCGAACGCGACGGGATGTGAGGGGCGCCTCAGCCGGGCACGCCGAGGGCGGCGACGACCAGCGACAGGGTGACGAAGGAGAGCGCGGTGGCGCCGAGCAGGGCCGCGGCGGCGCGTTTCTCGTGGCCGTAGGTCTGCGACACCAGCGCATAGACCGACAGCATCGGCGAGGCGGCGAAGATCAGCATCGCCGTGCGGAAGTTCGCCGCCGGGGCCGGCAGGAGGTGCAGTGCCGCCCAGACCGCGAAGGGATGCAGCGCCAGCTTGGCGACGACGATCGCCGGCAGGTCGCGGCCGACCGCCGAGGGCCGGAGGCCGGCCAGCGCGCCGCCGATGGCGAAGAGCGCGGCGGCGGTCGAGGCGTCGGCGAGGAGGTCGATCGCCCGCATCAGCGGCGCCGGCGGCAGCCAGCCGGCGGCCGAGGCGGCGCAGCCGGCGAGAATGCCGAGGATCATCGGGTTGCGCGTCAGGCGGCGGGCGACGAAGAACAGGATGCGGTGGATCGGCTCGCCGGCCCGGGTGCCGCCTTCGGCGAGGCCGAGGGCGATCGGGATCATCACTAGGTTCTCGACGGCGAGCGTCAGCGACAGAGCGATCAGCGCGTCGTGGCCGACCACCATGACGGCGATCGGATAGCCGATGAAGCCGCTGTTCGACGACGAACTGCCGAGCGCCATCATCGAGGCGTCGGCGACGTCGCGACGGGCGAGCACGCGGGCGCCGAGGAAGACGGTGGCGAAGGCGAAGAGCGAGCCGGCGACGTAGATGCCGAGATAGCGGGCGTCGATCAGCTCGATCAGCGGGCGTTGGGCCAGCGCACGGAAGAGCATCGCCGGCAGGGCGAGGCGGATGACGAAGACGCCGATGCCGCGGATGTTGGCGGCCGAGGTGACGCCCGAGATGGTGGCGGCCCAGCCGACCAGGATCAGCAGGAAGATCGGGAAGGTGATCGAGAGAATGGCTGTCATCGGTCGTCCGGGCGAGGTCACGCCGTCGGGCGGCCGTGTCGGGGCGGGGGCGGATCGGGGGGCAGTCGGCCGGCGGCGAAGCGTCGCGGCCATGGGCCCAAGAGCCTTCGACTTTCGTCTGAAATGTGGCGGCGGCGCGCCGTGCGCGCCGCTCTGCCCTTCCGAATCCGCAACCCCGACGGTCAGCCGACGACGTTCGACGGCTTGCCCGCGACGAAGTTCTCGACGTTGTCGAGCAACTGGTCGGTCAGCGTCTGCTGCGCCTCGATCGAGGCCCAGGCGGTGTGCGGCGTCACCACGACCTTCGGATGCGCGGCGAGACGCATGAAGCTGCCGCCGGCCGGCGGCGGTTCGGGCAGCGTCACGTCGAGACCGGCACCGGAGACGAGACCGGCGTCGAGTGCCTCGAGCAGATCCTCCTCGACGATCAGGCCGCCGCGGGCGGTGTTGACGATGATCGGCTTCTTCTGCATCGCCGCGAACTGCGCCTTGCCGATGAAGCCGCGGGTCTCGGCGGTCAGCGGGCAGTGGAGGGTGATGACGTCGGAGGTGGCGATCAGCTCGTCGAAGGAGATGTGCGCCGGGGTGACGACCGGGGGTTTGGGATCGTGGATCACCACGTCCATGCCGAAGACACGGGCGATCTCGGCGACGCGACCGCCGAGCACGCCGCCGCCGACGATGCCGAGACGACGGCCGGCGAGGTCGACCGCCGGATAGTCGAAGTAGCAGAACTGCGCCGCCTCCTGCCAACGCCCGGCGAGCACCGAGGCGCGATAGGGGACGATCGAGCGGGCGACCGCCAGCATCAGCGCGAAGGTGTGCTCCGGCACGGTCGCCTTGGCATAGCCGCGGATGTTCGACACGGTGATGCCGCGGGCCTTGGCGGCGGCGACGTCGACGCAGTCGTAGCCGGTGGCGGCGACCGCGATCAGCTTCAGCTTCGGCAGACGGGCGAGGAGGTCCTCGCGCAGGTTGACCTTGTTGACGAGGACGATGGTGGCGTCCTTCACCCGGTCATAGGTCTCCTCCGCCGTGGTGCGGGCATATTCGATCCACTCGTGGGAGAAGTCGGGGCGACGGACGACGACGTCGGGGGCGATCGTGTCGCGGTCGAGAAAGACGATGCGGTGCATGGGGTTCTCCGTCGGCGCGCCGGCGCGCGGATGCATGGGACTTCGGGTCGAGGACGGGACGGTCGCGATCGCGACCGCCCCGCGGTACGGGCGGCGTCCCGGGTCAGAGGCGGGCCCGCACTTCCTCGACGACCTTCTCGGGCGTGATGCCGAAATGGCGGAAGAGTTCGTCCGCCGGGCCGGAGGCACCGAAGGACGACATGCCGACGAAGCCGCCGTCCTCGCCGATCCAGCGCTCCCAGCCGAACTTCATCGCCGCTTCGACCGCGACGCGGACAGTGCCGCGACCGATCACCGCGGCACGATAGTCGGCCGGCTGCGCCTCGAAAAGCTCCCAGGACGGCATCGAGACGACGGCGGTACCGACGCCTTCGGCCTCGAGCACGGCGCGGGCGGCGACCGCGATCGACACTTCCGAACCGGTGGCGAAGATCGTCGCCCGGCGCGGACCGCAGGCGGCGTCCTGCAGGATGTAGGCACCGCGGGCGGAGCGGTTCTCGGCCGCCCCGTCGGTGCGCAGCGCCGGCACGACCTGGCGGGCGAAGACCAGCGCCACCGGGCCGGTGCGATGCTCGAGCGCCCACTCCCAGCACTCGATCGTCTCGATCGGGTCGGCAGGCCGCATCACCGTCATGTTGGGCATGGCGCGCAGCGAGGCGATGATCTCGACCGGCTGGTGGGTCGGGCCGTTCTTGCCGATGCCGATGCTGTCGTGGCTGAAGACGAACTTCACCGGCACGCCCATCAGCGCCGCCATGCGCATCGCCGGACGTTCGTAGTCGGAGAAGGGCAGGTAGGTGACGGCGAGGGGCACGACGCCGCCGTGCGCCGCCATGCCGTTGGCGGCCGAGCCCATGACGTGCTCGCGCACGCCGCAATGGACGTAACGGCCCTGACGATCCTCCGCGGTGAAGGCGGTGAGCTGGCGCTTGTGGTTGGTCGGCGCCTCGAGGTCGGCGCAGCCGACCAGCATCTCGGGCAGACGGTCGTAGAGCTGCGAGGCGACGTCGCTCGATGCCTGGATCGAGAAGTCCTCGCGACCCTCGGCCGCCCAACGCGCCTTGAGGTCGTGGAGCATGGCGCGCCAGCCCTCGGGGAGGCGGCCGGCGACGACGCGTTCGAACTCGGCGACGACGGCGGACGCGGTGCGCTCGATACGCGCCCGGTGCGCCCGACGCTTCTCGGCGCCGGCGAGACCGGCGGCGCGCCAGGCGGCGGCGATGTCGGCGGGCACGCCGAAGGCTTCGTCGGTCCAGCCGAAGCGGGCGGCCATGGCCTCGCGGTCGGCCGGGAAGAGCTTGCCGGAATGGCCGCCGCGCTTGCCCTCGAGCCGGTCGATGCCGCGGGCGATCACGGTGCGGCAGGCGATCATCGAGGGACGCGGATCGGCCTTGGCCAGCGTGATGGCGGCATCCACCGCCTCGACGTCGTGGCCGTCGATCTCGACGACGTGCCAGCCGGCGACGCGGAAGCGGTCGGGAACGCTCTCGGAGATCGACAGCGTGGTCGAACCGTCGTCGGTGATGGCGTTGTCGTCCCAGAAGAAGGTCAGGCGGCCGAGGCGCAGGTGGCCGGCGAGCTGGATCGCCTCCTGGCCGACGCCTTCCTGCAGGCAGCCGTCACCGACGAAGGCCCAGGTGCGATGGTCGACCAGATCCGACCCGAAGCGCGCGCGCAGCTGTTCCTCGGCGATCGCCATGCCGACGGCGTTGGCGATGCCCTGGCCGAGCGGGCCGGTGGTCACCTCGATGCCGGCGGCGGGGTCGTATTCGGGGTGGCCGGCGCAGTGGGCGCCGAGCTCGCGGAAGGCCTTCATCGCCTCGACGTCGATCTTCTCGTGACCGGTCAGGGCGAGCAGCGCGTAGAGCAGCGTCGAGCCGTGGCCGTTGGAGAGGACGAAGCGGTCGCGGTCGAACCAGGTCGGCGCGGCCGGATCGAAATGCATGTGGCGGGTCCACAGGACGGTGGCGATCTCGGCCATGCCGAGCGGCACGCCCTGATGGCCCTCGCCCGCCTTCAGGATGGCGTCGACCGCGAGGAAACGGATCGCGTCGGCCATCCGCGCGGGATCGGCGGCGACGGCGGTTGCGGTGCGGGGTTCGTGGCGGGTCATGGCATGCCTCTTCCGTTCTCGCACCGGACGGCCGGGCGAAGGAGGACGGGTTCGAAGGGGAGAAAGGGGGCCCGGACCGCCCCGGGAGAAGGCGGTCCGGGCAGGGGATCAGCTCGGGAGGAAGCCGATCGAGATCCAGGGAACCGCGGCGACGACGGCGAGGCCGACCAGCAGGGCCAGCATGTAGCCGACGATCGGCTTCATGCCCTCGTCCGGGTTCACGCCGCCGATGGCGGTGGCGCAGTAGTAGCCGACACCGAAGGGCGGAGCGAAGAGGCCGACGCCCATGGAGAGGATCACCACCATCGAGTAGTGCACTTCGTGGATGCCCATCTGACGGGCGATCGGGAAGAGCAGCGGTCCGAAGAGGACGATCGAGGGAATGCCTTCCAGCACCGAGCCGAGGATGATGAAGGCGACGATCGACACCACCATGAAGGAGAAGGCGCCGCCCGGCAGGCTCGACATCGCCTTGGCGAGGTCGTGGGAGAAGCCCGACTGGGTGAGCGACCAGGCCATGGCGGTGGCCGCGCCGATGATCAGCAGGATCGCGCCGGAGAGGCTCGCCGTGTCGATCAGCATCGGCCCCAGCCGCCGCCATTCGAACTGGCGGTAGACGAAGATGCCGACGATCACCGAGTAGACGACGCCGATGGTGGAGACCTCGGTGGCGGTCGCGACACCCTCCATCACCGCGGCGCGGATCAGGAACGGCAGGGCGATGGCGGGCACCGCGATGGCGGCCCAGCGGGCGAGGTCCTTCTTCGACGGCTTGACTACGCCCGACAGGTCGTCGTTGCGATAGCGCCAGAACACCAGCACGCAGAGCGTGACGCCGAGCACGATGCCGGGCAGCATGCCGCCGGTGAAGAGGGCGGCGATCGACACGCCGGTCACCGAACCGATGGTGAGGAGCACCAGCGAGGGCGGGATGGTCTCGGTCTGGGCGCCGGTGGCGGCGAGCAGGGCGACGAGGTCGCCGGGCTTGGCGCCGCGCTTGATCATCTCCGGGAACAGCACCGGCGTGATGGCGGCCATGTCGGCGGCCTTCGAACCGGAGATGCCGGAGACCAGATACATGGCGCCGACCAGCACGTAGGAGAGACCGCCGCGGACGTGGCCGAGCAGACCCGCCAGGAACTGGATCATCGCCTTGGCCATGCCGGTCATCTCGATCAGCTGACCGAGGAAGACGAAGAGCGGCACGGCGAGCAGGATGAGGTGGCTCATGCCCTCGTCCATGCGGCCGACCACGACGGCGAGCGGCGTCCCGGTGACGAAGGTCAGGTAGCCGACCGTCGCCAGACCGAAGGAGAAGCCGATCGGCACGCCGGCGAAGACGGAAGCCGCGACGAGGGCGACGAAGAAGATCACCAGATTGTAGTTGCCGATCGTCTTCAGCCAGGGTGCCGCCAGCCACAGCACACCGATCATCGCGCCGACGATGGCGGCAGCGGCGAGGAAGCGGCCGATCGAGGCGACCTTGAGCAGGCGAAGGACCGAGAGCACGCCCATCAGCACGTAGCCGATCGGCAGCGCCGCCGCCTTCCAGGTGTTGGGGATGTCGAGCGCCGGCAGCGTCACGAACATCTCGTCCTCGGCATATTCGATGCCGGGGTGGACCACCGCCGCCAGGAAGACCAGCGGCGCGGCGATGGCGAGGACCTCGAGGAAGGCGCGGGTCTCGATCTTCGAGCGCGAGACCAGCGCGGTCATGCGCATGTGCTCGCCACGATAGAGCGCGATCGCCGAGCCGAACATCGCCAGCCAGATGAAGAGCACGGCGGCGAGTTCGTCGGTCCACACCATCGGCGAGTGGAAGAGGTAGCGCATGGTGACGCCGAACAGCAGGACGCCGATCTCGGCGATCACCAGGAGCGCGGCCGGAATCTCGATCGCCCGCGCCAGGATCGTCTCGGCCGTGGCTACGGCCCGCCGCCATCCGAGCGCGGGTTGCCCCGCGCTCGCTGCGGCCACGTCGGTGGCTCCGTGGGACATGGCGTTCACCCGAGCTTGCCGACGGCGGCTTCGAGCAGACCCCAGGCCTCGGCGCCGTACTTTTCCTTCCAGTCCTTGTAGAAGGTCGTCTTGGCGAGAGCGTCACGGAACGGACCGCGGTCGACGTCGACGAACTCGATGCCCTTGGCGGTCAGATCCTTGCGCAGGCTCTCCGACAGCGCGGCGATGTCGGCACGCTGCTTGGCGCCGGCGGCGTCGAGCTCACGCACCACGATCGCCTTGAGGTCGTCCGGCAGAGCGCCCCAGGCACGACGGTTGAACAGCTGGTAGTAGCCGTCCCAGACGTGACCGGTCATCGAGCAGGACTTCTGCACCTCGTAGAGGCGGGTCGAGGCGATGATGGCGAGCGGGTTCTCCTGGCCCTCGACCACCTTGGTCTGGAGCGCGGAGTAGAGCTCGTTGAAGTTGATCGGCGTGGCGCCGGCCTCGAGCGTCTTGAACACCGAAGTCAGCATCGGCGCCGGCGGGACGCGGATCTTGAAGCCCTTCAGATCGTCGGGCGTCTTGATCAGACGGGTCGACGAGGTGATGTGGCGGAAGCCGTTGTCCCAGGCCTTGGCCGGGGCGAAGAGGCCGACCTTGGCGATCTGCTCGGCGATGTACTTGCCGAGCGCGCCGTCCATCGCCTTCCAGACGTGGTCGTAGTCGGGGAAGGCGAAGCCGGTGTTGACGATACCGGCCGCCGGCACCAGCGTCGCCATGATCGAGGTGGCGAGATTGAAGATCTCGACGCCGCCGTTGCGCACCTGGGCGAGCAGGTCGGTGTCGGAGCCCAGCTGGTTGGCCGGGAACAGCTTCATGTCGATGCGACCGCCGGAGGCCTCGCGGATCTTGTCGATCGCTTCCTGCGCGCGGGTGTTGATCGGATGCGTCGGATCCTGACCGGTGGCGTACTTCCAGGAGAATTCCGCCGCGTCGCCCCGACGCGAGATGATGGTGATCATCGGCAGGGCGGCGCCGGCGGCCAGCAGGCTACGGCGGGTCAGTCCGGACTTGGTCTTGGCTTCGTTGCTCATCTTCTCACTCCCTGACGGCCGATATACGGCTCTTTCCGTGGATTGGAATTCCCATTCGTGCCGAGCACCCTCCCGCCCGGCGCGGATCGTCGTCTCCTTCAGAGGCCGCGGCCCCGCAGCGCGCGATAGGCGCGAATGACCTGGCTGTCGTCGGCGGCGCCCATTCCCCGGCCGGAGACCGACAGGAACATCTGGTGGGCGACCGCCGCCATCGGCAGCGCCGCCTTGGCGTCCCGGCCGGCTTCCAGCACGATGCCGAGATCCTTGACGAAGATGTCGACCGCACTGGTGATGCGCGGTTCGTCTTCGAGCATGCGCGGCCCGCGGTCGCGCAGCATCCAGCTCGACGCCGCGGAACCCGCGACGATGTCGAGCATCTGTTCCATGTCGAGGCCGATCGCCTCGGCGAGCGACAGCGCTTCCGCCGCCACCGCCAGATGGGCACCGCACAGCAGCTGGTTGACCGCCTTGGCGGTCGCGCCCTGCCCGGCCTCGCGGCCGACGCGGACGACCTTGGAACCCATCGCCTCGAGGACCGGTTTCACCGCCGCGAAGTCGGCGTCGGGGGCCGCCGCCATGATGGTGAGGCTGCCGGCGGTCGCACCGACCACGCCGCCGGAGACGGGCGCGTCGACGAAACCGTGGCCGACCTCGACCACGCGACGGCCCAGCGCCGCGGCGGCGGCCGGCGGACAGGTCGCCATCAGCACGACGCGGCCACCGGGGGCGAGGTGGCGGAGCGCGTCGCCGGAGAAGAGGATGCTCTCGGCCTGGGCGGCGTTGACCACCATCAGCACGGCGACGTCGGCGCCGGCGAAGGCGCCTTCCAGCGTCGGGGCGTCCCGGCCGCCGGCGGCCGCCAGCGCGGCCCGCGCCTCGGCCCTGAGATCGAAACCACGGACCTCGTGGCCGGCCTTGGCCAGATTGGTCGCCATGGGCAGGCCCATCGAGCCGAGCCCCACGAATGCGATCGAAGACATGTCGTCCCTCCCTCGGCACGGCGATTCCGCCGGCCGGTCGACGCTCGGGGGCGCGGCGACCGCGCCCCCGTTTCGCATTCGCAGGCGCTTACTTCAGCCAGCCCCTGACGCTCGAGCAGATCGCATCGACGGAGATGCCGTAGCGGTCGTGCAGCGTCGGCAGGGCGCCGGCGGCGAGGAACTCGTCCGGCAGACCGATGTGGCGGAAGGCGGTCGGACGGACGTCGGCCAGGATCATCTCGCGAGCGATCGCCTCGCCGAGACCGCCGATCACCGTGTGGTTCTCCATCACCACCACGAGACGGCCGGGGCGGCCGGCCTCGCGCAGGATGGTCTCGACGTCGAGCGGCTTGATCGTCGGGACGTGCAGGATGCCCGCCTCGATCCGGTCGGCCTTCAGCGCCTCCGCCGCCTCGTGCGCCCGCATGGTCATCAGACCCGAGGACACGAAGAGCACGTCGGCGCCGTCGCGCAGCAGCTTCGCCTTGCCGAGCTCGAACCTGTAGTCGTACTCGTCGAGCACCAGCGGCACCTGGCCGCGCAGCAGGCGCATGTAGACCGGGCCGCGATGGTCGGCGATGACCGGCACGATCTGCTCGATCTCGTGGGCGTCGCAGGGGTCGATCACCGTCATGTTGGGCATGGCGCGGAACAGCGCCAGGTCCTCGGCCGCCTGATGGCTCGGGCCGTAGCCCGACGTCAGGCCCGGCAGGGCGCAGACGATCTTCACGTTGCGGTCTTCTTCCGCGATCGTCTGGTGGATGAAGTCGTAGGCCCGGCGCGAGGCGAAGACCGCGTAGGTCGTGGCGAAGGGCGTGAAGCCCTCGGCCGCGAAGCCGCCGGCGGCGCCGAACAGCAGCTGCTCGGCCATGCCCATCTGGTAGAAGCGGTCCGGGAAGGCCTGCTTGAAGATGTGCAGGTCGGTGTACTTGCCGAGGTCGGCGGTCATGCCGACGATGTCGGGACGGTTGCGCGCGACCTCGACGAGGGCGTGACCGAAGGGCGCCGGACGGGTGCGCTGATCGGCGCCGGCGATCGAGGCGATCATCGCCGAGGTGGTGAGACGCGGCTTGGCGGGGGCGGTGTTCATGCGGTCCTCCCGGCGTCGAGCGCCTCGAGCGCCAGCTTCCATTCGTGGGCATCGACGCGGATGAAGTGGTTCTTCTCGCGGGCTTCCAGGAAGGGAACGCCCTTGCCCATCAGCGTGTCGGCGACGATCATCCGCGGCTTCTTCTCGGGCGAGCTCATCGCGTCGTCGAAGGCGGCCTTGACGGCCTCGATGTCGTTGCCGTCGACGCGGCGCACCCACCAGCCGAAGGCCTCGAGCTTGGGCACCAGCGGCTCGAACAGGGTCTCTTCCTTGGAGGGACCGTCGGCCTGCATCTCGTTGATGTCGACGACCGCGATCAGGTTGTCGAGCTCGAACTTGGCGGCCTGCATGATGGCCTCCCAGACCGAGCCTTCACCGAGTTCGCCGTCGGAGAACAGCGTGAAGACGCGCGACGCGGAGCCCTTGGCCTTGAGGCCGAGGCAGTGGCCGACGGCGATCGACAGGCCGAGACCGAGCGAGCCGCCCGACATCTCCATGCCCGGCGTGTGCGAGGCCATGCCCGACATCGGCAGGCGGCTCTCGTCGAAGCCGTAGGTCTCGAGTTCGGCCTCGGGGAGGATGCCGGCCTCGAGCAGGGCGGCGTAGAGGGCGATGGCATAGTGGCCGTTCGACAGGAGGAAGCGGTCGCGCCCCTCCCAGGTCGGATCTTCCGGCCTGTACTTCATCGCGTGGAAATAGGCGACCGCCAGGACGTCGGCGATGTCGAGGGCCTGGGCGATGTAGCCCTGACCCTGGACCTCGCCCATGCGTACCGCGTTGCGGCGCACATGGTAGGCGCGATCGGCCAGCGTCTTGTTGGGAAGAGCTCGTGCCGTGTCGGACATGGATCTGCGTGCCTCCTTTCGCCTCGGCCGGCGCGATCGGATCGCGGAAAGGCACGAGGCGGGGAAGAGTGGGGATGATGACGATCGTCGCGGGCGGACCCGAGACCGTTCGAACGGGGTCCGGCGGGACGATCGTCGCCGCGTCGGGACGATCCGATCAGTGGATCAGCATGCCGCCGTTGACGTCGATGACGTTGCCGGTGAGGTAGCCGGAGAGGTCCGAGGCCAGGAACAGGTAGATGTTGGCCACGTCCTGCGGCACGCCGAGACGGTTCAGCGGGATGCCCGCGAGGATCTCGACGCGCTTCTCGTCGGAGATCTTGCCGGCGTTGATGTCGGTCTGGATCAGGCCGGGCGTCACGCAGTTGACGCGAATGCCGTCGGGGCCGAGTTCGCGGGCCATCGCCTTGGCGAGGCCGAGCACGCCGGCCTTGGCGGCCGAGTAGTGCGCGCCGCCGAGGATGCCGCCGCCGCGCTGGGCGGAGACCGACGACATGCAGGCGATGGCGCCCTGCTTGCGTTCCTTCATGTGCGGGATCACCGCCTGCGACAGGAACAGCACGCCCTTGAGGTTGACGTTCTGGATGCGGTCCCAGTCGGTCTCGGTGATGTCCCACACCTTCACCGGCTGGGTGATGCCGGCGTTGTTGATCAGGATGTCGATCTTGCCCATGACCTTCAGGGCCTCGGCGATCGCCGCGTCGCAGGACGCCTTGTCGGCGACGTTGCAGCCGATGCCGACGTGGCCGGGGCCGAGACGGGCGGCGGCAGCCTTCGCGCCATCCGTGTCGAGGTCGAGAATGACGACTTTCGCTCCCTGATCGGCGAAAGTCTTCGCAGTGGCGAAACCGATGCCGCGTTCGCCCGCAGCACCCGAAATGACGGCAACTTTGTCTTTGAGAAGCATGTTTTCACACCCTGACCGAGTTATTGGTTGGGCGGAGTGTGGTCGTGAGCCCCGAAAATGAAAAACACAAAGATTGCATCTATGGGTGAATTGAGTTCATGTGTCTCACATGAAACCACTCCCGCTCTCCGGCCTCCAGGCCTTCGAAGCCGCTGCCCGCTCCGGCAGCTTCCGTGCCGCCGCCGAAGAGCTCGGCATCTCGGCCAGTGCCGTCAGCCACGCGGTGCGCAAGCTCGAGGATCTGCTCGGGGCGATCCTGTTCGAGCGCGAGGGCCGCAGCGTGCGGCTCAATCCGGTGGGGACGATCCTCGCCTCCCACGTCGGCCGCGGCTTCGACGACCTGCGGCAGGGCATGGAAATGGTGGGTACGCGCTCGACCAACCTGCTCAGGCTGCACTGCGCGCCCTCGATGGCGGCGCAATGGCTGACGCCGCGCCTCACGCGGCTGAGGCGCGACCTGCCCGATCTCGAGGTGCGGCTTTCCGCCTCGGCGGAGTACCATCGCTTCCAGACCGACGAGATCGACGCCGACATCTCCTACGGCCCGCCGCGGGTCGAGAGCATGGCGAGCATTCCGCTCGGGCTCGAGCGGGTCTGCCCGCTGTGTTCGCCCGAACTCGCCGCGACGATCACCAAACCATCGGATCTGCTCGACCACATCCTGATCGAGAGCGAGCGCAAGCGGGTGCGCTGGGACCGCTGGTTCGCCGCCAACGGCCTCGCCCCGCCGCGGCCGCGCGGCTATCGCTTCGACCGCTCGTTCATGGCGATCGCCGCGGCGGTCAACGGCATCGGCGTGGCGCTGGAATCGTTGCGCTTCGTCGAGGCCGAGCTCGAGAGCGGCCGGCTCGTCGCTCCCTTGCGCGGCATCTCCAACGACATCGAATACACCGGCCACTATCTGGTCTTCCCGTCGACGTCGAAGCCGAAGCGCGCGGTTCGGATGTTCGCCGCCTGGCTGATGAGCGAACTCGGCCTACCGCCACCCAATCTGTGAGCCGGCGGGCTCAGCGGGCGAGGAAGGTGACGGTGGTCTCGCCGTCGACGGCGCGGATCTCCAGCGATCCGCCGGCGAGGTCGCCGAGCGAGAGCGGCGGGCCGTCGACGATCATCGGCTTGCCGTCGCCGGTGCGCACGCGGATCGGTCCCGCGCCGGCGACGGTGAAGGCACGCCCCTTGCCGACGGCGTCGGCGAGACGCACCGGCGTCCATTCGCCCCGGCGCGCGACGACCTCGAGCCGGCGCTCGGCCGTCGAAGGACCGAAGAGGCCGCTGTTCCAGACGACTGCGACGACGACGAGCAAGGCCGCGACGGAGACCACCGTCACCACCGCGGCGCCGGGCCGCATCGGCCGGACCTCCGAGAGCGTCTTCGACCCGTTCCCGCCCGACGGCTCGACCTCGACCACGGACCTCCTCTCGACCCGGCCCGGCATCTCCGAAGGTGGATCGACGCGGCCGGACCTTCCCGGCTCGATCACCACCTCGGCGCGCGGGGTCGGATGTTCCAGCTCGACGCCGCATTCCGGGCAGTAGCGGAACAGCCGCACGACGACCGGCCGCTTCTCGGCGCACAGGGAACAGGTCGGGGCGGTGTCTCGCATGGTTCTCGATGTCCTCGTCGATCCCGGGGCAGGTCTCGGCTGGTCAGGTCCGGCCGCAGGCGATGGTGCCGGCGGGCGGCGGCGGCGTGCAGGCGGCGCGGCGGCGCGACCGTTCGAGCGCCGCGCCGGTGAGGCGGCCGAGTTCGACCGCGTTCGGCAGGTCGCGCCAGCGCGTCTCCCGCTCGTCGGCGAGGAAGGTGCCGACCGCGGTGCGCAGGGCGTCGTCGGACGCCGCCTGGGTCGAGAGGTAGCGCAGGGCGACGAGATCGCCGCAGGCCGGCCGGTAGTCGGCGGCGCAGAGCGGCGGGCGGACGACCGGCGCCGGACGCGGCGCGAGCGAGGCGACGGTCGGACGCGGCGGATCGGCACAGACCATCGGCGGCGGCGGCGGACCGTCGCGCATGATCTCGCGGAAATTGACGATCTCGGGCTCGACCGCGGTCCAGTCGTTGGTCGAACGCCGGCACCAGCGGCCGGAGCCCTTCATGACGAAGCGGACCCCGCTCGCCTGGACCTGGCCGTTGGCGTTGTTGATCTGGAAGGCGAAGCTCTTGCAGCGAACGCCCGCGTCGCTCTCGACGTCGCGGCAGGAATGGATGCCGAGGAGATGCGTCCCGGTATTGGCCTTGGCCATGGCGTCGGAACAGTCGGCCTTCTCCAGCATGGCCGAGAACTCGCGCTGGATCCGGGCATAGGGCAGATCGGGGATGCACCACGGCGTCTCCAGGGCGACGCTGGTTCCGTCGGCGGCGACGGCGGGCCGTAGGACGAGGAGCGCGAGAGCGGCGAAGGCGGCGATCGATCTCATCGGGAACACCCCACGCGCAGGACGAAGCCGCGGGCCGCCTCGCCGCGCGGGTCTCGACCGGACGGCGGCGCGGCGCGGCGGCCGTCCGCCGTCGGCTGATCGGTTCGACGATCGGCGGGCGGGGCGACGTCGGGGCGGACGTCCATGTAGAGCAGGAAGCGGCGCAGCGCGTCGGACGGCACGGCGAGCACCGAGGCCTCGGAGCCGGTCCATTTGGCGACGACCATGCCGAGCACCGCGCCTTCCTCGTCGACCACGGGACCGCCGGAGAAGCCCTTGGGCGCCGCGCCGTCGAGGTCGAGGAGCGGCACGGCGACGCGCTCGACGCGGAGGCCGAGCACCTCGGTCGTCCGCGCCGCCGGGTCCTCGGCGATCTCGCCGCGCTTCTCGGAATGGCCCCACAGGACCGCCGGACGATCGGCGACGGCATCGGCGAAGGCCGGCCGCGGCAGATCGCGCAGGGACGGGACGTCGAGCAGCGCCACGTCGTGGCGGGCGTCGAGGCCGAGCAGCGAGGCCGAGCCGCCGCGACCGCGGTGGCGCGCCCACACGGTCGGGCAGCCGGCGACCACATGGGCCGCCGTCAGCACCTTGCCGGCACCGACGTGGAAGCCCGAGCCGCTCGGCGCCATGCCGCGCGGCCAGACTTCGCGGAGCGCCGACGCATAGGTGGCGCGCGGGTCGAAGGTCTCGGCGCCGGCGGCGGGAAACACCGCCGACGCGAGGACCGCGACGACCATCGCCGCGCGAGACGGGGCGGACCGGATCAATAGAAGCCGTCCGCACCCGCGCAGCGGGTGTGCTCCTCGCTGAAGGTCTGGCCGCCCTCGTGCTTGTGGTAGGATTCCTTGAAGACCGCGCAGCTCTTGCCGTCCTGCGTATAGGTGCGCAGGGCGACGAACTCGCCGCGGTTGCCGGTCGTCGGATTGGTCCAGGCGCGGCGGACGTGGCCGGTCTTGTTGCGGGCCTGTTCGGCGAAGGCCGCTCGCATCGCCGCATTGCGGGCGGCGCGGTCGCGCTCGTCCATCTGGCGGCCGATCTCGCCGCCGATCAGGGCGCCGCCGAGACCGCCGATGGCGGCACCGACGAGGGCGCCGTCGCGACCGCCGATCGCCGAACCGATGACCGCGCCGGCGGCGGCACCGCCGAGCCCGCCCATCAGGGCGCCGCTCTGCTGCTTGGGTCCGGCGGTGGTGCAGCCGGTCAGGACCAGCGACGAGGTGACGAGGAGAACGCCGGCGAGACGCGAAGACTTGGAAGGCATGGGACTGTCCTTTCGATGGGAACGACGATCAACGGGAAGGCGGCGGAGGCGGGGGCGGAGGCGGCGGGGCGACCGCGAAGAGGCCGGCCAGCACCGTCGTGCCGGCGGCGCTCCAGGCGGCCCCGCCCTCGGGGCAGACGAGCGTGTCGCGGACGAGCGCACCGGCGGCCGCCATCCGCGACAGCGTCTCGCCGTCGAACGGGCCGGTCGGCGCGTTGGCGGCATCGACCACCCACCAGCGCGCGGCGGCGACGGGCGGCGGCGGCGGCGCGAAGGTCGGCGCGGCGGCCGCCGGGGCCTCGCCGCGCAGCAGGCGCTCGATCACCTCGGGGCGGAAGCCCGCCGTCCTGATCCGCCGCTTGTCGGCGGCGCGCAGCGCGATGTCCTCGCCGGGATCGCGGTTGACCTCGCTGCCGTCGACGTCCTCGACGCTGCCGGGGACGATCTCGGTCCACTGGCCGAGGACATCGGGGGCGAGCAGGCGGGCGATGGCCTCGTCGGCCGTCAGGTCGGTCTCGAATCGGGGATGGCGCTTGGCGCTCCTGTCGAGGAAATACGTCTCCAGTTCCTGGCAGACGTGGTGGGCGAGGCCGCCGAGGCGGGATTCGCGCTTGTCGATCTCGACGCGGCGCGGGGCATAGGCGCGGTCGGCCGTCCACTTGGCGAGCGCGGCGAGCGCCAGCATCTGCGACGAGGTCAGGCCGTCCTCGAACTGGCCGACCTGCTCGCGCAGCTTCGCTTCCTGCGACAGCATGAAGTTGGAGCGACGGATCTTGCGTTCGCTGCCGGCGCGGTGCCAGTCGTTGGGGCGGATCTGGATGCGGTAGTTGCCGTCGTCGGCCCGCACCAGCAGGCCCATGATCACCGCCTTGACGAAGAGCGCGAGCTGGGCGCGCTGGCGCTCGATCTCCTCGACCTTGGGCACCACCGGCGCCGGGAACTGCTCGTAGTCCTTGTGGTTGTGGAGCGGGATGGCATCGGGGCGATGCATCTCCTCCTCGTAGGCGCGGCGCCACTCGCCGCGCAGCGGATCGATCAGGTCGAGCGGGATGCCGCTCAGCTCGCAGTAGCAGACGATCTTGCCGCGGACCGAGGTCTCCTCGTAGCCGACGGTCTTGACGCCGACGCGGGCCGGCAGGCTGGTGGCGATCTGCGGACCGAACTCGCGCTGGAACTCGGCCTTGTCGTTGACGGCGATGATCAGCTTGTACTGTTCCTCGCCGAGCTTGAGCTCGTCGCGGTCGAAGCGGGCGTCGATCCACGGCATGGCGCGCTGGATCATCTTGCGGAAGAGCTCGCGGCGATCCTCCTCGGGGATGGCCCTGAGCGCGTCGGTGCAGGAGGTGATCTTCGGCAGGTGGCGGGCGAGGCGGCGGTTCGATTCCTCGATCACCATGTTGATGATCCGCGCCTGTTCCTTGTCCTCGAGCAGACGGCGGAACAGACCGCGCGACCCGCCCTCGCCCTTGAAGGCCTCGCGGCCCCACAGCAGCAGGTCGTCGGAGGCGACGGCGATCTCGATCTTGCGGTCGGCGATGGTGAAGTAGGTGCCGCCGTCGGGCCGGCGGATGACGTCGTCGACGCGGTCGATCTGCAGCTGGACGTTGGCGAGCAGGCGCTGGACCGTGGCGCGGCCGCGCAGGAACTCGCCGACGAGGCCGGTGCCTTTGCGCTCGTTGGTGGTCGCGTCGGTGCCCTTGGGCGCGCCGAGGCGCTCGCAGACCTCGTGCAGCAGGATCTGCGCCTCACGGCAGGCGATCGCGCGGAGCCTGAGGCGCAGGATGTCGCCGACGTCGTACTGGGCCTGACCGAGGATGGTCTCGGCCATCGAGCGGTTGGAGCCCAGCGACAGGAACCGCGGCTGCGCCGCCTCCTGCAGCCGTTTCAGGCTCGGGATGTAGTTCTGGTTGGCGATCTCGTTGGCGAGATTGGCGTATTTCTTCTCCGCCTCGGCCAGACGGGCGATCGCGCCGGCCGATCCGTCCTCGACGGCGCGGACGATGTCCTCGATCAGCGCGATGGTGTAGTCGAGGCCGCCGCGCTCGTGGTCGTCGACGTAGCGATAGAGCAGCGCCGGCAGGCCCTCGTCGCCCTCGCCGACGAGGCGGGCGGTCAACTTCTCACGGTTGAGCTTGATCTCCTCGCCGCGCGGGCCGTAGGCGACCTGCTGGCCGGGGCGGCCGTCGACGTCGACGCGGCGCTGCTCGAACACGCGCTCGACCTCGCGCGGCCAGGCGGCATGATCGGCGAACTCCAGCCGGATGCGGTCGACGTCGCGGCCGACGTCGATCACCAGCGTGCCGTCGATGCGGCCGTTGTCGTCGCGCATCAGCAGATGGTCGACGAGGGCGAATTCGGCGATCGCCAGTTCGCCCTGACCGATGCCGATCTCGGGAATGTCCTGGAAGGCGGTCGAGGCGAGGTGGAGGTTGTTGCGCAGGAAGGCGTCGCGTTCCTCGGCCTGGACGGCGTTCTGCCGCGCGTTCTGCAGGACGCCGAAGAAGGCGGCGATCATGTCGCGCGTCACCTCCTTCACCGACTTGTCGTATTCGAGCGCGGTGGTGGTGTTCAGCGTCGACTGGCCGACGCTCGAATAGCCCTTGTAGAAGGAGAAGGCGGTGTCGCCCTGGGCCGCCCAGATGCGCGGCGCGTAGGGCCGCATCTTGAACTGCTGCTGGTTGACGCCGATCGAGCGCTTGCGCCGCGCGAAGTCGGAGTTGCCGAAGTCCTCGAACATGATGTCGGCCACCATGTCGAACACCACGTCCTTGTCGCCGGTGAGATCGCCGGCGACGTTCTTGGTGTCGATCAGATAGACGTCCTTGAACGGCCGCTCGACGCCCTCGGGGCGATCGCGGTCGGTCCAGCGGCCGACGTAGGGGGCGCGGCGGTCGCCGCGCATGCACATCTCGAGCTCGGACAGCGCCGCGTAGCCGTTGGCGAAGACGCGGCCGCGGTTGGCGCCCTGGAAGCCGCCGGGCAGCAGCAGGAAGAGGTCGACGTCGGACTGCGGCGCCAGCCGCAGGCTCGAGGCGAGATAGCCCATGTCGATGAAGCCGCCCGAACCGGTGCCGCCGGCGACCGAGGCGAGCACGACGATGCGCAGCGTGTTGGGCTGGATGGTCAGGCCGAGGCGCTGGAGCTGGTCCTCGCGATTGACGTTCTGGAGGATGCGCTGGCCGCCGTCGACCATCGAGTCGCGCAGGCGGGTGAATTCCTGGAAGAAGAGCAGGCGCGAGATGGCGCGGACCTGACCGGCGCCGTGCTCGGCGTTGATGCGCGACAGGTCGGTCGCCGGCATCCACTCGGCGATGTTGGCCTGATGGCGGGCCTCGTCGCGGTAGTAGACGAGGTCGACCTTGTTCTGGATCGCCTCCTTCGGGCTGAAGGCGACGAGTTCGGACAGCGGGTCCTGGCGCTGCGACTTGTTGCTCTCGACCGCGATGTTGGTGTCGGTGTCGAAATAGAGGAAGGCGGCCGGCGGGAAGTCGGCGAGCGACGACAGGCGGTAGCCGTTCCAGTCGGCCTGGAGGATCCGCCGCCGCAGCCTGAGCGCGATCTCCATGCCGGTGCCGCCGACCGCGACGAAGAGCGTCGGCCGGACCTCGACCGTGCGATCGGCGCCGCGCGGCCCGAGTTCGATGTTCGGTACGTTGGTATTCATCGTTCCGCCCCCTTTCGCCGAGGCCCGAGTGAGGTCACCGCCGCGTCTTCAGGGCGCGGGCGAAGAGGTAGATCGTCGCCACCAGGAACAGCGCCGCGACCGCGCCGGCCGGGCCGTAGAAGACGACCAGCGACCACCAGCGGCCGAGCGTGCCGACCAGCACCATCAGGGTGGCGAAGACGATGAAGAACCACGCCATCCAGCCGGCGGCGTTGGCGGCCGAGGGCGTCGCGCGGCGGGCGACCAGATGGCGGGCGATCAGCGACTTCGGGATCAGCGCCACCAGCGCCACCAGGATGGTCAGGCAGGCGATCACCGCGATGTCGAAGCCGTTGAAGGGCAGGCGGTCCCAGCCCATGCCGCGATCGGCGGGAACCCCGGTCGAGCCGCCGATCGGCGGGGCGGCCGCGGGCTTCGCCGGCGCGGTGCCGTTCGACGGCGGCAGCACGGGCGCGAGCGGCGCCGGCACCGGCGGCGTGGTCTTCTGGGCGAGGAGGATCGGCGTCTGCGTCATGTCGGCGTCTCCGGAACCGGCGGGTTCATGTCAACGGGGTGGCCCGCGCGCTCTTCTCGCCGAACAGACCGCCCTTGACGGTCCAGGTCCGGCCGGAGGCGGCGGCGTAGGTGGTGCGTTCGAAGGGGCGCAGGTTCAGCTTCACGCGCTGACCGTCGAGGTCGACGATCTGCGGTCGGCGGCGGGCGAAGTGGAAGGTCGCCAGCGTCGCGGCGATCACCGCGAAGATCGCGCCGAGCAACAGCCGGATGGTGTCGATCGGATAGGCATTGGCGGCGAAGTGCAGCGGCAGCATGCCGTCGGATCGCGGGATGCGGTTGCCGGCGAGGAAGATCTGGGGCACCGCGAGATCGTCGGCCGAGGGGCCGCCGAGCGCGGCCGCGTCGCCGAGGAAGACCCGGCGCAGCCGCTGCACCGCGTCCGGCTCGCGCTCGACGTCGATGTCGGCCACCTCGAGCCGCAGGCTGCCGCTCGAGACGAAGGCCTCGGAGACGAGCTTGCTGCCGTCGTCGGGACGCACGGCGGAGAAGTCGAGCGAGACGGTGATCTCGCGCGCCTCGCCCGGCGCGATCGCCTCCACCACCGCCGGCACGACGGAGGCGCGCAGCTCGGCCTTCGCCGCCGATTCGTCGGGCTGCCAGGCGAGCCGCAGCGCCGCCCGGCGGACGACATAGGGGTAGATCGTGTTCTGCAGCGAGGCGCGCAGGACGAGCGGCGCGGCGCGCCCGACCTCGGCGCCGCCGACGAAGACGTTGCCGTCGCGGTCGAGGCCGACCTCGATCTTCTCGTCGACCTGCTGCGGCTCGACCACCAGCCGCAGCGCCTCGCGCTCGAGCGGCCGGATGCGGAAGGCGCGGCCGAACTCGGCGATCAGCTGCGGCCGTTCGACGACGTGATGCAGCAGCCTCAGGCCGTCGTCGCCGAAGGCGATGCCGTAGATCATGAAGCCGGCGTCGCGGCCGAAATGCGGGCGGGTGGCGCTCTGGGCCGCCATCTCGACCGGCAGGGCGACGACGCCGGTGGCGCCGAGCTCCTCCCAGCCGCCGCTCAGCCGCTTCATGAAGGCGGCGGAGGAGGCGAAGACGTCGCGGGCGGCCATGGTGCCGATCGGCGCGTTCTTGTTGTTGGTGACGATCCAGACGATGCCCTGCGGCTGATCGGCGAGGGCGATGATGCGGGCGCGCAGCAGCGCCTCCTCGAGGAAGGCGTTGGCGAGCCCGCCGGTGCCGTTCTGCGGGATCGCCACGGCGGCGAGGGCGCGGCGGACGCCGTCCTCCGACCAGAGCGCCAGCATCGAGCTCTCGACGCAGCCGTCGACGGGGAAGAGGAAGCGCGGCGAGCAGCCGTCGGTCCGCTTCTCGGCCTCGCGATGGCTGTTGAAGCTCGCCACCGCCATCGGCCAGGCGTCCTGACGGGTCAGGGCGACGAAACGCTCGATCCGGCGCTGGAAGGCGCCGGCGGTGTTGTTGATGTAGCCGTCCATCCAGCCGCTCGCCTGGACGAGGTAGACCTGCCCCGCCGCGGCGGCCGCGGGCGCGGGCGACAGGACGACCGAGACGAGGGCGAGAACCGCTCCGGCGAGGAGACCCGCGAAGGCGCCGGTCAGGCGCGACAGGCGACGATGACGCATCGTGTGTCCTGACTGCTGGCGAGGAAGAGGTGGTCGGCGAAGACGAAGGCGCGGGCGTCGTGGCGGTTGGACCAGGGCAGGGTGCCGCTCCCCAGCGCGTAGAGGCCGTGGCCGACGAGCGACAGCAGGCGGAACTCGAAGCCGCGCGGCAGGTGGACGTTGCCGCCGGCCATGACGTCGTCGGGGTCGATGCCGTCGGGCAGCTCGCCGACGGCGACCAGCGAGGCGTCGCTCCATTCCAGGAGCGGCACGGCGAAACGGCCGTCGAAGGCCTGCACCACGACGCGGACGCCGTCGTGCGCCGTCGGCCGCCGGCAGAAGTCGGCCCCCTGGAGGGTGAAGGCACCGCCGCTCACCTGATAGCCGGAGACCGGCGCGTATTCCTGCGCCCCGGTCGAGATCTTGGCCCAGGCCCAGCCCGCCTCGGTGGCGCCGAACTGCCAGGAACGCCCCTGCACGTCGAGGTGGAGGTCGAGATGGGCGGCGGCGCGGAAACCCGGCCGCCAGGCGTGCCAGGAGGCGCTGCCGGCGGTCGCGTGGAGGAAGCCGTTCCGGCCGACCCAGACGACGGCGTCGTCGGCGAGGAGACGGGGCCGGCCGAGCGTCTCGTCCGCCCCCTCGCCGACGACGGGACGGAAGCGCCAGTCGCTCTTCTCGCCGTCGCCGCGCAGGGCGAGCCGCATCGTGCCACCCTCGAGGACGGGCCAGGCGACGTCGTCGCCGATGCGGGCCGGGGCGCCACAGGCGCCGGCGCAGGGCGCGACGTCGCGGCGGCACTGGTCCTTGGCGAAGGAGGCGACGACGAAGACGGGGCGACCGTCGGCGACGGTGGCGAAGCCGCGTTCGCCGGCGACGACGCCGTGGCGATCGCCGGGCAGCAGATGGCCGAGCGAGAAGGGATAGGGGCGGCCGACGATCTCGCCGTCGGCGGGACCGGCGAAGAGATCGTCGGTCGCGAACCACTCGATGCGGCCTTCCTCGTTCAGGGCATGCAGCACCGCGGTCCGGCCACAGGCGAAGAAGTCGCGATGTGCCTTGGCGAAGCGGACGACGCGTCGCTCGGCGGCGAGCAGGGCGTCGAGCATCGGCCGGCGGGGCGCGACGAAGGGCGAGCCGAAGGGCGGCAGGGCGCGGGGCGACGCGAGCGCGCGACGATCGTAGGGCGAGAAGCGGAACCCCGGCGGGAAGGGCCCGCCGTCGGCGGCGGTGCCGCTCAGGGCGAACCAGCACAGGCGCGGATCCTCCGGCGCGAGCTTCTCGGCACCGAAGAACAGCGCGTCGACGCGCCTGGGGCCGAAGGAGAACTCGAGGCTTCCCGCCCCGCCCCAGCCGGCGACGGCGGCCGGGGTGCTCCAGTTGCTGCGCGTCGCGTCGATGCCCACGATCCCGAAACCCCATGACGGGGGGCGCTTCACGAGGCATGGCACGAGCGTTCGCGGAAACCGGCGTCTCGCCGGCCGCGTCGCGCGCATCCCCCTGATACAACCCCCTTCAACCCACGCTAGAGTCGCATCTCTCTCGATCAGCAACTTTAACGAAATGTTGATCAAATGGCTCGCCGCGAGTCAAGCGCCCGCGGCGACCTGCGCATGCGACATTCGCCGTATTGCTCGTTTTACGTGTATATCGGGTGTGGTCCGGGCGATCGCCGCTCTCCCGCCGGTACGGCCGAAGATCGGGCTCGCGGGCAGGCGCGACAGCGCTTATCGTCGGGATCGGGCGCGCGACGACGGCCGACGGCGGGGGCTTCGCCGATCGGTCGAATTTTCGCGAAAGAAGTTTGAACCGAACGGCGAGCCGGCGCGACCCATGGTCGAACGGCCCGTGTTGGACCGGACATGACGACGAGCGACGAGGACCTCCTGCGAAGGATCGCCGCGGGCGACCAACTGGCGATGCGCGTGCTGTTCTCGCGCCATCAGACGGTCGTCTTCCGTTTCGTGCTGCGGCTCGTCCGCGACGAGACGGTGGCGGAAGACGCGGTATCGGAGACCTTTCTCGACGTCTGGCGTCAGGCCGGCGCCTTCGAGGGACGCTCCCGGGTCTCGACCTGGCTCCTGTCGATCGCCCGCTTCAAGGCGCTCTCCGGTCTCCGGCGTCGCCGCGAGGCGGGGCTCGACGAGGAGAAGGCGGCCGAGATCGAGGACGAGGCCGACACGCCCGAGGTCGTCTCGCAGAAGCGGGACAAGGGCGCCGCCATCCGCCTCTGCATGGAGCGGCTGTCGAGCGAACACCGCGAGGTCCTCGACCTCGTCTACTACCACGAGGCCTCCGTCGAGGAGGTCGCGAAGATCGTCGGGATCCCGGAAGGCACGGTGAAGACCCGTCTCTTCCACGCCCGCAAGAAACTCGCCGAGCTGCTCGCCGCGGCCGGCATCGATCGAGGTTGGCCATGACCCAGACGGCTCACGACAAGGGACGCGGCGAGATCGAGGATCTCCTGCCCTGGTACGCCAACGGACGGCTCTCGGCCGCCGATCGCGGCCGCGTCGAGGCCGCGCTGGCGGCGGACGGCGAACTCGCCCGCCGGCTCGACCTCGTCCGCGAGGAGATGGCCGAGGCGATCGCCCTCAACGAGGCGATCCGGCCGCGTTCGACCGCCGCCTTCGACAAGTTGATGACGGCGATCGCCGCCGAGCCGCGTCCGGCGCTGCCGCTGGCGGCGGTGAAGTCGGGCCTCGTCGAACGGATCGGCACACGGCTCGCCGACCTCCTCGCCGGGCTGGCGCCGCGCCGGCTCGCCTTCGCGGCGGCCGCGGTCGTCGCCGTCCTCGCCGTTCAGTCGGCGGTGGTCGGCGGCCTCCTCGGCAGCCGTTCCGGCGGTGGCTTCGAGACGGCGTCGCGGGGCACGGTCGCGGTGACGGCCAAGGGGCCGACGCTGCTCGTCGCCTTCGCCCCCGAGGCCCGCATCGACGAGATCGGCGCCCTGCTGAAGCGCCACCGCGCGAGCCTCGCCGAGGGGCCGAAGGCCAACGGCTTCTGGCGCCTGTCGCTCGCCGAGGGCGGCGACGCCACCGCGGTCGCCGCTGCGCTGAAGGCGGAAGGCCGCCTCGTCACCTTCGTCCAGGTCGCGCCGTGACGCGCGACCTGCACCCGTCGAGCGGAGATCGAACGATGCGCGATGTCTCGGATCATCCGACGAACCAGCCCCGCGTCCGGCGCCGGCGAGGCATCGCCCTCGCCGGCTTCGTCGCCGTCGCGGCCCTGCTGGCGGCGGCGCCGAGCGCCCTCGGCCAGTCCACCGGACCGTCGAACACGGGGCCCTCCAGCAATGCCGGCAGCCGCTCGGCCGACGGGGGGCAACTGCCCAACGGCGCGGTCATCCTCCACGGCCTGCCGCACAACGAGCGCTGGGAAGAGGACTACATCCAGCGCCGGGCGCGGCGGGTGATCGTCATCGAAGACGACGAGGACGATCTGCCGATCGTCCATCGCCGCGCCGGCCCGGTCGAGCGGGTGGAGACGCCGCGCCGGACGACGACGCGCGGGCCGATCGTCACCCTGCCGCCGGCGGGCGAGACGCGCTACGTGCCGGGCGAGGTGCTGATCGAGGCGAAGAGCACGGTCGACGTCGCCCGTCTCGCGGCGCGGCGCGGCCTGCGCCTCGTCGAGAGCCGGCCGATCCGGCTGACCGGCACGGTGCTCCACCGCCTCGCCGCCCTCGACGGCCGCGGCACGCGCGAGAGCCTGGAACGGCTGAAGAGCGAGGGCACCATCGCCTCGGCCCAGCCGAACTGGATCTACACGCTGCAACAGACGCCCGCCGCGCCGGGCGAAGCGGTCGCGACCGCGCCGGCACCGACCGCGACGCTCGCCACCGCGGCGACCGGCGAGGCCTCGACGGCACCGCTGCCCGGCCAATATGCCGCCGCCAAGCTGCAGCTCGACGCCGCCCATGTCCGGTCGCTGGGGCGCGGCGTGCTGGTGGCGGTGATCGACACCGGCGCCGACGCCGGCCATCCCGAACTCGCGGGGGCGATCGAGGGGAGCTTCGACGCGCTTCCCGGCGTCGATCCGACGCCGGGCGCCCACGGCACCGCCATGGCCGGGGCGATCGCCGCCCGCGTGCGGCTGTCGAGCGCGGCGCCGGCGGCGCGGCTCTTGACGGCACGGGCCTTCGGACCGCCGGGCGCACGCGGCGTCGCCGAGGGCGTCACCTTCAACGTCGTCACCTGCCTCGACTGGTCGGTCGAGCAGAAGGCGCGCGTCCTGTCGATGAGTTTCGCCGGGCCGGCCGACACGTTCCTCGCGCGGATGATCCAGCTCGCCCGCTCGCGCGGCGTGGTGGCGGTGGCAGCCTCCGGCAATGCCGGGCCGCAGTCGGCACCGCTCCACCCGGCGGCGACGGCGGGCGTGGTGGCGGTGACGGCCTCGGACGCCGACGACCGCATCCTGCCGCAGGCCGTCCGGGGCAACCATGTCGCCGTCACGGCGCCGGGCGTCGACGTGCTCGTTCCCGCCCCGCGCGGCGGCTACGACCTGACGACCGGCACCTCGGTGGCCGCCGCCGAGGTCTCGGGCGTCGTCGCGCTGCTGCTCGAGGCGCGGCCCGACCTCGCCCCCGACGCGGTCGGCCGCATCCTGACGGAGACGGCGATCGATCTCGGCGCGCCGGGACGCGATCCGGTCTTCGGCGCCGGTCTGGTCGACGCCGCCGCCGCGGTCGCCCGCGCCCGCTGACGCATTTCTCGCGCGAGCCCACACGATCCGCCCGCCGCCCTCGCGGCGGGCGTCGTCGTTCCACGGCGGATTTCCGCCGTTTCTCGGCCGTCGCGCGAAAAGACGAAAAAATCGACGGCGGGCGTGAACCCGATCTCCTCCCGGTGCGACCCATGGACAAGAAGGCCATGACGGTGCCTTCCCCGGACCCCGAGGAGAGAGCCATGTTCCAGTCGAAGAAGATCCTGACCGCCGCCCTCGTCGCCACCACGATCGCCGTCGCCGGCGTCGCCTCGGTCGGCACCGCCCAGGCGTTCCCGCCGCCCCACCCGCATCACCACCATCACGGCGGCCCGGCCTGGGGCTGGGGTGTCGGTGGTCTCGCCACGGGTCTGGTGATCGGCTCCACGCTCGCCCAGCGCCCCGTCGCCTACGAGGAACCCGTCCGCCGCTGCATGATCGTCGAGCGCGTCAACCGCTGGGGCGACGTGGTCGGAACCCGCCGGGTCTGCCGCTACGAGTGACCCGATCCTCACCCCCTGCTCGCGATGGCGAGGTCCGCTCCCCCCGGCGGACCTCGTCGTCGTTCGTGCAGGTCCTGCCGGTCAGTCGAGCTTCAGCACTTCCGGCTCGACCGGCGGTTCGACCGCACCGCCGGGGATCGGGCGACGGCGGGCGGGGATCGCCACGACGTATTTCGCACCGTCGGAACAGACGACGAGATTGGGCGTCAGGCCCTTGGCGCGCAGCTCGGGATAGCCGTCGACCGGATCGCTCGCCGTCACCTTCGGGCAGGTCCAGCCCTTGGCGACGACCAGTTCGCCGTGGCGGGCGAGGACGAATTCGCGCGGCGGCACGACGTCGGCCATGGCAGACCCCGCGGTCGCGGCGAGGACGAGAAGGGTCGGGACGATCGTGCGCATGGAAGCCTCCGCATCGGGTGTCGTGGTACCCTAGGTCATGGACCTCGGCCTCGCAAACCTCACCGCCGCTCAGGGCGGCGCGCTCCTCGCCTCGATCACGATCGAAGCCCTCGTCGCCGGCCTCGCCGCGCGGGCGACCGGCTGGGCGGCGCCGGGGCGGGCGGCGCTGGTCGCCGTGGTCGCGACGCTCCTCACCCATCCCTTCGCCTGGAATGCCGTCCTCGCCTTCGCCGAACCCGAGACCTGGGGCACGGTGGTTCTCATCGTCGAAGCCGGGGTCGTCGTGGTCGAGGGCGTGGCGCAGGCGATCGGATCGCGTGTGGGCCTCTCACGCGGTCTCGCCCTGTCGGCGCTCGCCAACGGCGCTTCGGCCGGCTTCGGCCTCCTCGTCGACGCCTTCCGCTGAGACGGCGCCGAGCATCAGCATCATCACCGGGATCTCCAGCCAGGCATGGATCAGCGCCGCCAGCCCGTAGAGGCGGCGGGCATCGGGGAAGTCGAGGCGGAAGAGGACGAGCAGGACGAGACCGCACGCCGCGAGCACGGCGGCGAAGACCGCCGGCCGCGGCCAGGGGACGCGGCCGCGGGCTCCGGTCGGCAGCATGCGGGGCAGCAGGTGGATCACCGCGCCGTAGTGCATGGTCTGGGCGAAGACCGCGGCGGCGAAGAGGTCGACCGCACGAGATCCGCCGGCCAGCGCGGGAGCGACGTAGACGCCGAGATGGCTCTCGATGCCGCCGGCCCCGAGCGGCGACAGGTCCGGCAGCCACAGGCCGAGCCGATCGGCGAGATCGGCGGGGAGCCCCGTGACGATCAGCGCCGGAACGAGCACGAAGGGCACCGACCAGAGCGCGAGGCGGCGCATGCGGTCGCGCGCCGGCGTCACGTCGAGGACGAGCGCCAGCGGCGTTCCGTTGTGGGCGACGGCGAAGACGAGCAGCGTCGTCGCCGGGGCGAGGACGGCACCGGCGACGAGCGCGAGGCCGATCGCCGCCACCGCCACGCGGCGACGGCGCAGCAGGCCGAGGCAGGCGAAGACCAGGCCGGCGCCGCACAGCAACTCGGCACCCGCCGCGACCGGCGGCGCGACGAGGCCGGCCCAGCCGGCGATCCGGGCGGCGAGCGCGCCGGCGAGGAGAGCCGCCAGCGCCGGGCCGATCCGGGCGAGGCGGCCGGAGAAGCGCAGGTCGACGAAACGCAGCTCGGCGAGGACGTGCGGCAGGCCGAAGGCGGCGAGCGTCACGGTGTAGACGGCGACCGGGGCGGCGACCGAGGCGGCGAAGCTCGCGGCGATCGTCGCGACGATCGCGAGACGGCCGAGCGGCGAGAGGGTTTCCGCGCGCATCACCCCTCCCCTCGGCCGCTCGCGCCGAGGCGGGTCGCGAGCACCGCGACGAAGGCGCGGCGATCGAGACCCGCCGGGATCGGCGCGCCGATCACCACGCGGATGGTGCCGGGAAACTTCAGCCAGGTGTCGGGCGGCCAGCAGCGGCCCGAATCGAGCGTGATCGGCACGCAGGGCACGCCGAGGAGTTCGTAGAGCGCGCCGACGCCGGGCTGGATGCGGTCGCGGCCTTGCGCCTGGCGGGTGCCGGAGGGAAAGATCAGCAGGCTGCGGCCGGCGGCGACGGTGCGTCGGGCCTCTTCGAAGGCGGTCTTGAGGGCGGCGATGTCGCCGCCGCGGTCGATCGCGATGTGGCCGGCGCGCCGGGCGACGAGGCCGCCGAGCGGCCAGGAGAAGATCTCGCTCTTGGCGAAGGCGGCGGGGTCGTCGAGCAGCAGCGGCAGGAACAGCGTCTCCCAGGCCGACTCGTGGCGCGATGCGACGAGACAGGCGCCCCTCGGCAGATGCTCCGCCCCTTCGACCCGCCAGTCGATGCCGGCGATCGTCCGCAGGAGCCATCCGAAGAGGCGGAAGAAGGCGGCGAGGATGGGGCGCGACGGCCGTCGGTCCGGGATCAGCAGCAGCGGCGCGAAGGGCAGGAAGACGATCACCGCGCCGACCGCGGCGACGTGGAAGAGAACCGAGCGGACGACGACGGCGGGTCCCATTTCCGCTTCCTTTCACGGGCATCGCCGGCCCGCCGATCGCGGCGCGCGTACGATCCCTGATCGACGACCTGTGTCCTTTGCAGAGCCGATCGCTTGGCTTAAGACAGATTCGACGGATCTGGAACTGCCTGCAGGGTGTTGTCATGGCCGAAACCGCCGAACGGAACGAAGATCTACGGCGTCGCCTGCTCGCCATCGTCGCGGAAGAGGGCATGGTCGGCGATCGTGTCATCGACGACGACCAGCGCCTCGACGATCTCGGCATCGCCTCGGCCGACTTCGTCATGATCCTCATGGCGATCGAAGAGAAGTTCGGCGTCTACGTGCCGGTCGACGAGAAGCTGACCGAGGCGAAGACGGTGGGCGAGCTCATCGACGTCGTCACCACCCACATCGAAGAGCATCGTCGGCAGGAGGCGTCGTGAAGCCCGTCGCGATCACCGGTCTCGGGGCCGTCTCGGCCTGCGGCATCGGCGTCGAGCCCCTGTGGACCGCCACCCGCGACGGCCGGAGCGCCGTGGTCGACGTCGCCTTCCCGCGCATCCACCGCCAGCAGGTCAAGCGCGCCGCCCGCATCGCCGAGGCCGACTTCGCCGCGCTCGCCACCGACGCCAAGCCGCGTTTCCAGGACCGCACCGCCATCCTGGCGCTGGCGGCGGCGCGCGAGGCGATCGCGCAGGCCGGCCTCGGGGCTGGCGACTTCGGCGCCCGCTGCGGCGTGGTGGTGGGCTCGGGCTTCGGCGGCGCCGAGACGCTCGAGCGCAACTACGTCCGTTTCGTCGAGGCGCCGGCCGAGCGCTCCGACCCGATGGCGATCCCCAAGATCATGACGAGTTCGCCGGCCTCGTGGATCGGCATGGAATGGAAGGCGACCGGGCCGACCTTCTGCATCTCCACCGCCTGCGCCTCGGCGACCCAGTCGATCGCGCTCGCCGCCGACCTGATCCGCGCCGGCGTGGTCGATCGCTGCATCGCCGGCGGGGCGGAATCGCTGCTGGTCGACGGCGTCTTCGCCTCCTGGGAGGCGATGCACGTCATGACGACGGGCGTCTGCCGCCCGTTCTCGCGCGAACGCACCGGCATGGTGCTGGGAGAAGGCGCCGGCATCGTCGTGCTGGAGGCACCCGAGGCGGCGCGGGCGCGCGGCGCGACCGTGCTCGCCGAACTGGTCGGTCAGGCCAACACCTCGGACGCCGCCGATCTGCTGCGCCCCGATCCCGCCGGCGCCACCGCCTGCGTGCGCGGCGCCGTCGCCTCCAGCGGGCTCGATCCGGCGCGGATCGGCTATTGCAACGCCCACGGCACCGGCACGATCGCCAACGACGTCACCGAGGCCCAGGCGCTGCGCGAGGTGTTCGGTCCGGCCTTCGACGGGCTCCTCGTCTCCTCGACCAAGCCGATCCACGGCCATGCGCTGGGTGCCGGCGGAGCGCTCGAGCTGATCGTCACCGTCGAGGCGCTTCGGGCGCAGATCGCGCCGCCGACGATCGACTTCCTCGGCGTCGATCCCAAGATCGGCTTCGAACCGGTGCCGCACGTCGCCCGGGCCTTCTCGGCAGACGCGGCGATGTCGAATTCCTTCGCCTTCGGCGGCATCAACGCCGCGCTGGTGGTGGCGCTGCCCGGCCGGGCGTGACCGACGATCGCTCTCAGTGCGCCGCGGCCTCGACGTCCGGCCGCCCGTGTTCCTCGACGGCGACGATGCGGCCGTCGGCGAAGCGCACCAGCCGATCGCACCACGGCACCCAGGCGAGATCGTGGGTGGTGACGACCACCGTCTTGCCGCGCGCCTTCAGCTCCGGCAGCAGCTCGCGAAAGAAGAACTCGCGCTTGCCGGGGTCCTGATCGGCGACGAACTCGTCGAGCACGACGATGTCGCGGTTCTCCAGCATCACCACCGCCAACGCCAGCCGCCGCCGCTGGCCCGACGACAGTTCGAGCCGGGTGAAGGCGCCGTCGTCGTAGTCGGTGACGCCGTCGAGACCGAGGCGGCGCAGGATCTCGCGGGTGTGCTCGGGATCGACGTGGGAGAGGCCGAACAGACGATAGAACAGGTGGAAGACGGTGAAGATCGCGGAGAAGCGGTCGCGATGGGCGGCGCGGTCGGCCTCCTCCACCGGCACGCCGTCGACCAGAATGCGGCCGCCGTCGATGTCGATCAGGCCGGTCAGGACGTTGAGGAAGGTGGTCTTGCCCGAACCGTTGTCGCCGACCACCAGGACGATCTCGCCGCGCCTCAGCTCGAAGTCGATCGGGCCGAGGGCGAAGCCCGTCTCGCCGTCGGCGCCCCAGCGGGCGGTGACGCCCTCGAGCGTCAACGTCTTGAAAGGAAGCGGCATCGGCCGGTCCTCGGGAACCGGGGCGGCGCAGGCGCGCAGCTCGGCGTCGAGATCGTCGATGCGGCGGAAGGAGACCATCGCCCGAAGCAGGCCGGGGATCTGGCTGACCACCGCCTCGAAGGGGCCGAGCGAGAACAGGATCACCGTCAACAGGCGGAAGACCACCGTGCCGTCGCCCTCGCCGAGCCAGGGCACGAGGAAGACGACACCGCCGACCAGCACGAACTTCAGCGACTGCACCACCACTTCGCCGGCGGCATAGCGCCGCTCCATGCGGATGGTGGTGTCGCGCGCCGCACCGACGGTGTCCTCGACCTCGCCGGCGAGATCGGCACGGCGGGGGCGATGGAGCTTCAGTTCGCGGAAGCCGGCGATGACGTCGTTGACGCGCTCGAAATAGCGGATCTCGAGGGCGCGGATGTCGCGCGCCAGCCCCGAGATCGCCCGGCGCTGGAGGTAGTAGCCGAGGATGCCGCCGGCCATCACCACGACGGTGAAGACGGCGACCGGCACCGACATCAGGAAGATCTGCGGCAGCGCCACGGCGAGGAAGACCACCGCGGGGAGGAACTCGAGCAGGGTGCGGCTGATCTGGGTGACCACCTGAACGTCGGTGGTCATGATGTGGTAGAGGCTGCCGTGCTCGCGGCTCTGGACGAAGAGCGGCGGCGTCTCGAGCAGGTGGCGGGTGAGCCTCAGGCGCAGCGCCGCGGCCATGCGCGCCACCATGGTCTGCGCCATCACCGGGTAGACGAGGTGGAGCACCGCATAGGCGGCGAGCGTCACCAGGAAGACCGGCAGCCAGAACGAGAAGAAGTTCGGCTTTCCGACGTCGGAAGCGGCGGCGTTGGTGACGATCAGCAGCGCGTCGCGGGTGAGGCCGGTGACGACGGCGAGGCCGATCACCGGCAAGGGCATGCCCTTCGGTGCGTTCCTCCACAGGAAGGAGAACATCTTCCCCAGCATCGCCACCTCGCGGCCTGCCCCCGCGCGATCCCGCGCCCGCACTGCTTATCGCCTCGGGCGTGCCGAGGCGAGCCCTACGCCCGTCGATCAGCCGAAGACCAGACGTTCGCGATAGAAGCCCTTCTCGCCCTCGGTCACGGCATAGACGTCGACGTGGCGGAGGGTCGGAATGAAGTGTCCGCGTTCGGCTTCGACCCAGACGTAGACCGGCCGGCGCGGCTTGCCGTCGATCTCGACGAGGATGCGCGGCTTGCCGTCGGGACCGAGGTCGAGGCGGCCCTTGCGCGACGACAGCGCGGCGACGTGGACGCTCCACACCCCCGCCGTCTCGGGCGTCGCCACGAGGCCGAAGGCGAACCGGCGTTCGAAGAAACTGAGCTCGCGGCGATGGCCGGCGGTGGCGAAGCGGCGCCAGAAGGTCTCGACCGGCTCGTCCGGGTCGAGCCGGCCGTCGGCGAGACGCCGGGCGGCATAGACGATGGCGTTGGCGTCGATCGCGTGCTGGACGAAGAACAGCATCCCCGCGTCGGTCGGAACCGCCTGCGGCCGGCCGATCGGCAGGGTGGGAAACCGCGCGAACTCGGAGCGGATGTCGGGCAGGAAGATCGACTGCGCCGCCACGGCGCGCGGCATCGCGACGGTGGCCAGCGCCGCCGATCCGAGCCCGAGAAGATCGCGCCGGCTCGGATCGCCGCGACGCGCGGCGCGCTTCGATCCGGCGGCCGGTCGATCCGACGAGAAACCCATGGCGTCCACGTTTCCTCTCGCTCGTCCTCGAGGGCGGTCACTGTCGGACCGAACCGCGGCGGACTCAAGTCCGGACGAGGCCGCAGGGCAACTTCGACGGCAAATCGACCTCTAGGCCCATTTCCCGACTTCTTTCGCGCCCGACGGGTGGTTAGCATGCCCCCCTCTCGCGGGCCCGCCGGTGCCGCGACCCGTTTCGGGCCGAGACGCGGGCGACGCGGGTGCCGCGCGGGACGAGACGCGGCGGAGTGAGGCGGCGCGCGAGGGCCGTGCCGGAGCGACGAAGAAGACGCCGGTCGACCGGTTCCGCCCCGACGGGCGAACGGGCCGACGAACGATGCCGAGGCCAAACATGTCACGGAAGATCCGCACTGCGATCGTCGGTCTGGGAAACTGCGCCAGCTCGCTCGTTCAGGGCGTCGCCTATTGCCGAGCGCTCGGCGACGAGGCGATCGGGGTGCCCTTCCCCGTCCTCGCCGGCCGCAGGCCCGGCGACGTCGAGATCGTCGCCGCCTTCGACGTCGATGCGCGCAAGGTCGGCCGCGACCTTTCCGAGGCGATCTTCCAGGAACCGAACTGCACCAAGATCTTCCATCGCGACGTGCCGGCGGCGGGCTTCACCGTCCAGCGCGGCCCCGATCTCGACGGCGTCTCCGCCTTCATGCGCAACCAGATGCCGTCGCGCAGCTTCGTGCTGTCGGACGCCCCGGCGCTCGACAGGGCGACGATCGTCGCCACCCTGCGCGAGCGCGGCGTCGACGTGCTGATCAACTTCCTGCCGGTCGGCTCGCAGGCGGCGGTCGAGTTCTGGGCGACCTGCGCCATCGAGGCGGGCTGCGCCATGGTCAACGGCATCCCGGTGCTGATCGCCTCTGACCCGAAGTGGTCGGCGAAGTTCCGCGCCGCCGGCCTGCCGGTGCTCGGCGACGACTTCAAGGCGCAGATGGGCGCCACCATCGTCCACCGCACGCTGTCGCATCTCTTCGACATGCGCGGCGTCAAGATGGACCGGACCTATCAGCTGAACGTCGGCGGCAACACCGACTTCCTCAACATGATGGATCACGACCGGCTGCAGACCAAGCGCCTGTCGAAGACCGAGGCGGTGCAGACCGCCATGCACGAGCGGCTCGACGACCAGCAGATCCGCATCGGCCCGTCCGACTACGTGCCGTGGCTGAACGACAACAAGATCGCCTATGTCCGGCTCGAGGGGCGCCTCTTCGGCGGCGTGCCGATGGAGATCGAGGCGCGCGTCTCGGTCGAGGATTCGCCCAATGCCGCGGCCATGGCGCTGATCGCCATCCGTCTCGCCGACATCGCCCGCGAACGCGGTCTTTCCGGCGACGTCGGCACCATCGCCTCGTTCCTGTTCAAGCATCCGCCGGTGCAGGTCGACGACGAGATCGGGCTCGCCAACATGCTCGACTTCGCCGACGGGCAGGACGGCGCTTGAGCGGCGGCGGCGAAACGACGCGGCGCGGGCCGGCGGTGATCACCGGCGGCTCGAGCGGCATCGGCCTCGCGGTCGCGCTCCGCCTCGCCCGCCGCGGTCATCCCGTGGCACTCGTTGCCCGTCGCGAGGGCCTGCTCGACGACGCCGCCGCGACCATCCGCACCGCCGTTCCGGACGCCATCGTCACCACCCACCCGCTCGACGTCGCCGACGACGCCGCGCTCGCCGCTGCGGTCGAGGACATCGCCGCCGAACACGGGCCGATCGCCTGGCTCGTCGCCGCCGCCGGCATCGTCGAGCCGGGGCTCTTCGTCGATCTGCCGCTCGAGGCCCATCGCCGGCAGATGGAGACCAACCATTTCGGCACGCTCGCCGCCGTCCGGGCGGTGCTGCCGTCGATGCGGGCGGCGGGGGACGGGCGGATCGTCCTCGTCTCCTCCGGCGCCGGGCTCTTCGGCATCTGGGGCTATTCGGCCTATGCGCCGTCGAAATTCGCCGTCCGCGGCCTCGCCGAGGTGCTGCGGCTGGAGCTCGGCGCGATCGGAATCTCCGTCACCCTCGCCCTGCCGCCCGAC
The DNA here is from genome assembly GCF_056313705.1 of Pinisolibacter sp. DMC100. NCBI lineage: Bacteria > Pseudomonadati > Pseudomonadota > Alphaproteobacteria > Hyphomicrobiales > Ancalomicrobiaceae > Pinisolibacter > Pinisolibacter sp. DMC100. The sequence continues at coordinate 536,401 of NZ_JBQUZT010000001.1, read as the reverse complement.
ACCGACACGCCGCAGCTCGCCGCCGAGCGGGCGACGCGGCCGGCGGCGACCGAGGCGATCACGGCGGGCGGCGGCGTCCGTTCCGCCGACGACGTCGCCACGGCGATCCTCGCCGGCGCCGATCGCGGCCGTTTCCTGGTCGCGCCGGGGGCGACGCTCGGGCTGCTCGCCCGCTTCCATTCGCCGATCGCGCCCGTCCTGCGACTGTGGCAGCGCCTCGTCGTGCGCGCCGTCGAAAGGCGGCGGCGATGACGGGCACGCATCACCTGGCGCTGGTGGTCGTCGCCTTTCTCGTCTTCGCGCTCGTCGTGCTGGCGGCGCTGTCGCTGTTGCCCGCGACGGCGCGCGCCGCGCGCGGGCTGTGGCCGGTGATGATCTCGGAGATCGTCATCGTCGCCGTCGCGCTCCTCCTCGTGGTGCCGGGCGGCGTGTCGACCGGTCTCGGCGTCGCCGTTCTCGCGGCGCGTTGCGGCTTCGAGGCGGCGACGGTCACCGTCGCGGGCGACGACGCGCGGCCGCGGGCGCTCGCCTTCGGCGCGGCGCTGGCCGTCGCGGCCGGCCTCGCCGGTTTCGCCGGTTTCGGCGGTGCGGTCGCGGGGGTCGCGCTGGCGATCGGCGCCGGCGTCGCGACGGGACGGCTCGGGCGACCGGCGGGCCTCCGCGACGGGATCTTGCTCGCCCTCTTCCCCGCCCTGCCGCTGGTGCTCTTCGCCGCTGCGGCGACGGGGCCGGACGGCGGAGCGCGGCTGCTCCTCGCCTTCCTGCTGGTCGAGACCATGGACAGCGCCGCCGTGCTCGGCGGCCGGCTCTTCGGGCGACACCCGGCCTTTCCGCGGCTCAGCCCGCGCAAGACGGTCGAGGGGCTCGCGGCCGGGGCGATCGGCGTGGCGATCGCGGCGCTGGTGCTCGGCGTCGGCGTGCTGGGCTGGCCGGCGACGCGGATCGTCGCGGTGGCACTCGCGGTGGCGGCGGCGACGGTGGCGGGCGATCTCGTCGCCTCCTGGGTCAAGCGGCGCGCCGGGGTGAAGGACTATCCGGCGATCCACCCGGTGCAGGGCGGCGTGCTCGACGTGGTCGATGCCTGGATCGTCGCGACGCCGGTGCTGGCGCTGGTCTCGCGCCTCGTGTGAGCCTCAGAGCGCGCCGAGGAGGCGGGCCGCGAGGTCGACCACCGCGATCGAGGCGATCGCCGCGGCGAGGTCGTCGGCCATCACGCCGAGGCCGCCGCGCAAGCCGTCCTGCACGGCGCGGATCGGCTGCGGCTTGACGATGTCGAAGAAGCGGAAGGCGACGAAGCCGACGAGCCACCACAGCGGCGTCGCCGGGATCGCGACGCAGACCAGCGCCATCGCCCAGGTCTCGTCGAAGACGATGCAGCCGGGATCCTCGACCCCGAGGGCGCGGCCCGTGATGTCCGCCGCGCGCACGCCGACGACGAAGCTCGCCGCGAAGATCACCGCCAGCACGGGCCACGGCAGGCCGACGAGGACCAGCGCCGGCAGGAGGCCGCCGGCCGCCCCGACCGTGCCAGGCCAGCCGCGGGCGAGCCCGAGGCCGCCCGACAGCGACAGGGCGTGCGCCGGGTGGGACCAGACGAAACGGAGCGTCGGTGCGAAAGCGGGACGACTGTCGGCCATGGGCGCGATCAGATATGATTCGCCGCCCGGACACGAGTCCCGAGAGCCGCCGCCGCGGCATGCGCCGGCCGGGACGAGATGCGAACGGGACGGGGAGGCGGCCGTCGGATGCTGCGGACTTTCGGTCGTCATCTCGTGCGGCGCAGCCTCGGGTCCATCGCCGCCACGCTCGCGCTGGTGATGGTGGTGTTTCTCGCCGAGCGGATGACCGGCTTCGTCGAGATGCTGATCGAGCGCCGCGCGCCGCTCGGCAACCTGCCGTTGGTGCTCGCCCTGACCGCGCCGGAGATCATCGTCACCGCCATGCCGATCGCCGTGCTGATCGGCGCCCATCGCGCGCTGATGGAGGCCCGCGACGGCGGCGAGACCGTGGTCATGGCCGGCGCCGGGGTCGGACCGTTCCGGATGATTTCCAGCCTCTTCGCGCTCGGCGCCGTCGCCGTCTTCGCCGCGATCGTCGCCGCCGGCTTCCTCGACCCGATGGGCCGGGCGGCGCGCGACCGGCTGTTCCTCGAGGCGGCGCACCGCATGGCGATGGATGCGGTCGAGGTCGGCCTGCCGCCCGACCGGATCGAGACGCTGCGCGGCCACACCTTCGTCTCGCCGGCCTGGGGCGCCGCGGGGCGGCGGCCGCTGCTGGTCTTCCCGCCGCGCGAGGGCGACGGCGAACGCGTCGTCGCGGCGGCCAACTACGATCTCCGGCCGATCGAGGGGACGCGCCGCTTCGCGCTGCGCCTCGACGACGTCTCGGTGATGGATCTGCAGTTGCCGCCGGCCGGAACGACGCCGCAGGCCGGATCGATCGGCGGGTCGGGCTATCGGCTCGGCACGGTGACGCGGGAGATCGATCTCGACGAGCCGCTGCGCGATCCCGTCCTCGCCGACCAGCCGCAGTACCGCACGCTGGTCGCGCGCGTGACGGCGACGGGCGGCGGGCGGTCCGACAACGGCCTGCGCGAGGCCGAAATCGTCGCCCGCGCCTGCCTGTCGCTGATCGCGGTGCTGACGGCGGCGATCGCCGCCTCCTTCGCCGACGGGCGGCGGCGCTTCTTCGCGCTGCCTGCGGCGGGCGCGGCGATGGTGGTGTTCGACACCGGGCTGGTGCGCGTCGTCCGCGCCTTCCAGACCGCCTCGGCCGACGACAACCTGATGATCGGCGCGGCGACGGTCGGCACCCTCGCGGTCGTCCTCGCCGTCGTCGTCCTGCTGCGACAGGGGGCGCTGGTGGCGCCGCGGGGAGGGCGATCGTGAGCCTGCGCGACGGTCTCTTCGACGTGCCGGCGCGGCGTCGCTTCCGCCTCGGCCTCGGCCTGCCCGGCATCATCGCACGGCAGGACTTCGTCGGGCTCGTCGTCTTCGTCGCGACGGTGCAGACGATCCTGCTGCTCGTCGCCATCTCGATCGATCTCGCCCGCTACTTCGATCAGGTGGCGGCCAAGGCGCCGGCCGACCTCGCCGGGCGGATCGCGCTCTTCGCCTGGTATCTCGGCCTCCGGATCGTCGACATGGTGACGCGGCTCCTGCCGATCGCCGTCTTCGTCGGCGTGCTCGCCTTCGAACTGTGGTCGATCGTGACGCGGCGGCGGGCGATCCACTGGGTCTCCGGCCGCCATCCGCTGCGCGTCCTGTGGCCGGCCGCCGCCGTCGGCCTCGTCTTCGGCGCGCTGCAGTACCAGCTCCACGTCGACTGGCGACCGCACGCGGTGCTGCGGCAGGCGGCCGATCGGCTCGGCGCCTACGGCGAGCGCTACGTGCGCGACACGATCCGCAAGGATGCCTGGATCATCACCGGCGACCGGCTGGTGCACGCCCATGTCCGCTTCGGGCCGCCGGCGGAACTGATCGACGTCGACCTCTTCCGCCTCGACCGCGACGCCGGGGTGCGCGAGATCCTGCGGGCGGCGCGGGCCGAGCCGACGGGCCTGCGCAATCTCTGGCGTTTCGACCGGGCGACGCGCTGGACGCGCGACCCGGAGCGGCCGTCGGTGATGCGGATCTCGGCCGGTCCCGACCAGGAACTGGTGCCGATCCCGCTCGATCCGCTCGCCGTGACCTATCTCGGCCTGCCGGCGAAATACATTCCCGACGACGACCTGCGCGCCATGGTCGCCTCCGGTTCGACCATGCTGATCGGTCCCGATCATCGCGTCTGGCCCGAGGTGCGGCGCGCCGACGCGCTGCTGCCGCTGGCGATGGCGCTGCTGGCGGCGAGCGTGTCGCTGCTGGCGGGGGCCTCGCGGCCGAGGCTCGGCCTGCTGATCGGCTGCGTCCTGTCGGGCTATGTCGTCCACGTCGCCACCCGCGTCTTCGTCGTCGCCGGCGAGATGGGCAATCTCGATCCGGTCGCCGCCGCCTGGACGCCGGTCTCGGCGACCTTCGCCGCGGTCGTCGTCATCGCCGCGATCGGCGCGCGGCGGGGCTGGCACGCCTGACCGCGACGGAAGGGCGATGGACTTCGGCCGGTGCCTCGTCCACTCTCCCGCCGTCATCGCCGCGATCGGCGCGCGGCGGGGCTGGCACGCCTGACCGCGACGGAAGGGCGATGGACTTCGGCCGGTGCC